>NZ_BOOK01000033.1 GCF_016863195.1 Paraplanobispora takensis | reverse complement strand
CGGTCTACAACGGCATCTCCTACAACGGTGAGAAGACCGTCACCGCCGACGAGTACGCCAAGTTCGTGGGCCCGAAGTACGTCAACGTCAAGGAAGTCTCCGCTGAGGAGGGCGCGGCCGGTCTCGCCAAGTACGGCCCCGCGGGTCAGTACTTCTCGGAGACCACGGTTTCCAAGAACGTTGAGTCGGTCAACCCGCCGGCTCCGGCCAACGGCCGGTACTACACCGAGCGCGAGCTCTGCGAGTACCTCAGCGACAACGGCTACAAGGGCGTCAAGCTGACCACCGTCGAGGTCACCTCGTACGAGTACGGCAAGGCCGCCCCCGGCACTGCCGCCTACAAGAACGGCGAGCAGGCCGGCACCACCGGCAAGGTCAGCATCAGCAAGGAGACCTACGCCAAGCTGGTCGCGGAGAAGGCCGCCGGCAAGTTCCTCGGCGAGCTGACCGTCGTCAAGGACGGCAACGGCAACGAGATCGAGTGGTACTCGACCCAGTTCTTCGTCAAGAAGTGGATCAAGTCCTCCGAGGTCTCGGTCACCAAGTGGTTCCTGAAGACCTACCACATCGAGCTGTCCAAGGACGCCGGTCGCCTCGGTGACAACGTCGGCGGCCAGGGCTTCGCCTGGAACCAGAAGACCGGTCAGGCGACCTACATCTTCGGTTACCCGGCGGCTGCCCACGGTGACGGCAACAAGTCCTTCACCGGTGTCACGCCGAAGTGGTGCTACGGCAAGACCTCCGGCAAGGTCTACGTCTCCGCCGCCGAGAAGGTCGAGGAGCACGTTGGCCTCAAGTGCTCGATGACCCCGGGTGCCGACGGCTCCCCGTGGCTCATCAAGTACAGCAGCGCCAAGCGTCTCGGCTACGTCAACGGTGTCACCAGCCTGTTCGGTGACCAGGACGGTAACGACCGCTACGACCTGAGCACCTCGGCGTACTTCGACGGCGAGACCGCCGCGATCTACGCCAAGGCCGCCAACGTGTGGTCGGGCCGCATCGTCGGCGCCAACGGCGAGCTGTACAAGTAAGCCGTACGGATCCGATGATCCCGAGGCAGAGGCTTCCCGTCTCTGACTCACCAGTGTGAAACGGAGGGGCCCGGTCTTCGGACCGGGCCCCTCCGTCGTTCGACGTCATTGACCGGACGTTGTCGGCATTCGTGACCCAATTCCCAGGCAGCGCCTCTACCAGGGAGTACGGGAGATCGATACGGTTTCCCATAATCTGTCGTGTGACGCCTGAGCCCCCTGGGACGTCACCCCATCCTGGAGTCATTGTGAACCCCCGCGCAAAGCATCTCCTCATCCCCCTCACCGTCGCCGGCCTGTCCGCCGCGGCCCTGGCCTCCCCCGCCCAGGCGACCGCCCCGGAGTTCGACCGTGAGAACCTCACCGCCGGTGCCCCGGGCGCCTACGCGATCGCCAAGTTCTGGCTCGACGCCAACGGCGCCGCGCTGAAGAAGGCCACCCAGTACAACTGGGACTCCAAGGAGGTCACCAAGCTGGTGGCCACCCAGGGCGACACCAGTGACGGCAAGGCCGGCAGCGTGGCCCCCACCGGTGGCAAGAGCGGCCCCTCCGCCAAGGTGAAGAACGTCAACCTGCCCAGGACCATCGGCAAGGTGTTCTTCCTCGACCACAAGGGCCAGCCGCGCTGGTGCTCGGGCACCTCGATCCAGTCGCGCTACCTCAACCTCGTCTCCACCGCCGGCCACTGCGCCTACGACGTCGAGGGCAACAAGGAGGTCGTGAGCAACTGGGTCTTCGTCCCGGGTTACTACCAGGGCAAGGCTCCCTGGGGTCTCTACGTCGGCCAGGCCGCCTTCACCCACTACAACTTCTCCGTCCACGAGGACTTCGACCACGACTACGCCTTCGTCGCGGTCTACAACGGCTTCGTCCTGAACGGCGAGAAGGTCGTCACCGGCGCCGAGTTCGCCGACTGGAAGGGCGGCAAGTGGATCGAGCCCAAGGAGATCACCGCCGACGAGTACGCCGCCGGTGTCTCCAAGTACGGCCCGCTGGGGCCGTACAAGAAGGAGGACAAGGTCGCCAAGGACGTCCAGACCGTCAACCCGCCGGCTGACCGTTCCGACCCCAAGTACCTCACCGAGGAGGGCAAGGGCGGCGTCCGGCTGCTGGCCGTCGAGGTGACCTCCTACGACTACGGCAAGGCCCCGGTCGCCAGCTCCGCCTACGCCAACAACGAGCGCTACGAGTCCAAGAGCGGGGACAAGGGCAAGACCCCGATCTCCAAGGAGGAGTACGACAAGCTCGTCAAGGAGAAGGCCGCCGGCAACTTCCTCGGTCAGCTGACCACTGTCAAGGACAAGAACGACACCGAGATCGAGTGGTACAAGACCCAGTACTTCATCAAGAAGTGGGTCAAGACCGACGTGACGACGACCACCTACTACTGGGTCGAGAAGTACGTCATCGGCCTGGCCAAGGAGACCGGCCGCCTCGGTGAGGTCGTCGGCGGGCAGGGCTTCGCGTGGAACCAGAAGATCGGCCAGCCGGTCTTCGCCTTCGGCTACCCCGCCGCCCCGCACCCCGACGGCGACAAGCCCTACACCGGCCTGACGCCGAAGTACTGCTACGGCAAGACCAACACCAGCACCTACGCGGTCAACGACTACAAGGTCGAGGACCAGATCGCGCTGCGGTGCTCGATGACCCCGGGTGCCGACGGCGGCCCGTGGATCCTCAAGTACAACAACGCCAAGCGCCTGGGCTTCGTCAACGGTGTGACCAGCCTCTTCCACGACCAGGACGGCAACGAGCGCATCGACTTCGTCAGCTCGCCGTACTTCGACGGCGACGCCGCCGGGGTCTACAACGAGGCCAACGTGGTCAGGAACACCCGGATCGTCAGCGACAAGGGCGAGCTCCTGCGCTAGGAGTCTTCCGCCTGCGACGTCGAGGGGCCCGGTCTTCGGACCGGGCCCCTTCCGCTTTTCCCGGGCCGGAACCCGGGCCGGAACCCGAGCCGGAACTCAGGCCGGGACGAGCTGCCGCATCCGCTCGCCCAGCGCCGCCACCGGTGACTCGGCGGCGTGGGGGCGCAGGCGCCGCCACAGGTCCCTGAGGTAGGAGCGGGTCCTGGCCGACTGCAGCCCGCCGGCCAGATCCAGCGCCTCGCCCGCCGCCGCGCATGCCTCCTCCACCTGCCCGCGGCGCAGCAGGCCCGCGGCCAGCAGCGACAGGTTGAACATGCGTCCGCGCACGAACCGCCCGTCCATCTGCAGCGACCGCCGCGCGTGCCGTACGGCCTGCTCCCCGTCGCCCAGGTCGCGGAAGCAGTGGGCGAACTTGGCCGACATGTAGGCCTCGTCGAAGTAGGCGATCCAGCCGGGCTCCTGGCCCGCCTTCCTGCGGTCGAAGGCCTCCTCGGCGTGGTGCAGCGCCTTGGCGCAGGCCGCGCCGTCCTCGCGCAGGGCGTGGGAGTGGGCCTCCAGGACGTAGGCCTCGGCCAGCAGCGCGGGGACGCCCGCGCGCTGGGCCGACAGCTGGGCCGCCCTGGCCAGGTCGAGGGCGTGGACGGGCTGGCCGAGGTAGACGGCCTGGTGGCTCATCCCGGCGAGGATCTCCCCGCCGAGGCCGTGGTCGCCCGCTCCCCTGGCCAGATGCAGCGCCTGGATGAGATAGCGCTGCGCCACGCCGTGGTGCTCCAGGTCGTAGGCCATCCAGCCGGCCAGCCGGGTCAGCTCCGCCGCGGCCGAGGCGAGCTCCTTACCGGTGGCCTCGGCGTAGGAGCCGTCGTTGAGCAGCGGCGCGACGGCGGTGTCCAGGTATTTCACGACCGCCGAGCGGATCCGCCCGCCGCCGAACCTGTTGTCCAGCTCGCCGAAGGACCGGGTCACCTCCCGGATCGCGGCGATGTCGGCCATCCCCACCCGCCGGGAGCCGCCCGCCACGGGACGCGTCTGCTGCGGGAGGGCGAGCCATTTCACGGCGCCGACGGAACCGGCTCCGATCACGAAGGTGGAGTCGAGCAGGAACCTGCGCCTCTCGACGTCCGCTCGCCACAGTGCTGTCACGGTTGCAACCCCCTCATGCCAGGTGTGATTGAACTCCTGCCCGAGATCGAGGGGGGATGACGCGGGCAGTCCCAGATCCTCCGGGGCGACCGTACGGCCGAGCCGGAGGGTGAAGATCTCGCTCAGCAGGCCCGGAACCGGCTCCTTGGGACGCTGGCCACCGAGCCAGCGCGTGACCGAGCTGTGGTCGTATCGCAGCCCGGTCAGGCCGCGGGTCCTGCCGAGATCGTTGAGCCTTCTGGCCACTCCGTTGTAGGTGAACCCTGCCTCGACCATGAGCCGCTTGAGCAGTCGGTTGGGCTCGCGTTCCATCGCTCTCCTCGACGGTGGGGAAATGCGGGGGAGCGCGACGGACGCATCCGGCGTCCCGCCGCGCACACATCCGTTCCTCGTGCGCGCCCTGCCCGAGAAGATAACGGAGGGCTCTTTTTATAGCACAGTCCGTGACGAATCTTGGCATCGGCATGACACAGGACGCCTCGCCGGTCGGGCGGAAGGCGTCCTGCGGGGTGAGTCCGGAAGGTGCGGGGCCCACGGGTGGGCGGGCTCCGCACGGTCGGAGCCGGGAGAACCCGATCAGAGCCGGGTCGTGGTCACAGCCGGGTCGTGGTCACAGCCGGGTCGTGGTCACAGCGGCCGGTCAGAGCCGGGCGACCCCGTCGGCGCGGGCCTGGCCGGCGACCGCGGCGACGACCGCGGGCGCGACGCGCTCGTCGAACGGGCTCGGGATGACGTAGTCGGCCGACAGGTCGTCGCCGACCACGGCGGCCAGCGCCTCGGCCGCGGCGACCTTCATGTTCTCGGTGATGGTGGTGGCGCGCACGTCCAGCGCCCCGCGGAAGACGCCGGGGAAGGCGAGCACGTTGTTGATCTGGTTGGGGAAGTCGGAGCGGCCGGTGGCGACCACCCGCGCGTGCCGGCGGGCGACGTCGGGGTGGACCTCCGGCGTCGGGTTGGACAGCGCGAAGACGATGGCGTCGGGCGCCATCGACGCGATGGCCTCCTCCGAGACCGTCGAGCCGGACAGGCCGATGAACACGTCGGCGCCGGCCAGCGCCTCCTCGGTGGAGCCGCGCAGGCCCGCCCGGTTGGTGTCGCGCGCCAGGGCCTCCTTGAAGGGGTTGAGGCCTCCGCGGCCCTCGTAGATGATCCCGCGGGAGTCGGAGACCGCGATGTCGCCGACGCCGGCGCCCAGCAGGATGCGGCTGACCGCGACGCCGGAGGCGCCGGCGCCGGCCACCACGGCCCGCATGTCGCCCAGGGAGCGGCCGGTCAGCCGGGCCGCGTTCTTCAGCGCGGCCAGCGCGACGATGGCGGTGCCGTGCTGGTCGTCGTGGAAGACGGGGATGTCCAGGAGCTCGCGCAGCCGGTCCTCGACCTCGAAGCAGCGGGGGGCGCTGATGTCCTCCAGGTTGATGCCGCCGAACGAGGGCGCCAGCCGCGCCACGGTCTCGACCAGGGCGTCCACGTCGGTGCAGTCGAGGCAGATGGGCACGGCGTCGACGTTGGCGAACTGCTTGAACAGCAGGGCCTTGCCCTCCATGACGGGCATGGCGGCGGCCGGGCCGATGTCTCCCAGGCCGAGCACGGCGGTGCCGTCGGAGACGACGGCCACGACGTTGGAGACCCAGGTGTAGTCGTTGACGAGCTCGGGCTCCTCGGCGATCGCGGTGCAGACCTTGGCCACGCCCGGCGTGTAGGCCAGGGACAGGTCCTCGGCGTTGCGGACCGGGACGGTGGAGCGGACCTCCAGCTTGCCGCCGCGGTGCAGGGCGAAGGCGGGATCCAGATCGAGGGATTCGAGGGAAATGGAGGATGGCGTGACGGCCACAGCGACCCCTGTAGTTCAGTCAGACAGACGGATGTTTCCTTCGTAGACGCCGTGGGAAGCGTGGCCCGGCTTCGGTAGCCGCTCAGGTCTTACACGCTGGGAACGGTCGTCAGAGAGGGGGTACGGGGGTCACCCGTTTTTTGATTGTGCCACATGGTGAGACTGCGGTGGATGACAGGGATTGCTCACTTTCGTTGACAGCGTGTTAACCGCGTCACTCGTGTAATACTCGGCCTAGCCATCCATCGCTTACATCGACGGAATCTCCCCGTGGACCTGACCTCCTACGCCGAGCTGGCCGTGCTGCTCGTCAACAGCCCCGACCGCCTCACCGGCCTGGAGGGCCTGCGCGCCCTCCTGGAGGACGGCGGGCACCCGCGGCAGGCCTCGCGGCTGGACCGCGACGACCTCGCCGCCCTGCGCGAGCTGCGCGAGGAGCTCGTCGCGGTGTTCGAGGCCGCGGCCGAGGGCGACGAGCGCGAGGTGGTCGACCGGCTCAACGCGCTGCTGCGCCGTCACCCGGTCCACCCGCAGATCTCCGACCACGACGGTGAGGCCTGGCACATGCACCTCACCGAGGGCGGCCGCTTCTCCGACCAGTACATCGTGGGCGCGGTGATGGGCCTGGCCGCCATCGTGACCGACCTGGGCGCCGACCGGCTCGGCCTGTGCCAGGCCTCCCCCTGCCGCCGCGCCTATCTCGACACCTCTTCCAACCGCTCGCGCCGCTACTGCTCGGAGCGGTGCGCCAGCCGGGCGAACGTGGCCGCCTACCGCGCCCGGAAGAAGACCGGCAAGGAGAAGACGGGCCTGTAGCGCGCGACCACCCGGCCCGCCACCGGGACGGCGCCGAAGTCCCAGCTGTCCCTGCGGCCACCGGCTCGCTGGTTGTCGCTCTCCAGCCACCAGCCGTCGCCCTCCGGCCAGGCGGCGCGTTTGACGATCAGCCGGGAGGGGTCTTCGGGGAGCCTGGCGAGGACCAGGTCACCGGCCCGGATCCGCGCGCCGCGCCGTACCCACAACCAGTCCCCGGGGCGCAGGACGGGAAGCATGGAATCCCCCTCGACACGGACTCTCACGAGGCGCACACCCCTCCAGGCACGGGTTTTCGAAGGCGAGTAAGGTCGGATCCAGACCATGCTGATCTCAGCATCAAGGAAGGATTTTCCGATGCTCGCACGACTTCTGCGCCCCCGGCACGTCGCCTCGGCGCACTGCGACCTGCCCTGCGGTGTCTACGACCCGGCCCAGGCCCGCATCGAGGCCGAGTCCGTGAAGGCCATCATGGAGAAGTACGCCGCGAACGAGGACCCGGTCTTCCGTTCCCGCGCGCTCGGCATCAAGGAGGAGCGGGCCGACCTGGTCAAGCACCACCTGTGGGTGCTGTGGACCGACTACTTCAAGCCCCCGCACCTGGAGGCCTACCCCCAGCTCCACCAGCTGTTCTGGGACGCCACCAAGCTGGCGGGCGCCGCCGGCGCCAAGGGCACCGTCGACGTCTCCAAGGCCGAGGAGCTCCTGGCCAAGATCGACGAGATTTCCAAGATCTTCTGGGAGACCAAGGCCGCCTGATCACTCCGGCCCCATGGTCACCGGGCCCCCTGGCCGCGCTCGCCGCGGCGAGGGGGCCCAATTTTGTGACCCGCCGGCCCCAGCGTCCAATACAGCCTCATAGATAGGGCAAATCCTCCTCATCGCGCGTCCAACAGGGCCATGTACCGTTGCATGGCGGTAGGTTGCAGTGAGCGACTCTGCGAGGAGGAATGTGACCGAGCACACTGAGGCGCCTACGGTCGGTATGGGCGGGATCCGTGATGTGGTGACCGTCCGGCTCCCTGCCGTGAGTGCCTATCTGTCCGTGTTACGTACGGCCACTGCCGGTTTGGCCGCACGGCTGGACTTCACGCTTGACGAGATCGAGGATCTGCGGATCGCGGTCGACGAGGCGTGTGCGATGTTGTTGACCCAGGCCGTCCCGGGCACCGACCTGATCGCCGAGTTCGAGCTCACCGGTCAGGAGATGCAGGTCCGGGTCGAGGTCAGCACGGTGGGAAGCGCCCTGCCCAAGCGTGACGAGTTCGCGTGGATGGTGCTCACCGCCCTGGCCGACGACGTCGACGCGGTGACCGACTCCCCGGACCGTATGGCGATCGTGCTCCGCAAGCGCCGAGGCGCGGCGAGGCCGGCGTGACGGAAAGGACTCGTGCCATGGCCACCAGCGACCACGCGGTGCCCGACAGGGTTCGCGCGCGCACGCTCTTCGGCGAACTGGCGGAGTTGACCCCCGACGACCCGCGACGCCAGCGCATCCGTGACGAGCTCGTCGAGCTTCACCTGCCTCTGGTCGAATACCTCGCCCGCCGGTTCCGCAACCGCGGCGAGTGGCTCGACGACCTGACCCAGGTCGCCACCATCGGCCTCATCAAGTCCATCGACCGCTTCGATCTCAGCCGCGGGGTGGAGTTCTCCACCTACGCCACGCCGACGATCGTGGGCGAGATCAAACGTCACTTCCGCGACAAGGGCTGGGCGGTCCGCGTGCCGCGCCGCCTGCAGGAGCTGAAGCTCTCGCTCACCAAGGCCATAAGCGAGCTGTCGCAGCGCGAGGGCCGGGCGCCCACCGTCGCCGAGCTGGCCGCGTTCCTGAAGATGAGCGAGGAGGAGGTGCTCGAAGGGCTGGAGTCGGCCAACGCCTACTCCACGGTCTCCCTCGACGCCCCCGACTCCGGTGACGACGACGCGCCCGCGGTGGCCGACTCCCTGGGCATCGTGGACGACTCCCTGGAGGGCGTCGAATACCGCGAGTCGCTCAAGCCGCTGCTCGAACGGCTCCCGCCGCGCGAGAAGCGGATCCTGCTGCTGCGCTTCTTCGGCAACATGACGCAGTCGCAGATCGCCACGGAGCTGGGCATCTCGCAGATGCACGTCTCCCGGCTGCTGGCCAGGACGCTGACCCAGCTCCGCGAGGGCCTCACGGCCGACGACTAGGCCCTCGCGCCTACGCCCCGCGCGGCGGCTCGTCTCCGTAGAGCACGCGGGTCGTCGGCGGGGACAGCAGCGTGACCAGTCCGGCCACGGCCGCGGCGGCGAGGGGGACGCCGAGCAACGTCTGGCCGGACTGGAACAGCGTCACACAGACCGGGATCATGAAGATCTGGGTCAGCACTCCGGGGCTGCGGGTCCACCGCTCCATCCGGAGCATCCCCCAGGCGACTCTGAGCAGGGCGCCGCCGATGACCAGCCCGAACCCGGCGACGAAGACCGAGCTCATGACGTCGTCCGGCTGACCGATCACCGTCTCGATGCCGACGTAGCCGCCCAGCAGCACGGCGGCGAGGCCCTCCAGGCCCAGGACTGCGGCGGCGACGGTCAAGGTCGTCGGACGGTTCGGCACGGGGTCAACCCTATAGCCGTTGGGGGCCGATCGGTCGTGCGCCGCCTATGTACCGTTATAGATGGATACGCTGGCCTTATGCGTGCGATGCTCCTGGTGAACCCCAAGGCCACGACGACCAACCAGCGGACGCAGGACGTCCTCATCAGGGCACTGGGCGCGACGATGGATCTCACCGTCGAGGAGACCGGATACCGGGGGCACGCCGCCCACCTGGCCCGTACGGCGCACGCGGCCGGGTTCGACGTGATGGCGGTGCTCGGCGGCGACGGCACCATCAACGAGACCGTCAACGGCCTGCTCGAGGCCGACGACGGGGAGTCGGCGGCCGACCGGCCGGCGCTGCTGGTGATCCCCGGGGGGAGCGCGAACGTCTTCGCGCGGGCGCTCGGCCTGCCCAACGACCCGGTGGAGGCCACCGGCATGGTCCTGGAGGCGGTGGGGCAGGACCGCCGGCGCACGGTCGGGCTCGGCCAGGCCCTGTGGGAGGGGCAGAGCCGCTACTTCACCTTCTGCAGCGGCCTGGGCTACGACGCCGAGGTCATCCGGGCGGTCGAGGGGATGCGCGGCACCGGGCTGAAGGCCACCCCGGCCCGCTATGTGAACACGGCGCTGCGCCACTATCTGTCGACCGACAAGCGCCACGCCGCGATGACCCTGGAGGGCCCGGGGATCCCCCCGGCCCAGGGCGTCTTCATGGCAGTGGTCTCCAACACCTCCCCCTGGTCCTACGTGGGGCCCCGGCCGGTCTGCCCGACCCCGTGGGCGGGCTTCGAGACCGGCCTGGACCTGCTGGGCCTGCAGCGCCTGGGCCCGGCGGCCATGGTCCACCTGCTGTCCCAGATCATCGGCACCCGGGAGACCCTGCCCAGCGGCAGGCATCTGGTGCAGCTGCACGACGAGAAGGAGTTCACCCTGACCGCCGAGCGGCCGGTGGCCTATCAGCTCGACGGCGACTACCTCGGAGAGGTGGAGAGCGTGACTTTCCGGTCTATCCCTAACGCGTTACAGGTCGTGGTCTAGATCGTTACAACCCGTCATCGTGTGACGCATCCGACATACCTACCGGGAAAACGTTCTTCCAAAACCCTTGCGTGCGCTGACCTCGGCTGACAATCTCAACATTGACGTCGGAACGTAGGACCTTTGAACGTACCTCGCTCTCAGGCCACCGGCGATCATCGCAGACCTCTCCGGACCGAACCCGGTCCGGACGATGTCCGCGTTAGCTAGTGAAAGTCTTCACAAAGTGAGCCGACGGAGCCACGCAAAGGGCTCCTCACACGAAGGAGTGGACGCATGGACTGGCGCCACCGAGCTGCCTGCCGTGACGTGGACCCCGAGCTGTTCTTCCCGATCGGCAACACCGGCCCAGCCCTGATGCAGATCGAAGAGGCCAAGCAGGTCTGCCGTACGTGCACCGTGAGCGAGTCCTGCCTGAAGTGGGCCCTGGAGTCCGGCCAGGACGCCGGCGTGTGGGGCGGCCTCAGCGAGGACGAGCGCCGCGCCTTCAAGCGCCGCACCGCCCGGGCCCGCGCCCGCGCCGCCGTCTGACCCGCCCCGTCCCGTCGCTCCCCGCCCCGGCCCGTCAGGCGGCCGGGAGGGGGATGGCCAGGGTGACCTCGGTGCCCCCCTCCGCGCGGGGCTCGATGGCCAGGCGCCCGGCCAGCTCCCCCACGACCAGCGTCCGCACGATCTGCAGCCCGAGGCTGGTGGACGACTCCAGGTCGAACCCCTCGGGCAGACCGGCCCCGTCGTCGGAGACGATCACGTCGAGCCGGTCGCACCCCCGCGAGACGATCACCTGAAGCCGGCCCGGCCGGTTCGCCAGCCCGTGCTGGACGGCGTTCTGCAGCAGCTCGGTGAGGACCATCGCCAGTGGCGTCGCGATCTCCGAGCGCAGCACCCCGAACGTCCCGACCCGGCGCGGCGCCACCTGGGCCTCGGGGGCCGACACCTCGCTGGCCATCGCGATGACCCGGTCGGCGATGTCGTCGAAGTCCACCTGCTCCTCGGGCGTGTGGGACAGCGTCTCGTGCACGATCGCGATCGACCCGACCCTGCGCACCGCCTCCTCCAGCGCCTCGCGCCCCTCCGGCACCCGCAGCCGCCTGGCCTGCAGCCGCAGCAGCGCCGCCACCGTCTGCAGGTTGTTCTTCACCCGGTGGTGGATCTCCCGGATGGTGGCGTCCTTGGTCATCAGCTCGCGCTCGCGGCGCCGCAATTCGGTCACGTCGCGAATGAGCACCAGCGCGCCGATCCGGCCGCCCCCGACGACCAGCGGGATCGCCCGCAGCTGCACGACCGTGCCGCCCGCCTCCACCTCGGTCTCGCGCGGTTCCTTGCCGCTGGCCACGACCATCAGGTTCTCGTTGATGGGCTCGTCGGAGTAGCAGAGCGTGGCGGTCGTACGGCCCAGCTCCGCGCCGACCAGGTCGGCGGTGAGCCCCAGCCGCCGGTAGGCCGACAGGGCGTTCGGCGAGGCGTAGGTGACCCGGCCCGCCCGGTCGAGCCGGAGCAGCCCGTCGCCGACCCGGGGCGAGCGGACCAGGATCGGCTCGGCTCCGGAGAAGGGGAAGCGCCCCTCGGCCACCATCTGGGCCAGGTCGGAGGCGCTCTGCAGGTAGGTGAGCTCCAGCCGGGACGGCGTGCGCGCCGAGGACAGGTTCGTCGAGCGCTGGATCACCCCGAGATAGCGCTGCACGGGCGGCTCGCCGGGCGCGGCACCGGCGTCGGCCCGCCGTACCGGGATGGTCTCCTCGCGGACCGGGACCCCGCTGGACCAGTCGGGATCGCCCTCCCGGCAGATCCGCCGCTCGTTCCAGGCGGTGTCGATGAGCTCGCGCTCTCCCTTGGCGATGACCGTGCCGACGACGTCGTCGTGGTAGACGGTGGGCCCGGTCGTGGGCCGCATCTGCGCGATGGCGATCCACCCCGTGCCCTCTCTGAGCGGGATCCACAGGATGAGGTCGGCGAAGGACAGGTCGGCCAGCAGCTGCCAGTCGGAGACCAGCGAGTGCATCCACTCGAGGTCCGCTTCGTCGAGCGCGGTGTGGCGGACGGCCAGGTCACTAAGAGTCGGCACCCGTGCATCATGCGTTCTTTGCTGGCCCGAACGCGAATCGGGCCGCCGCGACTGTCAAAATTCCCCCTATGGAGCACACCCGGGATCCGCTGGCGCGCCTGCGCGCGGCGACGGCCAGGCGCGACGCGGCGGGCCTGAGGAGGACGCTGCGGGCGCGCACGCCCGACGACGACGGTCTGATCGACCTGGCCTCCAACGACTATCTCGGCCTGGCCAGGGACGAGCGGCTGGCCGAGGCGGCGGTCGGGGCCACCCGCACGTGGGGCACCGGCTCCACCGGCTCCCGCCTGGTCACCGGGTCCACCGCGCTGCACGCCCGGCTGGAGGCGGCGCTGTGCGCCTTCGCCGGGGCCGAGAGCGCCCTGGTCTTCTCCTCCGGCTACCTGGCCAACCTGTCGGCCGTGGCGGCCCTCGGCGCCGGCGGGCTGGTGGTCTCCGACGCGGGCAACCACGCCTCGATCGTGGACGCCTGCCGGCTGTCGCGCGCCCGCGTGGCGGTCACCCCGCACAAGGACGTCGTCGCCGTGGAGAAGGCGCTGGCCGAGCGGGAGGAGGAGCACGCGCTCGTGGTCACCGACGCGGTCTTCTCCGTCGACGGGGACCTCGCGCCGCTGGAGGAACTGCACGCTGCGGCCGTACGGCAGGGCGCCCTGCTGGTCGTCGACGAGGCGCACGCGCTCGGCGTGATCGGCCCCGGCGGACGCGGCGCGGTGTACGGAGCGGGTCTGGCGGGTGAACGGGCGATTGTGAGAACCGTCACACTGTCGAAGTCGCTCGGTGCCCAGGGAGGAGCGGTCCTCGGGGCGCCCGAAGTGATCGAAACCCTTGTGGACACGGGCCGTTCGTTCATCTTCGACACCGGCCTGGCCCCGGGCAGTGTGGCCGCGGCACTCGCCGCTCTGGATATCCTTCGAACTCAGCCCGAACTGCCCGAATTCGTACGGAGCAGGGCGAGGGAGCTGGCCGCCGTGGCCCGCGAACTCGGCCTGGAGACCGGCGATCCGGCGGGTGCGGTCGTCCCCGTCGTTCTCGGCGCACCCGAGGCCGCACTCAGGGCCGCCCTCATCTGTGCGGAACACGGGGTGCGCGCCGGATGCTTCCGGCCGCCTTCGGTGCCGGTCGGCCGCTCTTGCCTGCGGTTGACCGCGCGGGCCAATCTGAGTTCCGATGATCTCGCGGTGATCCGGGCTGCGCTCACCGCTGTGGCCGAGATGAAGGTGAGCATGTGAGCGGACGCGGCGACGCGGTCGGGCGCGGCACGGCGTGCCCGCGGGCTTCGGCCCCGTCGGGTGAGGAGCTTCCATGACCGACGAGTCACCCCGGATCCCGAAGTACTACGACGTCAAGCGGAGCCTGCTGGCGCTCACCAAGAGCCTGCCCGCCGGCAGCGCGCTGCCTCCCGAGCGCACTCTCGCGGTCCGCTTCGAGACCTCGCGGACCACGGTGCGCCAGGCGCTGTCGGAGCTCGTGGTCGAGGGGCGCCTGGTGCGCATCCAGGGCAAGGGGACCTTCGTCGCGCAGCCCAAGGTCGCCCAGGTCCTCCAGCTCACCTCCTACACCGGTGATCTGCGGACCGTCGGCCTCGAACCCGACACCAAGATCCTCGACATCAGCTACGTGACCGCCGACGAGCCCCTGGCCCGCCGCCTGGCCATCAACCCGGGCGGGCGCGTGCTGCGCATCCACCGGCTCCGCCTGGCCAACGGCGAGCCGATGTCGATCGACACCACCCACCTGTCGGCCCGCCGCTTCCCCCGGCTCCGGCGGGAGCTGGAGGTGCACTCCTCGCTGTACGAGACGCTGCACAACGCCTACAACGTGCGGCTGATGGACGCCGAGGAGATCATCGAGACCGTGCTCGCGACGCCGTACGACGCCCAGGTCCTCAGCGTGGACGTCGGCCTGCCGATGCTGCTGCTGACCCGCCACGCCTTCGACGCCGACGGCAACCCCGTCGAGTGGGCCCAGTCCCTCTACCGCGGCGACCGCTACAAGTTCGTCACCCGCCTGCGCCGTCCCTGAGGCGCTCCGCGTCCCGCGCGTCGTTGTCCCAAGTCGCAGACTTCGACGCGTGTGTCGGCCTAGCCTGGAGTGAACGCTGGTTTGGCCAGAGTCGTCGTATCGGCCGGGAGACGGATGCTTGGTGGCCATTACAGGCATCTGCGGGCGCGACGTCACCGGCCGTCCGGCCCGTGCCCCAGGGGAGGCAACCTCCCGCCCCGGGGCATGCGAAAGGTGGATATGAGCACGGACACCCTGAGCGGCACCGGCGGCGCGGCGGCCGAAGAAGCCCGGCTGGCGGCGGTTCATCGCTATCGCATCCTCGACACCCCGCCCGACGACGCCTTCGACCGGCTGGCCGCGCTGGCCGCGCTGGTCTTCGAGACGCCGATGGCCGCGATCACCATCGTGGACGAGGACCGGATCTGGTTCAAGGCCAGGCAGGGGCTGCCCGCCGGGCCGCGGCAGATCCACCGCGACGCCGGCCTGTGCGGCGAGGCGATCCTCCAGGACGGTCCGTACATCGTCACCGACGCGACCGGTGACGAGCGCGCCGCCCGCGACCCGCTGGTCCACGGCGAGCCCGGGGTCCGTTTCTACGCCGCCGTGCCGCTGACCACCTCCGACGGGCACCGGCTGGGCACGATCAACGTCCTGGACACCGCGCCCCGCACGGCCGCGGGAAAACAGCTGCGGGCGTTGCGCGACCTGGCCGCGGTGGTCGTCGACGAGCTCGACCTGCGCGTCTCCGCGCTCTCCACGGTGACGCGGGAGCGGCGGATGCGCCGGGAGCTGGAGGCCGAGAAACAACGGCTGGAGACGCTCTCCAGCGCCCTGCAGCGTTCCCTGCTGCCGCCCCTGCTCCCCAGGGTGCCGGGCCTGGAGCTGGCGGCCTGCTATCACTCGGCCTCCTGCGACCGGGTGGGCGGCGACTTCTACGACGCCTTCCCGATGGAGGGCGGGAGGCTGGGGTTCTTCCTGGGCGACGTGTGCGGCAAGGGCGCCGAGGCCGCCGCGCTGACCTCGCTGACCCGCTACACGCTGCGGGCCGCGGCCACCTACCACCCCGATCCTGTCAGCGTGCTGACCAACCTCAACACGGTGCTGCTGCAGGAACAGCAGCCGGACGAGCCGCGCTATTGCACCGTCCAGTTCGGGCTGCTCACCCCCGACGGCGACGGCTTCGACCTGGTGCTGGCCGCCGGCGGCCATCCCCCCGCCCAGCTCGTCCGCGCCGGCGGCCGGGTCGAGGCGCTGCACCCGCCCAACGGCTCGCTGGTGGGCATCTTCCCCCACCCCACCATCACCGCCGTGCGGGCACGGCTGGAACCGGGAGACGGGCTGCTGCTGCACAGCGACGGCCTGACCGAGTCCTACGTCTTCGCCGACGACGCCCCCGCCGGCCGGGAGATGTTCGGCGACGAACGGCTGACCGCGCTGGCCCGGAGCCTGGCGGGCCTGCCCGCCGCCACGATGATCGACGTGGTGGACGAGGTCGTCCACCGGCTCGGCCGCGGCATGAACGACGACACCGCCGTCCTGGCGATCACCGTGCCCCCGCCGGGCGGCCGGGCTCAGGACGGCAGGTCGAACACCTTGTCCAGAGCGGTGACCTGGAACAGGTGACTGAGGTAGGGGGTCAGGGCGACGATCCTGAACTTCCCGCGGGCCTCCTCCGCGGCGTTGTACACGTGGATCAGGGCCGCCATCCCCGATGAGTCGATGAACGTCAGGCCGGCCAGGTCCAGCTCGACCACCTCGACGTTCCCGGTGAACAACTTCGGCGACATGGCCGACAGCTCCGCAGCCGTGTCGTAGTCGAGGTGTCCGGTGACCACCACGCGGGTCACACCCGGTTCAGGAACCAGCACCTCGGTACGGAACGGGATCCTCTCCAGCATCTAACGTTCGTTCTCCCAATCGGCGTCGTCGGTCTCGGCGGCGTGCGCCGAATGGATGCCCTCGGCCAGCAGGTGACGGGCCCGAGGGAATTCTCTCAGCTGGTCCCGGAAGACGCGAAGCCCCCGCACGAGCGCCCCGGGCGGCACCCCGCGCGCCCGGAGCACGCCGCACGTCCAGGTGACGAAGTCCGTGAACACGGCGGTGTCGTCGACGTAGAGCGCGGCGGCGAGGAAGTCGGCGATGTGGGCCATGTCCTCGGCGGTGGACTCCATCTGCCGGTCGTCGTACCGGGCCATGGGCGGGTAGGCGCCGGCGAGGGCGTCCATCGCGCCGGTCAGGATGGCCGGGCGGCGCCGGACCAGCTGGGTGTACTCCTCGTCGGCGAGGTGGGCCATGGCGTCCATCGCCACCGGCGACGACGGCAGGCCGCCGGACTGGAGGTGGTCGGCGGCCGCGTCCGCGCTGGGAGCCCAGCCGTCGGCGCCCAGGAGCCGGGCCAGGCGGCCGTCGGAGCCGAACCCGGGGCCTCCGGCCAGGACGGGGATGCCGACGGCCTGGCAGGCGGTGAGCGTGGCGTGCGCGCGGGGCAGCCGGGTGGGCAGCGTGCAGCTGAGGGCGACCGCGTCGGGCCCCTTCTGGTGCAGGTGGGTGATCAGGTGGGTGCCGGGGACGCTGGCGCCCAGGAAGTCGACCCGCCACCCGCGCAGGCGGAGCACCTCGGTCAGCAGCCGGGTGGACAGGGCGTGGTACTCGCCGTCGGTGCAGGCGACGACGACCCGGCCGAGGACGGGCTCGGGCCGCACCCGGGAGGCGATGGCCGC
This sequence comes from Paraplanobispora takensis, assembly GCF_016863195.1. Taxonomy (GTDB): domain Bacteria; phylum Actinomycetota; class Actinomycetes; order Streptosporangiales; family Streptosporangiaceae; genus Planobispora; species Planobispora takensis. The sequence continues at coordinate 34,851 of NZ_BOOK01000033.1, read as the reverse complement.
CACGACCCGCTCGCTCACCGCCGTGGCCCCGTGCTCGCGGGCCACCGACCAGCGGTCGGCGGCCCACAGCTCGCCCACGCGACGCTGGGCGGGGGCGATGAGTCCCAGCAGCAGGGTCTCGGCGGGCACCCCGTCGTCCAGCAGGTTCAAAGCCAGGTCGACCGCGCCGAACTCGTCGGCGTGGCCGATGTGCTCGAGGTAGTTCTCGGCGGCCGCCTCCAGGCCGGGGGCCAGGACGAGCTCGCTCACCGCGCCTCCCCTCTCGTGGCCGGAACGAGGCCTGTCATCGCTCCCCCCCTCTTCCGGCCGGGACGCGGGCCTCCGACGGCACCGCCTGTACGGCCAGCAGCGCGCGGTCGTCCTGCTCCGCGCTCTCGGCCAGCCAGCCGGTGCTGAGCTGCTCCAGGCGCTCGACCAGGGCGGTGACCGGCATGCCCGCGCAGGTGGCCAGGTCGGCCTTCAGGCGGGCCGTGCCGTACATCTCCCTGCCCGTGGGACCGCCGAAGGCCTCGGTGATGCCGTCGCTGTAGAACAGGCACACATCGCCCGGGGCCAGGTCGACGGTGACGAGGGCGGGGACGATGCTCCTCAGCGCGCCGAGCAGGGAACCGCGCTCGGTGATCTCCTCCACGGTGCCGTCGCCCCGCAGGACCAGCGGGGCCGGGTGCCCGGCGATGGCCAGCTCCAGCCGCGTGTGGCCGCCGGCGGCGGAGTGCACCGCCCCCAGCACCATGGTGACGAAGGGGCTCTTCGCCGGGGAGGCCAGCAGGGACCGGTTGAGCAGCCCGACGATCCGCTCGGGACGGCCCTCCAGCAGCAGCAGGGTGCGCAGGCTGTGGCGGACCTGCCCGGCCAGCACCGCGGCCCTGGCCCCCTTGCCGCACACGTCCCCCAGCGTCACCAGCGGCCTGCGCCCGGGCTCGTCGCGCAGGGCGTCGGCGTCGGGCAGGTAGACGTCGTAGAAGTCGCCGCCGATCAGCCCGGCCTGCTGGGAGGCGCGCAGCGCCCCGGCCATCCGCACCCCCTCCAGCTCGGGCAGCGGGGGCGGCAGCAGGTCGCCGGTCAGGATCGCGTTGGTGGCGCTCTGCTCCTGGTACAGCACGGCCGCGGAGATGGCCGCGCCGGCCCGGGCGGCGAAAACCCGCACCAGGGTCTCGGTCTTGTCGTCGAAGGGGGCGGAGCCCTCGCGGCGGGCGAGCACGAGCGCCCCGGCCGGGACGCCGTTGCCGGGCAGCGGCGTCACCAGCAGGTGGCCGACCGGGCCGAACCCCCCGGGCAACAGCCACGCCGGTGTCTGCGCGGAGTCCAGCCAGCGGCTGGGCACCGGCGGGAAGCCCGCCAGCGCCTCGGCGAGCCCCGGCACCTCGGCGGCGGCGGCGAGGTCGATCTCGCCCTCCTCCAGGCCGGTCCGCCCGGCCGTGCCGCGCAGCCAGCCCGCCCGGCGCCGGGTGGGCGGCAGCACCACCATGGCGACGTCGGCCAGGAAGGCCGCGGCCAGCTCGGCGGTGGTCCGCGCACAGCGGCGGGTGTTGAGTGAGGCGGACAGCCGGCGACCGGCCTCCACCAGGAACTCCGTATCGTTTCGCCAAGCCGGGCGCTCGACCGCGGAAACGACACCGGTTTTCTCGCCTGCCGGCCGTACTCTCGTCATCACCGGGCCTTCCACGTAGGGCGTCCGACCACCATACCCGCCTCTCCCGCCACGCTCCGGGTCAACACCACCCCCGCTCCGCCCCATCACACTTCTCTGAGAGTGCGACAAAATTCCCGGAAGCACCATCACCTGCCCATAGAGGGGAACTACCGTATGACCATCGCCTTCGGCTCCCGGCACGACCGGAGCGACGGCTCCGGTCCCGCAACCTCACGCTGAGAGGAGCGCGAGTGGGCACCCCCCGGCACCACCGATGGGACATCGACACCGATCTGCCCGCCCTGCGTGAGCGGATCGCCGAACTGGCGGCCGAGGCGGGTCTGAGCGGCCACCGCCTGATGGACTTCGTGGTGGCGGCCAACGAGGCGGTCATCAACGTCCGCGAGCACGGCGGCGGCACCGGAACCCTCGAACTCTGGTACGACGACGGCTGCCTGACCGTCGAGATCACCGACTCCTCCGGGACGCTGCAGGCCCACGACGTCCACCGCCCCACCCCGGAAGCCGACAGCCCGCGTGGATTCGGCCTGTGGCTCATGGGCCGGCTGTGCGACGAGTTCAGCATCTCCCAGATGGTCGGCCGCTCCCGCGTCCGGCTCCGCATGCACCTGACCCCCCTGCCGGTGCCCGGCGCCGGATGAGCTTGCCCCTAGGGTGGTGCGGGTGAGCATTCTCGTGGTCACCGGGACCGACACCGGGGTGGGCAAGACGGTCGTCACGGCCGCGGTGGCGGCCCTCGCGCGCGAGCGGGGTTCGTCGGTCGCGGTGGTCAAGCCCGCGCAGACCGGGGTCGGGCCGGACGAGCCCGGCGACCTGGACGACGTCATCCGGCTCTCGGGCGTGACGACCACCTTCGAGTTCGCCCGCTTCCCCGACCCGCTGGCCCCGGCCGCCGCGGCCCGGGTCTCGGGGGCCGGGGCGATGTCGCCGTCCCGGGCCGCCGAACGGATCGAGGAGCTGGCGGAGTCGCACCGGCTGGTGATCGTGGAGGGCGCCGGGGGCCTGCTCGTCCGCTTCGACGACGAGGGCGCCACGATCGCCGACCTGGCCCGCAGGCTCGGGGCCCCGGTGCTCCTGGTCGCCAGGGCGGGGCTGGGCACGCTCAACCACACCGCGCTGACGCTGGAGGCGATGGCCGGGCGGGGGCTTCAGCCCGCCGGGGTGGTGATCGGGTCGTGGCCGGCCGAGCCCGGCCTGGCCGAGCGGTGCAACGTGGCGGACCTGGAGATGCTGGCCGCCCGCCCGCTGACCGGCGTCCTGCCGGAGGGAGCCGGCGCGATGGACCGTGAGAGCTTCGCCCGCGCGGCCCGGGCCGGTCTGGGCCCGTCACTCGGCGGCGCCTTCGACGCGGCGGCCTTCCGCACGGCGTTCACGATCGCTTCGTGATCACGACCTGCCGTACCCGCCACGACCCGCCCCCGCCGCGTGGAGCGCACATCTAGGCTGGCTCCGTAGCCGACCCCCGCAGAGCGGAGCCATCAGTTGAGCGACATCCTTGAGATCGCCCGGGTCCAGGTCCTCCAGGAAGGCCGCGGCCTGGACGCCGCCCAGGCGCTGCAGTGCCTGACCCTGCCCGATGAGCGCCTGCCCGACCTGCTAGCCCTGGCCCACGAAGTGCGCATGGCCTGGTGCGGCCCCGAGGTCGAGGTCGAGGGCATCGTCTCCCTCAAAACCGGCGGCTGCCCCGAGGACTGCCACTTCTGCTCCCAGTCCGGCCAGTTCTCCTCCCCGGTCCGCGCCGCCTGGCTGGACATCCCCGCGCTGGTCGAAGCCGCCCGGCAGACCGCCGCCACCGGCGCCAGCGAGTTCTGCATCGTGGCCGCCGTGCGCGGCCCCGACCGCCGGCTGATGGACCAGGTCCGCCAGGGTGTCAAGGCGATCCGCGAGGCGGTGGACATCAACGTCGCCTGCTCGCTGGGCATGCTCACCCAGGCCCAGGTCGACGAGCTGGCCGAGATGGGGGTGCACCGCTACAACCACAACCTGGAGACCGCCCGCTCGCACTTCGACAAGGTGGTCACCACCCACAGCTGGCAGGAGCGCTGGGACACCTGCCTGATGGTGCGCGAGGCCGGGATGGAGCTGTGCTGCGGCGGCATCGTCGGCATGGGCGAAAGTCTGGAGCAGCGCGCCGAGTTCGCCGGGCAGCTGGGCGAGCTGGCGCCCGACGAGGTGCCGCTGAACTTCCTCAACCCGCGCCCCGGCACGCCCTTCGAGTCGCTCCCGCTGCTGGAGGGATCCGAGGCGCTCAAGACGATCGCCGCCTTCCGGCTGGCGCTGCCGCGCACGATCCTGCGCTATGCCGGCGGCCGGGAGCTGACGCTGGGCGATCTGGGCACCCGGGACGGCCTGCTGGGCGGGATCAACGCGATCATCGTCGGCAACTATCTGACCACCCTGGGCCGCACCGCCGATCAGGACCTGGAGCTGCTGGCCGACCTGAAGATGCCGATCAAGGCGCTCTCCGACACGCTCTGACCCGTGTTCCCCGGTCCCGGAGTCACAGGAGTCATATTCGGGACCGGCAACCCTCCTGACGAGCCGCGAACGGGCGTTCATCATGTGGAACATGGCGAAAGCGATCGAACAGCCCGTTCCCGGCATCACCGTCGGACACGCACTCCTCGCACGCTCCAGAGGCGCGCCCCAGCCCGTCGACAAGATCGTCCATGACGGCGACACCATCAACATCGCGGCCGACGGCAACTTCGGCGTGCGCCTGCTCGGCGTGGACGCCCCCGAGGTCAGCTTCGAGCTGCCCCGCAACACCGCCTTCCCCGACTGGCCGAAGAGCTTCGTCAAGATCTCGAATCCGGCCTGGACGCAGTTCCTGACCGACCCGTTCGCGCCCGGTCTCGAACCGCTGCCGCTGCGCGCTTCGCTCCACGCCTACCTGCTCACGAAGCTGGACGCCGGAACGGCCGCCAACCACGCCGCCCACGGCGGCCCGCCCACGCAGGCGCTCAAGGACATGATCAGCTCGGACATCGCCGAGCAGGGCCTGACCGGGGAGACCTTCAAGCTGCGGCTGGCCTTCGCCCACGAGATCCTCGACCGGTACGGCAGGCTGCTGTGCTACGTCAACCGCGACCAGAAGGCCAAGCCGCGGCCGGCGCCGTACAACGAGCGGTTGCTGGCCGGCGGGCACGTCATGCCGTACCTCATCTGGCCCAACGTCGACCCCTTCGTCCGCCAGGAGAACAAGGTGGCGCAGGCCGTACCCGCCCCGGGGTCGGCCAGGGAGTTGGCCGAGCGCGGCGCGCTGGGCCAGGCCCGCGACTCGGTGCGGCGGGCGCGCCAGGCCGGCGCCGGGCTCTGGAACCCGGCCGACCCGCTGAAGCTGCACGCCTTCGAGCTGCGTTTCCTGGCCGGGCGGCGGGCTCCCGACCGCTACGTCCTGGACCTGTCCGACAGCTCGCACGAGCTGCTGCACCCGCAGAGCTACCACCGGATCCCCAACCCCGAGGACCGGCTGTACGTCAACGCCGAGCACGCGCCCCTGTGGGCGGAGAAGGGCTGGTCGGTCCCCCCGCTGTGAGGCCTCCGGAGCCCCGTCAGAGCTCCGCGGCGACCTCGCGGGCCACGGCCTGCAGGGCGGGGTCGAGCTGCCCGAGCCGGTCGTCGAGGTCGTCGGCGAAGCGGAGCCGTTCGACGGAGGGGTCGGCGGGCCGGGCCTCCGGCATCCAGGCCGCATGGATCATGAACGGGATGACCGTGCCGGGGGCCGGGGCCAGCGTGGCCACCGGACCGCGCGAGACGGCGGCGGCGTCGAAGACCTCGATCCGGAAGCGGGCGTCGTTGTGCACGACCACGACGAGGTGGCCGTCGTGCCCGCCGGGCTCGGCGCCCGCGTAGCGGCTGCGCCCGGGCCCGCCGGGGTTCCTGGGCACGAACGCGGGGGCGGTCGGATAGTCGTCCGGGGACCAGGCCCACTCCGACAGCGGCTTGAGCGAGCCGTGCTCCAGGGAGGCGAGCACCGCCGGGGTCTGCTCGGCGGGGAACAGCGAGCGGTCCACCCGTGAGCCGTAGTTGCGCAGCGCCCGCTGGTTGATCCCCTCGGGATGGAAGCCCTGGAAGATCAGATGGTGGCGGGTCGGGGCGAGCCGTCCCTCCGCGGACCAGTCGACGGCCGACAGTTCGGCCTGCCAGTAGCGCTCCGGGTCGTACAGCCGGGCGAGGTCGGTGACCGTCCCGCGGCCGGGGTCGAACTCCAGGAGCGTGGTGAGGGCCGGGGTCATCCCGTGGCAGTACATGCCGCGCAGGGCGGGGTCGATCGGGCGGCCGTGGACGTCGAGGTCGTCCTCCCGCAGGTACATGCCGATGTCCACGCCCGGCGTGTGCTCCATGACGATACGGATCCCGGCGGAGTCGTCGTAGACGGCGTAGAAGTGGTTGACCTCGGGAGCGATCCGGAAGACGGTGCCGCGCACCGGCGTGCCCGGCGGCGCGGCGTCGAAGGCGTCCTTGCGGACGAGCACCAGCGGGCCGTCGGGGTTGTTGGCCACCCGGCGGTCGCCCGCCCCGAGGACCTCGTCGAGGTCGACCTTGTAGGCGGTGTCGGCGAGCACCAGCCAGTCGCGGGTCTGGGTGATGGTGTGGGTGGCCTGCGGGAACACCACTCCTTCGACGGGGCGGCGCCGCACGTGTCTGCCCGCGCCGTCGTAGCGCACCACCGACAGCCCGCCGGTGAGCGGGTCGCGGGTCACCGACCACAGGCAGCCGCGGTCGGGGTCGATCACGGGGTGGGCGGTGGACAGGATCGAGGGCAGGACCGGGGCGTCGAGGACCGGGGCCCAGTCGTCGCGATGGCCTACCTCGCCGAGGAAGGCGAGGCTGACCGGGTCGACCTCGACGGGGCGCCCGGCGTCCCAGGTGGCGAAGAGCCGGTCGCCCCAGGGCAGCGGGGCGGTGTTGGCGGCGTTGAGGCCGCCGAACGGCGAGGACGTGCCGACCGGTCCGGCCGTGAACAGGTCGGGGCGCCGGCGGCGCAGCCGTACCGAGGGGGAGTCGATGACCCGCGGCCGCCAGGCGAACCGGCCGGCGGGGGCGCCGTCGGTGCCGGGGGTGAGCGCGAGGCGGACGAGAATGCCGTCGCCGAAGAACGCGTGGATCGGGTTGCTGCGCTGGTCGGAGCTGCTGATGATGAAATGTCCTGAGATATCGCTGGGCCAGCTCCCGCTGACGACGGCGAGATCCAGGTCCGGGAGATCTCCCTTGGTCAGGATCGAACGCGGAATCGGCATGGCGGCCCCTCCTGCGAAAACCGAATTGGATTCGCTGTCCATCAATCCCCCTTCCCCCGCCACCGTCAAGGCCGCGGCCCGGCCGCGGGCGTCCGGTCAAGGTTCGGTCGTCGACCGGTCACGTGCCGTAGGGGACCGGTTATGGTTCGCGCGTGTGACGAGGGGAAATCGGGGGAGGGTATGAGGCCCATGAGTCCCCCCGGGCCCCCCGCCCACTCCCCTGTCCGGCTAAGTGACTGACTGGTAGGTTTCGCGCATGGAGTCTCCGAAGCACGCGGGCGACGTCGCGGTCGCCGTCTCCAAGGCCTACGGCATCGAGACGATGTTCACCCTGTCCGGCGGGCATGTCTTCCCCCTGTACGACGGAGCGGTCCATGAGGACGTCTCCATCCTCGACGTGCGGCACGAGCAGAGCGCCGTCTTCGCCGCCGAGGCGACCGCCCGGCTGACCCGCAAGCCGGGCCTGGCCGTGCTCACCGCCGGTCCCGGCATCACCAACGGCGTCAGCGGCGTGGCCACCGCCCACTTCAACGGCTCCCCGGTCGTGGTCATGGGAGGCAGGGCCCCGCGCTCGCGCTGGGGCTCCGGCGCACTGCAGGAGATGGACCACCCGCCGCTGTTCACCCCGATCACCAAGCTCGCCTTCACCGGCTCGGGCGCCGACTCCGTCGGCCAGGACGTCGAGATGGCCTTCCGGACCGCCATCGCCCCGCACCGCGGCCCGGTCTTCCTCGACTTCTACATGGACGACCTGTTCGCCCCCGCCGCCCCGCACGCCACCGAGACGCTGACCCCCTCCCCCCTCGAACCCGACGCCGACGCCCTGGCCTCGATCGCCAGGCTGCTGGCCGAGGCCGAGCGGCCCGTGCTGGTCCTGGGCTCCGACGTGTGGATGGACCGCGCCGAGGAGGTCGCCCGGAGCTTCGCCGAGGAGTACCGCCTGCCGGTCATCCCCAACGGCCAGGGCCGGGGCATCCTGCCCGCCGGGCACGAGCTGCTGGTCAACCGGGCCAGGAGCCTGGCCTTCTCCCAGGCCGACCTGGTGATCGTGGCCGGCACCCCGCTGGACTTCCGGCTCGGCTACGGCTGGTTCGGCGGCAAGGACGGGGCCCCGCTGGCCAAGGTCGTGCACCTGGTGGACGCGCCCTCGCAGCTGGCCACGCACATGCAGCCGGCCGGCTCCGCCGCGGGCGACCTGTCCCTGCTGTTCTGGGGGCTGGGTACGGCCTGCACCGAGGCGGGCGTGTCCCCCGTGAGGTACGCCCCGTGGCTGGCGAAGCTGGCCGACGCCTCGGCCGCCGCCATCGCCGGGGACGCCGGGCTGCTCGCGGCCGAGGCCGACCCGATCCACCCGATGCGCATCTACGGCGAGCTGGGCAGGATCCTCGCCGACGACGCCGTGGTGATCGGCGACGGCGGTGACTTCGTCTCCTACGCCGGCAAGTACGTCGAGCCCCGCCAGCCCGGCAACTGGCTCGACCCGGGCCCGTACGGCTGCCTGGGCACCGGCCTGGGCTACGCCATCGCCGCCCGCCTGGCCCGCCCCTCCTCCCAGGTGGTGCTGCTGCTGGGCGACGGCGCGGCGGGCTTCTCGCTGATGGACGTGGACACGCTGGTACGGCACCGCCTGCCGGTGGTGATGATCTGCGGCAACAACGGCATGTGGGGCCTGGAGAAGCACCCCATGCAGATGCTCTACGGCTACGACGTGGCCGCCGACCTGCAGCCGCAGTGCCGCTACGACCAGGTGGTGACCGCCCTGGGCGGCGGCGGCGAACTGGTCACCGACCCCACCGAGATCGGCCCGGCGCTGCGCCGCGCGTTCGACTCGGGCGTGCCGTACATGGTGAACATCGCCACCGACCCGTCCGTCGCCTACCCGCGCACCACCACGGGGGTCTGACGACCGGGACTCCGGCGCCGGATCCCCACGGGGCCCGGCGCCGGGACTCCTAGGACGTCGGCTTCGACGACGGAGTCGAGCTGGGGGTCGGGCACGGCACGTTGACCGCGATGACCTCCACCGGCTTCCTGACGTCCTGCATCGCCCCCGCGCCCGGCCGCTGCTCGACCACCTTGGTGCACTGGTCGGGGTCGGCGTCGCCGCTGTAGGTGACCGTCACCTTCAGACCGGCCTTCGCCAGCACGTCCTTGGCCTGCTCGGGGGTCAGGTCCAGCACGCTCGGGACCTTCTTCTTCACCGCCGGCGTCGGAGTCGGCGTGGGAGTCGGCTTCTTGGAGGGCGTCGGAGTCGGAGTCGGCGTGGGAGTCGGCTCCTCGGTCGGCTCCTCCGTCGGGGTCGGCTCCGCGGTGGGCGTCGGCTTGGTCAGGCGCTCCCTCGTCGGCGTGGGCTTCGGCGGGCGCGAGGTGGCCTTGGAGGGCTTCGGCGACTCGGCTCCCGCGGGCAGCGTCTCGGCGCTGCCCGGCTGGGTGACCTGCGGCTCCCTATCGGAGGCCGCCACCACGTTGACCGCCACGGTGGCGAGTCCGACGCCGAGCACGAGCGCCCCGGCGGTGACGGCCAGCAGGCTGCCCTTGCGCCTGGGCCGCTGCGCGCCGCGGCGACCCCTGCCGCGATGGCCGGGATCGACCGGCGGCATGCCGGGCGGCGGCGAGGTCGGCGCCTCCGCCCGCCAGCCGGTCGTCGGCTGCGCGGCGACGTGCCGCATGCCGGTCGGCTGGGCCGCCTCCACCCATCCGGTCGGCCCGGCGCTCTCCTGATGGGCCTGGCCCGCCTCGGGCCTGGCGGCGTCGTACCATCCCGTCTGCGCCCATCCGGCCTGCTGCGCGGTGACGTCCGCGCCGTAGCCGGTGGAGGCCGGGTCGTAGCCGGCGGGGGCCGGGTCGTAGCCGGCGTATCCGGCGGGGGCCTGCTGGGCCGCCTCGGCGCCCGTCTCCGCGGCCAGCACCGCCTGCCTGGCGGCGGTGCTCATCGCCGCGGCGCTGGGAAAGCGCCGGGCCGGGTCCTTGGACAGCGCCCGCTCCACCAGGGCGCGGACCGCGGGCGGGATCGCGGCCGGGAGCGGCGGCGGGGCCTCGCGGATGTGCTTGAGCGCGATCGTGACCGGGCTGTCGCCGTCGAAGGGCCGCTGCCCGGCCAGGCACTCGTAGGCGACCACGCCGAGGGCGTAGATGTCGACCAGCGGGGTGACCGGCGCGCCCTCGGCCTGCTCGGGCGCGCAGTAGGCGGCGGTGCCCAGCACCATGCCGGCGTCGGTCAGCCGGCTGGCCGCGTCGGACCTGGCGATGCCGAAGTCGGTGAGCACGAGCGTGCCGTCGGGCCGGACCATCAGGTTGCCCGGCTTGACGTCCCGGTGGACGATGCCCTGGTCGTGCACGGCCTGCAGTGCCGAGGCCGCCTGGGCGATGAGCTCCATCGCCGCGCCGGGGGCGATGCTCCCCAGCCGGGCGAGCAGCCGGTCGAGCGGCTCGCCGTCCACGAACTTCATCACCAGGTAGACGGTCGCCCCCGCGCCCGGTACCTCGTGAGCCCCGTAGTCGTAGACGTCCACGACCCCCGGGTGGTTGATCGTCGCCATCGCCCGGGCCTCGCCCTGGAATCGGACCAGGAAACCCGGGTCCTCCATCCGTCCCGGGAGCAGCACCTTGACGGCGACGGTGCGGGCCAACACGATGTCCTCACCGCGCCAAACCTCGCCCATGCCGCCTGCGCCGATGCGGGTATCTAAGCGATACCGCCCGGCCAGCATCGTGCCTTGGGCCACCATGACTCCCCCGTAACCCTCTCCACTTCCACCCCAGGGTTCTCCAACAAAGCGGATTTGTATCGCGACGCTGTCACGGCGACATAACGAAGCTCTGCGTGCCGCCCGATCTGCAAACTGGGGACGAGCGGCAGCATGACACAAAATCTGGAGCTATGGACGTTTTTGTATAGCTTGCCGTACGAACTCCATTATCACCGAACCCGATCACTCACTCCCGCCTCTTGGGTCAACCGGTACGCACACCGTGCTCCACGCACGTCGCCGACCATCCCGCCGGTGTCACCTGCACCACCATCCGGCGGCGGCAGCGGGCGCAGTAGCGCGGCGGTTCCATCTCCCTGGCGGTGCGGCAGGCCCCGTGATCGCCTTCGCCGGCCGGGTTCCCGCAGTGGTCGCAGTAGGACGTCACAGAAGCAGACCCTATGCTGACGCGCATGACGCTCGCTCCGGGTCTGCGCGCCACGCTCCTCATCATGGTCGAGAGGGAGGACACCGCGGTGAAGGTCGGCAGCGGGGACGTCCCCGTGCTGGCCACTCCCCGCCTGCTGGCCCTCGCCGAACAGGCGACCGTCCAGGCGGTCTCCGGGGAACTGGACCCGGGCCGGACGTCCGTGGGCACCAGGGTCACCCTGGAGCACCTGGCCGCCAGCCCCGTCGGCACCCACGTCGAGATCGCCGCCGAGCTCACCGAGGTCGACGGCCGCCGCCTGGTCTTCGCCTTCACCGCCCGCGACGAGAACACGCTCGTCGGAACCGGCACGATCGAACGCATGATCGTCGACCGCGACCGCTTCCTCGCCAGACTCGCCCGCTGACCCACCGGCCGCGTCCACCCGGATCGACACGCCCGCTGACCGCATCGGCCTCCATCGGCCGGGTCCACCCGGACCGGCTCATCCGCCGACCCCATCGGCCCGCCCGCTCAGTTCGACGCACCCGCCGACCCCATCGGCCGCGTCCACCCGGTTCTCCCAGCCGTACCGGCACCCCTTCGACGGCGCCGGTACGGCGGGCACCCCGGACGGCGGTGGCCGGCGCCGCGGTACGGCGGGCGGCTACTCGATGACGGCGATCAGGTCGCCCTCCTGGACGACGTCGCCCTCGGCGACCTTGAGCTGGACCACCACGCCGTCGTCCTCGGTGATGACCGGGATCTCCATCTTCATCGACTCGAGGATGACCAGCGTGTCGCCGTCCTCGACGGTGTCGCCCTCGGAGACGAGGACCTTCCACACGTTCGCCACCATCTCCGCGCGTACTTCAGCCACCGGGAACTCCCATCGTCATTCGCCTGCCAATGTCACACCCGGCCGGGCCCGCGGCCCGGCCGTCCAACTCGTCCCAACGTCCAACCTGCCAAACCCGCCTGGTCAGGCCCGCATGCGGGTCACCAGTCCCGTGTCGTAGTCGCCGGTCGCGAACTCCGGGTTCTCCAGCAGCTCCGCACAGAACGGCAGGTTGTTCTTGGGCCCCTCGATCCGGAACGCGGCCACCGCCTCGCGGGCGCGGTCGAGCGCCTCGGCCCGAGTCTGCCCGAACACGCACAGCTTGGCCATGAGCGGGTCGTAGAACGGCGTGACCACGGTGCCCTCGGCGTAGCCGGAGTCGACCCGGACGCCCTCGCCGGACGGCTCGCTCCACACGTCGATCTTCCCGGGACCGGGGAAGAAGCGCTTGGGGTCCTCGGCGTAGACACGGAACTCGATCGCGTGGCCGTTCGCGGCCGCCGCGACGTCGGTCTTCTCCCCGGCGGCGATGCGCAGCTGCTGCTCCACCAGGTCGACACCGGTCACCAGCTCGGTCACCGGGTGCTCGACCTGGAGGCGGGTGTTCATCTCCAGGAAGACGAAGTCCTGGTTGTCGGCGTCGACCAGGCACTCCACGGTCCCCGCTCCGCGGTATCCCACGGCCTCACCCGCCCGTACGGCCGCCGCCAGCATGCGCTCGCGCAGCTCCGGCGTGATGCCGGGCGAGGGCGTCTCCTCCACGACCTTCTGGTGGCGGCGCTGCACCGAGCAGTCGCGCTCGCCCAGCGCGACGACCGTGCCGTCCGCGAGGCCGAGGATCTGCACCTCGACGTGGCGGGCGCGCTCGATGTAGCGCTCGAGCAGGATCGCGGGCCCCTCACCGGTCCCGCCGAAGCGCGCCGCGGCCCGCGCGGCGGTCTCGAACGCCTTGGCCAGCCCGGCCTCGTCGTGGGCGACGCCCATGCCGATGCCGCCGCCACCGCCGGCCGTCTTCACCATGACCGGGTACCCGATCTCGGCGGCGGCCGCCGCGGCCTTCTCCACGTCGGTGACCGGCTCCCGGGTGCCCGCGGCGACGGGCACGCCCGCGGCCTCCATCAGGTTCCGGGCATTGATCTTGTCGCCCATCTGCTCGATCGACTCGGGCGAGGGGCCGATCCAGACGAGCCCGGCTCCGATCACCGCGCGGGCGAACTCCGCGTTCTCGGAGAAGAAGCCGTAGCCCGGGTGCACCGCCTGCGCGCCCGACGCGCGGGCCGCCTCGAGGACCTTCCCGGCGTCGAGGTAGCTCTGCGCCGGATTGGCGGGACCCAACAGGATCGCCTCGTCGGCCTCCTTCACGAAGGGCAGATCGGCGTCGGCCTCGGAGTACACCGCCACGGCCCGCAGCCCCATGCGCTGGACCGTACGGATGATTCGCCGGGCGATTTCGCCGCGGTTTGCGACCAGAACGGACTCGAACACGTCGTGGACCCCTTTCGACCGCTCCACCATATGACCGGGGTCTCGGCGCAGCCTTTCGCCCTAAACCACCGATCGCGGCGACACGATCTGTAGGAACCCCACAACCAGCACCGGATCAGTAACGCGCGAGACGGTCGACGACGCGGGCCAGCGCCTCCACGACGTCCGGATCGTACTCGGCGCCGATCCCGCCCCGGAGCCGCTCCATCGAGGCCCCCGCCCGGTCGCGGTCGGTGGAGGCGCCGACCAGGTCGTCGTAGGCGTTGACGGCCTTGATGATGCGGCTGGGCAGCGGCGGCATCTCGATGCACGGGTCGCACTGGCGGCGCACGATCTCCGCCACCCGGTCCAGCACCCCCGTCTGCCGGATGACCTCCGCGCCCAGCTCGGCGATGCGCCGCGCCTGCGCGGAGTCGACGAGCACGGTCGCGCCCCCCGGGATCGGATCGCGCAGCGAGAGCTGCCCGATGTCGTGCATGAGCGCGGCGTACTCCAGCTCCAGCAGCTCCGGCTCGGCCATCCCCAGCTCCCGGCCCACCGCGACCGACAGACGGCTCACCCGGCGCGAGTGGCCGGGCTCGACGTAGCCGGCGACCTCGGTGACCTGCGACAGCGCCCGGACCGTCTGCAGGTAGGTGGCCCGGATCCCGGCGTATTTACGGAAGGCGACCTGCGTGACCAGCAGCGGGGCCGCGAAGACCAGCAGCGCCGCCATGTCCATGCTGTGCGAGGCCAGGGCCAGCAGGATGCCCGAGGACCCCACCGCCACCCCCAGCGGAGCCGCCATCCGCACCTCGTCGCGCAGCGCCACACCGAAGGCGGCGCGCACCTGCTCGGCCCGCAGCACCGCGGCCAGCAGCACGTCCAGCGTCAACGTCACCATGACCAGCAGGGCCATCACGCCCAGCACCGACGTCCAGCTCCCGTCGGGTCCCCGGGTCATCCCGTGCAGCGAGTCGGCCAGCGGCCGGTAGGCGAAGGCCAGCAGGGCGCCGGTCAGCAGCCGCCGGGCCATCGCGTCGAGCTGGGGCGGGCGCCCGACCGCCAGGTGCGGCAGCACCCCGGCGGCCATCCCGACCGCCATCACGGCGACGACCTGCAGCGGCGAGTGCAGGGCCTCGGTGGTGCCCACGTCGAGCAGCAACGTGTAGCCCAGCGCGGCGGCCGCCCCGATGGGGGCCACCTCCCGGTTGCCCGGCATGGTGAGCCTGGCCAGTTCCCCTGCGGCGATCAGCGCGCCGAACCCGATCGCGAACTCCGGCTGGACCAGCCCCACCGCCGCGGTGTGCACCACCCCGGCCACCGCCAGCAGCCCCGCCACGGAGATGAGCAGGAGCTGCCCGGAGTCCAGCCGCTGAAAGGCACGCGTGGTCGGAACGACGGTGCTGCTCACCGCTCCGCGCTCCCGGTCGCCTTCTCACTCGCTGCGCTCGCTCGGCGGCTCACCGCTCCGCGCTCCCGGGTCGCGTTCGCCTTCTCACTCGCTGCGCTCGCTCGGCGGCTCACCGCTCCGACACCACCTGGATGGGCATGGTCGGGTCGTCATGGTCCTTGGTGGTGGTCTCCGCGGCGTCCTCCGGGGGTGGGGTGACCTTGCGGGTGGGCTGCCAGCCGTCGCGGTCGAGGGCCTTGACGAAGGCGCCGACCATGACCGGGTCGAACTGGGTGCCCGCGCCCTTGCGCAGCTCGGCGGTGGCGATCTCGACCGAGCGGGCGTTGCGGTAGGAGCGGTCGGAGGTCATCGCGTCGAAGGCGTCGGCCACCGCGATGATCCGCGCGAACTCCGGGATCTCGTCGCCGGCCAGCCCCATCGGGTAGCCCTTGCCGTCCTGCCGCTCGTGGTGGTGCATGATCCCGGCGAAGGCCTCGTCGAGGAAGTCGATGCCGCGCACGATCTCCAGCCCGCGCATCGGGTGGAGCTGGATGGCCGCGAACTCCTCCTCGGTCAGCGGTCCCTCCTTCTGCAGCACCTTCGTCGGCACGCCCAGCTTGCCGACGTCGTGCAGCATGCCCGCGTAGCGGATCGCCCGCAGCCGCTCCGGGCCCATCCCGATCTCCTCGGCGATCATGCCGGAGGCCAGGGAGACACGCGTGCAGTGGCCGCGGGTGTAGTAGTCCTTGGTCTCCACAGCCTGGCAGAGCGCGGCGATCGTGGCGTCGTAGGAGCGCTGCTGGGCGAGGTACTGGCCGAAGCCCCAGCGGGCCACGAACAGCGGGATCAGCACCAGCACCGCGGAGATCGAGTTGACCGTCGCCCAGAGCCCGGCGATCAGCAGCCCGAACGTGGCGTATCCGAGATAGGAGACCAGGAACTGGGCCAGCCCGCGCAGCGGCACCTGGTCGGCCTGGCCGCTCAGGATCAGGATGAACGCGATCAGGATGAAGTTCAGCGGCACGAACACCGCCGCCGCCCCGGCGTAGGGCAGGATCAGGTCGTTGAACCCGGCGATGTCCGGGACGTCGGTCTTACCGCCCAGATGCTGGTAGACCATGCCGGCGACGTAGCCGCAGACGGCGAACTGGGCGCCGTTGAACAGCCGCTTGACCGGCGGAAGTCCCGGGTGCACGCTGAGCGCCGCCGTCATGCCGACCAGTGCCGCGCCCTCCGGCCCGACGAGCACCACCGCGGCCAGCGCCGCCGAGAAGCTGACCGACACCGCGGCCCGCTTGACGCTGAGCAGCGTCGGCATCGACTCGCACACCAGGAACAGCAGGGCCAGCACCAGCAGCGTGGGCCAGTCGAGCGGTGCGAGGCGACCGCCTGCCACGCTGTGCCCGAACAGCCCGGCAGCGGCTCCGATGACGACGACGAGGTAAGCCTTGGCAGGCCATGGCAGTCCACGCAATACGGCCACCTAGGGGTCCTAAGGGCGCGTGCTCATGTCCAGAAGATCCCCGAGTGCTCCCGGTCGACCGTTTCCTGCGACATGCGCTGCCTCCACGGTGATGTCGCAACTCAGGCTACAGAAACGCGGCCCACCCGGGAGGACAGAATGATAATCGCAAGCAAAGCGTAACCATACAAGCACGATGAGTGTGGCTATCGGGTGGCGGAACGCGCCCTCGCCCACTCGACGGTGGCCTTCAGCCCGGTGGCCAGCTCGGTGCGCGGCCGCCAGCCCAGCGCCTCGAACGCGGGAGCCGGGTCGACGGCCATCGCCGGCAGGTCCCCCAGACGGGCCGGGGCGGTGCCGGGCCGGTCGGGCGCCCCGGCCGCCTCGGCGACGAGGGCGTGCAGCTGCCGGTCGGTCGTCTCCACCCCGGTGCCCAGGTTGAACCGGCCGCCGCCGCCCGCCTCCCCGCAGGCGCGGACGAAGCCGTCCACCACGTCCTCGACGAACACGTAGTCGCGGGTCTGGGCGCCCTCGCCGTACACCACGGTGGGCGTGCCGTTGAGCAGCCCGTCGGTGAAGATCGCCACCACCCCGGCCTCGCCGTCGGGAGACTGGCGCGGGCCGTAGACGTTGGAGAGCACGAGCGTGGTGTAGTCGATGCCGTACAGCGCCTTGAAGGTCGCCAGATAGGTCTCCCCGCTCAGCTTCGAGGCCGCGTACGGCGAGCGCGGGTCGGTGGCCGCGTCCCCGGGGACCGGGATGACCGCGGGCCTGCCGTACACCGCGACGGAGGAGGCGAAGACGACCTTGCGCGTGCCGCCGCGCTGGGCGGCGGTCAGCACCGAGGCGGTGCCCTCCACGTTGAGCCGGGCGTCGTGGACCGGGTCGGCCACGCTCTTGCGCACGCTGATCTGCGCGGCGAGGTGGCAGACGACCTCCGGCCGCCAGTCGGCCGCCAGCTCGGCCAGCGCGGGGTCGCGGATGTCCATCACCTGCAGGGTGAAGCGCGGGCTGTCCTCGGCGCGGGCGAGGTTCGCCCGGTCTCCGGAGGACAGGTCGTCCACGACCGTCACCTCGTGACCGTCCTCCAGCAACCGGTCCACCAGGTTGGACCCGATGAATCCGGCTCCTCCGGTGACGAGCACCCGCATGCCGACCCCCCGTTCGTATGGCATCGCCTTACGGGAGATCCTAGAAGGTCCCGGAAGCTCAGGTCGCCAGCTCGCCCCGGACCTGCTCGATGCGCCGCAGGACCTTCGCGCGCAGATCGTCGGGGACGGGGTCGCATCCGCAGTGCTTGGCCACCAGCTGCTTGACGACCTGCTCCAGGCCGTACTCCTTCAGGCAGGGGCTGCACTCGTCCAGGTGGTGCCGGACGTCGACGGAGTTGTCCTGGTCAAGCTCGCCGTCGAGGTAGGCGTAGACCTTGTCCAGGACCTCACGGCAGTCCGTGTCGTGCGGATCTCCACAGCTCATACGATCACCTCGCCCAGGAGCGCGGAACCCGTCGTCGCGGGCTCGCGGTGCATGTCGGCTCGCCCGTTCACTTGGCACCCTCCGCGGGGGTCAGACCACGCTCGCGGGCGTAGTCCTCCAGCTGCGTGCGCAGCTGCCGCCTACCGCGGTGGAGCCGCGACATCACGGTCCCGATGGGGGTTCCCATGATCTCCGCGATCTCCTTGTAGGGGAAGCCCTCGACGTCGGCGAGATAGACCGCGATGCGGAACTCCTCGGGAAGCGCGGCGAGCGCCTCCTTGACGTCGCTGTCGGGGAGGTGTTCGAGCGCCTCGATCTCCGCCGACTTCAGGCCGCCCGAGGTGTGCGACTCGGCCCTGGCGAGCTGCCAGTCCTCGATCTCCTCGGTGCCGGCCTGCTTGGGCTCCCGCTGCTTCTTGCGGTAGCTGTTGATGAAGGTGTTGGTGAGGATGCGGTAGAGCCAGGCCTTGAGGTTCGTGCCTTCCTGGAACTGGTGGAAGGACGCGAACGCCTTGGCGAAGGTCTCCTGGAGAAGGTCTTCGGCATCCGCGGGGTTCCGGGTCATCCGGAGCGCGGCGGAGTAGAGCTGCTCGAGATAGGGCATGACGTCCCGCTCGAACCGTGCACTCCTCTGCTCCAGAGTCTCTGCATCTGTCGCAGGAACCGGACCCACCCCCTTAGGATCTCCGGAGTCCTGCTGACGCGGGACACCGTACAGAGCGGAGGATACCCGCTCGGCGGGCAGGGACCGATCACCGGGGTGGGCGACGGGTTCGACTAACGCGAGCATTCGCTTGCCAACCTCCTGGAAGGATCGTTCGCTGTCCGTTGGCAACACCCGCGACCGGCTGTCTGTTCCCACAAGATAGAAGGTGACGAGCAGGCCGGTACGGGGAAAAAGATATGTACCGGCAGGTAGCAACAGACCACCGGAAACCCGACGCCAGGAGCCGCTTGTGCTGCCCATCCCGGCCGAAGAGCTGAACGGCTCAGGAACGCTCGGGCCGTACTGGACCTTTTACCGGGCGGTCGCCGCCGAGCAGCTGAGCCGATGGCTTCCCTCCGAACCGTCCACCATCCTGGACCTCTCGCGCGGCCACGGACGGTGGTCGGCGCAGGCGGCGCGCGGCGGGCACCGGGTGATCGAGATGATCGACTTCCGCAAGACGGTGGAGGACGGTCAGTCCCCGCTGCGCGACACCGGTCAGTCCCCGCTGCGCGACGCCGGCAAGACCCGCCGGGTCCGCGCCGACGACCTGCGTTTCCTGCCCGACGGCAGCGTGGACGCCGTGATGGCCGAGGACCGGTCCATGTCGCTGGAGCTCATGGCCGAGTCCGTGGTCGCCGACATCACCCGGGTGCTGCGTCCCGGCGGGCGGGCGCTGATCTGCGTCGACTCGCTGGTGCTGGGCATGGCGATCCTGGCCGAGCAGAACTACTGGGCGCATCTGCGCCAGACCACCGGCGAGGTCATGCTCGTGCCGTGGCCCGACGGCAGCATCACGCGCTGCTTCAGCTGCGGTCAGCTCCGCGAGCTGCTCACCGACGCCGGCCTGGAGGTCGAGTGGGTACGGCCCCGCACCGTGCTGTCCCCCTCGACGGTCGACCACGTGCTCGCCTCGGATCCCCGCGCGCTGAACTGGCTGGTCCGCACCGAGCTGGAGGCCCATCCCGACGACGACGACACCGTGGGCATCCACCTGGTCGCCAGCGCCCGGCGGCCGTAGCCTCCGGCCGGAGGGTCAGCGGCGCCGCTCCCTTCGCGACTGGCACTCCACGCACCGGGCGGCCTCGGGCCGCGCCTCCAGCCTGCCCTCGGGGACGGGTCTGCCGCAGTCGACGCACAGGCCGTACTGTCCCTCGTCGATCCGCTTGAGCGCCTCGACCACCGACCGGCGGTGCTGGACGGCCACATCGAGCATGGCCCGGTTGCGGTCGGCGTCGGTCAGGTCGGATCCCGCGTCGGCCGCCGACCTTTCCCGCTCGGCCACGGGGCCGCCGCTCAGGACCCCGATGGACCGGTCGAGCTCGGCCAGAATGCTCTCCAGGCGCATACGCGCGGTCGCGTCGTTCACGGATCCGCACCTCCGGGACGATGTGGGGGGCCTTCGGCGGGACTCCCCGGACGTCCCGTCGGGCATGGAAAGAGCGAGCTTTTGTGGCGTGACCTCCCGGAAGAGGTTCCGCTTTCCTCAGCGGATGCCCGCTCTGCGTGGTTTTTACACGGATTTTCGAGTCTTTTTAGAAGAGCGGCCGGTCCTCGCCCGCCCCCGCCGTCACCGGCGCGATGAGCTCCGGTCCGTTGTTGCGCACCGAGTTCACCGCCGTGGAGACGGGGCGCAGGGTCAGGCCGGTCGAGCCGGCCGGGACCAGGAACTCCCGGGCGTCGGCGACGCCGGGGTCGAGCCAGTCGGCCCACCGGTCGCGCTCGATCAGCATCGGCATGCGGTCGTGGACCTTGCCCGCCTCGTCGACGGCGGAGGTCGTGATGATCGTGCAGGTCACCAGCCAGGCCAGCGGGTCCTCCTCGGGCCGGCCCTTGTCACGCCAGAACTCGTACAGCCCCGCCATGGCCATGCCCCCGCCGTCGGCCGGGTGGATGAAGTAGGGCTGCTTCTTCGGCCTGCCCTTCGCCCCGGTCTCCTCCTGCACGGCCCACTCGTAGTAGCCGTCGGCCGGCAGCAGGCACCTGCGCTCGGCGAACGCCTTGCGGAAGGAGGGCTTCTCCGCCACGGTCTCCACCCGCGCATTGATCATCCTGGACCCGATCGAGGGGTCCTTCGCCCAGCCGGGAACCAGCCCCCACCGCATGACGCGGAGCTGGCGCACCGGCCTCGCCCCCGTCTCCGGCGTCTTCGGCTCCATCTTCGGCACCCTGCTGAGCACCGCGTAGACCCGCTTGGTCGGCGCGACGTTGTAGTCGGGCCCGAGATCCTCGTCAGGGGCTCCGTCGAGCTCGACCTCGAACTCCTCGATCAGCTCCTGCTTGGCGCGCGCAGACGCGTATCTTCCGCACATGTCCCCACTCTGCCACCTCCGAATACGGATGTCGTCTCTCATCCCGGACGGCCCGTCCACATCCCGGTCGGGCGCTTCCCGTACGGCGAGACGGTCTCGATAGGCTTCGGGCATGTCCGCTCCGCTGTGGCCCGCCCCTACCGCGACCGATCCCGTGCGCGCGACCGTCCCCCTGCCGGGCTCGAAGTCCGTGACCAACCGCGCGCTGCTGCTGGCCGCACTGGCCGACGGTCCCGGCACGGTACGGCTGGCGCTGCGCAGCCGCGACTCCGACCTGATGGCCGACGCCCTGCGCGCCCTCGGCGCCACGATGACCCCCTCCGGCGAGAGCGCCTCCAGCGTCGACTGGACGATCACCCCCGGGCCGGTCGCCGCCGGGGCGCACATCGACGTCGGGCTGGCCGGCACGGTCATGCGCTTCGTGCCCCCGATGGCCGCCCTGGCCGACGGCGAGGTGTCCTTCGACGGCGACCCGCACGCGCGCAAGCGCCCGATGGGCGTGATCCTGCGGGCCCTGCGCGCGCTGGGCGCCGAGGTGACGGGCGAGGCGCTGCCCTTCACCGTCCGCGGCCCGATCGCCGGAGGAGAGGTCACACTCGACGCCTCCGGCTCCTCCCAGTTCCTGTCGGGCCTGCTGCTGACCGCCGCCCGCTTCCCCAAGGGCGTGACGGTCCGGCACGACGGCCCGCCCGTGCCGTCGCAGCCGCACATCCGGATGACCGTCCAGATGCTCCGCGAGTTCGGCGTCCGGGTCGACGACTCCGAGCGCGACGTCTGGCGGGTCGAGCCGGGCCCCATCCGGGCCGGGGACTTCACCGTGGAGCCCGACCTGTCCAACGCGGCGCCGTTCCTGTCTGCCGCCATGGTCACCGGCGGCACGGTCGTCATCCCCGGCTGGCCGGCCGAGACCACCCAGCCCGGCGACCAGCTCCGGGAGCTGCTGTCCGCCATGGGCGCCTCCGTGGAGCGCACGCCCGAGGGGCTGTCGGTCACCGGCACCGGCCGGATCTCCGGCATCGAGGCCGACCTGCGCGACGTCGCCGAGCTGACCCCGACCATCGCCGCCCTGGCCGCCCTGGCCGACTCCCCCAGCCGGATCAGCGGTGTCGCCCACATCCGGGGGCACGAGACCGACCGGCTGGCCGCGCTGGTCAACGAGATCAACGGCCTCGGCGGCGACGCGAACGAGACCGAGGACGGCCTGGAGATCCGCCCGCGGCCGCTCACCGGCGGGGTGTTCCACTCCTACGCCGACCACCGCATGGCCACGGCCGGCGCGGTGATCGGCCTGGCCGTGCCCGGCGTCGAGGTGGAGGACATCGCCACCACGGGTAAGACCCTGCCGGAGTTCGCCTCGATGTGGGCGCGGATGTTGGGAGGAGACCGCTGAGGAAGCGGGAGTACGACGAGGACGACGTCAGGATCCGGCCGGGGAAGGGTTCCCGGCCGCGGACCCGCATCCGTCCGGCGCACGAGGAGGCCGTCGAGGGCTTCGTCGTGACCGTCGACCGCGGCCGCTACACCTGCCTGGTCGGCGCCGGGGAGGAGAGGGGGCGCCGCAGGAAGGACCGTGCGGCGGGCCGCCGCGTCGTCGTCGCGATGAAGGCGCGGGAGCTGGGCCGCAAGGGGATCGTGGTCGGCGACCGGGTGGCCCTGGTGGGCGACGTCTCCGGCAGGCCCGACACGCTGGCCCGGGTCGTACGCGTGGAGCCCCGGGTCTCGATGCTGCGCCGCTCCGCCGACGACACCGACGACACCGACGGCATCGAGCGCCCGGTGGTCGCCAACGCCGACCAGCTGGTGATCGTCACGGCCCTGGCCGACCCGCCGCCCCGGCCCCGTATGATCGACCGGATGCTCGTCGCGGCCTTCGACGCCGACATCGAGCCGCTGCTGTGCCTGACCAAGTCCGACCTGGCCTCACCGGAGGAGCTGGTCGCGCTCTACGCCCCCCTCGGCGTGCCGTACGTCGTGATCCGCAAGGGCGGCGACCTGGAGGAGCTGAGGCAGCGGCTGAAGGGCCGGATCAGCGTCCTGGTCGGGCACTCGGGGGTGGGCAAGTCGACCCTGGTCAACGCGCTGGTCCCGGACGCCAACCGGGCCGTCTCGCACGTCAACGCGGTCACCGGCCGGGGACGCCACACCTCCACCTCCGCCATCGCCCTGGAGTTGCCCGAGGGCGGCTGGATCATCGACACCCCGGGCGTGCGCAGCTTCGGCCTGGCCCACGTCTCGGTCGAGACCGTCCTGGCCGGCTTCCCCGACCTGGTCGAGGGCACGGTCGAGTGCCCGAAGGGCTGCACCCATCTGGGCGAGGAGTGCGCGCTGGACGCCTGGGCCGCCGCCGGCCACGCCGACCCGGCCCGCCTGGCCTCCCTGCGGCGCCTGCTCGCCAGCCGCGAGGGCGCCCCCGACGAGGACCGCCCCGCGGCTTCCTGACCGTCCCCTACCGGTTGGGGCGCAGAGTCCAGGCGACGGTCATCTGCGACACCGGCGTGCCGTCGGCGGTCTTGATGTCGACGGCGACGTCGAACTCGGGGCGCCCGCCGGCGTCCAGCGTGGCCACGACCTCCTCACGCGACGCCTGCAGGCGGGCCTCGGCGACGACCTCCCCCATCGCGAGCTTCACATAGCGGATCGCCGCGTTCGCGGCCAGCGGGGTCGCCCGCGACAGCTGGTCGCCGAAGGTCGCCAGCATCGCCGCGCCCGAGGCGGACTCGGCCAGGGTGAACAGCGCTCCGGCGTGCGGGCCGCCCACGTGGTTGTGCAGGTCGGCGCGGTCGGGCATGCGGCAGACCGCGAAGCCCGGCTCCACCTTCTCGAAGGAGATGTCCAGCGTCCGCGCGAACGGCACGCTCTGCAGCATGAAAGCACCCACGTCAAAGGTCATGCCCCAGATGCTACTCGCCAGTAACACAGCTTCCAACGGTGATCGCGGTCATTCCCGGCCGGCCTGCGGCCGGGACGCGATCCCCGCGGTTTGCCCATCGCTCTCCTATGACCGGCCGCTGACGCGATAGCGTTTCCCCCCGTGACCGGTTACAACGACGACCTCCGCCTCGCGCACGTCATGGCCGACGCCGCCGACGATCTGACCATGCGCCGGTTCAAGGCGGTGGACCTGCGCGTCGAGACCAAACCCGACCTCACCCCGGTCAGCGACGCCGACCGGGCCGTGGAGGAGTCGATCCGCGGGACCCTCCGCCGCGCCCGGCCCCGCGACGCCGTCATCGGCGAGGAGTTCGGCGAGACCGGCTACGGCGCGCGTTCGTGGATCATCGACCCGATCGACGGCACCAAGAACTACGTGCGCGGCGTCCCGGTGTGGGCCACCCTCATCGCGCTGATGGACCGCGGCCGCGTCGTCGTCGGCCTGGTCTCCGCCCCGGCACTGGGCCGCCGCTGGTGGGCCGCCCGCGCAACCGGCGCCTGGACCGGCAGGAGCCTGTCCAAGGCCACCCGCTGCCAGGTCTCCTCCGTCACCCGCCTGGAGGACGCCTCCTTCTCCTACTCCAGCCTCGGCGGCTGGGAGGAGGCCGGAAAGCTCGACAGCTTCCTCGACCTGAACCGGGCCGTCTGGCGCAGCCGCGCCTACGGCGACTTCTGGTCCCACATGATGGTGGCCGAGGGCTCGGTGGACCTGTCGGCCGAGCCCGAGCTCTCCCCCTGGGACATCGCGGCCCTGACCGTGATCGTCGAGGAGGCCGGCGGCATCTGGACCGACCTGTCCGGCGTGCCGGGGCTCGACGGGGGCAGCCTGATCTGCAGCAACGGCGCCCTGCACACCGAGGCCCTCAAGCGGCTCGGCGACGGCCCGCTGACCCTGCCCGTCTGAGGGGCCCATCCGAGGGGCCCATCCGAGGGGCCGCCTGAGGGCCCGCTCGCGGGCTCCGTACGCGCCGGGCTAGCGTAAAAAATGGACATACATCTATAAACTTCACAAAAGTCCCCCTAGTTGGGGAAAGACGCAGGAATGACGAGACGTCAGGCTCCAGCGTCGTCCGCGCGCCGGACACTCGGTTCCCGCCTCGGGCGCTTCGCCCCGCAGTGGACCGTGAGCCGGCTGCTCGCCCTCGGCTACGCGATCGCCTTCGGCGCGCTCACCCTGATCGGTGCCAGCGCCTTCCTGCGCATCGGCGTCCTGCTGCAGGAACGCGCCGCCGTCGAGCACTCCTACCAGGTCATCAACCTCACCAAAGACCTGAACAGCCTGCTCAAGGACACCGAGCGCAGCCAGCGCGGCTTCGTCCTCACCGGGGAGGAGCGCTATCTCGCCCCCTACAGACGCGCCCTGCCCGCCATCGACAGCGCCATCGACGAGCTGCGCCGGATGACCGCCGACAACCCCCGCCAGCAGGAGGCCGTCACCCGGCTGGAGGAGCCCGTCGACGACAAGCTCGCCGAACTGGCCGAGACGATCTGGCTCCGCCGCGACCAGGGGCTGGAGCAGGCCAGGAAGGTCGTCCTGACCGACCGCGGAGCCCGGAGCATGGCCGAGGCGGAGGCCCTGCTGACGGGGATGATCAGGGAGGAGGAGCGCCTGCTGGAGTCGCGCCAGCGCAGCAGCGACGAGAACGCCGCCGACACCCGCGACTTCATCCTGTGGGGGTCCCTGCTGGCGGCTCTGACGGTCGCCGCGGGCGCGTGGTGGGCCACCCGCAAGGTGACCGTCCCCCTGCAGCAGGTGGCGGCCGACGCCGCCCGGGTCACCTCCGGCGACCTCACGCCCCCCGCCCCGGTGGCGGGGCCGAAGGAAGTGGTCACCATGGCCAGGGCGGTGGAGGTCTCGGTGCAGACCATCGCGCGGGCCAGGGACGAGGCCATGGCCGCGAACGCGGCCAAGTCGGCCTTCCTGGCGACCATGAGCCACGAGATCCGCACCCCCATGAACGCCGTCATCGGGATGACCGACCTGCTCCTGGACACCTGCCTGGACACCGATCAGCGCGAGCTCGCCGAGACCGTCCGCGACAGCGGCGAGGCGCTGCTCGTCATCATCAACGACATCCTGGACTTCTCCAAGATCGAAGCCGGCGAGCTGGAGCTGGACCACCGGCCGTTCAACATCAGGGAGTGCCTGGAGAGCGCGCTCTCCCTGGTGGCCATCGGCGCCGCCGACAAGGGGCTCGAACTCGTCGGGGACTTCGAGCCGGGCAGCCCGGAGGTGTTGCGCGGCGACGTCACCCGGCTCCGGCAGGTGCTGGTGAACCTGCTCAGCAACGCCGTGAAGTTCACCGCGGAGGGCGAGGTCGTGGCGACCATGAGCGCCCGCCCGCTGTCCGACCGCCAGGACGGCCCCGTCCGCCTCCAGGTGGCCGTCAGGGACACCGGGATCGGCATCCCCGCCGACCGCATGGACCGGCTGTTCCGCTCGTTCAGCCAGGTGGACTCCTCCACCACCCGGCTGTACGGCGGCACCGGCCTCGGCCTGGCGATCAGCCGAAGGCTCGCCCGCGCCATGGGCGGTGACCTGGAGGTCGCCAGCGAGGTCGGCGCCGGGTCCACCTTCACGATGACCGCGGTGCTGGAGGGCTGCGACACCTGCGAGCTTCCCCGGCCCGCGGCCGAGACCGCCACGGTGGCGCTCACCGGCAGGTCCGCGCTGATCGTCGACGACAACGCCACCAACCGGCGCGTCCTCGGCCTGCAGCTCACCGGCTGGGGGATGACGTGCGTCGACGTCGGCGCGCCGGTCAGGGCCGTCGAGCTGGTCGCCTCCGGCAACACCTACGACGTGGCCATCCTGGACATGCACATGCCGGAGATGGACGGCGAGCAGCTCGCCGGCATCCTGCGCCGCCTGCCCGGGGGCCAGAACATGCCCATCGTGCTGCTGACGAGCGTGCAGTGGCGCCTGGGACCCGGCCGGGACGCGCTGTTCGACGCCGTGCTCACCAAGCCGGTCCGCAGCGCCGTCCTGCGGGAGAAGCTGGCGACGGTGATGGCCGGCAAGGAGTCCGGGCCCCGGGAGAACGGCGCCCGGCCGGAGCGGGGAGGGGAGGACGACCGCCCGGAGCGGGCGCGGAGAGGGGACGACCGGCGGGTGACGCCGGCACCCCGGCGCGGCCGGTCGGACGTCCCGGACCGGACCGCCGGACACGGCGTCCTGCGGATCCTCCTCGCCGAGGACAACCCGGTCAACCAGCGGGTCGCCCAGCTCACCCTGGCCAAGTCCGGACACCGCGTGGACATGGTCTCCAACGGCGCGGAAGCGGTCGAGGCGGTACGGCGGACGCCGTACGACGTGATCCTCATGGACATGCACATGCCGGTGATGGACGGGCTGGAGGCGACGCGGCAGATCCGCGACGAGCCGCTGGCGGCGCAGCCGTACATCGTCGCGCTGACCGCCAGCGTCCTGGACCAGGACCGGGAGGCCTGCCGCGAGGCCGGGATGAACGACTATCTCGCCAAACCGGTGCGCGCTCCCGACCTGAACGCGATCCTGGAGAAACTGACGCGCGGGCCGGGAGGGGGAACGCCGCCGCCCGCACCGGAGCAGGAGCGGACGCCGCAGCGGAGACCGGAGCCGGCAGCGGAACAGGCGCAAGCACCGCAGCGGAGACCGGAGCCGCGGCGACACGGTGCCGACGCGACCTCCGGCACCGGCGCGACCTCCTCACGCGAGGCCGGCATCCGCGACCGCCTGGACGAACTCGCCGGGCCGGACGCCGTGGACGAGGAACGCGCCATCGTCGGCCGCATCATCACCTCGTTCCGGGAACACGTCCCCGATCTCGCCGACGGCATCAGGAACGCCGTCCGCCGCGGCGACGCCACGGAGGTGGAACGCCGCGCGCACACCCTGCGGGGCACGGCCGCCAACCTCGGCGCCACGGCGCTGGCGGCCCTGTGCGAGGAACTGGAGCGCCAGGGGGAGACCGGCGACCTGACGGCCGCGGCGGAGACGGCCGGACGGGTGCTGCGGGAGCTCGAACTGGTACGTGAGGTCCTCGGCCCCGTGTCCGCCGATCTCGGAGGGTGAACATCCGCCCCGCCGCCGAGCGACGGAGGACCCCCTGTCCGGCGACCGGTGGGTGAACGGCGCACCCGCCCGCGAGGCGCAGGGGTCCCCTCTCCCCCGCGACCGGGTCCCGGACGTTCCGCGCGACCCCCCGGAGGGGGGATCCGCACCCCCCTCTGTCACGTTCCAGACACGCGAAGCCGCATGTGACAGCGGTGATCATGCCATTCGGCGCGGCATTCACACGAACATGCCCACTCTTCCGGCTCCGGTCATGGCTTGTTTCATTTCCGTTCACTTTGGCCCGATTGCATCGGGGTCATCGAGAACGGATCTCACGACGGAGAAGGAACATACCGTGACCAGTGGACAGCGCCGCCTCAGCGCGGTTGCGACGGCCGCGCTCGTCGTCTCGCTCGCGGCGGCCTGCGGCGGCGACGCCAAGCCCGGCAGCAGTGAAAGCACCTCCTCTGCCGCCGCCTCCGCCGGGTCCGAAGGCGGTCAGCTGAGCGGCGAGATCAAGGTGGACGGCTCCAGCACCGTCGCCCCCCTCACCCAGGCCGCGGCCGAGCTGTTCGGCGAGGAGCAGGCGCAGGTGAAGATCCCGGTCGGGACCTCCGGAACCGGTGGCGGTTTCGAGAAGTTCTGCGCCGGCGAGACCGACATCTCCGACGCCTCCCGCCCGATCAAGGACGAGGAGAAGGCGGCCTGCGAGGCCAAGGGCATCAAGTTCACCGAGCTCACGGTGGCCACCGACGCCCTGACCGTGGTGGTCCCCAAGGAGAACGACTGGGCCACCTGCCTGACCACCGACCAGCTCAAGAAGATGTGGGAGCCGGCGGCCGAGGGCAAGGTCAAGACCTGGAAGGACGTCGACGCCAAGTTCCCCGCCGAGGAGCTCAAGCTCTACGGCCCGGGCACCGACTCCGGCACCTTCGACTACTTCACCGACGAGATCAACGGTGAGGAGGGCGCGAGCCGCAAGGACTACAGCCCCTCCGAGAACGACAACGACATCGTCACCGGTGTCGCGGGCGCCAAGGGCGGCCTGGGCTACTTCGGCTTCACCTACTTCGAGGAGAACGCCGACAAGCTGAAGGCCGTCGAGATCGACTCCGGCAGCGGCTGCACCGCCCCGAGCGTCGAGGCGGCCCAGGGCGGCAAGTACACCCCGCTCGCCCGCCCGCTGTTCGTCTACGTGTCGGCCACCGCGGCCAAGCGGCCCGAGGTCGGGGCCTTCCTCGACTACTACGCGACCAACATCAACGCCATCGCCAAGGACGCGAAGTTCATCCCGCTCAACTCCGAGCAGGAGGCCAAGCTCAAGGCTGACATCACGACCCTGAAGAGCCAGGGCTGATGTCGGCACAGCACCTCAAGACCGCGTCAGGGGCCTCCCGGTCCCTGGCGCGGTCGCGCCCGCGTTACGGAGAGTTCGCCGTCAAGGCGGTTCTCCTGCTCGCCGCCATGGTGTCGATCGCCACCACGGTCGGCATCGTCGCGGCCCTGCTGGAGCCGACGATCGAGTTCTTCGGCGAGGTCAGCTTCGGTGAGTTCTTCGGCTCCACCACCTGGGGACCGCTGTTCAACCCGCCGGCGTTCGGCGTGTGGCCGGTCATCGTGGCGACCGTCGAGATCACCCTGATCGCGATCGTGGTCGCCGTGCCGCTCGGCCTGGCCGCCGCGATCTACCTGTCGGAGTACGCCACACCGCGCATCCGCAAGATCTTCAAGCCGGTGCTGGAGGTCCTGGCGGGCGTGCCCACCGTGGTCTTCGGCTTCTTCGCCCTCACCTTCGTCACCCCGGTGCTGCAGGACGTCTTCCCGTTCCTGGAACTGGAGGCCAAGAACGCCCTCAGCGCCGGCCTCCTGGTCGGTGTGATGATCATCCCGATCGTCGCGTCGCTGTCGGAGGACTCGATGGCCGCGGTCCCCAACGGCCTGCGCGAGGGCTCCTACGCGCTGGGCGCCTCCAAGATGCTGACCTCGGTGCGGGTGGTCGTCCCGGCGGCCTTCTCCGGCATCGTCGCCGCCATCATCCTGGCGATCTCCCGGGCCGCGGGCGAGACGATGATCGTCGCGATCGCGGGCGGCTTCAAGTCCGTGTTCACGCTCTACCCGGGTGACGAGATGGCCACCATGGCGGCCTTCATCGCCCAGGCGGGCTCCGGCGACGCGTCGGTCGGCTCGACCGCCTACAAGACCATCTTCGCGGTCGGCTCGCTCCTGTTCATCATGACCTTCGCCATGAACTACGTCAGCGCCCGCATGGTCCAGAAGTATCGCGAGGTCTACGACTGATGGCCATCCTGTCCACACCCCGCTCCGCCGTACAGCTCGCGAGCAGGGGACGCCCGCTCAAGGAACACCTGTTCCGCATCGCGCTGCTGGCCAGCCTGGCGATCGCGCTCGTCTTCCTCACCCTGCTGATCGTCTACGTGGTCGAGGAGGGCTGGCCCCGGCTCGACTCCACCCTGTGGGAGAACCAGCCCTCGATCCGCCGCCCGGAGACCGCCGGCATCCAGTCCGGCATCTTCGGCACCCTGTGGATCATCGGTCTGACCGCGCTCATGGCGCTGCCCACCGGGATCCTGGCCGCGATCTACCTCGAGGAGTACGCGGACAAGACCAAGTGGTACAACCGGCTGCTGGAGCTGAACATCTCCAACCTCGCCGCGGTGCCCTCGATCGTCTACGGCATCCTCGGCCTGGGCATCATCGCCCGCTGGATGGCGTTCGGCTTCACCATCATGACCGGCGCGATCACCATCTCGCTGCTCGTGCTGCCCATCGTGATCATCTCCGCCAGGGAGGCCATCCGCGCGGTGCCCCCGTCGATCCGCGAGGGCTCGCTGGCGCTGGGGGCGACCCAGTGGCAGACGATCTACCGCCAGGTGCTCCCGGCCTCGATCCCCGGCATCGCGACCGGCTCGATCCTGGCCCTCTCCCGTGCGATCGGCGAGGCCGCGCCCTTCCTGATGCTCGGCGCCGCGACGCTGGTCCGGTTCAACCCGGAGGGCGTCTGGAGCAGCTTCAGCGTGCTGCCGCTGCAGATCTACAGCTTCATCAGCCGCCCCCAGGAGGAGTTCGCCGTCCTCGCCGCGGCGGCGATCGTGGTCCTGCTGGCGATCCTGCTGCTGATGAACTCCGTCGCCATCTGGCTCCGTAACCGCTACCAGAAGCGCTGGTGAGGAACGCAATGACCGACCCCCGCAATCTCATGCCGACGACCACCGGAACGGCTCAGATTGGACTTTCCGTGCCGAACGTAACCGTGCGCGGTCCCGAAGTGCCCCGCAACATCGAAGCCCTCGACCCGGTCTTCACCGTCTCCGGTCTCAGCGTCTTCTACGGCGACTACGAGGCGGTGCGGGGGGTCGACATGACCATCGGCAACCGTGAGATCACGGCCATGATCGGCCCGTCGGGTTGCGGCAAGAGCACCGTGCTGCGCTGCTTCAACCGGATGAACGACCTCATTCCCGGCGCCCGCGCGGCCGGCAAGATCCTCTACCACGACGAGGACCTGTACGGCGACCACGTCGACCCGATCGAGGTCCGCCGCCGGATCGGCATGGTCTTCCAGAAGCCCAATCCCTTCCCCAAGTCGATCTACGACAACATCGCCTACGGCCCCCGGGTCAACGGCCTGAAGGGGAAGATGGACGACATCGTCGAGGAGGCGCTCACCAAGGCCGCCCTGTGGGACGAGGTCAAGGACAAGATCAAGCAGAACGCCCTGTCCCTGTCCGGCGGCCAGCAGCAGCGTCTGTGCATCGCCCGGGCGATCGCGGTGAAGCCCGACGTGATCCTGATGGACGAGCCCTGCTCGGCCCTGGACCCGATCGCGACCACCAAGATCGAGGACCTGATGCAGGAGCTGTCGCGTGACTACACGATCGTCATCGTCACGCACAACATGCAGCAGGCCGCCCGCGTCTCCGACCGCACCGCCTTCTTCACCGCCGAGGTGGACTCGGCCGGGGTACGGCACGGCCGCCTGGTGGAGTTCGACGAGACCAGCCGCATCTTCACCAACCCGAGCGACAAGCGAACCGAGGACTACATCACCGGCCGTTTCGGCTGAGGCCGAGGTTTCCGTCCTCACGAACCCCACACATTCCTACTTGGAGGATCCGGGTGATCCAGCCGCAGACGGCACCCGAAGTGGACGGGGAAACACGGACGGCGCCCAGGCTGCTGGTCGCCGATCCGGAATCCACCCTGGTCGAGGAGCTCGCTGTGATCCTCGAACGCGAGGGGGTGGAGGTCATGGGCGTCGGCGACGGCGCCCAGGCCCTGTTGCAGGCCGGGGCGCTGCAGCCTGACGTCGTGCTCGTCAGCGCCTCTCTGCCGGTCATCGGCGCCGTGGAGTTCATCCGCGCCGTACGGCTGACGCGTGCGGTGCCCGTCCTGCTCGGGGTGGGCGAGGGCCACGCCGAGCAGGCCGTCCAGGCCCTCTCCGCCGGGGCCACCGCCTGCGTGGCCCGGCCGTACCGGGTGCCCGAGCTCCTGCCTCTCGTGCAGGCCGCGATCGCCGGCGACTCGGGGGCTCGCCGGACGCTCGTGGTCGGCAACGTCGAGCTCGACGTCAACGCCTACCAGGTCAAGGTGGACGGCCGGGTCGTCCACCTCCCGCTGCGCGAGTTCGAACTGCTGCACTATCTGATGCGCAACGCGCACCGCACGGTCACCCGCGAGCAGATCATGCGCAACGTGTGGAACTCCACCGGCACCGCCTCGACCAACACGATCGCGGTGCACGTCAAGCGCCTGCGCGCCCGTCTCGGCGACAGCGACGACCGGCTCATCCAGACCGTGCGCGGCGTCGGATATCGCCTGGTGGGCTCCTCCTGACGAGGTCGTCTCCGGCCGGGCCCCGCAGGGCTCCGGCCGGTCAAGGTTTCCGATGGCCCCGGTCGGCTCTCCTCAGCCGGCCGGGGCCGCTCCATGGAACGGCGAACGAGAATCCGCACATGAAATCCGGTGAAAAGGATCTCGTTAATACGGCGAAAGAGTCACACGGCACACCATTGCCGGAAGCATTGGATCACCGGCGACGAATGGGACTTCATCCCCAAAGGAGCGCCACGAGCCTTTGACCGAAACCTGGCCTGACTGCGTTGAATCGACGGCCCCGGATACGACATTGTTATTCGCGACAACGAGCAGTCAGCCGATTACGGCTAACAGCTGGAGTCTCCAGAAGTTCCCCGTTTCGTTTCCATGGAGGAAGCATCATGATCCGTCGTATTCTCGCCGGCGTCGCCATCGCAGGTTTCCTTGGTGCCGCGGGCATGGCCACCGCCGCCGCCGCCTCGGCCAACGACTGGGAGAAGTCCGGCACCACCTACGTCGAGAACCACGAGAACAACGTGCTGAACGACCTCATCGACCTCGCCCTCCTTGGCTTCATCGAGAACGACTGACACGTCTCTCCAAGGAACGGCGACACGCGTTCCGGCACATTGCCGAACTGCGTCGTCTGGGAACCGATTCGCGCAGGTGCTTTTCCGGTGAATAGGAATGGGCACAGCACGAATCGGCCATGAGGCAAAAAGAAGCCCCTGGCGTGAGTTTTGGTCGGCCGACGACTCGCACGCCAGGGGCTTCTTGCTGTTCCTGTACTCCTCAGGCCGAATCTGCCATTACCCGGAAAATCCCCTCATCGTCGCAGGTCTCCCAGAAGCTTCCGACCACGTCCTCCAGGTGCTCAAGCGAATCCGCCCGGAACAGCACATCCTGGTATTTCGTGATGTCGTACTGGGTGGTGCCCATCGCGACGATGTCCAGCGGACGGATGTCCATCCCCCGGAACTCCTCGATCTCCCCGTAGGAGGACAGGATGCCGGCGCCGTACGCCCGCAGCTCCCCCTGGTCGGTCATCACGCCGAACTCCAGCGTGAACCAGAAGATCTTGGAGATGAACTCCAGCGCCTCCTCGCTCTCCACCCGCCGTGCCGCGTCCCCCGCCAGCCGGTAGAGACGCGCGTAACGGTCGGAGGCCAGGGCGTTGGCGTGCCCGACCACCTCGTGGATGACGTCCGGCTCGGGAGTGTAGAGCGGCGTGGAGTGGTGACGGATGTACTGCGTCGAGTAGAAGAGCCCGTCGGCCAGGACCCCGTAGAAGTCGCGCAGCGGCACCAGGCCGGCCGCGGGGAGATACCGGAAGCCGGTCAGGGGCTCCAGCAGGTCGCCGACCTCCTGCAGCTGCGGGATGCGCTCGGCGGGCAGCCCGAGACGCTCGGCCGCCTGCTGGTACTCCACGGTCGCGTACTTGTGGTGCTTGACCGCCAGCTCCCGGCTGACGATGGCCCACACCTCGTGTTCCTGTTCGGTGTACTCGGCCTTCGGAATCGGCGTGCCGGGCACGTACCCGACGGCGAGGGCCGCGATGGCGTTGCGGCGCGCCCGGTAGACGGGGTCGGCGAAACCGGGGTGGCTCGCAGCGAGCTCGACCTCGACCGTGCCGTCGTCACGGGTCGCCACCGGCGCGAAGTACTGTGCTTCCTCGAACATGTATGAGATGACAGCAATTTCCCGTTTCCCTGGCAAGAGCGGGCAGTTCGGCTGGGCGAATCGCCCATGACCGTACGGTCGCGCCTGTTCCTGACTGGTCGAATCGCCTAGTCTGAGGGCGTGCCCGTCGACGAGCTGGACAGCCGCCTCCTGGTGACCATGCGCGCCCACCCGCGCATCGGCCTGACCGAACTCGCCCGCCTGCTCGGGGTGGCCCGCGGCACCGTGCAGGCTCGCGTCGAGAAACTCACCGCCCGGGGCGTCATCGCCGACTTCGGCCCGACCGTCACCCCCGAGGGCGTCGGCTATCCGATCCTGGCCTTCGTCTCCCTGCAGATCGCCCAGGGCCGGCTGGCCGAGGCCGTCCAGGCCCTGGAGGCGCTCCCGGAGATCCTGGAGGTGTACGGCACCAGCGGACAGGCCGACCTGCTCTGCCGCGTGGTGGCCCGCAGCACCCCCGATCTCCAGGAGATCATCGCCCGCATCCTCACCTCCCCGGCCGTCCAGCGAACCGACACGACGATCGCCCTGTCCGTCCAGGTCCCCTACCGGATCGAGCCCCTCCTGCGCGCCGCCCCGGACCGGGGAGATCCGAGCCGGTGAAACCTGGAGGAGTGAGACCCGAACCGATGAGAAAGGGGCCGTCCCCGCCCGGGACGACCCCTCGAACCTTCCCCCCGGAAATGTACGAACCCCCGGAAACG
>NZ_BOOK01000032.1 GCF_016863195.1 Paraplanobispora takensis | reverse complement strand
ATGAGGATGCCGAGCCGCTGCACGTGCTGCGCTTCGGCGAGCAGGTCAAGCCGATCGGCGTGCTCGGCGGCACCGAACGGGCCGATCACCTGGTCAAGCACTACCTGACCAAGTACCTGACCAAGTCCATCGCCGAGACCTGCGCGCCGGAGACCCAACCGCAAAAGGATCACGCCGACCGGATGGTTGCGGCGCTGCACTACGAGCCGTGCTCGGAGTTCTGTCCGAACTGGCTGCGCTACGGCGTGCAGCCCAAGAACGCACGAGCGGGTCAGGCTCCGGGCCGCTGTGCGGGCAAGGCGCACAAGGCCGAACACCTGGGCATCCGGGGCCGGCGCGTGCTGGTCTCGCGTAAGTGGTCCACCAAGACCCTGACCGATCACCGGGCCGACCGTCGCGCCTGGGTGCTGGAGACCCTCGGGCTTTCGGCAACCGAGAGCCCGGACCCCAACCGCTACGTCTGGCGCAAAGTGCCGTCCGGTGATCCGGACCTGCCGCCGCTGGGGCAACGGCTGCTTTCGGCAATCGCCGAACGGCAACGGCAACGCGAACTGCTGGCCGAAGCACAAGCCAGACAGGACGACACCGAGCTTTCGGCAACTGGAAAGGAGGTCGCGGCATGAACATCCTCGATGACGACTTGTGGAACGTGGCGCGAGTCGCGAAGTTCCTCGGCGTGCCGCCCGCCACCCTCTACCAGTGGCGCTACCTGGGCACCGGCCCGACCGGTCACAAGATCGGCCGTCACCTGCGCTACTTCCCCGAGGATGTGCGGTCCTGGGTGCGGGAGCAGTCATGACGATCTATGACCGGTGGCACAAGTCCCGGCCCAAGCCGGATGAGGAGCTATGCGGGTGCCGTCCCAAGCGAGTGCCAACTAGTGATCACGGCTGTGACGGCCGCTGGCAGGTCCGCTACCGAGACGACACGGGCACCCAGCGGAAGCGCAACTTCGATCGTCGTCCCGATGCCGAGCGGTTCGACGCAGAGATCAAGAATAGTCTGCACAAGGGTGAGTACCTCGACCCTTCGGCCGGACAGATCACCTTGAGCGCTTACGCCAGGGAGTGGCGGGCCAGCCTGACGATCGATCCCGGCACTCTGGAACGGGTGGACAGTCGGCTGTCCAAGTGGGTCTACGGCCAGCAGATCGGGTCAGAGACGATGGCCGTTCTCGCCACTCGTCCGGCCCTGCTCCGGGCGTGGATCAAGCTGATGGAGGGTTTATTGGCCCCCAGCTCCATCAAGGTCGTCATGGACACGGTGTCCGCGATCTTCAATACCGCCGTTGATGACCGGATCGTGCGGCGCAATCCCTTCACGCTCAGATCGGTCCAAGCGGCGCGGCCGGTTGAGAACGGCTCGAAGAAGGTGATCCCTTGGACCCTGCCTCAGGTCGTGGGTGTTGGTGATCAGCTACCGGCTCGCCTGGGAGCGCTCGTCTATCCGGGCTCTGGCTGCGGTCTTCGGCAGGGTGAGCTGTTCGGGCTCGCGAAGGATGATCTCGACTTTGAGAACAGCATGATCCACGTGAACCGTCAGGTGCGGATCATC
This sequence comes from Paraplanobispora takensis, assembly GCF_016863195.1. Classification (GTDB taxonomy): domain Bacteria; phylum Actinomycetota; class Actinomycetes; order Streptosporangiales; family Streptosporangiaceae; genus Planobispora; species Planobispora takensis. The sequence continues at coordinate 200,526 of NZ_BOOK01000032.1, read as the reverse complement.
GGAGGGCATCTGGTGTTCTCTCTTCCCAAGCGGAATAAGACCCGATCAGTTCCAATGCCCGCATCGGTGGCCGAACGCTTGCGGGCGCACATCGAGAAGTACCCGCCGACGGCTGTCACGCTGCCTTGGCGCGTCCCTGACGGTGAGCTGCGGACGTTCGTGCTCCTGTTCACCAATGCGGCTGGCGGCGCGCTGCACCGCAATTCCTTCAACTACATGTGGCGTGTGGCCATAGAGCGGGCCGGGATCGTACCGTCTACTCCTCCGGGTGCTCGGCGCAGGCCGTACCGGGAGCATGGATGCCACAAGCTCCGCCACACCGCCGCGTCAGCCTGGCTCGCCGCTGGCGTCGATATCGTGACCGTCGCCGAGTACCTCGGGCACAGCGATCCCGGCTTCACTCTGCGGACGTACACCCACCTGATGCCCAGTGCGACCGAGCGGGCAAGGCGGGCCATGGATGTCTTCTTCGCCGACGGCACGTGTGCCCTGGATGTGCCCCAGACGTGATCGTCCGGGGCGTCACTCCAGGTAGAGGCCATGCGCCGTCACTTGTAGCGGAAGTAGACGAACAGGCGGCCGTGGTTCTTGGCGTCCTTGTCGATGCGGTGGTAGAGGGCCTTGATCTCTTTCTGCTCCAGGAAGCGCAGCACCTTCTTCTTGAGCTGGCCCGAGCCCTTGCCGGGGATGATCTCGACCTCGGTGGCCCGCTTCCTGATGGCCTCGTCGATGATCCCCCGCAGCGCCTTGTCGATCTCTCCGCCCCTGTTGTAGATGGGGTGGAGATCCAGTTTGAGCTTCACCAGGCCTCCCGCGCAGCGTGTCGGGACAGTCTACGCACGCCGGGCGGGCCCGATCACCGGTGGAGATAGTCGACCAGGGAGGCCTTCTCGGTCTCGAGGATCTCGATGGAGCTCTTCACCACGTCGCCGATGCTGACGATCCCCACCAGGCGGCCGTCGGCCACGACGGGGACGTGCCGGATCCGGTGGGTGGTCATGGCCTGGCGGAGGTGGTCGACGTTGGCGTCCGGCGGGCAGGTGCGCACCTCGGTCGTCATGATGGTCGAGACCGGCGCGTTGAGCACCTCCGCGCCGCGGTCGTGGAGCCGGCGTACCACGTCGCGTTCGGAGACGATGCCCGCGATCGAGGACCCGTCCTCGGAGACCACCACGGCGCCGATGTTGTTGTCGGCCAGCACGTTCAGCAACTCGTTGACGGTCGCGTCAGGGCGGACGGTCGCCACGTGCGACCCCTTGCCCTGCAGAATCGTCCCGATAAGCATGGACATCACCTCGGTTCGGCCCGGCTCAGGTGTGTATCGCTACTTTCCCCGTCGCGGGTCCGGCTAAGCGCACCCGCCGGCAAACCTCAGTTGACGGCCAGCAGCCGGACGGCGTCGAGAGCGAGGGAGATCTCGACGATGTCCAGCGGGCGCGCCAGGGAACGGCCCGTGAGCTGCTCGATCCTGCGGATGCGGTTGAAGACGGTGTTGCGGTGGCAGTACAGCTGGCCGGCCGCGCGCATCGCCGACCCCTCGCAGCGCAGCCACGCCTCCAGGGTGCCCAGCAGGACCTCGCGGTCGGCCGGGTCCAGGGCCAGCACCGGCCGCAGGACGGCGGCGCTGAGGTGCCCGGCCAGCTCGGGCTGGCTGACCACCAGGGCGGAGGGGAGCCGGTCCTCCAGCCGGGCGATCTCGGGCCCCTCCCCCGTGCAGGTCCGCAGGGCCAGCTCGGCGAGCCTGCGGGCGCGGCCCAGCTCGCCCAGGCCCTCGACCGCCGGGCTGATCCCGGCGCTGCCGGTGACGTGCGGGCGCAGGGCGCCCACCAGCGCGTCCATCTCCCCGTCGTGGAGCAGGACGACCGCCACCTCGTAGTCGGGGCGCATCCGCCACAGCAGCCGCATCGCGCCCAGGCTCGCCGGACGGGGCCCGTCGGCGGCGTGGTCGTCGCGGCCGGGCAGGCGGGTGATGACGACCGCGTAGCGGCCCAGCTCCGGCAGGTCCAGCGCGGCGGCGGCGCTGCGCACCAGGGTGGCGTCGGCCCGGTCCTCCAGCAGGGCGTCGAGCAGGGCCTGGATCCGCTCGGCTGTGCGGCCGAACATCTCGGCCTCGCGCCGGCGGTAGGCCTCGGCGGCGGCGACCGCCTGCCGGTCCACGGCGTTCCAGACCTTGGTGGCGCCGCGGATGAGCACCGGCAGGCTGTCGGGCTCCTCCTCGGCGATGACGCCGACCAGCCCGTCCCACATCACCTGGGCGGAGACGCGGTAGCTGCGCAGCAGCGAGTCCATCGGCAGTCCCTGCTCGGCGCGGCGCAGGGCGGTCTTCTCGGCCTGCTGCAGGTCCCGCCGCTCCGACACCGGCAGCAGGATCGCGCCGATGCCCTCGCGCATGGCCTCGTACACGCTCTGCCAGTGGTCGTCGGTGGGCACCATCCGCCGGTAGGCCTCGTCGGTGTCGCGTGTCCTGGCGACCAGCTCGTCGGTGAGCTCGGGAAGCCGCCCCAGCAGCCGGCGGGCGGCCAGCTGCATGATCCTGCGCACCTCGTCGTCGGTGGTGGTCCGGATCCCCATCGGGCAATGGTGGCAGGCGCCCCCGCAGCCGAACAAGGTTCTGTTCCCTTTCGTGATCCTCGGCTGTGCTGACGCACAACGGGCACCGGCCCGTCGTGGGCGCCAGTCCCGACTTCCCCCGGCCCTCTGGACTGACGGTGAACCGCCTGGGTTGGGTGCGTTCCATCGGTTGTCAGGAGGCACACATGAACGTCCACGACCCCGGACCACCCGGAGACTCCGGGTTGACGGTCAGGGATCTGGCGGTGAACTACGGCCCCGTGACGGCTCTGCGCGGAGTCTCCCTGGACGTTCCGCGCGGTGCCGTGGTCACGGTGCTCGGCGGCAACGGAGCGGGCAAGTCCACGTTGCTGCGCGCCATATCCGGCACGCTCCGGTTCCACCGGGGCGGGGTCGGCTCCGGGGCGGTCGCCTTCGGCGGGCGGAAGCTGTCGGGCGCGTCCACCTCGGCGGTCGTCGCGCACGGCGTCGTCCAGGTGCCCGAGGGCCGCAAGGTCTTCGCCAGGATGACGGTGGAGGAGAACCTGCGGGCCGGGGCGCTGGGAGCCCGGGACCGCAGGGCCGCCGCCGAGGCCAGGCAGCGCGTGCTCACGCTCTTCCCGGTGCTCGCCGAGCGGGCCCGGCAGCGGGCCGGCCTGCTGTCCGGAGGAGAGCAGCAGATGCTCGCCATCGGCCGCGCGCTGATGGCCCGGCCGAAGCTGCTCCTGCTCGACGAGCCCACCCTGGGCCTGGCGCCCATGATGGCGCTGCGCATCGCCGACACCGTCCGGGAGATCAACGCCCAGGGCACGACGGTGCTCCTGGTGGAGCAGAACGCCGCGCTGGCGCTGTCCCTGGCCACTCACGCCTACGTGCTGGAGGTCGGCCGGGTGGTGCTGTCGGGGCCCGCGGCGGAGTTGGCCGAGAGCGACGAGGTACGCCGCCGCTATCTGGGGATCGGTGACGACCGGGACGAGGCCCTGCTGAGCGGTGCGCCCTCGATCCGCCCCGCGCTGAGCAGGTGGTCGGCATGACGTTTTCGGGGGATCTCTCATGAGTGACGCATACCAACCGGACGGTATGGACCCGTCGGTCCCGAAGCTGGAGGTCCGCGACGTCACCGTGCGCTTCGCCGGCCTCGTCGCGCTCGACGCGGTCGGCTTCACCGTCGAGCCGGGCAGCGTGCACGCGGTCATCGGCCCGAACGGCGCCGGCAAGTCGACCTGCTTCAACGTGCTGTCGGGCGTCTACCGCGCCACGTCGGGCAGCGTGCGCTTCGGCGACGCCGAGCTGACCGCCCTGCCGCCGCACCGCATCGCCGCGCTGGGCATGGCGCGCACCTTCCAGAACATCGCGCTCTCGCCGCGCCTGTCGGTGCGCGACAACCTGATGCTCGGACGCCACCGGCTGACCCGCGCGGGGTTCGTCTCCGCGGGACTGCGCCTGCCCTCGGCCCGCCGGGAGGCCGCCCGGCACACCGAACGGGTGGAGGAGATCGCCGCCTTCGTCGGCCTCACCCCCCAGCTGGCGATGCCCGTCGGGCTGCTGCCGTACGGCGTGCAGAAGCGGGTGGAGCTGGCGCGGGCGCTGTGCATGGAGCCCAGGCTGCTGATGCTCGACGAGCCGGTGGCCGGCATGAACGGCGGCGAGCGGCGGGAGATGGCCGAGCTGATCATCGCCGTCCGGGAGAGCCTGGGCATCTCGATCCTGCTGGTCGAGCACGACATGGGCATGGTGATGCGGCTCGCCGACGCGGTGACGGTGCTGGACTTCGGCAGACGCATCGCCGACGGCCCGCCCGAGGCCGTGCAGAACGACCCCGAGGTCATCCGGGCGTACCTGGGTGCGACGAGCGAGACCGAGGAGGCCACTCCGTGACGACTTTTCTCGAACTCCTGGTGAACGGGATCTCCATCGGGGCGGTGTACGCCCTGATCGCCCTGGGGTTCGTCATCATCTTCAAGGCCACCGAGGTGGTCAACTTCGCCCACGCCTCGCTGCTGCTGGTCGGCGGGTTCATCGTCGCCAAGACGCACGAGTCCGTCGGCTTCTGGCTCGCCCTGCTGCTCGGCCTGGCCGGGGCGGCGGCCGTGGGGGCCCTGATCGAGTTCGCGGTCATCCGCCGGGCGAATGTGATCTCGCACAGCATCCTGGCGATCGTCACGATCGGCGTGGACATCGTGCTGACCACGGAGCTGACCCGGCAGATCGGCACCGAGGTGCTGGCCCTGGGCGACCCGTGGGGCAGCGAGGTGCTGCACCTGGGGGCGGTCAACATCCCGTTGGCCAGGATCGCCGCCCTGGTCACCGCGAGCCTGGTGATCGCCCTGTTCCTGCTGGCGTTCAAGTACACCAACTGGGGCGTCGCGATGCGCGCCACCGCCGAGGACGCCGAGACCGCGGCCCTGATGGGCGTGCGGCGCGGCCGGGTCTCGATGGGGGCCTGGGCGGTGGCCGGGGCGCTGGCCGCCCTGGCCGCGCTGTTCATGTGCATCTTCCCCACGCCCGGCCTGGACCGCACCGTGACGGCCACCGCCATGAAGGCCTTCCCCGCCGCGATCCTCGGCGGCCTGGACTCCACCACCGGGGCCCTGGCCGGCGGGCTCATCATCGGGGTCACCGAGTCGCTGGTCGGCGGCTACCAGAGCGAGCTGGTCTTCCTCGGCCGGGGGCTCGGCGACGTCGCGCCGTTCCTCGTCATGATCATCATCCTGCTCATCCGTCCCGCGGGACTGTTCGGGACAAGGGAGCTGGCCCGTGTCTAGGAGCACCATCCTCTGGTCGGCCGCCCTGGCCGCGGCGGCCCTCGTCATCCCGTTCTACCTGGACGCCTCCTGGCTGCAGGACGGGCTGTTCGCGATGGCCGCGGCGATCGGCGCGATCGGTCTCAACCTGCTGACCGGCGCCACCGGCCAGCTGTCCATGGGCCACGCGTTCTTCCTCGCGGTCGGCGCGTTCGGCTACGTCTACTTCGCCTCCGAACCGCAGGAGGGGGGCGCCCACGCCCTGGGCGGGCTGGGCCTGCCCACCCCCCTGGCCGCCGTCCTGGCGGTGCTGCTGGCCGGCGTGGCGGGCGGGCTGTTCAGCCCCATCGCCGCCCGGCTGAAGGGCGCCTACCTCGGCATCGCCACGCTGGCGCTGATCTTCATCGGCCAGTTCGCGATGACCAACGCCACGCCGGTGACCGGCGGCCACAACGGCAGGCCGGTGCCGCCCATGGAGCTGTTCGGGTTCGTCTTCGCCGACACGCCCGAGGCTCCGCTGGTGATCGCGGGCGTGCCGTTCGGCGCGCTGGAGCGGTTGTGGTTCCTCGGCGCAATCCTGCTGCTCGGCGCGGGGCTGTTCGCCCGCGGAGTGCTGCGGGGCCGTCCCGGCCGGGCCATGAACACCATCCGCGACCACGAGATCGCCGCCGGGGTGATGGGCGTGCCGGTCTCCCGCTACCGCGCCGGCGTGTTCGTGCTGTCGTCCATGTACGGCGGGCTGGCCGGCGTGCTGGTCGCGCTGGTCTTCCAGCAGACGGTGCCGGACTACTTCGGCCTCCTGCTCGCCCTGGCGTACCTCGCCATGATCATCATCGGCGGGCTCGGCTCGGTGGCGGGGGCGGTGATCGGGGCGGTCTTCGTCTCGATGCTGCCCCGGCTGCTCACCCGCTACAGCGACGCCCTGCCCCTGATCGTCCAGCCCGGGCAGGAGGGGGTCGGGGCCGCCGAGGCCGCCCAGATCCTGTACGGCCTCGCCGTCGTCGTGGTCGTGCTCTTCCTGCCCGGCGGGCTCCTCGGCCTGATCACCCAGCTGCGCCTGCGGACCGGCCGTCCGCTCCCGGCCGCCGCGCCCAAGCACTCCCTCACCCCCACCCCTGAGACAAGGAACTGAGCATGGGAATCTCACGCAACTCCCGGCGGGTGGCGGCCCTGGCCGCCCTCGCCCTGGCCGTCACCGCCTGCGCCAGCGAGAAGGCCACCGGAGGCGGGGGCGACGCCGCGGCCTCCGGCGACGGGATCAAGGTCGGGCCCGGCGTGACCGCCGACAAGATCTCGATCGGCCTCATGACCGACCTGACCGGTCCCTACGCCTCCTTCGGCAAGAGCCTGACCAACGCCCAGCAGCTGTACTTCGAGCAGATCAACCAGGCCGGCGGCGTGTGCGGACGTCAGCTCGAGGCCATCGTGCGCGACCACGGCTACGACGTGCAGAAGGCCGTCTCGGCCTACACCGAGATCGGGCCGAAGGTCGTGGCGCTGGCCCACGTCGTGGGCTCCCCCATGGTCAACGCGATCAAGCAGCGCATCGAGGCCGACCAGATGCTCACCATCCCGCAGGCGTGGGCCACCAACCTGCTGGGCAGCAAGCCCATCCAGGTCACCGCCACCACCTACGACATCGACATGATCAACGGGGTGGACTTCCTGGCCAAGGAGAAGGGCATCAAGTCCGGCGACAAGATCGGGCACCTGTACTTCGAGGGCGACTATGGCGAGAGCGCCCTCAACGGCTCCAAGTACGCCGCCGAGAAGCTCGGCCTGGAGCTCGTGGAGCAGAAGATCAAGGCCACCGACCAGGACATGACCGCCCAGGTCACCGCGTTCAAGAAGGCCGGTGTCAAGGCCGTCCTGGTCTCCGTGGGCCCCCGCCAGACCGCCTCGCTCGTCGGCGTCTCCCTGGCCGGCGGCATGGACGTGCCGTTCGTCGGCAGCAACTCGGCCTACTCCCCGCAGCTGCTGCCCACCCCGGCCGGCCCGGCGCTGCTGAAGGACTTCTACTACATCACCGGCGGCGCCCCGATCAGCTCGGACCTGCCCGTCATGAAGAAGCTGGCCGAGGACTACAAGGCGAAGTACCCCGGCGACGCCGTCGACAGCGGCGTCTCGGCCGGCTACTCGGCCGCGGCCATCGTCGTCGACGCGCTCAAGAAGGCCTGCGAGAGCAAGGACCTGACCCGGGCGGGCGTGGTCAACGCGCACCGCGGCCAGAACGCCTGGGGCCAGGAGTACGGCGGCGTCATGGACTTCACCGTCTTCGACAAGCCCGCCTCCCTGCGGTCCTACGTCGCCAAGCCCGACAAGGACGCGCTCGGCGGATCGGTGGTCTTCAAGGACGCGGCGGTCTCCGACCTCGCCAAGGAGTACCAGGTCCCGGTGGGCTGAGACCTCACCCTCCCCCGGGCGGCCCGATGCGGCCCGCGCCCCCTACAGTGGGGCGCGGGCCGTACCCGGCCCCGGGAACGATCAGGTCATACGTGAGTAATGTGTGAAATACCACAGACCTTCGCTCCCGGGGACACCATGACCGAGAAGCTGAACACCGGCAGCCACGACCTGCCGATCTCCGACGCCCTGGCCGCCTTCATGGAGACGGGGTGGGAGGACACCCACCGCTCCGGCCTGGCCGCCCTCCCCCTGGCCGCCTACACGGCCAAGCGCCGCGCGGCGCTGGCCTCCCGCTTCCCCGGAGAGCGGCTCGTCATCCCCTCCGGCACCCTCAAGGCCCGCAGCAACGACAGCGACTACCGCTTCCGCCCGCACAGCGCCTTCACCTACCTCACCGCCGACCAGGAGCCCGACGACGTCCTGGTCGTCGAGCCCTCCGGCGCGGCCACGCTGTTCCTGCGCCCGCGCTCGCCCCGCTCGGCCCCGGGGACGGCCGGTCAGGAGTTCTACCGCGACCGCCGCCACGGCGAGTTCTGGGTGGGCCGCCGCCCCGACCTGGCCGAGGCCGAGGCGCTCTACCGGATCGAGTGCGCGCCGATCGACCGGCTCGGCGACGCGCTGGCCGGGCCCGCCCGGGTGCTGCGCGGGGTGGACGCCTCGGTGGACGGCCGCATCGCCCCGCACGACGGCGACGCCGAACTGGAGACGTTCCTGTCGGAGATGCGGCTGATCAAGGACGAGTGGGAGGTCGCGGAGCTGCAGTTCTCGGTGGACGCCACCGCCCGCGGCTTCGAGGACGTGGTGCGGGCGCTGCCCCGGGCGATGGGCGAGCGGCGCGGCGAGCGCTATCTGGAGGGCGTCTTCGGCCTGCGCGCCCGGCTGGAGGGCAACGCCACCGGCTACGACAGCATCGTGGCCTCCGGCGCCCACGCGTGCGTGCTGCACTGGATCCGCAACGACGGCCGCCTGGACGAGCGGGACCTGCTCCTGCTCGACGCGGGGGTGGAGACCGACAACCTCTACACCGCCGACATCACCAGGACCCTGCCCCTGTCGGGCCGCTTCGACCCGGTCCAGCGCCAGGTCTACGAGCTGGTCCTGGCCGCCCAGGAGGCGGGCATCGCCGCCCTGCGGCCGGGGGCGCGCTTTCGCGACTTCCACCTGGCCGCCATGCGGGTCATCGCCGAGGGCCTGCACGACTGGGGCGTGCTCAAGATCGGCGCGGACGAGGCGATGGAGCCCGGCAGCGGCCTGTACCGCCGCTACACCCTGTGCAGCAGCGGCCACATGCTCGGCATGGACGTGCACGACTGCGCCAAGGCCCGCGCGGAGGTCTATCTGGACGGGGTCCTGCAGGAGGGGCACGTGCTGACCGTCGAGCCCGGTCTCTATCTGCAGCCCGACGACCTGACCCTCCCGCCGGAGCTGCGCGGCATCGGCGTGCGGATCGAGGACGACCTGGTCGTCACCGCCGGCGGCGCCCGCCTGATGTCGGCGGCGCTGCCCCGCGACCCCGGCGGGATCGAGAGCTGGATGGCCTCCCTGAGCGGCTGAGGGTCCTCTCCCCGCCGCCGTTCTCCGCGTTCACCTGCGAAAAGTGTGGGGCCCTGACAAGTTGTGACCTGGGCCTCATACCTTTTCCTCAAATTCCCGGGGAAGCATCGACTTACTGGACTACCCGTCAGTAAGGTGACTCATCCATGGTCGGAGGAGCGGATTCCGGGGTGGTCATGGCACGGCGGGCGGCGGGTTGATGGCGGAGGGCGGGCGCGACGCGGTCAGCGGCTACGTCGTCCGCAGGACCACCGACGTGCTCGGCCGCGTCGGGGACATGTCGGTGATCGCCCTTGAGGGCTTCCGCCGTACCTGGGACGTCCGCACCTGGTTCTGGGAGTTCGTCCAGCAGTGCTGGTTCCTGGCCAAGGTCACCAGCCTGCCGGTGCTCCTGGTCTCCCTGCCGCTGGGCGCCACCGTCGCGCTCCAGGTGGGCGAGCTGGCCTGGCAGCTCGGCGCCTCCTCGGCCACCGGCAGCGCCGTCGTCGTCGGCCTGGTGCGCGAGGTCGCCCCGATGGCCTCGGCCCTGCTCATCGCCGGGGCCGGCGGGTCGGCGATGACCTCCGACATCGGCGCCCGCAACATCCGCGACGAGCTGGCCGCCATGGAGGTCATGGCGGTCAACCCGATCCACCGCCTGGTCACCCCCCGCCTGTGGGCGGCGAGCACCGTGGCGGTGCTGCTGGTGCCGCTGGTCATCGTGTCCGGGGCGAGCGGCGGCTACTTCTTCAACGTGGTCATCCAGGGCGTCACCCCGGGCGCCTACTTCGACGGGGCGGTGGCGCTGCTGGTCACCAGCGACCTGCTGGTGACGCTCCTGAAGGCGTGGATCTTCGGCTTCATCGCGGCGATCATGTCCTGCTACTTCGGCATGACCTGCCAGACCAGCCCGGTCGGCGTGGGCCGCGCGGTCAACCAGTCCACGGTCGTCACCTTCCTGCTGGTGTTCGCCGTCAACTACCTGATCACGATGATCTACTTCCTGGCCTACCCGCCGAGGTCGCTGTGACGGCGCCGGTCGCGGGAGCCCGCACCGCCGGCCAGCGGGCCTACGGCGCGCTGCGCGAGGGCACCGAGCGCCTGGCCTCGCTGTCGGACTGGCCGATCTTCCTGTGGCGGGTCGTCTTCTACTCGGTCCGGGACATCATCCTGCGGGCCAAGTTCACCAAGGTCGTGCTCCGCCAGGTCAGCGACGTCGTGGTGGGCGTCGGCGCGACCGTCATCGGCGGCGGCATGATCTTCGTGGTCTTCACCATGGCCTTCGCGGTCGGCGCCACCGTCGGCCTGCAGGGCTACCAGGGCCTGCAGGCGATCGGCGCCGAGTCGTTCATCGGCCTGGTGGGCAGCTTCGCCAACGTCCGGGAGATCACCCCGATCATCGCGGCGGTCGCGCTGGCCGCCCAGGTCGGCTCGTCCTTCACCGCCGAGCTCGGCGCCATGCGGATCTCCGAGGAGATCGACGCGCTGGAGGTGATGGGCATCAACGCCTTCACCTACCTGATCTGCACCCGGGTGGTGGCCGCCCTGATCGCGCTGATCCCCGTCTATCTGATCGCGCTGTTCGCCAGCTTCTTCGCCACCCGGCTGATGTGCACCGCCCTGTTCGGCATGGCGCCGGGCGTCTACGACTACTACTTCTACCTCGGCCTGCCGGTGATCGACATCGTCTACAGCGTGCTCAAGGTGGTCGTCTTCGCCTTCGCCGTGATCAGCATCCACTGCTACTACGGGTTCAACGCCACCGGCGGCCCGGTGGGCGTGGGCATCGCGGCCGGGCGGGCGATCCGCCAGTCGATCGTCACCGTGATCATCCTCAACCTGCTGCTGTCCTACCTGTTCTGGGGCCGGGGCAGCGGCGTGAAGCTGACGGGGTGAGCGGCGATGGCCCGCGGTGAGGTCCCCCTGGCGATCAGGCTGACCATCTCGGTGGTCGTGATCGTCGCCGTCGTCCTGACGCTCGTCGTCATCGTCCAGAGCACGGCCAACCGCGCCGGCGTCATGCTGTCGGCCACCTTCACCCGGGCGGGCCAGGGCCTGGACACCAACTCGCCCGTCAAGATCCGCGGCATCACCGTGGGCGGGGTCAGCTCGGTGACCCTGGACGTCCAGGGCCGGGCGGTGGTGACCATGCACGTGGAGCCCGGGGTCAAGGTGCCCGAGACCGTCACCGCCGCGATCGAGCCGACCTCCGTCTTCGGCCCGAAGTTCGTCGACCTGGTCCTCGGCGCCGGGGAGAGCACCGGCCCCTACCTGGGCGCCGGGGCGGTCATCACCAGGACCCGGGCGCCGGTCGACCTGTCGGACTCCCTGGCCGACGCCTACGAGGGGCTCGGCGCGGTGGACCCCGCCGACATCACCGCCATCGTGCACACCCTGGGCCGGGGCCTGGACGGCAAGGGCCCGCGGATCGGCGAGATCGTCGACAGCGCCGGGAAGGTCGTCGGCGTCGCGCACCGGCACCGCGAGGACTTCCAGCGCTTCATCGGCGACACCGCGGCGCTGAGCGAAAGCCTCTCCGACAAGGGCGACGAGGTCGTGGGCATCGCCTCCGACGTCAACGTGCTCACCCCCGGCCTGCTGGAGCGGGCCGACAAGATACGCGCGCTGCTGCGGGAGTTCGACGAGCTCTCCAGCCTGAGCGCGTACGGCCTGCGCACCCACCGCGACGACCTGCGGGCCGCGGTGAACGCGGGAGAGCGGGCGGCGGCCCTGATCTACGCGCAGCTCGGCCTGGCGGGCGACGGCGTACGCGGGCTGAACCAGATCCTGAACGTCCTGAACGACCTGATCTCGGCCCGCGGCCCCGGCGGCGCCAACCAGCTCAAGATGGAGGCCTTCGTCGCCACCGACGTCTGCGAGCTGTTCATCGGCGCCTGCGGCTCCTCGAACGGCGGGTGAGCCGATGGCCCGGTCCAGAGAGCAGACCCAGCGGCTGTGGACGCTGGGCAAGTTCGGCCTCTTCCTGGCCGTGACGGTCACGCTGATCGTCCTGATCGGCGCGCAGATCGCCCGGGTGGGGGTGGGCGACACCTACGTGCTCGTCGGCACCTTCGACGACGTCTCCGGGCTGCACACCGGCGACCAGGTGAAGATCGCCGGCGCGCCGGTCGGGCAGGTGGACGAGATCGTGGTGGTCGACGGCAGGGCCGAGGTCACCCTGAGCGTGCAGACCTCGGTGCGGGTCCCCTCCGACACCGTCGCCTCGGTCCGCTGGCGCAACACGATCGGCCAGCGGGTGATCTATCTGCAGCCGGGCACCGCCACCGACATGCTGGCCGACGGGGCCCGGCTGAAGCGGACCAGCTCGGTGGTGGACATCGGCGAGCTGGTCAGCGACCTGGGCCCGCTGACCCGGAGCCTGGACCCCGAGCAGATCAACCAGCTGCTCACCGCCGCGGGCGAGGCGCTGGACGGCAACCAGGAGAACATCCCCCTGCTGGTGGACAACCTCGACCGGCTGACCACCACCGTCGTCGAACGCAAGAAGATCATCAAGGCGCTGCTGGAGGACTACGCCACGGTGAGCGGCGTGATCGCCCGCCGGGACAAGCAGATCGCCCGGCTCGTGGACAACCTGGTCGTCCTGACCGACGCCTTCGCCCGCAACCGCAAGCTGGTCGACGAGGCCCTGGTGGAGCTGTCGACCACGGCCGAGGTCAACAACCAGGTGCTCGGAGAGAACGCCGAGGAGTTCGGCGGGGTGGTGGACCACATGACCCGGCTCACCGGCGGCGTCCGGCGCAACATCGGCCGCGTCGAGAAGCTGCTGAACACCCTCACCCCGCCGCTGAGCCGCTCCCATCAGGTGACCGGCCGGGGCCACTTCGTCACCACGGCGGTGCCCTGCGTGGCGCTCGGCCCGGTGCCCTGCCCCTACCCGATGACCACCCCGCCGCCGCTGCGCGGCGGGATGAAGCTCACCACCACGGGGAACCTGCGACGCGTGCTGGTGGGGCCCTGATGGCGATCAAGTCGTTCCGCGACCGCAACAAGCTGACCGTCGGCGTGGTGTCGATGGCGGCCCTGGCCACCGCGCTGATCGTCACCTTCCTGGTCGGCAACCTGGGGCTGCTGGAGGGCGGGTACACGATGTCGGCGATCCTGCCGGACTCGGCCGGACTGCGCGCGGGCAACGACGTGCGGGTGGCGGGAGTGCCCGTCGGCAAGGTCACCGAGGTCCGGGCCGACTACACCAAGGGGCACGTCGTGGTGACCTGGAAGGTGGACGACGGCATACGGCTCGGCGCGCAGACCCACGCCGAGATCACCCTGTCCAACCTGCTGGGCGGGCGCTACGTCAAGCTCACCGGGCCGGTCACCCGGCCCTACATGGACGAGCTGCCCGAGCAGGACCGGGTGATCCCGATGGAGCGGACCGGCACGCCGACGCTGGTCACCGACGCGCTCAAGGACGCCACCCGGCTGCTGGACCGGCTGGACACCGAGGCGGTCGACACCCTCCTGCAGGAGCTGTCGGAGCTGGAGCCCGCCCCGCAGGGCCGGGTGACCAGGCTGCTGGACAACATCGGCGAGCTGTCGGAGGTCATCAGCGAGAGCGAGCCCGAGCTGCAGCGGCTGCTGGACAACGGCAACAAGATCGTTAAGGTGCTGGACGACAAGGACGCCCAGCTCGGCCGGTTGATCGACTCCGTCGAGATCATGCTCGACGAGCTGCGGCTGCGCCGCGACGAGCTGCGGACCCTGCTCGGCGACGGCAGCGACCTGGTCGACAGCATCACCACGTTGATCACCGAGCACGAGAAGAACCTGGTCGCGGTGATGGAAGACGTGACCGCGATCAGCAACCGGCTCGACTCCACCAGCGGCAAGGCCTTCAACTCGGTCCTCACGTGGGTCGGGCCGACCTTCTCCGGGCTGGCCACCACCGGGGGGCAGGGCCCGTGGGTCGACGCCATCGCCGTCGGGCTCGGCCCGATCAACCCCGAGGTGCTCGGCGCCATCCGCCGGAACAGGAGTGACCGGTGAGCCTGCGCAGACTGGCCGCGATCCTGCTGTCGACGACGCTCCTGGCGGGGGCGGGCGGGTGCTCGCTGCTGCCCGGCGCGGCGGGGCCGTACCGGCTGACCGCCTACTTCCGGGCGGCGCCGTCGCTGTACGAGCAGGCCAAGGTCAAGGTGATGGGCCTGGACGCGGGGACGGTGGAGAAGCTCACCGTGGAGGGCGACCGGGTCCGCGCGGACCTGCTGGTCGACGGCGGGATCCCGCTGCCCGCCGACGTCATGGCGATCGTGGCCCCGCAGAACACGCTGGGCGAGCGGAACGTGGTGCTGCACCCGCCGTGGAAGCCGGGCATGCCGCGGCTCGCGCCGGATGCGGTGATCCCGCTGGAGCGCACCGACCTGCCGGTGGAGATCGACGACGCGCTGGCGGCGTTCACCAAGCTCACCGACGCGCTGGACACCGACAAGATGGGCGACGTCGCCGGCGACCTGGCCGACAGCGTCAGGGGCCGGGGCGAGCAGATCAACGAGGCCCTGGACGACGCGGCCTCGCTGACCCGCACGCTCGCCGGGCAGGACGAGCAGCTGATCGACCTGGCCGACAACCTCAACCGGCTGGCCGCCAGCCTCAACAGGCGCGAGAAGCAGGTCAAGACGACCATCGACGCCTTCGCCGAGGCCAGCGCCACGCTGGCGGACGAGCGGCAGCGCATGCGGCGCTTCATCACCGGCCTGGCGGAGGTGGTGCAGCAAGGTGACGCGCTGGTGGAGGCCTACCAGGTGAAGCTGCCCCGGGGCGTGACCAACCTCGCCGAGCTGGTGATCACCATGAAGGTGAACAGCGAGTCGGCGGCCGACGCCATCGCGGGGACCCGCAAGTTCGTCGACAACATGGTCATGTCCTGGGACAGGGAGCACCACGTGCTCAAGTTCCGCCTGGTCCTGAACGCGATGACCCGGGCCTGGCTGACCCCCCTGTTCGACGCCCTGGGCCTGGGCGAGGTCCCCTGCCTGCCCGGGGAGCTCAGCAACTGCCCCTGGCGGAGACGCGGATGAAGGAGGTGAGCGGAGTGGGCGGGATGAGACGGGTCAGGTTGACGGCGGGGCTGGCCGGGTTGTCGCTGACGGCCGCGTGCACCCTGCAGACCGTGGGCGCGCCGACCGGGGAACTCACCGTGAACGCGACCTTCGACGACGTGCAGAGCCTGGTGGTGGGGCACAGCGTGCAGGTCTCCGACGTGCGGGTGGGCAGCGTCACCGACATCCGCCTGGAGGGCTACCGCGCCAGGGTCACCATGTCGATCGAAGAGGGCAACCGGGTGCCCGAGGGCACCTCCGCGGTCGTGGCCAAGACCTCGATCCTCGGCGAGAACTACGTCGAGCTGCAGCTGCCCGAGGGCAGGGACATGACCACCGGCCCGTTCCTGGAGGACGGCGCGACGATCACCCGGACGTCGGTGGAGCCGGACATCGAGCAGGTCACCGCGCGGGCCGGGCCGCTGATCGACGCGCTCGGCGCCCAGGACGTCAACGCCATCCTGGACGCCGCGGCGACCGGGATCGGCGGCAAGGGCGAGGATCTCAACCGGCTGCTGCGCCAGACCACCGAGGTCACCACCGCCTACGCCGAGTCCCGCCGCGATCTCGCCCGCACCATCGACGGCCTGGCCGAGCTGGGCGAGGACCTGGCCGCGGGCAGCTCGGAGCTGGACAAGCTGCCCGGCAGCATCAACGACGCCACCGCCCGGCTCAACCACGGCCGCAAGCACGTCAAGAAGACGCTCAGGGAGCTGACCGCCCTGGCCAAGGAGATCAACGCGACGGTCTATCCGCGGCACGCGGCCCGCCTGCGCACCCTGCTGCGGCGCATCGACGCCATCTCCGTCTCGATGGTGCGGGGCAAGGAGGACCTGAAGGTCCTGGTCGACCGGATCCAGCGGTTCGTCGACCAGCCGCCGATCGTGGTGAACGGCCAGCTGCTGACCTACGTCTGGATCAAGGGTCTGCTGCTGCCCAAGCCGAAGAAGGAGCAGCGGCCGCGCCTGCCCAACTCCGTGGACGACTTCCGCCTGCTGCTGGGGCCGCGGCGATGAGGAAACGCATCTGGATCAACCTCGGCTTCTTCGTGGTCCTCGGTCTCGTGATGACCGTGTGGGCGTTCACCAGCATCATCAAGCTCGACGTCATCGAGCGCCCGTACCGGATCAACGTGGAGTTCGTCTCCTCCCCCGGCCTGGTGCGCGGCTTCGACGTGGCCTACCTCGGCGTGCGGATCGGCCGGATCGACGACGTCGTGCTGGCTCCCGGCAAGATCGTGGTGGGACTGAGCATCGAGCGGGACGCGCGGATCCCGCAGGGCGTCACCGCCGAGGTGCGCCGCAAGTCCGCGATCGGCGAGCCGTACGTGGAGATCTCCCCGCCCGAGGGCGGCGCCGGGGGCGCGGTCATGCCTCCCGGCTCGACCATCCCGCTGTCCAGCACCACGGTCCCCCTGGACTACCGCAAGCTGTTCGACGGGGTCGGCAAGCTGCTGAACGCGGTCCCGGCCGAGGACGCCGAGACGATCGTGAGCGAGCTGGCGGCCGGTCTGGACGGCCGTACGACGTCGATCCGGGAGATCGTGGACAACACGCACGACGTCACCACCACGCTCGCCGAGAACACCCGGCTGCTCGACGAGCTGTCGGTGAACCTGACCCGGCTGACCGGAACGCTCGCGAGCAGGCGGGAGGAGCTGTCGGAGGGGGTGGCCGACCTGGCGGGCGTGACCCGCACGATCCGCGAGTCCCGCAGGCAGCTGTACGCCTTCCTCGAACACGGCCCCGCCTTCTTCCGCCAGGTCGACCACCTGCTCAACAGCGCGCGCCCGGGGCTGTCCTGCCTGCTGACGGCCGCCGGGATGCGGCAGGGCGTGGTGTTCACCGCCCGCAACCAGCAGCACGTCAACCACCTGCTGCGGACGGTCCCGACCACCCAGGCCCTGCTGGCCGACACGACCGAGCGGCATTCCGGCGGTCTGTACGGGAGGGTCACCTTCGTCTTCAGCGTCCCGGGCGGCCCCCGGGTGGCGCAGGAGTACCGCAGCCCGCTGGCCCCGCCGGTGACCCCCGCCCTGCGGGCGTGTCCCAAGGGCGCGCCCGTCCCGCCCATGACCCGCAGCGACGACGACCCGGACACCGGTCCCCACCCCGAGGACACCCTCCCCCCGGACGACGGGACGAGCACCGAGCCGGACGGCACGCCCGGCGTGGAGGAGGACCTCCCGCAGGCCGACGGTTCCCAGGAGACCCCCACGCCCGAGGCCGGCGACACCGGGACGGACACCGGCTCGTCCTCGCAGGACCTCACCCCCTTCGTCATCGCGATCTTCCTCGCCGTCGTCGTCTCCGGCGGCGTGCTCGGCTGGATCGCCGTCGGCCGGGCAGCCCGCCGCCGTGAACAGGAGTAGCGCATGAGCCCCACCCCCCAGCGGACCGAGGAGCCCCCGGCCGAGACCGCCGTGGAGCCCGAGACCGTCACGGAGCCCGAGACCGTCACGGAGCCCGAGACCGTCACGGAGCCCGGGGACGCCGGGAAGCCCGCGGACGCCTCCGGTGAGGCCTCCGAGACCGCCACCGGTGAGACCGCAGCCGAGGAGGGGACCGCAGCCGGGCAGGAGGCCGATCCCGGGGAGGAACCGCCACGCCGGGGGACGCGGGCATGGCGGTGGCGGCTGGCCGGCGCGGTCGTCGCGATGGCGGTCGCCGGGGCGATGGCCTTCGCCGCCCTCCAGTGGATCTCGGCCGAGCGGACGGCCGATCTCCTCGCGACGGAGAAGGCCGAGCGGTTGGCGGTGTCCACCCGGGCCGCGGAGTTCGCCACGGCCCTGCAGACCTACGACCACGCCAACCTCCAGGCCTACCGCGACCGCGTCTTCGCCCTGTCGGGCGAGGACTTCGAGAAGACCTACAACGAGGCGTTCAGCCCGCTGGAGAGCCTGATCACCGCGATGCAGGCCTCCTCCACGGCCTCGGTCCGCGGCGTCTACGTCTCGGAGATCGCCGAGGGCAGGGCGAAGGCCGTCACGGTCGTCGACTCCCAGGTCAAGAGCACCGCGGGCACCCGGCGCATGCTCGGCGCCTACATGGAGCTGGGCCTGGTCAAGAGCGGCGGCCAGTGGAAGGTGAACGACGCGACCGTGATGGGCGCCGCCGACGAGCTCCTGACGGACCCCGACGGCAAGGCCCTCGGCCAGTCCGAGCCCTCCCCGGAGCCCACCGGGAAGGAGCCCGCGAAGAAGGAGTCCACAAAGAAGGACAAATGACACCCATGCCCCACCGAACCCCTAATCTGGGCACGTGCACGACTCCCTGGTGATGGCCGGCCCCACCGACGAGATCATCTCCCCGGCCGGTACGGCCCTGCTCACCGAGGTCGAGCGGGAACGGGCCGCGCGCTTCGCCCGCGAGTCCGACCGGCGTGACTTCATCGCGGCCCACATCCTCCTGCGGCGGTGCGCGGCCAAGGTCACCGGCGTCCCGGAGGACCGGCTGACCCTGCTGCAGGTCTGCGAGTACCACGGGCCGGGGCACGGCAGGCCGTACCTCGCCGAGATCCCCCGGCTCGGAGTCAGCCTCAGCCACAGCCGCGGCTACGTGTGCGCGGCGGCGGGTCCCGGCCGGATCGGCGTGGACGCCGAGAACGTCCCCCCGGGCCCGGTCGACGAGTCCCTGGCCGCGCAGTTCCTCGCCCCCGCCGAACGGCCCCTGGTCCACGACAACGAGGCGCTGATCCGGCTGTGGGTGCGCAAGGAGGCGCTCATCAAGCGCGGCGAGCTGACCATGGACGGCCTGCGCGAGACGGACCTGTCAGGCCTCCCCCTCGACGTCCCGGCGCGCCCACGCGCCCTGCGGTGGGAGGGCAGGCACCTGCTGGAGTGGCGGACCGGCTCGGGCGTCGCCGTCTGCGCCGTCGCCGACCACCCGATCACGCTCGGCTGACCCCCGGCGCGACCCCTCTCCCTCGGCGGAGGCGCCCCTTTACCGTGAGGTAGGTTCGGTCCATGGACCCCGAGCAGGACCACCCGGCGGACGACTCGCCGTCCACGCCACCGGCCGGCGGCGACCCCCGGGTGCACGACGAGGAACCCCGCTGGCTCACCACCGTCGAGCAGCGGGCCTGGCGCGCCCACCTGGCCGCCCACAAGCTCCTGGAACACCGGCTCGACCGCGAGCTGCAGGCCTTCGGGCTGTCGGTGAACGACTACGAGATCCTGGTCAACCTCTCGGAGACCCCCGGGCACCGCATGCGCATGAGCGATCTGGCCGAGGCCACGATCCAGTCCCGCAGCCGCCTGTCCCACCAGATCTCCCGGATGGAGGCGGCCGACCTGGTCTCCAGGGAGACCTGCGCCGACGACCGGCGCGGGACCTTCGCCGTGCTCACCGCGCACGGCTGGAAGACCATCCAGCACGTCGCGCCGCACCACGTGGCCAGCGTGCGGGAGCACTTCATCGACCTGCTCACCGACGACCAGCTGCGCGAGCTGGAGAGGGCCTACAGCCCGGTGGTGGAGCACCTGAAGAACCTGCGGTGACCGCCCGTCCCGGCCCGCCGGCCGGCTCCGGGACGCGGGGACCGGCCGCGCACGGCCGGTGAGGCGGGACCGGCACCGGGCCGGTGAAGCGAAACCGATACCGGACTGTCCTCCCGCACGCTACCGAGCGGTCGCTACGATCCGGCCATGTCTGCACGACGGATCTTCATCGCCGCGGTGGTCGCCGCGCTCTTCACAGTCGCAGGATGCAGCGGCGACTCCGGCTCGCAGGCCGCGCTGCCCGGCGGCCCGGAGCTGGTCGAGAAATCGGCGCAGGCGATGCGGACCGTCAAATCCACCGCCTTCACCATGGAGACCGAGGGCACCCCGCCGGTGCAGGTCAAGAAGGCCGCCGGGCGCCTCAGCTCGACCGGTGACGCCGACGGGACCATCCAGGTCGACATGGCCGGCAGCCTCCTGGAGATCGAGTTCTTCCTGGTGGGCGACACCGTCCACTTCAAGGGGGTGACCGGCGGCTTCCAGACGATGTCGCGCAGCCAGCTCGCCGCGATCTACGACCCGTCGGCCATCCTCAACCCCGAGAAGGGCGTCGTGCAGCTGCTGTCCAACGCCCTGGACCCGAAGGTCCAGGGTGAGGAGAAGATCGACGGCACCGACGCCTACCGGGTCTCGGCCACGCTGTCCCAGCAGATCCTGTCCACCATGGTGCCGGGGATCACGCAGAGCGTGGACGGCACCCTGTGGGTCGACAAGGCCACCAGCCGGCTGCTCAAGGCCGACCTGCCGATGAACGGCGGCAAGGTGATCGTCGCCTTCGACGACTACGACGTGCCGGTCCAGGTGACCGCTCCGGCGAAGTGACACCGTGACCTCCCCCGCCCTCCCCCTGCCCGGCCGCGACCGGGCCGCCCGGCGCCGGGTCGCCCTGGGCGTCGGCGGCACCGCGGTGCTGCTGGCCGCGCTGGACGCCTACGTCGTGGTCACCGTGCTGATCGACATCGCCGCGGACGTCGACGTCCCGCAGAACCACCTCGAGCGCGCCACCCCGATCGTCACCGGGTTCCTGCTGGGCTACATCGCGGCCATGCCCCTGCTCGGCCAGCTCTCCGACCGGTACGGCAGGCGCCCGCTCATCCACCTGTGCCTGGCGGGCTTCGCGATCGGCTCGGTCGTCACCGCGCTCGGCGAGACGGTCCCCTGGCTGGTGGCCGGCCGTACGATCCAGGGCATCGCGGGCGGAGCCCTGCTGCCCATCACCATGGCGCTGGTCGGCGACCTGTGGGACGAGCGCGGGCGCCCGCTGGCGCTCGGCGCGGTCGGCGCCGCCCAGGAGCTCGGCAGCGTCCTGGGCCCGCTGTACGGCGCCGGCCTGGCCGCCCTGGTCCCGGTCACGCTGCAGCTGGGCGGCGTCCAGCTCGGCGGCTGGCGGTCGATCTTCTGGCTGAACGTCCCGCTGGTGATCGTGGCGGCGGTGGCCGTCCAGCGCTCGGTGCCGCCGCCCCGGCGCGGGACCGCGCCCGCCACCGGGGTCGACGTGGTCGGCGGCCTGCTGCTGGCCCTGTCGCTGGGCCTGCTCGTGGCCGGGCTCTACAACCCCGACCCGAGCCGGTCGGTCCTGCCCGCCTGGGGCCCGCCGATGATCGGCGCGGGCGTGGTGGCGGGGATCGCCTTCGTCGTGTGGGAGACGCGCTCGCGGACCCGGCTGGTCGACATGGCCGGGGTGCTGCGCGGCCCCTTCTTCGCCACTCTGGCGGTCAGCTTCCTGACCGGCGCCGCGCTGCTGGTCACCCTGGTGGACGTGCAGCTGTCGGCGCAGACGCTGCTCAAGCTGGAGGCGCTGGACGGCGCGCTGGTGCTGTCCCGCTTCCTCATCGCCCTCTCCGTGGCGGCCCTGCTCGGCGGGGCGCTGGCCCACCGCTACGGCGAGCGGCCGGTGGCGGTCGCGGGCCTGGCCGTGGCCGCGGCCGGCTACGTCCGCATCGGCCAGTGGCCGCTGGACCTGGCCGCCGCGGGCTACCGCGTGGACGTCGACCTGATCGTGGCCGGGCTGGGCCTGGGCCTGGTCATCGCGCCGGTCTCCTCGGCCGTGCTGCGCGCCACCCCGGCGGCGCAGCACGGCGTGGCCTCGGCGGCGGTGGTCGTGGCCCGGATGATGGGCATGCTGCTGGGCGTCGCGGGACTGTCGGCGTGGGGCTTCCACCGCTTCCAGTCGCTCACCGCCGACCTGGACACGCCCCTGCCGTTCGGCGTCGAGGCCGGCGTCTACGCCGAGCGGCTGGCCGCCTACGAGGCGGCGGTGCGGGCCGCCCTGCACACCGAGTACAGCGAGATCTTCCTGATCACCGCGGGCCTGTGCGCCGTGGGCGCGCTGGTGGCGCTGCTGCTGCCGCACGGGCCGGGCGGCGGCTCGGCCCCGCCGCGGGAGGCGCCCTCCGCGCCGTCCTCGGCCTCCGCCTGACCCGGCCGGACACGCCGGGACTCCCCGATATCGGATTCCGACGCGCCGCCGAATGTCCCCCGATGCATCAGATATCCGCAGAGACTGGTATGAAAGGGAGACCCCCGACTCCGAGTAGGACATCGTGACGACTCTGTTCGGCCCTGATCGCGGCTCGACCTTCACCGTCTCCTCCGTCCAGCACGACGACGCGATCGTCGTCCACATCGGCGGAGAGCTGGACCTGCGCTCGGTGCCGATCCTGCGCGAGCACCTGCGGCGCCTGTGGGGCCGGTCGGGCCTGACCGCCGTCATCATGGACATGGCCGATCTCAGCTTCTGCGACTCGGTGGGCCTGAGCGAGCTCATCGCCGCCATGAAGCGCAGCGAGGCCCTGCGGATGCGGTTCGTGCTGAGCGGCGTGCACGGCGTCCTGACCCGGGTGCTGAACATCACCGGCCTCGGCAGGACGTTCGAGACCTACGACACCGCCGAGGAGGCGCTGCGGCGGCTCACGTCCTGACCCGGCCCCTCTCGCCGTCCCGACCCGCCCCTCTCGCGGGTACGGCCACCCGGCACGCCCCCGCGCCCGGCGGGACCCTCCACCCGGCGGAGCCGTCCACCCCGACGGGACCGCCCACCGGCGGGAACGGGCGCGGCCACCCGCCGGGGACGGGTGGCCGCGTTCGCGTTCGGCCTGCTCCTGCGCGGGCCTACTTCTTCTTCTGGGCCTGCTTCTTCTCCCGGATCTTCATGGTGACCTCGATGGGAGAGCCCGCGAAGCCGAACTCCTCGCGGATGCGGCGCTCGATGAAGCGCCGGTAGGTCTCCTCCAGGAAGCCCGAGGTGAACAGCACGAACTTCGGCGGCTCCGTCGACGCCTGGGTGGCGAAGAGGATCTTGGGCTGCTTGCCGCCGCGGACCGGCGGCGGGGTGGCCGCCACCAGGTCGGCGAGGAAGGCGTTGAGCCGGGCCGTCGGCACGCGGGTGGACCAGGAGTCCAGAGCCTTCTCGATCGCCGGGACGAGCCGGTCCACGTGCCAGCCGGTCTTGGCGGAGATGTTGACCCGCAACGCCCACGGCACGCGGACGAGCTGGCGGTCGATCTCCTTCTCCAGGTAGTAGCGGCGGTCCTCGTCGAGCAGGTCCCACTTGTTGAACGCCACGACCATGGCCCGGCCGGACTCGATCACCAGGGAGATGATCCGCAGGTCCTGCTCGGTCAGCACCTCGCTGGCGTCGATGAGCACGATCGCGACCTCGGAGCGCTCCAGCGCGCCCCGGGTGCGCATGCTGGCGTAGAAGTCGGCGCCCTTGAGCTCGCGGTCGCGGCGCCGGATGCCGGCGGTGTCCACGAAGCGCCAGGTCTTGCCGCCGAGCTGGATCAGCTCGTCGACCGGGTCGCGGGTGGTGCCGGCCATCGGGTCGACCAGCACGCGCTCCTCGCCGGCGAGCTGGTTCAGCAGCGAGGACTTGCCCACGTTGGGCTTGCCGAGCAGCGCCACCCGGCGCGGGCCGCGCTCGGCGCCGAAGCGCTGCGGCGGCGTCTCGGGCAGCTTGGACAGCACCACGTCGAGCAGGTCGCCGCTGGAGCGGCCGTGCAGCGCGGAGACGGGCTGGGGCTCGCCCAGGCCCAGCGACCACAGGGCCGCGGCCTCCAGCTCCATCTGCTGGTTGTCCACCTTGTTGGCGGCCAGGATGACCGGCTTGCCGGAGCCGCGCAGCACGTGGCCGACGATCTCGTCGGAGTCGGTCACGCCGACGGTGGCGTCCACCACGAACAGGATGACGTCGGCCAGTTCGGCCGCGATCTGCGCCTGCTCGGCGATGCGCAGCGCCATACCGGTCGCGTCGGGGTCCCACCCTCCGGTGTCGACCACCGTGAACCGGCGCCCGCGCCAGGTGGCCTCGTAGGTCACCCGGTCCCGGGTCACGCCGGGAACGTCCTCCACCACCGCCTCACGGCGGCCGATGATCCTGTTGACCAGGGTGGACTTGCCCACGTTGGGGCGGCCCACCACGGCCACGACGGGCAGCGGACCCGTGTCCGGCGCCTCGTCCTGTGAGCTGTCCTCGGTCCCCAGATCGGCGAGCTCTGCGTCGATCCAGCCGCGGTCGTCGTCGTATTCCCCTGTCACACTTTTTCCTTAATGACCCGCAGCACCTCGGCGATGACCTCGTCGAGGTTGAGCGGTGTGGTGTCGAGTTCGACGGCGTCGGGCGCCATCGACAGCGGGTCGGTCTTGCGCGTGGAGTCCAGCGTGTCGCGCCGGGCCATCGCGGCCTTCTGCGCCTCCACCGTCGTGCCGGTGAGCTCGGCCGTACGGCGGGCCGCCCGGGCCTCCGCGCTCGCGGTCAGATAGATCTTGACCGGCGCGTCGGGGGTGACCACGGTGCCGATGTCACGCCCCTCGACGACGATACCTCCGTCGCCGATGATCTCACGCTGCTGGGCGACGAGCCGCCGGCGCACCTCGGGCACCGCGCTCACCGCCGAGACGGCCGCGGTCACCTCGGCGGTGCGGATCGGCCCGGAGGCGTCGGCACCGTCCACGGCCACCGACGGCGCGTCGGGGTCGGTCCCCATCGTGAGCTCCGGGTCGAGCGCCCTGGCCGCGACGGCCGCCGGGTCGGCGATGTCGACCTCCTGCCGGAGCATCCACCACGTGATCGCCCGGTACATCGCCCCGGTGTCGAGGTACCGCAGTCCCAGCGCCCGCGCGACACCGCGTGACGCGCTCGACTTACCGGACCCCGAGGGCCCGTCCATGGCGACGACCAGTCCGGTCACGACGCCTCTCCCTTGCACCCGCTTCAGTTGTCCGTACGAGGCTACCGGGAGCCTGCGCGCACCCACGCATCACGGACGCCGCGGGCACGGGCGCGGGACCGGCGCGGACGGCGTCGGCACGGCCGTGGCCGCGCGGGGTCCCGGAGCGAAGCCCGCCGCGCGCACAGGCCCCGGAGCAGAGCCGGCCGTGCACGCGGAGCCCCGGGGCGGGGCCACAAGCATGCGGAGCCCCGGGACAGGACCACGGCCACGCGGAGCCTCAGGGCAGGTGCCACCCGTGCGCGCGCAGGGCCTGCGACAGCGGGCCGGCCGCCTCGGGCTGCACGAACAGGTCGGCGGCGCCCAGCGGCAGGCCGGGGGCGTGCTCCAGGCGGACGTCCTCGATGTTGACGCCGCTCTCCTCGGCCACCTGGAACAGCCGGGCCAGCTCGCCGGGCCGGTCGCCGATGATCACCTGGACGACCGCGTAGGTGCGCGCGGGACCGCCGTGCTTGCCGGGGATCCGGCCGGTGCCCGCGACCCCGCGGCGCAGCAGATCGGTGACCCGGCCCATCGCCTCCCCGTCCCACGGCGCCGTCTCCGACGGGGCGCCCCCGGCGGCGGCGCGCAGCGAGGCGGCCGCCGCGGCCAGGTCGGCCGCCACCGCCTCCAGGACGTCGGCCACCGGGAGCGCGTTGCCGGACAGGATCCCGGTCCACAGGCCCGGGTCTCCCGCCGCGATGCGCGTCACGTCGCGGACCCCCTGCCCGGCCAGGCCGAGCGCGGCGGCCGGGGCGTCGGCGAGCCTGGCGGCCACCGCGGAGGCGGCCACGTGCGGGGCGTGGGAGACCAGTGCGACGGCCTCGTCGTGCTGGTCGGCGTCCACCTCGACGACCTCGCCGCCGCAGAGCTTGACCAGCCCGCGCACGATCTCCACCGCCTCGGGCGAGGTCCTGTCGGTGGGGCACAGCGCCCACGGGCGGCCCAGGAACAGGTCGGCCCGGGCCGCGGCCGGCCCCGAACGCTCCCGGCCCGCGAGCGGGTGCCCGGCGGCGTAGGTGCTCAGGTCGCAGCCCAGTTCCTCGGCCCGGCGCAGCGGGAGCGCCTTGACGCTGGCCACGTCGGTGTAGAAGCGGGCGGCCCCGGCCCGCTGGAGCTGGGCGATCTGCTCGGCCACCAGCTGCGGGGGCACGGCGACGACCGCCAGGTCCACCGGGCGGCCCGGATGCCAGGGGACGTCCGGGTCCAGGTCGGCGGGTCGGCCGGGGTGCCACTCGATGCCCGCGCCCAGTTCCCTGGCCAGCCGCAGGGCGGCCGCGTCGCGGTCGGTCAGGTAGACCGTGACGCCCTGCTCGCGCAGGGCCAGGGCGACCGAGGTGCCGATGAGGCCCGTGCCGACGATCAGAACGCTCTGCAGGCCGCTCACACGGTCCCCACGGGCGTGCAGAGGGCCCAGGGGGTCGGCGGGGCCGGGCAGGGGCACAGGGGGCACGGGGGGCACGGGGGGCACGGGGGGCTCACTGGGCGATGTCCACTCGCAGGGCCACCGCGCCGCGCAGGTAGACGTGCTGGATCTCCTGGCGCGACTTGTCGGTCTCCACGTGGGCCATCAGCCGCACCACGCGGGGCAGCGCGCCGGGCACGTCGATCTCGGAGGCGCAGATGAGCGGCACGTCGTGGAAGCCGAGCTTGCGCGCGGCCAGCGCGGGGAACTCCGCCGTCAGATCGGGAGTCGCCGTGAAGATCACGCTGATCACGTCGTCGGTGGTGAGCGCGTTGCGCGTCATCACCTCGCTGACCAGCTCGGTGACCCCGGACAGGATGGCGTCCCGGTCGTTCGTCTCGACCTGGATCGCACCGCGGATCGCCCGCACCATCGTCGTTCCTCCGTACCGTTCATGCCGGGCCGCCCATCGGCGGCCCGGCATGTCCTGAACGTCTGTATCCCGGAAGGTTACAGCCCGACGGCGGCGTAGAGCTCCCCGACTTCCCTGACCGTGAGCGAACGCACGGTGCCGGGCTTGAGCCGCCCGAGCTTGACCGGGCCGAACTCGATGCGGGCCAGGTCGATGACCGGGTGCCCGACCTCCTCCAGCATGCGCCGCACGATGTGCTTGCGGCCCTCGTGCAGGACGATCTCGACCAGCGACTGCTGCCCGTGCTCCTGCACGAGCGTGAAGGAGTCGGCCTTGGCGATGCCGTCCTCCAGCTCGATGCCCTTCTTCAGGCGGCGGGCCAGGTCGGGCTTGATGCGGCCGGGGACCTTGGCCCAGTACTTCTTCTGCACGCCGTAGCTGGGGTGGGTCAGCCGGTTGGCCAGCTCACCGTCGTTGGTGAGCAGGATCAGGCCCTCGGTCTCGGTGTCGAGACGGCCCACGTGGAACAGGCGCTCGGTGCGGTCGGCCACGTAGTCCGCCAGGGACGGGCGGCCCTCGGGGTCGGACATCGTGCTGACGACGCCGATCGGCTTGTTGATGGCGAAGTAGACCAGGTCGGGCATGGTGGGCAGGCGCTTGCCGTCCACGTGGATGACCTGCTTGGCCGGGTCGACCCGGGCGCCGAAGCGGCGGACCACCTGGCCGTCGACCGTCACCCGGCCGTCGCCGATCATCTCCTCGCAGGCGCGGCGGCTGGCCACTCCCGCCTGGGCGAGGACCTTCTGCAGCCGGACGCCGCCGGGGACCTCGGTGGTGTCGCGCTCGTCGGCGTAGTCGCGGTCGTAGAAGTCCGGGTCGCGCATGGGCTGGCGAGCGGTCTTGAACCGGTCGTTCTCGACCGTGCCGGGCCGGCGGCCGGCCTTGGCGGCCGGGGTGCGGTCCTTGGCGGTACGGCTCTGCCCGGCGGTGCGGTCCTGACCGGTGGTACGGCCCTGACCGTACCGGGTGCCGCGACCGCCGATCGTCTGCACCTCGTCGCGACGCTCGGAGCGCCCGTAACGGCCTCGGGAGCCGTCCCGGTCCTCACGCCGCGGGGCGCCGGTCCGGGAGCCCTCACGGCCCTCACGGAACCCGCCGCGGTCGTCCCGGAACCCGCCGCGCTCCTCGCGCCGGTCCTCACGGAACCCGCCCCGCTCCTCGCGGAACCCGCCGCGCTCGCCCCGGTCGTCACGACGCTCGGGACGGAACCCACCCCGGTCATCACGGCGCTCGTCGCGGAACCCGCCCCGGTCCTCGCCGACGGGCCTGCCGTACCGGCTCCTGGAACCACCGCGCTCCGCACGGAACCCACCGCGATCGTCACGCCGATCCTCACGGAACCCGCCGCGCTCGCCCCGGTCGTCACGACGCTCGGGACGGAACCCGCCCCGGTCATCACGGCGCTCGTCGCGGAACCCGCCCCGGTCCTCACCGGCGGGCCTGCCGTACCGGCTCCTGGAACCACCGCGCTCCGCACGGAACCCACCGCGATCGTCACGCCGGTCGTCCCGGAAGCCGCCCCGGTCGTCGCGGCGCTCGGGGCGGAACCCGCCCCGGTCCTCGCGGGACCCGCCGCGATCGTCACGACGCTCGGGACGGAACCCACCCCGGTCATCACGGCGCTCGTCGCGGAACCCGCCGCGGTCGTCGCGCCGGGGGGAGTCTGAGCGGAAGCCGCGGCTGTCGGCGCGGAACCCGCCACGGGATCCGCCGCCACGGGGGGTGCCTCCGGTGCGCGGGTTGCCACCGCGCGGGGCGCCGCCGCGGCCTCGACCGCGTCCATCACCGGACGGGGTGCTACGCCTGTTGTTCACTGTCTGTGCTCCTCTAGGGTTTCCACGTCGTCGGGCAGGAATGGGGCCAGCTCGGGGAGCTCGTCGAGGCTCCTCAGGCCCATCCGCTCGAGAAAATACGAACTCGTCCGGTAGAGCACGGCCTGGCTCTCCGGTTCGGTGCCGGCCTCCTCGACCAGCCCCCGGGCCACCAGCGTCCGCATCACGCCGTCGCTGTTGACCCCTCGGATGGCCGCCACCCTCGCCCGGCTGACGGGCTGCCGGTAGGCGACCACGGCCAGGGTCTCCAGGGCGGCCTGGGTGAGCCGCGCCTGCTGGCCGTCGCGGACGAAACGCTCCACGGAGGAGGCGCACTCGGCCCGCGTGTAGAACCGCCAGCCGCCGGCGACCTCTCTCAGATCGAAACCACGGCCGTCGGCGGTGTATTCCGCCGACAGCTCGCGCAGCACCGCGGCGACCTCGGGCACCGGCCGCTCCAGCACCTGGGCGAGGGTCACCTCGGCGACCGGCTCGTCGACCACGAGCAGGATCGCCTCCAGGTGGGCGCGCAGACCGGGACCGTCCTGCGCGGGCGGCGTCGCCGGAGGATCCGCCGCTTCCGCCGCCCCCGTCACCGCGCCCGCCGTCTCACCCGCCGGCGTCCCGGCGGGCACCGCCTCGGTCATCGGCGGGCTCCTCCCTCGCTTCGTCGTAGTCGTCGGCCACGACGACGTCCCCGTCGTCGCTGCCGGTCCAGGTCACGTGCAGCTCCCCCAGCGGCTCCACCTGGTCGAAGGAGACCGCCGCCTCCCGGAAGAGCTCCAGGACGGCCAGGAACCGCGCCACGACTTCGAAGGTGCCGGCACAGTCGGAGGTCAGTGCCCGGAAGGTCGCCCGGCGCAGCCGGCGCAACCGCTCGACCAGGATAACGGCCTGCTCGCGGACGTTGGCGAGCGGTTGGTAGATGTGGGCGACCGAGACCGACGGCGGGACCTTGGGCGCGAAGGCCCGCTGGGCGATCCGGGCGAGCCGCTCGGGGCCGATGCCCAGGACCAGCTCCGGCAGGAGGTTGGCGAAGCGCGCCTCCATCGGCACGGTGCGGGGGAAGCGCAGGGCCTCCTGCGCCATCCGCCCGGACAGGACCTTCGCGACCTCCTTGTAGGCCCGGTACTGCAGCAGCCGGGCGAACAGCAGGTCACGGGCCTCCAGCAGGGCCAGATCCTCCTCGTCGTCCACCTCGCCGGAGGGCAGCAGCCGGGCGGCCTTGAGATCGAGCAGGGTCGCGGCGACCAGCAGGAAGTGGCTCGTCTGGTCCAGGTCCCACTCGGGCCCCCTGGCCCGGATGTAGGCGATGAACTCGTCGGTGACCTGGCTGAGCGAGACCTCCGTGATGTCCAGCTTGTGCTTGGAGATCAGGCCGAGCAGCAGGTCGAAGGGGCCCTCGAAGACCTCCAGGCGCACCCTGAAGGTGCCGTCGTCGGCCGCCTGCCCCTGCTCGGTCATCCCAGCATTGTCCCGCACCGGGACCGGGGTCACTTCTGCTGCGCGTCCCACCGGGCGAGGACTTCACGGGCCAGCTCGCGGTAGGCGCTGGCGCCGAGGGAGGAGGAGTCGAAGCTGGTGATGGGCTCGCCGGCCACGGTGGCGTCGGGGAAGCGGACCGTCCGGTTGATCACCGTGTGGTAGACCTTCTCGTCGAACGCCTCGACCACCCGGGCCAGCACCTCGCGGCCGTGCAGGGTGCGCGCGTCGTACATCGTGGCGAGCAGGCCCTCGATCACCAGCTCGTCGTTGATGCGCTCCTGGACCTTGATGATGGTGTCCATCAGCAGCGCGACACCGCGCAGCGCGAAGAACTCGCACTCCAGCGGCACCATGACGCCGTGTGCGCAGGCCAGCGCGTTGATCGTGAGCAGGCCCAGGGAGGGCTGGCAGTCGATCAGGCACACGTCGTATTCGGGCAGCAGGGGCTTGATCACCCGGCCGAGCACCTGCTCGCGGGCGACCTCCGTGACGAGCTGGACCTCCGCCGCCGACAGGTCGATGTTGCTGGGCAGCAGGTCCATGTTCTCGACGCCGGTCTCCAGCAGCACGTCCTCCGCGGTGACCTGGCGGTCCATCAGGAGGTTGTAGACCGTCAGGTCGAGCTGGAGCGGGTTGATCCCCAGGCCCACCGAGAGGGCTCCCTGCGGGTCGAAGTCGACCAGCAGCACCTTCAGCCCGGCCTCGGCCAGCGCCGCGCCCAGGTTGATGGTGGTGGTCGTCTTGCCGACGCCGCCCTTCTGGTTGACCATGGCGACGACGCGGGCCGGTCCGTGGACCGTCCGCGGGCGCGGGTCGGGGAAGACCGGACGGGGACGCCCGGTCGGGCCGAGCACTCCCCCGACTCGGGGGGTCCCGGCGGTCTTGGTGTCCCCCCAGGGATTCTCGGGGTTTCCCGGGGTCGTTTCCCGAATAGAACCGTCGGTGGTCACAGTCACCAGTCGAACCTCCCTGACGGCCTCGAACCGGACCGTCCGGACGGACACTATGACGACAACACGTATGCGGCAAGGCGGCACGCCCTGCCACACCGGCAGTCAACGCCGTCCGCGCGGGTGCGCCGCGGCGTATACCTCTCGGATCCTGTCGGCCGCGGCCGGGGTGGACACCTGGGCGGTGGCCGCCGAAGCGTGGCCGAGAAGCTCCTGCACCACCCTAACGTCCGCGCCCCCGTCCAGGAGGTGCGTTGCGAACGAATGGCGCAACATGTGGGGGGAGACCCCCGCCAGCCCGGCGCGTTCGGCTGCGGCCTGCAGGACCTCCCAGGCGCCCTGGCGGGTGAGCCTGCCGCCGCGGGCGTTGAGGAACAACCCCGGGGTGGAGCCGCGTCCGTGGGCGGCGATGCCGGGACGGGCCCGGGTCAGATAGGCCTCCAGCGCCTCCCCGGCGAAGCGGCCCAGCGGCACCGGGCGGGGCCGGCCGCCCTTGCCGCGGATCCTGACCTGACGGGCCCCGGGGTCGAGGTCGAGGTCGTCCACCGCCAGGCCGACGGCCTCGGAGATGCGCGCGCCCGTGCCGTACAGCAGCTCCAGCAGTGCGCGGTTGCGCAGGGTGAGGGGCGCCCCGTCCGGCCCGGAGGCGGCGATCAGCCGCTCCACCTCCTCCACGCCGATCGCCTTGGGCTGGCGCCGAAGCTGGCGCGGCGGCCGTACCCGCCCCGCCGGGTCGTGCCCGGAGACGCCCTCGCGCAGCGCGAAGCGGTGCAGGCCGCGCACGGCGGAGACGGCGCGCGCGGCCGAGCTGGCGACGAGGGCCTGGTGGTCCTCGTCGCCTTCGCGCAGCACGGTCAGGAAGGCCGCGACGTCGGCCTCGGCGATCTCGCCGAAGGTGACGCGCCCGCGGTTCTTCAGGTGCTCCACATACCGCACGAGGTCACGGCGGTAGGAGGCCAGAGTGTTGGCGGCCAGACCCCGCTCCACCGCCAGATGGGCGAGGTAGCTGGAGAGCACGGCCTCCGTCTCGCTCAGGGTGTCCTCCCGTCATGCCTCCGGTGCGTCGGCGGGTCGCAGTGAGGCGAAGCCGTCCGCCGAGGCGGCGTATGCGGCGAGGATACCGGCCACGGCCTGGGAATTGTGGATCATTCCTCCCAGGGCGCGCCGAACCGCGTCGGACAACGGCACCCAGACCGCCGGCATGTCGGTCTCCTCATGCTTTCGCACGAAGTCGAACTCCCCGTCGGGGATCGGGCTGACGTCCCTGGCGAGGAAGATCCGGGTCCGCTCGTCCGACATCCCGGGCGAGGTGAAGGCGTCGACGAGGGTGTGCCAGGTCGCCGCCCGGTAGCCCGCCTCCTCGGCCAGCTCGCGCGCCGCCCCCAGGTGCAGCGGCTCGTCCTCGACGTCGCGCAGCCCGGCGGGCAGTTCCCACAGCAGGTGCCTGGCCGGGTGGCGGTACTGCCGGATCAGCAGCACCCGCTGCTGATCGTCCAGCGCCACCACGGCCACCGACCCGGGATGGGTCACGTAGTCGCGGTCGACCGCCTCGCCGTCCGGCATGACGACCGAGTCGGTGACGCCGGAGATGACGCGGGCACTGAAGTGCCGGGTGGTGGACAGGACCTTCCACTCTTCGGCGACGTCCTCGATCTCCCAGGTCTGCCCGGTCACGCCGGTCGTCCCGTCGTGCTGATCGCTCACTTGCCCCGCCCGGCCCTGGCGACGGTGCCGCGCTCGTCGGCGTAGGTGAGGGCGGCGGAGACCAGGCCCTTGAACATCGGGTGCGAGCGGGTCGGCCGGGAGCGGAGCTCCGGGTGCGCCTGGGTGCCGATGAAGAAGGGGTGCACGTCGACGGGGAGCTCGGCGTACTCGACCAGGCGGCCGTCGGGCGACAGGCCGGAGAAGACCAGGCCGGCCTTCTCCAGCTGCTCGCGGTAGGAGTTGTTGACCTCGTAGCGGTGGCGGTGGCGCTCGTCGACCTTGGCCTTGCCGTACAGCTGCCGCGCCAGGGAGCCCTCGGCGAGCTTGGCGGGGTACAGGCCCAGGCGCATGGTGCCGCCCATGTCGCGCTCGCCGGAGACCACGTCCTCCTGGTCGGCCATGGTGGAGATGACCGGGTGGGCGGTGTCGGGGTCGAACTCGGTGCTGCCGGCGTCCTCGATGCCGGCCAGGTTGCGGGCGGCCTCGATGACGATGCACTGCATGCCCAGGCACAGGCCCAGCAGCGGGATGCGGTTCTCGCGGGCGTGGCGGACCGCGCCGAGCTTGCCCTCGATGCCGCGCACCCCGAAGCCTCCGGGGATGACCACGCCGTCGACGCCGTCCAGCTCGCGCTCGGCGCCCTCGGGGGTCTCGCAGTCGTCGCTCTTGACCCAGCGGATGTTGACCCGGGCGTCGTTGGCGAAGCCGCCGGCGCGCAGCGCCTCGGTGACCGACAGGTAGGCGTCGGGCAGGTCGATGTACTTGCCGACCATGGCGATGGTGACCTCCTTGGCCGGGTGGTGCACCCGGCGCAGGAGCTGCTCCCACTCCTTCCAGACCACGTCGCGGAAGGGCAGGCCCAGCCGGCGCACGACGTAGGCGTCCAGGCCCTCGGAGTGCAGCACCTTGGGGATGTCGTAGATGCTGGCCGCGTCGGTGGCCGAGACCACGGCGTCCTCGTCGACGTCGCACATCAGGCTGATCTTGCGCTTGATCGCGTTGGTGACCGGCCGGTCGGAGCGCAGCACGATCGCGTCGGGCTGGATGCCGATGTTGCGCAGCGCGGCGACGGAGTGCTGGGTCGGCTTGGTCTTCAGCTCGCCGCTCGGCCCGATGTACGGCAGCAGCGAGACGTGCAGGAAGAACACGTTGTCGCGGCCGACCTCGTGGCGGACCTGGCGCACGGCCTCCAGGAAGGGCAGCGACTCGATGTCGCCGACGGTGCCGCCGACCTCGGTGATGACCACGTCGACGTCGGGGCCGGCCATGGACCGGATGCGGTCCTTGATCTCGTTGGTGATGTGCGGGATGACCTGCACGGTGTCACCGAGGTATTCGCCGCGGCGCTCCTTGGCGATGACGTTGGAGTAGACCTGGCCGGTGGTCACGTTGGCCGAGCCGTGCAGCTCCGTGTCGAGGAAGCGCTCATAGTGGCCGATGTCGAGGTCGGTCTCGGCCCCGTCGTCGGTGACGAAGACCTCGCCGTGCTGGAACGGGTTCATCGTCCCGGGGTCGACGTTGAGGTAGGGGTCGAGCTTCTGCATGGTGACGCGGAGGCCACGCAGTTTGAGCAGGCGCCCCAGGCTGGAGGCGGTCAGTCCCTTTCCGAGACTGGAGGCGACGCCGCCGGTGACGAAGAGGTGTTTGGTATGTGCGGCGCTGCGCAAGGAGTCTCCCGTGGTCGTGACAGATCAGTAAGCTCGTCCTGATGAGGGCCTACAGGTCCACGGGCTCTCAGATTATCAAAAGTGCCCGTCAGGTGCCCCTAAGGCTCCTACCCCCGCGTTCCGCTGTTAGCTGACCAAGCGGTAACTTGAGCCTTTATGTCGCTTCGTGACGTGGTACGGCGAGCCGCCGGCACCCTCATCCACCGTGGCTGGGGCGCGATCCGCGCGGCCGGCGCCATCAGCCCCGCCAGCCCCGGCGGCTACCGTTTCCGCCACCTGGGCGAGGGCGCCTGCCTCTCCTTCCCCGTCGGAGCGATCTTCGGCGAGGCCTGGATCGAGATCGGCGAGTACACCCTGGTCGGCGAGCGCGTGTCCATCTCGGCGGGCATGGGCCCCGGGGTGGACCTGGGACCGAACTCGATCGTGCGGATCGGCGGGAGCTGCTCGATCGGCCGGGGCAGCCACATCGTCGGCCACCAGTCGATCGACATCGGCGACCACGTGTTCACCGGCCCGTACGTCTACATCACCGACCAGAACCACGTCTACGACGACCCCGAGGCGCCGATCGGCCGCCAGTGGCCGCGCAACAAGCCGGTCTCGATCGGCTCCGGCTCGTGGCTGGGCACCGGCGCGATCATCCTTCCCGGCACCCGGATCGGCCGTCAGTGCGTGGTCGCGGGCGGCGCGGTGGTGCGCGGCGAGTTCCCCGACCACAGCGTGATCGCGGGGGTCCCGGCCAGGGTCGTGCGCCGGTACGTCCCCGGCGAGGGCTGGCTGCCGCCCCACCTGAACGGCTCGCGGTCGCCGGTGGACGGCCTCGTGAACGGCACCGCGCTCGACGCCGTCTGATCCGGACTCTGGACCGAACAAGATTCTGGCCGTACGGTCGCGGCATGCGGACCGCGATCTGTGAGATGTTCGGCGTCGAGTTCCCCGTCTTCGCCTTCAGCCACTGCCGCGACGTGGTCGCCGCGGTGACCAACGCGGGCGGTTTCGGCGTGCTCGGCGCCGTCGCCTACTCCCCCGAGCGCCTGGACGCCGAGCTGAACTGGATCGACGAGCGCGTCGGCGGCCGGCCGTACGGCGTGGACGTGCTCGTCCCCGCCCGGCTCGACACCTCGGTCGCCGACCCGGCCGCCCGCCTGGCCGAGGCCATCCCCGAACGCCACCGCGACTTCGTGGCCCACCTGCTGCGCAAGTACGGCGTGAGCGGGCTGGACCCGGTCCCGGTCTCGATGTCCGCCGTCGCCGACGAGTTCGGGCGGCGGGTGACGGCCGAGGGCGCGGGCGGGCTCGTCGAGGTGGCCCTGCGCCACCCGATCGGCCTGATCGCCAGCGCCCTGGGCCCGCCGCCGCCCGAGATGACGGCCCAGGCCAGGAAGGCCGGGGTGCCGGTGGCCGCGCTGGTGGGGACCGTCGAGCACGCCCGGCGCCAGGTCGCCGCCGGGGCGGACCTGATAGTGGCGCAGGGCTCCGAGGCGGGCGGGCACACCGGTGAGATCTCCACCATGGTCCTGGTCCCCCAGGTGGTCGACGCCGTGGACGTCCCGGTGCTGGCCGCCGGCGGGATCGCCGACGGCCGCCAGGTGGCGGCGGCGCTCGCGCTGGGCGCCGAGGGGGTGTGGTGCGGGTCGGTCTGGCTGACCACCGAGGAGGCCGAGACGCCGCCCGTGGTCAAGCGCAAGATGCTGGCCGCCACCTCCTCCGACACCGTGCGGTCGCGGTCGCGGACCGGCAAGCCCGCCCGGCAGCTGGCCTCCGCCTGGACCCGGGAGTGGGACGAGGCGCCGGAGAGCCCGGGCCCGCTGCCGATGCCGCTGCAGATGCTGCTCGCCGAGGCGGCGATGACCAGGATCGGCCGGGCCGCCGAGAGCGGCAACACGGGCGCCCAGGAACTCGCCGGCTACTTCGTGGGCCAGGTCGTCGGCCAGCTGAACCAGGTCAGGCCCGCCAGGCGGGTCGTCCACGACATGGCCGAGGAGTTCGCCGCCGCCGTCGAGCGCGCCCTCGCCGTCACGGTGAAGGAGTCGCCCGCCCCCGACCTCCGCTGAGACGCGCCCGCGCCGTCCTCCCCCGCCTCTCGCCGGGTCCTGCCGGACCTCGCCGAATCTCATGGAATCTTCACCGCCGGGTGGGATCCATCGGCGATCGGGGATCGTTGGAAGGATGACGAGAACGACGGAGGTGTGATGCTCGCGGCACTGACCGGCCTGGGTCTCTCCACCGCGGCCGGGCTGAACGCCTACATCCCGCTGCTGGTGGTGGGCCTGCTGGCCAACTTCACCGACCAGATACGGCTGCCGCAGGAGTTCGCCTGGCTGGCCGACGGCTGGGTGCTGGCGATCGTCGCCGTCCTGCTGCTGGCCGAGATCGTGCTCGACAAGGTCCCGGTGGTCGACAGCGTCAACGACATGATCCAGACGGTGGTCCGCCCGGCCTCCGGGGGCGTGGTGTTCAGCGCCACCGAGGCCGCGGCCCGGCTCGACGGGTCCACCTGGATGGCCGAGCGCCCCTGGGTGAGCTGGGTGCTGGGGATCGGGGTCGCACTGGCCGTCCACGTGATGAAGACCACCGCCAGGCCCGTGGTGAACGCCTCGACCGCCGGGGTGGGCGCGCCCGTGGTGAGCACGGTGGAGGACGCCGGCTCGCTCGGCATCAGCCTGGTCGCGATCTTCCTGCCGATCTTCGTCCTCGTGATCGTGGTGGTCCTGGGCCTGCTCGCCTGGTGGATGAGGAGGAAGGTACGGCGCCGCCGCCGCGACCGGGCGCGCGCCGGCTGACCCCCGCAGGTCCGCGGACCACGTGCAGGCGGGCATGCGGGATATGCTCGAAACACCTCAAACGAACCCCACCGGGAGGTGGCTCCGATCAGCACTTTCCTCATCATCGTCCTGGTGATCCTGCTGTTCCTTCTCATCCTGGGAGGGGCCGGGATCTACCTGCTGGTCAAGGTGGGCAAGAAGGCCACGAAGAAGGCCCGGAAGGTGGCGAACCGGGCGGTCTCCCACATGGCCGCGATGGACCCCGGCGACGCGGGTGAGGCCGAGCGCATGCGACTGGACCTGCGCCGTGAGATCTCCATCACCCGCCAGGCCGTGGACCAGGCCCTGCGGGACGGCTGGGGCCTGGGCGAGCTGCCCCAGCTGGTGGGCGAGATCAGCATGCACGCCGACCAGCTCGACGGCCAGCTCGGCCTCTACGCCCGGCAGAGCCGCACCTCGCCCTACGTCGACCACGCCACGCTGGCCCGGCTGCGCGAGCACTACTCCAAGCTGACCACGGCCTGCGCGCGCATCCGCGCCGATCTGATCAACGACCAGATGACCCACTCGGCCACCGGCATCAGCGAGATCCAGAGCCGCACCGACCTGGAGATCGAGGCCCGCCGCCAGGCCCCGATCCCCGACCCCCTGGACCAGATCGACGAGCTCTACAACCGCACGATGATCGACCGCGCCCGCCCCGAAGAGCCCCGCTGACGATTACCGGCTGTGCCATTATGGGCACGTCGTGTTGCCCCTGACTTTCGTCTCGGAGGGGGTTCACGGATGACCGCCGCGCTTCCCGAGTGGTTCTATCCGGGCCCGCCCGGCGGGTGGACGGCCGACATGCTCGATCGCCTCCCCGCCGACGCGCCCCGGCACGTCGAGCTGATCGATGGA
Organism: Paraplanobispora takensis; assembly: GCF_016863195.1. Lineage (GTDB taxonomy): Bacteria > Actinomycetota > Actinomycetes > Streptosporangiales > Streptosporangiaceae > Planobispora > Planobispora takensis. Next base: position 162,370 of record NZ_BOOK01000032.1, on the reverse strand, counting down.
GCCCTCATCATGATGTCGCCGCAGGCCGCCTTCCATATGTTCATGCTCAGGCGCCTTGAGCAGGCAGCGCCCGGAACCCGACATCATGGTGGTCCGCAGTTCGGCGGTGTCGGCCATGGAGATGACGACGTTCAAGCCCGAGGACGTGCTCCTGGTGGTCGAGGTGGTCTCTCCCGAGTCAGAGGAGAGGGACAGGACGACCAAGCCGATCAAATACTCCGACGCGAGCATCAGGTTCTTCTGGAGGGTCGAGCAGGACGACAAACAACCCGTCGTCTACACCTTCGAGCTCGAACCGGCCGTGAAGGCCTACGTCCCCACCGGAATCCACCGCGGGCGGCTGCGGACGAACATCGGCTTCGACGTGGACATCGACCTCGACCTCGGCGGGTTCATCCGCGACTGAGCGCGTCGTAGGTCTCCGCCAGTTCCTCGTAGGCCGCGCCGGCGTTGATCATCGCCCGCATGGCCTGCGCCTGTGCCGTGGTCGGCAGGAAGCCCTCCAGCAGAGCGGGCAGTCCCGAGCGCCAGCCGAGCACCGCGCGGGGTGACTGCCGGTGCGCGGCGCGGACCACGGAGACGCCGACCCGGATCGCGTGCTCGTTGCCCGGGGGCACGCCGGGGCGGTCGGTCTCGATCGCCGAGTAGCGGAATCCGTCGGCCAGGTCGCACGCCGGGCAACCGCGGGGGCCGCGGCCCAGCCGCGAACCGCATCCGGCGCACGTCAGCCGGTCCAGGGCGGCGTCCACGACCCGCCAGTCATGCCGGGCGGGCTCCTGCACGACCATCTCGGCGATCACCGTCTCGTCCTTCCCCGGCGGCTCCGCCGTACCGAACTCGCGCCGCAGGAACGCGCGCCAGCCCTCCTCGACGAGGGCGTCCAGGAGGGCCAGGCACCGGGCGCACCCGGGGGCTCCGCCGTACTCCCGGCACCCGCACTCGGCACACCTGCGCATCGCGCCCTCCTCCACTCGCCGTACGGCCGCCCATCCACGACCATGACGCGCACCGCGCCCTGCCTGCACCCACGCACCCGCGCACCCGCGCACCCACGCACCCACGCACCCACGCACCCACGCACCCACGCACCCACGCACCCACGCACCCACGAGCATGACGCGCATCACGGCCTGCCTTCACCCGCCGTACGGCCGTGCATCCGTGACCACGATCTGTCCGTCGCCGCTCCCCGGTGACCGCGTGCGGGCCCGGGACGAGAACGGTGCGCCGTGCTCCCGTGGGGGAAGGGAGAGCACGGCGCACCGGGGAAGCGCGTCCGGGCGTCAGGAGACCCCGGCCTCGCGCATGTCGCGGACCTCGCGCTTGAGCTCCTTGATCTCGTCGCGGAGCCGGGCGGCGACCTCGAACTGCAGGTCGGCGGCGGCCTGGTGCATCTGCTCGGTGAGGGACTCCACCAGCGCCTCCAGCTGGGCGCGGGGCATCTCGCCCGCGATCGCCTTGGCGTGCTGGCCCGCCGCCTGCTTGGTCCCGAAGCCGGGGACGGGAGCCTTGCCGCGGGACTGCTGGCGGCCGCTGCCGCCCAGGAGCTGGGCGGTGTCGGCATCCTCGCGGTTGAGGGAGTCGAGGATGTCGGCGATCTTCTTGCGGAGCGGCTGCGGGTCGATGCCGTGCTCCTGGTTGTAGGCGACCTGCTTGGCACGGCGCCGATTGGTCTCCTCGATCGCCCGCTCCATCGAGGGGGTCACCCGGTCGGCGTACATGTGCACCTGGCCGGAGACGTTACGGGCGGCGCGGCCGATGGTCTGGATCAGCGAGGTCTCCGAACGCAGGAAGCCCTCCTTGTCGGCGTCGAGGATGGCCACCAGCGACACCTCGGGCAGGTCGAGGCCCTCTCGGAGCAGGTTGATGCCGACCAGGACGTCGAACTCGCCGACGCGCAGCTCGCGCAGGAGCTCGATGCGGCGCAGGGTGTCGACCTCGCTGTGCAGGTAGCGGACCCGGATGCCGAGCTCCAGGAGGTAGTCGGTGAGGTCCTCGGCCATCTTCTTGGTCAGCGTGGTGACCAGGACCCGCTCGTCCTTCTCGGTGCGCAGGCGGATCTCGTGGACCAGGTCGTCGATCTGGGACTTGGTCGGCTTGACGACGACCTCGGGGTCGACCAGGCCGGTCGGGCGGATGACCTGCTCGACCACCTCGCCCTTGACCCGGCCCAGCTCGTAGGGGCCGGGGGTGGCCGACAGGTAGACGGTCTGGCCGATCCGCTCCAGGAACTCCTCCCACTTCAGCGGGCGGTTGTCCATCGCCGAGGGCAGCCGGAAGCCGTGGTCGACGAGGGTGCGCTTGCGGGAGGCGTCGCCCTCGTACATCGCGCCGATCTGCGGGACGGTCTGGTGCGACTCGTCCAGGACCAGCATGAAGTCCTCGGGGAAGTAGTCGAGCAGGGTGTTGGGCGCGCTGCCGGCGGGGCGGCCGTCCATGTGACGCGAGTAGTTCTCGATGCCGGAGCAGGTGCCGATCTGGTGCATCATCTCCAGGTCGTAGGTGGTGCGCATGCGCAGCCGCTGGGCCTCCAGCAGCTTGCCCTGGCGCTCCAGCTCCTCCAGCCGCCCGGCCAGCTCGGCCTCGATGCCCCGGATCGCCCCGGCCATCCGCTCGGGGCCGGCGACGTAGTGGGAGGCCGGGAAGATGTAGAGCTCCTCGTCCTCGGTGATCACCTCGCCGGTCAGCGGGTGCATGGTGGACAGCCGCTCGATCTCGTCGCCGAACATCTCGATCCGGACGGCGAGCTCCTCGTACTTCGGGATGATCTCGATCGTGTCGCCGCGCACCCGGAAGGTGCCGCGGGTGAAGGCGAGGTCGTTGCGGGTGTACTGCATGTCGACCAGGCGGCGCAGCAGCTGGTCGCGCTCGACCTCCATGCCGACCTTCACCCGGGTCATGCGGTCGACGTACTCCTGCGGGGTGCCCAGGCCGTAGATGCACGAGACCGAGGCGACGACGATCGTGTCCCGCCGGGTGAGCAGGGAGTTGGTCGCCGAGTGCCGCAGCCGCTCGACCTCGTCGTTGATCGAGGAGTCCTTCTCGATGTAGGTGTCGCTCTGCGGAACGTACGCCTCCGGCTGGTAGTAGTCGTAGTAGGAGACGAAGTATTCGACCGCGTTGTTGGGCATCATCTCGCGCAGCTCGTTGGCGAACTGCGCGGCGAGCGTCTTGTTGGGCTGCATGACCAGCGTCGGGCGCTGCAGCCGCTCGATCAGCCAGGCGATCGTGGCGGTCTTGCCCGTCCCCGTGGCGCCGAGCAGGACGCTGTCCTTCTCGCCCGCGGTGACGCGCCGCTCCAGCTCGGCGATGGCCGCGGGCTGGTCACCCGAGGGGGTCATGTCGGTGATGACCTCGAAGGGGGCCACCTTACGCTGCAAATCTGTTACCGGCCTCACCTGTTCCACTGTAGGCGGCGGGACCGACAATCTTTATTCAACCGTTCAGCAAGCGGCTCGCAAGCCCGATGCTCTTGACTTCCGCACGTACCTCGTCTCATCGAGAACCACATGAGCCACACAAGCCACACATCGGGCTTTCAGCACATAACCACCTCGGAGGTGTGATGTCCCGGCCACGAGAGGCCGTCCGGCAGTCGGCCATGGCGGCCGCCCAGGCGATCGCGCAGGGCAACGACCCGCGCCAGGTCATCGGGCAGGCCGTGGGGCAGATCGCCGGGCAGATTCCGGGACAGGCCCCCGGAGACAAGGGCTTCGCCCTCAACCCGGCCGACTTCCTCGCCGCCCGCGACCAGGGCGTGTCCACCGGCACGATCATCGAGGCCCGCAGCGCGTCGCTGAACGAGGCCGGCGAGATCGTCAACCGCAGCTTCAGCGAGCGCGGCGAGAACGGCGAGGCCGTCCACGTGATCTCCCCCGTCGTGATCCCCAAGGGGACCACCGCGCGGGTCGTCCTGCCGCTGATCCTGCTGGCCGCGCTCGGCGTGGTCGGCCTGGTCGCCACCGGGCTCCCGGACAGCGCGCGGGTGCTGTTCGGCGTGCACTACTGGGTCGTGCTGGTGCTGGCCGCCGCCTTCCTGTGGTGGCGGCGCAGCGTGGTGATGGTGCCGGAGGGCTGCCAGGCCCTGATCACCAAGTTCGGCAAGCTCGTGCAGACCGCCGACCCCGGCCGGGTGACGCTGTTCAACCCGTGGAAGCGGGTCAGCTACATCGTCAACACCACGCGCGAGTACCCCTTCAACGCCCCCATCCGCGAGGCCCCGACCCAGCAGGGCGTCAAGGCCAGCGTCGACCTGTTCCTGCAGTTCCGGATCGAGAACCCGGCCGAGTTCATCTTCGTGCTCGGCTCGGTCAGCGGCTTCCAGGCCAAGCTGCAGAACGCCATCAGCGAGGTCACCCGCTCCCTGATCTACTCCCAGCGGGCCGAGGAGATCTACGACCTGGTGGGCGAGAGCACTCTCGGCATGCTGGAGAGCCTCAACCAGCAGTTCCTGCCGGCCGTACGGCTCACCGATGTGAACATCACCCACGCCGAGCCCTCCAGCCAGGAGTACCGGATGGACCTGGCCGCCCCGGAGATGATCCGGGTGGCCAAGGAGGCCTACACCTACGAGTACGAGCTCCAGCTCCGCAAGGAGCAGAACGAGGGCGACCTGATCAAGGAGCTGGCCGGGCTGCAGGAGCAGCTGTCGGCCATCCACGCCGAGATCGCCGGCTACCAGGCGCGGATGGACACCGCCCTGGAGCGCGCCTCCCACCAGGCCAAGGCGCAGGCCGGCCAGCGGCTGGTGGAGGCCGAGTCCACCGCCAAGGCCAACGCGGCGCTGCTGGAGGCCCAGGCGCTGGACATCCGCGCGCTGAGCGCCGCCGAGGCGCCGGAGATCCTGGACTACCGCTTCCAGCAGGACATGCTCGACAAGCTGGAGTCCGTGGCCGCGCACCTGCCCCGCATGGTGCAGGTCGGCGAGACCGTCGACCTCGACCTGCTGGCACTGGCCCAGCAGCTCGTCGGCAGCCGCGAGACGGCGCTGTTCTCCGAGGCCGACATGGCCGCGATCCGCGCCAGGGTCGCCGAGATCGGCGACCGGGTCGCGTCCCGGGAGGCGGAGATCTCCGCCCTTCTCAACCCGGTCGCCGAACCCGTGACGCCCGCCGTACCGAACGACGATGAGACGAAGGACGTGAGCGACCGATGAGCAGGGAATTCTCGAAGATCAAGGAATCGCTCGCGGCCTGGTCCGACATCCGCCAGCTGCTGCGCGGCGGCGAGGCCGGGCAGCTCGTCCCGGTGGTCATCCCCAAGGACCGCCGCGGATTCGCCTGGGTGACGCTGCTGTTCCTCGCCCTGTACCTGGCCGGCACCGCGGCGTTCGCCGACGGGGCGCTGCGCACCCTGGCCGCCGCCGGGGCGGTGCTCTCCCTCCTCGTGGCGGCCGTCTGGCTCTGGCGCCGGGCGATCATCGAGATCGAGGAGGGCACCACCGGCGTGCGCAGCCGCTGGGGTGCGATCACCGGCACCCTGCCGCCGGGCCGGCACTACCTGTGGCTGCCGTGGGACCGGGTCGACGCGGTGGTGGACACCTCCACCGAGATCCCCTACTCGGCGCCCATCGTCGCCTGCCCGACCGCCGAGAACGTGCCGTTGAAGTCCATCGAGTTCTTCCTGAAGTTCCGCATCGTCGACCCGGTCGCCTTCGTCCGGACGATCGGGGCGGGCAACTTCGACCTCGTGCTCAGCAGCGCCGTACAGGACGCCATCCGCCAGCGCAGCCGCAGGGTGCACACCGAGCACGCCTACGACCTGCGCGGCTCCGACGTGGACGACATGCAGGACGCGCTGAACGGCCAGCTCGGCCGGTACGGCGTGCGCATCACCGGCGCCAACATCCCCGACGTCCAGCTCCCCGACACCTACCAGCAGCACCTGGCCACCCGTGAGAAGGTCGCCAAGGAGCTGTCGGCCTTCGAGCGGGAGTGGGAGCTGACCCGCAAGCGGCGCATCGACACGCTGCTCATGGAGATCGAGCGTTCCAAGAAGACGCGGGACGCACGTATCGTCGAGGTGAGGGCGGCCGCCAACACCGCACGCAAGGACGTGGCCCGCATGCTGGAGGAACACGAGACCGAGGCCCAGCGGGTGCGCTGGGAGATCGAGGCCCGGGGAAGGGCCGAGCTCACCTCGGCGGAGAACGAGGCCAAGGCGCTGCGCCGCCTGGCCGAGTCCTACCGTGACAACCGGGCGGTGCTCAAGTACGAGCTGGCCCGCCGCCGGCTGGACGTGGGCGCCCGGCTCGCCGAGAGCGCGCCGCGGCCGGTCGTGGTGCGCACCGCCAGCGGGCAGGGCGACTCATCGGCCCTGTCCACCCTCCTCATGGCGCAGATCTTGCCGCAGCTCGGCGGGAACGGCCAGCTCAAGCCCTCCGTTGGAAACACTGAAACCCACTGAAACCTTCTCTACCTCTGGGAGTCTCCCGATGGTGTTCCGTAAGCTGAAGGCCGCGTTCGGCGCCGGTGTCGAGGTCGACACCGTCCTGCAGAACTCCAACGTCCGGCCCGGCGAGATCCTGCGCGGCCAGGTCAACTTCCGCAGCAGCAGCTCCGACTACCAGGTCGAGGGCATCTTCATCGACTTCACCGCGGTCGTGGAGGTGGAGAGCGGCGACAACGAGTACAAGACGACCTACAGCTTCCTGCGCCAGCAGGTCGCGGGGCCGTTCCACCTGCCCTCCGGCGCCGCCCAGTCGGTTCCCTTCGAGATCCCCGTCCCGTGGGAGACCCCGATCAGCGCGATCGCCGGCCACCCGCTGCGCGGCATGCAGCTGGGCGTCTCCACCGAGCTGGCCCTGGCCGGCGCGCTCGACAAGGGCGACCTCGACGCGCTGTTCGTCAACCCGCTGCCGGCCCAGGACCACGTCCTGGCCGCGCTGGACCACATGGGCTTCCGCTTCAAGAAGGCCGACCTGGAGCGCGGCACCCTGCACGGCTCGCGCATGCCGTTCTTCCAGGAGATCGAGTACTACGCGGGCCACGAGTACGCCCGTCACTTCAACGAGCTGGAGCTGACCTTCATCGCCGGGCCCAGCGCGATGGACGTCATCCTGGAGGCCGACACGCGCGGCGGCTTCCTGAACTCCAGCCACGACACCTACAACCGCTTCACCGTCCACTACAACGACCACCCCGGGCAGGTGGAGCAGTCGCTGCGCGCGGGCCTGCACTCGATGGCCCAGAAGCGCGGCTGGTTCTGATCTCCCGCCGCCGTACGGCGCGCGGCCCGGTCGTCCCCGGACGGCCGGGCCGCTGCCGTACGCGGGGTCCTCGCACTCTCGGCGGGTCCGGGCCCCGGGGGCACAGCCCTGGGAGACACGGCCCCGGGAGGCACGGCCCGCCCGGCTACGGCGTGGTGACCGACAGCCGTCGCCAGACCTCCTCGACCCGGTCCTCCAGCTCCTCCAGGGAGCCCTCGTTGGGGATCACGATGTCGGCGATCGCGAGCCGCTCCTCCCGGCCCGCCTGGGCGGCGATCCGGGCCCGGGCGTCCTGCTCGCTCATGCCGCGCACCCGCACCAGCCGCTCCAGCCGCACCTCGTCGGAGGCGTCGACGACGATCACCACGTCGTACATCGGGGCGAGCTTGTTCTCGGCCAGCAGCGGCACGTCGTAGACGACGATCGCGCGGTCGTCGGCCTGCTCCTGCAACTCGGCGACGCGCCGCCCGACCAGGGGGTGCACGATGCCGTTGAGCGCGGCCAGCTTCTCGGAGTCGGCGAAGACGATCGAACCGAGCCTCTCCCGGTCGAGCGAACCGTCCTGGCGGATCACCTCCTCCCCGAAGACCCCGGCGACGCGCGCCAGTCCCTCGGTCCCCGGCTCCACCACCTCACGGGCGATCTTGTCGGCGTCGATCACCACCGCGCCCCGGGCCGACAGCCGCCGCGACACTTCGCTCTTGCCCGACCCGATCCCGCCCGTCAGCCCCACCTTCACCATGAGCGGCAGCATACGGGTACGGGGCGCCCCGTGGCGCGGCCCGGCCGCCCCGGTGACAAGGTGGTCGGGCAGAGGACTATCTCGCGCCGGATACGGCGGCGGGACGGCTGATGCGGTCGAGGCGGTTCTCGAACGCCTCGGGAGGAGCCGAGGCGATCGGTGGCCGGCGCGAAGCCCGTGAGGCGTCAGACCCGGCGGCGCAGGTGCACCAGGGTCAGGTGGTCGCTCATCCGCTCCCTGCGGGTCTCGCGGTAGCCGTGGCGGCGATAGAGCCGCAGGTTGCCCTCCGACAGGTGCCCGGTGAACAGGTCGAACGCCAGGGCGCCGGGGTTCTCCTCGTGCAGGGCCGCCAGCAGCGCCCCGCCGATCCCCCGCCCCTGCATGTCGGGGGCGACGACCAGCCGTCCCACCAGGCAGGTCGTCCCGGACAGCTGACCGCGGACCGCCCCGACCACACGGCCGCCGTCGCGGGCCACGAGCACGGCCCCGGCCTCGGCGGCCTTGCGCACCTGCTCCACCGACTCGACCAGGGGCGGGATGAACGGGTCGCCGTACAGCTGCGCCTCGCTCACGTAGGCCGCGCGCTGCACGGTGAGGATCTCACCCGCGTCCCCGGGCTCCGCCCGCTCGATCACCGTCACGGGACCGTCTTCCTTCACGGGATCACCTTAGGGCCTGCCGTACGCCCCCGGGCGAACTCCCGCGGCGGCCCACCATCCCTGACAGACAGCCGGAAGATGCGCATGGTCATACTTTCCGGCATTCACGGAATGCTTCCCGCCCTTGAGGCCGTGCTCGCCGAGCCCGACGGGGACGCGGCCGACCGCCGATCCCGCCCGGCCCGGAAGTCCCCGGCACGGCGGGGAAAACACCGAGGGCCCCGCCGTAGCGGGGCCCTCGGGTGGAACAGATGGTGCTCGGCGGGCCCGCCTCCGGACGCTCAGGGACTCAGTCCCGAGTGCTCCGCAGACGCGCCCCGTCGCTCAGAGGCTCAGCTCTGGCCGCCGGCGAGCTTCTCGCGCAGAGCCGCGAGGGCCTCGTCGGAGGCGAGGGCGCCACCCGCCGGAGCGGAGGAGCCGCTGCTGCTGCTGGAGGCCGGGGTCTCACCGGAGTAGGACGTCGGGGCGGCCTCGCCCGCCTCGGCCTCGGCCTTGCGGGCCTCCTCGACCTGCTTCTTGTGAGCCTCGAAGCGGGTCTGGGCCTCGGCGTACTGCCGCTCCCACTCCTCGCGCTGACGGTCGAAGCCCTCGAGCCACTCGCCCGTCTCCGGGTCGAAGCCCTCGGGGTAGATGTAGTTGCCCTGGTCGTCGTAGGTCGCCGCCATGCCGTACAGCGTGGGGTCGAACTCGACGTCGGCGCCCATCGCACCCTCGTTGGCCTGCTTGAGCGACAGCGAGATCCGGCGACGGTCGAGGTCGATGTCGATGATCTTCACGAAGATCTCGTCGCCGACCTGGACGACCTGCTCGGGGATCTCGACGTGGCGCTCGGCCAGCTCGGAGATGTGGACCAGGCCCTCGATGCCCTCCTCGACCCGGACGAACGCGCCGAACGGCACCAGCTTGGTGACGCGGCCCGGCACGACCTGGCCGATCTGGTGGGTGCGGGCGAACTGCTGCCACGGGTCTTCCTGGGTCGCCTTGAGCGACAGGGAGACGCGCTCGCGCTCCATGTCGACGTCCAGGACCTCGACCGTGACCTCCTGGCCGACCTCGACGACCTCGGACGGGTGGTCGATGTGCTTCCAGGACAGCTCGGAGACGTGGACCAGACCGTCGACGCCGCCGAGGTCCACGAACGCACCGAAGTTGACGATCGAGGAGACGACGCCCTTGCGGACCTGACCCTTCTGCAGGGTGTTGAGGAAGGTCTGGCGGACCTCGGACTGGGTCTGCTCCAGCCAGGCGCGGCGGGACAGGACCACGTTGTTGCGGTTCTTGTCCAGCTCGATGATCTTGGCCTCGAGCTCGCGGCCGACGTACGGCTGCAGGTCTCGCACGCGGCGCATCTCGACGAGGGAGGCCGGCAGGAAGCCGCGCAGGCCGATGTCGAGGATGAGACCACCCTTGACGACCTCGATGACGGTGCCGGTGACGATGCCGTCCTCGTCCTTGATCTTCTCGATCGTGCCCCAGGCGCGCTCGTACTGGGCGCGCTTCTTGGACAGGATCAGGCGACCCTCCTTGTCCTCCTTCTGGAGGACCAGGGCCTCGACGTGCTCTCCAACCTCGACGACGTCCGCCGGGTCGACATCATGCTTGATCGAGAGCTCACGCGAGGGGATGACACCCTCGGTCTTGTAGCCGATGTCGAGCAAAACTTCGTCTCGATCGACCTTGACGACGGTGCCCTCGACGATGTCGCCGTCGTTGAAGTACTTGATGGTCAGGTCGATCGCTGCGAGGAACTCTTCCTCGGACCCGATGTCGTTGACCGCTACCTGCGGGGTGCTCGAGGTGGCCTCAGTGCTGCTCGTCATGTGTGGAATTGCTCCGAACGCGGACAGATGTCGATGTGGGCGAACGCGCAGCAGGCCTCTTATCGTTCAGCCGAAGGAGTTTTGACATCGACGTGATCGAGCGCGAGCCCACTCCGTCCGAGACACGCGCGAGCCCACAGCGCAGCGATCAGCATATGAGACTGGACGGGCCTGGTCAATCCGAGGACGACAGACGCCACGGGACGCACAGGGACGAAACCGACGGCAGGGACGCCTAATAGGCGTTGACCTGCTGCCTCCGCTTGGAGCTGATATTACCCCGAAGTTTGCCCGGCATGGAGATGCGTTCCGGATCCCCGTCCGCCGTGTACAGCTGCTCGGGGTGCTTGCCGAGCCATTCGAGCCAGTACTGCGAGCACCATCTGCGGCACTCGCCCTTCTTGCCGTTGCTCTGGATCCGCTGGATCGAGCGCCAGTCGTAGGACTTGTCGAAGGGCGACACCGACGGCTGCGCACCGGCCAGGAAGACCCCCTTGAACCCGAACCGGGTCCCGTCCCATTTGCCCTGCTGCACGGTGGACCTGGCCCGCGGCATCCCGCCGTACGGCAGCGCCAGCGTCTCGGAGGGGCCCAGCCCGAAGCTCCCCAGCATGCGCTCGACCCGGACGAGCTGCTCGGCGATCCGCTTCCTGGACAGCGACGGCAGGAACGGGTGGCTCCAGGTGTGGTTGGCCACCTCGAAGCCCCGTGCGGCCAGCCACTGCACGGCGCGCGCCTGGTCGCCCCGGTCCTTCAGGCCGAACGGCTCGCGGTTGACCCAGAAGGTGGCCACGGGGCGGAACTCCGGATACTGGCGCGCCACCTCGTAGATGATCCCGACGGCGGTGTCGCGCGCCGGCATGCCCGTCTCGTCCAGGGCGAAGTGGCTGGGGTGGCCGTCGTCGAAGGTCAGCACGACCGGGTGCTTGCCGGCCGGAATGTTGATCTTCCCGGTGGCGAACTCCCTGGCGGTGATCGGCACGTAGCCGTCCCTGGCCAGCTTCTCCATCTCCCCGCGCACCTGGCCGGGGGTGCGGTCGATGGAGGCCGTGCGCTTCTTCACGATCCGGTGGTACATGATCACCGGAACCAGTCCCAGCTCGTTGGCCCCCACCTGCCGGGCGAACTCGGGCGTGGCGATGATCGCCTCGGGCAGGTCGGCGGAGGGCAGCTCGGCCTTCGGCGGCGGCGGGGTCTCCCCAGGTTCCACCGCGGCGGAGGTGCGCCGGGCGGGCTCCTCGCCGGGGGTGGGAAGCAGCAGCAGGACCCCAAGGGCGATCACGATCACCACGGCGTTGGCCACCATGAGGATCCGCGTGAGAAGGGTTGGACTCCGCACAAGACTCCCGCTGCCCGTCGAGGTGTCGGCTGCCTTCCAACCCTAGAACAGACCCGGACAAGCCCGGTCACTTCCCCGGCCATCCCCACCAGCGGACACCCACTCCGCGGACACCCCCGAAACGCCCGCCACCTGGGCGAACGCCGAGGGCGGTACGCCGCCGGAGGCCGCCCCAGCCGTCCCAGAGGACGCTTTCCGGCACTTCCGCCTCCCGGACGGGCCTCCCCCGGCCGCCCCGGCGGGCAACCCCCGAGGCGGAAAGCGGGTACGGCGGCGCCCGGCGGGCGGGGGCGTCAGTGGCCGGCGTCCTCCCACGTGCGGCCCACGCCCACCGAGACCTCCAGCGGGACGCGCAGCGAGTAGGCGGCGTTCATCCGGTCGCGGACCAGCTCGCGCAGGGGCTCCAGCTCCCCGGGGGCCACCTCGAACACGAGCTCGTCGTGGACCTGCAGCAGCATCCTGGAGGTCAGGCCCGCCTCCCTGAGCGCGTCGCGCACGTGGAGCATGGCGACCTTGATGATGTCGGCCGCCGAACCCTGGATCGGCGCGTTGAGGGCCATCCGCTCGGCCATCTCGCGGCGCTGGCGGTTGTCGCTGTTGAGGTCGGGCAGGTAGCGGCGGCGGCCCATGATGGTCTCGGTGTAGCCGTCCTGGCGGGCCTGGGCGACGATCGCGTTGAGGAAGTCGCGGACGCCGCCGAACTCCTCGAAGTACTCCTCCTTGAGGGACCTGGCCTCCGCCACCGGGATGCCCAGCTGCGCGGAGAGCCCGAAGTCGGACAGGCCGTAGGCCAGGCCGTAGTTCATCGCCTTGATCTTGGCGCGCATCTCGCCGTTGACCTCGTCGGGCGCGATGTCGAAGACCCGCGCCGCGGTCGCCTGGTGGAAGTCGTGCCCGGACTCGAAGGAGGCGATCAGCGACTCGTCGCCCGACAGGTGCGCCATGATGCGCAGCTCGATCTGGCTGTAGTCGGCCGTCAGCAGCGTCTCGTAGCCGGAGCCGACCGTGAAGCCCTGCCGGATCCGGCGCCCTTCGGCCGTGCGGATCGGGATGTTCTGCAGGTTGGGCTTCTCCGAGCTCAGCCGCCCGGTCGCCGCCACGGTCTGCTTGAGGGTGGTGTGGATCCGGCCGTCGTCGGAGATCTCCTTGATCAGGCCCTCCACCGTGACCCGCAGCTTCTCCTGGTCGCGGTGGCGCAGCATGATGGTCGGCAGCTCGTGGTCGGTCTGGGCGGCCAGCCAGGCCAGCTGCTCGGCGTCGGTGCTGTAGCCCGTTTTGATCTTCTTGGTCTTGGGCAGCGCCAGCTTGGTGAACAGGATCTCCTGCAGTTGCTTGGGCGAGCCCAGGTTGAACTGCTCGCCCACCGAGGCGTGGGCCGCCTCGACGGCCTGCCTGACCGCCGCGCGGAACTCCGCCTCCAGGCCCTCCAGGTGGGCGCGGTCGGCGGCGATGCCGTCGCGCTCCATCTCGGCCAGGACGGTCACCAGCGGCAGCTCCACGTCGCACATCAGGCCGGCACCGCCGCGCGGCTCCAGGAAGGCCTCCAGCGCCAGGGCGAGGTCGCGCACGGCCAGGGCCCGCAGGCCGAGGTCGCGGGCCGCGTCGGCCTCCTGGTCCTCGAACAGGCTGACCTGGCCGTCGCCGGTCCCCCCGCGCAGCTCACGCTGCAGGTAGACCCGGACGAGGTCCTCCAGCGGGAAGGACTTCTGGCCGGGCGCGGCCAGATAGGCCGCCAGGGCCGTGTCACAGGACAGCCCGCGCAGCTCCATCCCCTGGGCCCACAGCCCCAGCATCGGACCCTTGGCGTCGTGCACGGCCTTGGGCCTGGACTCGTCGGCCAGCCAGGCGCGCAGCGCCGCCTCGTCGCCCTCGGTCAGCGTCGCCGGATCGACGAACGCCGCCCGGGGCCCGCCGTCCGCGCCGTCCGGAGCGGCGATCGCGATGCCCTCGACGCGGCCGGTGCCGCTGCCGTAGGCGCCCGTGAAGGCCAGGCCGGCCCGGCCCCCGGGCAGCCCGCCGAGCCAGCCGGCCACCTCGTCCGCGCCCAGCACGACGACCTCGATCTCGAAGCCGTCGGCGGCCTCGGGCTCGGGCGAGCCGAGGGTCTTGAAGAGCCGGTCGCGGATCTCGCCCCGGAACTCCAGGGCGTCCAGGATCTTGTCGATCTCCTCGCGGTCCCACTGGCCGACCTTCAGCCGGGAGACCTCCTGCTCCAGCGGGACGTCCCGGATCAGCTGGGTGAGGCGGCGGTTCATCAGCACCTGGTCGAGGTGCTCACGGAGCTTGTCGCCGACCTTGCCCTTGACCTCGTCGACCCGGTTGACCAGCTCCTCCAGCGAGCCGAACTCGCGGATCCACTTGGCCGCGGTCTTCTCCCCCACGCCGGGGATGTTCTTGAGGTTGTCGCTGGCGTCGCCGCGGATCGCGGCGAAGTCGGGGTACTGCGCCGGGGTGAGGTCGTATTTCTCCACCACCACCTCGGGCGTGAACCGGGTCATGTTGCTGATCCCCACCCGGGTCATCAGCACCGTGATCCGCTCGTCGACGAGCTGCAGCGCGTCGCGGTCACCGGTGACGATCAGCACGCTCATGTCCTGCCCGGCGGCCCGGGTCGCCAGCGTGGCGATCAGGTCGTCGGCCTCGTAGCCCGGCATCGACAGGTGCGGCACGCGCAGCGCGTCGAGCATCTCGTGGATCAGGCTCATCTGGCTGCGGAAGGTGTCGGGACTGGCGCTGCGGTTGGCCTTGTAGTCGGTGTACTCCTCGTGCCGGAAGGTCGGCTCCGACCGGTCGAAGCAGACCGCCACATGGGTGGGCTGCTCGTCACGGAGCACGTTGACCAGCATCGACGTGAAACCGTAGACGGCGTTGGTGGTCTGCCCCGTCGAGGTGGAGAAGTTCTCCTCGGGAAGCGCGTAGAACGCCCGATAGGCCAGTGAATGCCCATCGAGGAGCAGGAGACACGGACGAGTGGGGGTCGCTTCGCTCTTCGGCACAGCAGAAGCCTAGTCTCCTGGTGCGACAGAAAACTCGACCTCGCACGACAGGAGACGCCCCCTTGACTCTGACCGGCCCCGACGACGCCACCCGCCTGGAGGAGCTGATGGGCGCCTCGTACAAGAACAGCCTCGTGGAGCGGATGGGCATCGAGATCACCGAGGCGAGCGCCGAGCGCGTCGTGGCGACGATGCCCGTCGACGGCAACACCCAGCCGTACGGCCTGCTGCACGGCGGCGCCTCCTGCGTGCTCGCCGAGACCATCGGCTCCACCGGGGCGGCGCTGCACGCCGGTCCCGGCCGCATCGCCGTCGGCATCGAGATCAGCGCCACCCACCACCGCTCGGCCACCTCCGGCCGCGTCACCGGCGTGGCCACCCGCCTGCACGGCGGCCGGACGGTCGCCACCTACGACATCGAGATCACCGACGAGCAGGGGCGCCGCGTGTGCACCTCCCGGCTGACCTGCATGCTCCGCGACGCCTGACCGTCGCGCCGCGCGCGGGGAAACGCTCATGCGCGAATGCCCTCCGGATCGCGGGCGGCATGCTTATAGTGGGACCGAAATCCTCGCCGCGTGGGCGGGAGGAATCGCGAAAACTCAACCGCGATGCGGAGGATTCCCGCTCCGTGAAGAGGGGTAGGGGAATCAACGCGAGTGGCTCCGGTGTCCGTGAGGAGACCGAGTAGAAAACGTACAGGGTCGGGGAAGCTCTGTACGGCGCCAAAGGCTCCTTCGGATCCGGGGCCCACTCGTGGAACCGGGACCACATGCCCCGCACACGCCAGTGCCGGGGGTGGTCCCGGTTCTTTCGTATCTCCGGAGGGTTCTCTCCCGGGCCGGGCTCCCGGTGACGCCGGTTCCTCGCGACCCCGGTCCTTCGCGAACTCTTTCCGGCCCGGTCCTTCGCGGCCCCGGACGCCCCCGTAGACCCGTACGGCCCGCGCCGGGCGGGCGCGGGCCGTGACAGGGGCGGGCGGGTCGGCACCGGGACGCCGCAGGCTCCCGGGCGGGATCAGACGTCGGTGTGCGTCGGGTCGAGCACCCGGCGCAGGAACGACTTGGTCCGCTCGTGCTGCGGCGCGCCGATCACCTGGTCCGGCGGGCCGTCCTCGACGATGACGCCGCCGTCCATGAACACCACCCGGTCGGCCACGTCACGGGCGAAGGCCATCTCGTGCGTGACCACCAGCATGGTCATGCCCTCCTCGGCCAGCTTGCGCATGACCGTGAGCACGTCGCCGACCAGCTCCGGGTCGAGCGCGGAGGTGGGCTCGTCGAAGAGCATCAGGGAGGGGCTCATGGCCAGCGCGCGGGCGATCGCCACGCGCTGCTGCTGGCCGCCGGACAGCTGCGCCGGGTAGGAGTCCGCCTTCTCGCTGAGGCCGACCCTGTCCAGGTTGTCCCGCGCGATCCGCTCGGACTCGGTCTTGCCGCGCTTGAGCACCCGGCGCTGGGCGATGGTCACGTTCTCCAGCACCGTCATGTGGGGGAACAGGTTGAACTGCTGGAAGACCATGCCGACCCGGCGCCGGGCGGCGTCGATGTCGACGTCGACGTGGGTCAGCTCGACGCCCTCGACGAACACCTTGCCCGCGGTGGGCTGCTCCAGCAGGTTCACGCAGCGCAGCAGGGTGGACTTGCCCGACCCGGACGGGCCGATGACGCAGACCACCTGTCCGGGCTCGACGGTGAAGTCGATGCCCTTGAGCACCTCGAGCCTGCCGAAGTGCTTGTGCAGATCGCGAATCTCGACCGCGTGGTTCACCGGGGTCACCGTCCCTTCCCCTGACGCTTCTCCAGCCGGGCCGCAAGATAGCCCAGCGGGATGGTGACGAGCAGGTAGGTCACGCCGACCACCAGGATGGGCGTGGCGTTGGCGTACGTCGAGGCCAGGTCGTTGCCGAACTTCGTCAGCTCGACGTACTCGCCGGAGACGCCGAGGAACAGCACCAGCGACGAGTCCTTGAGCAGGGACACGAACTGGTTGGTCGTCGGCGGGATCACGATGCGCACGGCCTGCGGGATGATGATCGTGATCATCGCCCTGCTGTACGACATGCCCAGCGAGCGGGCCGCCTCCATCTGCCCCTTCGGCACCGCCTGCAGGCCCGCGCGGAGCGTCTCGGCCATGTAGGCCGAACCGACGATGGTCAGGCCCAGGATGCCCTGGCCGTACAGGCCGCCGGGCACCTCGAAGCCGGGCAGCGCCAGCGGCAGGAACAGGATCATCAGGAAGATCAGCAGCGCCGGCAGGCCCCGGAAGACCTCGATGTAGGCCAGCGACAGCCAGCGGTACGGCCGCACCGACGACAGCCGCATCAGGGCCAGCACGAGACCGATCAGGAACGCGAAGACGAAGCCGCCGATCGAGTAGATGAGCGTGTTCTTCAGCGCGATCGTGAACAGCTCGGGCAGCGTCTCCCGGGCCACCTCGGGCTTGGCGAAGTTCTGGGCCAGGCTCGCCCAGTCGACGAACAGCACGACGGCGATCGCCGCGACCACGAGCACGACGTATTGGACGGCCCGGCTGATCTGCTGCCTTTTACGGGGACTGAACCGGGCCCTGGCGGGAGGGGGCCCGCCAGGGCCGGACGGCTCAGTCGCGGTTGACTGGTCGGTCATGGATCAGCCGAGCTCGCCGGGCTTCTTGCCGAACCACTTGACGTAGATCTGCTCGTAGGTGCCGTCGGCCTTGGCCTCGGCGATCGCGTCGTTGACCGCCTTGAGGATGACCGGGTCGGCGCCCTTCTTCAGGCCGATGCCGTACTGCTCACCGGTGTCCAGGCTGGCGATCAGCTCGAACTTCTCGGCGATCTCCGGCTTCTTCAGCCAGGTGAGCACGACCGGCAGGTCCTGGACGATCACGTCGACCTGGCCGGACTGCAGGCCCAGCAGCTCCTTGGAGGAGTCGGCGAACTCGCGGGGGTTGAAACCCTGCTCCTTGACGTAGTCCAGGCCGGTGGTCGAGGCCTGGGCGCCGAGCTTGAGGTTCTTGGCCTTGACGTCGTCCAGCGACGTGGCGCCGGTGCCCTTCTTGGCCATCAGCGCCTGGGTGGCGTCGAAGTACGGCACGGAGAAGTCGATGTTCGCCTTGCGCTCGTCGGTGATGGTCATGCCCGCGGCGGCGAGGTCGCACTTGCCGGCGGCCATCGCGGCGCCGCTCTTGATGACGGCGAAGTCGATGTCGACGATCTCCTGCGTCACGCCGAGCTTCTTGGCGGCCAGGTCGACGATGTCGACGTCGAAGCCGACGATCTTGTCGCCCTCCTTGAACTGGAAGGGCTCGTAGGGGATGTTGGTGCAGGTCGTCAGCTTGCCGGCGGCGACCAGCTTGGGCCCGCCCGCGGCGGCCGGAGCGGACGAGGCACCCGCGCTCTGGCTCGCGCCGGTGGTGTCGCCACCCCCGCCGCAGGCCGACAGGCCGAGCGCACCGGCGACGACCATCGCGCCCACCGCCAGCGCGCGACGGGAAACAAAACTCAGGCCCACAACGGCCTCCTTCGGTCAACGTCGCTTCTTTGTATGGATACCTCAGTGCACGTGATGCTGCCCTATGTCCGTGACCACCAGGGTCACCGCTGTGACACAATTCGGACAACAAGCACTGTCACAAGTACTTTCTCAGCCTGTCACTGCTTAGCGTGATCTTCATGTCGCGCCTCGCCGCATTCCCCGTGATCGCCGTGATAATCACCGTCCTGACGGGCGGCTGCTCCGGCGAGCCGCAGCAGGTCACGCGGACCCCGGCGGCCACGCCCTCCCCCACCTACGACCTGCCCGCCCGCGCGGTCCGGCCGGGCGAGATCGCCGTGACGGCCCCGCCCGCGCAGGACGGGGAGATCCGCTTCCAGGTCATCGGCCTGCAGAAGGGGCTCAGCGGGTTCTTCGGCAGCCACGCCGAGTGGCAGGCCAAGGGCCAGTACGTGGTCGTGCGGATCCTCATGGAGAATCCCGGCCGCACCAACTCCCGCTTCGAGGCGGGCAAGCAGCGGCTGGTCGCCGCCGACGGCGCGGCCTACGCGATCGACCCCTTCACCCAGGCCACCAAGCGGCAGCCGGACAGGTTCCTGCTGGGCGCCGGGGTCAGGGTGGAGATGGACCTGTGGTTCGACATCCCGAAGGACGCCCGGCCCGCCTCCGTGAAACTGTTCGGCGACCCGCCGCTCGGCCTGGCCGCCACGGACGGCGTCACGGTCCCCCTGCCCTGACCCGGCTCAAGCGGTCCCCGGCCGGGCGCACCGGGCGGGACGGACCCCTCCCGGTGCGGGTACGGCAGAGCGGGCCCGTCCGGCCCGGGGTACGACAGGCCGGGCCCGCCGCGCGCGACGCACGGCGGGCCCGCCTTCACGCCGTACGGCTCACGCGCGCTCGCCCGGCGCCTCGTGCCCGAGCCCGCCACCGAGGTAGGCGGCCCGCACGTCGGGGTCGTCCAGCAGCTGCGCGGCCGGAGCGCTCTTGACCACCGAGCCGGTCTCCAGGACGTAGGCCCGGTGCGCCAGCTTCAGCGCCTGCTGCGCGTTCTGCTCCACCAGCAGCACCGTGGTGCCGCGCCGGTTGATCTCCTCGATGATGGAGAAGATCTGCTGCACCAGCAGCGGCGCCAGGCCCATCGACGGCTCGTCCAGCAGCAGCACCTTCGGCTTGGCCATCAGGGCCCGGCCGATGGCCAGCATCTGCTGCTCGCCGCCGGACATGGTGCCGGCCGCCTGGTTCCTGCGCTCGGCCAACCGCGGGAACAGCTCGTAGGCCTCGGCGAGCTCCTTGTCGAAGTTCCCCGAACGGGCGTAGGCGCCCATCAGCAGGTTGTCGTGGACCGTCATGCCGGGGAAGATGCCGCGGCCCTCGGGCGCCTGCCCCAGGCCCGCGACGACCCTCTTGTGGCCGGGCATCTTGCTGATGTCCTTGCCGTCGAAGAAGATCTTGCCCGACGTCAGACCGCGAAGACCCGAGATGGTCTTCAGGGTCGTGGTCTTGCCGGCCCCGTTCGCCCCGATGAGGGTGACGATCTCGCCCTCGTTCACCTCGACGGAGATGCCCTTGAGAGCGGCGATCTTTCCGTAGTGGACGTGGATGTCCTTGACCTCAAGAAGCATCTGCGGGAGCCCCCAAATACGCCTCGACGACCCGGGGGTCGTTGCGAACCTCGTCCGGCAGGCCATCGGCGATCTTCTGGCCGAAGTCCAGCACCGCGATGCGGTCGCTGATGCCCATGATGAGGCTCATGTCGTGCTCGATGATCAGAATGGTCCGCCCGGAATCCCGGATGTCGCGGATGAGCTGCTGCAGCGCCTCCTTCTCCGCCGGGTTCATGCCCGCGGCGGGCTCGTCGAGCAGCAGCAGCTTCGGGTTGGTGGCCAGCGCCCGGGCGATCTCCAGGCGGCGCTGGTCGCCGTAGGGCAGGTTCTTGGCGTGGTCGTCCGCACGGTGCCCGATGCCGACGAACTCCAGCAGCTCCATCGCCAGCTTGCGGCCGTCCTGCTCCGCCCTGCGGTGCCAGGGCAGGCCCAGCGCCACGCTGACCATGCCGGCGCGGTGGTGGGCGTCGGAGCCCACCATGACGTTCTCCAGCGCCGTCATGTTGTGGAACAGCCGGATGTTCTGGAACGTCCGGGCGACACCCTGCTTGGTGATCTTGAACCGCTTGGTGCCGCTGATCTTCTGGCCCTGGAAGAGGACCTGCCCCTCGGTCGGCTGGTAGACACCGGTCACCACGTTGAACACCGTGGTCTTGCCGGCGCCGTTCGGGCCGATGAGCGCGAAGATCTCACCCTCGTCGACCCGCAGGTTCACCTCGCGCAGGGCCGTGACGCCGCCGAAGCGCATGACGAGGTTCTGCAGCTCCAGCATCGGCCGGCCGCTGCGCTCCTGACCCACCGCGACGCTCGTTTCGGTGCTCACTTGGACGCCACCTCCTCGCCCCGCGACTCAGGCCCGGGAACCTCAGCTCCGAGCGTACCCATTCCGCCCGTTCCTTCTTTCAGCTCCGCCTTACGCTGGCGCGAGGGCAGCAGACCCTCGGGGCGGAAGATCATGAGCGCGACGAGCACCGCGCCGAAGATCAGCATGCGGTACTCCTGCAGACCGCGGAAGCGCTCGGGCAGCCACGCCACGATGAACGCGCCCAGCATGACTCCCGGCAGGTTGCCCGCGCCGCCCATGACCACCGCGGCCAGGATCGTCGCCGACAGCAGGAACTGGAAGTCGTTGGGGTTGATCGAGATGGACTTCGCCGCCCACAGCACGCCCATCGCACCGCCGATGGAGGCGCCGATGGCGAAGGCCAGCATCTTGAAGCGGAACGTCGGCACGCCCATGACCTCGGCCGCGTCCTCGTCCTCGCGGATCGCCGCCCAGGCGCGCCCGACGCGGCTCTTCTCCCAGCGCTTCACCAGGATGATCACGACGACGGCCAGGGCCACCAGCAGGTAGTAGTACGGCCGCGGGTCCAGCACGCCGTACTTGAGGGGGTCCACCCCGAAGGTGTCGGCGAAGTTGATGCCGAACAGGTTGAGTTCCTCGTAGCTCGGCGGGTGCGGGATGCCGCGGATGCCGTTCGGGCCGCCGATCTCGTCGGTGTTGCGCGCGGTGATGCGGATGATCTCACCGAAACCCAGCGTGACGATCGCCAGATAGTCACCGCGCAGCCGCAGCGTCGGCGCGCCCAGGGTGATGCCCGACAGGGCGCAGATGCCGATGCCCACGATCAGGATGATCCAGAAGTTCCAGCCCAGCCGGGTGCCCAGCAACGCCATCGCGTAGCCGCCCACCGCGTAGAAGGCCACGAAGCCCAGGTCCAGCAGACCGGCCTGGCCGACCACGACGTTCAGGCCGATGGCCAGCAGCACGTAGGTGCCGATCGGGAAGAACAGGATGCTCGCCCAGTCGGTGTCCGGCGACATGAAGCTGCCGATGGACTCCGAAGGCAGCAGAAGAGCCCCGATGATCAGGGCGATGTAGACGATCCAGCGCTGCCAGCCCGGCGTGTGCGCCCAGCGGTCGCGGATCACGTCACCGGAATGACCGAGCTGGTTCCGGAAGCGTGCCAGGGGATTCTTCTCGTTCATGCGCGCGCCTGCTGGAGTGATTCACCGAGGATTCCGGTGGGACGGAACATCAGGACCAAGACGAGGATGGTGAAGGAGATCACATGCTTCCAGTCGGAGCCGAAGAAGATGGCTCCGTAGTTCTCCACCAGGCCGAGGACGAGCCCGCCGACCAGGGCGCCGCGCAGGTTGCCGATGCCGCCCAGGACCGCCGCGGTGAACGCCTTGATTCCGAAGAGGAACCCGATGAAGTAGTTCGTGTTCTCGTACGAGATCAGATACAGCGCGCCGGCCACACCCGCCATGGCGCCGCCGATGAGGAACGTCATCCGGATGATCTTGTCGATGTCGACGCCCATCAGCACGGCCGACTCGGGGTTCTGCGCGGTGGCGCGGATACCACGGCCGATCTTCGTGCGGTTCACCAGCCGGTCGAGCACGACCATCATCGCCAGCGCCGCCACGATCACCAGCACCTGGTCCACCCGGACCGTGTGACCGAAGATCGAGAACAGCTCGGTGCGCTCCATCAGACGGGGCAGGCCCATCTGGATACGACCCTGCTGGGGGCGGTCGAAGACGTTCGGGATGACGATGAGCGCGAAGAACTCCTGCAGGAAGATCGAGGCGCCGATCGCCGAGATCAGGGCCGCGAGCCGGGAGGCGCCGCGCTTGCGCAGCGGCCGGTAGGCGATGCGCTCCAGCGCCACCGCGGTACCGGCGGAGGCCAGCATGCCGGCCAGGATCATCAGAATGATCACACCCACGAGCGTCAGACCCGTGAGCGCGGAGTCGATGCCGAGCGTGAAGGGCACGAACATCGCACCGAAAGTGCCGATCATGAACACTTCGGAGTGGGCGAAGTTGATCAGCCTGAGCACGCCGTACACCATCGTGTACCCGAGCGCGATCAGGGCGTAGATCGAACCGAACGCCAGGCCGTCGATTGTCGCCGGCCAGAACTGATTGATGAAGTCATTGAACACTAGGGATTACCACTTCTAGCGGGGATCGCCTGCACTGTCCGGTAGCTCCCTGCCGGCCCGGTCTCGTGGACCGACCGGCAACCACACGAGGAGCGGGACCGCATCACGGCGTCCCGCTCCCCGCGCGTCGACTACCTACTCTCTCAGAGCTCCGGACCTCAGCCCAGCTTCGCCTCCGCGGCCTTGCCGAGCAGCGTGATGGCGCCACCCTTGACCTGGTAGATGTAGATGTCCTTGGCCTCGACCTCACCGTTGGCCTGGAACTTGATCTGCTTGGAGACACCCGCGATGTTCGCCGAGGCGATGAACTCGTTGATCTTCTCCGGGGTGGTGTTGCCGGCCTTGACCGCCTCCACGAAGACCGTCGCGGCGTCGTAACCCTCGGCGGCGTAGATCGCCGGGTCGGCGCTGAAAGCGGCCTTGTAGGCGTCGGCGAAGCCCTTCACCTTGGCGTCGGTGACGTCCGGGGTGGCGATGTAGCAGGGGCAGCCCACGAGCGCGCCCTCGGCGTTGGCCGCACCGGCGCCCTCGATCAGGCCCTTGTCCAGCGAACCGTCACCGGAGAAGAACTTGGCGTCCTTGACGCCCTTGTCACGCAGCTGCTTGAGCAGGTTGCCACCGGCCGCGTAGTAACCACCGAAGAAGACCGCGTCCGGCTTGGCCGCCGCGACCTTGTTCACGACCGAGGAGAAGTCGCTCTCGGTCGGGTCCAGCGAGTCGTTGGTCACCTGGACGCCCTTGGTGCCCAGCTGGGCACGGACGGCGTCGGCCAGCGGCTTGCCGTACTCGGACTTGTCGTCGATGACGAACACGTTCTTGGCGGCGGCACCGTCGGCGATGAAGTCGGCGATGCTCGGACCCTGGACACCGTCGTTCGGCAGGACGCGGTGCCAGAACTTCCAGCCGTTCTCGGCCAGCTTCGTGTTGGTGGCGGAAGCCGAGATGCTCGGGATCTTCGCCTCCTCGAGCACCGGGGCGACCTGGGCCGACTCGCCCGAGAAGGCCGGGCCCACCAGACCGACGATCTTGTCGTCCTTGATGGCCTGCTGGGCAAGAGCGACGGCCTTGGAACCGTCACCCTGGCTGTCGTACTCGACCAGCTCGATCTTCACAGCCGGGTTGGTCTTGTTGTACTCGTCGATGACGAGCTTGGCACCATTCCGGGGCGGGATGACGATGCCGGAGTTGGGGCCGGTCAGGTCACCCATGAAGCCAATCTTGATGGTGCCAGGAGCAGCAGCGCTGGAGCCGCCCTCCGGCGTGGTCCCCGTGTCACTCCCGCTGCTGCAGGCGGCGAGGCCAAGGGTGAGCGCCACACCGGCAGCAAGAACTCCACCGAGGCGAGCAGTCTTAGGCCGCAAGGTTGCCTTCCTTTCACCCGGTCCACTGTCAGGACCAGGTTCACAGATGCCCTCCCCTGGCGGAGTGGCCAGGGGGTGTGTCGGTTAGTACAGCCAGCGGATGTCACAGGTCGATACAGTAGAGGCCTACGTTACCGCTTCGTTATTACACCGATTCATTTCGGCTACTAGGTACAAAAGCCATGGTCACCGCCGACCTGCGATCTTTCCAACCCGACACACCGGAGACGCGAAAGCCCGTGCCGATCTCGTCTTGCGAGACGGGCACGGGCTTGCCGACGTCACTCCCCGCCACGGCGGCGCCGTACGGGCACCCGACAGACTCTTGTCAGGGCCTCCTGTCAAGCCTCCTTCGTCCCGGAAGCCTCACCGACCACGATCTGCGCCACCTGGCGCATGCTCAGCCGGCGGTCCATCGACGCCTTCTGAATCCACCGGAACGCCTGCGGCTCGCTCCACCCGTGCTCGGCCATGAGCAGCCCCTTGGCCCGCTCCACCAGCTTGCGCGTCTCCAGCCGCTCCGACAGCGAGCCGACCTCCCGCTCCAGCGCGGCGATCTCCTCATGGCGGCTCACCGCCATCTCGATCGCCGGAACCAGATCGGACTTCGTGAACGGCTTGACCAGATAGGCCATCGCCCCCGCGTCCCTTGCCCGCTCCACCAGATCCCGCTGCGAGAACGCCGTCAAGATCAGACACGGCGCGATCCGCTGCGAGACGATCTGCTCAGCGGCCGAGATCCCATCCAGAATGGGCATCTTCACGTCCAGGATCACCAGATCGGGCCTGAGCTCCAGCGCCAGCTTGACCGCCGCCTCACCGTCCCCGGCCTCACCGACGACGGCATACCCGTCCTCTTCCAGCATCTCCTTGAGGTCGAGGCGGATCAACGCCTCGTCTTCCGCGATCACCACTCGCCGCTGCGTACTCACGAGCAAGAGAGTACCGACGTCCGCTAGATTAGGACCACGCCGGTGCCGCCGAGTGATCTACTTCCAGGTAAGCTCTGAGCTGCTGGCAATCTGGACAAGTCCAGAAATCTGCCCCGATAGACCAATCGGCAGAGTCGATGGCCTCAAAATCCATTCAGTGTGGGTTCGAATCCCACTCGGGGCACAAGCAGCAGAACCGTCCGATCCAAGATCGGACGGCTCTGACACATCAGGCACTTTCTGTAGTCGGCAAAAAACTGTCGGTGACAGCTGGCATGGTTGGACCATGCACCCCCGGGAAACCGTTGACCGCGCGCTCCGCCTCTCCGCCCTCGGGCTGGTTGATCGTCAAGTCGCCGAGCTCTGCGGTGTCTCCCTCGGCGCGGTGCAGAAATGGCGAACGGGATCCCGCCGGACGAGCTATGCGGAAGATCTAAGGAGACACCATTCATGCCCTCGCTGCCACAAGCGAGAGTTGGATCATGAGGCCTATGCCTATTTACTCGGCCTCTACCTAGGCGACGGGCACGTCGCGCTCTGCCGAAAAGCGGTCTATCAACTCTCTGTCTTCTGTGGGGATGACTGGCCTGGGTTGATAGAAGCCGCAGCAGAGACCATGGCAGCGGTGATGCCGACCTCATCTGTGAGTCGCCGTCACCTCCAAGGCTGCACGGAGGTCAAGAGCTACTCCAAGCACTGGCTCTGCCTGTTTCCTCAGCATGGTCCTGGCCGAAAACACAAGCGCAGAATCGCGCTGGAGCCATGGCAGAGGGAGATCTTCAAGAAGCACCCGGGACTCTTCGTCCGAGGCCTGATGCACTCCGACGGCTACCGAGGCATGAACCGCATCCGCCGCCACTCCAACGGCAGTGATCGTTGCTACGAGTACCCCCGTTATCTGTTCACCAACGAGTCCAAGGACATCCTTGAACTGTGCGGAGAGGCGCTCACCATGCTTGGTGTGGACTGGCGTTACTCCCGGTACAACACCATCTCCGTGGCCCGGAGGGAGGCTGTGGAGCGGTTGGACGAGTTCGTGGGGCCGAAGTACTGACCCGTTGTGGGGCGCCGCCCAGGGATGCGCGTCGGGGTCCGCGTTTCTCGGCAGAAGGGCGCGGGCTTCGACGCCCAAAGGGCTGCGCCCGCCGGTCGCACATCGCCCTCGCACCCTGCACCGCTTCCACACCCACCTCGAGACCGGACCCCTCTGCCATGCGGCGCAGCCCGGGTGGGCGACACCCGCCCTGCCCCGGACGCGCCCCGCGGGGGGCCTGCCGGCCGCCGTGGGTCACGGCTCCACCCCGTCAGGACTCACCCGTCTGGGGGCGTGGAGCACCTGGGCCTGCGCCGTCCGTCGGACGGCGCAGGCTCGGGGGCGGGATGCGGGAGCCGTACCCGGCGGAGGTCAGCTCGGGTGGGCGACGGCGGAGCCGATGGTGTGCACGCGCAGGGCGTTGGTGGAGCCTGCGGTGCCGGGCGGGGAGCCGGCGACGATGACGACCTTGTCGCCCTTCTCCAGGCGGGCGTGGGCGAGCAGGGAGGCCTCGACCTGGCGGACCATGTCGTCGGTGTGGTGGACGAAGGGGACCTCGAAGGTCTCCACGCCCCAGGTCAGGGCGAGCTGGTTGCGCACGTGGGGCGAGGAGGTGAAGGCCAGCAGCGGGATGGGCGAGCGATAGCGGGCCAGGCGGCGGGCGGTCTCGCCGGACATGGTGAAGGCGACCAGGGCCTTGGCGCCGACGATGGCGCCGACCTCGGCGGCGGCGCGGGCGATGGCGCCGCCGGTGGTCTCGGGGAGCCGGTCGAGGCTGTGGGTGGCCTCCAGCACCGACCGCTCGGCGGCGGTGGCGATGCGGCTCATCGTGGCGACGGACTCGATGGGGTAGTTGCCGACGGAGGTCTCGCCGGAGAGCATGACGGCGTCGGCGCCGTCCATGACGGCGTAGGCGACGTCGGAGGCCTCGGCGCGGGTGGGGCGGGGGGCGTTCATCATCGAGTCGAGCATCTGGGTGGCGACGATGACGGGGCGGGCCTTCTCTCGGCACAGTTCGATGGCGCGCTTCTGGACGATCGGGACCTCTTCGAGGGGGAGCTCGACGCCGAGGTCGCCGCGGGCGACCATGATGCCGTCGAAGGCTTCGATGATCTCGGGGAGGCGTTCGACGGCCTGCGGCTTCTCGATCTTGGCGAGCAGCGGGAGGCGGACGGCCTCCTGTTCCATGATGTTGCGCACGACGTCGGCGTCGGAGGGGCGGCGCACGAAGGACAGGGCGATGAGGTCGAAGCCGGTGCGCAGGGCCCAGCGGAGGTCGGCCTCGTCCTTGTCGGTGAGGGCGGGGGCGCTGACGTTGACGCCGGGCAGGTTGAGGCCCTTGTTGTCGGAGATCATGCCG
The DNA here is from genome assembly GCF_016863195.1 of Paraplanobispora takensis. Taxonomy (GTDB): domain Bacteria; phylum Actinomycetota; class Actinomycetes; order Streptosporangiales; family Streptosporangiaceae; genus Planobispora; species Planobispora takensis. The sequence goes on along the minus strand of NZ_BOOK01000032.1, from coordinate 134,887 downwards.
CCGATGACGACGCGGGTGGTGACGCGGGGCCCGTCGACGCGGGTGACCTCCAGGTGCACGCGGCCGTCGTCGACGAGGATGCTGTCGCCGGGGCGGACGTCCTTGGGCAGGCCCAGGTAGGTGGTGGAGACCTGTTCGCGGTCGCCGGGGACCTCTTCGGTGGTGATGGTGAAGACGTCGCCGAAGCCGAGGCGGACGGGACCCTCCGCGAACTTGCCGACGCGGATCTTGGGGCCCTGCAGGTCGGCGAGCACGCCTACGCCGCGGCCGAGCTCGGCGGCGACCTCCCTCACCCTGTCGTAGACCTCTTTGTGCAGCTCGTGGCTGCCGTGGCTGAGGTTGAAACGGGCCACGTCCATGCCGGCCGTGATGAGTTCACGCAGGCGTTCGGGTGAGGATGTGGCGGGGCCGAGAGTGCAGACGATTTTCGCGCGACGAGTCACGGGTCCCACCTTAATTGGTACAGACCACTGGGGAGTGACGAGGGTCATATCACCGGTGAAAAACTCGGTGACATGATGCTACTCCCGGGTGACGGGGGGTGGCGAGCCGGCTCTCGCCCTCAGCCGCAGGAAGCCCGCCCACGAGATGATCACGAGGGCGGCGACGGCCACTCTGGCGAGGCCGGTGTGCTCCTCCGGGTAGATCACCCCTTCGATGTAGTGGTCGATGAATCCGGAGGGCGGCAGGCCCTGCTCTCCGGCGTTGCGCCGCCCCCAGTCCTCCACGACGGTCAGCGGGCATTCCACGCCGGTGACGACGGAGAGCACGCCCCAGGCGGCGACGGCGAGGTGAGCCCAGATGAGGCGGGGCCGGCGCCAGGCGAGGAAGCCGCCGACGGCCATGAAGGCCAGGAAGAGGAAGTGCACCACCATCGCGGCCTGCCCGATGAGGTGATACGTCATGGTTCCACGCTAAGCGGTACGGCCGGGCGGGCGGCAGGCCCGGTTCCGGTACGCCGCCCGTCCGGTACGCCGCCCGTCCGGCGCGCCGGCCCGGCGGGGAAGGACTCCCGGCCGGGCCGGCCGCCGTCGCCGCCTGACTACTTGCCCTTGCCGATCGGGGTGACGGGTCCGTCGGCGTGGATGGTGGCGGCCTTGGCGGCGCTGACGATGCCGTGGCCGTAGAAGCCGTTGCGGGACTTGGAGCCCTGGCAGGTGTGGGTGGTCTTCTGGTCCTCGAAGCGGTAGACGTACTTGCGGGGCGAGGGGCAGGCCTTCTTGGTGGCGCTGGCGTACAGCAGGCGCTGGACGTCGGCGGGCGGCATGGTGACGCCGTCGGTGGAGGGGGCGCCGAAGCGGCCGATCAGGATGGCGGCCACGCCGGTGACGTGCGGGGCGGCCATGGAGGTGCCGGCCAGGTACTGGTAGTAGGCGCACACGCCGCGCCGGCAGTCGCGTACGACCGTGGGGGTCCTCGGTGCGCCGTCGGCGGCGAGCAGGCCCTGCTTGTCGAGCAGGCGCTTGGGGACGGCGGCGAGGATGAGCTTGTTGACGTCCGGCCTGGAGCTGCCGTCGTACTCGTCGCCGCCGGGGGCCGACAGGTCGGCCTGCTCGATGCCGTAGTCGGAGAAGTAGGACTTGCGCTTGCTGGGTCCCAGGGCGGTGACGGAGATGACGCCCTTGGACTCGGCCGGGACGTTGAGGCAGGAGTTGTCGACCTTGCGGTCGCGCTCGGTCTCCAGCGGGTAGTCGGGGCTGCTGGTGTCGCGCTTGGGCTTGCCCAGGTCGGTGGAGCCGTTGCCGATGGCGCTGATCAGGGTGACGCCGTGGTCGCGGGCGTAGTCGAGGGCGCGCTGCATGCCGGTGATGATGCCGCGCTGTTCGAGCTGTTCGGCCTTGGAGTCGGCGGGGTTGGCGGCGCAGTTGAACAGCCACGGGTCGACGTAGTAGCTCATGTTGACCACGTCGATGCCGTTGTCGGCGGCGTAGGTGAGGGCGTCGAGGCTGGGCTTGAGGAAGAACAGGCCCGAGTCCTGGCCGGCGCGCAGGTTGACGAGGGTGACGTCGGGGGCGACGCCGGCGATGCCCAGACCGTTGGCCGGGGAGCCGATGGTGCTGGCCACGTGGGTGCCGTGGCCGTCGTCGTCCCAGTCGACGGGGTCCTTGCAGCCCGGGAACTCGCAGGGGCCGTCGAGTTCGGCGCCGTTGGGGTCGTTGGGCCGGTCGGTGACGAAGTTGCGGCTGAGGACGCGGTCGAAGTTGGGGGCGATGTCGGGGTGGTTGCCGTCGACGCCGGTGTCGATGATGCCGACGCGTACTTTGCGGTGGCCGGGCGCGGCGGCGTGGGAGCGGTCGGCGGTGGCGCCGATCATCTTCATGTCCCACTGCCGGCCGGCGAGCGGTTCGGCGCGGCCGGAGGCGACGGACAGGGCTTCGCTGTCGGGGAAGGCGGTGGCGGCCGGGCCGATCGAGGCCGGTGAGGCGGCGGGGAACGCGGTGGCGCGGCCGATCCTGCGGTCGGAGGAGATCCCGGCGACGGCGTCGTCGTCGGCGAGGCTCTCCACGAAGCGGGGGCCGGGGCCTCTGGCGATGATGTAGCGGAGTTTGCCCTCGGTCGACAGGGCGGTGCCGCCGGCGTCGGTGATGGCCCGCATCGCTCCGGCGTGGGCGCCGTCGGCGTAGAAGACGAGATAGTCGCGGACCTGCGGGGCTGCGACCGTCGCTCCGCTGGCCGTGCCGCCGGTGGTGAGGGCGCCGGCCACGGTGACGGCGGTCACCATGGCTGCCAGACGCCCGATTGCGCGCTTCATCGACTCTCCATGCCTGCCGGAACCAAGAAGAAGCATCTTTCAGGCATATAGCCACCAAAGCAATTCGAACCCGAGATATAGCTATATCTCCGACCTTACGCGCCTGGCGGGTCCCGGCGGCCGTCCCCTCGGGAAACGCGAGAACCCGTCCCCGCGCTCCCTCGCCGGACGGCGGGATGGAGCGTGGGGACGGGTTCGGCGAGCCGGAAGCCGAGGTCCGGGGTCCGGCGGAGGGGACCCCGGGACGTCAGACCAGCGGACGGGCGGTCGGCGGGATCGCCACCGGCAGGGCGCTCTGCCCGGTGAGGTAGCGGTCGGCCGCCGCGGCGGCCGAGCGGCCCTCGGCGATCGCCCAGACGATCAGCGACTGGCCGCGGCCCATGTCACCGGCGACGAAGACGCCCTCCACCTTCGACTGGTAGCCCTTGTCGCGGGCGACGTTGCCGCGGGCGTCGTAGAAGTCCTCGCCGCCCTCGGCGGCCAGGTCCTGCAGCAGCGCGCCCTTCTCCGGGCCGAGGAAGCCCATCGACAGGGTGACCAGCTCGGCCGGGATCTCCCGCTCGGTGCCGGGGATCGGCTTGAAACCGTTCTGCGGGCCCTCGACCTCGACCAGGCGCAGCGCCCGGACGTTGCCGTCGGCGTCGCCGACGAACTCGGTGGTGGAGACCGCGTAGACCCGGTCGCCGCCGCCGTCGGCCAGTTCCTCGTGGGCGCTCTCCGTCTTGAACAGGATGGGGAACGTGGGCCACGGCTGGCTGCCGGGGCGGGAGGCCGGGGGCTGCGGCATGATCTCCAGCTGGGTCACCGAGGCGGCGCCCTGGCGGATGGCGGTGCCGATGCAGTCGGCGCCGGTGTCGCCGCCGCCGATCACGACCACGTGCTTGCCCTGGGCCGAGATCGGGGACTCGGCGAAGTCGCCCTCCTGGACCTTGTTGGCCGGGGGGAGGTACTCCATCGCCTGGTGGACGCCCGCCAGGTCGCGCCCGGCGACGGGCAGGTCCCGCCACTGGGTGGCGCCACCGGCCAGCACGACGGCGTCGAACTCCTCGCGCAGCTGGGCGGCGGTGACGTCCACGCCGACGTTGACGCCGGTGCGGAACTCGGTGCCCTCGGCCCGCATCTGCTCGAGCCGGCGGTCGATGTGCCGCTTCTCCATCTTGAACTCGGGGATGCCGTAGCGCAGCAGGCCGCCGATGCGGTCGGCCCGCTCGAAGACCACCACGTCGTGCCCGGCGCGGGTGAGCTGCTGGGCGGCGGCCAGGCCCGCGGGGCCCGAGCCGACGACCGCCACGCGCCTGCCGGTCCTGGAGGCCGGGATCTGCGGGGTGACCCAGCCCTCGTCGAAGGCGCGGTCGATGATCTCGACCTCGACCCGCTTGATGGCGACGGGGTCGGAGTTGATGCCGAGGACGCACGCCGCCTCACACGGAGCCGGGCACAGGCGGCCGGTGAACTCCGGGAAGTTGTTGGTGGCGTGCAGCCGCTCGATCGCCTCGCGCCAGTCGTCGCGGTAGACCAGGTCGTTCCACTCGGGGATGAGGTTCCCGAGCGGGCAGCCGTTGTGGCAGAACGGGATGCCGCAGTCCATGCAGCGGGACGCCTGCTTGGTCAGCTTCGGGGCGGGGAAGTCCTCGTAGACCTCCCGCCAGTCGCGGATGCGGACGTCCACCGGGCGGCGCGCCGGCAGCTCGCGCCCGTGGTTCAGGAAACCCTTCGGGTCAGCCATCGGTGTTACCTCCCTTATCCCTGGACCGCAGCGGTCATGACCGCCTCGTCGATGTCCCGGCCTTCGAGCCGCGCGGCCTCGGCGGCCCGCAGAACCCGCTTGTAGTCGGTCGGCATGATCTTGCTGAAGCGGGCCGGGTCCCAGTCGGCGAGCAGGCGCTTGGCGACCGTGGAGCCGGTCTCGGCCAGGTGCGTCTCGACGATCTCCCGGAGCCCCTCGGCGTCGGCCTCGCTCAGCGTCTCGATCTCGACCATCTCGCGGTTGACCCGCGCCGGGTCGAGGTCGAGCAGGTAGGCGACGCCGCCGGACATGCCGGCCGCGAAGTTGCGGCCGGTGGGGCCGAGGACGACGACCTTGCCGCCGGTCATGTACTCGCAGCCGTGGTCGCCGACGCCCTCGACGACCGCGGTGGCGCCGGAGTTGCGGACGCAGAAGCGCTCGCCCATGACGCCGCGGACGAACACCTCGCCGGAGGTGGCGCCGTACAGGGCGACGTTTCCGGCGATGATGTGGCCGTCGAGCGGGGCCGCGTCGTGCGGCTGGACGGTGATCCGGCCGCCGGACAGGCCCTTGCCGAGATAGTCGTTGGCGTCGCCGGTCAGGCGCAGCGTGATGCCCTTGGGCACGAAGGCGCCGAAGGAGTTGCCCGCAGAACCGGTGAAGCGCACGTCGATGGTGTTGTCGGGCAGGCCGGCTCCGCCGTACCGCTTGGTCACCTCGTGGCCGAGCATGGTGCCGACCGTGCGGTTGACGTTGCGGATGGGCAGGTCCAGCGTGACCCGGCGGCCCTCGTTGAGGGCGCCCTCGGCGAGCTGGATCAGGGTGTTGTCCAGCGCCGCGGCCAGGCCGTGGTCCTGCTCGACCGTACGGCGCAGCGCCGCGCTCTCGGGCAGTTCGGGCCGGTGCAGGATGGGCGACAGGTCCAGGCCCGCGGCCTTCCAGTGGTCCTCGGCCGAGGCGGTGTCGAGCAGCTCGGCGTGGCCGATGGCCTCGTCCAGGGAGCGGAAGCCCAGCTGGGCGAGGTACTCGCGCACCTCCTCGGCGATGAACTCGAAGAAGTTGACCACGAACTCGGGCTTGCCGCCGAAGCGCTTGCGCAGCTCGGGATTCTGGGTGGCGACGCCGACCGGGCAGGTGTCCAGGTGGCACACGCGCATCATGATGCAGCCGGAGACGACCAGCGGAGCGGTGGCGAAGCCGTACTCCTCGGCGCCGAGCAGGGCGGCGATGACGACGTCGCGGCCGGTCTTGAGCTGGCCGTCGACCTGGACGACGATGCGGTCGCGCAGGCCGTTGAGCAGCAGCGTCTGCTGGGTCTCGGCCAGGCCGAGCTCCCAGGGGGCGCCGGCGTGCTTGAGGGAGGTCAGCGGGGAGGCGCCGGTGCCGCCGTCGTGGCCGGAGATGAGCACGACGTCGGCGTGGGCCTTGCTGACGCCCGCCGCGACCGTGCCGACGCCGACCTCGGCCACGAGCTTGACGTGCACGCGGGCGACCGGGTTGGCGTTCTTCAGGTCGTGGATGAGCTGGGCGAGGTCCTCGATGGAGTAGATGTCGTGGTGCGGCGGCGGCGAGATGAGGCCGACGCCGGGGGTGGAGTGCCGGGTCTTGGCCACCCACGGGTAGACCTTGTGGCCGGGCAGCTGGCCGCCCTCGCCGGGCTTGGCGCCCTGGGCCATCTTGATCTGCACGTCGTCGGCGTTGACGAGGTACTCGCTGGTGACGCCGAAGCGGCCGGAGGCCACCTGCTTGATGGCCGAGCGGCGAGCCGGGTCGTAGAGGCGCTCGGGGTCCTCGCCGCCCTCACCGGTGTTGGACTTGCCGCCCAGCCGGTTCATGGCGATGGCGAGGGTCTCGTGGGCCTCCCGGGAGATGGAGCCGTAGGACATGGCTCCGGTGGAGAACCGCTTGACGATCTCGCTGACCGGCTCGACCTCGTCGACCGGGATCGGCGGGCGCAGGCCCTCGCGCAGGCGGAACAGGCCGCGCAGCGTCATCAGCTTCTCCGCCTGGGAGTCCACGAGGTTCGTGTACTCCTTGAAGATCTCGTAGCGGCGGGTGCGGGTGGCGTGCTGCAGCTTGAAGACGGTCTCGGGGTTGAACAGGTGGGGCTCGCCCTCGCGGCGCCACTGGTACTCGCCGCCGACCTCCAGGCGGCGGTGGGCGTTGCCGGCGCGCGGGTAGGCGCGGCGGTGCCGCTCGGCGGTCTCGCGCGCCAGGACGTCGAAGCCGACGCCGCCCAGGCGGGAGGTGGTCCCGGCGAAGCAGGCGTCGACGACCTCCTGGCCGAGTCCGAGCGCCTCGAAGATCTGCGCGCCGGTGTAGGAGGCGACCGTGGACACCCCCATCTTGGACATGACCTTCAGGACGCCCTTGCCGTACGCCTTGATGAGGTTGCGCACGGCCTTGTGCCGGTCGACGGCCAGGGCGCCGGAGTCGACGAGGTCCTGGACGGTCTCGATGGCGAGGTAGGGGTTGACCGCGCCGGCGCCGTAGCCGACGAGCAGCGCCATGTGGTGGCACTCGCGGGCGTCGCCGGCCTCGATGACCAGGCCGACGCGGGTGCGGGTCTTCTCGGCGATGAGGTGGTGGTGGACCGCGCCGGTCAGCAGCAGCGACGGGATGGGGGCGAGCGTCTCGGTGGAGCCGCGGTCGGACAGCACGATGATGCGCGCGCCGTCGCCGATGGCCTGGGAGACCTCGGTGCGGATCTCCTCCAGGCGGCGCAGCAGGGCCTCGCCGCCGCCGGAGACCTCGTACAGGCCGGAGACGACGTGCGGCTGGAAGCCGGGCAGGGCGCCCTCGTCGTTGATGTGGATGATCTTGGCGAGCTCGTCGTTGTCGATCACCGGGTACGGCAGGACCAGCTGGCGGCAGGAGGCCGGGCCCGGGTCGAGCAGGTTGCCCTCGGGGCCGAGGGTGCTGGCCAGGGAGGTGACCAGTTCCTCGCGGATGGCGTCCAGCGGCGGGTTGGTGACCTGGGCGAACAGCTGGCTGAAGTAGTCGAACAGCAGCCGGGGCTTCTCGCTGAGCACGGCGACGGGGGTGTCGGTGCCCATCGAGCCGATCGGCTCGGCGCCGGTCTTGGCCATCGGGGCCAGGATGATGCGCAGCTCTTCCTCGGTGTAGCCGAAGGTCTGCTGACGCTTGACGAGCGCCTCGCGGGTGTCGCCCTCGACGCCGTCGGGCTGCACGCCGCGGGTGCGGGCGGGCAGTTCCTCGAAGCGGACCAGCCCGGCGTGCAGCCACTCCTCGTAGGGGAGTTCGGCGGCGAGCTCGGACTTGATCTCGTCGTCCTCGATGATCTTTCCGCGGGCGGTGTCGATCAGGAACATCCGGCCGGGCTGCAGGCGGCCCTTGCGGACCACGCGCTCGGGGGCGATGTCCAGGACGCCGGCCTCGGAGCCGAGGACGACCAGACCGTCGTCGGTGACCCAGAAGCGGCCCGGACGCAGGCCGTTGCGGTCCAGGACGGCGCCGACGAGGGTGCCGTCGGAGAAGGTGATCGAGGCGGGGCCGTCCCAGGCCTCCATCAGGGAGGCGTGGAACTCGTAGAAGGCCCGCCGCGCGGGGTCCATCTCGGTGTGGTTCTCCCACGCCTCGGGGATCATCATCAGCACGGCGTGCGGCAGCGAGCGGCCGGCGAGGTGGAGCAGCTCCAGCGCCTCGTCGAAGGAGCCGGTGTCGGAGCTGTCGGGGTCGCAGATCGGGAACAGCCGCGACAGGTCGCCGGGGATGTTCGCGGTGGCGAGCATGGCCTCGCGGGCGCGCATCCAGTTGCGGTTGCCCTTGACCGTGTTGATCTCACCGTTGTGGGCGATGTAGCGGTAGGGGTGCGCCAGCGGCCACGACGGGAAGGTGTTGGTGGAGAAGCGCGAGTGGACCAGCGCGATCGCGGTCTCGTAACGCTCGTCGCTCAGGTCGGGGAAGAACGGCTCGACCTGGCCGGGGGTCAGCATGCCCTTGTAGACGATCGTCCGCGACGACAGCGAGGGGAAGTAGACGTCCGCCTCGTGCTCGGCCCGCTTGCGCAGGCAGAAGGCCAGCCGGTCCAGCGCCAGGCCGGACTCGCCGTCCGGGGAGGAGACGAACAGCTGGCGGAAGAACGGCATCACGGCGCGGGCGCTCGGGCCGGGCAGGTCGCGGGTGACCGGCAGGTCGCGCCAGCCCAGGACGGTCAGGCCCTCCTCGGCGGCGATCTCCTCGATCATCCGCTCGGCGGTGGCGCGGGCCTCGGGGTCGATCGGCAGGAAGCCCATGCCGGCGGCGTAGTGGCCGGCGGCGGGCAGCTCGAAGGACACGGCCGCGCGCAGGAAGCTGTCGGGAATCTGCGTCAGGATGCCGGCACCGTCACCGGTGTCCGGTTCGCTACCCTGGGCCCCCCGGTGGTCAAGGTTGCACAGCGCCGTCAGGGCCTTCGTGACGATGTCGTGGCTGCGTCGTCCGGCCACGTCGGCGACCATGGCGACACCGCAGGCGTCATGCTCGTGCGAAGGGTGATAGAGGCCCTGGGGCTCGGGAAAGCCGAGGCGGGCAGCAGGCATTGAATCCCTCCCGTCGTCTTCTGCTTTGGCTTGGCAAGCGAAGGGACGACGTTGGCCCTGCTGCGTGGTGTGTAGACATTACCGTACCCTGCCGGAAAGCTGCCTACCCGGTCCACATAGCGACCATTTCACACCGCTTCCAGCGATTTGGCCAACGAGTGGTGAGGAGCGGTTATTCCGGGGCGGACCTTTAGGGTTGGGCCCATGAACGGCATCGATGAGCTGCTCGAACGGGCGGGCGTGGACGGCAGGCGGTTGCGGACGGCGCTGGCCCTGCTCGGCGGCGGACGGTGGTGGACGCTGGCCGAGCTCGTACGGGAGACCGCGACCTCGCGGCGGGCGATCGAGGCCCTGCTGCGGGCGGTCGAACTGGAGCGCTCCGGCGACCGCTTCCGGCTCCGCGAGCCGCTGCCCGGCCTGGGCACCGGCGCCCCGGGCCCGGCCGACCCGGTCGCGCACCTGCTCGACGGGCACGGCGAGCTGCTCGCCCGGATGGAGGAGCTGATCGCCAAGGCTCCGCGCGGGCGGCAGGCCCTCGACCACGTGGCCGCCACCGCCGACACGGTGGTACGGCGGGCGCTGCTGATGGAGGCCCGGTTCTGGCTGCCCGGGGCCCGGGTATTGTGCGTCGGCGACCACGACCTGACCTCGCTGGCCACGGCGATGCTGCAGCCGCGCGCCGAGGTGGCCGTGGTGGACATCGACGAGCGCATCCTGGCCTACATCGCCGAGCAGGCCGACCGGTTCGGGCTGAACATCCGCACCCGCTGGACCGACCTGCGCCTGGGCCTGCCCCCCTCGGTCCGGGGCTGGGCCGACCTGGCCGTCACCGACCCGCCGTACACCCCGGAGGGCATCGGCCTGTTCGCCGCCCGCGCGGTGGAGGGGCTCGGCGACCGCGAGCGGGGGCGGATCCTGCTGGCGTACGGCGCCGGCGAGCACACCCCGGCGCTGGCGTTGAAGGTCCAGCACGCGCTGTCGGCGCTCAATCTGGTCAACGAGGCGATCTATCCGGACTTCAACCGCTATTTCGGCGCCGAAGCCATCGGCTCTGCCGCCGACCTGTACATCCTGCGCCCCACCACCAAAACCTGGCCCGCCGTCGCCGCCCGCGTCGACGCCCTCAGCACCGCCATCTACACCCACGGCCCCCAATCCATCGAATCCCACCCCACCCGGGAAACCCCGGTCGCGTCCCACCCCGCCTCCGGCGCCCCGGGGACGCCCTCCCCCGGCTCGGGCACGTCCCACCCCGCCGCCGGGACGGGCTCTTCCGCGCCCGAGGCGGGAGAGGGGTCCGAGGCCGGGGCCGAGGGGGTGTTCCGGCCGGCGGTGCTGGTGGGTGAGTGGCCGCGGGACGTGCTGCCGAAGGTGCCGCGGGCGCGGCTGACGACCTGGCTCGCCAAGCCGTACGCCGGTGATCCCGCCGACGTCGCGGTGGCCGTACCGGCCGGGCTGGAGGCCGTGCTGCCCCGGCTGCTCCTGGCCGCCCGGGCCCGCCGTGTCCGGGTCACCCTCGCCGCCCCGCCGAAGGACCTGCCCACCGCGCTCCTGGCCTCCGTCTACGACCTCACCGTCACCGGCTCGACGATCCATGCCGTACGGCGGCCGCTTCCCGCGGCGGACGGGGAGCGCCTCCTGCGCCGCGTCCTCGACAACGCCCACGGCAAGATCGCCAACACCTGGCGCGAGGCCCTCATCAAGGCGCGCGACGGCCTGACCAAGAAGCAGGCACGGGCGATCGTCGCTCAGACGGCCCCCTGGAGCGAGGACGTCACCGTCCTGGAACTGCCCGCCCACCGCCTGGCCGAGCTCCCCGCCGCCGTGGCCCGGTCCCTGTCCGCCCCGGCCGAGCCCCCGGCCGAGCCCTCCTCCTGACGGGCCGGGCCCTCACCGCCGTCAGATCAGGCGTTTCTGGATCACCAGGGTGAGGCCGTCGACGGCCAGTTGCGGGTAGGTCAGGTCCACGTGTGCCGCGGCGCCCACGGGGGCGACCCAGCTCACGGTGGCGTAGTGGCCCAGCGCCCGGGCGTAGGCCCAGCTCCGCGAGCCGTCGAAGGCCTCGGGGGTGCCGGGCGCGGGCCGTACGAAACCGCCGTCCTTCAGGGCGGTCACGAGCCTGTCGGCGGCGGTCGAGTCGGCCAGGTTGAAGATGAGGAACTGGCCGGAGATCCGCCCGTCCGGGGTCGCGTAGTGGGCGCGGAGCGCCTGGGTGCATCCGGCGACGGCGCTCTGCGCGCTCCCCCACACGGCCTCGGCGCAGTCGGTCAGGGCCTCGGTGCCCTTCCTGTCCAGCGTGACCCCGCCCGAGGTGACCGTGTCGCCGGGGAAGATCTCCCCGACCGTCAGCGGCTCGGGGTCGAGCGCGCGGGTGGCGATCGGGGCGTAGTGGCCGGTGGTCGCCTCGGTGTGGAGGACGGCCGCGCGCGGGCTGTCCTCACCCTGCGCCGCCGACCACCACAACGCCGCCGCCCCTGCGGCCACGAGCACGGCGACGACGGCGATCCACTTGCGCATGGGCACCGAGCTTACCTGGGCCGGCGCCCGGACCGGCGGCGATCCGCCGGGTGCGGGGCCATGACCGCGACACCTCGCTCGAAGGCCGGGGCCACGACCGCGGCACCTCAATCGGAGTCCGGGCCCATGACCGCGGCGCCCCACCCGGGGGGAGCGGGCCGTCCTCGGGCGACCGGAGGCGATGCCGTCCTACGAGGTCGGCGCGGAGGTGGGCGTGGCCGTGACGACGCGGCGGAACACACCCTTCTCCGCGCCCCTGACGGTCAGCGCCAGCGAGATGAAGTCGTCCTGGGCGGTGGGCTCGGCGCCGTCGGCCCGTCCGATCCAGACCAGACCGGCGTAGTGCCCCATGGCGTGCCCGCTGCCCTCGGTGTATCCGCCCGCGGGGAAGGCCTCGGGGTTCAGCGCCAGCGGCCAGCCGCCCCGGTGCAGGGTTTTCAGGGAGGTCGTCAGCGCGTCGGCGGAGGCGACGTCGCGCAGGTTGAACAGGGTGTACTGGGCGACGTAGCGGCCGTCGGCGCTGACGTACAGGCCGCGGGCCGCCTGCAGGCACCCGGCCTGGGTGAGCCGCTGGGCGAGCGCCTGGCCCCACACCGCCGTCGAGCAGCCGGTGTCGAGCGCGCTGTCGGTCAGCTTCAGCGTGATCCGCCCCTCCTTCAGGGTCTTCTCGCCGAAGACCTCCTTCAGGGTCAGCGGTTTGGAGTTGTCGGCCCGGCGCGCGATCGGCGCGAACACCTTCGAGGAGACCCAGCCCTGGTAGGAGTCGGGCCGGGGCTGGGTGCCGACGGCCGAGGTGGCGTCCTGCTCCGGCACGTAGTCGCTGCCGATCATCGAGACCACGAACATGAACGCGGCCAGGGCCAGCACCAGCCCGGCCGCCGAACCGCCGTACACGACGAGTTTCTGCTGGCGCCGGCTCAGACCCCGCGCGCCCAGCCAGGAGACGTTCCAGTCGTCCGTCTCCGCCTGGGCCCGCCGCTCCCGCTGCCTGGCGGGACGGCGCTCCCGCGTGGCGGTGGCCCGCCGTTCCTGCCCACCGGCCTGGGCGGGGTGCTGCACCCGGGGCCCGGCCTGCGGGGACCCCTCCCAGGTCCCGCCCTGTGAGGACCGCTCCCACAGTTCCTCCTGGGCGGGACGCCGCTCCCTGGGCCCGCCCTGGGTGGTCCGCTCCCGCGGTCCGGGAGGGACCGGGCGCACGGCCGGCCCGGCCGTCGTGGGGGCGGGGTGCTCCTGCGGCCGGGGGGAGGTACGGCGGCGCTTGCGGGGAGGACGCGGGGGGGTGGTCACAGGCTGATCCCTCCCAGGAGGTTGCCCAGGGCGAAGGTCAGTGCGGCGGCGACCGCGCCCACGACGAGCTGGCGCAGCCCGCTGTACCACCAGTTGCGCGCGGTCACCCTGGACACCAGCGCGCCCGCGCCGAACAGCGCCAGGCAGGACAGCACCGCCGAGGTCACCAGGCTGGTGACCCCCAGAAGGTAGGGCAGGAGCGGCAGAAGCGCTCCCACGGCGAAGGACAGGAACGAGGAGACCGCGGCGGTGCGCGGCGAGGGCAGGTCGCCGGGGGTGACGCCGAGCTCCGCCCGGGCGTGCACCTCCAGCGCCTTCCCCGGGTTGCGGGAGATCTGCCGGGCGACCTCGGCGGCGAGGCCGGGCTCGACGCCCTGCGCCTGGTACATCTGCGCGAGCTCCTGCTCCTCGGACTCGGGGTGACGCTGCAGCTCGCGCCGCTCGACGTCGATCTCGGCGAGGGCGAGCTCCCGCTGGCTGGCCACCGAGACGTATTCGCCCCCGGCCATGGAGAACGCGCCCGCCGCCAGCCCGGCCACCCCGGCCAGGGCGATGACCTTGGTGTCCTCGGTGCCGCCGGCCACGCCCGCGATCAGGGCGAAGTTGGAGACGAGCCCGTCCATCGCGCCGAACACCGACGGCCGCAGCCAGCCGCCGTTGACATCACGGTGCTCGTGATGGATCTCGGCGCGTTCCCCCGAACCGCCCTCGCTCACGATGTGCCTTTCTCACCCTCTGCGGTCGCGTTCGCCCGCTGGGGGGTCTTGCCCTTCTCACCGGCGGGCGCGGACGGGGCTTCGGCGGGGGCCGCACCCTGCCCCTCGGCCTCGTCGGCCTGGTCGGCCGGGTGCGCGGGGTCGGCCGGGTCGGTGGGGTCCGCGGCCGTCTCGGACGCGGAGTCCGCCGCGGCGGCGCTCACCCCGGCCGCGGGTTCAGCCTCAGCCGGCGCCGTCTCGTCCGATGCCGTCTCGTCCGCCGCGCTCTCCGCGCTCTCGTCCGGCGTCGTCCCGTCCGCCACGGGCTCACCCGGTGCCGCCTCAACCGAGGCGGGCTCAGCCGGAGCGGACTCCTCCGGCGCCGTCTCACCCGTCTCCGCCGTGGCCGTCTTCTCCCCGACGGGCTCGCCGCCGTCCCCGTCCCCGTCCCCGTCCGCGGCCCCGGCGTCGGCCTGGTCGGCCGGGTGCGCGGGGTCGACGGGGTCGTCGTCGGCTGCCGCGCCGGTCGACGCGGCAGCCGTACCGGCCGGCTCGGAGGAGGATCCGGCCGCGGAGGACCCGGCGGCGACGCCCGCGCCGACGAGTGCCTTCTCGTTCTCGTCCTCGGGCACGGTGCCGAGCGACTCCTCGTCGGTCCTGTCGCGGTTCAGCCAGAAGTAGGCGAGCGCGCCGACCAGCAGGATGATCGAGGTCCACTGGTTGAGCCGCAGGCCCAGGATGTGGTGGGCGGTGTCGACGCGCAGCCCCTCGATCCAGAAGCGGCCGACGGTGTAACCGGCGACGTAGAGCGCGAACAGCCGGCCGTGGCGCAGCGCGAACTTGCGGCCCGCCCAGACCAGCACGAGGGCCAGGCCCAGGTCCCAGATCGACTCGTACAGGAACGTGGGGTGGTAGGTGTCCTCGCCCGGGATCGTGCCCGGCCGGTCGGGGTCGATCTCCAGACCCCACGGCAGGTCGGTCGGGCTGCCGAACAGCTCCTGGTTGAAGTAGTTGCCCCAGCGCCCGATGGCCTGGGCCACCGCGATGCCGGGGGCGACGGTGTCGGCCACCGCGGTCAGGGAGATCCCCCGGGTCCGGCAGCCGATCCACACGCCCACGGCCCCCAGCGCGATGGCGCCCCAGATGCCCAGCCCGCCGTTCCAGATGTACAGCGCCTCGATCGGCCGGTTGGGCGCGTCGGCGGCGAAGTAGAGCTGCCAGTCGGTGATGACGTGGTAGAGGCGGCCGCCGATCAGGCCGAACGGCACGGCCCAGACGGCGAGGTCCACGATGGTGCCCGGGGCGCCGCCCCGGGCACGCCAGCGGCGCTCGCCGATGACGACGGCGACGACGACACCGAGCACGATGCAAAGCGCGTAGGCCCGGATGGGGACTACGCCGAACAGATGCCAGACCCCTTGGGAAGGGCTGGGAATCGAGGCGAGGGGCATGTCAGGTGACGTTACCGTGTCGGCGGCTACTTGGCGGCATCAAGCACCGCTTGACGCAGCGCCGACGGGTTGAAAGCCGTCTCCTGCTCCACGTCGGTGCCGTCGAGCTTCAGCGTCGGGGTGCCCTGGATCTGCGCGGCCTTCAGCGTCTGGTCGCTCTGGGTGAGGTGGGCGTCGGCGTGCTGCTGGTTGCGCACGCACGTCTCGAAGCCCGGGTCGGTGACCCCGGCCTCCTTGCCCCAGGCGATCAGGTCGTCGACCGCGAAGCCCTCGGCGCCCTCCGTCGGCTGCTCCCTGTAGAGCCTGTCGTGGAAGGTCATCCACGCCGGCCCGGCGGGCACGCAGCGGGCCGCGGCCGCTCCCCGGACGGAGTTGGCGTGGATGACGCCGGTCTCCTTGCCGAAGATCGTGACGGTGTGGAAGACCACCTTGGCCCTGCCCTCGGCCGCCAGGTTCTTCAGAGTGGCGCCGTTGACCTCCTCCAGCGACTTGCACGCCGGGCACTGGAAGTCCTCGTAGACGTCGATGACCGGCTTTTCCACGCCCGCCTTGGCCATCACGATCGAGCCGTCGGCGGCCCGGGTGATCGGCGCGAGCGCCGCGGTCGCCTGCTCGGACTCGCTGCTGCGGGCGGCGAACCACCAGCCGGCCCCGATCGCGACGATCGCGACGACCGCCACCGTGACGATGGTGGCGATGCGCTTGCGCTGCTCCTGTCTGCGCTCCACCTCGCGTTGCGCCTTCATCCGCTCGCGGGCCGAGTCTCGCGCGGCCTTGCCCATCAGTCGCTCTCCTTCACCACGGGCTCCTCGTCGTCGCCCTCAAGATCATCATCGTATGGCCCGGGGTCCCGTCCGGGGGTCAGCCCGAGGACCGAGTCGAGCGCGAACCGTCCCGGCGGGAACCAGGCGATGATCACACCGAGCGCGAACAGACCGAAGTCCCGCAGGATGTCGATGAGATAGCTGGGCTCCTCCCCCGCCGGGAGCTGACCGCCGCCGCCGAAGCAGCCGCAGTCGATCCGCAGGCCCCGCGCCCAGGCGGAGGCGATGCCGATGACGAACGCCAGCATGAGCAGGGCGGAGACGACGCCCGCGGCCCGGGTGAGCAGGCCCACGACCAGCAGCACGCCGACGACGATCTCCATGATCGGCAGGCCGTAGCCCACCGCCGTGGCGACCGACTCGGGCAGCAGCTGGTAGGCCTTGACCGCCTGCACCGACAGGACCGGAGTCGCGATCTTCCCCCAGCCGGCGACGATCAGCACGCCCGCCAGCACCAGCCGCGAGACGGTCGTCACCCAGGGCAGCGCCGTACGGATCACGCGCCGCCGCCGCAGGCCGGTTCGTCGCAAGTCACGAGCACCATCGTCTCCCATTCCCTGTCCCGTGGTCGCGGCAGCCCCCGCGGATGGGCAGAGTATCTGAGGGAAACCTCATCATGGGCTGGATAAGTGCCGAATAAGCCGGCCCGCGGACGGGAACCCCCTGCCCGCGGGCCGATGCGACGACACGGCGGCCCGGACGGCCGGCTCCGCCTCCCCGGAGAACCACGGGGTGCGGACCGGCGACGTCGACCGGGCCCACCCGGCCCGATCGGGACTATCCGGCCCGGGTCGCCGGGTGCGTCAGGCGCGCACGCCCGCCGCGAGCTCGGCGCCCAGTTCGCGGACCGCCGCCAGGCCGGAGGCCTCGTCGGGGGCGTCCAGGAGGCGGCGGATGAAGGCCGAGCCCACGATGACGCCGTCGGCGTAGCCGGCCACCTCGGCGGCCTGCTTGCCGGTGCCGACGCCCAGGCCCACGCACACCGGCAGGTCCGTGTGAGCGCGGGTCCGCTCCACCAGGCCCTTGGCGCCCGAGCTGATCGACTCGCGGGCGCCGGTGACGCCCATCAGCGAGGCCGCGTAAACGAAGCCGGTGCAGCAGTCGGCCACGGCCTCGATGCGCTCGTCGGTGGAGCTGGGGGCGACCAGGAAGACGGTGTCGATCCCGGCCTCGGCGCTGGCCTGCCGCCAGAGGCCGGACTCCTCGGGGGTCAGGTCGGGGGTGATGGTGCCCGTCCCGCCTGCGCCGGCCAGGTCGCGCGCGAAGCGCTCGGCGCCGTAGCGGTCGATCGGGTTCCAGTACGTCATGACCAGGGTGGCGGCGCCCGTCTTGGCCACCCCCTCGACCGTGCGCAGCACGTCGGCGATGCGGGTGCCGTTGCTCAGCGCCCGGTGGACGGCGTCCTGGATCGTCGGGCCGTCCATCAGCGGGTCGGAGTACGGCAGGCCGATCTCGATCACGTCGCAGCCCGCCTCGACCATGGCGGTGGCGGCCGCGATCGCGCCGTCCTTGGTGGGGAACCCGGCGGGCAGGTATCCGACGAGAGCGGCGCGGCCGTCCGCCTTGGCCTTGGCGAACGCCGTCTGGAGAGTCGTCATCGTATGTTCCGTACGGTCGTCAGAGGTTGAAGTACTTCATCGCGGTGCCCATGTCCTTGTCACCCCGGCCCGAGAGGTTGACCAGGATGGTCGCCTCGGGGCCCAGTTCGCGGCCGAGCTTGAGGGCTCCGGCGAGCGCGTGCGAGGACTCGATCGCCGGGATGATGCCCTCGGTCCTGGCCAGCAGGGAGAAGGCCTCCATCGCCTCGGCGTCGGTGATGCCGTGGTAGGTGGCGCGGCCGCTGTCCTTCAGCCAGGCGTGCTCGGGGCCGACGCCGGGATAGTCGAGGCCGGCGGAGATCGAGTGCGACTCGATCGTCTGGCCCTCCTCGTCCTGCAGGACGTAGGTGCGGGAACCGTGCAGCACGCCGACCGAGCCGGCCGTGAGCGTCAGCGCGTGCTCGCCGGTCTCCAGGCCCCGGCCGCCGGCCTCGTAGCCGTGCAGCGCGACGTCCTTGTCCTCGATGAAGGCGTGGAAGACGCCGATCGCGTTGGATCCGCCGCCGACGGCCGCGCAGACGGCGTCGGGCAGGGCGCCGGTCAGCTCCAGCATCTGGCGGCGGGCCTCGACGCCGATGATGCGGGCGAAGTCGCGGACGATCTCCGGGAACGGGTGCGGGCCCGCGATCGTGCCGAACAGGTAGTGGGTGGTGTCGACGTTGGTGACCCAGTCGCGGAAGGCCTCGTTGATGGCGTCCTTGAGGGTCTTGCTGCCGTTGTGCACCGGGACCACGGTCGCGCCGAGCAGCTTCATCCGCGCGACGTTCAGCGCCTGGCGCTCACAGTCGACGGCCCCCATGTAGATGACGCACTCCAGGCCCATCAGGGCGGCGGCGGTCGCGGTGGCGACGCCGTGCTGGCCGGCGCCGGTCTCGGCGATCACCCGGTTCTTGCCCAGGCGCTTGGTCAGCAGGGCCTGGCCGAGCACGTTGTTGATCTTGTGGGCACCGGTGTGGGTCAGGTCCTCGCGCTTGAGGATGATCCGGGCGCCGCCCGCCTGCTCGCCGAAGCGCGGCACCTCGGTGAGGGTGGTCGGCCGGCCGGCGTAGGTGCGCAGCAGGTGGTCGAACTCCCGCAGGAAGGCGACGTCGTTCCTGGCGCGTTCGTACTCGGCCGCGACCTCGTCCAGCGCCGGGATGAGCGCCTCGGGCACGTAGCGGCCGCCGAAGATGCCGAACTTGCCGTGCACGTCCGGGTCGTCACCGTGGACGCCGTTGCCGGCCAGGTCGGCGGCGGTGAGGAGGGTTCCCTCTGTCGATGTCACTTGTCTCACTGTCCCTCGGGTCGGGATGCGGGGTGGGCACCGGCGGTGACCAGGTCCACCACGGCGGCGCGGGGGTCCTTACCGGTGACCAGGCTCTCGCCGACGAGGACGGCGTCGGCGCCGGCCCTGGCGTAGGCGAGCAGGTCGTGGGGGCCGCGCACACCCGACTCCGCGATCTTGATGACGCCCTCGGGGATCTCCGGGGCCAGCTTGGCGAACACCTCGCGGTCCACCTCGAGGGTCTTGAGATCCCGCGCGTTGACTCCGATGATCTTCGCCCCGGCGTCGAGCGCCCGCCTGAGCTCCTCGGCGGTGTGCACCTCCACCAGCGGCGCCAGCCCGATCGACTCGGCGCGCTCGATGAGGGAGACCAGCGCGTTCTGGTCGAGCGCGGCCACGATCAGCAGCGCGAGGTCGGCGCCGTGGGCACGGGCCTCCCACAGCTGGTAGGAGGTGACGATGAAGTCCTTGCGCAGCACCGGGATGTCGACGACCGCGCGCACGGCGGCCAGGTCCTCCAGGCTGCCGCCGAAGCGGCGCTGCTCGGTCAGCACGCTGATGACGTGCGCGCCGCCGGCCTCGTAGTCGGCCGCCAGCGCCGCGGGGTCGGCGATCGCGGCCAGCGCGCCCTTGGAGGGGCTGGAACGCTTCACCTCGGCGATGACCGCCACCTGGTCGCCGCCCAGCGCCCTGTAGACGTCGCGGGGCGCGGGCGCGCGCTCGGCGCGCTCCTTGAGATCGGCCAGGGAGACGACCTTCTGCCGCTCGGCCAGGTCTGCGCGGACCCCTTCGATGATGTCGTCCAGAACGCTCACTTGGCCTCCTCGTGAAGCTCGTCGATCAAGTTCGCGAACACCGCCGTGTCCGCGGTCCGCTCGCTCCGCTCGCGCACGAGACAGGTCCCTCCCGATCGATTGCCCTTGTCCCGCCGATGGTATCGGCCTTGCCGAGGTCACTCGGCCACGGGGGTGAGCCGTATAGGACCCTATGGGGCCAGAAAATCCGCAAAAGGCAGGTTTCTCGCTATCCAGAAACCGATCATTAAAGCCAGAAGAATCCAGGCGTATACCGCACGCGGAGCTTTCCGAGCGAACGGCTCACCCTTCCACGACCGCAGCGCCCAGTGCCCCCACAGCACGGCCAGCACGGGGACCGTGAGCACGAGGAGGGGGTTCAGGCCGAGGGCCGCGACCGGGTCGCCGTGGGCCAGGGCGTGTACGGCCCGCAGGCCCCCGCAGCCGGGACAGTAGAGCCCGGTGAGCAGGAGGAACGGACAGGAGGGATAGTGGCCGGGCTCGTTCGGGTCCACGGCGGCCACGTAGGAGACCGCCGCCGCGGCCGCCGCGGCGGTGGCCAGGGGGGCGAGGACCCGCATCCCGCGCCGCCGCGCCCGCGCCGTCCCTTCCCGCGCCGCTTCTCCCCGCGTCGTCCGTCCCCGTGTCGACTGTCCCCGTGCCGTCTCCCCCATGGACCCGCCTCCCTCCGGGTTCCCCGCCGGCGGCCACCCGTCTCCGGTCACGCTATCCGGCCGGCGGGGACCGGTCAGGCGCCCGAGTAGGAGGAGACGGCGGCCCCGCCGAACAGGACGCCCAGCAGCCCGAGCCAGACCAGCAGGACGATGACCCAGCAGGCGACGCCGAAGTAGGACAGGACCAGGCCCGCGATGGCCATGCTCCGTCCCTCCTCGCCCGTCCGCTTGATCTGGCCCAGCGAGACGTGGCCGAGCACGATGCCCACCAGGGAGGTGACGCCGCAGACGAACAGGCCGGCGATGCCCATGACCAGCGTGGCTATGGCCATGCCGTTGTTGGGACGGGGCTGGGGGGCGCCATAGCCGTAGGGGTCGTAACCGCCGCCGCCGTACCCCCCGGGAGGCCCGTAGCCGCCTCCCTGCGGCGGCCCGTAACCGCCTGAGTGATTGCCATAGCTCATAAATGATTCCCCTTTATCCGAGTCGCGGGCGGAAGCTTAGCGACTGCCTGCGCTCACGGAAGGTCCACGGCCAGTCTGTGGACAAGTTGTGACCACCATAAAACGGATATGGCAGACACATCACTGACATGTCCGCCACTGCTCCGCTTTTGCGGTGCGGCCTCAGCCCTCGCCGTCGCGCGGCCCGGCCGTCGGGTCGGCGCCGCGGTCGATCGCGTCCCACAGCGCCCGCTCGCTCACCGGCCCCTGTGCCGGACCGCTCGCAGCGCCGCCGGAGGACGACTCCGTGCGGTCGTAGCGGTCGGACATCCCCGGCCAGCGGTGGCCGCGGAGCGCGGCGACCGCCCCCGCCGCCAGCAGGAGCAGGCCGCCGGCCGCCGCGACCGCCGGCCAGGTCCAGTGGACCGTGAAGGCGGTGAGATCGGTTTCGCCGCCGGCGGCCACGCCCCTGCCCAGGTTCGACTGCGTCGCCGCGGCCAGCGCGCCCGCGCCGGTCCCGTGCCGGACGCCGGCCAGCACGCCCAGCCCGCAGAGCGCGATCACCGCGCCGACGGCCCTGCGCGGCCACCCGCGCGCGGCGAGCACCGCGACCGTCGCCGCGAGGGCCGCCAGCGCCACCGGGCCCAGGAAGGACGCGGTCGCCGAGCCCGTCAGGACGGGCGGTTCGGAAGTCCCGGCCCCCTCGGGGTCGAGGGTGGCCCATCCGCGCCCGGCGGCCAGCAGGACCAGCCCGGCGCCCGCCGCGCACGCGAGCACCCACCTCCACAGTGCCCGCCTGGCGTTCACTCCGGGACCACCGCCAGCTCTGCGGCGTCGAAGCAGGTCCGGTCGCCGGTGTGGCAGGCCGCGCCCACCTGGTCGACCTTGAGCAGGATCGTGTCGCCGTCGCAGTCGAGGGCCGCGGACTTGACGTGCTGGACGTGACCGGAGGTGTCGCCCTTCACCCAGTAGGAGGCCCGGCTGCGCGACCAGTAGGTGGCCCGGCCGGTGGTCAGTGTGCGATGCAGGGCCTCGTCGTTCATCCAGGCGAGCATGAGGACCTCGCCGGTGTCGTACTGCTGGACGACGGCGGGCACCAGTCCGTCGGCGGTGCGCTTCAGCCGGGCTGCGATCGCGGGGTCAAGGGGCATGCGGCAATTGTGCCGCAACCAGGGACAGGGGCAGTTCCCGGCATGGGTGCGACGCCGTTCCCGGGGCCCCGCGGAAGATCGATCCGGTGAGCTGCCTGGCGGTGGTGGAGGCCACCACCCGGCCCTGCCGGTTGACCAGGAACGCCGGGCCCGGCAGCGCGCGCAGCACCGGCAGCACCGCGACCTCGAAGCGGCGCACGAACACGTCCGCCGCGGCGACCCCGGCGAAGCCCCGCTCCGCGCACACCGGCACGGCCAGGGTGAGGGAGTACTCGTCGGTGCACAGGATGTCGACGTACGGCCCCGCCATCGTGTGCCCGTCGCCGGAGCGCGGCCCGGCGAACCACTCCCAGTGCGTGTAGTCGTAGAAGGCGCTGCTGGCCGGGTCCATGTCCCTGACCAGGCGCACCGGCTCACCGGAGGGGCCCTCCTGCCACCACTCCAGGAACCACGGCGCGTCGGCGAGCAGACCGGGCTCGGCGATGAAGCCGATGCCGGAGATCAGGCCCCCGAGGCGCGGCAGGAGCAGGGGGCGCAGCGCGGCCAGGTCGCCGCTCACCGGCTCCGGCCCCATGATCCGGACCACCGCCTCGCGTACCCGGTGGAGCTCCTCGAAGACCCCCTCCACGATGCCGGCGACGGCGTCGGCCGCCCCGGCCGCCGTGCCGGCCGTACGGCCCGCCGCGCCGGTCGGCGTGCCGTCCACGACGGCACTCGCGACGCCGTTCGCGGTGGCACTCACGGTGCCGGTCATCCCGCCGGCCGCCGTACCGGGTGCCGGCGATGTCCGGAAGTCACCCACGTCGATCCACCGCCTTAGCCACGATCACGCTCACGGCTCGCGCAGCCGCAGTTCGATGAGGTGTTCCACCGCGTCGAGCACGTGCCGTTCCGCCAGTTCCCTGGCCCGGTCACCGTCGCCGTGCTGGATGGCCCCCACGATGGCGCGGTGCTGAGCCGACGGCCCATGTTCTCCCGTGTGGGCGAGCCAGAGCAACGGTCCGATGTCGGCCTGTAACCGGATCTCCTCCCGAGTGAGTCGTGCGGACTGCGAGACCGCGGCGACCTCGATGTGAAAGCGGCCGTGCAGCCTGCGCAGGTGCGCCTCGTCCCGGGTGGCGGCCATCTCCTCCAGCGTGCGCCGCAGCGGGGCGATGTCGCCGGGCAGCGCCCGCTGGGCGGCCAGCCGGGCCGCGGCCCCGGCGATGGCCGCGTAGTGGTCGCCCAGGTCGCGCAGCTCCTCCACGGTCAGGTCGCGCAGCCGGTCCAGCAGCGCGGGGGCCTCCCGCGGCACCCGCACGAAGCTGCCCCCGCCCCGCCCCCGGCGGGTCTCGACCATGCCCTGCTGCCGCAGGGCCATCAGGGCCTCCCTGAGGGTGACCGTGGAGACGCCGAGCTGGGCGGCGAGCTCGGCCTCGCTCGGCAGCTGTTCCCCGTCGGCCAGCAGGCCCAGGACGATCGCGTCGGTGAGCCTGCGGACCACGGCGTCCACCCGGGCGGTGTTGTCGACCGGGGCGAAGGCGGCCAGCCTGGCACCGCCGGAGATCTCCGTCACGGCCCCGCGCCCCTCTCACCCGGCGAACCGGCCGCGGGAGGCGGACCCGCGGCCACCCCGCCACCCGCGGACGCCCGGCCGGTGAACACCCGGCCCGCGGGCACGTCTTCGGCCCGGCGGGGCCACCGCCTCGTCGTTCTCGGCTCGCCCACCCGCGAACACCTCATCTCCCGGAGTCCGCCCCAGTGATACCGGATCCGCTCTTGCAGTTAAACATTTAAACCCATATGTTTCCGGTCATGTCAGACCCAGCGGTGAGGCTGAGCGGCCTCCGCAAGAGCTTCGGCGCGGTCCACGCCGTCACCGGCGTGGACCTCGACATCGCCGACGGTGAGTTCTTCGCCATGCTCGGGCCCTCGGGCTCGGGCAAGACGACCGTGCTGCGGATGATCGCCGGCTTCGAGACCCCCACCTCGGGCACGGTCGAGCTCGGCGGCGCGGACGTCACCCGGCTGGCCCCCTTCGAGCGCGACGTCAACACCGTCTTCCAGGACTACGCGCTGTTCCCGCACATGAACGTGCTCGACAACGTCGAGTACGGCCTGCGCGTCAAGCGCGTCCCCCGGGCCGAACGGCACGAGCGGGCCCTGGCCGCGCTGGCCTCGGTCCGGCTGGAGGGCTACGGGGGGCGCAGGCCCGGGCAGTTGTCGGGCGGCCAGCGCCAGCGGGTCGCGCTGGCCCGCGCCCTGGTCAACCGGCCCCGGGTGCTGCTGCTGGACGAGCCGCTCGGCGCGCTGGACCTCAAGCTCCGCGAGGAGATGCAGGTCGAGCTCAAGTCCATCCAGCGCGAGGTCGGCATCACCTTCCTGTTCGTCACCCACGACCAGGAGGAGGCGCTGACCATGAGCGACCGGGTCGCGGTCTTCAACGAGGGCCGCGTCGAGCAGGTCGGCACCCCCGCCGAGATCTACGAACGGCCCTCGACCGCCTTCGTCGCCGGGTTCGTCGGCACCTCCAACCTCATCTCCGGCGAGGCGGCGCAGGCCGTACTCGGCAAGGAGGGCACCTTCAGCGTGCGGCCGGAGAAGCTGCGCGTGGCCGGGCTCGGCGAATCGGTGGACGGCGCCGAGCACAGCGCGACCGGCACCGTCAGCGAGGTCGTCTACGCCGGACCGGCGACCCGGTTCGTGGTCGAACTCGACGCGGGCGGCCGGCTCATCGCGCTCCAGCAGAACCTGCAGGTCTCGTCCATGGACGTGATGAGCCTGCGCGGCACCAGGGTCCGGCTCGTCTGGCACCGCCGGCACGAGTTCGCGATCGTCTCGTGAGAAAGGTCGTCATCTGATGCGATCCACCCCCCGCCCGGCCACCTCCCGCCCGGCCACCTCCCGCTCGGCCACCCCCGGGCCGGCCGTCCCCCGCCTCGTGGTCGTGCTCTCCGCGCTCGCCCTCGCCGTCGCCGCCTGCGGCTCCGGCTCCGAACCGACCGGCGCCTCCGCCGCGCCCGGCCAGAGCGGCTTCACCCCGCCCAAGATCGAGGCGCTGCAGTCGCTCGGCACGGGCGAGGGCCAGGTCAACCTGGTCCACTGGGCCGGATACGTCGAGGACGGCTCCAACGACCCCAAGGTCGACTGGGTCACCCCGTTCGAGCAGGCCACCGGCTGCCAGGTCAACTCCAAGGTCGCCGGGACCTCCGACGAGATGGTGAACCTGATGAAGACCGGCGAGTACGACGCGGTCTCCGCCTCCGGCGACGCCTCGCTCCGGCTGATCGCCGGCGGGGACGTCGCACCGGTCGACACGGCGCTGATCCCCAACTACGCCGACGTCTTCGAGGGCCTGAAGGACAAGCCGTGGAACTCGGTGAACGGGGTCGCCTACGGCGTGCCGCACGGCCGGGGCGCCAACCTCCTCATGTGGCGCACCGACGTCGTCAAGCCCGCGCCCGACTCCTGGAGCGTGGTCTTCGACCCGGCCTCGCCGTACAAGGGGAAGATCACCGCCTACGACTCCCCCATCTACATCGCCGACGCCGCGGTGTACCTGATGGCCACCAAGCCCGATCTCGGCATCAAGAACCCCTACGCGCTGGACGACACGCAGTTCCAGGCGGCGGTGGACCTGCTCAAGCAGCAGCGGCAGATCATCGGCGAGTACTGGTCGGACTACACCAAGGAGGTCCAGGCCTTCAAGAGCGGCGACTCGGTGGCCGGCACCACCTGGCAGGTCATCGCCAACGTCGCCCAGGCGGACAAGACCCCGGTGGAGGTGACGCTGCCCAAGGAGGGCGCCACCGGCTGGTCGGACACCTGGATGGTCGCGGCCGGGGCCAAGAACCCCAACTGCGCCTACAAGTGGCTCGACTGGATCATCTCCCCCAAGGCCAACGCCCAGGTCGCCGAGTACTTCGGCGAGGCGCCGTCCAACGCCAAGTCGTGTGAGATGACCGCCGACCCCAAGCACTGCGAGACCTTCCACGCCACCGACGAGGAGTACTTCTCGAAGGTCTGGTACTGGACGACCCCGATCGCCCAGTGCCTGGACGGCCGCACCGATGTGAAGTGCAAGGACTACGCGGAGTGGACCCGCGCCTGGACCGAGATCAAGGGCTGACCCCCGCGGCGCCGGCGGGCCCCGCCGGCGCCGCTCCGCCCCCGATCCCCGACCGGCCCTCCGCGGTCCCGGACCCCCGACCGCCCGCGCCGCGGGCACGGGAACGAGCACGCCGTACCGGCACAGGAACGAGCACGTCGTTGAACACCACCGCGAACACCACCCCGCCAGGCCCCCCGCCGTCCGCCGCGCCGTCCGCCCCGCGGGGCGGCACGACCCCCGCGCCCGGCGGCCCCCGGCGGCGCCTGGCCGCCATCCTGCACCGGCGCGCCCGGCTGCGGCTGTCGCTGCTGCTGTCGGCGCCCATGCTCTGGCTCGGCGTCGCCTACCTGGGCGCGCTGGCCGCCCTGTTCGTGTCGGCCCTGTGGCGGACCGACACCTTCACCGGCGACCTGGTCAGGGAGCTGACCTGGGCCAACTTCCGGGAACTCCTCACCACCGAGGTCTACCGCACGATCGCGCTGCGCTCGGTGGGCGTGGCGGCCGCGGTGACGCTGATCGACCTGGTGATCGCCTTCCCCATGGCGTTCGCGATGGCCAAGCTCGCCCCGCCGCGCGCGCAGCGCTGGCTGGTCATCGCGGTGCTGACCCCGCTGTGGGCCTCCTACCTGGTCAAGGCCTACGCCTGGCGGGTCCTGCTGTCGGCCGACGGCCTGCTGGGCTGGGGGTACGGCCTGACCGCCACGATCATCACGCTCTCCTACCTGTGGCTGCCGTACATGATCCTGCCGATCTACGCGGGCCTGGAGCGGCTGCCGAACTCGCTGCTGGAGGCGGCGGGGGACCTGGGGGCGCGCGGCCGGCGGACCTTCCGCACGGTCGTGTGGCCGCTGACGTTCCCGGCCGTGGTCGCCGGGTCGATCTTCACCTTCTCCCTGTCTCTCGGCGACTACATCACCGTGAAGATCGTCGGCGGCAGGTCCCAGCTCATCGGGAACGTCGTCTACGACAACATCGGCGCGGCCAACAACCTCCCGTTCGCCGCCGCGGTCGCCACCGTCCCCGTGCTGATCATGCTGGCCTACCTCGCCGCGGTCCGCCGCACCGGAGCCCTGGAGAACCTGTGAACCTCTCTCGCACGGCCCGCGCGATGCTCTGGGCCGCGCTGGCCGGCGGCCTGGCCGTCGTCTACGTGCCGCTGCTGATCGTGCTGCTCAACTCCTTCAACGCCGACCGCACCTTCGGCTGGCCGCCCCCCGGGTTCACCCTGCGCTGGTGGGAGGCGGCCTGGAACTCCACCGGCGTGCGCGAGGCGCTGTGGACCTCGATCCAGGCCGCGCTGGGCGCGACGGCGATCGCCCTGGTGCTGGGCACCATGGTGGCCTTCGCTCTGCAGCGCCACTCCTTCTTCGGCCGGGACGCGGTCTCGCTGCTGATCATCCTGCCGATCGCGCTGCCCGGCATCGTCACCGGCATCGCGCTGAACAACGCCTTCCGCGCGGTGCTGGAGCCGTTCGGGCTGGGGCTGGGGATGTTCACGGTGATCGTCGGGCACGCCACGTTCTGCGTGGTGACCGTCTACAACAACGTGCTGGCCCGGCTGCGCCGTACGGGATCGTCACTGGAGGAGGCCTCGGCCGACCTGGGCGCCGACGTCTTCACCACCTTCCGGCTGGTCACCTTCCCGATGATCCGCTCGGCCCTGCTCGCGGGCGGGCTGCTGGCCTTCGCGCTGTCGTTCGACGAGATCATCGTGACCACCTTCACCGCGGGCGCCGGGGTCAAGACCCTCCCCTTGTGGATCTTCGAGAACCTGTTCCGCCCCAACCAGGCCCCGGTGGTGAACGTGGTCGCCGCCGCCCTGATCGTGCTGTCGGTCGTCCCGATCTATCTCGCCCAGCGCCTGTCCGGCGGCGAGGCGGGCCCCCGGTAGGAACCGGTCACCGAGGGCGCCGCGGCTATCGGCTGCGGTCGGCGTCGAGCACGTCGGCGGCCTTGACCACGATCTTCGGGTCGGGGTCGCCGACGATGTCGTGGTCCTTGCCGTCGTACTCGAACAGGCTCAGGACGTAGCGCATGGCCTCGACCCTGGCCCGCTTCTTGTCGTTGCTCTTGATCACCGTCCAGGGCGCCTCGCCGGTGTCGGTGTGCAGGAACATGTCCTCCTTGGCCTCGGTGTACTCATCCCACTTGTCCAGCGACTGCAGGTCCATCGGCGACAGCTTCCACTGCCGGACCGGGTCGACCTGGCGGATGATGAACCGGGTGCGCTGCTCCCTGCGTGAGACCGAGAACCAGAACTTCACCAGGTGCATCCCGTCGCGCACCAGCATCCGCTCCAGCTCGGGCGCCTGCTTCATGAACTCCAGGTACTGCTCCTCGGTGGCGAACCCCATGACCCGCTCCACCCCGGCGCGGTTGTACCAGGAGCGGTCGAAGAAGACCATCTCCCCGGCGGAGGGCATGTGGGCGATGTAGCGCTGGAAGTACCACTGGGTGCTCTCGCGCTCGCTGGGCTTCTCCAGGGCCACCACGCCGGCCCCGCGCGGGTTGAGGTGCTCCATGAACCGCTTGATCGTGCCGCCCTTGCCCGCCGCGTCACGTCCCTCGAACAGGATCACCAGCCGCCCGCCGGTGTCCTTGATCCAGTACTGGAGCTTGAGCAGCTCGATCTGGAGCAGCCGTTTGACCTTGTCGTACTCGTCGCGGGACATGCGCTCGCTGTAGGGGTAGTGCTCCCGCCAGGTGTCGACGGGACTGCCGTCCAGCCGCCGCAGGACCGGGTCGTCATCGTCGTCGTCGTCGACCAGGAGGTTCTCCATATCCTCCATCAGGTCGGTCTCGGCCACGGCCGACTGCACTCCCGGCGGCAACAGGTTCGCGTCCATGCCTGATCTCTGCCACCTGCGCGCCCCCGCTAACCCCTCGCGGCGCCGGGATCCGGCCCGCCGGAGCCGCGGAAGGCCCCGCCCCGGCGCTCAGGAGTGGGCGGCGGCCACCCAGGAGGCGTGCAGGTCGGCGTAGACGCCCGGTTCGGCGACCAGTTCGGCGTGCGGGCCGCGCTGGACGATCCGGCCGTGTTCGAAGACCAGCACCTCGTCGGCCGCCTCGGCGGTGGACAGCCGGTGGGCGATGGAGACCGCCGTACGGCCGCGCGTGACGCCCTCCAGGGCCCGCGCCAGCCGTACCTCCGTGGCCGGGTCCACCGCGGAGGTGGCCTCGTCCAGCAGGAGCAGGTCGGGATCGGCCAGGTAGGCGCGGGCCAGCGCGACGAGCTGGCGCTCGCCGGCCGACAGCGACTCGCCGCGCTGGCCGACCGGGGTGTCCAGGCCCGCGGGCAGGCCCTCCACCCAGTCGGTCAGGCCCAGCTCGGTCATGGCCAGCGCGATCTCCTCGTCGGTGGCGTCCGGCCGGCCGAAGCGCACGTTGTCGGTCAGCGTGCCGTCGAACAGGAAGCCGTCCTGCGGCACCATGACGATCCGCTCGCGCAGCGAGGAGAAGCGCACCCGGCGCAGGTCCTCCCCGTCCACCGTGACCCGCCCGGAGACGGGGTCCATCAGGCGGGTCAGCAGCTTGGCGAAGGTCGTCTTGCCCGAACCCGTCTCGCCCACCACCGCGATCCGCGAGCGCGGCGGGATGTCCACGGTGACCTCGCTGAGCACCGGCGGGCCGCCGGGGTAGGCGAAGCCGACGCCCTCGAAGGCGACCGAGATCGGGCCGCGCGGCAGCTCCACGCCCTGCGGGCCCGGGTCGGCGACGTCCGGCGGGGTGTCGAGCACGCCGAGGATGCGCCGCCAGCCGGCGATCGCGTTCTGCGCCTCGTTGAGCACCTCGGTGGCGATCTGCAGCGGCGAGACGAACAGGGTGATCAGGAACAGGAAGGCGATCAGGTCGCCCTTGGTGATGCCGCCGCCGACGCCGAGGCGGACGCCGAGCAGCACGATGGCGGCCAGGGTGATCGCGGCGACGATCTCGGTCAGCGGGAAGACCGTGGCGACGATCCGCTGGGTGCGCGCCTGGGCGGCCTTGTTGGCGTCGATCGCGGTGTCCAGCCGCTCGGCGGTACGGGACTCGGAGCCGTAGGCCCGGATCACCGCCGCGCCCACGACCGACTCGCTGACCGCGGCGAGCATGTCGCCGGTGCGCTCGCGGACCCGCGTGTAGGCGGCCGACAGCCACCGCTGGAAACGGGGCAGCACGATCATGAGCGGCAGGAAGCAGGCCCACACCAGCAGCGCCAGCTGCCAGGACAGGAGGAACATCACCACGCTGGCGACCAGCAGCTGGCCCAGGGCGACGATGATCATCAGTCCGCCCCACTGCATGAAGGCGCTGATCTGGTCGACGTCCCCGGTGACCCGGGAGACCAGCGCGCCGCGCCGCTCGGAGTTCTGGGTGAGCACCGACAGGTCGTGCACGTGCCGGAAGCCGCGCACCCGCAGCGTCGCCAGCGAGGACTCGGTCGCCCTGTACAGGCGGACGTTCATCAGATAGCCGCACAGCGCGGTGAACACCACGGCCGCGGCGCACACCAGGACCATGTCGCGGATGAACGGCACGTCGGGCACCGCGTCCTTGAGCCCGCGGTCGACGGTCTGCTGGACGGCGATCGGCACGATCACCTTGCCGACGGTGGCGAGCATGGCCAGCGCGAACGTCCCGGCCAGTCCTTTGCGGAACTCCGGGGTGAGGGACAGGCCCCGTCGCACGGTCGCCAGCGCCGACCGCTCCACCCCCTGAAGCGCACTCACTTGCTCTCCTCCGTCGCCGTCATCCCCGAACCGCCCTGCCATCCCGTAAGCCCCGTCCGCCGCGCCCGCCCGGCGGGCCCCGTCCGCCGTGCCCGGGTCTCGGCCGGCCCGCTCACGCGCTGACCTCCTCGTCGGACTCCAGCGCCTCGCGCTCGGCCTCCTCGCGCTCGTAGGCGGTGACCAGGTTGCGATAACCCTCACAGCGGGCGAGCAGCTCGTCGTGGGTGCCCCGGTCGGCGACCCGGCCGTGTTCGAGGTAGACGACCTCGTCGGCCAGGGCGATGGTGGCCATCCGGTAGGCGACGACCACCACGGTCGAGGCCGACGACATCGCGGCCGCGTCCCGCAGGCCGTACAGGATCTTGGCCTCGACCTGCGGGTCCACGCTGGAGGTGGCGTCGTCCAGGACGAGCAGCCGGGGGCGGCGCACCAGCGCGCGGGCCAGGGCCAGGCGCTGGCGCTGGCCGCCCGACAGGCTGGTGCCGCGCTCGCCGACCATGGTGTCCAGGCCGGAGGGCAGGGCGCTGACGAAGCCGTCGGCCTGGGCCAGCCGCAGCGCCTGCCAGACGTCCTGGTCGGAGATCGGCAGGCCGAGGGTGACGTTGCCGCGCACCGTGTCGTCGAACAGGAACGTCTGCTGGGGCACCAGCGACACCACGTCGCTGACCCCGCCGCGCGCGACCTCGCGCAGGTCCGTGCCGTCGACGAGGACGGCCCCGCGCGCCGGGTCGACCAGGCGGACGAAGGTCTGGACCAGGGTGGACTTGCCGGAGCCGGTGGGGCCGACGAGCGCGACGGTACGGCCGGGCTCGACCTCGAAGTCGACCCCGTGCAGGACCGTGAAGTCGCCGTAGGCGTAGCTCAGGTCGCTCACCCGCAGCCGGGCCGGGCCGTCGGCCGCCAGCGCGGCGGCGCCGTACTCCATGGAGCCGGTGGCCGAGAGCACGGCGTGGATCCGCTCGTAGCCGACCACGGCGCGGGGAAGCTCGGCCAGCACCCAGCCCAGGGCGCGGATCGGGAAGGCGAGCAGGGTGAACAGGTAGGCGACCTGGACCAGGACGCCGGCGGTGATCGCGCCGCTCTCCAGCCGCGCCGCGCCGACCAGCAGGACGGCCAGCACACCGAGGGTGGGCAGGGCCTCCAGCACCGGGTCGAACAGGCCGCGCACGCGCCCCACCGCGATGTTGGCGTCGCGCAGTTCCTCGGCCTTGGCCCGGAACCTGACGGTCTCCTCTTCCTCACGGCCGAGGGTCTTGACGACCAGGGCGCCGTCGAAGCTCTCGTGCGCGATCTCGCTGACCTCGGCGCGCAGCTGCTGGGCGCGGGTCGCCAGGGGGCTGAGCCTGCGCTGGTAGACCAGGTTCATCAGGGCGATCGCCGGGAAGATCAGGAAGCCGACGACGGCGAGCACGGGGTCGGTGATCACCATCGCGACCGCCGCGGTGAACAGCATGACGATCACGCCGACCGCCATCGGCAGCGGGGCCAGCGGGGCCCAGGCGGCCTCGGCGTCGGCGTTGGCGTTGGACAGCAGCTGGCCGGTCGGGTGACGGTGGTGCCAGGCCAGCGGGAGCCGCAGGTACTGCCGGGTGACGTCCCGGCGGGAACGGGCCTGCATGCGATATTGCATGACTCCGGCGAAGTAGCGCCGCCCGGCGACCCCGAGCGCCTTGAGCAGCGCGGTGCCGAGGATGAGGAGCAGCGCCAGGGACATCGCCCCGGCGGCGGTCTCCCCCGCGCCGAAGGCGGGCAGCACGACGTTCTCGGTGGCCCAGCCCAGCGCCCAGGCGGACGCGACCGTCATCGCGCCGTACACGCCGCTGGACAGCACGGCCGCGGTGAACACGGCCTTCTCGGCCCGGATGGCCACCCCGAGTACGCGGAGCCCCTTACGCATGACGGTGGACGTCACCTTGCTCGCCACTCGGGGTGTGTCCTTTCGTCGGGGAGATTGCTACATAAGTGAGTATCACGCTGGATCGAACGCTTATTCCCGATACCGGGTGATCGGCCCGTATGATCAGCGAGTCTCGTCCTGCTCTGGTTGCTCGCGCAACGGCATTGTTAGGATCGGGGGATGACACACGCCCGCGCCGAACGCGCCGCGCTCAGCGACCTGTTCGCCCGGCTCGGCCCGGACTCCCCCACCCTGTGCGAGGGCTGGACCACCTTCGACCTGGCCGCCCACCTCGTCCTGCGCGAGCGCAGGCCCGACGCCGCCGGAGGCATCGCCCTGGCCCCGCTGGCCGGATACACCGCCAAGGTGCAGGAGTCGCTGAAGGCCAAGCACGGCTTCGAGGGACTGGTGGAGCTGGTGCGCTCCGGCCCCGGCGGGGTCTACGGCCTGGTGCCCGGTCTCGACCAGGCCGTCAACACCATGGAGTTCTTCATCCACCACGAGGACGTACGGCGCGCGCAGCGGGTCTGGGAGCCCCGGGAGATGCCCGCCGACCTGGAGGAGAGCTTCTGGAAGCGGGTGCGGGCGGGACGCGGGCTGTTCCTGCGCAAGGCGCCGGTGGCCGTCGTGCTGCACCGGATCGGCGGCGGGGTCGCCCTGGGCGGGGCCAAGGACGGCCCCAAGGTCGAGGTGACCGGCCCGGCGGGCGAGCTGCTGCTGTTCTGCTTCGGCCGCCAGGCGCACGCCAAGGTGGACCTCAGCGGCGACGAGGCCGCCGTGGCCCGGCTGATGGACGCCTCCCTGGGCGTGTGATCACCGCCCCCGGGCCCGTCCCCGGGCGCCGCGCGGAGTGATCCGCGACACGGCGCGGCCCGTCGGCGGGCGGACACCTTTCCGCCATCGTGCTCTCTGTACCAGCCTGTCCGTATCAG
This sequence comes from Paraplanobispora takensis, assembly GCF_016863195.1. GTDB lineage: Bacteria > Actinomycetota > Actinomycetes > Streptosporangiales > Streptosporangiaceae > Planobispora > Planobispora takensis. Next base: position 101,542 of record NZ_BOOK01000032.1, on the reverse strand, counting down.
GGAAGTACGCCGCATTGGACATGGGCGGCCTCGCCCCGCACCATGGCAGGAGCGGTCCAAGCAATCCCCCGAAGGGTCGATGGTCCCCCCGGACCTGCCGGGTATGATCACCATATCCGGGAGCCACTCGGGTCCAGAATGCCAAAGGTCTTTAAAATCCGGGTATATACGGCTGGGAATGGAACTGCAGGAGGCCCCCATGCAGGTCAAGAAGGTCCTCACCTACCTAGCGGTGGCGTTCGTGGTCTTCTACCTTTTCACCAAGCCCGCCGAGGCGGCGAGCGCGGTCAACGGCGTCTTCGACGGGATCGTCCGTGGCGCCGACCAACTGGCTGTATTCGTCACGCAAGTGCTGAGCTGACCGCCGGCGGGGGGTTGCCCCGCCCCTGACCTGTTGTCCCCGGTGCTCCCGTCCGGCCCGCGCGGGAGCACGGCACCTCACCCCCGATGTCTCCTCCGGCATCCCCGCAGACGTCACCGCGGACGTCCGCGCCGGCCCCCGTGCCCCCGCCGGAGAGTCCCGCCCGGAGTCGATCAGGTGATCCCCAGAATCCGGGCCAGCTGAGTGCGATCGCCCACCCCCACCTTCTCGTAGACCGAGTAGAGCGTGTTGGCGACGGTGCGCACGGACACCACCAGCCGCTCGGCGATCTCCCGGTTGCTCAGCCCCTGGGCGGCCAGAGTCGCGATCTCCCGCTGCCGCGGAGTCAGCCGGGGCGCCGCCGGCTCCATGAGCGCCACCGTGCGCGCCCCCTGGCACGCGCCGGCCAGGACCGCCGCCCGGGTCTGCGCGGCCCGCTCGCCCCGGCGCAGTCCCGCCTCCCGGTACAGCACGGCCGCCTGGGCCGCCGCCTCGGCCGCGTACAGCACCATGCCGAGCCCCTCGAAGTCCCGGGAGACCTCCTCGAGCGGCTCGGGGTCGCGGGCGGCGGCGTGCCGGGCGAACAGCGACGCCAGCGGCCCCTCGGCCCCCGGGCCGGCCAGGCGCCCGGCCACCAGGTCCGCGCGGCCGAGCCGTACCGCGTCGTGCAGGAAGAACGGCGCGTACGCGGGCGCCTCGGCGGCGGCCACCCGCGCCGCCTCCAGCGTCGCCGCGACCGCCCCGGCGACGTCGCCGCGCGCGGCGAGCGTCCACACCCTGGCCGCCCGCAGGGGGAGGACCACCAGCGGGCCGATCGGCAGCGCGGCGCTCTCCGCGGCGGCCAGCGCCTCCTCGGCCGCCGTCACCTCGCCCAGCAGCGCGTGGGCGTGGGCCAGCTCCCCCAGGCACAGTCCCGCCAGGAAGCTGGGGGACGGCAGCCGCCCGGCGGCCCGCCGGCACTGCCCGGCCGCCTCGCGGACCCGGCCCCGCAGCCGGAGCACCTCGCCCCTGCGCGCGCCGAAGCGGGCCATCGCGCTGTTCCACTGCCCGTAGTCGCCGTGCAGGCGGTAACCGGCATCGGCGCACCGCTCGGCGTCGTCCAGGTCGCCGAGCACCAGGGACGCCAGCAGACGGGCGTCCATCAGCCCGGCCATCATGCTGGGGTAGGAGCGGGACAGCTCCGCCGTGCCGCCCAGCACCTCCTCCACCTGCGCCAGGCACGGCCGGGCACGGCCCTGCATCGCCAGCAGGCTCGCCCGGACCGAGCCGGCGGCGAGCGTGTTGCGCGGGCCGTAGGGGCCCATCCCCCGGGCCCGCTCCAGCGAGGCCCCGGCCGCCGCGAGATCGCCCGCGAAGCACTCGAAGGCCGCCCGGGTGATGTGCACGCCCTGGCGCGTCTCCACGTCGGCGGCCAGCAGGCAGGCCTCATCGAACACCTCGCCCGCCTCGGCCGTGCGGCCCAGTCCCCAGAACAGGTTGAAGGCCCGGGCCAGGGGAAGCTCGATCCGCTTGTCGCGGTCGGTCTGCGGCCCCCCGGCGGCCAGGAACTCGGCCTCCGCCTCCTCGTGACGGTCGGCGTAGTACAGGGCCCTGGCCAGCAGCAGGTGCGCCCCGGCCCCGCCGCCCTCCGCGACCGCGGCGTGCCCGAGCCGTACGGCCAGCCGCAGGTCCCGCATGGCCCTGGCCCGGTCGCAGGCGGCCATGAGCAGCACCGGATCCCCGGGCGCGCCGCCGTCCAGGCGCCACACGGCCACCCGCAGGACGTCCTCGCGGCGCCGCATCCCCGTCGCCGCGACCGCGCCGGCCAGCTCACGCACCGTGGCGCGCTCGCGCAGCAGGCCGCATCCGGCCCGGATCACCTCCCCGTAGAGCGGGTGCGCCAGCCGTACCCGTAGCCTGCGCCCGTCCCGCGCGACGGTGACCAGCCTGCGGTCCTCCAGACGCTCGACCACCGTGGCGGAGACCAGCCCGGCCAGCAGGTCGGCGCCGAGCGGCTCGCCGTACGCCAGCAGTTCCAGCGCCCGCCGCTCGCCCGCGGCCAGCTCCCCGATGCGGGCCGCGACCGTCTCCCGCAGCGACGGCGTCATCGACGGCGCCGCCGATCCGCCGGACCCGTTCCAGCGCCACACCCCGCCCTCGTCCCGCAGCGCCCCCGACAGCACCAGCTCCCGCACGTACAGGGCGTTGCCCTGGCTGACCCGCCACATCCGCTCCGCGGCCTCCGGCTCGACCCGCCCGCCCAGGGCCCCCTCCAGGACCTCCCCCACCTCCCGGGCGGAGAGGGGACCCAGGTCCAGCCGCGGCAGCAGGCCGTCCTTCCACAGCGCCCGCACCGCGTCGCTCGCGGGCGCGTCGCCGCGGACCACCACGATCACCCTGGCCAGCTCCTGCGCCACCAGGTGGTGCACCAGGGCCGCCGAGGACGCGTCGAGCAGGTGGGCGTCGTCCACGACCAGCACCCGCGCGCCGAGCGCGGCGGCGGCCCAGCCCAGCGGGTTCCCCGCAGGCGGCGCGGGCGGCAGCAGGTGGGCGAAGGCCCCGAACGGGATCTCGGCGGCGGCCTCGGTCCCGCGCGCCCAGGCGACCCCGTCGAGCTCCAGCACGGCCTGGGCCGCCAGGCGGCTCTTGCCCGCCCCGGCCTCGCCCGCCACGACCACGCCCGAAGCGGCCGAGCGGATCTCCGCCAGCTGGGTCGCCCGGCCGGCGAACGGCCACGAGCTGCGCATCACTGGAGGATATTTGAGTAGGGCGTGCTCATGCGAGAGCAGCCGCCCGGGAGCACGGTGGCCCCATGACGACCCACACGACGCACATGACGGCGCACATGACGACGACACACATGACCACGGCGCTGGCCGCCGACGTGACGGACCTCGTCCGGGAGAGCCTGGGCGACCCGCTGGCCGACATCGCCCGGCGGTACGTCGAGCCGGTCGGCCACGACACCACGTCGATCTCCACCACCGGGCTCCACCGCGTCCGGGGCACCACGACCGACGGACGGCCGTGGTCGTTCTTCGTCAAGTCGATCCACTCGCTCAAGCACTGGCCGCTGATAGGGACGGTCCCCGCACCCGTGCGGGCGGAGATCATCGCGCGCTTCCCCTGGCGGGCGGACGCCGACACCTACCTGGCCGGGCCCCCGCTGCCCGAGGGGCTCCGGCTGCCGCGCCTGTACCGGGTCGACGATCTGGGCGACGACCGCCTGGTGCTGTGGCTGGAGGACGTGCGGACCGCGCCGGCGGCCTGGGACCTCGACCGCTACCGCCGCGCGGCCGGGCTGCTGGGCGCCCTGGCCGCCATGCGGCCGGCGACCGGCCCCCCGGACGGACCGGGCACCCCGCCCGATCCGGGGCTGCGGGTCTACTGCGCCGGGCCGGTCCAGCACTTCCTGTCGATCCTTCGCGATCCCGCGACGTGGCGGCATCCTCTGGTGGCCCGCTACGCCGACGACCTGCTCCGGGCCGACCTGCTGGCGCTGGGCGACCGGATCGGGCCGCTGCTGGCGGCGGTCGAACGGCTCCCGCACGCCCTCGGCCACGGCGACGCCAGCCCGCAGAACCTGCTGGTCCCCGCCGACGGCTCCGCGCAGTTCGTGGCCGTCGACTGGGGCTGGGGCTGCCCGGCGGCGATCGGCTTCGATCTGGGCCAGCTCCTGGTGGGCCTGGCCCACGCGGGCCTCACCGAACCCGCCGAGCTGCCGGCGATCCACGAGGCCATCGAGCCCGCCTACGCGGCCGAGGTGGACGCCGCCCCGGACCAGGTGGCGTTCGGCTACGCGGCCACGCTCGTGCTGCGCAACGCCTGGACGGCGCTGCCCCTGGACCACCTGGAGGAGCAGCCCACCCCGCGCCTGCACGAGCTGTTCCGCAAGCGCGCCGGCCTGGCCCGCTTCATCGCCGACCTCGGCCGTTCCCTGACGTCCTGAGACCCCTCGCGGCCCGGGACCGGTTCGCGGGGTCCCGGGCCGCGGGGCCGCCGGGTCCCGCTCAGCGGACGGGGTGACCGGCCGCGCGGAGGGTCTCCTTCACGTCGGAGATCTTGAGCTGGCCGAAGTGGAACACCGACGCCGCCAGGACCGCGTCCGCCCCCGCCTCGACCGCCGGGGGGAAGTGCTCCAGCGCGCCCGCGCCGCCGCTGGCGATCACCGGGACGGAGACGGCCGCGCGCACCGCGCGGATCATCTCCAGGTCGTAGCCGTCGCGGGTGCCGTCGCCGTCCATGGAGTTGAGCAGGATCTCCCCCACGCCCAGCTCCTCTCCCCGGCGGGCCCACTCGACCGCGTCGATGCCGGTGCCGCGCCGGCCGCCGTGGGTCGTCACCTCGAAGCCCGAGGGCGTCGGCGGGCCGTCCACGACCCGGCGGGCGTCCACCGACAGCACCACGCACTGCGCGCCGTACCGCCGCGAGGCCTCGGTCAGCAGCTGCGGGCGGGCGATGGCGGCGGTGTTCAGCGACACCTTGTCCGCCCCCGCCCGCAGCAGCAGGTTCACATCCTCCACCGAGCGCACCCCGCCGCCGACCGTCAGCGGGATGAACACCTGCTCGGCCGTACGGCGCACCACGTCGTACATCGTGGAGCGGTCGGAGCTCGACGCCGTGATGTCGAGGAACGTCAGCTCGTCGGCCCCCTCGGCGTCGTAGCGCCGGGCCAGCTCGACCGGGTCGCCCGCGTCGCGCAGGTTCTCGAAGTTGACGCCCTTGACCACCCGCCCGGCGTCCACGTCCAGGCAGGGGATCACTCGTACAGCGACGCTCACGTGGGGTTCCTCATCGTTGTCTATCGTTCTCTGTAGGCCTCGACCTCGACCTCGACCAGCATCCGGGGATCGATCAGGCCCGCCACCCGCACACCGGTGCAGGTCGGGCGGACCTGGCCGAAGAGCTCCGCATGGGCTCGGCCGACCTCGTCGTAGTGGTCGTCGTCGACCACGAAGTAGCGCACCCTGACGACGTCGTGCCGCGTCAGGCCCGCCTTCTCGATGGCGTCCAGCGCGACGCCGAACGCCGTGAGCGCCTGCTTGTAGGGGTTACCGACGTGAAGGACCTCACCGTCGACGGTCGCGGTGCAGCCGGAAACGATCACCCATGGGCCGGCGACCACCGCACGGGCGTAGCCGTACCGTTCCTCCCATACGCCCCCGCTGAACACCCTGGAACCCGTCCGGTGAATCACCCTGTCTCCTCTGTGCGCGCGGAAAGCTAGGAAACCGCCGCCAAGGCCTCCTCGAGTGTGAAGGCCTGGGCGTACAGGGCTTTGCCCACGATTGCCCCCTCAATGCCGATCGGAACCAGGGAAGCGAGAGCGCGCAGGTCATCGAGGGAGGAAACGCCTCCGCTGGCGACCACGGGCTTGTCGGTACGGGCGCAGACCTCGCGCAGCAGCTCCAGATTCGGGCCCCGGAGGGTGCCGTCCTTGGTGACGTCGGTGACGACGTAACGCGGGCAGCCGTCGGCCTCCAGGCGCTCCAGCACCTCCCACAGGTCGCCGCCCTCCTGGGTCCAGCCGCGGGCGGCCAGGGTGGTGCCGCGCACGTCCAGGCCGATGGCGATGCGGTCGCCGTACTCGGAGATGATCTTCGAGCACCAGGCCGGGTTCTCCAGGGCCGCGGTGCCGATGTTGACCCGGCGGCAGCCGGTGGCCAGCGCCGCCTCCAGCGAGGCGTCGTCGCGGATGCCCCCGGACATCTCGACCTTGATGTCGAGCGCCTTCACGACCGAGGCGAGCAGCTCCCGGTTCGACCCCCGGCCGAAGGCGGCGTCGAGGTCGACCAGGTGGATCCACTCGGCCCCGGCCTCCTGCCAGGCCAGCGCCGCCGACAGCGGGTCGCCGTAGGAGGTCTCGGTGCCGGCCTCGCCCTGCACCAGGCGGACCGCCTGGCCGTCGGCGACGTCCACGGCGGGCAGCAGCTCTAGCGACATCTGATCAGGACCTCCGGTCAAAGGCGACGGTGACCAGCACCGGCACCAGCAGTAGGGACAGGATGAGAACGCCCAGCCGCGCCGACCACGAGGACCAGAGCAGCCAGGCGATCACCTGGACGATGAGGAACAGGACCGCCACGACCCCGTTCTGCGTGCGGCGGCGACGGGCCATGATGCCACGCTGACCGGCGATCCGGACCGGCCGCCCCGGCAACAGGGCGGCCAGCCGGCCCGCACGCTCGCGCCGCCGGGCGCGCCGGGCCTCACGCCCGGCGCGCACGGCCGCCTGGCGGGCCTGCTCGGCCTCCCGCTCGGCCCGCCTGCGGGCCCGCTCCTTGCTCATCGGAGACTCATCGGGGACTCATCGGCAATTCACAGCGTTCAATCGGACGTCGGAAGGGTTCGGCCGGGTTCGTCGGGACGCTCACGGACGCGTGCTCACCCGACGGTCCCCAGCCAGTTCGCCAGCAGCTGGGCCCCGGCGTCACCTGACTTCTCCGGATGGAACTGGGTGGCCGTCAGCGGGCCGTTCTCCACCGCGGCGACGAACGGCACCGCGTGCTCGGCCCAGGTCACCAGCGGGTCGGTGAACCCGGGGCCGGCCTTCAGCTCCCAGTTGCGCACGCCGTAGGAGTGCACGAAGTAGAACCGCGCGTCGGCGTCGAGACCGGCGAACAGCACCGACTCGGCGGGCGCCTTGACCGTGTTCCAGCCCATGTGCGGCAGGACCGGGGCCTCCAGGCGCTCGACCGTGCCGGGCCACTCGCCGCACCCCTCGGTCGTGACGCCGTGCTCCACGCCGGTCTCGAACAGGATCTGCATGCCCACGCAGATGCCGAGCACCGGCCGCCCCGCCGACAGGCGGCGGCCGACGATCCGGTCGCCGTGCACCGACTTCAGCCCGCTCATGCACGCGGCGAACGCGCCGACCCCCGGCACGACGAGGCCGTCGGCCTCCATCGCCGCCTCGTAGTCGGCGGTCACCGTGACGTTCGCGCCGACCCGGGCCAGCGCGCGCTCCGCAGAGCGCAGATTGCCCGAACCGTAGTCCAGGACCGTGATGTTCTTCACCACCAGAGCACCGCCGCCGTGGTCGCCAGGGCCGCGAGGGCGGCCAGCAGCACCGCGCCCTTCTTCAGGCCCTGTTTGAGGAAGGAGATGATGCCGCCCACCAGGAACAGGGCGACGAAGGCCATCGCGATGGCCGTCCAGTTGTCAGTCATCCGTCACCCGTCGCCACTCACAGCACGCCCTTGGTGCTGGGCACGCCGCTGGCCCGCGGGTCCGGCTCCGACGCCTCGCGCAGCGCCCGCGCCAGAGCCTTGAACTGCGCCTCCACGATGTGGTGGGCGTTGCGGCCGTAGGGCACGTGCACATGCAGGCAGATGGCGGCGTGCGCGACGAAGGACTCCAGGATGTGCCGGGTCAGCGTCGTGTCGTAGTCGGGGCCGATCATCGGGGCCATGTTCTCGGGCTCGCTGTGCACGAGGTACGGCCGGCCGGACAGGTCGACGGTGACCTGGGCGAGGGACTCGTCCAGGGGGCACGACGCGCTGCCGAACCGCCGGATGCCCGACTTGTCGCCCAGCGCCTCGCGGAACGCGACGCCCAGCGCGATCGCCGTGTCCTCGATCGTGTGGTGCGAGTCGATGTGCAGGTCGCCCTCGGTCTTCACCGTCAGGTCGAACAGCCCGTGCTTGCCGAGCTGGTTCAGCATGTGGTCGTAGAACCCGACGCCGGTGGACACCTCGACCACGCCGGTGCCGTCGAGGTTCACCTCGACCAGCACCGAGGTCTCCTTGGTGGCGCGCTCGACGCGGCCGACGCGCGGCCCGCCTCCGGCAAGACTCATCACAAGATCCCTTCCAGGGCGGCGCGGAACGCCGCCATCTCCTCTGCCGTACCGACGGACACCCGCAGCCACTCGGGCGGGCCGACCTCGCGGATCAGCACCCCCCGCTCCAGCAGGCCCTCCCACACCGCGCGCCGGTCGGGGAAACGCCCGAAGAGCACGAAGTTGGCGTCGGAGTCGGCCACCGTCAGTCCCCTGCCCCGCAGCCACTCCACCGTGGCGTCCCGCTCCCGGCGCAGCATGTCGACGGTGCCGAGCAGCTCGTCGCGGTGCGCCAGCGCCACGCGCGCCGCCGTCTGGGTGAGCGTGGACAGGTGGTACGGCAGCCGCACCAGCAGCAGGGCCTCGATCACCGCCGGGCAGGCGGCGAGGTAGCCCAGCCGGGTGCCGGCCATCGCGAACGCCTTGGACATGGTCCGGGTGACGATCAGCCGGGGGTTGTCCGGCAGCAGCGTCAGCGCGGACGGCGTGCCGGTGCGGGCGAACTCGAAGTAGGCCTCGTCCACCACCACCATGCCGGGCGCGGCCTCGACGACACGGGCGATCACCGCCGGGTCGAGCGCGGTGCCGGTGGGGTTGTTGGGCGAGGTCAGGAAGACGACGTCGGGCCGGTGCTCGGCGATCACGGCGACCGCCTTGTCCGGGTCGATCCCGAAGTCCTCCTCGCGCATCCCGGAGATCCACTCGGTGGAGGTGCCACCGGCGATGATCGGGTGCATCGAGTAGGACGGCTCGAAGCCCAGCGCGCTGCGGCCCGGGCCGCCGAAGGCCTGCAGGATCTGCTGGATGACCTCGTTGGAGCCGTTGGCGGCCCACACCTGCCCGGTCGTCAGCCCGTGGCCGAGATAGGCGGCCAGCTCCGCGCGCAGGCCGAGCGCGTCGCGGTCGGGATAGCGGTTGAGCTCGGCCGCGGTGTGCCGCACCGCCTCGGCCAGGTCGGTGACCAGGGAGGCGGAGGGGCCGTAGGGGTTCTCGTTGGTGTTGAGCCGCACCGGGACGTCGATCTGCGGGGCGCCGTACGGCGTCCGCCCCCGCAGGTCCTCACGGAGGGGCAGGTCCTGCAGCCTCATGAACGCCCCTCCCAGTCACCGAGCTCGGCCAGCTCGCCCTCGGCGAACCTGACGCGGACCGCCGCGCCGTGCGCGGGCAGGTCCTCGGCGTCGGCCAGGACCGACACGTGGGCCGCGGCGCCGGCCAGGGCCTCGCGGGTGTATTCGACGACGTGGATGCCGCGCAGGAAGGTCTGCACCGACAGTCCCGAGGAGTGGCAGGCGCAGCCGCCGGTGGGCAGCACGTGGTTGGACCCGGCGAGGTAGTCGCCGAGCGAGACCGGCGCGTAGGTGCCGACGAAGATCGCCCCGGCGTTGCGGACCCGGGCGGCCAGCGCGGGCGCGTCGGCGGTGTGGATCTCCAGGTGCTCGGCGGCGTAGGCGTCCACGACGCGCAGCCCGGCCTCCATGTCGTCCACCAGCAGGATGCCCGACTGGCGGCCCGACAGGGCCGTGGCGATGCGCTCGGAGTGCTTGGTCGCGGCCACCTGGCCGGGCAGTTCCTTCTCCACGGCCTCGGCCAGCTCGACCGAGTCGGTGACCAGCACCGCCGCGGCGATCTGGTCGTGCTCGGCCTGGCTGATCAGGTCGGCCGCCACGTGCGCCGGGTCGGCGGTGGAGTCGGCCAGGACGGCGATCTCGGTGGGCCCGGCCTCGGAGTCGATGCCGATGCGGCCCTTGAGCAGGCGCTTGGCCGCGGCGACCCAGATGTTGCCGGGACCGGTGACCATGGTCACCGGGGCGCACTCCTCGGTGCCGTAGGCGAACATCGCCACGGCCTGGGCGCCGCCGACGGCGTAGACCTCCTCCACCCCGAGCAGCGCGCACGCGGCCAGGATGGTCGGGTGCGGCAGCCCGCCGAACTCCTTCTGCGCCGGCGAGGTCACCGCCAGGGAGGTCACCCCCGCCTCCTGGGCGGGCACGACGTTCATGACCACGCTGGAGGGATAGACCGCCTGGCCGCCGGGGACGTACAGGCCCACGCGCTCGACGGGCACCCAGCGCTCGGTGACGGTGCCGCCGGGCACCACCCGGGTCGTGACGTCGGTGCGGCGCTGGTCGCGGTGGACCAGGCGGGCCCGGCGGATGGACTCCTCCAGGGCCGCGCGGACCCGGGGGTCGAGCTCCTCCAGCGCGCGGGTGATCGCCTCGGCGGGCACCCGGGTGGACTCCAGCTCCACCCCGTCGAAGCGGGCGGTCAGCTCCCGGACCGCGGCCACCCCGCGATGATGCACGTCCTCGCAGATGGGCCGGACCATCGTCAGGGCGGCTTCGACGTCGAGTTCGGCACGGGGCAGCACGTCGCGCAGGTCCTCGGGGAGGGCACCGCGCAGGTCGGTACGGGAAATCACCCGTACAGTCTACGGAGCCGGGGCACCGGGTCTGGTCTTGTCCACTATCCGGACATTCGTCGTGAGTGACGAACCATGCCCTTTACGTTGTAGATTCACCGGATGCTCTACCCTGCCCTCCATGAGCAAGAAGGGCACCAAGGGCCAGGGCACCCCCGCGACGGTGGCGCTGACCCAGGCCGGGGTGGAGTTCACGCTGCACCCCTACGAGCACGACGCGGGCGCCCAGGCCTACGGCGAGGAGGCGGCCGACGCGCTCGGCGTGCCGTACGAGAGGATCTTCAAGACGCTCGTGGCCGAGGTGGAGAGCGGGCTGGCCGTCGCGGTGGTGCCGGTGGCGGGCAAGCTGGACCTCAAGGCGTTCGCGGCGGCGCTGGGCGGCAAGCGGGCGGCGATGGCCGAGGCGGCCAAGGTGGAGCGGGTCACCGGCTACGTGGTGGGCGGCATCAGCCCGCTGGGGCAGCGCAGGCGGCTGCCGACCGTGGTCGACTCCTCCGCGCTGGAGTTCCCCACCGTCTACTTCTCCGCCGGGCGGCGCGGGCTGCAGATCGAGACCGCCCCGGCCGAGCTGGTACGGCTCACGCAGGCCGTCACGGCTTCCATCGGCCGTACCGGGTAGTGCCTTCCGGGTAGTTCTGTCGAAGGTTGCCGAGGCGCGGCCGCCGCCGCCCGGCCAGACTGGGCGGGCCGTACGGATCGGGAGGACGGATGCACTACCTGACCGCCGTCGAGATGCTGGAGTTGCTGCGCACCCGGCAGATCTGCGCGACCGAACTGCTCGACGCCCACCTGCGCCGCATCGAGGAGGTCAACCCCCGGGTCAACGCGATCGTCACGCTCACGGCCGAGCGCGCCCTCGACGAGGCCGGGGCCGCCGACCGCGACCTGGCCAAGGGCATGTGGCGCGGGCCGCTGCACGGGCTGCCGGTCGCCTACAAGGACCTGACCGACACCGCGGGCATCCGCACCACGTACGGCTCGCGGATCTTCGCCGGGCACGTGCCGGAGCGGGACGCCCTGATCGTCCGGCGCATGCGCGAGGCCGGGGCGATCACGGTCGGCAAGACCAACACCCCCGAGTTCGGCACCGGCTCGCACACGGTCAACGAGATCTTCGGCGCCACCCGCAACCCCTACGACCTGTCGCGCTCGGCCGGCGGCAGCAGCGGCGGGGCCGCGGCGGCGCTGGCCTGCGGGATGGTGCCGCTGGCCGACGGCTCCGACATGGGCGGGTCGCTGCGCAACCCGGCCTCCTTCTGCAACGTGGTGGGGCTGCGGCCGACCCCGGGGCGGGTCCCCTCCCCCACCCCGACGGCCGCCTGGTTCACCCTGGGCGTGTCCGGGCCGATGGCCAGGACCGTGGAGGACCTGACCCTGCTGATGAGCGTGGTGGCCGGCTTCGACCCGTCCTCCCCGCTGTCGATCGCCGAGAGCGGCGCCGTCTTCACCGAGTCGCTGGACCTGCTGGACCTGACCGGGCTGCGCATCGCCTGGAGCCCCGACCTGGGCGGGCTGCCGGTGGACACCGAGACGGCCAAGGTCACCGCCGGCGCCCCGGCGGTGCTGGCCGGGCTGGGGGCCCACGTCGAGCGGGTCGACCTCGACCTGTCCGACGCCGAGGAGGCCTTCCGCACCTATCGGGCGTGGTACTACCTGCTGTCCTACGGCGACCTGCCGCAGGAGGAGCTGGGCGAGAACGTGCGCTGGAACGTCGAGCGGGGCCGCGCGGTGACCGGGGCGGACCTGGCCCGCGCCGAACGGCTGCGCAGCGGCCTCTACCGGCGGATGAGCGACTTCTTCGACGCCTACGACTTCCTGATCGCACCGGTCAGCCAGGTGCCGCCGTTCCCGGTGGACGCGCCGTACGTCACCGAGATCAACGGCGAGGAGCTGCCCGACTATCTGGCGTGGATGCGCTCGGCCTACTGGGTCAGCGTGCTGCACGCCCCCGCCGCGTCGGTGCCGTGCGGCTTCACCTCCGCGGGGCTGCCGGTGGGCGTGCAGATCGTCGGGCGCCCCTTCGCCGACCTGCGGGTGCTGCGGCTGGCCCACGCCTTCGAGCGGGCCACCGGGCACGGCTCCCACCGGCCCGCCCTGACGTGACGGCCGTGACCGCCTAGGGAGCGTCCGGCTCCCGCGGCGGCGCGGAAGGCGGTCCGGACGGCGGCTGGGAGGGCGGTCCGGGCGGCGGCTGGGAGGGCGGTCCGAAGTGGTCGTGCCCGCCGAACGGGCGGCGCAGCGGCGAGTCGCGGTAGCCCGCGATCCCCTCCAGGGCGAAGCACAGGCCGACGGCGAACAGCGGCCAGGCGACGAGGACGCCCTGCGCGGTCAGCCGCAGCGGCCCCGGCACCACGGGGACCTGCACACCGGCCGCGGCCACGGTCACGGCGCCGATGCTCACCGCCCCGCCGACCCACAGGGCGAGACAGGCGGCCAGCAGGCCGCCCGCGGTCAGCGCGAGTGGCATGACGGCCGGGTGGGTCCGGCGCGACAGGCGGTGGCCCACGGCGCCGCACGCCAGCCCCAGCACGCCCGTGACGAGCGCGAACCAGCCGTCGGCGGCGATGAGCGCCTGGGTCGAGGGATCGGCCAGCAGCGGGCCCCTGTCCGTCACGACGTACGGCGGGCGGGGTGCCAGCAACGACCACAGGACACCGGCGGCGGCCCCCAGGACGGCGAGGACGAGGACGGTCACGGCCGCATCGCGCGCGTACCGCACTATGCGTCTCACCTCACTTCACCTGGACCGGCCCGATGCTACCCGTTCATCCGCTTTCGCAATATCAAGGCATCGATCCGATCCCTTACTCTGTCGGGGTGAACGAAGAGGTATGGCTGATCGAGCCCTCCGGCCCGCTGCGCGGGGACGTCGAGGTCCGCGGATCCAAGAACGGCGTTTCCAAGCACATGGTGGCGGCCATGCTGGGATCCGGGGAGAGTGTCATCCACAACGCCCCCGACGTGGGCGAAGTCGGGATCACCGCGCAGATGCTGCGGGCGCTCGGCATCAATGTGGAGATCACTCCCAAGGAGATCTCCATCGAGCGCGGGCCCGAGATCAACCCGCACGTCCCCTCCGCGTTCACCGGTCTCAACCGCATCCCCATCCTGATGCTCGGCCCGTTGCTGCACCTGGCGGGCGAGGCGTTCGTGCCGCTGGTCGGCGGCGACCCGATCGGCCGGCGTCCGGTCGACTTCCACGTCGAGGCGCTGCGCTCCATGGGCGCCGAGATCGAGGTGAGCGACACCGGCGTCTACGCCAAGGCCAAGCGGCTGCGCGGGACCCGGATCGAGCTGCCCTACCCCAGCGTCGGCGCCACCGAGACGATCCTGATGTCGGCGGTGCTGGCCGAGGGCAAGACCGTCCTCAAGGGCGCGGCCACCGAGCCCGAGGTGGTGGAGCTGGCCCTGTTCCTGCAGCGGATGGGCGCGCTGATCGAGCTCAGCCCCGACCGCCGCATCGTGATCGAGGGCGTGGAGAAGCTGCACGGCGCCTCCACCTGGCTCAACGGCGACCGCATCGAGGCGTTCTCCTACCTGGCGGCCGGCCTGATCACCGGCGGTGAGGTGCGGGTCCACGGCTGCCCGCAGGACCGGCTGGTCACCGCCATCACCACCCTGGCCAGGATGGGCGCCCAGCTCGACATCACCGACGACTACCTGTCGGCCTCGGCCCCCGACGGCCTGCGCGCCGCGGCGGTGCAGACCGACACCCACCCCGGTTTCATGACCGACTGGCAGACGCCGCTGATGGTGCTGTTCACCCAGGCGCAGGGCATGTCGGTGCTGCACGAGACCGTGTTCGAGAACCGGCTGGTCTACGTGCCCGCGCTGCAGAAGATGGGCTGCGAGATCGAGGTCTTCGACGTGTGCCTGGGCGGTCCCGCCTGCCGCTACCACGACACCAACGCCAAGCACTCCGCGGTCGTGCGGGGGGTGTCCAAGCTGCGCGGCGCCGACGTGACGCTGCCCGACATCCGGGCGGGCTTCTCGGCCGTGCTCGCCGCCGCCGCCGCGGAGGGCACCTCCACGCTGCGCGGGGTGCACCACATCGAGCGGGGTTACCACCGGCCGTTCGAGCAGTTCGCCTCCCTCGGACTGAAGATCAGTCGAGAGAAGGTCGGGAACGGGTAAGGATTGGCAATCAGGTGTTTGTACCTGATCATCCGGTTGCACCTTACTATGCGTGACTTCCCGACGTGACACCAGGCGCGGGCCCGTCGCCTGCCTTCGTACCCTGACGGTGTGCGGAACGGCCGGCGGGCTCTTGGCGGCGGCGATCGTGCTGCCGGTCGTCGGCACGGCGGGCATCACGGCGAAGAACGTCGCGGGCGTCTTCACCGACCTGCCGGCCGCCCCGCCGGAGAACCCGCTCCCGCAGCGCACGGTGCTGCTGGACCGGCACGGCAAGCCGTTCGCCCAGTTCTACTCGCAGAACCGGAAGATCGTCAGCCTCGACGCGGTCGCGCCGATCATGCGCAAGGCGATCGTGGCGATCGAGGACTCCCGCTTCTACGAGCACGCCGGCCTGGACGTCAAGGGGACGCTGCGCGCGCTGGTGACCAACACCCAGGCCGGCGGGGTACGGCAGGGCGGATCCTCCCTCACCCAGCAGCTCGTGAAGAACATCCTGGTCGAGAACGCCGAGACCGACGCCGAACGCGACCAGGCCCGGGCGCCCAACCTGAAGCGCAAGATCACCGAGCTGCGGTACGCGCTGGCCATGGAGGACAAGTACACCAAGGCCGAGCTCCTGGAGCGCTATCTCAACATCGCCTACTTCGGCGCCGGCGCGTTCGGGGTGGAGGCCGCGGCCCAGCGGTTCTTCTCGGTCCCGGCCTCGAGGCTGTCCCTTCCGCAGGCGGCGGCCCTGGCCGGGGCGGTGCGCACGCCGTACGGGACGGACCCGTCGCTGGGCGCGGGACACCGCGAGCGGCTCAAGCAGCGCAGGGACCTCGTACTGAGCCGGATGGCCGAGACGGGGGCCGTCACCCGCGCCGAGGCGGACGCCGCCCGGCGCACGCCCCTGGGCATCCGGCTGAAGCCCGAACCCGGCGGCTGCGCCGGCAGCGCCTATCCCTACTTCTGCGTCTACATCCAGCGGGAGATGCTCGGCAACCCCCTGTTCGGACGCACCCGCGAGGAACGCGAGGCCCGTCTGGCCAAGGGCGGCATCATCCTGCGCACCACCCTGGACCCGGCCGCCCAGAGGGCCGCCGAGCGCGCCATCTCCGCACGGGTCGACCCGCGCGACACCGAGGTCGCCGCCGAGGCCATGATCGAACCCGGCACCGGGCGCATCCGCGCCCTGGCCACCAGCAAGAAATACGGCCGCAACCCCGGCAACAGCAACCTCGGCCCGCGCACCACCTTCAACCTGGCCGCCGACGTCGCCCACGGCGGCGGGATGGGCTTCCAGGCCGGGTCCACCTTCAAGGTGTTCACCCTGGCCGCCGCGCTGAGGAAGGGCTGGCGGTTCAACCGGGGCTTCGTCACCCCCGGCGTGTTCGTCCCCGCCAAGGGCTTCGCCGACTGCGCGGGCCGCCCGGTCAACGCCCCCAACGCCAAGATCTTCAACTCCGACGGCAGGCGCCACCCCGGCGCGTACAGCCTCTCCAGCGGCACGTGGAAATCGGTGAACATCTTCTTCATGGCGCTGGAGCGCCGGATCGGCCTGTGCCCCGTGGTGAAGACCGCCCGGGTGCTCGGCATCGCCCGGGCGGACGGCACGCCGCTGCGCGAGGTGCCGACCTTCACCCTCGGGATCAACGAGATGGACCCGCTGACGGTGGCCGGGGCCTTCGCCGCGTTCGCCGCGCGGGGTCGTTATTGCCGCCCGGTCGCGATCACCGAGATGACCGACCGGAACGGTGTCCGCGTGCCCGTCCGGCCGGTCTGCCGCCAGGCGATCGACCCGAAGGTCGCCGACGCGGTCAACTACGTGCTGACCGGGGTGTTCCAGCGGGGCACGATGAGCGGCCAGGGCATCGGCCGGCCCGCCGCGGGCAAGACCGGGACCAACAACGGCTACACCTCGGCCTGGTTCGCCGGCTACACGCCCGACCTCGCCGCGGCCGTCAGCGTCGGTGACATCCGCGGCTCCTACCGCCATCCGCTGCGGAACGTCAAGATCGGCGACCGGTTCTACGGCCGGGTCGAGGGCGCCGCCCTGCCGGGCCCGATCTGGGTGGCCTCCATGTCCGCCGCCCTGAAAGGCGTCCCGGCCTCGGCCTTCCAGCGCCCCGACATGTCCCGCTTCGGCGGCGGCCACACCCCGGTCCTCACCCCACCCCGCACGGCCAAGGGCCCCCACGCCGACCGCCCCGGGTCCCCGTTCCGCAAGAAGCCCCGCTTCCGCCCCTGGCAGAACATCCTGAACCGCTGATTCACACGGCGGGGTCGGCACCGGGTACGGCGCGGGTTCGAGTCAGGGCATCGGCAGCGGTACGGGGTCGGCGCCGGGTACGGCGCGGGTTCGAGCCGAGGCATCGGCGCCGGTGCGGCGGGACGGGGGGCGGTGGTGGTCGGCGCCTTCGTACGGCGGCCGGGGTGGGTGGTGTGGTCGTGCTGGGCGGGTGGGTGTTCCGGCCGGCCGTCTCAGTTGCTGTCTCGTGCCTTCAGGCCTCCGGCCTGTCCGGGTGCGCGGGGTTGCGGTCCTTTTTCCACGCCGGCCTGCACACCCGCCCGCGCCGCACTCCTGGCGCTCCGCCGTACCCATGCGGGCCGTATGGTGCGGGTCTTTCCCGGACGACCGGGGTGCGGTGGGTGGCTGAAGCGCGGGTGCGGGGCCGTTCAGGGCGGGGCGCCGTCGCCTTGCGGCCATGCTGGCGGGAAGGAGCTCAGGGCGGGCCGCCGTACCCGGCGCCCGATGGCGGGACCTCGGCAAAGGGCGAAGGAGATGTCGGTCCGCGGCCGTAGGTCTGCCGACCATGACCGCCATACAGACCAGGTCGTTCGATCTCGGCGTCCACTATGGGCAGGCGTATCTCATCGACGAGATCGACGATGCCGTGGGGCCCGGGGATCTGCTCGACGACCACCCCGCGCATCCCGTCGGGATCATCCGGGTGAAAGACGACAGCGCCTTCCTGATCACGGGTCGGCACACGGGCACCGTGGGTTTCTCCGTGACGGTGGCCGATCACGATCCCGGAGCGGACACCGACGGCTACGAGGACGCTGCGACGACGGACGTCTCAAGGGAGATCATCGACCGCTACCTGCTGCAGATCTGGCCACAGAGGAGTCCGTACCTCGGGTGGTCAAGAGCACGAGCAGGCAACTCGCCTACTGGTGCAGCGCGGGCTGATATCCGGAAAACCTCTGTCCGCGATCTGCCGGGTCAGACCGGTTCCCCTTCGGGGGCGTAGAAGGTGATGGTGTTGGCGACCGTGGCGGCGACCTGGTCGGGCGGGCCGCCTGCGGCCTCGTGGGCCCGGCCCCAGGCCCGGCAGGCGGCGGTGATGAAGCGCCGGCCCTCGTCGGTCCGGTGAAAGGTGTTCTCGTCGATCTGGGGCGCACCCGACAGGTGCAGGCCGAGACCCAGGAAGGCCAGGTCCCAGCCCACGCCGACGGCACCGGGGCCGTAACCCGACCACATCTCCGGCGGCACCTCGGCGGTGTGGCGCAACTCCAGCAAGGTGCCGCCGTCCTGGCTCGACAGGCGCACCTCCACCTCGGAGAAACCGGGGTCCTCGCCGTACAGCCAGCTGACCTTCAGCAGGCGGGGCGGCTCGCAGCGAAGGTCCACTTATATAAGTCAAACATGTAGCAGTAGGGTGGGGCCCGTGTAACGACCTGACGTGGTGACCGAAATAGGAATAGCCGAGATCCGTGAATTGACGGGCCGCGACGAGGCGGCACGATCCGTTACGGGGGTGCGATGGTGTCGGAGCGACCGGAAAACCCTGCGGGCAACCCATTCGGCGATCGGCACCCGACCAGCCACGAACGGATGACGGGACTGTCCTGGGACGCGTCCTACCACGACGGGCCCGCACCTTGGGATATCGGCCGGCCTCAGCCCGTGATAGCGCGTTTGGCCTCCGAAGGCGGATTCACCGGAGCGGTACTCGACGCGGGTTGCGGGACCGGCGAGAACGCTCTTCACATCGCTTCGCTGGGATTACCGGTTCTGGGCGTCGACGTGGCCGAGACCGCGCTGGCGACCGCCCGTGCGGAGGCCGACGGGCGCGGGATCGCGGCCGAATTCGCTGTGGCCGACGCTTTCCGGCTGGAGCGTCTGGAGCGTAAATTCGAGACGGTGCTGGATTGCGGCCTGTTCCATACCTTCGACGCTGACGAGCGGTCCGGATATGTGACGAGTCTGGCGTCGGTGACCGAGCGCGGCGGAACCCTGTATGTGTTGTGCTTCAGCGACGAAGGTCCGGATACCGGCCCGCACCCCGTCAGCCAGGAAGAGTTGAGAACGTCGTTCAGCCCCGGCGATGGATGGAACGTCATCGCCGTCGAAGCGGCCCGGATCCGAACGAGATACCACGAGGACGGCGCACCGGCCTGGCTCGCGACAATCAAACGGATCTGAACCCGGAATTCGCATCCGATCCCGTCATCGCCGCTGCCGCCCCGGCCCCAGGGCACCGCCGATGAGGTACGCCTCAAGGTCGGGCGCCGGGTACGGCGGCCCGCCCTGAGCTCCTTCCCGCCAGCATGGCCGCAAGGCGACGGCGCCCCGCCCTGAACGGCCCCGCACCCGCGCTTCAGCCACCCACCGCACCCCGGTCGTCCGGGAAAGACCCGCACCATACGGCCCGCATGGGTACGGCGGAGCGCCAGGAGTGCGGCGCGGGCGGGTGTGCAGGCCGGCGTGGAAAAAGGACCGCAACCCCGCGCACCCGGACAGGCCGGAGGCCTGAAGGCACGAGACAGCAACTGAGACGGCCGGCCGGAACACCCACCCGCCCAGCACGACCACACCACCCACCCCGGCCGCCGTACGAAGGCGCCGACCACCACCGCCCCCCGTCCCGCCGCACCGGCGCCGATGCCTCGGCTCGAACCCGCGCCGTACCCGGCGCCGACCCCGTACCGCTGCCGATGCCCTGACTCGAACCCGCGCCGTACCCGGCGCCGACCCCGTGCCCGGCGCGGGACTCAGGCGCCCAGGCAGGCGGGGCCGAGGAGTTGTTTGAGGTCGCCCATCAAAGCCGGGGACGGGGAGACGCGGAGGCGGTCGTCGAGGCGCATGACCGTGGTCTTGGGGCCGTTGTGGACCTGGAGGTGGACCTCGGTGGTGCCCGGGTGGGTGGTCAGGACCTCCTTGAGGCGGCCGACCACCGGGGGGGTGCACCGGGCCAGGGGAACGCTGACCAGGAGGGGGCCGCCCGCTTCGGCCGTCAGGTCGGGGGCCGTCACCTCCATGGCGATGATCTTCCCGACGTCCTCGCGCTTGTCCAGGCGGCCCTTGACGAAGACGATCGCGTCCTCGGCCAGGATCGTCGAGCACAGCTGGTAGGCCGAGGGGAAGACCATCACCTCGATGGCGCCCTCCAGGTCCTCCAGCTGGGTGAGGACCCAGGTGTCGCCCTTCTTGGTGACCTTGCGCTGGACGCCGCTCAGGATGCCGCCGACGGTGACGATCTGGCCGTCGGGGCGGCTCTCGTCCTGCAGGGCGGCCACCGAGCAGTCGGCGCCCGCGGCGAGGATGTGCTCGACGCCGAAGAGCGGGTGGTCGGAGACGTACAGGCCGAGCATCTCCCGCTCGAACGCCAGCAGGGTGGTCTTGTCCCACTCCCCCGGCGGGATCTGCACGTCGAAGGTCTGGTCCTCGGCGCCGTCGACGGCGCCGAACAGGGAGTCCTGCCCGATCGCCTCGTTCTTCTTGATGTCGATGATCGCGTCGACGGCCTGCTCATGGATCATCACCAGGCCCTTGCGGACGTGGTCGAAGGAGTCGAAGGCGCCGGCCTTGATCAGCGACTCGATGACGCGCTTGTTGCAGACGACCGCCGGGACCTTGCGCAGGAAGTCCTTGAAGTCGGTGAAGCGCCCCTTCTCCTTGCGCGCGGAGATGATCCCGTCGACGACGTTGCCGCCGACGTTGCGGATGGCCGACAGGCCGAAGCGCACGTCGCTGCCGCGCGGGGTGAAGTCGAAGTCGGAGTCGTTGACGTCCGGCGGGAGCACCTTGATGCCCATGCGGCGGCACTCGTTGAGGTAGAGCGCCGACTTGTCCTTGTCGTCCTTGACCGAGGTCAGCAGCCCGGCCATGTACTCGGCCGGGTAGTTGGCCTTGAGATAGGCGGTCCAGTAGGAGACCAGGCCGTACCCGGCGGTGTGGGCCTTGTTGAAGGCGTAGTCGGAGAAGGGCAGCAGGATGTCCCACAGGGCCTTGATGGCGGCGGCGGAGAAGCCGTTGTCCTTCATGCCCTGCTCGAAGGTCTCGAACTGCTTGTCCAGCTCGGACTTCTTCTTCTTGCCCATCGCCCGGCGCAGCAGGTCGGCGCCGCCCAGGGAGTAGTTGGCGACCTTCTGCGCGATGGCCATGACCTGCTCCTGATAGACGATCAGGCCGTAGGTCGTGTCGAGGATCTCCTTGAGCGGTTCCTCCAGCTCGGGATGGATCGGAGTGATCTCCTGCTGGCCGTTCTTGCGCATCGCGTAGTTGGTGTGGGAGTTGGCTCCCATCGGACCGGGGCGATAGAGCGCGAGCGCCGCGGAGATGTCCTCGAAGTTGTCCGGGCGCATCAGCCGCAGCAGCGAGCGCATGCCGCCGCCGTCCAGCTGGAAGATGCCGAGCGTGTCGCCGCGGGCCAGCAGCTCGTACGTCTTGACGTCGTCCAGCGGCAGGTCGAGCAGTTCGATCTTGTTGCCGGTGTTGGCCTCGATGGCCTTGAGGCAGTCGTCGATGATGGTGAGGTTGCGCAGGCCCAGGAAGTCCATCTTCAGCAGGCCGAGCGTCTCGCAGGTCGGATAGTCGAACTGCGTGATGATCGCGCCGTCGGAGTCGCGGCGCATGATCGGGATGTAGTCGGTCAGCACCTCCGACGACATGATGACGCCGGCGGCGTGCACGCCGGTCTGCCGGATCAGGCCCTCCAGGCCCCTGCCGAGGTCGATCGTCGCCTTGACGTCGACGTCCTCCTCGTACAGCCGGCGCAGCTCACCCGCCTCGTTGAAGCGCGGGTGCTCCTTGTCGAAGATGCCCGCCAGCGGGATGTCCTTGCCCATCACCGCGGGCGGGAACGCCTTGGAGACCTTGTCGCCCAGGGCGTAGGGGTGGCCGAGGACGCGACCGGCGTCCTTGATGGCCGCCTTCGCCTTGATGGTGCCGAAGGTGGCGATCATGGCGACCTTGTCGGCGCCCCACTTCTCGGTCACGTAGCGGATCACGTCGCCGCGCCGGCGCTCGTCGAAGTCGATGTCGACGTCGGGCATGGAGACGCGCTCGGGGTTGAGGAACCGCTCGAAGATCAGGCCGTGCGGGATCGGGTCGAGGTCGGTGATGCCCAGCGCGTAGGCCACCAGCGAACCGGCCGCCGAGCCTCGGCCCGGGCCCACCCGGATGCCGTTGCGCTTGGCCCACATGATGAAGTCGGCGACCACGAGGAAGTAGGACGGGAAGCCCATCTGGATGATGACGCCGAGCTCCTTCTCGGCCCAGGCCCGGTGCTCCTCGTCGACGCCCTCGGGGAAGCGGCGCGCCATGCCCTCCCAGACCTGCTGGCGGAAGTACTCCTCCTCCGTCATGCCCTCGGGGATCGGGAAGGTCGGCATCAGGTTCTTGAACTTGAACATGCCCTCGGGCTCGACCTTCTCGGCGACCAGGAGGGTGTTGCGGCAGCCCTCGGCCCACAGGTCCGAGGAGTCGACCGCGCGCATCTCGTCGGCGGTCTTGATGTAGTAGCCGGAGCCGTCGAAGCGGAAGCGGTCGGGGTCGGACAGCTGCTTGCCGGTCTGGATGCACAGCAACGCGTCGTGGGAGGTGGCGTCCGACTCGTAGGTGTAGTGGGAGTCGTTGGTGACCAGCGGGGGGATGCCAAGTTCCTTGGAGATCCTGGTCAGCCCGTCGCGGACCCGGCGCTCGATGTCGAGGCCGTGATCCATGATCTCCAGGTAGTAGTTGTCCTTGCCGAAGAGCTCCTGGAACTTCGCCGCGGCGGCCAGGGCCTCGTCGTACTGCCCCAGGCGCAGGCGGGTCTGCACCTCGCCCGAGGGGCAGCCGGTGGTGGCCATCAGGCCCTCGGAGTGCTCGGCGAGGATCTCGGCGTCCATCCGGGCCCACTTGCGCACGAAGCCCTCGGTGTAGGCGCGGGAGCTGAGCTTCATCAGGTTCTTCAGCCCGCGCTCGTTGCGCGCCCAGATCGTCATGTGGGTGTAGTAGCCACCCGCCGAGACGTCGTCCCTCTTCTGGTGCGGCTCGCCCCACAGCACCGGCTTCTTCTGGTGGCGGGAGGCGGGCGCGACGTAGGCCTCGATGCCGATGATCGGCTTGATGCCGGCGCCGGTGGCCTGCTTGTAGAAGTCGTAGGCGCCGTGCATGTTGCCGTGGTCGGTGATCGCGATGGCCGGCATGCCCAGGTCTCCGACCTGCTTGAACATCTGCTTCAAACGGGCGGCTCCATCGAGCATGGAGTACTCCGTGTGAACGTGAAGATGCACAAACGAGTCTGACATCCGGCCTCGTCCTCCCCCTTGTCACGCGTCGGCGAGGGAAGCTTACGCGCGTTTGCCGGACTCCGGGGCCGGTGCCGCCGCGCGTTCTGCGAATGATCCCGTCACGGCCGGTCCGGGTGTTTCCTGGAGGTCAGTCCCGGCGCGTCGCCCGGCGTTCCTCGGCCAGCCGCAGCCCCGCCTCGATGACGGCGTTCATGATGGGCGCCAGCCGCTCCTCGCCCAGCGCCGGGGCGCGGCGGGCCATCTCCGCGACCAGGCGGCGCTCGCGGTCCATGTCGCGGCCGGCGAAGCCGCCCACGGGCTTGAGGCGCTGGATGGTCCCGGCCAGCTCGGCGCGGCGCTCCAGCAGGACGGCCAGGGCGGCGTCCACGCGGTCGACGGCGGCGCGCGCGGCGAGCACGGTGCCCGGCTCCTCCCTGCGGGTGACCGCGCCGACGATCGTCGCCGCGTCCCGGGCCGCGGCGACGGCCTCCGGCGTGGAGTCGGGGTCCAGGAGCAGCCCGTCGGCCCCGGCGGCGACCGCGGCCGCGGCCAGCGCGGGGTCGCCGCCCGGCCAGGCGAGGACCGGGCGCCCGGACCTCTCCCGGGCCGCACGCAGCAGGGGCAGGTCGAGGACCGCGGGACGCCCGGGCGAGCCCTGCCCGCCCTCGCAGAGCACCACCCGGTCGTTGCCCCCGGCGGCGCAGAGATCGGCGACGGCGAGCCACTCCTCCAGGGTCTCGGCCGGGCCGCGCCGGACGATCACCGGAAGGCCCGGCCGGGCGGCCTCCCCGACCAGCCGGGGGTCACGCGTCCAGGCCTCCCCGACCACCACGCCCTCGGCCCCGGCGGCGATCCGCGGCAGGTCTGCGACGGAGGACGGCTCCACCAGGACCGGTCCGGCCCACTCCGCCCGGATCGCGGCCACGGCCTCGGCCGCGCGCACCCGGCGCTCGCGCAGGCTGATCCAGCGGGCGTCGGCGCCCGCGCCGCCGATCACCACGGCCGGGCCGCCGCCCACCTCCAGCGTCCCCAGCTGTACGGCCCCGCGTTCCGCGCGTGCGGTCAACGACATCTCGGCTCCCCATAATCAGCCGGCGCGTGTCCCGCGAACCGGCGAAATCGTAAGAAACAAAAAGGCAGAGACGGGGTGTCTCTGCCTCAGCCGGCTCCGGATGGTCGTCAGGTCACGTCGTCACGACCGGCCCTCCGGAGCCGGCTCGGTAAACACGGAACAACGATCCATGCGGTCCACCATAGGCCATCACCTCCACAGGCGCCATCTGGCGGACAGGTGTCTCAGATATCGGACACGAGTTGCGCAAGCCGGGCGTTCCTCCGGGGCACGGCACCCTGAACCGCGCGACAGGTCCGGGCGGATCCTTGTTTATGGGAGGATCTCCTTCACTGTGAGGGAGGTTTGAAGCTGGTGATGCAGTCTGATGGACCCCAGGAAGGGCGACGTGTCGCAGGCCGCTACCACCTCCTGGAACCCATCGGGCGGGGCGGGATGGGCACGGTCTGGAAGGCCCACGACGAGCTTCTCGACCGTACGGTCGCCATCAAGGAAGTCCGCTACTCCGCTGCCCTGGGAGAGGACGTCCAGACCCTCAACCGGCGCATGATGCGCGAGGCCCGCGCCGCGGCCAGGCTCACCCACCCCAACGTCGTGATCGTCTACGACGTGATCGAGGAGAACGAGCAGCCCTGGATCGTCATGCAGCTGGTGCCCTCCCGCTCGCTGGGACAGGTGCTGCGCGAGGACGGGCCGCTGCCGCCCCGGCGGGTGGCCGAGGTCGGGCTGGCCCTGCTGGAGGCGCTGCACAGCGCGCACGACGCCGGCGTGCTGCACCGCGACGTCAAGCCGGAGAACGTCCTGCTCGCCCACAACGGCAGGGTGGTCCTCACCGACTTCGGCATCGCCACGCTGGACTCGGAGAGCACGCTGACCATGACCGGCGTGGCGGGCACCCCCGCCTTCATCGCGCCGGAACGGCTGCGCGGCCTGCCCGCCCGCAGGGAGTCGGACCTGTGGTCGCTGGGCGCGACGCTGTACGCGGCGGTGGAGGGGCGTTCCCCGCACGACCGCAAGCTGCCTCTGCCCACCATGCACTCGGTCATGACCGACCCGCCGGACCCCGCGCACAACGCGGGCCCGCTGCTGCCGGTGCTGGAAGGGCTGCTGCGCAAGGAGCCCATCCAGCGGCTCACCTACTCCGAGGCCGCGGCCATGCTGCGCCGGGTGGCCGAGGGGCACTCCTCCACCCAGCCGTGGGCGGTGCCCCCCGTCGCGGCCACCCGCAAGCTGCCCTCCCCTGCCGGCGAGTGGCCCGCTTCCACCCCGCCCGCGGGCGGGGTGGACAGGCGCAAGCCGTACGGCGCCGCGCCCGGCGGGAAGGCGCCCGCGGACGAGGGGAGCCCGGCGGGCAAGCGGACGCCGGCCGCCCCCGCGGGCGACAAGGCCGCCCCCGCCGAGCCGGCGTCCCGCCCGCAGGACGCCGCCGAGGCCGCGGGCGCCGCGGCGGCCGCCGCGATCCCGCAGACCGGGCACGTCGCCAGGCCGCCCGCCCCGTCCGAGACCTCCGCCGCGCAGACCTCCGCCGCGCAGACCTCGGCCGTGGAGTCCCCCGCCCAGACGCCCTCGGAGAAGGCCCCGGCTGAGAAGACCCCGGCGGACAAGACTGCGTCCGGGAAAGCAGCGTCCGGGAAAGCAGCGTCAGGGAAGACGCCCGCCCCCGCGCAGGAGACGCCGTCCCCGGCGGAGGAGGCGCCCGCCTCCTCCGCCAGGCAGTACGTCAAGGGCCTGGGCGCCGACGCCGCCGACCCGACGCCGCCGATGCCCTCCGTGCGCCCGTCCGCGTCCTCCACGCCCCCGCCCGCGGCCCCCGCACGTCCCGCTCCCTCCACTCCCGCGTCCTCCGCGCGCCCGTCCGCGCCGGAGCCGGTCCCCGTGCCGGAACCCGGACCGCTGCCGGCGGTCCCGTACGAGGACGTGACGCCCGCCGAGCAGACCCAGCTGTCGGCGCTGCTGTC
Source organism: Paraplanobispora takensis (assembly GCF_016863195.1). Classification (GTDB taxonomy): domain Bacteria; phylum Actinomycetota; class Actinomycetes; order Streptosporangiales; family Streptosporangiaceae; genus Planobispora; species Planobispora takensis. Next base: position 75,355 of record NZ_BOOK01000032.1, on the reverse strand, counting down.
CTCCTCCGGCATGCGGCGCGCCCTGCCGGTCGTCATCGGGGCGCTGCTCCTGGTGGGCGCGCTGGGCATCTGGATCGGCATGAACAGCGGTGAGACCGGCGCGAGCGGCCGGGACCCGAGCCCGGCGACCACGGAGGACGGGACCGGTGACGGCTCGTCGTCCGGTGGGGGCTCCGAGTCCCCGCAGTCCGCCACGCCCTCGGAGGACGACTCCCCCTCCGCCGACCCGTCGGAGACCGCCGGGGACAAGGGCGGGGAGAAGGAGAAGAAGAAGGAGGGCGGGGACAAGGGCGCCCTGCCCAGCGGCTGGAAGACGCACAAGGACCCCAACGGCTTCTCGGTCGGCCTGCCCAAGGGCTGGGAGGTCGAGAGGCGCCAGGGCACGCAGGTCCGCTTCCGCGGGCCGGACGACTCGTTCAGCTATCTCATGATCGAGTACACCGACACCCCCGGCTCCGACGCGAAGAAGGACTGGGACGAGTACGAGCCCCAGGCCCGCGCCAACTTCCCCGGTTACAAGCTGATCGGGATCAAGAGGGTGGACTACATGGCGGACGCGGCCGACTGGGAGTTCACCTGGCAGGCGAGGTCGGGCAGGGCCCGCGTGGTCAACCGGGGGTTCCTCACCGGGAAGGGCCGGGGTTACGCCATCTACTGGCACACCTACGCGTCCGAGTGGGAGCAGAACCTGAAGCTGTTCGAGGGATTCACCGAGACGTTTTCCTCGAAAAAGTGAAGTCCCACCCGAAGGGCTACGATTCGTGGGCCGGGGAGGGGTGGAGAACGATGACCGAACGGAGGGTCGCGGGCAGGTATCACCTGCTCGAACCCATCGGCGAGGGCGGGATGGGCGTCGTCTGGCGTGCCCACGACGAGCTTCTCGACCGCACGGTGGCGGTCAAGGAGGTCCGCTACCGGGGGGTCGACGATGCCTCGCGGGCCGATCTGAACCGGCGGACCATCCGGGAGGCCAGGACCGCCGGGCGGCTCGACCACCCTTCTGTGATCATCGTGCACGACGTGGTCGAGGAGGACGGCCGGCCCTGGATCGTCATGCAGATGGTGCGCTCGCGCTCGCTGGGCGAGGTCGTCCGGCAGCGGGGGCCGCTTCCCCCCGAGCGGGTGGCGGCCATCGGCCTGAGCCTGCTGGGGGCGCTGCGCGCCGCGCACGCCGCCGGGGTCCTGCACCGCGACGTCAAGCCGGAGAACGTGCTGCTGGCCGATGACGGCCGGGTGGTGCTGACCGACTTCGGCATCGCCTCGATGACGCAGGAGCCCCGGATCACCCGCACCGGCGGGATGGTCGGCACCCCGGCCTTCCTGCCGCCGGAGCGCCTGCACGGACTGCCCGCCACCCCGGAGTCGGACCTGTGGTCACTGGGCGCGACGCTGTACGCGGCGCTGGAGGGCCGTCCGCCCTTCGAGCGCGCGACACCCGCGGCGACCATGATGGCCGTCCTGCGGGGCGAGCCCAGCCCGATGACCCACATCGGCCCGCTCGCCACGGCGATCCTCGGCCTGATGTCCACCGACCCGTCGGCCCGTATGAGCACCGGCGAGGCCGAGGCCCTGTTCGTCCGCGCCGCCGGGCCGGCGATCCCCGACGACCTCCCGCCGCCCGCCGGGCCCGCGCCGGCGCCCCCGCACCCCCATCCCGCCCCGCCCCTCGCACCGGCCCAGGAGACCCGGTACGGCGAGCCGCACCCCTATCCCGCCCCTCCCGTCCCGTACGGCCATGCGCCCCAGCCGGCGCAGCCCACCCGTCCCGAGCAGGACCCCCTGCCCGCGGGAGCGGCCTTCGGGCAGCAGCCGTACCCCGGCGGCCCCTCCCTCCCCGGACACGAGCCGTACCCGGCGCGGGCGACGCGGCCGGGCGAGCCCCCCTACCAGGGGCGCCGGGCCCGGCCGGAGTACACCTACCCCGGCGGCCCGTCGCAGGGCTCGCGCCGGGGAGTGCGCCTGGCGCTGGCGGTCGGGATCCCGGTGCTCGTGCTCGCGGTCGGCACGGGTGGCTGGTTCGTGCTCCAGAACCGCGGCACGGAGGGCGGGGGGAACCCGCCCACGATCTCCGCCTCCCTGACGAGCACGACCGGGCCCGGGCAGACCCCGCAGAGCACGCCGGAGCCGACCCCCGAGCCCACCCCCTCGGCCACTCGGGCGACCCCCGAGGCCACGCTCCCGGACGGCCGGGTGATCCCGCGGGGCTGGCGGCTGCACGAGGATCCGCTGGGCTTCAGCGTCGCGGTGCCGCGGACCTGGAGCGTCAAGCGGTCCTCCGGCCGCGACCGGGTGGAGTTCCGCGATCCGCGCACGGACCGCTTCCTGTGGATCGAGTCGACGGAGGACTCCGAGACCGATCCGGTCAGGCACTGGGAGAAGGTCGAGCAGGGCGGTAACGAGGACGACCTCTGGCCCGGCTACCGGCGCCTCGGCATCACCGGACTGACGTATCTGGACCGGCCCGCCGCCGACTGGGAGTTCACCTACGACAAGGCCGGCGAGCGAAGGCACGTGCTGGACCGGGGGTTCCGCACCTCCGCCGGCAAGCCGTACGCGATCTACTGGGAGAGCGCCGACGCCACCTGGAACCGGGCGTTCTTCGACAGGTTCACCAGAACGTTCCGGCCATGACGCCCGAGGCGGGGAAAGAGGAGGCGGAGGCGGCGCGGTTCTGGCGGAACCCGGCGCTGCCGGGGGTGGACCTGCTCAAGGCCCGCTACGTCACGCACCGCTTCACCCGGCACGTGCACGAGGAGTACGCGATCGGGGTGATCCTGTCCGGGGTCGAGGAGTTCGACTACCGGGGCGCCCGGCACCGCGCCGGCGCCGGGTCCGTGGTCCTGGTCGACCCCGAGCAGGTGCACACCGGTCACGCGGGCGTGCCGGACGGCTGGTCCTACCGGATGCTCTACCCGTCCGTCCAGGTGATCGCCGACATCGCGGACGAGCTGCTCGCCGGCCGGGGCACGCCGTACTTCCCGCAGACCGTCGTGCCCGGCTCGCAGGCGGCCCCCCTGCTGCGCGCCGCCCATCTGGCCGCCGAGCGCGGCGACGACCTGGCGTCCTCCAGCCTGGCCCGCACGGCGTTCGGCGCGCTGGTGCGCCACCACGCCGCCTACCGCCCGCCCCGGCCGCAGCGGTCCGCGGGGGACGACGCGGTACGGCGGGCCAGGGAGATCCTGCACGAGAGCCTCCTCGACCCGCCGACGCTGGAGGACCTGGCGCGGGCGGTGGAGGTGCGGCCCTTCACGCTGATCCGCGCCTTCAAGGCCGCCACCGGCCTCCCCCCGCACACCTACCTGAACACGCTGCGGGTACGGCGGGCCCGTTGCCTGCTCGACTCCGGAACGCCCGCCGCGCAGGTCGCCGCCGAGGTCGGTTTCACCGACCAGGCCCACCTGAACAGGCATTTCAAGCGGATCGTGGGCGTGCCCCCGGCCGCGTACCAGCGCGCAGGAACGTACAAGACCGCACTATCGAATCGGACATAGCCTCACTTCCATGGAAACAACCACTCGTTCCTCAGCGACCAGGGACGGGCTGGGGGTGGGCATCGCCGTCGGACTCTCCGGAGTGGCCTTCGGCGCCGCCGCGGTCACCGCCGGGCTGAGCGTGGCCCAGACGTGCGTGCTGAGCCTGTTCGCCTTCACCGGCGCCTCCCAGTTCGCGCTGGCCGGAGTCGTGGCGGGCGGCGGCAACCTCGTCGCGGGCGCCGCGGGCGCGCTGCTGCTCGGCGTCCGCAACAGCCTGTACGGCCTGCGCCTGGCCGGTCTGCTCGGGATCAGGGGCTGGCGCCGCATTCCCGTGGCACAGGGGGTGATCGACGAGACGACCGCGGTGGCGATGTCCCAGCCGGACGAGGAGTCGGCCAGGACCGGGTTCTTCGTCACCTTCGTCACTCTCTATCTCACCTGGAACGCCACCACCCTGCTCGGCGCGCTGGGCACCTCCAGCGTGGCCGACCCCGCGGTGTTCGGCCTGGACGCCGTCGGCCCGGCCACCTTCCTGGCGATCCTGTGGCCCCGGCTGACCGGCGACGACCCCGAGGCCCGGACCCTGCGGCCGATCGCGATCGGCGGCGCGGCGGTCGCGCTGGCCGCCACCCCCTTCACCCCCGCCGGGGTGCCCGTGCTGCTGGCCTCCGTGGTCGTGCTCGCCGTGATCCTCAGGAGGCCGAGGTGAGCGCCACATGGTGGGCCGTCGTCGCCGTCTGCGCGGGCTGCTACGCACTGAAGCTGGCCGGGCTGTCGGCGCCGCGCAGGATCCTCGACCACCCGGGCGTGCAGCGCTTCGCCGCGCTGGTCCCGGTGGCGCTGCTGGCCGCACTGATCGCGGTGCAGACCTTCACGCACGGGCAGTCCCTGGTGCTGGACTGGCCGCGCACCGCCGGGCTCGGGGCGGCGGTGGTGGCCCTGCTGCTGCGCGCGCCGTTCCTGGTGGTGCTCGCCGCGGCGGCCCTCGTCACGGCGCTGCTGCGCCTGGCGGGCCTGTGACCGCGCGGATCCGGATCACGCGACCACGGTGACCGCACGGGCTCGGTGGCCGTACGGCGCCGCGGTCCGGCTCCGCATACCGGCGCCCGCCCCGGCCTGTCATGGGACGGTGCCGGGCGGCGCCGGCCGCCCGGCACCGGCGGGCAGCCGCACCCGGAAGGCCGCTCCCCTGCCGGGCCGCGCGACCGCCTCGGCGCGTCCGCCGTGGGCGGCGGCGACCGCGGCCACGATGGACAGTCCGAGACCGGCTCCGCCCCGGTCCCCGGACCCCTCGCGCGTGCGGTCGGCGCGGTAGAAGCGCTCGAAGACGAGCGTGCACTGCTCCGGGGTCAGGCCGGGCCCCTCGTCGGCGACCTCGATCAGCGCCTCCCCCGCCTCGATCAGCGGCTCCCCCGCCCGCCGGGCCGGGCCCACGGCACCGGCGGCGTCCACCGGCCCGGTCCCGGACGCCGACGCAGTCCCGGACGCCGGCCCGGTCCCGGCCGTCATGCTCACCCGCACCACGGCCGGGGTGCCCGGCGGGGTGTGCGCGAGCACGTTGGCCAGCAGGTTGCCGACCACCTGGCGGAGCCTGGCCGCGTCGCCCCGCACCTCGACCGGCCCGTCGTGCTCGACCGACAGCGGCCGGTCAGGCTCGACGGCCAGGGCGTCGGCCACCGCGTCGGCCGCGATCCCGGTCAGCTCGACCGGGGCGTGTTCCAGGGGGCGCCCCTGGTCCAGGCGGGCCAGCAGCAGCATCTCGTCCACCAGCGCCCCCATCCGGGCCGCCTCCGCCTCGATTCTGCGCATGGCCGTGGCCAGGTCCTGCGGCCGGCCGGCCGCGCCGCGGCGGAACAGCTCGGCGTAGCCCCGGATGGTCGCGATGGGCGTGCGCAGCTCGTGGGAGGCGTCGGCGACGAAGCGGCGCAGCCGGTCCTGGGACTCCTCCCGCTGCCGGAAGGCCCTCTCGATCTGGCCGAGCATCGCGTTGAGCGCGTGGCCGAGGCGGCCCACCTCGCTGCCGTCCGGGGCCGTCTCGATCCGGCGGTCGAGGTCGCCCGCGCCGATGTCCGCCGCGGCCTCCACGATCCGGTCCAGTGGCCGCAGGCCCCGGCCGACCAGGTGCGCGGCGAGCAGGGTCAGCCCGGCCAGGGCCACCGCCGATGAGATGATCATGACGTTGGCGACGCGCCCGGTCAGCTCGTCGGAGGCCGCGAGCAGGGCCTGCGGGGTGTCCATGGCCAGCAGCCGGGCGCCCTCGTGCCCGCGCCAGTCCTGCAGCGCTCCGAAGGTGGCCCCGGCGACCGTGCCGAGGGCCAGGGCGACGAGGCCGGCGACCGTCACGACCAGCCGGCCGCGCAGGGACGCCGGCGGGCGCAGGCCGGGAAGGCGGCGGGAGCCGTCCGGAACCCCGGGAGACCGGCGGGTGCGGCCCGCGGCGGGATGAGTGCGGCCTGCGGCGGCGGGGCGGGTCCGGGAGGGCATCAGTCGTCCTCCCGGGGCAGGCGCAGGACGTAGCCCACCCGGGGCACGGTGTGGATCAGCGGCGGGCCGCAGGAGTCGACCTTGCGGCGCAGATAGCTGATGTAGGTCTGCACCACGCCGTCGTTGCCGCCGAAGTCGTACTCCCAGACGTGGTCGAGGATCTGCCGCTTGGAGACCAGCCGGCCGGCGTTGGCGGCCAGGAAGCTCAGGAGCTTGAACTCGGTGGGGGTCAGGTCGATGCGCCGCCCGCCCCGCCGTACCTCGTAGGCCCGCTCGTCGACGACGAGGTCGGCGAAGGTCAGCCGGCCGCTCCGCGGGGGGTTGGTCCGCCGCAGCACCGCCCGGATCCTGGCGATCAGCTCCTCCAGGCTGAAGGGCTTGGTGACGTAGTCGTCCCCGCCCGCCGCCAGGCCCCCGATCTTGTCCTCGGTCGCGTCGCGCGCGGTGAGGAACACCACCGGCACCTCGGAGCCCCCCGTGCGGATCCGGCGGCACACCTCCGTGCCGGACACGTCGGGCAGCATCACGTCCAGGACGATCAGGTCGGGACGGAACGCGCCGGCCTGCGCCACCGCCGCGGCGCCCGTGCCCGCGGTCACCGTCTCGAAGCCCTCGTATCGCAGCGCGGTGGCGACGAGATCGGCGAGGTAGGGCTCGTCGTCCACGACCAGTATGCGGCTCACCCCTCCAGTCTCCCCTGTCCGATCTTGAAAAGCTCTGGGAGAACTCTGTGAAGCCCGCCTCCCACAGATCTCTGAGAGCCGTCACACGGCCGCTGAAGATCGCTTTGCTGCACTGGCGGCATGCAGAGACTCTCGTTCTTCGTACTGCGGCGCGGGCGGACGGTCATGGTGCTGGCCGTACTGGCCTTCCTGGCGGGCCTGGCCGCGACACCGCTGGCGATCCAGCGGCTCTCCGAGGAGTACGCCCACCCCGGGATGCCCGCCTTCGACGCCAACCGGGAGATCGTCAGGATCTACGGCAACGGCGGTCACCAGCGGCCGTTCGTCCCGGTCGTGGTCCTGCCCGGCGGCATGCGGGCGCAGGAGCACCGGGAGGTGATCGGGAAAGCGTTCGCGGCCGTCGCGGAGCGGCTGCCCGGGGCCCGGGTGGTCTCCTACGCCGGGACCGGCGACCCGCGGCTCGTCGGCTCCGACGGCCGCACCACCTTCGGCCTGGTCTTCCCGGGCACCTACTCCGACGGCAGCCCGCCGGGCGGCGGCCTGGGCGAGGTCCCCGACGAGAGCCCGGTGATCAAGGCCGCGATGGCCCCCGTCCTGCCGCCGGGCAGCGTCGTCCACGTCACCGGCCTGGACACCCTGGCTCCGAGCGTGGACGCCGGCGGCGTGGACGTCCCCGCCAAGATCGGTATCGGCGTGGCCGCCGCGGTGGCCGTGCTGCTGGTGGTCTTCCGCTCGGCCCTGGCGCTCGTGCCGATCCTCGTCTCCGTCCTGGCGACCTTCGTGTCCTTCATCGTGATCCTGCTGCTGACGCTGGTGACGACCGTGCACGACGTGGCGCTGACCACCATGCCGCTGCTGGGCCTGGGCATCGCCGTCGACTACTCGCTGCTGCTGGTGGCCCGCTGGCGGGAGGAGCAGGCAGGCGGGCACCGCGGCGAGGAGGCCGTGCACCGGGCGATGCGGGGGGCCGGGCGCGCGGTGCTGTTCAGCGGCGCCGCGGTCGCGACCGGGCTGATGACCATGGTGGTGCTGCCGGTGCCGTTCCTGCGCAGCCTCGGCCTGGCCGGGATGGTCATCGCGGCGGTGAGCGTGGCCGTCACGCTGACCGTGCTGCCGGTCCTGCTCGCCCTCACCGGCCGGCGCCTGGAGCGCGGGCGCGGCGCCGCGGCGGCCCCGCCGTACCGCCGGGAGGCCCGGGCCGGGCGCGTCTGGTCGTCGTGGGCACGCGGGGTGGTACGGCTGCGCCGCCCGGCCGCGCTGCTGACCGGCGGCCTGCTGGTCGCGCTGAGCGCCGTCGCGCTGGAGGCCGACCTGGGCCTGCCGGAGAGCGGTCACCTGCGCACGTCGGGCCCGGGGTACGAGGGGCTGAGCGCGCTGCGCCGGGCGGAGGTCCCGGCCGGTTCCATCACCCCCTTCGACGTCCTGGTCGTGGGCGATCCGGCGCGGGCCGTCGCGCGGATCGGGGGCGTCGAGGGCGTGTCCGCCGTGCTGGCGCCGGACGACCCGTCCTGGCGGCGCGGCGACACCGCGGTCGTCACCGTGCTGCCGGTCGCGGAGAGCGGCACCGACGCCGGGCAGGAGACCGTCACCCGGGTCAGGCGGGCCGCCGGGGCGGAGGCCGGGGCCGGCGGCGCGGAGATCAGGGTCGGCGGCGCCGCGGCGCAGAGCATGGACTTCCGCGAGCACGCCTACGGAGCCCTGCCGTGGATGCTCGCGCTGATCGCGCTGGTCACGTTCGTGATGCTGGCGCGGGCCTTCCGCTCCCTGCTGCTGCCGCTCAAGGCGATCGCCCTCAACCTGCTCTCGCTGGGCGCGGTGGTCGGGGCGATGGTGCTGCTGTGGCAGTACGGCTGGGGCACCCGGGAACTGCTCGGCATCCAGCCGACCGGTTCGATCGGCGAGTTCGTCCCGTTGACGATCTTCGCCTTCCTGTACGGCCTCAGCATGGACTACGAGGTGTTCATCCTGGCCAGGATGCGCGAGGAGTACGACAGGTCGGGCGAGACCGTCCACGCGGTGGTGGAGGGCGTGGGCCGTACCGGGCGCCTGGTCACCTCGGCCGCACTGATCCTGTTCGTCTCCTTCGCCGCGCTGGCCATGACGCCCGAGCTGGATGTGAAGGTGTTCGCCAGCGGCCTGGCGCTGGGCATCCTGCTGGACGCCACCCTCATCCGCGGCGTCCTCGTCCCGGCGACGGTCGCGATGATGGGCCGGTGGAACTGGTGGCTGCCCGCCTGGGCGGCCCGGCCGCTGCGGGTGGAGCCCTCGCTCCCCCGGCGGGAGGGGGCGCCCGCGGCGGTACGGACCTCCCGGGAAGCGGAGCCGCGGCAGATAGCCTGACTGGTCCGGATTACCCGGAACGATCCGGGGTAGCCGGATTCGCATGTCCGATTCTCAGGAGCTCATCGGTGACCGGTACCGGCTGCTGGAGCACATCGGCCAAGGGGGCATGGGCACGGTCTGGAGGGCGCGGGACGAGGTCCTGGGCCGCCAGGTGGCGGTCAAGGAGGTCATCCCCTCCCCCGACCTGACCGGCCCCGAACGCGAGGTCTTCACCGTCCGCACGCTCCGGGAGGCCCGCGCGGCCGGGCGGATCGGCCACCCGGGCGTGGCGACGGTCTACGACGTGATCGAGGAGCGCGGGCGGCCGTGGATCGTCATGCAGCTCGTGGACTCGCGCACGCTCGGCGCCGTGATCAGGGAGGACGGGCCGCTGCCGCCCGTCCAGGTGGCCCGTATCGGACTCGACGTCCTGGGGGCGCTGGTCGCCGCGCACCGCGTGGGCGTGCTGCACCGTGACGTCAAGCCGGACAACGTGCTGCTGGCCACCGACGGCAGGGCGGTGCTGACCGACTTCGGCATCGCGGTGCTGGAGGGCGACTCCTCGGTGACCAGGACCGGCGCGCTCATCGGCACCCCGGCCTTCATCGCGCCCGAGCGCGCGATGGGCGGGCCCGCGCAGTTCGCCTCCGACCTGTGGTCGCTCGGCGTGACGCTGTACATGGTGGTCGAGGGACACTCCCCCTTCCAGCGCGCCCACCCGCTGGCCACGCTCTCCGCGGTCATGCACGAGGCCCCGGGCCCGCTGCGGCTGGCCGGGCCGCTGGGGCCGGTGATCCACGGGCTGCTGCGCAAGGATCCCGCGCATCGGATGTCCACCCAGGAGGTGCAGACGCACCTGGCGGCGATCGTGGCCGGGACCGCCCCGGAGCCCACCATGCCGGTGGACGTGGCCGCCCCGCCACCCGCCGCGGTCGCGGGAGCACCGCTCCCGCCACGGGACACGGCGCCCGCGGCCGCGGCCGCGGCGGTCGTCGCGCCCGCCCTCGCCGACGGGGGGACGCCGCCCGGCGTCCCGGCCCCCGGTCCGCTGGCGGCCGCCTCCGGCCCCGACCCGTGGTCGGCCTCCGGCGGTCCCGGCTCCCGCCGCCGCTCCATGCTGACCGCAGCGACGGCCGCCGCCCTGGCGATCGCCCTGAGCGCGGGCGGGATGGCCTGGATCACCTCCAAGTCCTCCGGCACCGATCCGGCCAAGCCGCCCACCTCGGTGAGCAGCGTCCCCGCGACCGAGGACGAGGCGCCGGGCGAGCCCGAGTCGACGGAGCTGACCGGCGGCACCGATCCGGAGCCCGCCGACACCCGTCCCTCCGCCTCTCCCACCCGGGACGACCGCGGCGAGAACGCCCCCACCGGCAAGCCGTCGGACAAGCCCTCCCAGAAGCCGAAGCCCTCGCAGGAGGACCCCGGCGGCTCGGACGGCTCCTCCGACGCGCCGGAGGACGACTCCGGCGGTTCGGAGCAGGAGTCCGACCCGGGTTCGGGCGACGACTCCCCCGGCCAGGTCAACCCCGGCAGCGGGGTGAACGCCCTGAGCCCCGGCGCCGCCAAGGGCAAGAAGGCCAAGCCCGCCAAGGCGGTCAAGGCCCTGACCAAGGGCAAGGGCAAGGGGAAGGGCAAGGGGTGAGTCCCTCCCGGGCTCATCGGCCCGGGGCCGCCGGCGCCCGCCGCACGGACGGCCCGCGCTGAGCGCCGTACGGGTCGCTGCCCCGGGCGGGACGCGCGGGCGCCGCCTCAGTCGCCTCTGACGGCCTTCAGGGCGTGCGCCAGGTCGGCGGGATAGTCGGTGGTGAAGGAGACCCACTCACCCGTGGACGGGTGCTCGAAGGCCAGCGAGACGGCGTGCAGCCACTGGCGGGTCACCCCCAGGCGCGAGGCCAGCGTCGGGTCGGCGCCGTACAGCATGTCGCCGACGCACGGGTGGCGCAGCGCCGACATGTGGACCCGGATCTGGTGGGTCCTGCCGGTCTCCAGCTTGATGTCCAGCAGCGACGCCGCACGGAAGGCCTCGATCGTGTCGTAGTGGGTGACCGAGGGCTTGCCCCCGGCCACGACCGCGAACCGGCCGTCCCCGAAGGGGTGGCGGTCGATCGGCGCGTCCACGGTGCCGCGCAGCGGGTCGGGGTGGCCCTGGACCAGCGCGTGGTAGCGCTTGTCCACGGTGCGTTCCTTGAAGGCCCGCTTCAGGTGGGAGTAGGCGTGCTCGCTCTTGGCCACGACCATCGCGCCGGTGGTGTTGGCGTCCAGCCGGTGCACGATGCCCTGACGCTCGGCGGCGCCGCTGGTGGCCACCCGGTGCCCGGCGCCCAGCAGGCCGCCGATCACGGTGGACCCGGTCCAGCCGGTGGTGGGGTGGGCGGCCACGCCGACGGGCTTGTTGACGACCACGATGTCGTCGTCCTCGTAGACGATCGCCATCCCGGGGATCGGCTCGGCCACCGGCATGGGCGCGGTGGGCGGGGGCGGCAGGACGACGTCCAGCCACTCGCCGCCCTGCACCCGGTCGGACTTGGCGGCGGGTGAGCCGTCCACCAGCACGTCGCCGGAGGCGATCAGTTCGGCGGCGCGGGTGCGGGACAGTCCGAACAGGCGTGACAGCGCGGCGTCGAGGCGCTCACCCTCCAGCCCGTTGGGAACCGGCAGGCTCCGTCGCTCAGCCATCGCTCTCGCGCCCCTTCCGGTCCTTGTGCTCCTTCTGCCCGGTGTCGTGCGTTCCGTCGATCTGGTAGCCCCGCCAGGCCAGCAGGACGGCGAGGATCCCCCCGCAGACGATCGAGGCGTCGGCGACGTTCCAGACCGGGAAGTGGCCGGGGAAGGTCTCGATGAAGTCGACCACGTGCCCCTGGAACGGCGAGGGCCGCCCGAAGCCCGAGGGCCAGCGGAAGACGCGGTCGGTCAGGTTGCCCAGCGCCCCGCCCAGCAGCAGGCCCAGCGTGATCGCCCACGGCAGGCTCCGCAGGTTGCGCGCCGTGCGCAGGATCGCGATCACCACCCCGGCCGCCACGAACGTGAAGACGATCGTCATCCCGGCGCCGATGCTGAACGCGGCCCCGGAGTTGAAGATCACCCTGAACTGCAGGAACCCGGGGATGAGGACCAGCGGATCGCGGTCCTCCAGCGTCTGCAACACGATCGTCTTCGTGACCAGGTCGAGCACGTAGACGATCGGGACGATCGTCGCCAGCACGGCGATCCGCCGCGCCGGGAGCGGGGCGGCCGGGGCCTCCCCGCCCTCCGCCTCACCGCTCAGCGGCGCTCCTCCCGCTGCTTGCAGGCCACGCACAGCGTCGCCCTCGGGAACGCCTGCAGGCGCTCCTTGCCGATCGGCTGGTGGCACGATTCGCACACTCCGTAGGTCCCCGCGTCGATCCGGGCGATCGCTCGCTCATTCTGCGCGACCAAGTCGCGCGCATTCAGAGTAAGGGCGATCTCGCGTTCGCGTTGATAGGTCCTGGCCCCGGCGTCGGCCTGGTCGTCGCCGGCGCCGTCGGTGACGTCGTTGGAGGCGATCTCCGACTCCGCCCTGGCGATCTCGGCGGTGAGCTCCCCGATCTCCGCGGACAGCCGCTCGCGGACCTCCGCCAGCTCCTCCGCCGTCCAGATTACGGTGGGACCGTTCTGTGCCGGCACTACCGCGCTCTTATCTGCGCGTACGGTCGTGGCCATGTCGGCCTCCTCACTCGATCGGACCCCTACCCGGGCGGTAAACGGTGCGGGCAGCTTAGGTCGCCGATAACAAAACGGCAAACGCCACACCGGTCTGTTTACTAATCCCGTACTATCCCCTCTCTTTCATCTCATTCCGTCCGACGCCCCGATATCGGGAAGCCTCCGGCGCCGTGTGTGCGTTATCGTTTGAGTTCGCAAGGCGTTGATGGGGACGAGTACCTCCGATCCCCCTCGCAGGAGCGACCCGGGGACGGTGCGAGCCCGGGGCGGGGCCCGGAGAGAAGATCACCCCTGAGCCGCCGGAAGAACGGCCGGGAATCCAACGGAATCCAGCGGCCCAGTAGACCCGGCAGCGACCGAGAAGGAAGAGGGCCTCCGCCGTGCGGGGGTCAAGGAGGGTGGTACCGCGGGGCCGCGAGGTCTCGTCCCTCCACGCCAGTGCCCGTGCCAGCGTGGAGGTTCCGTCCCGATGTCCGCCCGTTTCCGACCCCTTCCCGCACAGGTCGACCTGCCCGCGATCGAGCACGAGGTGCTCGAGCGCTGGAGGGACGCCAAGGTCTTCGAGCGCTCGGTTGAGCAGAACGCCGGCGGTCCCACCTGGGTCTTCTACGAGGGCCCGCCCACGGCCAACGGCATGCCCGGCGTCCACCACGTCGAGGCCCGCGTCTTCAAGGACGTCTTCCCCCGCTACAAGTCCATGCAGGGCTACAGCGTGCCCCGCAAGGCCGGCTGGGACTGCCACGGCCTGCCCGTCGAGGTCGGGATCGAGAAAGAGCTCGGCCTGTCGGGCAAGAAGGACATCGAGGCGTACGGCATCGCCGAGTTCAACGCCCGGTGCCGCGAGTCGGTGCTGCGGCACGTGGACGCCTTCGAAGAGATGACCGAGCGGATGGGCTACTGGATCGACCTGTCCCAGGCCTACCGCACGATGGACCCCTCCTACGTCGAGTCCGTCTGGTGGTCGCTCAAGACGATCTTCGACAAGGGCCTGCTGTTCCGCGACTTCCGGATCACCCCGTACTGCCCGCGCTGCGGCACCGGCCTGTCCGACCACGAGCTGGGCCAGCCCGGCGGCTACGAGACCGTCTCCAGCCCGTCGGTCTACGTCCGCATGCCCGTCGTCTCCGGCCCGCTGGCCGAGCTGGGCGCCTCCCTGCTGATCTGGACCACCACGCCCTGGACGCTGGTGTCCAACACGGCGGTGGCCGTGCACCCCGAGGTGACCTACGTCGCGGCGCGCCCGGCCGGGTCCGAGGAGGTGCTGGTCGTGGCCGCGCCGCTGCTGCACGCCGCGCTGGGCGAGGACGCCGAGGTGCTGGCCACCTTCCAGGGCGCCGAGCTGGAGCACACCGCCTACCGCAGGCCGTTCGAGCTGGTCGACATCCCCGGCGCGCACTACGTGGTGCTCGGCGACTACGTCACCACCGAGGACGGCACCGGCCTGGTCCACCAGGCGCCCGCCTTCGGCGCCGACGACATGACGACCTGCAAGCGCTACGGCCTGCCGGTGGTCAACCCGATCGGCCCGGACGGCCGCTTCCTGGAGAGCGTCCCGATGGTCGGCGGGCAGTTCTTCAAGGACGCCGACGAGGGCCTGACCGCGGACCTGCGCGAGCGCGGCCTGCTGTACCGGGGCAGCCACTTCGAGCACAGCTACCCGCACTGCTGGCGCTGTCACACCGCGCTGCTGTACTACGCCCTGCCCGCCTGGTACATCCGCACCACCGCGATCAAGGACCAGCTCCTCGCCGAGAACGAGAAGACCAGCTGGTATCCCGAGACGATCAAGTGGGGCCGCTTCGGCGAGTGGCTGCGCAACAACGTCGACTGGTCGCTGTCGCGCTCCCGCTACTGGGGCACCCCGCTCCCGCTGTGGGTCTGCTCCGCCGACGAGTCGCACATCACCTGCGTCGGCTCGCTGGCCGAGCTGAGCGAGCTGTCCGGCCAGGACGTCTCCGGGCTCGACCCGCACCGGCCCTACGTCGACGACGTCGCGCTGCCCTGCCCCTCCTGCGGGGCCGAGGCGCGCCGCGTGCCCGACGTGATCGACGCCTGGTACGACTCGGGTTCGATGCCGTTCGCCCAGTGGGGCGCGCCGTACCAGAACGGCGAGATGCTCCAGAAGGCCTACCCGGCGCAGTTCATCTGCGAGGCCACCGACCAGACCCGCGGCTGGTTCTACTCGCTCATGGCGGTCGGCACGCTGGTCTTCGGCCGCTCCTCCTACGAGAACGTGCTGTGCCTGGGCCTGATCCTGGCCGAGGACGGCCGCAAGATGAGCAAGCACCTGGGCAACGTGCTGCAGCCGATGCCGCTGATGGACCAGCACGGCGCCGACGCCCTGCGCTGGTTCATGGCCTGCTCCGGCTCGCCCTGGGCGGCCCGCCGGGTCGGTCACGCGGCCCTGGAGGAGATCGTCCGCAAGGTCCTGCTGACCTACTGGAACACCGTCTCGTTCTTCACGCTGTACGCCGGCGCCGAGTCCTGGGGCCCGTCCATGCTCGGCCAGGCCCCGGCGTACGGCGAGCGCCCGCTGATCGACCGCTGGGCGCTGGCCGAGCTGCACCGGACGGTGGCCGAGGTCACCGCCTCGATGGACGAGTTCGACACCGCCCGGGTGGGACGGCGCCTGGCCGAGTTCCTCGACGACCTGTCCAACTGGTACGTGCGGCGCTCCCGCCGCCGGTTCTGGTCGGGCGACGTCTCGGCCTTCGCCACCCTGTACGAGTGCCTGGAGACCGTCACCCGCCTGATGGCGCCGGTGGTGCCGTTCACCACCGACTACGTCTGGGACGTGCTCCGCGGGGACGACAGCCCCGTCTCGGTCCACCTGACCGGCTGGCCGGAGACGAACTCCGCCCTGCTGGACCCGGCGCTGTCGGAGCAGATGGCGCTGGTGCGCCGCCTGGTGGAGCTGGGCCGCTCGGCCCGCGCCTCCAGCGGGGTCAAGACCCGCCAGCCGCTCGGCCGCGCCCTGGTCGGCGCCCCCGGCTGGGCCGGGCTCTCCGCCGAGCTGCGCGAGCTGATCGCCGACGAGCTCAACGTCCAGGCTCTGGAGGACCTGTCGGGCTTCTCGGCCGACCTGGTCTCCTTCACGGTCAAGCCCAACTTCCGGGCGCTGGGCAAGCGGTTCGGGTCGCAGACGAAGCTGGTGGCCGCCGCCGTGTCCGCCGCCGACCCCGGTGAGCTGGCCCGCACCCTGCGGAGCGGGTCGCCGGTCTCGCTGGAGGCGGGCGAGCTGGGCACGGTCGAGCTGACCGCCGAGGACGTGATCGTCACCGAGCAGCCGAAGTCCGGCTGGGCGGTGGAGACCGGGGCCGTCGACACCGGCACCGGCGAGACGGTCGCCCTCGACCTGGCCATCACCGACGAGCTGCGCCGGGCGGGCCTGATCCGCGACGTGATCAGGCTGGTCCAGGAGGCCCGCAAGTCCACGGGCCTGTCCATCACCGACCGGATCGACCTGTGGTGGTCCACCGCCGACGCCGACCTGGCCGAGGCCCTGCGCACCCAGGGCGGCACCGTGGCCGACGAGGTCCTCGCCCAGTCCGTCACCGAGGGGACCGCCGAGGACGTCCCGTCCCACCAGGACCCCGACCTCGGCCTCACCTTCCAGCTCCGCCGTACCACCGCCTGACCCCACCGGCGAAGGGCCCCGGAGGAATCTCTCCCCGGGGCCCTTCCTCATCTGCACGGCAGGACCCCCACGCCGTGGACGACGACCGGGGTGCCGCCCCGCACAGACCGAGCCGTTCTCGCGCCGACAGGGCACACCACCTCACGCCGGTACGGCGGGACGGGGTACGGCGAGGCCCGGCGCCGTGGGCGGCGGGCGGCCGGTCAGGGGGTGGTGCCCTCGCAGACCGAGCAGCTGCTCAGGCCGGCTTCTTCGGCCTCGGCCCGGGACATGGTCTCGATGCCGCCGTCGTCCACGCCCTTGATGAGGGGGCAGGCGGAGCTGTGGAAGCGGCGGGTGCCCGCGATGACCTTCACCGTGTCCGGGGAGGGCTCGGCCGGGACGGCGGGGATCCCCTCGGGGGAGGTGTGCGCCTCGTCCTGCGGCGGCTCGGCGGGCTTGACGACCGGAATGCCCTCGGGCGGGGTGTCCGTGTCGTCCTCGGCCAGGGTCTCGGCGAGCGTCTCCTCCCGGGCGGGAGAAGCCTGCTCGGAAACCTCCGGTGCGGAAGCGGGACTCCGCCGGGGAGCCTCCTCCTCGGCGGGGGACGCCTCGGCCGCCGCCGGGGCGTCCGTGGTCCCAGAGGTGGGGCCGACCGGCACCGGCTGCCCGGCGCGCCCGGGCACGATCCCGGTCGGCCCCACCGGCTCGGTGGGGTCTTGCTGATCTTCTGAGGTGACTTCCGCCGCCGTGCGTTCCCGCGCGGCGGGGCTCTCCGGCTCCACGGCCGGCTCGGCGGTCGCGGGCTCGGCCGGGTCCGTGGAGTCCTCAGCGGCCGGGGCCGCCTCGGGCTCCGGCGTCACCGCGGGTTCCGGCGTGGCCGGCGGCTGCGGTGCGGACGCCGGGGGCGGTACGAGGTCCCGGCTGAACCAGCTGGTGGCCCCGGGGTCCTCCGTGGCCGGTGCGGGTGACGACGCGGGCGTCTGGACCGGGAACGACGGGGAGGCGGAGGGGCTCGCCGGCTCCTGGGAGCGCGGCGGCTCCTTCGGGGTCTCGTCCGCCGATTCGGGTCTGTGGACGTACGGCCGGGCGACCGGTGTCTCGGGCTCCGGGGCGTCGGGCGACGCGGAACCCTGCGTGGCGGGCGTGAACGCCCAGGAGCCGGGCTGCGACTGCTCGGAGGCGCCGGCGCCGGAGGTCCCGGACGGCTGGGGAGGGGGTACGGCACCGGCCTGCTGAGAGGAGGTGACCGCCTCGGACGGCGCGGGGGTCTGGGCGCCGGGGCGCCGGGCGGCCGGGGTGACGGGCCCGTACGGGGGACTGAACCGGGCGGTGGCCTCGTGGGCGGCCGGTTCGGCGGTGGCGGAGCCGGGCTCCCCGAAGGTCTGGGGCCGGGACTCGGCGGGACCGGACTCCCCGGGGACCTGCCGGAGTTCGGCAGCGGTGGAACCGGGCTCCCCGAAGGCCTGGGAGCGGGACTCGGCGGGGCCGGGCTCACGGACGCCCTGGGGCCGGGCGGGCTCCTGGGCGCGGACGGGGGTGTCCTGGGCCCCGGCGGTGAACTCGGGCAGGCAGGTGGTGCAGGGCGTGAAGCCCTCCTCACGCGCCTCCTCGTGGGTGAGCTCCTCGTGCTCCCTGCCGGCCAGCTGTCGGCACCCGGCGACGTGGTAACGCCTGCGGCCGGGGATCACCAGCACGATCGCGTCGGCGTCCAGGACGCCCTGCCGCGTGGCGGAGGCCGGTCCGGCCGCCGGGACGGGACGTGGTCCGGTCGCCGCGGACGGCGTGCGTCCCACGGCGGGGACCGTCTGCCCCATGCCGGGCGGAGCCGGCACGGGCGGACCCCCCGGTGCGCGGTGCTGGTGGGAGGCCGCCATGTGCGGCGCGGGCATCGGCCCGGCCGTCGCCGGTCCCCCGTAGGGGAGCGGCGGAGCCGTCCCGGCGCTGCTTTTGCCGGGGAACAGCTCATGGCGTCGCAACAACGCCCCGATCACCAGGAAGACCGCGGACAGGACACTGACCGCGATCGACCACATGACCAGAAAGGGCTTGGCCAGCACGACCCCCGCGATGAGCAGGACGACGGCCGTCAGGACCAAACCAGCGCTGATGAGGATCACAGAGGAACTCCTGGGTACGGGTCAAACAGGAATGACCCGGACCTTAGCGGCGGTCGTTGTGCGGACCGTCGGCACCCTGGAAGGCTCCGGGGTGCTGCGGCTCTCCGCCGAACGGGTTGGCGGGACCGCCCTGCAGGGGCTGCTGCGCTCCGGGCGCGGCGGCGTGGGACATGGCCGGAGGCCCGCCCACCGGGCCGCCCACGATCGGGAAGCCTCCGCTGCCCTCGGCGGCCACGTTGAGCTCGGCCAGCTGGTTCTCCAGGTAGAGCTTGAGGCGGCTGCGGTACTCCCGCTCGAAGGAGCGCAGCTCCTCGACCTTGCGCTCGAGCTCGTCGCGGTTCTGCACCAGCGAGCCCATGGCCTGGCGGTGGCGCTCCTGCGCGTCGCGCTCCAGCGTCTCGGCGCGGGCGCGGGCGTCGCCGATGACCTGCTCGGCCTGGCGGCGGGCCTTGCCGAGGATGTCGTCGGCCTCGCGGCGGGCGCGGGTCACCGTCTCGTCCGCCTCCCGGCGGGCGTCGGCGATCGCCTGGTCGGCCGTCTGCTGGGCCAGGGCGAGCACGCGGGCCGCGGTGTCCATGTTGTCCTCGGCCGGGGGCATGCCCATGCCGACGGGGACGGGCTGCTGCTGCACCGGCTCCGGGGCCCGCATCGGCTCCGGCTGCGGGGGCATCATCATCTCGGGCTTGGGCTCGGTGACGGGCGCCGGCGCCATGGCCATGCCCATCCCGCCGGGCACCTTGCCCCGCATGCACTCCGCCAGTTTGGCGCGGAGCTCCTCATTCTCCTGAATGAGACGGTCCAGCTCGGACTCGACCTCGTCGAGGAAGGCGTCGACCTCCTCTTCGTCGTAGCCCGGCCTGAGCCTGGTCGTACTGAACTGCTTGTTCCGCACGTCAGCGGGTGTCAGCGGCATTTCGGTCTCCTTGGCGCGCTTGGAGTCTGTCCGGAGGGACGGTACCCGATCAACTAGGTTGAAGCGCGGACACGAGTTGGATCAAGACCAAGACCACAATGAAGAGCACTGTGAAGCTTAGGTCAAAGGCAACCGTACCCAACCGGAGTGGCGGAATGAAACGGCGGAGGAACTTGAGAGGTGGGTCGGTGACCGTGTATATGGCCTCCGCCAGGACCAGGACGACCCCCGTGGGGCGCCACTGGCGTGCGAACGCCTGAACCGTCTCAAAGATCATCCTGCCGATCAGCAGAACGAGGTACAGGGACAGGACAAAGACCAGGATCCCGCTAACGATCTCCACGCTGTCGCCCTGCCTCCGTCCCGGTCCGCCTTCCCCGGAAGGACGGGGTGAGCTTCGACTCGATGTGCATAGTGGCACTCTAACTCTGGTTGAAGAACCCGCGTTCCGCGATTCTGGCCTTGTCCTCGGCGGTCACCTCGACATTGGCAGGGGACAACAGGAACACCTTGTTGGTAACACGTTCGATGCTCCCGTGTAGGCCAAAGACCAGACCTGCCGCGAAATCGACAAGTCTCTTGGCGTCGCTGTCGACCATCTCGGTCAGATTCATGATGACCGGAGTGCCGTCCCGGAAGTGCTCGCCGATCGTCCGCGCCTCGTTGTAGGTGCGCGGGTGGAGGGTGGTGATGCGCGCCAGATCGGTCGTACGGCGCTCCAGGACGGCCGTCGCGGGCCTGGGCGCCGGGACCCCGGCGTCGGTGTCCTCCTCGCGGTCGTGGACCGTGCCAGGCCGCTCGTCGTTCCCACGCCGCGAGTCGTCGAACTCGTCGTACTCGTCGTCGGAGTAGGCGTCGTATCTCTCGTAGCGGTCGTCCTCGACAAGACCGAGGTAGACCGCCATCTTGCGCATCGCGCCGGCCATCGCTACTTCTTCCTCCGCCTTACTCCGATTGGCTCGGGGTGGCAGCCTTCCCCCCTTGCAGCCCACCGCCGATCGACCACTGTCCGGGACACGTGAACGCCAAGGCCCACTTGAAGGGACATTACCTGACTAAGGGCTTGCGACGACCGAGCAACGCCGTACCGACCCGCAGGTGTGTCGCGCCGTTGGCCACCGCCTCGGCCATGTCGCCGCTCATCCCCGCCGAGATGATCCCGGCGCCGGGGTGGGCGGCGCGCACCGACTCGGCGATGTCCCGCAGGCGTGCGAACGCCCTGGCGGGATCCTCGCCCAGCGGCGCCACGGCCATCACCCCGCCCAGCCGGAGCCCGGGGGCGCCGGCCACGACGTCGGCCACGGCCGCCGTATCCGCCTGCCGGGCGCCGCCCCGCCCGGGGTCGTCGTCCAGCGCGACCTGCACCAGGCAGGTGACCTCGCGCCCCGCCCTGACCGCCTCCCGGCTGAGCGCCTCGACCAGGCGCGGGCGGTCCACCGAGTGCACGACATCGGCGTAGCCGACCACGGAACGGGCCTTGTTGGTCTGCAACTGCCCGACGAAGTGCCAGGTGAGGCCGAGATCCGCGCACTCGTGCGCCTTGACCGCGGCCTCCTGGTCGCGGTTCTCGCCCACGTGCCGGATCCCGAGATCGGCCAGGATCCGCACGTCGGAGGCCGGATAGGTCTTGGTCACCGCGACGAGGGTCACCTCCTCGCGGGCACGGCCGGCCGCCCGGCACGCCTCGGCGATGCTCGCCTCGACTTCGGCCAGAGCGGCCGCGATCTGGTCCCGTCGCTTCTCTTCCGTCACGTCTCCGCCGCTCGAATGCAGACAAACAGGCGGAAACCATTGTGACGCCCACGACAGACCGGGTCGGCACCCGCCCCGCCGTGAGCAATATCACTTCAGGAAGTCCGGTACGTCCAGCTCTTCCTCCTGCTCCTCGAAGATCACCCGGGTCCTGCGGCCGGGGTCGGGGAGCCGTGCGGGGATCGGGGTCGGCTGCGGCGGCTCGGGCGTGGGCCGCGGGATAGACACCGGCGGGGCCGCGGGCTCCTCGGCACGCTGCGGCTCCGGCTGCTGCTCCACCGGCGGGGCCGGCTGCGGCTGCGGGACGGGCTGGGGCTCGGCCTGCGGAGCGGGCGCGGACGTCATCGGAGTGACCGGAGGAGGCGGCGGGGTGACCGGAGGGGGCGGCGGCGCGACCGTGCGCACCGGCGGGGGCGCGGCGGCCTGCGCGGTCCTCGGCTCGGGCCGGACCTCGCTCTTCACCGTCGGGGTCGACGGGCGGGCCGCCACCGGGGGCGGGGTCGCCGGGCGGGCGGTCTGCGGGCGGGCGGCCGCCTGCGGGGCGGCGGCCTTGCTGCCCGCGGGCGGGTCGTCGAACCCGGCCGCGATCACCGTGACCCGCACCTCGTCGCCGAGGGCGTCGTCGATGACCGTACCGAAGATGATGTTGGCGTCCGGCGCCGCCGCGTTGGAGACGAGCTGGGCCGCCTCGTTGATCTCGAACAGGCCGAGGTCGGAACCGCCGGCGATCGACAGCAGCACGCCGTGGGCGCCGTCGATGCTGGCCTCCAGCAGCGGGCTGGAGACCGCCATCTCCGCCGCCGCGACCGAGCGGTCGTCGCCGCGGGCGTGACCGATGCCCATCAGCGCCGAGCCCGCGTCGGACATGACCGACTTCACGTCGGCGAAGTCGAGGTTGATCAGACCCGGGGTGGTGATGAGGTCCGTGATGCCCTGGACACCGGAGAGCAGCACCTGGTCGGCCGCCTTGAAGGCGTCCAGCACGCTCACCTGGCGGTCGGAGATCGACAGCAGCCGGTCGTTCGGGATCACGATGAGGGTGTCGACCTCCGCGCGCAGCGTCTCGATGCCGGCCTCGGCCTGCATCGCCCTGCGGCGGCCCTCGAAGCTGAAGGGCCGGGTCACCACGCCGATGGTCAGGGCGCCCAGGGACCGTGCGATGTTCGCCACCACCGGGGCGCCGCCGGTGCCCGTGCCACCGCCCTCCCCGGCCGTCACGAACACCATGTCGGCGCCCTTGATGACCTCTTCGATCTCCTCGCGGTGATCCTCAGCCGCCTTGCGGCCGACCTCGGGGTTGGCCCCCGCGCCGAGACCGCGGGTGAGCTCGCGCCCGACATCCAGCTTGACGTCGGCGTCACTCATGAGCAGCGCCTGGGCGTCGGTGTTGATGGCGATGAACTCGACGCCCTTGAGTCCCTCCTCGATCATCCGGTTGACGGCGTTGACTCCGCCTCCGCCGATTCCTACAACCTTGATGACCGCGAGGTAGTTCTGCGGTGCTGCCACGACGAGGGGCCTTTCCGCTCGTTGACTTGCAATTTCATGCGGCACGGGGTCGTGCCGTCGTTTTCTCAACCCTCAACCTCAAGTTGAGATTTAGATTTATGTCAACCTGAGGATTGATACGGACAGTAGGAGCTACGCTCCGGGCGGGTCAACTAACCGCGCCGCAAGTGCGCCCGGCGTGTCGCAGCCTGTCCTTTTCGCCAGAGGTCCCGCGTGGGCGCCCGCAGGGCGCCGCGGAAGCCGCGCTCACCGCACCGTCACAACGTCCGGCGAGCTCACATCATAGGTGTCCGCGGGGCGTTTCAGCAGCGTAGTGAGGATTCTGGCCTTGTCGGCGGGGCGGTCGCGCCCGCCCCACAGCACCGAGCGGCCGTCGCGCAGGCGCAGCGAGACCGTCTCGGCGGTGGGCGCGATCACCTCCGCGACCCGGGCGGCCAGTTCCGGCGGCAGCGCGTCGACCACGGCCAGCGCCGCCGTCGAGGCGGGATCGCCCGGCCGGCTCAGTCGCAGCACCGGCAGGGCCGGCGGCGTGACCGCCCTGATCTCGGTCACCACGCCGTACCGGTCGACCAGCGCGACCTTGCCGCCCACCGGCATCACCGCTATCGGCTCCCGCTCGACGACCGCGATCTCCAGCGTGCCGGGCCAGCCGCGGCCGACCCGTACCGACTCGATCTGCCGGATCGCGGCGACCCGGTCGCGCACCTCGGCGACGTCCACGGTGGCCAGGGGCGTGCCGTCGGCGACGCCCGCCGCCTGCCGGATCTGCGGGGCGGGGACGTCCACGTTGCCCACCACCCGGATCTCCCGGACACCGAGCACCGGGGAGACGAAGACCAGCCAGGCGGCGGTGCCCACGACCCCCACGGTCAGCAGCGCCAGGAAGGCGGTGCGCCACACCCCGCCACCGCGCCGCGCGGCCCGCCCGGCGGACCGCCGGCCGGCATCGCGCCCCGCAGACCCGGAGGTGTCACTCCCCGAGGCTCCGGCGGCATCGCGCCCCGCGGTCTCAAAAGCGTCGCGCCCCGCAGACCCGGAAGCCTCACGCCCTGCAGCCTCAGAAACGTCGCGCCCCGCAGACCCGGAAGCCTCACGCCCCACGGCCCCGGAGGTGTCACGTCCCGGGGCTCCGGCGGCGTCGCGCCTTAGAGGCCCGGAGCCGTCCTCCTCCCGGTCCGGGGACCGCGGGCCGCCCTTCCCCCGTCCGGGGGCCCGGAGACCGCGGTCCCGCGTCGACGCGCCCCGCCGGGCCTCCCCCGCCTCCGGGCCGTCCTCGGTCCAGGTCATCGCATCCCCCTCACGCGCCCGGCCCTCACGGTCACCGGTCGGACAGCTCCGCGACGATCCGGGGCCCCAGCTCGGTCACGTCGCCGGCGCCCATGGTCAGGACGATGTCGCCGGGCCGCGCCCGGCCGGCCACCAGGGCCGGGACCTCCTCGCGCAGCGGGGCGTAGGCGACCTGCTCGGCCGGGAGCGGCACCTTGCCCGCCACCAGGGCTCCGGAGACGCCGGGCTCGGGATCCTCCCGGGCGCCGTAGACGTCCAGCACGATCGCCTCGTCCGCCAGGCCCAGGGCCGTGCCGAACTCCTCGGCGAAGAACCGGGTGCGGGAGTACAGGTGCGGCTGGAAGACGGCGATGACCCGGCCCGATCCGGAGAAGGAGGCCACCACGTCCCGCGCGGCGCGCAGGTCGGCGGCCAGCTCGGTGGGGTGGTGGGCGTAGCTGTCGAAGACCGCCACTCCCCCGGCCTCGCCCTTGGCCTCGAAGCGCCGCTTGGCCCCGGTGAAGGCGGCCAGCCCCTCGCGGATCGCCTCGAAGGGCACGCCCAGCTCCGCGGCCACGGCGATGACCGCGGCGGCGTTGAGGGCGTTGTGACGGCCGGGGACCGCCAGCCTGACCCGTCCCTGACCGCGGATCTCGAAGGAGATCCCCATCCCGTCGGGGGCGATGCCGGTCACCTGGAGGTCGGCCTCCTCGGTCTCGCCGTAGGTGATGACCTTCAGACCGCGCGCCCGGGCCTGCGGGACGAGCTCGGCCGATCCGGGGTCGTCGAGGCAGACCACCAGCGTCGTGCCGATCCGCTCGACGAACCGGGCGAAGCTGTCGTAGACCGCGCGCGGGTCGCCGTAGTTGTCCAGGTGGTCGGGCTCGACGTTGGTCACCACCGCGATGTCGGGGGCGAGCATGAGGAAGGAGCCGTCGCTCTCGTCGGCCTCGGCGACGAACACCTCGCCCGTGCCCTCGTCGGCGCCCAGGCCGGTGGTGACCAGCTGGCCGCCCACGCAGTAGGAGGGGTCGGCGCCGCAGCTCTGCAGCGCCACCGTGAGCATCGAGGTGGTGGTGGTCTTGCCGTGCGTGCCCGCCACCGCCACCGCGACCCGGCCGGACATGACCGAGGCCAGCGCCGCGGCCCGGGGGATCACCCGCAGGCCCTGCCGCAGCGCCTCGCCCAGCTCCGGGTTGGAGTCGCGGATCGCGGTCGAGACCACGACGGTGTCCACGTTCTTGATGTTCGAGGCCGCGTGGCCGATGTGGACGACGCCGCCCAGCTCGCGCAGGGCGATCACCATGTCGGAGCCGCGCGCGTCGCTGCCGGAGACCTGGACCCCCCGCTTGAGCAGGATGCGGGCGATGCCGGACATCCCGGCCCCGCCGATCCCGATGAAGTGGACCCGCCCGAGCTCCTCGGCCGCGACAGGATCCACCAACTTGACCAGACTCATCGGCCGCTCACCGCTCCTCGTCCTCCGTCCATCCTCAACCCCTCCCCTGCGCCGCGACCTGGAGCACCCGCCTGGCGAGCGCCGTGTCGGCGTCCTTGCGTCCCATCCGGGCCGCGGCCTCCGACATGGCGACCACGCGCTCGGGGTCGGACAGGATCGGCAGGACGTTCCGGATGATCCAGTCGGGGCTCAGATCGGCGTCGTCGACCATGATCCCGCCGCCCGCCTGCACGATCGGCGCGGCGTTGAGCCGCTGCTCGCCGTTGCCGTGCGGCAGGGGGACGTAGGCCGCCGGCAGGCCCACCGCCGTCAGCTCGGCGCACGTCATGGCGCCGCTGCGGCACAGCGCGAAGTCGGCGGCGGCGTAGGCCAGGTCCATCCGGTCGACGTACTGCAGCACGACGTACTGCGGGTCGCCGGGCGGGGGCTCCTGCTCCAGGGTGTTCTTCGGCCCGATGACGTGCAGCACCTGGATGCCGGCCTGGCGCAGCGCCGGGGCCGCGGCCAGGGCCGCCTGGTTGAGCGAGCGCGCGCCCTGGGAGCCGCCGGTGATCAGCAGCGTGGGCAGGTCGGCCTCCAGGCCGAACCAGGAGCGGGCCTTGTCGCCCATGGACAGCCGGTCCAGCCCGACGATCTCGCGCCGCAGCGGGATGCCGATGTGCTCGGCCTTGGGCAGGGGCGTCTCCAGGTGACCGGTGAACACGTGGTCGGTCAGCCGGGCGCCGAGACGGTTGGCCAGGCCGGGCCGGGGGTTGGCCTCGTGCACCACGATCGGCACGCCGCGCCGCCGGGCGGCCAGGTAGGCGGGGGTCGCCACGTAGCCTCCGAAGCCGACCAGGACGTCGGCCCGCACCCGGTCCATGATCTGCGCGGCCGTGTTGATGGCGCCCGCCAGGCGCCCCGGCACGGTCAGCAGCTGGGGGGTGATCGAGCGGGGCAGGGGTACGGCGGGCACGAGCTGCAGCTCGTATCCGCGAGCGGGGACCAGCCGCGTCTCCAGGCCCCGCTCGGTGCCGAGACAGGTGATCCCGATGTTCGGATCCAGTTGCCGCAGCGCGTCGGCCAGGGCCAGGGCCGGTTCGATGTGACCGGCCGTACCGCCGCCGGCGAGGACCACTCTCATCAGGTCGGTCCTTTCGCTTATGTCGTCGAACTCATCGTCTTGGGGGACCCGGCCGCCGCGTCGATCCCCGGGCGCCCAGGCCAAGCCAGCTTAGAGCCCGAGCCGCCGGTCCGGGGCCACGGGCGGCGAGAGCCTCGCGCGCCCCGGGTTCGTGCTTGGCGAACGACAGCAGCATTCCGAGCGTGGCCAGGGTCGGCAGCAGCGACGACCCGCCGTAGGAGACCAGCGGCAGCGGGATGCCGGTGATGGGCAGCACGCCGATGACCGCGCCGATGTTGACGATGGCCTGGCCGGTGATCCAGGCCACCGCGGCGGCCGAGGCGAGCCGGACGAACGGGTCCTTGACCCGGGTGGCGACCCGGAGCCCGGCGTAGCCGACCAGGCCGAACAGGGTGACCACGACGAGCGTGCCCATCAGGCCGAGCTCCTCGCCGAGGATGGCGAAGATGAAGTCGCTCTCGGCGTGCGGGATCCAGCTCCACTTCGCCCGGCTGGAGCCCAGGCCGAGCCCGAACCAGCCGCCGCTGCCCATCGCGATCTGCCCCTGCACCGCCTGGTAGCCGGTGCCCTGGGCGTTGGCCCACGGCCGGAGCCAGCCCTCGATCCGGTCGGAGCGGTAGCCCTCGGTGCTGATCATCACGATGGTGGCGAGCGTCGCCACCCCCAGGATCCCGCCGAACAGCTTCAGCGGCGCCCCGACCACCCACAGCAGCGCCAGGAAGATCGCCATCAGGATGATCGTGGTGCCGAGGTCGCTTCCCAGCATGACCAGCAGGGCCATGAGCGCGGTGCCCGGCATCAGCGGGATGAACAGGTGGCGCCACTCGATCCTGCCGTTGCGCGCCTTGCGCGCCAGCAGGTCGGCCCCCCACAGCAGCAGGCCCAGCTTGGCGGGCTCGGACGGCTGCAGGTAGATCGGCCCGAGGTCGATCCAGCGCTGGGCGCCGAGCTGGGAGGTGCCGACGAACAGCACGATCGTCAGGCCGATGATGGACAGCGCCATCAGCGGATAGCCGGCCAGCCGGAAGAAGCGCACCGGCAGCCGGGAGCAGATCCACATGATGGGGATCCCCAGCGAGGCCGAGATCGACTGCTTGAAGAACCAGTAGAACGGGTCGCCGACCTCCTGCAGCGCCTCGACGCTGGAGGCCGACAGCACCATCATCAGCCCCAGCGCCATCAGCAGCGCGCTGACGCCCAGCAGCAGGTGGTAGGAGAGCAGCGGGCGCCCGAGCAGCTCGCGCAGGCGGGTCAGGCCGCTCCTGAGCTCCGCCGCGGGAGCGGCCTGCGCCTGTTCGGCGCCGGCGGTCACTCTCCGCCCCGTCCGCCGCCCGCCTCGGGGTCCGGGTCCGGGTCCGCCAGACGGCGCACGGCCCGCGCGAACGCCTCCCCGCGGGCCGGGTATCCGGTGAACATGTCCAGGGAGGCGCCGGCCGGGGCCAGCAGCACGGTGTCTCCGGGGGTGGCGAGCCTGGCGGCTTCGACGACGACACGGTCCATGACCCCAGTGTCTTGCCCGGCCACCTCGACCACGGGGACGTTCTCGGCGTGTCGCGCCAGAGCCTGCCGGATCCGCTCGCGGTCGGCGCCCAGGAGCACCGCGCCGCGCAGCCGGGGGGCGGCCCGCCGTACCAGGTCCTCGACGTCGGCGCCCTTGAGCTGCCCGCCGGCCACCCAGACGATCGAGGAGTAGGCGGCCAGCGACGCGGCGGCGGCGTGCGGGTTGGTGGCCTTGGAGTCGTCGACGTAGTCGACCCCGCCCACGCGGGCGACGTGCGCGATCCGGTGCGGGTCGGGGACGAAGTCGCTCAGCCCCTGCCGTACGGCCGCCGCGGGCACCCCGTAGGCCCTGGCCAGGGCGGCGGCGGCCAGCGCGTTGGAGACGTTGTGCGGCGCGAAGGGCCGCACGTCCTCCAGCGTGGCCAGCTCCTCGGCGGCGTGCACGGGGTCGTCCACGAACGCCCGGTCCACCAGCAGGTTCTCGACCACGCCGATCTGCCCGATCCGGGGCGTGGTGAGGGTGAAGCCGACCGCGCCGGGGTACGGCTCGGCCAGGCGGGCCGACCACTCGTCGTCGGCGTTGTAGACGACCGTCCCGGCCCTGGCGAAGATCTCGCCCTTGGCCCTGGCGTACTCCTCCATGGAGCCGTGCCAGTCGAGGTGGTCGGGGGCGAGGTTGAGCACCGCGGCGGCCAGCGGCGCCACCCCGGGCGAACGGTGCAGCTGGAAGCTGGACAGCTCCACCGCCAGCACGTCGTACGGCTCGGCCACGGCCTCCACCACCGGGACGCCCACGTTGCCGACCGCCAGCGCCTTGTGGCCGGCCGCGATCAGCATCGAGGTGAGCATCCGCACCGCGGTGGTCTTGCCGTTGGTGCCGGTCAGCGCCAGCCACGGCGCCGCGCCGGCGGGGCGCAGGCGCCAGGCCAGCTCGACCTCGCCGATCACCTCGATCCCCGCCTCGGCCGCGCGGACCAGCAGCGGGTGGTGCGGCGGCCAGCCGGTGGCGACGATCAGGGACGTGCCCTCGGGGACCTCCTCGGGCTCGCCGAAGCGCACCTCGGCCCCGGCCTCGGCCAGTTCCGCGGCGGCGGCTCGCTGCCGCGGCCCGTCCCTTCCCTCCAGGACGACCACCCGCTCGCCGCGCCGGGCCAGCAGCCGGGCGGCGGCGGCGCCGGAGACACCGGCACCCAAAACACAGATCATTCGAACGACAGGTCCTTACTGGGAGGAGCGTTCCGGCGGGCGCAGGTCGCTGTGGACCGCTGTGGGCTACTTGGGCACCCACTCCACGTAGAACAGGCCGAGCCCGGCGGCGGCGCAGAGACCGGCGATGATCCAGAACCGGACCACGATGGTCGTCTCCGCCCAGCCCGCCAGCTCGAAGTGGTGCTGGAGCGGGGCCATGCGGAACACCCGTTTGCCGGTCATCTTGAAGAAGCCGACCTGGACGATCACCGAGGTGGTGATGACCACGCACATGCCGGCCAGGATGATCAGCAGCAGCTGGGTGCGGGTGGTGATGGCCAGACCGGCGATGACGCCGCCCAGGGCCAGCGAGCCGGTGTCGCCCATGAAGATCTTGGCGGGCGGGGCGTTCCACCACAGGAAGCCGATGAGCGCGCCGAGCACGGCCGCGGCGACCACCGCCAGGTCCAGCGGGTCGCGCACCCAGTAGCAGTTCGGCCCGAGCTGGGCGGTGCAGCTGTTACGGAGCTGCCAGTTGCCGATCAGGATGTAGGAGGCCAGCACGGCGCCGGTGGCGCCGCTGGCCAGGCCGTCGAGGCCGTCGGTGAGGTTCACCGCGTTGGAGAAGCCCACGATCATGATGAGCACCCAGATCGTGAACCCGACGAGGCCGATCGAGGGCCCGAAGTCCCGTAGGAACGACAGCCGGGTCTCGGCCGGGGTGATGTCGTAGGCGTCCGGGAAACGGGTCACCAGGACCGCGAAGACCGCGCCGACGATGAGCTGGCCGAGCGCCTTGGCGCCGCTGCGCAGGCCGAGGCTGCGCTGCTTGTAGATCTTGATGAAGTCGTCGAGGAAGCCGACCGCGCCCAGGCCCGTCATCAGGAACAGCACCAGCACCGCGGAGATCGTGGGCGGGGTCCAGGACATCAGGTGCGCGCACGCGAACCCGATCAGCGCGGCGATCACGATCACCGTGCCGCCCATGGTCGGGGTGCCCCGCTTGTCGTGGTGCCCGGACGGCCCCTCCTCCCGGATGCTCTGGCCGTAGCCGCGCCGGGAGAACAGGCGGATCGCCAGCGGCGTGCCGAAGATGGACAGCAGCAGGGAGACCGCCGAGGCGATGAGGATGTCCCTCACCGGCTGTCACCTCCGAGCAGCGCCTCGGCCACGCGTTCCAGCCCCGCGGCGCGCGGTCCCTTGATCAGGACCACGTCGCCGGAGGCGAGCACCTCGTGCAGCTCCGCGGTGGCCGCCGCCACGTCGGGGGCGTGGGTCACCACGGGCCGCTCCCCCTCCGGCAGCCGGGCCGCGGCGGCGCGGGCGCCGGTCAGGATCGGCCCGGCGTTCCCGCCGACGACGATCAGGCCCGTCAGGCCCGCCTCGCCGGCCAGGCGGCCCACCCCCTCGTTCAGGGTGTCGCTCTCCTGGCCCAGCTCGCGCAGGGAGGCGACGACGGCGAAGCGGCGGCGGGCGCCCGCCAGGGCGTCCAGGGCGCCGAAGGCGGCGCGCATGGAGTCGGGGTTGGCGTTGTAGGCGTCGTTGATCACGGTGACGCCGTCGGCGCGGTCGGTGACCTCCATCCGCCAGCGGCTGCGGGGCTCGGCCTGCGAGAGCTCCTCGGCGATGGTGGCCACCGGCAGGCCCAGCTCGTAGGCGGCGGCCGCGGCGGCCAGGGCGTTCTCGACGGCGTGCCCGCCGTACAGGCGCAGCGTGACGGGGGCCGCCCCGGAGGGGGTCCGCAGCGTGAAGGAGGCGCGGCCCCGCTCGTCGAGGGTCACCTCCTCGGCCCGCACGGCGGCGGACTCGGCCCGGCCGTACCAGGTGACCCGGGCGGCGGTGCGCTCGGCCATCGCGGCCACCAGCGGGTCGTCGGCGTTCAGTACGGCCACGCCGTCGGCCGGCAGCGCCTCCACCAGCTCGCCCTTGGCCTTGGCGATCGCCTCCTTGCCGCCGAAGACCCCCAGGTGGGCGGTCCCGACGTTGAGGACCACGCCGATCTTCGGCGGGGCGATGCGGGCCAGGTCGGCGATGTGCCCGACGTTCCTGGCGCTGAGTTCCAGCACCTGGTAGCGGGTGGTCTCATCGGCCTTCAGCACCGTGAGCGGGTGGCCGATCTCGTTGTTGAACGAGCCGACCGGGGCGATCGTCGGGCCGATCCTGGCGGTGAGCCGGGCCAGCAGGTCCTTGGTGCTGGTCTTGCCGGCCGAACCGGTGACGCCGATGACCGTGGACTGCGGCAGCTCGGCGCAGACGGCCGTCGCCAGGGCCGCCAGCGCGGCCTGCGTGTCACTGACGATCACCGCGGGGACCTCCACCGGCTTCTCGGCCAGTACGGCCACGGCCCCGGCCTCCACCGCCTGGGCGGCGAAGTCGTGCCCGTCGGCCCGCTCGCCCTTGAACGCGACGAACAGCGACCCCGGTACGGCGGCCCTGGAGTCGATGACGACCGGGCCTCGCACCACCGCGCGGGGGTCGGCCATGCCCGTCAGGGCGCCGGAGGTTATCTCGGCGATCCTGGCCAGTGGCAACGGGATCATGATGCGGCTTCCCTACTCTCCGTATGTGCTTCGGCGCCCGGTCCGGCTGCGCCGTCTGACGATCGCGTCGGCCACCACCTGCCGGTCGTCGAACGGGAGAACCTCGCCGCCGACGTACTGACCCTGCTCATGGCCCTTGCCCGCCACGACGACGACGTCGCCGAAGCCCGCCCGGCCGACGGCCAGATCGATGGCCGCGGCCCGGTCCGGCTCAATGATCACATGTGCGCGCTCCTCCCCGGGCACGCCGAGGACTCCGTCCATCATCTCGGCCAGAATCCGCAGCGGGTCCTCGGAGCGGGGGTTGTCGCTGGTGAGGATGGCCACATCCGCCAGGCGCGCGGCGGCCTCCCCCATCATCGGGCGTTTTCCCCTGTCGCGGTCGCCGCCGCAGCCCAGCACCACGGTCAGCCGGCCCGCGGTGACCTGGCGCAGCGAGCGCAGCACCGACTCCACCGCCCCCGGCTTGTGCGAGTAGTCGACGATGACCTGGAAGTCCTCGCCGCCCGGGACGCGCTCCATCCGGCCGGGCACCCCGTTCAGGGTGCCCACCCCGGCCACCGCGGTGTGCAGCGGCACCCCGGCCTCGACCAGGGAGACGATCGCGCCGAGCGCGTTGGCCACGTTGAACGGGCCGGGCAGGGCGACCGAGGCGCCCTCCTCGACGCCTCCGGGGCCGACCACCCGGAAGGCGCTGCCGTCGCTGCCCAGACGCACGTCCACGGCCCGCCACTCGGCCTCGGGGGCTCCCTGGGCGGAGAAGGAGGTCATCGGGATCTTGGCCAGGCCGAGGAGCTCCCGCCCGTGGGCGTCGTCGACGTTGACGACGCCGACCCTGCTCATCTCGGGGGTGAACAGCCGGGCCTTGGTGGCGAAGTAGTCGTCGATGTCCTTGTGGAAGTCCAGGTGGTCCTGGGAGAGGTTGGTGAACAGCGCCACGTCGTAGAAGACCGAGTCGACCCGGCCCAGGGCCAGCGCGTGGCTGGAGACCTCCATGGCGGCGGCGGTGACGCCCTGCTCGCGCATCAGGGCGAACAGGCCCTGCAGGTCACTGGCCTCGGGTGTGGTCAGCTTGGGCGCGAAGTGCAGCTCCCCGGCGTGGATCTCCACCCCGCCGATCAGCCCGGCCCGGTGTCCCGCGGCCCGCAGCCCGGCCTCCAGCAGGAAGGTCGTGGTGGACTTGCCACTGGTGCCGGTCACCCCGATCACCATGACGTCCTCGGCGGGCTCGCCGTACACCCAGGCGGAGACCTGGCCGAGCAGGGCCCGCGGGTCCTGCACGACGAGCACGGGCAGTCCGGTCGCGACCGCGGCCCCGCGGCCCGCCGGGTCGGTCAGGATCGCCGCGGCGCCGGCGGCCAGGGCCTGGGCGGCGAAGTCGGCGCCGTGGGCCGTGGCGCCGGGCAGGGCCACGTAGAGGTCGCCGCGCCGCACCTGGCGCGAGTCGATGGTGATTCCGGAGACCGCGGCCAGCGGCGCCCGGGACGTGCCGGAAGGCGCGCCGAGCAGGCTCGCTAGCCCGGACAGCGGCCGGGGCGGGCTGGTTGAGGGTCGCATGGACGACGGGGGACGCACGGCGAGAGCGTATCGTTCCCGCTCACTCCCCGGCGCGTATCCGCACCGTCGGCGGGGTGGTTCCGGTCGGCGGGATCTTCTTGCTCTTCAACGCGAACGTCATCACTTTCTTGAACACGGGGGCGGCGATCTCCCCACCGTAGTAGCCCTTGTGGGGGTCCTGGATCACCGCCAGGACCACCAGGCGGGGCTTGTCCGCCGGGGCGAAGCCGACGAAGGTGGCGGTGTAGCCGCAGTAGCCCTGGCAGGCGGCGTCGTACCGCATCGCGGTGCCGGTCTTGCCGGCCACCCGGTAGTCGTCGATCGCGGCCATCGTACCGGTGCCGTCCGCGCCGACGGCGGCCTCCAGCATCCCGGTGACCTGCCTGGCCGTGCGCTCGCTGACCACCCGGGTCCGCTTGCCCGGTGCCGCCGGCACGAGCGCGTCGTTCTCGTCGGTGGTGCCGGCCACGATCGAGGGCGTCACCCGCACCCCGCCGTTGGCGATGGTCTGGTAGACGCTGGCCGTCTGGAGCGCGGTGACCGAGACGCCCTGTCCGTAGGCGACCGTGCAGCGCTGGCTGCCCGACCACTTCTCCCACGACGGCAGCAGCCCGGCCTCCTCGCCGTAGAACCCCGCGCCGGGCTTGGCGCCGAACCCGAAGCGCCGCATCATCTCGTGGAGTTTCTGGTCGCCCACCTTCTGCGCGGCCAGGATCGTGCCCACGTTGCTGGAGGTGGCGACCACGCCGGAGAAGGTCAGCCGCTCGACGGGGTGCGGGTGGGAGTCGCGCAGCGTGCGGTCGGCGCACCTGATCTCGTCGTCCACCGTGAACACGGTGTCGGGGCGGACGGCGCCCGACTCCAGCGCGGCGGCGGCGGTGATCACCTTGTTGGTGCTGCCGGGCTCGAAGACGTCGGACGCCGCCCGGTTGACCCAGTCGTCGGCGGAGGTCTTCTCCCAGTTCTTCAGGTCCAGCTCGGGGGCGTTGGCCACGGCCAGCACCTGACCGGTCTGCACGTCCATCACGATGGCGCTGCCGGTGCGCGCGCCGGTGGCGGCGACCTGCTCGGAGATCGCCTTCTGCGCGGCCCACTGGATGTCCCGGTCGATGGTCAGCCGCACGTCGCGGCCCTCCACCGGGGTCCGGATGGTGGTGTGGGTCATGGGGATCCGCTGCCCCTTGGCCCCGGTCTCGATGACCTGCTCGCCGTCCTGCCCGGCCAGCAGCTTGTCGTGCAGGAGCTCCAGGCCGGTCAGCCCGTTGCCGTCGTCGCCGACGAAGCCGAGCAGGGTGCCGGCGAGGTCGCCGCCGGGGTAGTCCCTGCGGTACTCGTGCTTGCTGCCGACGCCCTTGAACTCACGGCCCAGCACCTTGTCGGCCACGGCCGGGGTGACGGTCGCGACGGGCACGTAGCGCTTCTTCGGGTCGGCGAGCTTGGCCGCGATCTCCTCCTTCGGCCGGCCCAGGTCGGCGGCCAGCACCGTCGCCACCCGGTCCCGCTGCGCGGCCGGGATGACCGAGGGGTCGACGAACAGCTCGCGCGCCTCGACCGTCAGCGCGAGCTCGTGGCCGTTGACGTCGGTGATCGAGCCGCGCCTGGCGGTGATCTTCTCTCCCCGGATGCGCTGCTCGGCCGCCTCCGCGGCGTACACCTTGGAGTCGAGGCCCTGGAGCTGGACCAGGCGCCCGGCGAAGATCGACAGCACGAAGGTCATGACGATCAGGCCGATGTTGATCCGCCTGTTCGGGTTGCCCAGGCGCAGTACGGCCGGCGTGCGCGCCGGCGGCCTCGGCGGCCCGCCCCCCGGCGGCCGTCGCCCGGGAACGCGCGGCGCCCCGGTCCGCAGCCCCTGCGGCCGCCCGGGATCGGTGTGCTGCCCGTCGCCCGGCCGCTGGGTCCGCGGAGCACGCCCGGGCCGGACCTCGGACCCGTCGGGGCGCGCCCTGCCGGACGGCTCGGGACGCGACGCCCTGCCCGGCGCCTCGGAACGCGGGGACCTGCCTGCGGCGTCGGAGCGCGAAGGCCCACCCGGGCCGTCGGAACGCGACCGGCCGGGGCCCTCGGAACGCCCCGGCCTGCCGGACGACTCGGAGCGCGGTGGACGGCCGGAACCGTCCGGACGCGGAGACCTGCCGGACGACTCCGAGCGCGAAGGCCCACCCGGACCGTCGGGGCGCCCGGGCTTACCGGACGACTCCGAGCGTGAGGGACGGCCGGAACCGTCCGGACGCGGAGACCTGCCGGACGACTCGGGACGCGAAGGACGACCGGGGCCGTCGGAGCGTGACGATCCGCCCGGGCCCTCGGGGCGTCCCGGCCTGCCGGACGACTCCGGGCGCGGAGGACGGCCCGGCGTGCCCCTGCCCTCGGCGGGCCCGGGGCGCCTCGGCCGGGCGGGGCCGCCCTGGCCGCCGGAGCCTGAGGAGGCGGGTCTGGCCGGTCTGCCGGGGGGACCCTCGGGCCGCCCCTGCCCCTCGCCGCCGGGCCGGCCCTGCCCTTCGGGACGGCCGGGGCCGCGGCGGCCGGATCCTCCGCGGCCCGGGCCCGGGCCGCGGCCGCCGCTGTCCTTCATCGGCCCGCGCCCACCGGCTCCTGCCCCGCGGGCGTCTGGCCGGTGCCGGTGGAGCCGTCGAGGGTGATCACGTCGGAGTTCTCCCAGCCGGGCTGCTGCCCCTGGCCCTCGGCGCTCTTCGAGAGCCGATCGGGCATCTCCAGCTGCAGGATGACGTTCCTGCGCTCCTCCTCGGCCTGGCTGAGCTTCTTGATCTCGTTGCGCAGCTGGCTCTCCTGGAAGGAGCCCTGGGCCAGGACCGTGTTCAGCAGC
The DNA here is from genome assembly GCF_016863195.1 of Paraplanobispora takensis. Lineage (GTDB taxonomy): Bacteria > Actinomycetota > Actinomycetes > Streptosporangiales > Streptosporangiaceae > Planobispora > Planobispora takensis. The sequence goes on along the minus strand of NZ_BOOK01000032.1, from coordinate 39,339 downwards.
AGCAGCGTGACCAGCCCGCCGCAGAGCAGGCCGACCAGGAGCAGGACGAAGGGAGCCCGCGGCGCGCGTGCGCGCCGGGGCGCCCCGCTCCGGACCGGGGCCGGGGCCGCGACCGGGACCTGAGCCTCGACGGGACCCTGGGACGCGGGCCGGGTCTCGGGCGCGGTCTGGACCGGCCCGGGCCTGCGGCTCCGCGGGTTCGCGCGGGGGAGGCGCACGGGTCTCCCGCCACGGCCTGGTGCGGCGCGGCGGACGTCTGGCTCACTCCTCGTCAACTGCCTCACGGATCCTTTCTGCCGCCCTGCATCGGGCGGAGGCCGCCCGCGGGTTGCGGGCCACCTCCTCTTCGCTCGGGAGCTCGGCTCCCCTCGTCACGAGCGCGAACCGCGGTTGGTGTTCCGGCAACGGGACGGGCAGGCCCACCGGGCCGGTGTCCCTGGTCCGCGCGGTGAGGACCTGCTTGGTGAGCCGATCCTCGAGGGAGTGGTAGGCGAGCACGACGACGCGCCCGCCGAGCGTCAGGGCGTCGAGCGCCGCGGGCAGCGCACGTTCCAGGGCCGTCAACTCCGCGTTCACCTCGATCCTCAACGCCTGAAAAGTTCGCTTCGCGGGGTTTCCCCCGGTCCGCCGGGTAGCGGCGGGGATCGCCGTACGGACGATTTCCGCAAGCCGCTTGGTCGACGTTATGGCTTCCCTGCCCCTTTCCTTTGCGATTAGGTTCGCGACACGCGGGGCGAATCTTTCCTCGCCGTAATCGCGCAGGATCCGGATCAGCTCGGGGACCGGATAGGTGTTGACGACCGTCTCGGCCGTCAGCTCCTGGTCCCGGTCCATCCGCATGTCCAGGGGGGCGTCGTAGGAGTAGGCGAAGCCGCGTCCGGCCTCGTCGAGCTGGGGCGAGGAGACGCCCAGGTCGAACAGGGCGCCGTCGATGCGGGGACGGCGCAGCCGGGCCAGGACCTCGGGGAGCTCGTCCGAGACCGCGCGCACCAGCGTGATCCGGTCGGCGTACGGCGCCAGCCGGGCCGTGGAGCGCTCGATCGCGGTCGGGTCGCGGTCGATCCCGACGAGGTGCAGCGAGGGGTGCGCGGCCAGCAGCGCCTCCGCGTGACCGCCGAGACCGAGGTTGGCGTCGACGACGACGGGCTCGGGCCGCTCCAGTGCGGGAGCCAGCAGTTCCAGGACCCGCTCCAGCATCACGGGCACGTGCCCGCCCGGCGACCGCTCGGCCCCGTCGGCGGGAGCCCCGCCGGGCCCGCCCCCCACACCCGGAGCCTGGTCGGACCTGTCGTTCTCGGCGCGCATGAAGCGCTACCCCCTCTTCCACCGCCTCACTCACGAATATGCGGCGGATCCTCATCGGTGCGGTGCGGCCTCTTCCCGACCACGGTGACAAAGCGGCGCGGCGCCTCGGAGACGCCGCGCGGCAGAGCATGGGGTTGTCGGAAAAGGCTCTTATCGGCCCCCACTGCGGGCCGCCCGGCCAGGTCCCCATCCGCACCCGCGTATCCGCTCGCCACCTGACACCGGGGAAGGTGCATCAGCTGACGTGCGGCTGGTTGCGGGTGGAGACCTCGCCGAACGACGTGTTCACCGATAAGTCGGCCGTGAAATCACAGAATCCCTGGCAGCACCTCCTCCGAGAGATCGGAGAAAGCCTGCTCCTGGTCGGCCAGATAGGTGTCCCAGGCCTGCGCGTCCCAGATCTCCAACCGGGTGTTGGCTCCGATGACCACGCAGTCGCGTCGCAGGCTGGCGTATTCGCGCAGTGCCTGCGGGATGGTGATACGTCCTTGCTTGTCGGCGACCTCGTCAGACGCGCTGGCGAAGAAGACACGGCTGTAGTCGCGGACCGCCTTGGCGGTCACCGGCGCGGTGCGCAAAGCCTCAGTGATGCGCCTGAACTCCTCTACGGGAAAGACGTAGAGGCAGCGCTCCTGGCCTTTGGTGATCACCAGACCCTCCGCCAGCTCCTCACGGTACTTCGCCGGCAGGAACAGCCGTCCCTTGTCGTCGAGGCGCGGATGATGGGTGCCGAGGAACACCGGACCCACCTCCCGTGCCTAGCGGAGTGCTCAGCGCTGCACTGCTCCTCCACAGCCCCTGCCCTCCACTGCGCACCACCATACTCCACTTCTCTCCACCGTCAACTGATTCCACCTGTGTCCACGTCCGAATTGGCCGATATTCCCCCAGGTCAGGAGGGGTGGAGCTGAGTGGGGTGGGTATAGGGACCCCCCACACGTGACGGGCGTGTCGGAACGGCCCCGGACGGCCGGACGATCACACGTCCGCCGGACGGTGGTGAACGGTGGTGGAGGGGGGTGGAGAACGGCCGGAGCGCCGGCTCGCATCGCGGGGCCGTACGTCCGCCGCAGGAGGTCATAAGGGATGTCCGCCCCAGCGTCAGCCGTTCACCCGAAAACGGATTCGATGACCGCATAAAGTCGCCCTGGAACCCGCAGAGTCGTAGTGTCGGTACTCACAATAGAAAAAGGGCCCCAAAGGCCCCGTTGTACTACGTACCCCCGGCGCGAAACCGCCGCACCCTCATGGAGGCCTGGTGGCAGTAACCCATGACGTCCCACCTCACCTCGACGATCTGGTTGCCACCGCGCACCGGATCCGCGAGGCGATCGAGTCGGTCATCGAGGGCAAGAGCGACGTCGTGCGCCTGACCCTGACCGTTCTGCTCGCGGAGGGTCATCTGCTCATCGAGGACGTGCCGGGCGTGGGCAAGACCATGCTCGCCAAGGCGCTGGCACGATCCATCGACTGTCCGGTACGCCGCGTGCAGTTCACCCCTGACCTGCTGCCGAGCGACATCACCGGCGTGAGCGCCTACAACCAGCAGACCCGGGAGTTCGAGTTCAAGCCCGGCCCGGTGTTCGCCAACATCGTGGTCGGCGACGAGATCAACCGTGCTTCGCCCAAGACGCAGTCGGCCCTGCTGGAGTGCATGGAGGAGCACCAGGTCACCGTCGACGGCACGACCTACCGGCTCGACTCGCCGTTCATGGTCATCGCCACCCAGAACCCGATCGAGATGGAGGGCACCTATCCCCTGCCCGAGGCGCAGCGCGACCGCTTCACCGCGCGGATCGCGATGGGGTACCCCGAGCCCGCCGCCGAGCTGGAGATGCTCGACGTGCACGGCGCCACCTCCCCGATCGACAAGCTGCAACCGGTCGCCACCACCACCGAGGTCAAGGCGCTGATCGAGGCGGTGCGCGCGGTCTACGTCTCCCAGCCGATCAAGAAGTACGCGATCGACCTGGTGACGGCCACCCGGCACTCCCCGGACCTGCGCCTGGGCGCCTCGCCCCGCTCGACCCTGCAGCTCGTCCGCGCCGCCCGGGCCAACGCCGCGCTCGCCGGGCGCGACTACGTCATCCCCGACGACCTGCAGGCCCTGTGCGTGCCGGTCCTCGCCCACCGCCTGCTGCCCAGCGTCGAGGCGCAGGGCCAGCGCCGCCTGCCGGAGCAGGTGATCGCCGACCTGGTCCGCCGGGTGCCCGTCCCCGAGACGCAGGCCAGATGAGCGGCCGATCCGGCGCTCCGCGGGCACGGGTCCGCACCACGCCGGACGGGGCGGTGACGCGATGACGGGTTTGAAGGCGCTCACCGCCCGCGGCAGGTCCTTCCTCGCCTCGGGCGCCGCGGCGCTGCTGTGCGCCTTCTTCCTGGGCGAGCACGACCTGCTCAGGGTCGGGGTGCTGATCGTCTCCCTGCCGCTGCTGGCCGCCATGGTGGTGGCCCGCACCCGTTACCGGCTGAGCTGCGCGCGGCGGCTGGACCCGCCCCGGGCCGAGGTCGGCAACGAGGCGACCGTAACTCTGCGCCTGGAGAACGTCACCCGGCTCCCGACCGGCCTGCTCATGATCGAGGACACCGTCCCGTACGCGCTCGGCGCCCGCCCCAGGTTCGTCCTGGACCGGGTGGAGCCGCGGGGCGTGCGGGAGATCGACTACCGGGTCCGCTCCGACCTGCGGGGCCGCTTCACCATCGGCCCCCTGTCCATCCGGATCAGCGACCCCTTCGGCCTGGTCGAGCTGACCCGGTCGTTCACCGTCAGCGACACCCTGGTGGTGACACCCCAGGTGGTGGCGCTGCCCCACGTGCGCCTGTCCGGCGAGTGGACGGGCGGGGGCGACAGCCGTACCAGGAGCGTGGCGGCCGCGGGCGACGACGACGTCGCGCCGCGCGAGTACCGCCAGGGCGACGACCTGCGGCGGGTGCACTGGCGCTCGACCGCCAGGTACGGCGAGCTGATGGTCCGGCGCGAGGAGCAGCAGTGGCAGAGCCGGGGCGCTCTGCTGCTGGACACCCGCAGGTACGCGCACCGGGGTGAGGGCCCCCGCTCCTCCTTCGAGGTGGCGGTCTCGGCCGCGGCCTCCATCGGGGTGCACCTGGCCCACGAGGGTCTCGGGCTGCGGCTGGTCACCGACCAGGGCGCCGAGCACCTGACCGACAGCGGGCTGAGCTGGTCGCTGCTGGACACCCTCGCGGTGGTGCGGACCAGTTCGGCGCGGTCGCTGGAGTACGGCATCAGCGCGCTGCGGCAGGGCGGCGGCGACGGCCTGATCGTGGCCGTGCTCGGCGGCGTGACCGTCGAGGAGGCCCAAGCCCTGGCCAGGCTCAGGCACGGCAACGTGACCGGCGTGGCCGTCATGCTGGACGTGGCGGGCTGGGAGCGGCCCGACCTCGCCGACAACCAGGATTACCGGGCGGCGCAGGCGGTGCTCGCCGGTGCGGGCTGGCGGATCGTACGGCTGCCCGCGGGCGCCTCGATCGCGGACGCGTGGCCGGACGCCGCCCAGCGGGGACGATTCGCACTCAGCGGGGGCGGCTCATGAGACTTCCCATCGCGGCGGGCGCGGCCACCGGAGCGGTCGCGCTCTCGCTCTATCCCCTGTTCCAGGAGGGCACCTGGTTCTGGGCGAGCCTCGGGATCATCCTCGTGGTCACCGGGGTCGGCATGCTGGCCAGCCGCTACACGGTGCCGAACGGGCTGGTCCCGGCGGCCCAGCTGGTCGCGGTCTGGATCTATCTGACCGCGGTGTTCACCGGTGACGCCGCGTGGGCCGGGGTGGTGCCGACCAAGGAGTCGCTCATCGAGCTGGCCGGGCTGGTGCTCACCGGGTTCGCCGACATCCAGCGCTTCGCCGTCCCGGTCCCGGACAACGCCGGGATCGTCCTGCTGACCTGCGCCGGCGTCGGCCTGATCGCCATCCTGGTCGACCTGTTCGCGGTCCGGCTGCGGCGCAGCGCGCTGGCCGGGCTGCCGCTGCTGTCGCTGTTCGTGGTGCCCGCCTCGTTCATGGACGACCCGCTGAGCTGGCCGACGGTCGTCGTCGCCGCCCTGGGCTTCCTGGGCCTGCTGGCCGCCGACGGCCAGGAGCGGGTCACCCACTGGGGCCGGGCCGTGCTGGTGCGCCGGGCCCCGTCCTTCGTCGCCCCACGCCCGGCCGCGGAGACCACGACCCTGCGCCTGTCGGGCAAGCGGGTCGGCTTCACCGCGATCATCCTGGCGATCCTGCTGCCCTCGCTGGTGCCCACCCTGGAGCCCGACCCGCTGTTCGGGTTCGGCGTGGGCAGCGGCAACGGCAGGGGCGGCAACTCGATCAGCATCCCCAACCCCATGGTCAACCTGCGGGGAGAGCTCTCGCTGCCGGCCAACTCCACCGTCCTGACCTACAACACCAGCGACGGGGCGCCCCGTTATCTGCGGCTGTACTCACTGGACATCTTCGACGGCGAGCAGTGGACGATGTCGCCCACCCAGGGCCGCCCGGAGGACCGGACCTTCGAGGGCCCGATGCCCCCGGCCCCCGGCCAGAGCCCGTCCATGCCCGCGGCCTCGGTGACCACCGACGTCTCGGTCAGCGACGAGGTGGAGAACATGAAGTTCCTGCCTCTGCCGTACCCGGCCAGCCAGGTCCGGATCGAGGGCGACTGGCGGCCCGACCGCGACACGCTCATGGTGTTCTCCACCCGGGACGACGCCCGCGGGCTGACCTACCGGGTCACCAGCACCGAGCCCAAGCCCACCGCGGACCTGCTCAAGACCGTCGGGAACGCCCCGCAGCCGATCAACGAGCGGTACCTGCGGCTGCCCGAGAACCTGCCTCCGGAGATCCGGCAGCTGGCCGAGGACCAGACCGACGCGAACGCCACCCCCTACGAGAAGGCGATCCAGCTCCAGGAGTTCTTCACCACCACGGGCGGGTTCACCTACAACCTGGCCACGCAGGGCCACGGCGGCACCGCGCTGACGGACTTCCTGATCCGCAGCCGGGCCGGGTACTGCGAGCAGTTCGCCGCCTCGATGGCGGTGCTGGCCCGGGTCCTGGGCATCCCCTCGCGGGTGGCCGTCGGCTACACCGGCGGCGTCAACTACTCCGGGCAGTGGAACGTGGGCACCCGCGACTCCCACGCCTGGCCGGAGCTGTACTTCGAGGGCGCGGGCTGGCTGCGCTTCGAGCCCACCCCGAACGGTCCCACCGGGCAGGGCAGCGCGACGCGTCCGATCTACAGCCAGCCGGAGGTCACCACCGGCGGGGACGACGAGCCGACGACGAGCCCCAGCTCGGCCCCGACCAGCTCCGACACCCCCGGCCAGGCGGCGGACACCCCGCGCAACCCGATGCTCGACCGCGAGCTCGGCGGCGCGTTCCTCCCGGTCGAGGAGGAGATGCCGCTGGCCGTGAAGATCGGCATCGGGGTCGCGGCCCTGCTGCTGATCGCTCTCGTCCCCGGGATGATCCGCTGGCAGCTGCGGCTGCGCCGCCGCCGCGCCTACTCCAGGGACACGGTGCAGGTGGAGGCGGCGCAGGGGTCGGCTCCCATCGTCGCGGTCAGGAGCAATCTCGGGCAGGCCACCGTGACGGCGGCCTGGGCGGAGCTCGACGACGCCCTGTGCGACTACGGCATGACGCGCCGGCCGAGCGAGAGCCCGCGGGCGCTGGCCCGGCGGCTGAGCGAGCAGTACGAGTTCGACGCCGAGGCCACCGCCTCCATGGCGAAGATCGCCGAGGCGGTGGAGCGGATGCTCTTCGCCAGGACCCCGGCCCCGACGGGATCGCTCCGCGAGGACGTCCGGCGGGTACGGCGGGCGCTGGCGGCCACCGTGTCCCGCGGCAGGAGGATCCGGGCGGTGCTGCTGCCGCCGTCCACGCTGCTGCGGATGCGGGCGATGGGCGGCCGGGTCCTGGACGGGTTCGACCGCCTGGAGAACATCCGGCTGGGACGCGCGGCACGCAGGAACGCCTGACGGCGGAACCCGCGGGAAAGGCCGACAGGTCAGGGCCCGCCGTGCCGGTGCCGGCACGGCGGGCCCTGGCGCGTCATCCCCCTCGCAGGGAACCCGCCCGGTACGCGGGATGCCGGGGCACGCGCGGCTGCCGGACGGGTGAGGACCTGGGAGGTCGGCGAAGTGAACGCCTGGCTCATCATGTGAGCCGTCCCCCTGACGGGGGGCGGCTCACACGCGGTCGCGGATGTCGGAGAGGTCAGCGCTCGTCGTGACGACGGCGCCAGCGCTCTTCCATCCGCTCCATGAAGCCCTGGCGGGGGCCGCCGCGGCGCTTCATCCTTCCTTCCGGCTGGCCGGGGGATGCGGTCGCGGTGTTCTCACCGAAACCGTTCATCCGCTTCCAGCTGGACAGACCCCACAGACACGCGGCGAGCATGACCACGAAACCGCCGACGCCGAGCGGGATGAGTTGAATCACGACGCCGACCATCAACAGGACGACACCAAGGATGAAGCCGAGGGAGGCCTTCACCAGGCGGCGCTTGTAGTGGCTGCGCGGATCACTGATCCTTACGGTATTGGCCCACTTCGGGTCCTCGGCGTAGAGGGCCTGCTCGATCTGGTCGAGCAGGCGCTGCTCGTGCTCAGAGAGCGGCACGGCGCCTCCCAAGGACGGCCCCAGGACGGGGAAGACGGTGACGGACGACACGGGGTGTCCGAACCTCGCGGTCGGTTATCCCCAGAATACGAGGCTGTAGACGTAGACGAAAGAAAACGTCCAACGTAGTCCAAACCGGAGGTGACGTCATAGATCCATTCCATCAAACGGAGGGCGGACGAGGGAGGCCGGAAGTACCGCGTCACGACCGAACCTGCGGGCCGCTCTGTCCATCGCCCGCTCGGCCTCCCGCCAGCCCTTCTCGGGCTCTCCGAGGCTGAGCTGCCGGGCCGCTCCGTCGGCGGCGAGCAGGTTCTCCACCCGCACGCCGACCAGCCGGAGTGCCGTGTTCTCCAGGCCTGAGGCGGTGTACAGCTCGCAGGCGGTCGCGTAGATCTCCTGGGCGACGTCGGTCGATTCCCGCAGGGTCCGGGACCGGGACAGGGTCGTGAAATCGGCCCGGCGGAGCTTGACGCTGACCGTGCGGCCGACGTGACCGCCCTCCCGCAGCCGGGCCGCGACGCGCTCGGACAGCCTCAGCAACTCCCTGCGGATCTCGACCGGGTCGCCGATATCTGTGGCGAATGTCTCTTCGGCGCCGATGCTCTTGTCAGGGGTGTGCGGGGTGACGGGCCGCTCGTCGCGGCCCCAGGCGAGCGCCGCCAGGTGGGTGCCGGCCGCATGGCCGAGCGCCGCCGAGAGGGTCTCCACGGGGGTCCCGGCGAGATCGCCGACCGTCTTGATGCCCAGGCGCACCAGGGTCTGCTCCGTGCGCTCCCCGACGCCCCACAGGGCCGCCACGGGCAGCGGGTGGAGGAAGTCGACCACCTGGTCGGCCGGGACGACGAACAGGCCGTCGGGCTTGCAGTGCCGCGAGGCCAGCTTGGCCACGAACTTGGTGCTCGCCACTCCCACCGAGCAGGTGATCCCGTGCTCGGCGACGACCCGCTCGCGGATCACGGCGGCGATCGCGGCCGGGGGGCCGAGCCGCCTGCGGGCCCCGGAGACGTCGAGGAACGCCTCGTCGGAGGCGATCGGCTCCACCTCGGGGGTGATGCTCCGGAAGATCTCCATGACGCTCCGGGAGACCCGGGAGTACTTCCCGTGGCTCGGCGGGATGATCACCGCCCGCGGGCAGAGGCGGCGGGCGCGGGTCATGGGCATCGCCGAGTGCACCCCGAACCTCCTGGCCTCGTAGGTCGCGCTGAGGACCACGCCGCGTCCGCCGGGCCGGCCGACGATGACCGGCATGCCCCGCAGTTCGGGGCGCTCGCGCAGCTCGACGCTGGCGAAGAAGGCGTCCATGTCCACATGGAGGATCGGGCAACCGGTGTCATCGTCGCCCAGGCGGGCGTCCGGACGCGGCACCTGCTGTTTGCTCGACACGACGTCATCCTATGTGAACGCCTGTTCGATCCAAGCCTCACCGGTGGCCGAGGACGTGCAGCTGGGTGGCGATGTCCCGCAGGACCGGATGGGCGGCCGCCGCCTGCTCCAGGGCGACCAGGGCGGCCGCGGCGCCGGGCTCGCCGTCCAGCAGCCTGCTCGGCACCAGGTCGGCGAAGATCCGCACGCCGTGCACCTCTCCGGGGCGCAACCCGGCTCCGGCCAGGAGCACGAGCAGCGACTCGCGCGTGAAGCGCCGGGGCGTGGGGTCGCGGTCGCCCCAGCGGCCCTCGGGGTCCTCAAGGACCCGGCGGGCCTCCTCGAACCGCCCGGAGACCGAGCGGTGCAGCGCGGCGGCGAGCGGGTTGGCGGCCAGGACGCTGATCACGCCGCCCTCGCGCACCAGGCCCGCCATGGCGGCCAGGGCGCCGGCGGGTTCTTCGACGTACTCCAGCACGCTGTGGCACAGGACCAGGTCGGCGGTGTCGGGCGGCAGGAGCTCGCCCAGGTCCGCGGCGTCGCCCTGCAGCGCCCGCACGCCCACCCCCGCCTCGGCCGCGCGGCGTTCCAGCGCGGCCAGCGAGTCGGGGCTGGGATCGACGACGGTGACGGCGTGCCCGAGCTCGGCCAGGGGCACGGCGAACCCTCCGGTGCCGCCACCCGCGTCGACGATGTCGAGCCGGTCACGGCCGGCGGCCGCCACCCGGGCGGCCAGCGTCTCCCTCAGGACGTCCCAGACGACGGCGGTGCGGACGGCCGGGGTGCCCGAGTGCCGCGAGAGGCCTACGGCGTGCAACTTCGGTTCGCCTCCTCTTTCGGTGACCAGCCCAGCTTACGCCGCGCCGCCGCGGGAACCGTCCAGACGATCCGTACTCGCCGTTGGGCGAGTCTTTCCCGCCGGGCGATCGCCGCATGGGAGGAGGGGCCGGGGCGGCGGGGCGGGAGAGCCGGGACGGGGCACGCCTCGGGAGGATGCGCTCCGCGCAAGGGCCGCGGGGGGCCGCGCCCCCCGCGGGCCTACAGCGCCAGGGAGGGCTTGAGCTGCTTGAACCGGGCCATCAGGCCGTTGACGAACTGCGGCGACTCGTCCGTCGACAGTTCGGCCGCCAGGCCGACCCACTCGCTGATGACGACGCCCTCGGGGACGTCCGGCATCCACAGCAGCTCGTAGGTGCCGCCCCGCAGCAGGTTGCGGTCGACCGCGGGCATGCGGTCGAGCGTCCAGCCCTCGGCGTAGGTGGTGATCAGCTCGTCGATGCGCGCCCGGTGCCGGCACACTCCTTCGACGAGGGCGGCGGTGTATTCGTTGACGGGCGGTTCTTTCCGCTCCAGGCGCTCGGCGAGGACCTTGAGGGGGTCCTCGCCGCGGGCCTCTGCCTCGAACAGGATGTCCAGCGCGCGCCTGCGCGCCTTACCCCGTGCCGACATCAGGCGCGGCCGAGGTAATCGCCGGTGCGGGTGTCGACCTTGACCTTCTCGCCCGTCGTGATGAACAGCGGGACCTTGATCTCCGCGCCGGTCTCCAGCTTGGCCGGCTTGGTGCCACCGGTGGAGCGGTCGCCCTGCAGGCCGGGCTCGGTCTCGGCGATGGTCAGCTCGACGGCCGCGGGCAGGTCGATGTAGAGCACGTTGCCCTCGTTGATCGCCACGGTGGCGAGCATGTTCTCCAGGAGGTAGTCGGCGGCGCCGCCGACCGCGGTCCGGGAGACGTGGAGCATGTCGTAGGTCTCGGTGTCCATGAAGACGAACTCGTCGCCGTCCATGTAGGAGAACTGCATCTCACGCTTGTCGACGTTGGCCACCTCGACCTTGACGCCGGCGTTGAAGGTCTTGTCGACGACCTTGCCCGACCGCACGTTCTTCAGCTTGGTGCGCACGAACGCGCCACCCTTGCCGGGCTTGACGTGCTGGAACTCCACCACCGTCCAGAGCTCACCGCCCTCGAGCTTGAGCACGAGGCCGTTTTTGAGGTCGTTCGTCGTCGCCACTGGTTTCTCCTGCGTACGGCCGCTCTTTAAAGGACAAGCAGCTCTTTGGTCGTCCGTGTGAGGAGCTCCGGTCCGTCCTCACGCGTCACGAGCGTGTCCTCGATGCGGACGCCGCCCCTGCCCCGCAGGTAAACCCCAGGCTCAACGGTGACCGGAACTCGATCGTCTAGTCTACCGTGCTCGCGCCGGGGCTCCGGCGTCGCCGGGAACAGGAACGGCTCCTCGTGGATCTCCAGGCCGACGCCGTGGCCGAGGCCGTGGCCGAAGTGCTCGCCGTACCCCGCCTCGGTGATCACGTCGCGGGCCGCCGCGTCCACCTCGTGCGTGGCGGCGCCGGGCCGTACGGCATGGCGGCCGGCCCGCTGGGCGGCGCGGACCAGCTCGTACAGCTCGCGCTGCCAGGCGGCGGGCTCGCCGATCGCCACGGTCCGCGTCATGTCCGCGTGGTAGCCCGCGTGCATGGCGCCGAAGTCCATCGTGACCAGGTCCCCGCGCTCCAGCGGCCGGTCGGTGGGCGAGTGGTGCGGCACGGAGCCGTTGGGCCCGCCGGCCACGATCGTGTCGAAGGCGGGCTTGTCGGCGCCCAGCTCCGCCATCCGGGCCTCCAGCGCCCTGGCGACCTCCCGTTCGGTCAGGCCGGGGCGCAGCGTGGGCAGCACGTCGGCGAAGGCCTGGTCGGTGATCGCGCACGCGGTGCGCAGCAGGTCGATCTCGGTCTCGTCCTTGACCGTGCGCACCGACTCCACCAGCCCGGTGGTCCGCAGCAGCCCCTCCCCGAGCCGGAAGTAGTCGGCGACGGGCATGTGGTGGGCCTCGACCGCGATCCGGGAGGCGCGGGAGACCAGCGCCGCGGCGACGTCGCGCTCCTCCAGCACCTCGATGTCCGCACAGCCCTGGCAGACCGCCCGCGCGGTCTCGGCGTAACGCGAGTCGGTGGCCAGCACGGCCGTGGCGTCCGCCCGGACGAGCACCGCCGCGTTCGAGCTGGCCAGGCCGGTCAGATAGCGCACGTTGACGGCGCGGGAGACCAGGATCGCGCCGGCCTCGTGGGCGGGGAGCAGAGCGGCGACGCGCTCGCGGCGCCGGGCGTGGATGGCGGTCATGCCCGCATGCTAATGAGCGCGCCGCCGCCGGGTGCGCCCGCCCCGCCTCCACCGCGCCCGGCCCGGCAGGTCCGCGGAGGGCGGGGGCGACCGGTCCGCTCCCCCTCTCCCGCGGGCCCGTCCGGCCTCCCGCCGACGAGGTCGTCCGCTCCCCCGCCGGTGGGCTCACCCATGACCGTCTCCTCCCTGCTCCGCTCCCCCGCCGGGTGGGGCCAGCGGGCGGGCGACGAGGATGCAGGCGTCGTCGTCGGGATTGGCATGGTGCAGCTGCGCGAGCAGGTCCGCCAGGGGGTGCTCCCCGCCCTCTGCCGAGATGCGGTCGAGGGTGGCCACGACCGGGGCCAGCCCCTCCTCCATGGAGCGGTCGCGCTGCTCGATGAGCCCGTCGGTGTAGAACAGCAGCAGGTCGCCGGGCCTGAGGGTGGTGGTGGCGGTGGTGTACCGCGCGTCGGGGAACGCCCCCAGCAGGGGACCCCGCGGCCGGTTCAGCTCGGCGGTGACGCCGCCCCGGGTGCGCAGCGGCGCCGGATGACCGGCCTGTGCCCACACCAGCTCCCCCGTGGACGGGTCGTAGCGGGCCACCGCCGCGGTCGCGGTGACCGGCATGGCGTCGGCCGCCGGGCTGCCGGAGTACAGCAGCCGGTTGAGGAAGGAGAGCAGTTCGGCGGGCCGGCTGGTGGTGGTGACGGTCAGGGCGTCCAGGGCGTGGCGCAGCCGGGCCATGGAGGCGGCGGCGTGCAGGCCGTGCCCGGCGATGTCGCCGACGGCGAGGATCACGCTGCCGTCCCCGGCGACCGCGGCGTGGTACCAGTCGCCTCCGACCCGGCTGGCCTGCTCGGCGGGCATATAGCGTACGGCGAACCGCAGGCCGGGCAGGTCGACCGGGGCGTCGGGGACGGGCAGCACGATCTGCTGCAGCTGTACGGTGAGCCGGTGCTCGGCGGCCAGGCTCCGCCGGTGCTCACGCAGCTGCCGCTCGACCTCGGTGAGCCGGACGCGGCTGGTCTCGCGGGCGGTGACGTCCTGGATGATGCCGTAGACCTTGACCGGCCGCCCGTCGGAGTCACGGTCCGCGTCGGCGATGGCGCGGATGTGCTTGATCCCGCCGCCGATCCGGATCCGGTAGACCATGTCGACCGCTTCTCCGCGCCCGAACCGCTCGACGGCCTGCAGCCGCAACGGGACGTCCTCGGGCAGGGTGAGGGCCTCGCTCTCCTCGCTGGGCATCGGGCCGTCGGCGGGGTCGCGCTCATAGATGCGGTACAGCCCCTCCGACCAGATGATCTTCCCGGTGACCAGGTCCCACTCGCCCCAGCCGAGGTTGCCCAGGCGTTCGGTGTAGGCCATGCGCTCGGACAGACGCATCTCCTCGTCGTGGCGCACCCAGCTGTTGAGCAGCCCGTCGCCGATCGGGTGCACCCGGACGGTGAGGCTCACATCCACCGGCGCGTGGTCGGCCGGGCTGACGTAGGAGATGGGGCCGACCTCCCGTGGCGTGCCGTCGGCGATCGCGTCACGCCACGCCTCCCATACGACCCCGCCCACGATGGCGGGGTAGATCTCGCTCACCCGGCGGCCCACGATCTGAGCACCCCGCCGCCCGGACATGTCCACCACCGACGGACTCACCGCCACGAACACGTAGTCCTCGACGTCCTCGCTGTCCTCGACGTCCTCGCTGTCCGCAGCGGTCGCGCCGCCCCCGCCGTCCCCGACGCCGACGCACGGGTTCCCGGTGTCCGCGCCCGCGGTACCCGCGCCTTCGATCTCCGGGTCCGCGACGCCCCCGCCCTCGGCACCGGTGCCCGCGAGGCCGCCGGTCCCGCGGCGCACCGGCACCAGCACGACATGTCTTCCCGGCGTCACGTCGAGGACCTGCTGCACGACGGCCGCCCAGTCGGCCGGGGCGGGCCGCAGGCCGGACACCGGCCGGCCGAGGCCGCGGTCGGCACGGGGCGCTTCCCCGAAGGTCCCCTCGACCACGGCGCGGAGCCGGTCGGGGCCCACCCGCGTACGGCTCTCGGCCGCCGCCAGGAGCTCCGCGGCCACCTCCTGCGCGGCGCGCCCCTGCTCGGCCGCCATCTCCAGCAGGTGGGCGTGCGCCTCGTCCACCCGGCACCCGGCCCGCCCGGCGAGCAGCCCGGCCGCCCTGGCGAGCACGACGTCGGGACCGACCCGCGCCTGCTCGATCCTGGCGTCGATGTCGGCCAGGCGGTTCAGGTAATCCCGTCTCGACTCCATCAACCCGCCCAGACCTCTCCGTCACCTGTCCGGCGACCTCTGCCGATGTCCATGATCCGGTGCCGGGACCGGGACCGGGGAACCCCGGCTGCGGCTCAGGCTCGGACTCAGGCGAGCCCGAAGGCCGCCAGCAGCCCCGCCGTGCGCAACTGGTCGAGCACCCTGGAGCTGGGATGCTCCACCCTGAAGGCCGCGCCGGCCGCCTCCGCCGCTTTCATGATCTCCACGAGCACGCCGACGCCGGCGGAGTCCAGGAACGCGACCTCGGCCATCTCCACCCGCACCGACGCCGGCCGCCGGTCGGCCACGGCGGTGCGGACGGTCTGCCCGATCCAGGCCGCGTTGGTGAAATCGATCTCCCCGCGCAGTACCACGTCCAGCGTGTCCTGCACGGCCGTACCGATCGAGACCGCGTCCATGCACGCTCCTCCCTCCGGCCGCGGCAGGCCCGGCAGCACGCGCGCGGGTTGGGGCGTGCGCGCCGCGGCCCGGCCTGGGAACACGGCCGCCACCGGCCCGGTCCCGGGCCTCTTCGTCATTGTCCTGCACCGAGGGGCCCCTGTCAGAGCGATCAGCCCCCTGCGGAGGCTCCGGCCGCGTCGGGCCGGGCCGGACCTACTCCTCGAAGGCGTGCTCCAGGGACCGGATCACGTCCGGGTCGATGAGGAAGCGCCGGTAGAGGTCGGTCACGCACAGGATGTTCTCCAGGTGGCCGGGGACGCCGGCCAGGCGCAGCCACCCGCTGGCCTGCGAGGTGGCGCGCATCGCGGCGACGAACGCCCCCAGGCCGGTCGAGTCGCAGAAGGTCAGGCCCTCCACGTCCAGGACGATGCGCGGGTTGCCCATGACGACGAGCTCGTTGACGGCGTTCTTCAGCAGCGGGACGGACATCTTGTCCAGGTCGCCGCTGACGGTGACCACGGCGCACCGGGGCCCGGCGTAACGGGTGACGTGAACCGACAGCTCTCTGTTCACGGACTCCTCCTCGCCCGGGTGGCACACTACGGGGCCGGCACCGTACCCCGATCAAGGTATCCATTTCACGCCCGTGGGGACGGGCGAGTCGGGAAACACGTCCGCCGGAGCCGGCGCGGCCCGGCGGGAGCGGCGGGCACCCCGGGAAGACAGTGAACGGGCGGAGCCGTCGAGGCCCCGCCCGTTCACTGTGACACGGAGTGGCCACCCGGCCAAACCCGAACGGATCTCACACGCGTCCGCGGCCGGACGATCACGCGATTCCGCCGCCCCGCACCTTCTTCAGCTTCTTGACCGTGACCTTCGCCTTGGCCTTCGGCGTGAGCTTGACCTTGGGAGCGGGCTTCGGCTTGGCCGCGGGGACCGGCTTCGGCTTGGCCGTGGGGACCGGCTTCGGCGCGGGGGCGGCGGGAGGGTTCACCGGCGTGAGGACGGGGCCGGTGCAGGTGTTCAGCAGCACCGAGACGGTGCCGGAGAGATAGTCCGCCGTCGCCATGTCGGCCTTGCCGTCGCCGTTGAAGTCGCTCAGCACGGGCTGCGTGGGGGTGTTGCCGGTGCCGTAGCCGATGGCCGGCCGGAGCGTGCCGCCGCCGGCGCCCGCGAACACCGACAGCGTGCCCGGGGTGTTCCCGGTCGCCACCACCACGTCGGTCCTGCCGTCGGCGGTGACGTCTCCCACCGCGAGGTCGCTGCGCGGCGTGCCCGCCGGGTAGATCGTGGGCGTGTCGAACGTGCCGTCGCCGTTGCCGGGAAGCACCGACAGGCCGATGCCCATGAACTCCGTCGCGACCAGGTCGTCGTGGCCGTCCCCGTCGAGGTCGCCCACGGCGACCCTCATGACGCCCGGCGCGGAGGAGAGGGTGACCGGCGCCCGGAAGGCTCCGCCCCCGGCGCCCGGAAGGATGAAGGCGGACCCCGACGGCATGCCGATCATGGAACCGCCGCGGACGGCCGCCAGGTCGGTGCGGCCGTCCTCGTCGAAGTCGCCCAGCGCGGGAGAGGAGATCGTTCCCGACCCCAGGGAGAGGGCGGGGCCCGGGGTGAAGGTGCCGTCACCGGCACCCTCCAGCACCGTGACGTACGCGGTCGTGGTGGTCACGATGAGGTTGTTGCTGATCTCGCTGCCGGTGACCACCAGGTCGGTGTCACCGTCCCCGTCGAAGTCGCCCGCCACGACACCGGAGGGGTTGCCCGTCACGACGCGGGTGACGGCCGGCTGGAAGGTGCCGTCGCCGTTTCCGAGCAGCACCGAGATGTCGTCGACGGAGTCGTTGGCCACCGCCAGGTCGGTGTCGCCGTCCCCGTTGAAGTCACCCTTGGCGATCTGGACCGGCCTCACTCCGGAGGGGACGGTCGTGGCCGGCTGGAAGGAGCCGGTCCCGGTGCCGAGCAGCACCGACAGAGCGCCGGCGCCCGAGTCGGCCGTGACGAGGTCGCCTTCGCCGTCGCCGTTGAGATCGGCCGTGACCAGGCCCCGCGGGTTGGCGCCGACCGGGTGGGCGACCGCGGTGGCGAAGCCGGGCGTCACGCAGGTGACGGGCACGACGGCCTGGGCGGGGGCGGCGGCGACGACCAGCGCGCCGGAGGTCAGGGCGACCGCGGTGAGCAGCGAGGCGGCACGGCGGCGGCCGGTCTGCGGGGCGGTACGGCGGCCGGGCACGCCGGACGGCGAGGACTGGGGTGTGGCGTTCAAGGGAGCTCCTCCGTGAGCCGTTGAATGCTCGGCGCGCGGCCCCTCCTGGGCACGACGCACGCGTCAAGCGGTGGTAACCCCCTTCATCGGCCGGCAAAGGACGATCTGAGGCTTTCCTCGCAACCGCTTCCAGGTCCCGCCCGCAACAGCTCCGGGGTCTCTCCGGCCGTCCCGGCTTTCCGCACGATCGGTTCCCGGCTCCGCCCGCGACCGTCCCGGCTTTCCCCGGGGCCGCTCCCCCGCCCCCGGCGGAGGGGTCAGTAGTTCCCCTCGGCGACCTGGACCACGGTGAGCCCCAGCGAACGCCACATCGCCACGACCCGCGCCCGGTCCTCGATGACCGCGGCGACCTCCCGGTGGGCGAAGTGCTCGCGGTGGACCTCGGCCTTCCAGACCGTGTCGGGCCGGCGGTCGCCGTTGGGCCGCAGCCACAGTCCTTCGGCGGCGTCGAGGTGCCCGACGTTGGCCCGCAGCCAGCGTTCGGTGACCCGGCGGGTCCTCTCCGGACGCCCCGACACGTACGCGATCGGGTGGCCGGCGAGGATGAGCGCCCGGACGATCGCGACGACGGGAGGGTTCGGCAGGTCCTCCCCCACCCGGTCCCAGTCGTAGGGGCCGCGGTTCTCGCGCAGGGCGAGCGTGCCGTCGATGTCCACGATCCACACGGCGTCGCTCATGGTCGCCCCCGGTGCGCACGGTCCCGACGGGATGCGAGACGCCCTCCCGGCCGACGGCCTCGGCGAGGCCCGCGGGCCTCATCATGACCGCGGCGCGGCCGGGCCGCCAGTACGCCGCCCCCTTCCCGGGAGGGGACGACGGGCCGGACGCTCACGGGCGGCGCTCAGCGCAGGGCGGCGGTCAAGGCCTGTACGGCCTCCCGGTCGCCGTCGACGGTGACGCCGCTCGCCTCGGTTCCGCGGTACACCAGGGTGCGGATGCCGGCGACGTCGCCGGTGATGATCGCGTCCGGGCGCGGCGCCGGAGCGCGCCGCACCGTCAGCCGCCCGGCTTCGACGGTCAGGGTCGCGCGGTCGTCGCCGACGCGCAGTTCGACCTCGACCGCCAGGTCGCCCGCCACCTGCGGATCGAAGGTCGTGCGAAACGCCACCAGCAGCGCGTCGGCGCTCATCGGGCCCGTGGCGGTCTGCGGCCGGCGGCGGCCCCACCGGCCGAGCGCGAGGAGAATCGGTTCGAGGGCGACGCCGTCCTCGGTGAGCTCGTAGACCGGGCCGCTCAGCGGCGGTCCCGCCGTGGCGTGCCGGACGATGCCCGCCTGTTCGAGTTCCTTGAGCCGCTGGGACAGCACGTTCTGGCTCACGCCGTGCAGTCCGCGCACCAGGTCCCGGAAGCGTTTGGGGCCCAGCAGCAGCTCGCGGACGACCAGCAGCGTCCAGCGCTGCCCGACCACGTCGAGGGCTCGCGCGATGCCGCAGGGGTCGTCGTAGGTTCCCACGGAACTCCTCTTTCAGTAGTTGTTACTCCTAAAAGAGGAGTGTAGTGTCCGGGCCATGCGGACACTGACGATCGTGGAATTCGTGACCCTGGACGGGGTCATGCAGGGCTTCGACGGGCCCGACCAGGACGATCCCGGCTTCCGGCACGGCGGCTGGGGCCTGCCGTACGCCGACCCGGTCGCCCAGCAGAGCGGGACCGAGGGCCAGAGCGCCACCACGGCATACCTGTTCGGCAGGAGGACCTACCAGCGGCTGGCCGCCTTCTGGCCCCACCAGCCCCCGGAGAACGCCATGGCGGCCCACCTCAACGCCACCCCCAAGTACGTCGCCACCCGCACGCTCGCCTCGCTGGAGTGGCCGAACTCCTCCCGTCTCGAGGGTGAGCTGGGGCCCGCCGTACGGGCACTGAAGGAGTCCGGTGACGGCACCGTCACGGTGCTCGGCAGCGGCGAGCTGACCCGGCAGCTGATCGCCGAAGGACTCGTCGACGCCTACACGCTCTTCGTCCACCCGCTGCTCCTCGGCGGCGGCGAACGGCTCTTCCACGCGTTCGACAAGCCGATCCCGCTCCGGCTCCAGGACGTGACGACGACCGGCACCGGCGTATTGGTCGTGAACTACACCGTGCAGTGACCGGCCGCAGGCCCGCCTCGCCGGAGGGACGACGAAGCGGGCGGGAGCCCGGAGAAGGCTCCCGCCCGCGAGCCGGTCGCCCGTCAGCCCCGGGCCAGATACCGGAGGATCAGCCGTATGTCGTGGTCGATGGCCTCCTGCAGGGAGGCGTCGTTGATCTGGTCGTCCTTGTAGTGGGTCTTGCCGTTGCTGACCTTGCCCTCGATGTTCAGCAACGTCGTCGTGGTCCGGTAGTCACCGTTGTCGTCGACCTGGTAGAAAATGTGCCCCCGCTTCGCCCTGTTGGCCGTGAAATGACAGTAGGTCCATTCCAGGCTGTCCGCTTTCTTCACCGGGCTCTTCGTGATGGTGATGTGGGCGTCGTATTCCTCACGACCCTCCTTGAGGGTGAAGCCCTCGAGATAGAGCCAGGTGCCATCGCCTTTCCCGTAGTTGGCCACGGGCTTGCCGATGTTCAGCGCGTTGAGCCCCAGCCCCTTGGAGAGGATCGCCTCCCAGCGCTCGATCGTCTTCGTGACGTCCGGCATCGTCGCTCCTTCCATGACCCACGCGCCGTCGCGTGGCATGTCCGAGATCGCGAGCTTTTTGAGCGCCCCAGTCGCAATCGGTGCAACCACGTAAACTTACCAGCGGTCGGTTTCCCTTACGAGAGCCCCGGGAAAACGGTCACCCATACCGCGGGCGGCGGAAGGAAATCACCCGCCCCGCCTCGGAATTCCCCGCGCGGACACCGGCACGTATTCTCCGATCGGCACCGGCCGTAAAAGGAGTGCCGGAAGAACGGTCGATTCTCGGCGGCGTGTCCAGACCCATGCCACGCCGTCCTCGTCGAAGGAGGGTTCACCGCCGACCGCGAGCACCTGATCGCTCCCCGGTACCGAGGCGAGATCGAACACGGCGGGGTCGTTGCATGTCCGGGGCGTGGGTTCGTACGTCCAGCTCCGCCCGTCATAGTGGAGAACCACGCGCTTGTCCTCATGGCTCCAGTAATCCGCGCCGACCCATATCCCGCCGCGCCCGTCAGGGGTCACCGCGGACAGGTGCACGAACCTGGACGGGCCGTCCACCACGTCCCATCGCCGACCGTCCCAGCGGGCCGTGATCGCCGCACTGGTCTCCTTCCCGGTGATCTCGCCCACCGCCCACGCGTCGTCGGCGGAGACCACCGCGATGTCCTCCAGCCGGATCCGCATCGAACCTCCCCCGCCGGAGATGTTCTCCTGCGTCCAAACGCCCGGGGACGGAGCGGGCGTCGGATCGTTCACCCCCGCGATCCAGGGCGAGGATGTCGCCGAGGGCGGATCCGCCACCGGCGACGGGGTTCGGGGCACCTCGGCCGAACTGCACGCCGCCGCCAGCACCACGATCGGCACCACCGTCACAACCCGCATCCAGCGCCTCTTTCCCGGGATACGCTCCGGCACGGGACACCTTACGATCTCCCGCTCGCTCCTTGAAGCGCAGTCCGGCGCGGGCTCCCTCCGTGGAAAACGGCAGCGGGCGGGAGCCGGAGAGGCTCCCGCCCGCTCGTTTCAGGGACGGTTCAGGCGGATCGGGGCGGCTCAGGCGGAGACGAGCTCGCGCTCCCTGCCGGTCTCACCGGTGCCGGGCTCGGCGGTCTCCGCACGCTCCGCGGGGGTCTCGTCGAGGGACTGCGGCGGGGCGTTGAAGACCGCCTCGTCCAGGCGGCCCTCCGACCGGCCGACCAGGACCGGGACCACCATCTGGCCCGTGACGTTGGTGGCGGTACGGATCATGTCGAGGATCGGGTCGATGGCCAGCAGCAGGCCGACGCCCTCCAGCGGCAGGCCGAGCGTGCTGAGGGTGAGGGTCAGCATCACGATCGCGCCGGTCAGGCCCGCGGTGGCGGCGGAGCCCACCACGGAGACGAACGCGATCAGCAGGTAGTCGCCGAGGTTGAGCGAGAGACCGAAGACCTGGGCCACGAAGATGGCGGCGAGGGCGGGGTAGACCGCGGCGCAGCCGTCCATCTTGGTGGTCGCGCCGAACGGCACCGCGAAGGAGGCGTAGTCGCGGTCGACGCCGAGACGCTCGGTGGTGACCCGCTGGGTCAGCGGCATGGTGCCGACCGAGGAGCGCGAGACGAAGGCCAGCTCGATGGCGGGCCAGGCGTTGCGGTAGAAGGTGAGCGGACTGACCTTGCCGACGAGGGACAGCACCACCGGGTAGATCACCAGCAGCACGACGGCGCAGCCGATGTAGACCCCGGCGCTGAGCTTGGCCAGCGGGGCGAGCAGGTCCCAGCCGTAGGTGGCCACGGACTTGCCGATCAGGCCCGCGGTGCCGATCGGGGCCAGGCGGATGACCCACCACAGGGCCTTCTGGACCAGCTCCAGCACCGAGCGGCTCAGGTCGAGGAACGGCTCGGCCTTCTCCCCGACCGCCATCGCGGCGGCACCGAGGACGACTCCCAGGAAGACGATCTGGAGGACGTTGAGCTCGGTGAAAGCGGTGACGATGTTGGTCGGGACGATGCCGGTCAGGAAGTCGATCCAGGTCCCGGCGCCCTCCAGGTCCACGGCCTTGGCGCCCTCGGTGGAGATCGTGACGCCCTGGCCCGGGTTGATCAGCAGACCCAGGCCGATGGCCGCGGCCACCGAGGCCAGCGACGTGATCATGAACCACATCAGCGTCTTGCCGGCGAGCCTGGCGGCCCCGCTGACGTTGCGCAGGTTGGCCACGCTCACCACGACGGCGGTGAAGACCAGCGGCGGGACGGCGAGCTTGAGGAGCTGGACGAAGATCTTGCCGACCTCGGTCAGCGTGTCGGCGAGCCAGGCGACCTCACCGGCACGGGCGACGAACCCGAGGGCGACGCCGACGACGAGGCCCAGCAGCAACTGCAGGGAAAAGGAGAATCTCTTCACGAGCGTGACTTTCGAAAAAGGGCATGCCGGATCGCACACGGTCATGCGGATGAGAAAGGGAGGTCGAAAGCGCGGTCAGCGACAGAGATCGCCATTGAGCCGGCACAGGTCGACATGCAGTCGCCCGACCAGCCGCACGAGCACCAGGGAGAACCTCACGGAGAGTTGGAACATCCCACCTGAGCACGGGATTCCACACGGCCCTATGGCCTGTGTCACACTCGTTTTCACATTGGCACGGGATAACCCCTGAGACGGGAGATCCCGGCGTGAAAGACCTTCATATGAGACGTCTCAAGACGAGACGCCGGGGAGCTTCTCCGCCCCCGGGACGGTCTGCGCGCCCTGCAGACCGTCGGCACGCGAGAGGCGTGCGGTTCACTCATCGACTGATTCGCCTGCCCCCCGAGTCACTCATCACCCGGGGCACTCGTCATTCGGTCACCTCGTACTGCCACTGGTCGTAGATCCCGCCCTTGATCTGTATTTTCCGCAGGTCGTGCTGGAGCAACTGGTGCCGCGATGTGGCGACCACGGGGAGGGGGTCGTTTCGCAGCCGCTCGTAGCAGACTCTCGTGTTGGCCGGTACGTGACGGCAGAGCTCTTGCCATCCTTCGGCCGCCTGGTTGTTGAAGAACCTGATGCGCCATTCATCGTCGATCGGCGGTGGAGCCACATCGTCGCTTCGCTTCGGACTCACGGAGCCTCCGGAGGGAGGGCCTCGGCGGCATCCTCAGGGAAGCCCTCGGGGTGGGCGCGGCCGAGGACCGCGTACGCCTCGGGGTCGGCGTAGACCTCCGCGGTGGCCTTCCAGCCTCCGATCAGGGCACCCAGGGGGGCGAACTGGCCGAGTTCGGCGCAGCCGTGGAGCATCTCCACGAACTCCTTGCCGAACGCCGCCACGGCGTCGTCGGGCATCACTCTCGCCCAGGCGAACGCCTCGGAGATCGAGGTCTCCAGCATCTTCCGTCCTTCCTCCGTTCTCGTCAGGGCCGCCACGAAGCGGCCCACTCCTTCGATCCCGTGGAACATGACGTCCATCCGGGACGTCTTCGTGATGACGAGGTCCTCGGCGTCACGGCGCGCGAGCCGTACGGAAACCGCCTCTTCCAGGAGGGAGACCACCTGGTTGGGCTGCTGCAGAAGCTTGGACCACGGGACTGTGACGTGTTCGCTCATGTCCACCACGATATTTGAACTAGTTAGCAGGTTCAAGGGGACGGTAGCACTGCGTGCTCGCAGGCACACGGAAAATGACGGAAGCGGGGTCCCGGCCGGGTGGCCGGGACCCCGCTTCACGGAGGCCCTCTTCTCGGGCCCCTCAGGACCCGGCGGGGATCAGGAGGCGATTTCCTTGATCTTCTCGATGAGCCGGATGCGCTCCTCGTGCGTGCGGGCCAGCGGGGCGACGTTGATGGTCGTCACGCCCGACTCCCGCATCGCCTGGATGCGGTCGCGGACGAAGCCCTCCGAGCCGATCAGCGACATCGACTCCAGCAGCTCCTGCGGGACGAGCGCGGCGGCCTCGTCCTTCTTGCCGGACAGGTACAGCTCCTGGATCTGCTCGGCCTCCTTCTCGTAGCCGTAGCGCCGGGCCAGGTCGTTGTAGAAGTTCTTGCCCTTGGCGCCCATGCCCCCGATGTAGAGGGCGGCCATCGGACGGCCCAGCTCCAGCCAGCCGGAGACGTCCTCGCCGATGGCCAGGCTGGCCTGGGCGATGACGTCCAGTTCGCCGAGGGAGGGGTCGCGCTTGGCCTTGCCGGCGGCGATGGAGGGGCCCCAGACGTCGGCGGCCTTCTCCGGCATGTAGAAGATCGGCTCCCAGCCCTCGGCGATCTCGGCGGCGAGTTCGACGTTCTTGGGGCCGATGGCGGCGATCACGACGGGGATGCGGTCGCGGACCGGGTGGTTGATGAGCTTGAGGGGCTTGCCCAGGCCGGTGCCCCGGTCGGCGGGGAGCGGGATCGTGTAGTGCTTGCCCTCGTAGTTGACGCGCTCGCGCTTCCAGACCTGGCGGCAGATCTCGATGACCTCGCGGGTACGGCCCAGCGGCGCGGTGTACGGCACGCCGTGGAAGCCCTCGATGACCTGCGGGCCGGAGGCGCCCAGGCCCAGGGTGAAGCGGCCGTCGGAGACGTAGTCCATGCCCGCGGCGGTCATGGCCAGCAGCGTCGGGGTGCGGGAGTAGACCGGCAGGATGCCCGAGGCGATCTGCAGCCGCTCGGTCTTGGCCGCGATGTAACCCATCTGGCTGACGGCGTCGAAGCTGTAGGCCTCGGCCACGAAGACGATGTCGAGGCCGGCCCTCTCGTAGTCGGCCAGCTCGGCCACCGTCTCCTTGAAGCCCCCCGAGTAGTTCAGTGCCATGCCGATGCGCATCGTGGTTCGTCCTTCCGCTCGCGCCCACAGAACCGAATGATGTTCCGTTGTCTCCGCAACAGAGAGGCTATCGAGTCGGCGGCCGAGCACCAAGCCCGCGGTCTCCTCCCCATGTTCGTCACCGTGCCCGCGGGGCGCGCCGGGGGCCGATAGCCTACGAATTTTGGGGAAGGGGATATATCCCCGAGCCCTGGACGAAAGGCGAGAAGGAGGCACCTCTGAAACCGGTGATCATGGTGGTGGCGGGAGCGCTGGCCCTGATTCTCGGTGGGCATCACCTCCTGCCCGAGCTGGGGGGATTCACCCCGGTACTGGAGAGTCTGCTGCCCTGGCTGGGCGCCGCCGTACCCCTGCTGCTGGTCGGCGCGCTGTTCACCAGGTCGTGGAAGACCGTCGCCGCGGCGCTGGTCCCGGCGGCGGTGTGGGGCGTCATGTTCGGCCCCGCCGTACTGCGCACGGTGCCCGGCGGGCCGAGCGACGTGTCGGTCGCCACGCTCAACGTGGGCGTGACCAACGGCGACTCCGGCCAGGCCGTACGGGCCGTGGCGCAGGGACGGGACCTGTTCGCCGCCCAGGAGCTGACCCCCGGCGGCCCGGCCGCCAAGGAGCTCGACCGCCACTTCTCGCACAAGGTGCAGATCAGCACGATCGGGCTGTGGAGCCGCTTCCCCATCCTCGACCACCGCGCCGTCGACGTCGGCCTGGACTGGACCCGGGCGCTGCGCGCCGTCGTCGGGACGCCCAAGGGGAAGGTGACCGTCTACGTCATGCACCTCGCCTCGGCGCGCCCCGGCATGACGGCCCAGCGGGACCTGACCCTGGCCCGCGCCCGGCAGCTCATCGAGAAGGACGACAGCGAGAACCTGCTGCTCCTGGGCGACCTGAACACCGCCACCACCGACCGCGAGCGCTCCAGGCTGGTGCCGCCGCTCACCGACGCCCACCAGGAGGCCGGATCCGGGTTCGGCTTCACCTGGCCGTCCTCCTTCCCGGTCACCCGGCCCGATCACATCCTCTACCGCGGGCTGACGGCGACCAGCGCGGGCGTCGAGCCGGCCGTCGGCAGCGACCACCGCGCCGCGGTCGCCTCGCTGCGCCTGTGACGACCCCGCCCCCCACGGGGCCCTTCACAGGCCCGCCAGGTCCGCGGGGGTGTCGATGTCGGCGGGGTCGCCGACGTCGTCGCAGGGGACCTTGACCACCAGCTCGGGGTGGGCGCGCAGGAACGGCCGGGCCCCGACGTCGCCCACCGCCAGCTCGGCCACCTCCGCGAAACGCTCCCGGGCGATCAGCACGGGGTTGCGCGGCGCCCCGCCGTAGGTGGCGACGGCGACCTCGGCGCCCTCCCGCGCCGCCCGCACGAGCCGTTCGACCACGGGCACCCCGATGAGCGGCTGGTCCACCAGCGCGATCACCACGTGCCCGGCGTCCGGCGGCAGCGCGGCCAGCCCGACCCGCAGCGAGGAGCCCATCCCGGACTCCCAGTCCGGATTGCGCACGGCCACCGCCCCGCGCACCTGCACGGTCGCGGCGCCGAGCACCACCACCACCGGGTGGCAGCCGCCGTCGTGCAGCAGCCGGACCCCCCGGTCCACCAGCCGCTCCCCCCGGAACTCCACCAGCGCCTTGGGGGTGCCGAGCCGCGACCCCGACCCGGCCGCCAGCAGCAGTCCCGCGATCCCCTGCCTCATCCGGGCCTCCCGTCCCGTGGCCGCCGGGCGTACGGCCCCGCCAGCAGCCCGGCCAGCTCCTCGAAGGCGGCCAGGCTGTGCCCGGCCACGAAGTCGTCGACGTACGGCAGCGCGGCGCGCATGCCCGCGGTGAGCGGCTGGTAGCCGGGCTGCCCCTTGTGCGGATTCACCCAGACCACCCGGTGCGCCGTACGGGACAGCCGGGCCATCTCCGCCGCGAGCAGCGAGACGTCACCGCGTTCCCAGCCGTCGGAGGCGATCACCACCGTCGCGCCCCGGGCGTCGCCCAGGGCCAGGAGCCTGCGCAGCTCCTCGCCCAGCCGGGTCCCGCCGCTCCAGTCCGGCACGGCGCGCGAGACGGCGTCCATCGCCGTGCCGGGGTCGCGGTGGCGCAGCTCGGCGGTCAGCCGGGTCAGGCGGGTGCCCGCGCTGAACGCCTCGGTGGCCCGGGGCTCGGACCTGACCAGCGCGTGGGCCAGGCGCAGCAGGGTGTCGGCGTAGGGCGTCATGGACCCGCTCACGTCCACCAGCAGCACGACGCGGCGCGGCCGGGTGCGGTGCGTGCGGTAGCGGAGCCTGGCGGTCTCCCCGCCGCGCCGCAGGGCCTCGCGGATCGTCCGGCGGGCGTCGAGGCGTCCCCGGCGCGAGGACCGGAACAGACGTGACTCGCGCCGCTCCCGCGGGGCGCGCAGCAGGGCGAGCAATCGGTGCGCCTCGGCCAGCTCCGCCGCGGTCATCCGGGCCACGTCACGGTGGCGCAGCACCTCCGTGGCGCTCGCCCCGGCGCTCAGGGCCGGCCGCTCCTGCCGCACTCCCCCGCTCTCGCGCGAGAGCAGGGCGGTGTGCCGGGTGACGACCACCGCGGCCGGCCGGGCCCGGCCGGCCCGCAGGCCGCCGAAGTAGGCGTGGAAGACCCGGTCGTAGCGGGGCAGGTCGTCGGCCGAGGCGCACAGGGTGAGCCGGCCGGCCCAGTAGACGTCGCCGGGCCGGGCGGCGTCCAGGTGCGACAGCGCGCGCATCATGTTCTGGGTGCGCTCGTGGTCGGCGGGCACCCCCGCGGCCCGGAGCGTCCTGGCGAAGCCCGTCATGACCGTGACCAGTTCCCCGGCCGTCATCCCCGCGGAACCGGCCTCCCGGCCGCCCCCCGCGGAACCGGCGTCCCGGCCGTCCTTCACGGAACCGGCCTCCCGGCCGCCCCCCGCCGGACCGGCCTCCCCGCCGCCGCCCGCGGGACCCGCCTTCCGGCCGTCAGCCGCGCGGCTCACCGAGGAACCCGTTCGCCAGCACGGTCTCGTGGTCCTCGCGGTGCTTGAGCAGCGCGCCCAGCGTGGCCGCGGCCAGGCCGGGGTCCAGCTCCCGCGCGCCGAGCGTCAGCAGGGCCTCGGTCCAGTCCAGGCTCTCGGCGATCCCGGGCGGCTTGACCAGGCCCGCCTCGCGGAGCCGTCCGGCCGCCTTGGCGACCTGCTCGGCCAGGGTCTCCGAGCATCCGGGGAGTCTCCTGAGCAGGATCGCCACCTCCTGCTCGAAGGACGGGTGCTCCAGCCAGTGGTAGAGGCAGCGCCGTTTCAGCGCGTCGTGGACCTCGCGGGTGCGGTTGGAGGTGAGCACGACCACCGGCGGTTCCTGCGCGCGGATCGTGCCGAGCTCGGGGATGGAGATCGCGAAGTCGGACAGGACCTCCAGCAGGATCGCCTCGAACTCCACGTCGGCCCGGTCGATCTCGTCGATCAGCAGCACGCAGGGACGGGTCTCCAGCGCCCTCAGCAACGGCCGGGCGATCAGGAAGCGCCGGTCGTAGACCTCGCCCTCCAGCCGGGCGGCGTCGGTGACGCCGCCGGCCTCGGCGGCCTTGAGGTGCAGGAGCTGGCGGGCGAAGTCCCAGTCGTAGAGGACCTGCGGGCCGTCGAGCCCCTCGTAGCACTGCAGCCGGATCAGCGGCGCGTCCAGCACGACGGCCAGCGTGCGGGCCAGCTCGGTCTTGCCGACCCCGGCCTCCCCCTCCAGGAACAGGGGCCTGCCCATCCGCAGGGCGAGGAAGGCCGCCGTGGCGAGCCCCTCACCGGCCAGGTAGGCCTCCCGGTCGAGCAGCTCCGCGAGCTGTCCGGGCGACTCGAGGTCCGATGCCGTGATTGTCCGCCTCAGCACGACCTCAGGCTACGTCCCGGCGATCCCGCAGAGCCAGGGCGCGTCCGCCGGGATCTGACGGCCGGTCGGCGCGGCCATCATCGGAATGATCGAGATCGGGTCAGAGCAGGGCGTATCCTCTCCCGGTGAAGTACCGGTCACTACAGATCAACACCCCGTCGCGGGTCGTCGTCTTCGCGTTCAGCGCGGTGATCCTCCTGGGCACGGCGCTGCTCTCGCTGCCCATCGCCGTGGAGGGCGGCGAGCGGACCTCGTGGACCTCCGCCCTGTTCACCTCGGCCTCCGCGGTCTGCGTCACCGGCCTGGCCGTGCTCGACACCGCCGGGCACTGGTCGACCTTCGGCGAGGTCGTGATCCTGGTGCTGATCCAGATCGGCGGATTCGGGATCATGTCGCTCGCCTCGATCCTGGCGCTGATCGTCTCGGGGAAGCTGGGGCTGCGCGCGCGGCTCAACACCCAGGCCGAGACCAGGACGCTGGGTCCGGGCGACGTCCGCCAGGTGATCGCGGGCGTCGCCAAGGTCACCCTGGTGGTGGAGGCGCTGACGGCGGCGATCCTCACCGTCCGCTTCATGACCGGGTACGGCGAGCCGTTCGGCAGGGCCGTGTACCTGGGCGTCTTCCACGCGGTCTCGGCGTTCACCAACGCCGGGTTCGCCCTGTGGCCCGACAGCATCATGCGCTTCGTCGGGGACGTGTGGATCTGCCTGCCGCTGGCGCTGGCCGTGGTCGCCGGGGGCCTCGGCTTCCCCGTCTACGCGGTGCTGCGCAAGAGCTGGCGGCGGCCCTCCCGGTGGTCGCTGCACGCCAAGATCACGCTGGGGATGTCGGCGATCCTGCTGTTCGGCGGCGCCCTGGTCATCACGATCCTGGAGTGGAACAACCCCAAGACGTTCGGCCCGCTCACCCCGGGCCTGCGCATCCTGGCCGGGTTCTTCCACAGCGCGATGACCCGCAGCGGCGGCCTGAACTCCGTCGACACCTCCCAGATGAACGAGAACACCTGGCTGGTCAGCGACGTGCTGATGTTCATCGGCGCGGGCAGCGCCAGCACCGGCGGCGGCATCAAGGTGACCACGTTCGCCCTGCTGGGCTACGTCATCCTGGCCGAGCTGCGCGGCGAGCCCGACGTCACGGCGGGCCGGCGGCGCATCGCCGAGCAGCTGCAGCGGCAGGCGCTGACCATCGCCCTGGCGAGTGTCGCCGCCGTGGTCTCGGGCACGCTGGTCCTGATGATGCTCACACCCTTCACCCTCGACCGCGTACTGTTCGAGGTGGTGTCGGCGTTCGGCACGGTGGGCCTGTCCACGGGCATCACCGCCCAACTCGGCCCCGCCGGGCACCTGGTCCTGACCGCCCTGATGTTCGTCGGGCGCCTGGGCCCGGTGACCCTCGGTGCCGCGCTCGCGCTGCACGTCCAGACCCGCAGGTTCCGCTATCCGGAGGAGCGACCCCTCGTTGGCTGACAAGAACAACCGCGGCGATGCGGTGGTGGTCATCGGTCTGGGACGGTTCGGCGGGGCACTCGCCGCCGAGCTGGCCGCGCGGGACGTCGAGGTGCTCGGCGTGGACAGCGACTCCCGCAACGTGCAGGAGTTCTCCGGGCAGCTCACCCACGTCGTCCAGGCCGACTCCACCGACCCCGACGCGATGGAGCAGCTGGGCATCGCCGAGTTCGGCCGGGCCGTGGTGGGCATCGGCACCAACATCGAGTCCAGTGTCCTGACCACCTCGATCCTGGTCGATCTCGGCGTGACCGACATCTGGGCCAAGGCGATCAGCCGCCAGCACGGCCAGATCCTGCGGCGGGTCGGCGCCCACCACGTGGTGCAGCCCGAGGCGGACATGGGCGAGCGGGTCGCCCACCTGGTCACCGGCCGGATGCTCGACTTCGTCGAGATCGACGAGGACTACGCCCTGGTCAAGACCAAGGCCCCGGCCTGGGCCGACGGCAGGACGCTCGGCGAGCTCGGCATCCGCTCGACGTACGGCGTGACCATCGTCGGGATCAAGAAGTCCGGCTCCGGGTTCACCTACGCCACCTCCGACACCCTCGTCCAGAGCGGCGACACCCTGCTCGTGGCGGGCGACACCGAGAAGACCGAACGCTTCTCCGAGGAGACCTGAGCCGGGAGCTCCCGGGCCGGAAAACGCCGGGGACCCGGCCCGCCGCACCGGCGCGCGCTCACGCCACCCCGCCCGGCCTGCGCTCACCGGGAGCGCGGCGGGGTCAGCGGGAGCCCTGGGCCTCGCCGCGCTCGCGGATGAGCGCGGCCAGCTCCCGCACCTGGCGCGCGGTCCGCTCCTTCTCCGAGCCCTGCAGGCCCATGGCACCGATGGTCATCCCGTCGGAGAAGTCGATCTTCGCCCAGGGCTCGCTCTCGGTCAGGGTGACCGCGATCACCTCGGGCCACTCGTAGCGGTGCACCTTCAGAACGTTGAACAGGGTGATGCCGCGCTCGTCGGCCTCCACCCGGCAGCGGCCCAGCAGGTGCAGCACCCAGCAGACCAGCCCGGCCAGCGCCACCACCGCGATCTTGTCGACGATCGTGAACGGCGGCGGAAGGAAGACCGCCATCGCCACGGCCCCCAGCATGAGCAGCACGGCCAGGCCGTACGCCACGATCGGGCCCACCTTCGGCCGCCACACGACGGGCAGGGCGGGCGCGGGGACCCTGTCGGAACTCACGGTGATCACTTTCCTCCGGGACTGCGGCCGGTCGGCCACCGGACGAAAAACCTACCGCACCCCCTGGCCGCCCTCCGCGCCGCCACCGCTCCCCCCGCGGCGCCCGGCTCCGCAGGTCACACGGGAGCCGGGCCGCCGGCACGGGTCACGCGGGGGTGAGGCCCCGGCGCAGGTCGCGCAGGAGCAGGGCCGTCTCCAGCGCGGCGACGGTGGCCTCGTACCCCTTGTCCTCGTGGCTGCCGGGCAGCCCCGACCGGTCGAGGGCCTGGTCCATGGTGTCGCAGGTGAGCACGCCGTTGCCGACCGGGGTCTCCTCGTCCAGGGAGATGCGGGTCAGCCCCGAGGTCACCGAGTCGCAGACGTAGTCGAAGTGGGCGGTCTCCCCGCGGATCACGGCCCCCAGGGCCACCACCGCGTCGCACCGGCGGGCCAGGGCCTGGGCCACGACCGGGATCTCCAGCGATCCGGCCACCCGGATCACGGTCGCGCTCGCGCCGCTGTCCTGACTGGCCTGTACGGCCCGCGCCACGAGCTGGTCGGTGATCTTCTCGTGCCAGCGGGCGGCGACGATCCCGACCGTCAGCCCCCCGGCCTCGACGGCCTCCGCCCCCGGACGTCCCTGCCCGCTCATGCCCCTGCCCTCTCGTCGATGTCGTGGCCGAGGCGGTCGCGCTTGGCCAGCAGGTACTTCTCGTTGTACGGGTTCATCGCCACCGGCATCGGCTCGCGGCCCAGCACCTTGACCCCGTAGCCGTCCATGCCGCGCGTCTTGGCCGGGTTGTTGGTCAGCAGCCGGACCGACTTCACGCCCAGGTCGGCGAGCATCTGCCCGGCGTTGGAGAACTCGCGGGCGTCCACCGGCAGGCCCAGCTCCAGGTTCGCGTCGACGGTGTCGCTGCCGCCGTCCTGCAGGCCGTAGGCCCGCAGCTTGGCCAGCAGCCCGATCCCGCGTCCCTCGTGCCCGCGCAGGTAGACCACCACCCCGCGGCCCTCCTCGGAGATCCGCGCCATCGCGTGCTCCAGCTGCACCCCGCAGTCGCACCGCAGCGAGCCGAGCACGTCCCCGGTCAGGCACTCGGAGTGGGCCCGGACCAGGACGTCCTCCCCGTCACCGAGCTCGCCGTAGACCAGGGCCATGTGCTCGCCGCCGTCCAGGGAGCTGGAGTAGCCGTACGCGCGCCACATCCCGTGGCGGTTGGGGATCGTGGTCTCGGCGACCCGGGTCACCATCCGCTCGGTCCTGCGCCGGAACTCCACCAGCTGCTCGATGGAGACCAGCGCCAGGTCGTGCTCGTCGCAGAACACGCGCAGCTCCGGCAGGCGCTTCATGGTGCCGTCGTCGTTGACGACCTCGGCCAGCGCGCCCGCCGGGCTCAGCCCGGCCAGCCGGGCCAGGTCCACGGCCGCCTCGGTGTGGCCGCGCCGGGCCAGCACGCCGCCCTCGCGGTAGCGCAGCGGGAAGACGTGGCCGGGACGGACCAGCTCGTAGGGCTCGGTCGCCGAGTCGCACAGGGTGCGGATGGTCCTGGCCCGGTCGGAGGCCGAGATGCCGGTGGTCACGCCGTCGCGGGCGTCCACGCTGATGGTGTAGGCGGTGCGCATGCGCTCGCGGTTGTCGTGCACCATCAGCGGCAGGCCGAGCCGGTCCAGGCTCTCCCCGGGCATCGAGACGCAGATGACGCCGCTGGTGTGCCGGATGGTGAAGGCCAGCAGCTCCGGCGTGGCCTTGGCCGCGGCGAAGATGATGTCGCCCTCGTTCTCGCGGTTCTCGTCGTCGACGACCACCACGGGCCTGCCGTCGCGGATGTCGGCGATGGCCCGCTCGATCGGGTCCAGCATGGTCGTCACACTGCCTCCTTGGGGGCGAGCACGGCCCGGGAGCGATACTCCTTGAGCCAGTTGGCGAATCCGATGAGAACGAGCACGAAGAAGATGCCGTAGACGGCCCCGGAGACCACCAGCCCGGAGCTGAACGCCAGCGGCACGCCGACCAGGTCGACCGCGACCCAGATGATCCAGAAGTCGACCAGGGCCCGGCCCTGCGCCCAGGTGGCCACGGCGCTGCCGACGAAGATGTAGGCGTCGGCGGCGACGAGGAAGTAGCCCTCGGGCAGCGGCTTGTAGACGCCCCACGACAGCTTGAACACGAAGAACAGCACGCCCACCACGGCGGTGCCCGCCAGCATGACCGCGATCAGCCCGAGGCGCTCGCGCCCGGTGGCGGGCCGTACGGCCAGCTCCTGGCCGCCCTGGGTGCCGCGCGCCCACTTCCACCAGCCGTAGACGGCCAGCACGCCGAACATGACCTGCTTGAGCGCGTTGCCGGTGATGTGCGCGCTGATCGAGGCGATCAGCAGCAGCACCGAACCGGTCAGCTGCACCGGCCAGGTCCAGATCGACTTGCGGATGGCCAGCAGCACGGTGGCCAGCGCGGCGATGTTGCCGACCAGGTCGGTCCACAGGACGTGGACCCCGAACACCTCGAATCCCGCCTCTGCCCAGTTCATGCCCGGCCTCCCGGAGCGTAGGCGCCGATCAGCCTCTCCACGTGCTTGGCGATCACGTCGACCTCGAGGTTGACCGGGTCGCCGGGCTTCTTGGCGCCGAGGGTGGTCAGCTCCAGGGTGGTCGGGATCAGGCTGACCGAGAACGATTCGTCGTCCACCCCGGCCACGGTGAGGCTGACGCCGTCCACCGCGATGGAGCCCTTCTCGACCACGTAGCGGTTCAGCCCGGCCGGCAGCGAGATCCGCACGACCTCCCAGTGCTCGGCCGGCTCCCGAGACAGCAGCTCACCGGTGCCGTCCACGTGGCCCTGCACGATGTGCCCGCCGAGGCGCTGGTCGGCGCGGACGGCGCGTTCGAGGTTGACCCGCGAGCCGGGTCGCAGCGCCCCCAGGCTGCTGCGGTCCAGGGTCTCCTTCATCACGTCGGCGGTGAACACCTCGCCGTCGACGTCCACCACGGTCAGGCAGACGCCGTTGACGGCGATCGAGTCGCCGTGCCCGGCGTCGGCGGTGACCACCTTGCCGCGCACGGCCAGCCTGGCGGCGTCCCGCAACGGCTCGACGGAGGATATCTCCCCCAGCTCTTCGATGATTCCGGTGAACATGCTCACTTCTCCTTCAGTGGTACCGGCCGGGCGGTCAGACGCAGGTCCGGCCCGATGGGGGTGACATCCTCGAGTTCCAGGCGGTGGGTCCCGGCGATCGTCGTGACGCCCGCCGGGCCGAGCGCGGCGGCGCCCTCGCCCAGGAGCGCCGGGGCGAGATAGCCGACGACCCTGTCGACCAGGCCCTCGCGCACGAAGGAACCGGCCAGGGTGGGCCCTCCCTCCAGCAGCACGCCGACGACCTGGCGGCGGTGCAGCTCGGCCAGGAGCGCGTGCAGGTCGATCCCGTACGGCTCCCGCCGCGGCAGCCGTACCACCTCGGCCGCCCCGCCGGCTCCGAGCCGGCCCAGCTCCTTGGCCCTGGCCTCCAGCTCCGTCGCGGAGGCGTCGTGGGCGACCGCCACCAGCGTGGGGGCGCCGCCGTCCAGGACCCGGGCCGAGACGGGGGTCCGGCCGTCGCTGTCGACGATCACGCGCAGCAGGCGCCGCCCCGCGCCGGGATCGGCTTCGCCGGACGGGCGGGCGGTGAGCCGGGGGTCGTCGGCCAGGACGGTGCCCACGCCCGCGATGATCGCGTCCGTTCCGGCCCGGAGGCGGTGCACGTCGGCGCGGGACTCGGGCGAGGTGATCCACTGGCTGGTGCCGTCGGCGGCGGCGGAGCGGCCGTCCAGCGTGGCGGCGTACTTCCAGGTGACGTGGGGGCGGCCCAGCCGCACCGAGGTCAGCCACTCGGCGTTGCCCCGCTCGGCCTCCTCGGTGAGCACGCCGGACTCGACGACGACGCCGTGCGCGCGCAGCCGGCCGGCCCCGCCGGCGGCCACCGGGTTGGGGTCGCCGACCGCCACGACGACGCGGGCGACGCCGGCCTCCAGCAGGGCGGCCGAGCAGGGCCCGGTCCGGCCGGTGTGGTCGCACGGTTCGAGGGTGACGTAGGCGGTGCCGCCGCGGGCCCGCTCCCCGGCGGCGCGCAGCGCGACCACCTCGGCGTGCGGTCCTCCGGCGTAGGCGTGGAATCCCTCTCCGGCGACGCGTCCGGAGGCGTCCAGGACGACGCAGCCGACGACGGGGTTCGGGCTGGTGGTGCCGCGTCCGCGCGCGGCCAGCTCGACGGCCCTGCGCATGTGGGCCGGGTCGGCCGCGCGCCCGGCGGGCGGCGGCTCGTCGTCGCGGGGGATCGGCTGGCTCAACCCGGGTCTCCTACTCGCCAGTAGCTTTCTGCCACGGCGGGCCCCGGGGATGACGGGTGCACAGATCCCGTCAGCGGAGGGTGCCTGGACGGCACTCTCCGCTCGCGCGCTTCCTCCCATCCGGACTTTAACCGTCGGTCCCGGAATTTCACCGGGTCAACCGGTCGATGGCTTCGACCGGGTCGCGGACTTTAACCGCCGGTTCGGAATTTCACCGACCCCGGAGCACGCAGCTCTGTTTCGTCGGTCGCGCGCCGCACAGGGCTCGCTCCCGTATATCAGTGTGCCACGCCCGGCAAACCGGACGGAACCGGTCTTAGCATATGGACCAAGCGAGCGCTTGGTCAACACCTCGGGCGGGTAAGTGCCACTCCCAGAATGCGAACACGCCAGGTGGGCGGCCGTTACTTCCAAAGTGCGGACATGCCGGACGGAGCTCACTCCCGCCCGGACCGACCTGCCTCATCCCAGCACCGGGCGACCGCGTCTCATTCCCGCCCTGTCATTCCGCCCTGTCATTCCGCCCTGTCATTCCGCCCTGTCATTCCGCCCCGTCGCCCCGCCCCGTCACCTCCGGACGGGGGCGCCTCACTCGGCGACCCTGAGATGCTCGACGAGCCTGTCACAGGTCTGGCGGGCCGTCGCCATCTGTCCCGACAGCTCCTTGACCGCCTCGACGCCCAGACCGCTCTCCCCCGGCTCCGGTGCGCACAGGCGCTCCTCCATCGTCACGAGCCGCTGCGCCAGCTCGGCGGCCAGTTCCGCTCCCCTGACCTCGTCCTCGCCCCGCCCCGCCATGCGCTGCAGCAGGTTCGCCTGCTCCTTCAGCTGCCGGCTCTTGCGGTGCAGGTCGAGGAACACCTGGACCTTGGCGCGCAGCACCCACGGGTCGAACGGCTTGGTGAGGAAGTCGACCGCCCCGGCGACGTATCCGCGGAAGGTGTGGCTGGGATCGCCGTCGGCCCCGGTCAGGAAGATGATGGCCACATCCTTGGTCTGGTCGAGGCGCTTGATGTGGGAGGCCGTCTCGAAGCCGTCCATTCCCGGCATCACCACATCGAGCAGCACCAGCGCGAAGTCGTCGCGCAGCAGGGCCTTCATCGCCTCCGCGCCGGACCGGGCGCGCACGAGCGTCTTGCGCAACGGGTTCAGGATCGCCTCCAGGGCAACCAGGTTGGCCTCGTGGTCGTCGACCAGGAGGATCCGCTCCCTGCCCATCATCACCGGACCCCCTCGGCCGCCTCGTCCAGGCACTCGCACATCACGCCGAGCAGGTGGTCCACGTCGACGGGTTTGGGCACGTAGGCCGAGGCCCCGCAGGCGATCGTCTTCTCCCGGTCGCCGGGCATCGCCTTGGCGGTCAGGGCGACGATGGGCAGCCGGTCGAAGCGGGGCATCGCGCGGATCGCCTCGATCGTCTCGTAGCCGTCCATCTCCGGCATCATCACGTCCATGAGCACCAGATCGACCTCACCCTCACTCTCCAGCCTGTCGACGCCCTCCCGGCCGTTCTCGGCGTAGATCACGTCCATGCCGAGCCGCCCGAGCATGTGGGCCAGGGCGTAGACGTTGCGCACGTCGTCGTCGACGATGAGCACCCGCCTGCCCTTGAGGACCGTTCCCGCGCTCCCCCGCTGCAGGTCGCTCAGCCGGGTCAGCGAGCGCCACGGGTCGTCGCCGTTCTCGACGTGCCCCGTCACCCAGGCGGCCTCCGTCTCGGCCGGGCCGAGGCGCGCCACCGGCCCCTGGGGCTGCTCGCCGTTCTTGGCCGGGAGAACCTCCGCCCCGCCGGCCCCCTGTTCCTGCTCGTCCCCGCCGGAGAGCGGACCGGCGTACCGGGGGGCGACGTAGAACGTGAACGTGCTGCCGATGCCGAGCGTGCTCTGCGCGTGGATCTCCCCGCCGAGGATCCGGGCGATCTCCCTGCTGATCGACAGGCCCAGGCCGGTCCCGCCGTACTTGCGGCTGGTGGTCCCGTCGGCCTGCTGGAAGGCGCCGAAGATCAGCGGGAGCTTGTCCGCCGCGATCCCGATGCCGGTGTCGCTCACCGAGAAGGCGATCACGTCGTCGGCCCCCCGCAGCGACTCCTCCTCGAACTCCACGCCCTCGGCCCGCTCGACGCACAGGCGCACCTCGCCGGCCGAGGTGAACTTGACCGCGTTGGACAGCAGGTTGCGCAGGATCTGCTGGATCCTGCGCTCGTCGGCGTACAGGGTCGTGGGGACGCCCGGGCCCACGTGGACCTGGAAGATCAGCCCCCGGTCGACCGTCAGCGGCCGGAACGTCGCCTCGACGTACTCCAGCAGCTTGGTCAGCGGCAGCGTCTGCGGGCGCACGTCCATCCGGCCCGCCTCGATCTTGGACAGGTCGAGGATGTCGTTGATCAGCTGGAGCAGGTCGCTGCCGGACTGGTAGATGGTGGTGGCGAACTCGACCTCCTGCGAGCCGAGCCTGCCCTCGGGGTTGTCGGCCAGCAGCCGCGCCAGGATGAGCAGGCTGTTGAGCGGGGTGCGCAGCTCGTGGGACATGTTGGCCAGGAACTCGGACTTGTAGCGCGAGGAGGTGGCCAGCAGGTGCGCCTTCTCCTCCAGGGAGGCGTTGGAGCGCCGCAGCTCCGCCTGCTGGCGCTGCAACTCGTTCGAGCGCTCCTGGAGCTGCTGGGTCAGTCGCTGCGACTCCGACAGCAGGGCCTCGGTGCGGGAGTTGGCGATGATCGTGTTGATCGCCACCCCGATGGTGACCACGAACTGGTCGAAGAAGGCCAGGTGGACGTCGCTGAACCGGTTGAAGGAGGCCAGCTCGATGACCCCGAGGACCTGGTCCTCGAACAGGATCGGCAGGATCACCACGCTGGCCGGGCTGGCCTCGCCGAGCCCTGAGGCGATCTTGATGTAGTCGGGCGGGACCTCGTGGATCAGGATGCGCTTCTTCTCCACCGCGGCCTGGCCGACGAGCCCGTCGCCGAAGACCAGCGGCTCGGTCGCCATCGCCGCGTGGGTGGAGCCGTACCCGGCGATCATGCGGAGCACCGCCTCGCCCCGGCCTCCCTGCTCGGCCAGGAAGAAGGTGCCGTACTGCGCCGACACCAGCGGGGTGATCTCGTTGAGCAGCAGGTCGGCGACCTCCATCAGGTCGCGGTGCCCCTGCATGAGGCCCGCGATGCGGGCGAGGTTGCTCTCCAGCCAGTCCTTGGCCCGGGTGGTCTCGCGCAGGTTGGCCACCATCAGGTTGACGTTGTTCTTGAGCTCGGCGACCTCCCCCTTGGCCTCCAGCGAGATCGACCGGCTCATGTCGCCCTGGGCCACCGCGCTGGCCACCTCGGCGATCGCGCGGACCTGGGTGGTCAGGTTGCCCGCCAGCTCGTTGACGTTCTTGGTCAGCCGCTCCCACGTGCCGTACACGCCCTCGACCTCGGCCTGGCCGCCCAGCCGTCCCTCGCTGCCGACCTCGCGGGCCACGCGGGTCACCTCCGAGGAGAAGGAGGAGAGCGTGTCGACCATGGTGTTGATCGTGGTCTTCAGCTCCAGGATCTCGCCGCGGGCGTCGACGTCGATCTTCGTGCTCAGGTCGCCGTTGGCCACCGCGGTGGCCACCTGGGCGATGTTGCGCACCTGGCTGGTCAGATTGGAGGCCATGAAGTTGACGTTGTCGGTGAGGTCCTTCCAGACGCCGCTGACCCCGCGCACCTGGGCCTGGCCGCCCAGCCGCCCCTCGGTGCCCACCTCGCGCGAGACCCGGGTGACCTCGTCGGCGAAGGCCGACAGCTGGTCCACCATCGTGTTGATCGTCGACTTGAGCTGGAGGATCTCGCCGCGCGCGTCCACGGTGATCTTCTTGCTCAGGTCGCCGTTGGCCACCGCGG
>NZ_BOOK01000031.1 GCF_016863195.1 Paraplanobispora takensis | reverse complement strand
GAGAAGACGACCTGCTGCTTCGTTCACCGGCCGACCTCATGCCCCGTCTCGGCCGGCACCATTTGCGCAAATGCCTCCTCCGCCCGGCCTGAGCGTGACAACATCGTCACGCAAGGCGAGGGAAAGACCGGTGGGGGTCATGGACGAGCGCCAGATCGCCATACTGATCACGCAGATCCGCCAGGAGTTGGTTCAGGCCGGATTTGTCACGGACTCAGCCGCGCTTCACACTGAAGGCGGCCTACAGGTGTGCCATGATCCTGACCTGGGCATAGTGATCAGCCGAATATCGGCGGTCCGGGCCCTGTCCGAGGAGCTGGCCCACCACAGCTCCATCTGCGCGGCGATCCGGCTGGCCCTGGGAGAGGTGTTGACCCGGGCCGGCTACCGGGTCGCCTGCGGCCCGTCCCACGGGCAGGTCGTCGTCCAGGTGCCCGCCGAGCCACCCACGGCGGCCGATGACTAGCCAGGTCCTGGCAGGCGGCGGTCGGCTTCGGTGGCCAGCTGCTCTTCCACCACCGCACATGATCGATGCCACTGCTCCAGCCGGCGATACTCGGCTTGGGCTGCGTGGTCTGTTTCCGCCTCGGCCAATCTGCGATAGGCATCGGCGGCGCGATTATGGACCGCGGCCAGCTCGTGATGATTGTGCCGGGCCAGGGCTTCGGCCATGGCCGCGCCCAAGGCCAGTTCACCCAAGGCCTGATAGCGGTGAGCCTCTCCAGGCGACAGAGGGAAGTCATCTGCCGGAAAGCTCCCCGAAGACTGATCCATATCGGCGCCCCTGCCCCATCGGGACGGTGCAAAGCATGCACGGATGTCTGCCCTGTCGACACTCCCTGCTGATCAAGGCACTGATAGCGCCCTGAGCTTCCCCCTGTAGCACCGGACGCTGCCACGTCCGGCTCCTATAGACGCATTGCCTTTGCCGGAATACAGGATGCAAAACCTCAGCAGGAAATCAAGATTTTTTGTATTGCTCCTGGCACTTTCACCCGGTGACGGGGGTAGATCCGTCCTGCCCGGAAGATCCCGGCCACCGGTAACACCATCCGCAGAAAGCCCCACCATGCCCAGCAACTCGGCTCCCCACGACCGGCCCGAGACCGGCGGACCTGCCAGCAGCCGACACCTCCAGGCCGGCGGCCCACGCATGGCGCTGCGACCATGATGAGCCCGGCGCCGGTGCCCGGCGATGAAGCCGCGCGTCTGGCCGAGCTAACCGACTTGCAGGCCCTGCAGGCGCCACTGGAGCCAGCTTTGACGGGCGTCGCCCAGTTGGCCGCCTCCATCTGCCGTACGCCGATCGCGCTGGTCAATTTGATCGGCGAGCACCTGCAGCACCTGAAGGGGCAGATCGGGCTGGGCATGGCGGTCATGGATCGCGATATCGCGTTCTGCCCCTATGTCATCTGTGGACGCGAGCTGATGCAGGTGCCCGACGCCCAGGCCGACCCGCGCTTTCACACTGACCCCCTGGTCGCCGGAGAGCCAGGAATCCGGTTCTACGCGGGTGTTCCGATCATCAGCAGCCGCGGCCACGCCCTGGGCACGGTGGGCGTCATGGACCGACATCCACGCCGGCTGTCCCCGCCCCAGCAAGGAGCCCTCAGCGCGCTGGGCACCTGCGTGAGCGCCCTGATCGAACAGCACCACTACAGCCGGCAGGCCGAACAGGTCACCCAGCGGCTGCAGCAGATGGACGACCTCAAGCAGCTGTTCTTGCGCAACGTCAACCACGAGCTGCGCACCCCGCTGACCTCGATCCGCTCCTACCTGCACCTGATCCACGACGAGGACGGCCTGGACGCCGCCACCCAGCAACGCTTTTTGGAGGTGATCGAGCGCAACAGCGATCGGCTGCTGGAGAAACTCGACGAACTGCTACTGCTGGCCAGCCTCAGCGCCCAGACTGTGGCCTTCGCCCCCCAGCCGGCCGACCTGGTCACCGTGGCGGAGAGCGCGGTCAGTGAAGCCCAGACCAAGGCCTGGCACAAACACCACAGCCTGACCTTGTACGCGCCCGATCCCGCGCTCGCCTGGATCGATACGACCCGGATGCACCACGCCCTGGTGCACCTGCTCGACAACGCGATCAAGTTCACCCCTGACGGCGGCCGCATCACCGTGACCGTCAGCACCGACCCAGTCCCCAGCGTGGCCATCCACGACACCGGCATCGGCATTCCCGACGACCAGGCCGAGCATGTCTTCGACGACTTCTATCGCACGCCGGAGGCCGAGACTCAGGCGATCGGCGGCATCGGGGTAGGCCTGTCCATCGTCAAAAAGATCATCGACTTGCACGGCGGCACTATAAGTCTGACCTACACCCCCGGTGAGGGCACCTGCGTGTATGTGCGACTGCTGGCCCCATTGGCACGACCTGCGTCGGACTCCGCTCAGTGAGCTGAAGCGCACCTCATCTGGTCACCATCACCCTGGTGCCATGCTGCGTGACCAGTCAGCATTCACTGAGAAGCATCTCCGCGAGCATCCAGATCGTCTTGACGTGCTTCCTGGCGCTCCTGCGCCGCCCACTCCCGATGCCAGGACTCATCCCCGAGTCTTTCCTGAGCCGTGTGCTCATGTTGCGCGGCATTCTCGCGATGCGCCCGCGCGGCCCACCAGTAACCCGCACGAGCCTCAACATCCGCCTGCGCCGCCTCCTGAGCGGCTTGCTCGGCCTGCTCGGTCGCCTGCTGCGCCTGCCGCCGAGTGGAACCGGGCGTCACCTCGTGCGGGAACTGCTCCCGCGCCTCCACCAGCTCTCCGATCCGCTGGCGCACCTGCGCGGCTCACTCATCGGCCCGTTGCGCACGCTCCCGAGCACGCTGGACCCGTTCCCGCGACTCCTCATTGCGATCAGACACATGCTCGACCGTCCCGACGCCCTACTCGCCCACCATGTGCTCACTCAAGGAAAGCAAGTCGACCCGGAAAACTTCACCGCGCATTCACCGTGACGAGCCGTAGCGGTTCGCCGCCAACCGGGAACGGCCGGACATCAACGAAAGAGCCCCCGATCGCATCTCTGCCGATCGGGGGCTCTTTCTGCCGGTGTGGCAGGTGCAGGACTTGAACCTGCGTAGGCTGAGCCGACGGTTTTACAGACCGCTCCCTTTGACCACTCGGGCAACCTGCCGCGTCATCCGCTCGAAGCGGCGACAGGAAGAAGAATAGCGGACTTCCGGACGTGACGTGACATCGGTGGTGATGGGTCCGTGCGGCCCGCCGTACTCGGGCTCAGCTGGGGCGTCGCAGGCGAGGGCCGGTGACGGCGTGCGGGTGGCGGTGCAGGCGCCGGGCGGGACGGGGCGGGCGGGGCGGGCGGGGCGGGGCCGCTTCGGTGGGGTATTCCCGGTCCTTTCGCCGTGGGAGTTCCGGCGTTGACGATCACCTCACCATGAGCCGATGCACGAGGCGCTATGGTCGGTGAGAGAGTCCAGAGAGGATAGTCGACGCATGGCCGACAGCAGTTTCGACATCGTCAGCAAGATCGACCATCAGGAGGCCGACAACGCGCTGAACCAGACGGTCAAGGAGATCGGGCACCGGTTCGACTTCAAGGGCACCGGCGCGAGCATCGCCTGGTCCGGTGGCCACAAGGCCGTCGAGATCAAGGCCAACAGTGAGGAGCGCGCCAACGCCGTCCTTGACGTGTTCAAGGAGAAGCTGATCAAGCGGGGCCTCTCACTCAAGATCCTTGACGCGGACGAGCCCAAGCTCTCCGGCAAGGAGTACCGCCTCCTGATCACCCTCAAGGAGGGTATCGACCAGGAGCACGCCAAGAAGATCTCGAAGATCATCCGGGATGAGGGGCCGAAGGGCGTCAAGGCCCAGATCCAGGGTGACGAGCTGCGGGTGAGCTCCAAGAAGAAGGACGAGCTCCAGGACGTCATCACCCTGCTCAAGGGCAAGGACCTGGACGTCGCCCTGCAGTTCACGAACTACCGGTAGGCAGGCGGATGGCCGGCGCTCCGAGCCGCGGTTCCGTGACACCGCGGCTCTGTGAGGGCACATTCCGGGCACGCGGCCGGGGCAGGGCTTGCCACGTCCCGGCCATTCGCCCGCCCGGCCTCCCTTTCACCCGCCCGGTCTCTCTATCGCCCACCCGGTCTCCTTTTCACCTGCCCGGTCTCCTTTTCACCTGCCCGGCCCCCTTGAACGGAGCACGGCCTCTCCCGCCGGAGACACGGGGCGCGACGGTGTCAGGAGACCTGCGCCGCCGGAGCCGTCCAGGTGTTGCACATCCCGGGGGACGCGCTCACGAAGCCCCGTTTCAGCCAGGCCACCCTGTTCCCGCCGCTCCCGTGGCTGCGTGACCCCAACGTGTCGTCGCCGCTGTCCCCGATGACTCCCATGAGCCGCTTCCACTGCGTGCCGGTGCGCCGCTGGGACCGCCAGACGCCGCCAAGGAAGACACCGGCCAGGCAGTCGGCCTGGAGCTCGTAGCGGCGGTTCCGTTCCAGGCCCCCCTCCGCTCCCCCGGCGCGCATGGTCGAGTAGACCGCCCACATTCCGGCGCGGTTCTGGACGTGGTGCGCGTACTCGTGGGCGAGCAGGTGCAGGGTCACCGGGTTGGCGGGATCCCGCTGGGCGTTCTTCCCGGCGAGGACGTAGATCCACTGGTACCGGTTGCAGTAACGGCCGGTGGAGGGCGCCTTCCACTCCTTCCCGCAGATCGGGCCCCGCTTCGTCATGATCCCGATACCCGGCCTGCCGAACGGCAGCCCGACCCGCCTCATGTACGCCGACCAGGAGGCGTCGAGGCAGCGGGTAACCGCCAGCAGGTACTGCTCGGCCGCCTCGGCGCCGTGGCCGGCGGGTCGTCCCGGGCATGAGACGGCCAGTTCGCCGGAGCCGTAGAGCGGGTTCCGGGTGAGGGCTCCGACGCCGGTGGGCACGGGCCCGGCGGCCCGCCGTACGGCATCCGCATCGGCCCGCCGTACCGCACCCGCGCCCGCATTCACATCCGCCCGCCGTACAGCCTCCGCGCCGGCCGTCCCCGTGGCGAGCAGGCACGCCAGCCCGGCCGACGACAGAACCACGAGGGGCCTCCACATGGAACCGCACCTTACGAGCACGGGGCCCGGGAAGGCGGAGGA
The DNA here is from genome assembly GCF_016863195.1 of Paraplanobispora takensis. Classification (GTDB taxonomy): domain Bacteria; phylum Actinomycetota; class Actinomycetes; order Streptosporangiales; family Streptosporangiaceae; genus Planobispora; species Planobispora takensis. The sequence goes on along the minus strand of NZ_BOOK01000031.1, from coordinate 200,894 downwards.
AGACAGCATTCTCCGGGTACGGCCTCCGTGGGCGATCACCACGGCCAAACGGCCCGACCGGCCCGCGACCTCCCCGTACGGCGAGCCCTGTGGCCGATTCGTGACACAACCTTTCACACCCACCTCGCATCTACCCGGGTGACGAAAGGATTCCGCGATGACCCCGAGCACTTTCGCGCGCGGACTGGGCGCCCTCACCCTCACCGCAGCCGCGGCCGCCACCGTGACCGCAAGTCCGGCGCAGGCGAATACGGGAGCCGCCTCCGCCGACACCGTCCGGTACGCCTGGACCAAGAGCTGCCAGAAGAAGGACTACATCTTCCCCTGCGGCCACTGGACGCTGACCATGCGCAGCGGCAAGACCATCAAGCTGACCGACGCGCGCACCCGTCCTGTGAACAAGAAGGGAAAGGTGGACAAGGAGAGCATCACCACTTTCGCGGTCAGCGGTGACGGGCGCGTCGTGAACTACTTCAAGGGCGACAAACTGGTCGTCCGCGACGTGAACACCGGCGAGGTCCGGCCCCTGCCGGGTGCTGCCGCCGTCCTGCCCAAGGGACTGGGCATGGACAACCTCGACACGACGCTCTCCCCCGACGGCTCGATCGTCGTGGTCGACTATTTCGACGAGAAGGACAGGCTGCCGAGCATGGTCGCCAACGTGAAGACCGGCAAAGTCATCAAGCTGTCCGCCAAGTACGCCGTGCTGAGCTTCAGCCCCGACGGAGAGCACCTGCTCACCAGCCGGTACACCGACGACAACACCACCGAGTTCGCGGTCTTCGACGCCGCGGGTGAGAAGACGGCCAGCCAGGTCGTCCCGCAGATCGTGTCCAACAACGCCCCGATCGCGCTGGCCGACGACGGCAACACCGTCGCACTGGTCATCACCGGCGGGTCGGGCAAGACCAGCCTGCGCACCTACGACCTGGCCGCCGACACCGTCTCCGAGGCGGTACCGCTCGGCATCCCCAAGAAGGAGAGCTCGCAGCGGCTCTTCTGGAACCCCTCGGGCATCCTCACACTCTGGACCGCCCTCCTCGACGAGGAAGGCGACGTCACCGCCGCCGTCAAGCGGACCGTCGACGCCGGGAGCGGCACCACCCGCACGCTGGACTCCTTCAAGATCAAGGGCAGTCCGTGGAGCTGGTGGCTGCCCGGCGAGTGACCACCAACTATCTTCCCTTCTATGGGGAAAATCTATGACAGGATCGACGACCGGCTGCGCGTGTTCATCCAGGAGCAGCCGGTCTACTTCGTGGCGACCGCACCCGAGCAGGGCGGCCACGTCAATCTCTCTCCCAAGGGCTACCCCGACACCTTCGCCGTCGTCGACGACACCACGGTCGCCTACCTCGACCTCGACGGCAGCGGCGTGGAGACCATCTCCCACATCCGCCAGAACGGCCGCGTCACGGTCATGTTCTGCGCGTTCTCCGGTCCGCCCAAGATCCTGCGCCTGTACGGCACCGGCCGCGTCGTCGTCCCGGACGACCCCGGGTTCAACGACCTGATCAAGCTGTTCGGCTCGCATCCCGGCGTGCGGTCGATCATCGTGGTCGACTGCGAGCGCATCGCCGACTCGTGCGGCTACGCCGTACCCTTCATGTCCTTCGAGCAGGACCGCACGCTGCTGGACGAGTGGGCCGGACGCAAGGACACGCAGTCCAGACGCGCCTACCGGGCCAAGAAGAACCGCGAGAGCATCGACGGCATCCCCGGCCTCTCCGCCGACGAGACCGACCCGGTGGCCCAGCACTCCTGAATGAGGGTTCCAACCCCGGCGGCCCTCTCCCGCGTTGGTAACGGGGGAGAGGAGACCGCATGGACCGTTATGACGGCTTCCGTGAGTTCGTACGGGCCCGCCAGCAGTCGCTGATCCGGACCGCGTACCTGCTCACGGGGGACGCCCACCTCGCCGAGGATCTGCTGCAGAGCGTTCTCGTCAAGGTCGCCGGACAGTGGCCCAAGCTGCTGCGGAACGGCAACCCGGAGGCGTACACCCGCAAGGCGCTGATCAACCAGCACATCTCCTGGCGACGGCGGATCCGCAGGGAACTGCCCAGCGCCGACCCACCGGAGTACGGCCGCTCCCACGACGACTCCACGATCGACCGGATCGTCCTGCGCCAGGCCCTCGCGCGGCTGACCCCCCGGCAACGCGCCGTGATCGTCCTGCGCTTCTACGAGGACCGCACCGAACGCGAGACCGCCGAGCTGCTGAACTGCTCGCTCGGCACCGTCAAGAGCCAGACCCACCACGCGCTGGGACGTCTGCGCGTGCTCGCACCCGAACTGGCTCACCTGCTCACCGAGGCCGGCACCCAGGAGGTGAACCGATGACCCGCCTGCACGACACGCTGCACCGGATCGCGGACGAGGCACCGGCCGTGGACCTCGCCGACCGGGCGGTCCGCGGGAGCCGGCGCAGGCGGCGCAGGAGGACGGCGCTGGCAGCCGTCGCAGCGGTCGTCGTCGGCGGCCTGGTGGTGGGCGGGGGCACGGGCCTGCTGCCGTTCCGCCAGGCGCACGACACGGTCGCCTCACCGGTGAACCCGCGGAGCTGGGAGATCGAGTCGTCACCCCTGCCGGACAGGGGGGTCGGCCCGCTCGCCTACGCCTACCTGACCTCGTGCCCCGACAGGGACGCACCGCCGGGCTGCGAGTCCGGCGCCTGGCGGGTGGTGACCCGGGACGGCGAGACCTACGACGTGCCGCAGGCCATGGGGCTCAGCGACACCGGGGAGATCCACGGACCCGTGGTGATCACTCCTGACGGCCGTGCCATGGCCTATTACAGCAGGCAGGACGAGACCCTCAAGGTCCGCGACCTGGAAAGCGGCAAGGAACTCTCCGCTCCGATACGGATCGAACAGAGCCGGCTGGCGGGAGAGGTCTTCCTGCGGCTGTCCGATGACGGGCGCCATCTGGCGATCACCGTCTTCGGCGCGGAGAAGCCGCTCGCGGTCTCGCTCGACATGCGCAACGGCCGGACCACGGACCTCCCCTCCGGCTGGATGCCGGTGAGCGTCGCGAACGACGGTGGTCCGGTCACGGTGGTCAAGTGGACGGACACCTCGTCCACGGTCCGGTTGATCTCCCCGCGCGGCGACGACTCCGCGTACGTCATTCCGGAGTACGGCCAGGAGTTCAGCGCGCTCTCACCCGACGGGCGGACCATCGTCAAGATCGGCATGACGCCGAGCGATGACCTGCCCATCCGCGCGGACGGCACCCTCGGCGTCTACGACATCGCCGAGAAGGCCTGGAGCAAGGTCGAGATCCGGGGTCTGCCCGAGGACGGCGTCGTCATGCGCCTGGGACACTGGCTCGACGGCACCACGGTCACGGCCCGGACCGTCGTGTCCTCGGACGGCCACCGGCGGGACAACGACACGACGACCGTCTACGCCGTGAACGTCACCACCGGCCAGGCCCGTCTGCTGCACACCTATCCCTTCCCCAACGCGATGGTCCCCGGCATGGTCCAGTGACGGTTCCCGGTCTCGCCCCGTGAGGTACGGCCCGCAGGCCCGCGGGCCGTGCCTTCGGGGCGGGCTGTACCTCACGGGGAGGCCGTACCGCCGGGGAGGCCGTGCCTTCGGGGTGGGCCGCATCTTCGGGACAGGCCGTGCCTTCCCGGACAGGCCGCCCACCCCGCGCGGGCCCTGGTCAGCGGCGGTAGCCGGCCATCCGCTCCAGACGGGCGACGCGTTCCGCGGTGGAGGGGTGGGTGGAGAACATCCGGCCGATGCCGGCGCCCCGGAAGGGGTTGGCGATCATGAGGTGGGAGGCGGAGGCGAGCCGCCCGTTCTCCGGGAGCGGGAGCTGCCGGGCGCCCATCTCGATCTTCCGCAGGGCGGAGGCGAGAGCCAGCGGGTCGCCGGTCAGCCTGGCGCCCGACTCGTCCGCCTGGAACTCCCGCGACCGGGAGATCGTCATCTGGATCATCCCCGCGGCGACCGGGCCCAGCACCACCAGCAGGAGTGCGCCCAGCAGACCGGGCCCCTCGTCGTCGTCACCTCCGCCGAAGAACAGACCGACGTAACCGAGGTAAGTGATCATGGTGGCGAGCGCGCCGGCCACCGAGGAGATCAGGATGTCCCGGTTGTAGACATGGGACAGCTCATGCCCGATCACCCCGCGCAGCTCGCGCTCGTCGAGGACCTGGGTGAGGCCGTAGGTCACGCAGACCGCGGCGTTGCGCGGGTTGCGACCGGTCGCGAAGGCGTTGGGCTGCATGGTCGGAGAGACGTAGAGCCGGGGCATGGGCTGGCGGGCCTCGGTGGAGAGCTCCCGCACGATCCGGTAGAGGACCGGCTGCTCGACCTCGCCGACCGGCCTGGCGCGCATCGCGGACAGGGCGATCCGGTCGGAGAAGAAGTAGGCGGCTCCGTTGGCCGAAAGGGCGATCAGCAACGCGATCTGCACACCGATGCCACCACCCAGCCATGCGCCCACCGCGATGATCAACGCGGACAGTGCGCCCAGGAGGACCGCGGTCCGCAGACCGTTGTGGTGCACTACGCCCTCCCCTCGATCCGTGCCGTTCCACCTGTCCAACGTCTCCGACCTGGCAGCACGTTCCCCTGAACGATCACGACAGTCCCTCGGTACGCCCATCGGAGCACCAGCCGTGCCCGCATGGCCCAGGAGACCCACCCCGAAGCGACGACCTCCGCCGGGCAGGGCGGATCCGATCCCTGACGTTTTCTCCGGATCCTCGATCGTTTTCTCCGGATCCTCGATGCGACGGGGATCCGGAGGACGCCCCTCAGCCGGGGAGGAAGGAACTGGGCACGAGGTCGAGCGCCAGCTGGGGGGCGAGGGAGAACGCCACCGCGACGACGCCCGTCAGAGCGATCGCCACGCCCACGGGCAGCCATTCGCCGCGCATGCGGTCTCTGCGGGAGGCGGCGTCCGAGTCCTCGCCGTCCGAGTCCTCGCCGTCCGCGCGGGCGGGCTCGTCACCGCCGTCCGCCCCGGGAGTCACGCCGACGCCCGACGGCACCCGGGCGGATGACGTCACCTGGACGGGCGATGTCACCTGGACGGGAGTGAAGATCCGCACGGTCCAGGAGACGTAGTAGTAGAGACCGATGACGGTGTTGACCGCCATCACGACGGCCAGCCACGCGCCGCCGCCGTCGACGATCTCTCTGAAGACCACGATCTTGGCGAACAGGCCCGCCAGCCCCGGCGGGAGTCCCGCCAGGCAGATCAGGAAGAACGCCAGCGCCAGCCCGGCGAGCGGGTTGCGGAACACCAGCCCCCGGTAGTCGTCGATCTCGGTGCCGCCGTTGCGCCGTGCGACCAGCATGACCACGGTGAACGCCCCGAGGTTCATCGCGGCGTAGAAGATCAGATAGGTGATCGACGCGCGCATCGCCTCACCGCTCAGAACGCCGAGCGGGGCGAGGATGTAACCGGACTGTGCGACCGAGGACCAGGCGAGGAGGCGTACGGCGTGGCGCTGCCGGAGCGCCAGGAGATTGCCCACCGTCATGGTCAGCGCGGCGATGATCGCGACGATCGGGGCCCACGTGGGGGCCTGGCTGCCCAGGGCGGCGACCAGGACCAGGATCAGTCCGGCGAACCCCGCCGCCTTGGAGATCACCGACAGCAACGCGGCGACCGGGACCGGTGCCCCCTGGTAGACGTCGGCCGCCCAGGCGTGGAACGGCACGGCCGCGACCTTGAAGGCGAACCCGGCGAGGACCAGGACCACGGCCACGGTGACCACCGGCGGCAGGTCGTAGGTGATCTGGAGGGAGGAGGCGTAGGCCGAGGAGATCCCCTGGTCGCCCATCTGGGCGATGACCTGCGTGGCATCGCGGGAGCCGATGCTCACCCGGCCCGCGGCGGTGTCGATCGCCGGGACGGCCTCTGCCAGGGTGTGGGCCAGCCGGTCGAGATAGACGGTCCCGGTCATGCCGTACAGCAGGGAGACGCCGAAGAGCATCACCGCCGTCGAGACCACCGAGACCAGGAAGAGCTTGACGGCGGCCTCGGAGGCGCGGCCGTCGTATCGCCTGAGCGCGGTGAGCGCGAAGACCGGCAGGGAGACCAGCTCCAGCGCCACCACCAGCATGACCAGGTCTCTGGCGGCGGGCAGGGCCACCGCGCCGACGAGGGTGCACAGCAGCAGGAAGTACCACTCCCCCACGGGGATGTCCGCGTGGGCGAGCTCCGCCATCGACAGCAGGACCACGACGACACCGGCCAGGAGGGCGAGCCCCGCGAAGACCGTCGTGAAGTCGTCGACCACGAACGAACACGGAGGGCCTGCCGCCGCACCGGCGGCGGCGTCCGGCCCGCCACCGGCGGGCAGCGCCCCGAGTCCGGCCCTCGTGGGACCGGCGAGCCCTTCGGGGACGCAGAAGGTCCGCAGCGCGGCCCCGTCGCGCAGCGCCTGCGTCACGACGACCCCCAGCGCCACGAGCACGCCGGCCAGTGTGATCACGCCCAGCATGGGACGCACGTAGGCCTTGCGGGGCAGGAAGGCGTCCAGGATCAGGACGAGCCCGCCGGTCAGCGCGAGGATCAGCGGCGCCGCGACCGCGTAGTAGTCGATCGACTGGATCACGGTGCCCCCACGAAGGTCCGGACCACCGGATCGGTGATGAGGAGAAGCGCCTTCGGCCAGAGGCCGAACAACACGATCAGCGCGACCAGCGGCACCCAGGCGGCCAGCTCGTAGCCCGCGACGTCATGCAGTCCGCCCGCCCTCACGGCACGGGCCCCACCGGGCAGGCCGCTCCCGCCCTCCGGACGGGTGCCGCCCGGGAGATCGCCCCCGCCTTCACCGGGGGTCCTGTCCGGGAGATCAGCCCTGTCCTCACCGGGAGTCCCACCGGGGAGATCGCTCGCGTCCTCGGCGCGGGGTCCGCCGGGCAGCCCGCTCCCGGCTCGGATCTCGCCGGAGTCTCCGTTCTCGGCCACGGCACGGGTGCCGCCTCCGCCTTCGGTGCGGGATCCGCTCGCGCCCGTGGTTGGGGCGCCGCTGCCGTCGGCTCCGGAGGGGGCGGGGTCGTCCTCGGCCGTCGTGAACGCGTGGCCTCCTCCGACTCCGGCGAGCACGGGGGCGACGACGGTCTCGACGGAGCGGCCGTGGGTGACGCGGGAGAGCATGGTCAGGAAGTAGGCGGCGGTCAGCACGGCGCCGAGGCCGCCGATGGCCATGAAGGTCAGGAAGAGCGGCCGGGACAGTCCGGGGGCCGGTTCGAAGGCGCCGAGGAGGGTGAGCATCTCCCCCCAGAAACCCGCCAGGCCGGGCAGGCCCAGGGAGGCGATGCAGGCGAAGGTCAGCAGCGACCCCAGGTGCGGCAGGCGGGACAACATCCCGCCGCCGAGGGCGGACATGTCGGCGGTGCCGTGACGCTCCTTGACCGCTCCCGCGAGGAAGAACAGCAGTCCGGTGATCAGGCCGTGCGCGACGTTGCCGAACAGGGCCGCGTTGACCCCGGTCGAGTTGAGCGTGGCGAACCCGAGGAGCACGAAGCCCATGTGCCCGATCGAGGAGTAGGCGATCATCCGTTTGAGGTCGCGCTGGGCCAGGCAGGCGAGGGAACCGTAGATGATGCCGATCACCGCGAAGGCTCCGAGCCACGGGGCGACGACGACGGCGCCGTCGGGCAGGACGGGGATCGCGATGCGGGCGAAGCCGTAGGTGCCCATCTTCAGCAGCACGCCCGCCAGGAGCACCGAGCCGACGGTGGGCGCCTCGGTGTGGGCGTCGGGCAGCCAGGTGTGCAGCGGCCACATCGGGGTCTTGACCGCCAGACCGATGCCGACGGCCACGAAGGCGATGAGCTGCACGGAGCGGGACATGCCGGTGCCGTGGGCCTGAGCGAGGGCGACCATGTCCAGGGTGCCGGTCTGCGCCCAGATGAGGAGCAGTCCGAGCAGCAGCACGACCGAACCGAGCAACGTGTAGAGGATGAATTTGATCGCCGCGGCCCGCCGGGCGCGACCGCCCCAGACGGCGATCACGAAGTACATCGGGATGAGGACGACTTCGAAGAACACGAAGAACAGCAGCAGGTCGAGGGCGAGGAACGTGCCGATCATGCCGATCTCGAGGACCAGCAGCGTGAAGACGAGGGCACGCGGCCTGTTCCCGCCCGCCCGGGGCCGGAGCAGCTGTCCGGGACTGTCGGCACCGCCCCAGCACAGGTAGACGAAGCACAGGAAGGTCAGCAGCGCGGTCAGCACGACCAGCGGCAGCGAGATCCCGTCGACGCCGAGGTGGAACCTGAGGTCGAGGCCGGCGATCCACGTCAGATCGGTCTCGAACTGCACCCGGGCCGGGTCGCCGTAGTCGAAGGCGACCGCGAGCACCAGGGCCAGGACGAACGTCACCCCCGAGACGGCCAGACCGTGCACGCGGAGCAGCCGTCCCCTGGCCGGGCCGTCCATCCGCGACGGCACGAGCAACGCGGCGGCACCGGCCATCGGCACCCCGAGCAGCATGATCGGCAACCAGCTCATGAAACGATCACCTCACCCGCCGCCGGCCACCCGGTCCTCATCGCCCTCTCCCCGAGACTCGCCGCGCGTTCATGGGGACTCGCTCCGCGCTCCCGGGAACCTGTCTGCTTTCTCGGCGGGAAGGGGGTCATCCGAACATCACCGCCCCCACCGCGATGAGGAGAACGCCCGCGAGCAGGCCGGTCACGTAGAGCTGGGCGTTGCCGTTCTGGGCGAGACGGACCAGGCCGGACAGGCCTTGGGCGGTACGGCCGGAGCCTCGCACGGCGCCGTCCACCACCCGGTCGTCAGCGCGGACGACCAGGCGGGCAAGGGCGAGGACCGGACGGGCGAACAGCGTCCGGTAGACCGAGTCGACGTAGAAGGCGCGCTCGCAGGGGGCTCGGAGGGGGCCGAGCATGCGGGCCGGGTCGGACACGGGGTCGCTCCGCCACACGGCGTAGACCACCCCGGCTCCCAGGAGCGCCACCGCGACGCTCAGCGCGGCCGTACTCCAGTGGACTCCGCCGACCCTGGCGAATCCGAGCAGCAGGGCGGGCACGGCGAGAACGATGACCGGCCAGCGCATGGTGGCCGGTGCCTCGCGGACGTCGATCACGTGGGCCGTGCCGGGGGCGGGCTCGGGGAGCGCGACGATCGGGCGGGCTCCGAAGAAGGTGCGCAGCCAGGCACGGGTGGCGTAGGCGCCGGTGACGGCGACCGTGGTGAGGGCACTGGCGTACAGCAGCAGGGCGGCCGCGTCAGTGAGCGGTCCCTGCGAGAGGGCTCCCTCGACGGCGACGAGCACCTCGTCCTTGCTGAAGAAACCGCTGGTCGGGGGGAGGCCCATCAGCGCCGCGAAGCCGATCGTCATCGTGACGAAGGTGACGGGCAGTTCACGGCGGAGGCCGCCCATCGCGCTCATCAGGTTGGAGCCGATCGTGTGGATGACCACTCCGGCGCACAGGAAGAGCAGGGCCTTGAACGCGCCGTGCGTGACCAGGTGGAAGATCGCCGCCTCGTCGGAGCCCGCCGCCAGCGCCGCCGCCATGTAGGCGAGCTGGCTGATCGTGGAGTAGGCGAGGACGCGTTTGAGGTCGTCCTGGGCCAGCGCGGCCAGCGCGGCGCCGAGCATGCCGAACGCGGCCAGGACGGCGAGCACGTCCATGGTGGGGCCGGCGGCGAGGAAGACGGGGTAGAGGCGGGCGACGATGAAGATGCCGGCGGCGACCATGGTGGCGGCGTGGATGAGCGCGCTGATCGGGGTGGGGCCGGCCATCGCGTCCGGCAGCCAGGTGTGCAGGGGGACCTGGGCGCTCTTGCCCGCCACCCCGGCGAGCAGGAGCATCGTGGCCGCGACGATCGTCCCCGAGGACATCTCCGGGAGCCGGGCGAGGATGTCAGTGATCTTGAAGCTGCCCGCCGCCGTGCCGAGGACGAAGATGCCGAACAGGAATCCGACGTCACCGAGCCGGGTGACCAGGAAGGCCTTGACCGCGGCACGGGAGTTGTCGCGGTCCTCCCACCAGTGCCCGATCAGCAGGTAGGAGCACAGGCCCATGATCTCCCATCCCACGTAGAGGACGAGGAGGTCGGCCGCGTAGACGACCAGGAGCATGGCGCTGGTGAACAGGCTGATGAACGCGCTGTAGGACGGGTAGCGGCGGTCGTCGTGCAGGTAGCCGACGGAGTAGATCTGCACGGCCAGGGCGACGACCGTGACCAGGACGCCGATCGTCGCGGCGAGCCCGTCGAGGAGGAGTCCGACGGAGATGGGGATCCCACCGGTGTCGATGACCGTGAGCGTGCCCGTCACGCCGTCGTCCGCGGACCCGGCAGGCCCCCGCGGGTCTCCGCCGAACCCCGCCCGGCCGAAGGCCAGCCAGATCGCGAGGACCGTGGAGATCGCGGTGGGCACGATGGCGATCCAGGCGGCCCTGCGGTTCGCGGCGGTGTCGGCCTTCCCTCCCCTGGCGTGCCCGGGCCACCGGGAGCCGAGCAGGCCCGCGACGGAGGCGAGGAACGGCATCAGGATGACGAGTGCGACGACAGTGATCACGGCGCCTCTTCCACTCGGACCGTGCGCTCCGGCTCATCGGGCGGGACTCCGCCCCTGCGGGACCGTCCGCTCCCGCCTCCGGCCCGGTCACGGCCGCCGTTGTCGGCGCCGCCCAGGCCGGAGCCTCGTTCCGCGCCTGCCCGGGTGGCACCGGAATCGGGCCCTGCGCCGGACCGGGGGGCGGCGCCTGAGGATTCCTCGCCGGACCGGGAGGCGCCGGGGACGGGGACAGGCGTTTCCGCGCCGGTTTCCGGGGTCGTGCCGGGGTTGGCGGGCGCGCCGGTTCCGGGGCCGGAGGGGGGTTCGGCCAGAGCGCGCAGACGGTCGAGATCCACGGTCTGGCGGTTGCGGTAGAGGGCCAGGACGATGGCCAGGCCGAGGCCGACCTCGGCGGCGGCGATCACGATGACGAAGAGCGTGAGGACCTGGCCGCCGTGGAGCCGGTCGCGCAGCCACACGTCGAAGACGACCAGGTTGAGGTTGACCGCGTTGAGCATGAGCTCCACGGACATCAGGACGAGGATGGTGTTACGGCGGGCGAGCACGCCGTACACGCCTATGGAGAACAGCAGCGCGGAGACGATCGCCGGGTAGACGACGTGCACGTCAGCCCCTCCCCCGGATATCGGTTCGGGAGATGACGATGGCGCCGATCAGGGCGGCCAGCAGGAGGATCGAGAGCGCCTCGAAGGGAAGCACCCAGTTGCGGAAGATGGTGGCGCCGATCTCCTTGGCCGAGCCCGCGCCGGGGTCGAGCGGGGCGTAGGCCGTGCGGAAGCCGTCGACGACCACGGTGACCAGCACGACCGCGGTCGCGATCGCCACCACCGCGGCGACGACCCGGTTGCCGCTGTCGAGGTCGGCCGCCCGGCCGATCGGAGCCCGGGTGAGCATGATGCCGAACAGGAGCAGGACGACGACGGCGCCGACGTAGATGAGCACCTGGACCCACGCGACGAACTCGGCCGTCAGCACCAGATAGCACCCGGCCAGGGCGCCGAGGCAGACGACCAGCCACAGTGCGGCGTGGACCAGCTGCCGGGTGGTCACGACCAACAGCGCCGACCCGACCGCCATCACGCCCAGGAGGAGGAAAACGATCTCCTGCCCGGTCGGCGACGCGTAGGACGGCACCAATTCCGTCACGATTCCTCCTCGGGCTCTCCGTCGGGGTCCGTGGCAGAAGTCTGCTCCGGTGTGCCGCCGGCCGGGGACACGCCGCTCTCATCTGTGGATAACTTCTTGGGATCCGACCGGCCTGTGGACAAGTCGTTCTCGCCCGAGGGCTGCCCCGGCTTCGGAAGCGACCCCGGCGGCCTGATCGCCCGGACGCTGGCATGACCGGCCGACGCCCGCCGTACCGGCCGCTCGGGGCGGGAGGCCTGGGTCCGGCCCGCGGGCGGGTGGGCGGAGCCTTCCGCCGGGTCCGTACCGGCGACGTCGGACGCTTGGCCGGAAGTGGAAGCGCGGGGGGTACCGCGGCCGGAGGCCGGGGCGCCGTCCCCGGGCTCGGGCCGGGCGGAAGCCTCGGGGGAGCCGGGGGCGGAGCTCTGCCCCGGCGGGGTGGCGCCGCCGTCGGGCTGCTCCTCCTCGCCTCCGGCTCGGACCCGCTCGCCGCTGGCGGCTTGGCCGGGAGCGGAGGGGGTGCGGGCGGGGGCGCCCGGGGTGCCGGGACCGGACTCGGGCCGGGCGGAAGCCTCGGAGAGGACGGTGCCGGATTCCGGCTGGGCGGGAGCGCCCGGCGTACCGGGGCCGGAGGCCGAAGCGCCGGGACCGGACTCGGGCCGGGCGGAAGCCTCGGAGAGGACGGTGCCGGATTCCGGCTGGGCGGGGGTGCCGGGGGAATCGGCGCCGGAGGTCCGGCCCGGGGCGGGGGCGCGGCCGGGGGCGGAGGAGGCGCGGGCGGGGGCGCCCGGGGTGCCGGGGCCAGAAGTCCGGCCGGAGGCCGGAGCGCCGGGACCGGACTCGGGGCGGGGGGAGCCGGGGGTGGGGCGGGCGGGGCGGGAGGCCGCGGTCAGTTCTTTGGGGGGGTCGGCGTTGGGCTCGTGGGCCGGGGGCGGGGGGACCGTCTGGACCCAGGCGGCCAGGCGGTCCTTCTCGTGGACGAGGTTGCGGATGTCGCCCTCGGCGTACTCGAACTCCGGGGACCAGAACAGGGCGTCGAAGGGGCAGACCTCGATGCAGATCCCGCAGTACATGCACAGGGAGAAGTCGATCGCGAAGCGGTCGAGCACGTTGCGGGCGCGCGGACGGCCGCCCTCGGGGGCGGGGAGGGTCTCCTTGTGCGAGTCGATGTAGATGCACCAGTCGGGGCACTCGCGGGCGCAGAGCATGCACACCGTGCAGTTCTCCTCGACCAGGGCGATCACCCCCCGGCTCCGGGGGGGCAGGTCGGGCCGCACCTCCGGGTACTGCTGGGTCACCGACCTGTTCAACATGTGGCGAAGGGTGACGGACAGTCCCTTCGCCAGTCCCACTCCTGGTATCCGCGCCACTTCAACATCATGACGTACGGCACGGCGCTCGGGAATGCGGCGGTCCGAAGGAACCCGAGGAACCTGAGGAAGAAGTCGTCCCCAGGCCCGCCAAGTTATCCACAACCGTTATCCACAGTCTGTGTGTTCGACTATCGTGCCTCCCCGCGTCTCAGTCGCGAAAATCAATCCGGAAGGGGACTGCGAGAGTTCCCGGATGTACGTATTGTTCGCGCCATGTCCCAGCAGTCCGGCCCCTCCTGGTACCCGCCGCAGCAGCCGCAGCCCTCGTCGTCCACCGTGGGCTGGAGTGTGGTGTGGGCCCTGGTCCCCGTTTTCACCTGCGGCCTGGGGACGCCGTTCGTCATCGGGCACGCCGCACAGCGGCTCCGCAGTGTGCCCCTCGTCTTCGCCACCGCCGTGTACGCCCTGGGGCTGGGCGTGTTCATCATCGGCGCGGGCACGTACGGGGACTCCGACCTGATCCCGGGATGGCTGAACGTCCTGGTCGTGCTCGGCTTCTTCGGCAACTGGATCGGCGGGCTCGGCCACGCTCTGATCCTGCGGGGCGCGGTGTTCGCGAGACCGGCCGCGTTCGGCCCGAAGCCCGCCTTCGGCCCGCAGTCCTATCCCCAGCCGGCCCCGGTCCAGCCCACGTATCCGCCGCCGGGCCCGGTCTCCGGGCAGTACACCCCCATCCCGCAGCCCAGCCAGCCCCCCTACCTGAAGAACACGCTGTACAGCGACCAACCTCCCCGTACGAACATGCAGTTCGGGCAGTCCGAGCGGCCCCAGGAGTGGATCGGGCCGTACCGGGTGATCGACACCATCGGCCGGGGCGGACAGGGGACAGTCCACCTGGCCCTCACCCCGCAGGGGCAGAAGGTGGCGATCAAGGTCCTGCACGAGCACTTCACCGGGAACCGGGCCGCCAGGGAGCGGTTCCTGCGCGAGGTCGAGGCGACCCGCAGGGTGGCGACCTTCTCCACCGCCCGGGTGCTGGATGTGAACATCAACGACGACCAGGCCTACGTCGTCAGCGAGTACGTGGACGGCGCCTCGCTGGAGCAGCTCGTGCGCGACCGCGGGCCCCGCGACGAGGACGGGCTGACCCGGCTGGCCCTGGCCACGGCGGGCGCCCTGGCCGCGATCCACCGGGCGGGGGTCGTGCACCGCGACTTCAAGCCGGCCAACGTGCTGATCGGCACCGACGGCCCCCGGGTGATCGACTTCGGCATCGCCCGCGCCCTCGACCAGGTCACCGCGACCTCCAGCGTCATGGGCACCCCGGCCTACATGTCCCCCGAGCAGCTCGGCGGCGGGCACGTCGGCCCGGAGTCCGACGTGTTCAGCTGGGCGTCCACCATGATCTTCGCCGCCTCGGGCCGCGTCGCCTTCGGCTCGGACACCATCCCCGCCATCCTCAACCGGGTCCTCAACCACCAGCCGGACCTGTCGGCGCTGCCGCCCTCGCTGCGCCCGCTGGCCGCCTCCTGCCTGGAGAAGGACCCCGCCAGGCGGCCCACGGCCGCCGACATCATGCTGCGGATCGTGCAGTGAGGGGGATCAGCCGGTCAGGACCTTGACGACCCCGGTGAGCGCGAGCTGGACCAGCGCCAGCGGGACCAGGCCCGCCCAGGCGAGCTTCTGCAGCTGGTCCTCGCGCAGGCGGGGATAGCTGACCCGGACCCAGATGACCACGAACACCAGGGCGAACACCTTGATGAGCATCCACACGGGCCCGGGCAGCAGGGGTCCGTGCCAGCCGCCGAGGAACAGCACACCGGTGAGCGCGGAGAGCACGATGATCCCGGCGTACTCGGCCAGCATGAACAGGGCGAACCTGATCCCGGTGTACTCCGTCATGGGGCCCATGATGATCTCGGACTCGGCGATCGGCATGTCGAACGGCGGGCGGCGCAGCTCGGCCAGGCCCGCCGTGAAGAACACCACGCCGCCGATCGCCTGCCAGGGCAGCCACCACCACTGCCAGGCCTCCACGATGCCCGGCAGGGAGAGCGTCCCGGCCGCCATCGCGACGCTGGAGGCCGCCAGCACCAGCGGCAGCTCGTAGGACATGAGCTGGGCGGCCGAGCGCATCCCGCCCATCAGGGAGTACTTGTTGCCGGAGGACCAGCCGGCCATGATCGAGCCGAGCACTCCGATGCCCATCACGGCGAGCACGAAGAACAGCCCGGCGTCCAGGTCCACCCCGACCAGGCCGGGACCGACCGGGATGACCACCATCACCACGAGGTACGGCACCAGCGCGACGGCGGGGGCGAGGCCGAAGACCCGGCGGTCGGCGGCGGCCGGGATCACGTCCTCCTTCTGCATGAACTTGACCCCGTCGGCGATGAGCTGGGCCCATCCGTGGAAGCCTCCGGCGTACATCGGGCCGAGGCGGGCCTGCATGTGGGCCATCGCCTTGTGCTCCATCTGCCCGGCGACCAGCGGCAGCACCAGGAAGACCGCCAGGATCGCGAGCAGCCGCACGGCGGCGTCGAGCACCTCAGGCATCGCACCTCCATCCGCGCGCTGTCATGACACGACCGGGTGCGGCCCGGCCGGGCTCACCCATCGCGTCCCCAGTCGGCCGGCACCCCGGGCGGGAGCGTCTTGCGGCGGCTCGGCGCGCCCCCGCGGTCGGACTCGCCGGGCTCCTTGGCCCCCGGCCAGGCCTTGGCGACCCGGGCGGCCAGCACGAAGTCCTTGCGCAGCGGGAAGCCCTCGAAGCCCTCGGGCAGCAGCAGCGGGACCAGGTTCGGATGGCCCTCGAAGACCACGCCGAACATCTCGAAGGTCTCGCGCTCGTGCCAGTTCGCCCCGCGGAACACGCCGGTCGCGGTGGGCAGGCGGGGATCGCCGAGCGGCACGTGGGTGCGCACCAGCAGCCGGGCCCGCGCCGCCGGATCGTAGAGGTGGGCCACGACGTGGAAGCCGTCCGGAGCGTCGTCGACGCCGGTCAGCCAGTCGAGGAAGGCGTAGCCCGCGTCCCTGGCGGCCTCCAGCACCCCGATCCAGTCGCCGGCCGCCACGTCCGCGGTGACGTCGCCGAACGTCTCCGACGTCCGGATGCGGGAGCCGTACCGCTCCGTGAGGGCCTCGGGGAGGGTCACGCGCCCGGCTCCTTCCCGGACGGGGCGTACCGCTCGCCCAGGGACTCGGCGGCGATCTTCTCCTGGATCTTCATGATGCCGTAGAGCAGCGCCTCGGGCCGGGGCGGGCAGCCGGGGACGTAGACGTCCACCGGGATGATCTGGTCGACGCCCTTGGTCACGCAGTAGGAGTCCCAGTACGGCCCGCCGGTGTTGGAGCAGGCGCCGAAGGAGATCACGTACTTCGGGTCGGGCATCTGCTCGTAGAGCCGCTTCACGGCCGGGGCCATCTTGTCGGTCACCGTGCCCGAGACGATCATCAGATCGGCCTGCCGGGGGCCGTTCGCGAACGGGATCACCCCGAACCTGATGAAGTCGTGCTTGCTGGCCGAGGTCGCGATGAACTCGATCGCGCAGCAGGCCAGGCCGAAGTTGAAGGCCCAGAGCGAGTAGCGCCGCCCCCAGTTGAGGATGAAGCGCATGGGTCTGGGCGCCAGTCGCGAGATGGGTCCCACGGTGGGCATCGGGAGATCCGCCATAGCCCGCATTCTTCCTCTCAGGTCAGGTCCAGGCGAGTACGCGCTTGCGCCAGGCGTAGAGGATTCCCAGCGCGATGAACCCCAGGAAGACGAACATCTCGACCAGGGTGGTCATCCCGAACCCGGGGGCGGCGAAGATCGTCGCCCAGGGGAACAGGAAGACCGCGTCGACCGCGAACACCACGTAGAGGTAGGTGAAGACGTAGTAGCGGACCTGGGACTGGGCCCAGCCGTCGCCGACCGGGTCGACGCCGCACTCGTAGGTGGTCAGCTTCTCGGGGGTCGGCCGGCTCGGGCGGAGCATCCGGTTGGCGAACAGGGCGCCCCCGACCACGACGAGCCCGACCGCGAAGAGCGCGGCCACCACGGCGTACGAACCGAAATACTCGTCCACGGACCGATCGTAACCGCCGGCGCCCTCCCGACCCAGGGTCAGGGCGGACGGCGTGGGGACCGGCGGGTGTCCGAAGCCGGCATTCAGGGCAGGCGGCGCGGAGCCGAGCGGGCCCGCAGGGCCGGGGCGACCGGCCGGCCCCTCAGCAGCCCGTCCACGCCCTTCCTCTCCAGCGCCTTGCGGTAGACCAGCATCGCCTCGCGCGCCGCGCCGACGGTGAACTCGACCTCCTGCGGGGTGTGCGCCGCGGAGACGACGAAGGACTGGCCGAGCACCCCGCGCCGCAGGAGCTCCTGCAGGAACAGCGTCCGGTAGGACTGGCAGGGCCTGCCCTCGGCGTCCTTGGTGGTGAACAGCAGGCAGGACGGCCTGCCGACGGCCGTCACGTGCGCGTCCACCCCCAGTTCCCTGGCCGCGCCGTTGACCCCCTCGGCCAGCTCGCGCCCGCGCCGCTCCATCTCGCCCACCGGGTCGGTCTCCGCGTAGGCGCGGATGACCGCGCGCAACGCCGTCAGGGACACCGTCTCCGGCCCGTTCGTGGTGGACATCAGGAACACCCGGGGCGCTTCCGTCCGCAGGCCGCCCAGCTCCATGAGCTCCCTGCGCCCGGCCAGCGCGGATATCGGGAACCCGTTGCCGATCGCCTTACCCCAGCACGACAGGTCGGGCCGCACCCCGTAGACCTCCTGCGCCCCGCCCGCGGCCCAGCGGAACCCGGTGATCATCTCGTCGAAGACGAGCACCGTGCCGTGCCGGTCGCACAGCTCGCGCACGCCCTGCAGGAACCCCGGATCCGGTTCGGTGAGCGCGGTCGCCTGCTCCATGACCACGCAGGCGATCCGCCCGTCGTGGGCGTCGAACAGCCCGCGCAGGGAGTCCAGGTCGTTGAACCGGAAGCGGAGGGTCTGCTCCCGCACGACGGCGGGGATCCCCGCGTTCATCTCCAGCGTGCCGACGAACCAGTCGTCGGCCGAGAAGAAAGGCTGATCGCAGACGGCGACCAGTTCCCGGCCCGTCGCCGCGCGCGACAGCCTGACGGCGGCCGAGGTGGCGTCGGAGCCGTTCTTGCCGAACTTCACCATGTCCGCCGCGGGCACCAGCGCCAGGAATTCCTCGGCCGCGGCCAGTTCCAGCTCGGTGGGCCGGGTGAAGCTCATCCCGTCGCCGAGGACCGCGCGGACGGCGTCCAGGACCGGCCGGTAGGCGTGCCCGAGGGTGACGGCGCGCAGGCCCATGCCGTACTCGACGAAGCAGTTCCCGTCGGCGTCCCAGACCCTGGCTCCCCGGCCGCGGACCAGCACCGGGGCCATGCCCTCGGGGTACTGGTCGGAGCCCCGCGCGTAGGTGTGCGCCCCACCCGGGACGAGGTCGTGAAGGCGCCGTTGCAGCTGTTCGGACCGTGTGAATCCGGCCAGCGATCCCGGGACGTCCATCCACAAAGAATATGGATCTTCCTCGCACGGGGATACGGCTCAAACTGACAAATTCATCGTCCTTCCGATAACGCTCCACACAGGATCATTCACTCTTCGAAATCGCTAAACCTCGATTCGTCAAAGCCTGTTCCCGGGAAAAGTCAAGGGAGGGTAAATCGGGTTACTCTCCGTCTAACGTGACATCCATGCTCAATCTCAGATTCGCCGGAGGAATTGCCCTCCTCACCGCGACGGTGATCAGCTGTGGCGCGGCGACAACCTCCCTGGCAGCGGAGGAGCGCGTTCCCGCGGAGCCCACTCTGGTCGACTACGTGGACCCCGCCGGGGTCGCGGGATTGAGTACTCGAATCATTACGGAGAGTGACGAATCCGGCCGCCGGGTCCATGCCGCCTACCCGGTGGTCGAGGACGCGCCCGAACTCGCCGACAGGCTCCGCGAGGTGGTGACCGGGCGGCTCGAGCTCTTCGAGCGCAACGCCCTCGCGGCCTCCCCCGCCGCGGTCCCGGAGTTCAACGCCGACTGGCAGCTGAGCGCCGCCTCCGACCAGGTCGTCGGCGTACGGCTGAGCATCGGGGAGCTCTCGCAGGCCGGCTGGGTCAACTCCAGGACCACGGTCTGGTACGACCGGGCCGAGGGCCGGGCCGTGGACTCCACCGGCCTGCTCAAGGACGGCGACGCGCTGGCCTCCCTGGCCGCGCTGACCCGTCAGGGTCTGGCCGGCAAGACCGGCGTGGACGCCGGCGCCGTCACGGCGGACGAGCGCTTCTTCGACTCCCTCGCCTTCAACTCCCGGGGCGAGCTGGTCGTGGAGTTCGACGACTACCAGGTCGCCGCCGGGTCGCTGGGCCGTGTGGCGGTCGCCGTACCGGCGCGGAAGGCGACGGACCTGCTCTCGCCCACCGGGCTCCGCGCCCAGCGGGCGGCCACCGCGATCAAGAGCACGCCGCCCCTGCCGACGTCCGAGGCCGTCCTCAAGGCGGCGGCCTCGGGCAGGCCCCCGGCCGTGAGCGTCGAGGCCGGCACCGTGGACTGCGCGAGGGCCAAGTGCGTGGCGCTCACCTACGAGGACGGGCCGGGGCCCGAGACCGGCGCGCTGCTGGACGTGCTGGCCGAGCACGACGCCAGGGCCACCTTCTTCACCGTCGGCATGAGCGCGGTCGCCCAGCCCGGCCTGCTGCGGAGCATGAGCGCGCAGGGGCACCTGGTGGCCGGCCACACCTGGTCCCACCGGAGCCTCACCTCGCTGCCCACCAGCAAGATCGCCAACCAGTTCACCCGGGGACGCGACGCGGTCGGCCAGGCGATCGGGCAGGACCCCGCCCTGGTGCGCCCGCCGTACGGCGCGACCGGCTCCGAGGTCGTCGAGACCGCGCGCGGGCTCGGCCTGTCGCTGGTCGGCTGGGACGTCGACGCCGGCGACCTGGGCACGGAGGACGCCGAGGAGGTCTCCCGCCGGGTCGTGTCCCAGGCGAGACCGGGGGCGATCATCCGCATGCACGACACGAGCCCCGCGGGCGTCGAGGCGACCCCCGCGATCCTGCGGGACCTGAAGGAGCAGGGCTACACCTTCGTCACGGTGCCCGAGCTGTACGGCCCGGCCGGAATGCGTCCTGGACAGGTCTACGCCTCCGCCCCGGCCCCGGCGCGGTAGGCGGAGAGCCCCGGTGCGGCAGGGGGCCCGGCACACCAGGAGGAACGTCATAGCCGACGACTATGACCCCATAGCAATTGGAAATGAGGTTCACCGGCCACCGGGACATATAGTTGGGCAACGTGACCCCAACTGTCCTCTTCGGCCGTCTGCACGTGGATCTGTGCCGGCTCGCCGCCGGACTGTGTCGGGCCAACCGTCCGAGATCGTGACCCCCCGTGGACGCCTCCCCGGCGCCACGATCACGACGTCCGCGCCCCCACGACCCACCGCTGCGGCCAGTTGAGGATATGCGACTTACGTCACACTCCTCCGCCGAGTGGAACGCGAAAGACCAACGCGTGACCCCGAGGGATCTAGCATGGAAATGAAGAACGTGCCACCGATAACGGCGCCCTGGCGCGTCGAGGAGGACTGAGCTGTGACCAAGCAGGTTCAGCAACTCGACCGCGTGATCATTCGTTTCGCCGGCGACTCCGGTGACGGCATGCAGCTGACGGGTGATCGCTTCACGGCGGGAACCGCGGAGTTCGGCAACGACCTGTCCACGCTCCCCAACTTCCCGGCCGAGATCCGCGCCCCCGCAGGCACCCTGCCGGGCGTGTCGAGTTTCCAGCTGCACTTCGCCGACCACGACATCCTCACCCCCGGCGACGCCCCCAACGTCCTGGTCGCGATGAACCCCGCCGCCCTGAAGGCCAACCTGGGCGACCTGCCGCGCGGGGCCGACATCATCGCCAACACCGACGAGTTCACCAAGCGCAACCTGCAGAAGGTGGGCTACGACGCCAACCCGCTGGAGGACGACTCCCTGGCGGAGTGGCGGGTCCACCCGGTGCCGCTGACCTCGCTGACGGTCAAGGCCCTGGAGGGCTTCGACCTGTCCAAGAAGGACGCCGAGCGCTCCAAGAACATGTTCGCCCTCGGGCTGCTGAGCTGGCTCTACCACCGGCCCACCGAGGCGACGATCTCGTTCCTGGAGACCAAGTTCGCCAAGAAGCCCGACATCGCCAAGGCGAACATCGCGGCCTTCACCGCGGGCTGGAACTACGGCGAGACCACCGAGTCCTTCTCGGTCTCCTACGAGGTCAAGCCGGCCCCGCTGCCCGCGGGCGTCTACCGCAACATCTCCGGCAACCAGGCCCTCGCCTACGGCCTGATCGCCGCCTCCGTGCAGGCGAAGCTGCCGCTGTTCCTCGGGTCCTACCCGATCACCCCGGCCAGCGACATCCTGCACGAGCTGTCCAAGCACAAGCGCTTCGGCATCCGCACCTTCCAGGCCGAGGACGAGATCGCCGGCGTCGGCGCGGCGCTCGGCGCCTCCTTCGGCGGGGCACTTGGCGTCACCACGACCTCCGGCCCCGGCGTGGCGCTGAAGGCCGAGACGGTCGGCCTGGCGGTCACCACGGAGCTGCCGCTGATCGTGGTCGACGTGCAGCGCGCGGGCCCCTCGACGGGCATGCCGACCAAGACCGAGCAGACCGACCTGCTGATGGCGATGTACGGCCGCAACGGCGAGTCGCCGCTGCCCGTCGTCGCCCCGATGTCGCCCAGCGACTGCTTCGACGCGGCCATCGAGGCCGCCCGCCTGGCGGTGAAGTACCGCACGCCGGTCATGCTCCTGTCGGACGGCTATCTCGCCAACGGCTCCGAGCCGTGGAAGGTGCCCAGCGCCGCCGAGCTGCCGGACATCTCCACCGCGTTCGCCACCGCGCCGGACGAGGGCGAGACGTTCCTGCCGTTCAAGCGCGACCCCGAGACCCTGGCCCGCCCGTGGGCGATCCCGGGCACCGCGGGGCTGGAGCACCGCATCGGCGGCATCGAGAAGGCCGACGGCACCGGCAACATCTCCTACGACCCCGACAACCACGACCGCATGGTCCGGCTCCGCCAGGCCAAGATCGACGGGATCGCCAAGGACATCCCGGCGCTGGAGATCGACGACCCCGACGGCGACGCGCGCGTGCTCGTGCTGGGCTGGGGCTCGACCTACGGCCCGATCGCGGCGGCCGTACGGCGCATCCGCAAGGCCGGCGGGAAGGTCGCCCAGGCGCACCTGCGGCACCTCAACCCGCTGCCCGCCAACACCGGCGAGGTGCTGAAGTCCTACGACAAGGTGCTGCTCCCGGAGATCAACCTCGGCCAGCTCGCGCTGCTGCTGCGCGCCCGGTTCCTGGTCGACATCATCAGCTACAACCGCGTGCGCGGGCTTCCGTTCAAGGCCGAGGAGCTGGCCGGCGTGATCCAGGACGTGATCGACAGTGAGTGAGCTTCTGAACGGCCGGGGCCTGTCCCTGGTCCCCAAGTCCGACGCCAAGCAGGGCATGAAGGACTACAAGTCCGACCAGGAGGTGCGCTGGTGCCCGGGTTGCGGCGACTACGCGATCCTGGCCGCGGTGCAGTCCTTCGTGCCGGAGCTCGGCCTCAAGCGCGAGAACATGGTGTTCGTCTCGGGCATCGGCTGCTCCTCCCGGTTCCCGTACTACATGAACACCTACGGGTTCCACTCGATCCACGGCCGCGCCCCGGCGATCGCCACCGGCCTGGCCGCCTCGCGCCCCGACCTGAGCGTGTGGGTGATCACCGGTGACGGCGACTCGCTGTCCATCGGCGGCAACCACCTGATCCACGCGCTGCGCCGCAACGTCAACCTGAACATCCTGCTGTTCAACAACAGGATCTACGGTCTGACCAAGGGCCAGTACTCCCCGACCTCCGAGGTCGGCAAGATCACGAAGTCCACCCCGATGGGCTCGCTCGACAAGCCGTTCAACCCGATCTCGCTGGCGATCGGCGCCGAGGCCTCCTTCGTCGCCCGGACCATCGACTCCGACCGCAAGCACCTGCAGTCGGTGCTGCGCGAGGCCGCCGAGCACAACGGCACCTCTCTGGTGGAGATCTACCAGAACTGCAACATCTTCAACGACGGCGCCTTCGACCAGCTCAAGGACCCCGAGCAGCGCGACGACATCACGCTGCGCCTGGAGCACGGCCGGCCGATCGTCTCGGCCTCCAAGGCGGTACGGCGGGCGGCCGACGGCGGCATCGAGGTCGTCGACCGGGCGTCGGTGGCCGAGGAGGAGATCCTCGTCCACGACGCGCACCGCGCCGACCCGTCGCTGGCCTTCGCCCTGTCCCGGCTGGACGAGCCCGCCTTCGAGCACGTCCCGATCGGGATCTTCCGCAGCGTCGGCCGCCCGTCCTACGACGAGCAGATGGCGGCGCAGCTGGAGGAGGCCGTCGCCCAGCGCGGTCCCGGCGATCTGGACAATCTGCTCCTTGCCGGAGACACTTGGCGAATCGGCTGAGTCCGGGACTCCGCACTTCGTCTCCGCAGCAGCCGGCAGCAGTCGACCTGATGCGGAGACATCGTCATGTCCCCCCGCGCACTGCTCCACGGCCTCGCCCTGATGATCCTGATCGTCACGGCGGTTACGGGGCTGCCGTCGGCGGTGCTCTCCCCTCCCGCCCCCGCGGTCTCCGCGGCCGGGTACGCCGGAGGCGAGCAGGCTCCCGCCGAGCCGGGTGACACGGCCCTCTGCAACGGCCACCAGCGCCGGACCCCCGGTCTGGCGCGCCGCGCCACGGCCTCCCGGGGCTCCGCACGGCTCCACGCGAGACCGTCCCGGACGCTCCGGGGAGTGCGGCCCCGCCGCGACCCCCTCCCGCGGCGGGGCGCCCGCGCCCGCCGGATGCCCGCGGGGCGGCCCGGAGCCTCCCGCCGCGCCCGCCGACGAAGGCGCGCCGACGACGGCCATCATCTCTCCCGCCCCCCGCGGGGCCCTCCCCCGCGATTTCCTTCTCCGCGCGTCTCCCCGTTACGAGTAGAAGGAAATCCCTATGGTCCCCATGGAAGGCAAGAGGCCGGACGGCCCGCCGTTCGGTGAACGACCTCCGTCGCGATGGAGGGGAAGCCGGGCCCTGGTGACGGGCGCCACCGGATTCATCGGATCCCACCTGGTCAGGCGGCTGACCGGGATGGGCGCCGAGGTGCACGCGGTCAGCCGTCGTCCCAGGGACGCCGAGTACGGCGAGGTCTGGCACGTGGCCGACCTGCGCGACCCGCGGGCGACCGCCGGGCTCTTCGACTCCGCCCGCCCCGACGTGGTGGTCCACCTGGCCAGCGAGGTGAACGGCGCCCGGAACGTCGAGACCGTCCTGCTCACGATGGAGAACAACCTGACGACCACGGTCAACCTGCTGAGCGCCGCCAGCGGGGCGCCGGACGTCAGGATGCTGCTCACCGGATCGTCGGAGGAGCCCCGGCCCGGGAACGACCACACGCCGGCGCCCTCGCCGTACGCCATGGCGAAGTGGGCGGCGAGCGGATACGCCGAGCTGTTCCACCGCCTGTGGAGCGTGCCATACACCATACTGCGTCCCACGATGGTGTACGGCCCCGGCCAGCGCGACACCACCAAGCTGGTGCCGTACGTGACGCTCTCGCTGCTGCGCGGCGAGGAGCCCGCACTCACCAGCGGCGCCAAGCTCGCCGACTGGGTCTACGTCGGGGACGTGGTCAACGCCTTCGTCGCGGCCTACGAGACCGACCGGGCCGTCGGGCGGTGCTTCGACATCGGCACCGGCGTCGGCACCTCCGTCAGGGACACCGTCGAGCTCCTGTTCAGCATCGTCGGCGGGCCGGCTCGGCCCCGGTTCGGCAGCGTCTCCGACCGTCCCATGGACGTCCGGCAGACCGCGGATCCCGGCCCCGCCGCCGAGGTGCTCGGCTGGCGGCCGGAGGTCGGCCTGGAGGAGGGCCTGAAGCGGACCGTCGCCTGGTACGCCGACCGCTGAGGCCGCCGTCCGGTACGCCGGCCGCTGGGGCCGTCGCCTGATGCGCCGGCCGCTAACGCTCCTCCGGCACCAGCGACACCTCGGGTCCGGGCGTCCCCGTCTCGGGCGCCCGGGCCCCCGTCCCGGCGGGCCGCATCCTCGCGAGCCGGGACCGCAGAGCCGCGCCCCTGGCCGCGAACGCCTCGCGCAGCCCCGCCCAGCTGCGGTGACGCAGGAAGGGCTCCTCGAACAGGCGCGAGAACAGCCAGGATCCGAAGATCACGGCGGGCATGCCGAGGGCCAGCATGACCAGGAAGCGGGGCACCGGCTCCAGCCGCATCGGCACCACCGCGAAGTACCACAGGGTCAGCAGGATCGGTGAGTGCACCAGGTAGATGCTGTAGGAGAAGCGGCCGGTCCAGCGCAGGAACCGGGTCTCGAACAACGACCGCAGGCGGCTGGAGCGCGCGTGCACCAGCCCGGCCAGCAGCAGCGCCGTGCACACCCCCGCCGCCAGGTCCACCCAGAAGAAGTTCTCCACCATGGCCGGCGACCCGGCGGCCCAGGCGCAGGCCACCAGGAGCGCCGTTCCCACCGCCGCCCCGGCCGAGGCCCACCGCCGGGGCCGGGGCGGGCCGGTCAGCACGTTGGCCGCGACCATGCCGAACACGAACAGGGCCAGGAACTGCGGGGTCAGGCCCTGGATCGGGGACAGCACGTCGAAGGCCAGCGACAGGTACTGGCTGACGATCACGACGGCGAGGACGGCGAGGACCAGCGTCCGGGCCGAGAAGCGGCGCTGCCACCACAGCAGCAGGGGGAACAGGAAGTAGATCTGCCACTCGACGGCGATCGACCAGAAGGCGCCGTTGGGCGACGGGCTGCCGATGACGTCCTGCAGCAGCAGCCCGTGCACGACGACGGACTTGGCGGTGACGGGCTGGTGGCCGACCACCGTCCCGTCCGGGCCCAGCAGCTCGTACCGCCTGACCGCGATCAGCATGATCGAGACGGCCAGGGCCGCCCAGTAGGCGGGCAGGATGCGCCAGGCCCGGCGCCGGAAGAACCTCCGGTTCCCGCCGCGCAGCCTGCCCTCGTTCCTGACCGGCTCGATCGCCAGTGAGAAGCCCGACAGCACGATGAAGACGGCCACGGCGATGTGGCCGTACAGCAGCCAGCCGGTCCACCACGGGCCGGCGTTGGACGGGAAGTCGTCCCAGACGCCGAGCCAGATGTGGTGGAGCGCGACGAACATCGCGGCGACCGCCCGGATGCCGTCGAGGTAGGTCAGTCTCAGCCGGGGCTCCCCCACCACCGGCTGCCTAGTCCTTGCGCCGGGAGGCCAGATCCAGCAGGGCGGGCGGCGTCCAGCGCTTGGCGACCTGCCGGAGGTTGCTCTTCCAGGACTCCCCGGGCCGCTGCTTGAAGACGGTGGTGTGGTCGTCGGTGATCTCCTCGGCCGGGCGGCCGTTGGAGTAGTAGTACAGCGCCATCGAACGGCGGGCGCGGTCCTCGGGGCAGGTCAGCGGGTCGGGGTGGCCGTGGTTGGCGTCGTCGGTGGTGGCGAACAGCACGAACCTGTTGAAGACCGGCAGGATGGCGTGCTCGCACTTGCTCATGTCCTTGTTCCACAGCTGCAGGTGGCCGCCGTAGCCCTCCTCCCAGTCCTTGTTGAGGTAGAGCAGCCCGTTGAGGCGGCGGTCGAGGTTGAGCCGGCGGTGCCGGTTGAAGTCCACGTGCACCTTCAGGAAGCCGCCCGGGCGGATCTGGTGCAGCCCGCCGCCCTCGTAGTGCGGGTCGGAGACGAGCTGCTCGATGCCTGTCAAACGTTCCAAGAAGTCGACGAAGACCTGCCCGTTGAACTCGGCCAGCAGGTGCCGGGTGGCCGGGCCCATCCGCTCGGTGTCGGCCAGCGCCAGCTTCACCTCCTTGGCGCTGTCGAACTGCTGCCACTCGACGTCCCGGGGCTCGGGGAACTCCGCGAGCACCGGGTCGAGGACGCCCGGGGGCAGGAAGTCGTCGATGACGACGTGCCGGAACGGCGAGGCCTGCTGGAACTGCGGGCGCAGACGGTCCGCGAGGGGGAGCAGGTCTTCTCGGCGGAAAGTGAATTCCTTGACGTCCTGCACGGCGATTCTCCATCCGTCCTGTCCGGGTTTCTCCGTTTTCTCATCGTCGTATCGAAACCCTTTCGTTACACCCCTATTCGGGTGAATACTCCGCGTCATGGCGATATCCCACCCCGCACGGATCGCGATCGTGATCGTCACGTACAACAGCGCGAAAGTGCTCCCCGGTTGCCTGGCCTCTCTGGCCGAAGGCGCGCGGGGCACGCATTTGGCCGAGGTCGTGGTGGCGGACAACGCCTCACGGGACGAATCGGCCGCCATCGCCGAGCGGTCCGAACTGCCGATCAGGGTCGTCCGGACCGGCAGGAACGGCGGTTACGCCGCCGCGATCAACGCGGGGACCCGGACGCTGGAGCTGGAGGCGCTCGACGCGGTGCTGATCCTCAACCCAGACTGCCGGCTGCGGCCCGGCGCGCTCGCCCCGCTCTCCGATGCCCTCAGAGCGCCGGGACGCGGCATCGCGGCGCCCCGCATCGTCGATCCCGGCGGCCACGTGCACCCGTCCCTGCGCCGGGCGCCGAGCGTGCGCGGAGCGGTCGCCGAGGCGCTGATCGGCGGGCGGCTGGCCGGGCGGATCGGCACGCTCGGAGAGGTGATCACCGATCCGCTGCGGTACGAGCGCCCCGGCCCGGCGGACTGGTCGACCGGCGCGGCCATGCTCGTCTCCGCGGCGGCGCTGCGCGAGGTCGGCCCGTGGGACGAGTCGTTCCTGCTCTACAGCGAGGAGACCGAGTTCGCGCTGCGCGCCGCCGACCGGGGCTGGACGCTGTGGTACGAACCGGCCGCGGTGGTCGAGCACATCGGCGGGGACGCGAAGGTCAACCCCATGCTCGCCTCGCTGCTCGCGGTGAACAAGGTCCTGCTGTTCCGCCGCCGCCGGGGCCCGGTGGCGGCCCTCGCCTACCACGCCGCGGTGACGCTGGGCGAGACGCTGCGCGCGCTCGCCGGGCGCCGCACGTCGCGCGCCGCGGTGATCGCGCTGATGAGGCCGTCGCGCCGGATGCAGAGCCTGCCGGGCTGACCGTCCCCATGCGCCGAATCGGTCATCCGCTGAGCCGAATCTCTTATTCTCGGCGAGCCGAATATCGCATTCTCGCCGGACTGACTATCACATCCTATTCGAAATAGAAAGGCCGGATTTTGCGGGCGTAACTCTCAACTCGGATGTAACACTCAAGTGGTACTTACCGACATACAAGCGGTGTGAAGCGGGCCACGACATATCGCTCCACGGCTCCGCGCGATCAACGGGTGGGTGACGCGGCGAAGGGCAGTGCACATGAAGATAAGTGTCTTCGGGCTGGGCTATGTCGGATGCGTCTCCGCCGCCTGCCTGGCCGTACGGGGACATGAGGTCGTCGGCGTCGACGTCAACCCGACGAAGGTCGACCTGATCAACTCCGGCCGGGCCCCGGTCGTCGAGGAACGGATCGGCGAGCTCACCGCGGAGGTGGTGCGCTCGGGCGCGCTGCGCGCCACCTGCGACGCCGCGGAGGCCGTCGCCGGAACGGACGTCTCGCTGGTCTGCGTCGGGACCCCCTCGGCCCCGAACGGCAGCCTGTCCACGGTCTATCTGGAACGGGTCGCCGAGGAGATCGGCCGGGCCGTCGCCGGGCGCCCCGGCCGCCGGCACACGATCGTCTTCCGCAGCACGATGCTGCCGGGAACCTGCGCCGACCTGCTCATCCCGATTTTGGAGCGCTCCTCCGGGCTGACCGCCGGGACCGGCTTCGGCGTGGCCGTCAACCCGGAGTTCCTGCGCGAGGGCACGAGCGTGCGGGACTTCTTCGAACCGCCCAAGACGGTCATCGGCGCCTCCGACCCGGCCAGCGAGGACGCGGTGGCCGCGCTCTACGAGGGACTGCCCGGTGAGGTCTTCCGGGTGCCGATCGCGGTGGCCGAGATGACCAAATATGCCGACAACTCCTTCCACGGACTGAAGATCGCCTTCGCCAACGAGCTGGGCGCGATCTGCCAGGCCCTCGGGCTCGACTCGCACCGCGTGATGGACGTCTTCCTGGCCGACCGCAAGCTGAACGTCAGCCCGGCCTATCTGCGCCCCGGCTTCGCGTTCGGCGGCTCGTGCCTGCCCAAGGACCTGCGGGGCCTGGTCTACGCGGCCCGGCGCGCCGACGTCTCGGTGCCGCTGCTGTCGCACATCCTGCCCTCCAACGACGACCACCTGCAGCGGGCCTTCGACCTGGTCACCGCGAGCGGACTGCGCAAGATCGGGCTGTTCGGGCTGTCCTTCAAGCCGGGCACCGACGACCTGCGCGAGAGCCCGCTGGTCGAGCTGGCCGAGCGCCTCATCGGCAAGGGCTACAACCTGCGCATCTACGACGCGAACGTCTCGATGTCCCGCCTGATGGGGGCCAACCGGGAGTACATCGCCGACCGGTTGCCCCACCTCGGCGACCTGCTGACCGACTCCGCCGAGGAGGTCCTCGCGCACGCCGAGGTGTGCGTCGTCGGCAGCAGGGAGCCCGCCGTCCAGGCGGCACTCGCCGCCGGCGGGGACCGCCCCGTCGTCGACCTCGTCCGTCTCCCCGACGCCGAAGAGCGCCGGGCGCACCCCGGGTATGTGGGCCTTGGCTGGTAGAGCGCTCATCCTCGTCGAGAACCTCTCGGTCCCCATGGACCGGCGCGTGTGGCAGGAGAGCCTCGCCCTGCGCGAGGCCGGCTGGGAGGTCCACGTCATCTGCCCGCGGGGCGCCACGCAGGACACCGAGCCCGAGGCGGTGATCGACGGCGTCAGGATCCACCGCTACCGGCTGCGGGCGGCCACCGGCGGCCCGCTCGGCTATCTGCGGGAGTACGGCACGGCGCTCTGGCACACCTTCCGCCTGGCCCGCAGGATCGGCCGGGTCGACGTGGTGCACGCCTGCAACCCGCCGGACCTGTTCTATCTCGTGGCCAAGGCCCTCAAGCGCCGCGGCGCCAGGTTCGTCTTCGACCAGCACGACCTGGTGCCCGAGCTCTACCTGTCCAGGTTCGGCCGCGGCGAGGACCTCCTCTACCGCGCCGTGTGCTCCCTGGAGCGGCGCACCTACCGGGCCGCCGACGTCGTCATCGCCACCAACGAGAGCTACCGCGAGGTCGCGGTCACCAGGGGCGGCAAGCGTCCGGAGGAGGTGTTCGTGGTGCGCAGCGCGCCCCGGGTCGAACGCTTCCACCGGGTGCCCCCCGACGAGGCCGTCAGAAAGGGCAGGCCCCATCTGTTGTGCTACCTGGGCGTGATGGGGCCGCAGGACGGCGTGGACTACGCGCTGCGGGCCCTGGCCCGACTCCGCGACGAGCTGGGCCGGACGGACTGGCACGCCGTGTTCGTCGGCGGCGGCGACACCTTCGAGGCCATGGTGGCGCTCTCGCGGGAGCTCGGGCTGGCCGACCGCGTCGAGTTCACCGGCCGGATCCCGGACGCCGACCTGCTGCGCTATCTGTCCACCGCCGACGTCTGCCTGTCGCCGGACCCGCTCAACCCCCTCAACGACGTCTCCACGATGAACAAGGTCATGGAGTACATGGCGATGGCCCGGCCGATCGTCTCCTTCGAGCTGCGCGAGGCCAGGGTCTCGGCCGGGGAGGCCGCCCTGTACGCTCCGGCCAACGACGTCTCGGAGTTCGCCAAGCTGATCGCCCGGCTGCTCGACGACCCGGCCGAGCGCCGCAGGATGGGCGAGATCGGCCGCGAGCGGGTCGCCGGCCCGCTGTCGTGGGAGCACTCGAAGAAGGCCCTGCTGGCCGCGTACGAGGCGGCGTACGCCGCCCGGAGCCGCCGATGACGCCACTGGCCTCCGTGGTGATCCCCGCGCACGACGAGGAGTCCGTGCTGCCGCAGTGCCTGGACGGGCTGCTGGCCGGGACGGCCCCGGGCGAGTTCGACGTCGTCGTCGTGGCCAACGCGTGCACCGACCGCACCGCGCAGGTGGCGCGCTCGGCGGGGGTGCGGGTGGTCGAGACGCCGCTGCCCGGCAAGGTCGGCGCCCTGCGGCTGGGCGACGCGCGGTGCCGCGTCTTCCCCCGGATCTATCTCGACGCGGACGTCGGGCTGTCGGCGGAGTCGGCCCGCGCGCTGGTCGCGGCGCTCGACCGGCCCGGCGTGCTGGCCTGCGCCCCCGTCCCGGAGTGGGACCTGCGCGGCGCCGGCCGTACCGCCCGGCGGGTCCACCGGGTGCACGACCGCATGATGGGGCCGCACCGGGTGCTGGCCGGCGTGGGCGTCTACGCGCTCGCCGAGGCCGGGCACGCCAGGGTCTTCCCACTTCCCGACGTGGTGTGCGATGACGAATGGGTGCACAGGAACTTCGCGCCCGGCGAGCGGCGGGCGGTCCCCGAGGCCCGCTCGGTGGTCCGGCCGGCGCGGACCGTCCGCGCGCACCTGCGCCGCCGGGTCCGGGTACGGCTCGGCAACCGGCAGCTGGACGCGCTCGGCCGGCCCGCGCAGAGCAGGCTGGGGTTGCGGCCGCTGGTCGCGCTGCTGGCCGGGCGGTCGGTCAGCCCCCTGGACGCGGCCTGCTATCTGGCCGTCCAGGTCGCCGACCGGGCGCTGGCGCGCGGCTCCCGCGGGGCGCCCGTGGCGTGGTCGACGGATTCGAGCAGCAGAACGGACGGGATCACGAGATGAGAGTCGAACGGGCCGCGATCGAGGGAGTGCTGCTGTTCGTGCCGGCCCCGCACCGGGACGACCGCGGCCTGTTCACCCGGACCTTCGACGCGGCGGTCGCGGCGGAGCACGGGCTGGACGCCTCCCTGTTCATCCAGGACAGCCAGTCGCGCTCCCGCCAGGGCACCGTCCGCGGCATGCACGGCCGGTCGGGACGGGGGGAGGCCAAGCTGGTCAGGTGCGCGCGGGGGGCGGTGCACGACGTGCTCGTCGACGCCCGGCCGCACTCGCCCACGTTCGGGCGGCGGATGTCCGTGGTGCTCGACGACACCGACTTCCTGACCCTCTACGTCCCGCCGGGACTGCTGCACGGGTTCCAGGCCCTGACCGGGCAGACCGACGTCTGCTACCGCATCGACCGGGAGCACGACCCCGCCGAGGACCTGTCCGTCCGTTACGACGACCCCGAACTCAAGATCGACTGGCCGCTGCCGGTGTCCGCGATCAGCGAGCGCGACCTGGCCGCCGGATCGTGGGCGCAGCTCCGCGAGCGGCTCCGTACGACGGGATGACCCGATGCGACACCTGCCACCTCTCGTGGCCGCCCTCCTGCTGTGCCTGGTCCTGCCGCTGGCGGCCTGCAGTCCGCCCGCCTCCGAACGGGCCGGGGGGCCGTCCCCGACGCCCGCGGGGACCCGGGGAACGGCGGCACAGGGCACGCCGTCCGCGCCCCCCTCGCCGGCGCGGACGGCCGCCACCGGCCCGGAGGGCTGCCCGAACCATCCCACCCCGGCGTGCACGGGCGTGCCGCCCGGCACCGAGCTGCGCAGGCTGAAGCCGAACTTCCACAGCGCGTACCGCGTGACCAAGGACGGAAGGGTCCTGGACGGCGTGCACATCCCCGGCGACCTGCTGATCACCGCCGACGACGTCGTCATCAGGAACAGCCGGATCGACGGCGGCGTGCAGGACTGGTACGACGGCCAGGGCTACTCCTTCACCATCACCGACTCCGTCGTCGGTCCCGAGAAGGGCTGCCTGACCGCCCCCGGCATCCAGACGACGAACTTCACCGCCGAGCGCGTGCACGTCCGCGGTCACGGCGACGGCTTCAGCGTCTCCGGTGACGACGTGCGCATCGAGGACTCCTACGTGCTGCTGTGCTCCAACCCCGGCGACCACGGCGACGGCGTCCAGACCATCGGCGCGGGCAAGGGACTGGTGGTCCACCACAACACCTTCGACCAGCGGCAGGCCGAGAACGTCACCTCGCCGATCTTCCTGGTCGACACCGGCACGGTGGACGTGGAGGTGACCGAGAACCTGGTGATGGGCGGCACCTACAGCATGCGCCTGCTGCACGCGCGCGGGAAGAAGGTCATGCGGGACAACAGCGTGGTGGACGAGTCCTGGGAGTACGGCCCGCTGGTGGTCGACTGCGCCGGCGTGGACTTCTCCGGCAACAAGCTCGTCACCATCGACGAGGACTACCGCATCACCTCGACGGTGGCGCCCCTGCCCTGCGGCTGAGGAGCGGGCGGGGGCTCGTCCCGGGTCGCCCGCAGCAGTGCGCCCACCACGCCGACGAGCAGGAACATCAGGGCGGTGACCCCCGGATAGGACAGCAGGTCGAACGTCGCCGCGCAGACCAGGGGGACCAATAGGCAGCCGGTCAGCGTCAGGGCGAGGTTGCGGTCGCGGGCGTCCGTGCTGCGGGCGCGGATCATGAGCGCCACGGCCATGCCGCACGACGCGATGCCGACGAACAGCGCCAGGCCGAGGGCTCCGGCCTCCACCAGCGTCAGGAGGTACTGGTTGTCGAAGACCTGGTGCTTGGGCGCGTACCAGGTGCCGACCCCGCGGCCCAGCAGCGGGCGTCTGCCGATCTCGGCCAGCGCCCAGGAGTAGTCGTGGGTGCGGAAGCGGACGCTGTCGTCGGAGCCGATGGTGGCGAACAGGTTGAACAGCGTGCCGAGCAGGCCGGGGACCAGGACCTTGATCCCGGCGAGGAAGACCACGGTGGCCGCCATCGCCTGCAGGCGCCGCCGGTGCGGCCAGCCGAGGAACAGCACCAGCGCCACGCTCGCCACGCCCAGCACCGCCGAGCGCGACACCGAGAACATCAGGCCGCCGGCGATCAGCCCGGTGCACAGCCACCAGCGCCCCGCGGGCTGTCCCCGGTCGCGGGCGTGGAAGCCGTAGTGCGCGGCGATGGGCAGGAGCATCGAGCACACGACGCCGAACTCGATGGGGTGCCCCATCGTCGAGGCCACCCGGTTGAAGTCGGACCTGCCGATCACCGCCTCGACCCCCTCGACGCCGGTGGGACGCAGGCCGGGCAGGGCCATGTACTGGGTCAGGTCGAGGCCGAAGACGAACTGCAGGCCCCCGATCACGGAGATGACCGCCCCGGAGACCACCACGGTCTTGAGCACCAGGTCCAGGCGCTCGCGGCCGCGGACCCCGTCGCAAACCGCCAGCGCCACCCCCAGGTTGGCGGCGATCAGCACCGCGGAGTGGTCGGCCAGGTTGAGCTCGTCCTTGGGCAGGTACGACAGCGTGGTGTAGCCGTAGATGATCAGGTGCCCGACGCCGTAGACGAACAGCGCGGTCCTGATCGGCAGCCGTCCCTTCGCGGCGCCGAGCGTGGTGGTGAAGTGCGCGCACAGCCAGCACAGCAGGAGGAACAGGCCCAGCAGGTCGGCCGGTGTCAGGGAGATCGGCAGGCCGCGCAGGACCAGCCGGGCCGGGATCACCAGCTGCGCGACGACGAACAGCGCGGCCAGCGTGGCGGCGTCGGCGCGCTGCCGCAGGCGCGGCTCGGCCAGCGGGTCGGCGCGCGGCCGGAAGGACGGCTCCCGCCGCCCCAGCGCCGCCAGACGGTCCCACCACGTCGGACCCTCCCGCGGAGCCTCCACCGCCGCTCTCCACGCGTCCGGGCCCGTCCTGGCGGCCGATCCGGACACGACCGCCTCCCGTGCGTCCCGGGGCGATCCGGGCACGGCCGGTTCCGGGCCGCGCGTCGTCCCCCGTCCGGTCGTCCCCGGCCCGGTCGTCCCCTGTCCCGTCGTCTCCTGTCCGGTCGCCATCGTCGTCAGCGCCGCCCGGCCGGCTCGCGTGCGGCGGGCCCGGACGGCGCGGCCCTGTCCTCAGCGTCCCCGCCGTCCCCGCCGTCCCCGCCGTTCTCGCGGCGGCGGGCCCGCTCCGCACGGGCGGTCGCGAAGCTCTCGGCGGCGAACGCGGCGCACAGGCTGAGGACCGCGCTGACGGCCAGCGTCGCCCCGGCGGCCCGCAGCTTGCTGCCCCGCTTGGCCTCCGGCGGCGTCGGCTTCACCACGTCGGTCATGGTCAGGTAGGTGCGCCGCGGCGCCCCCACGACGCCCTGCCGCTTGACCAGCTCGACCCTCGCCCGCTCCATCACCTTCCTGATGACGTCCTGCGCGGCCTGCGGCGTCGTGCTCTCCCCCTCGATGAACACGAAGGGGCCGCTGATCAGCAGCTCGGGGTTGCTGGCGCCGTTGCTCACCTTGTATCCCGTCGGGCCCGAGGGGTCCAGGCCGATCTCGGCGGCCACCCCCGGGGCGCTCAGCGCCTGGATCAGCAGGCCGGCGGTCATGCTGAGCCCGTGGTCGAAGTTGGCCAGCGGGTTGGTGTACAGCAACGGCTGCTCCGGGTCGCCGGAGACGCCGTTGCCGGTGGTCGGGATGGTCACGACCATGACCGCGTAGGAGGTGTAGGTGGTCGGCACCGTCAGGTAGGCGCCGTAGGCGGCGGCCAGGCCCACCAGGAACGCCGGGAAGGTGACGTACCACCTCCGGAAGACGACGACCGCCGTCCGCCAGAAATCCATGAGCGCCCCTCCCCGAGCCTCCCCTTGGCAATCGCTCCGACTCCGTGGTTGTGTTACGCCGGAGCTCGATTTCCCCTGACCCGACCGCGCCGGAGGCCGGCCCCCGCCGCCGCCGGACGCCGCAGGAGTGGAGACACTGGGCATGACCGAACTGGCTGTGATCACACCCAGCTGGAGGCCGGACGCGGAGCTCTTCGCACAGCTGCACCGCTCGGTTCTGGAGCACACCTCCGACGACACCGTGCACCATGTGATCGTTCCGGCGGCGCACAGGTCCACCTTCGCCGAGTACGCCGGCCCGCGCTGCCGCATCTGGACGCATCCCGAGCTGATCCCGCGCCGTTACTGGCGCATGCCCGGCGGAGTGTGGGTCAACGCCGCGCGTCCCTGGCCGCCGGTCCGCGGCTGGGTCATGCAGCAGGCCGCCAAGATCGCCGCGGCCGGGACGATCGACGCCGACGTCATGCTGCTGGCCGACTCCGACGCGGTGCTGGTGCGGCCGGTCGACACCGGGCGGTTCAAGGTGGACGGCAGGCTCTCGCTGATGCGCGAGGACAAGGCGGTGACCGCCGAGATGGAGCGGCACGTCCTGTGGCACCGGGTCGCCCGGGAGCTGCTGGGGCTGCCCGCCGCCCCGCCGCCTCCGCTGCCCGACTACGTGGGCCCGCTGGTGTTCTGGGACCCGGCGGTCGTGCGGGCGATGCAGGCCCGGATCAGCGAGACGACCGGCCGCAGCTGGCTGGACGCCTTCACCTCCCAGCTGCACATCTCGGAGTTCATCGTCTACGGGGTCTTCGCGGACGAGGCCCTGGAGACCCCGCCCGCCCCCAGCCCGCCGGCCTGCCACAACTGGTACGAGCGGACGCCGCTCGACCACGGGTCGGCCGCCGCCTTCGCCGACCGGCTCGGCCCCGACCCGATCGGCGTGATGATCTCCTCCCACTCCGACACGCCGCCCGACGTACGGCGGGCCGCGATCGAGCACTGCCTGCGGGCCGCCGGAGGCTGATCAGTCCCCCCTGCCCCGTCCCCCGTCGGTGCCGTCCCCGTTGCCCGCCCGGCCCCGCGGATAGCCGTAGGTCTTCACCACCATGAACACCTGCGTGTCGTCGTCCTCGGTCAGCATCCGGGGGACGGGGACCTCCCGGCGCCGCTCCTGCGTGATCTCCTCATCCGGCCGTCCCTCCGCGGCCGGGGGCTCCCGCACGGGGGTCTCCCCGGCATCCCGTCCCGGAGACTCCTCGGGCGGCTCCTCCTCCGGTGGTCCCGTCTCCGACGGCTCCCGCACGGGCGACGAGGGTGACGAGGGCGGCGTGGACGGCTCGGATGACGCGGATGATTCAGCCTCCGCAGAGTCCTCGGCCGCGGCCTCCCGCGGCGTCCCGGCCGCCGCGGGCGCCGTCTGCGGGCCCCTCAGCGCGCGCCGGCGGATCAGGAAGTAGGCGGTGGACATCGAGCCCGCCAGCGTCAGGGCGAAGCCGAGACCGGCGAGCTGCACCTTGTTCCCGGAGTCCGCCTCCGGCGTGGTCGGCGGGACGACGTCGGCGACCGTGATGTAGGTGATGGGCGGCGCCCTGAGCTCCTTCTGCCTGCGCGTGAGCTCGTCGACGACCCGCTTCTGCACCTTGGTCACCAGCCCCCGGACCTCGGCCGCGGAGCCGCCCTGGGCCTTCACGTAGATGTACGGCCCGCTGATGTCGAGGATGTCGGGGTTGGTCCTGCCGTCGTCGATCGTGACCTCGATCGATCCGTCCTGCGGCACCCCGAGCTGCGCGAGCACGTCCGGGGCGCCGACGGCCTGGATGAGGATCGAGGAGGTGGTCTTGAGCCCGTCGTTGAACTCCAGCAGGGGGTTGCTCAGCCCGTTCGGCTTGGCCGGGTCCTGGGAGAGCGTCGAGCCCTGCGCCGACATGGTCAGCACCATGAACGCGCTGGAGCTGTAGGTGGGCGGCACGAGGAGGAAGGCGAGCGCCCCCACGAGCACCGACAGGAGCACCAGCGGCGGTCCCACCGTTCTTCGCAGGAAAAGGCCGATTACGATCTTCCAGAAATCCATTCGGTCTGTCGTCCCTTTTCCTCCGCGTCAGGGCGTCGGCGAACCGCAGCCCCTCTCATGCTGGCCATCGGAATCCAGGGGGGTGTCCGTTACATCCGGTTCAGCGGCGGCCGACGGCCAGCCGCAGGGCCTTGCGCCCCCGACGTGCGACGACACCCCGCTGGCGGCGCACGTACATGCTCAGGACGACGGCACGGGCCCGCCGCAGGTCCCGCGGATCGAGCCCGGCCTCGGGCAGCCAGCGCAGGACCTCGCGGTACTGGAGCGTGGTGGCGAAACGCGCCGTCCAGCGGGGCACCTCCAGGTGCGGGACCAGCGCGGACAGCCGCCGGTGGTGGACGTTGCGGTGCGAGAGGACCTCCGGCACGTGGCTCCACGGCCCCGCCAGCGCGAGCTTGATCGCGAGGACCTCGTCCTCGCGGAGCATGTTGCGGCGCGGGATGCGGGCCAGCACCTCGCGCCTGATCACGCCGTACAGCGGGTCGAGCAGGAGGTAGGTCTGGGTGTGCAGCCGCATCATCTCCGCCATGCGCGCGACCGGGTCGTCGGACCCGAGCCCGGTGCCGGTGTAGGGCATCGTCCGGGTGACGCCCCCGGCGTCGGTGTAGGCCGTCTGGGAGGTGACCAGGACGAGCCGCTCGTCCTCGGCGAACGGGCGCAGCGACCGCGAGATGCACGAGGGCTCCAGCCGGTCGTCGTCGCCCGCCCAGCGCAGGAAGGCGCCACTGGCCACGTCGCCCACGTAGATGAAGTTGTTCGTCGCGCCGATGTTCTCGCGCTGGCGGTGGTAGACGATCCGGCCGTCCCGCCGGGCCAGCTCGCGGCAGAGCTCCTCGGTGTGGTCCGTGGAGGCGTTGTCGGAGATCACCAGTTCCAGGTTCTCGTGGTCCTGCTCCAGGATCGAGCGGACCACGCCCTCCATCCGGTCCGCGCCGTTGTACACCGGCAGCCCGACGGACACCAGCGTGTCGGTACTACTCATCTGACTTCCTCGTCTTCAGACGCGCGCCGAACCGCCGGAGCTGCTCCCCGGGCACGACGATCAGGACATACGTGATGAGCCCGGCGCCTCCCGCCAGGCCGAGCTCCAGGAGGGGACGGTCCCCGATCACGGTGGCCAGCGCCCAGGTGAGCGCTCCGGCCGCCAGGCCGCCGAGCAGCGGCCGTACCAGCGCCGGGGCGATCGGCCCCAGGCGCACGCCCACCCGGCTCAGCGCCAGGACCGCCAGCGGCAGGGCCACCGCCACGGCGGCGAGGGCGTGCCCGGCCGCCGCGCCGCGGATGCCGTCGAGGTGGGCCCCCGCGAACGTCGCGGGCACCAGGGCCGCGCCCCAGCCCAGGTTCAGCCACACGGTGCTCCTGGTCGCCCCCACCGAGGTCAGGATGTCGAAGGCGAGCGAGGTCAGCAGCCGCACGACCATCAGGACGGCCAGGAAGCGCAGGACGCCGGCGGAGCGGTCCCACTCGGCCCCGTACAGCAGGCCGATGAGCTGGTGGGCCAGCACCCACAGCAGCACGGCGATCGGCATGACGAAGGAGAACAGCAGCGGGACCGCCCGCCGTACCCCCTCCTGCAGCGCCACCGGGTCGTGCTCGGCCAGCCGGGAGAAGCTCGGCAGCGACACGTACCGCACAGCGCTGGTGATCAGCAGGGGCACCCAGCTGGAGACGTTGAAGGCCAGCAGGAAGAGGCCGAGCTCCTCCTCGCCCAGGACGTTGCCGACGATGACGTAGCCCACGTTCATCAGCACCGCCTCCAGCCCGAGGCCGGCGGCGGAGGGCAGGCCGAAGCGCCACAGCCGGCCGGCCACCGCGCGGTCGAAGCCGAGCCGGTACGGCAGCCGCGCGAAGGCCATCACCAGCACCCCGGTGACCACCGCGGAGCAGACCTGGCCCCAGGCGAAGCTGTAGGGGCCCGCGCCGCCGGCGGCCAGCGTGATCGACACCGCCGCCTGGACCGCGAACCCCGCCATGATGGCCACGGAGAGCCGGTCCTGCCGGAACCGGCGCACCAGCGTGGCGCTGCGCACCGCGGTGACGGCCTCGACGAGGATGACCGCGGTGAGCAGCCGGACCACCCCGGCGGCCTCCTCGGTCCCCGCCGACCGCGCGAAGGCGGGCGCGCCCAGCCAGATCGCCCCGTACAGCGCGACCGCCGACACCAGGCTCAGCGTCGTCGCCGTGGGCGTCATCTCCTCGAACCTGCCCCGCCACTGCACCACCGCGGCCTGCACGCCCAGGTCCTTGACGACCATGACGAACTGGGTGGCGGCCAGCGCGACGGCGAAGACGCCGAAGTCGGAGGGGGCGAGCAGCCAGGCCATCACCAGGCTCAGCACGAAGGAGCCGGCCTTCATCACCAGGTTCCCGGCCAGGCTCCAGCGCAGGCTCCGGCCCGCCTTGTCGCCGATCTCCCGCAGCTCCGCACCGGCCTCCGCGGGCTCGTGAAGGTCGGCGCCGGTCTCCGGGGGCTCCCGGGACACTGGAGGATCCCGGGAGACCGCAGGCTCCGGCGAGAGCGGGGACGGTGGCACCGCGGCGGGTCCGGTCATCGGGGCTCCTCCACGCGCTCCAGCCAGATCTCCCGCCAGAACGGGACGAACTCCCGGGGGCAGTTCTGCTTGTGGGCGCCGTCGCAGAAGACGCCCTCCAGCGTGATGCAGGGGCTCTTCATCGTCAGCAGCCTGCCGGTCTTCTCATCCAGCGCCCGCTCGACCCTGGCCTGGACCCGGGCGACCTTGCCGCAGTGGCGCGCCATCTCCTCCTCGAAGCCCATGCCCCGGTTGAGCCGGTCGGCGTTGAGGGTCGCGACGATCTCCTCCTTGGACTTGATCCTGACCAGCTCGCCCGGTTGCAGGCCGATGGCGCCGGTCGGCGTCTTGGTGTGCGGGCCGCCGGGGACGAAGCCCCACTCCATGCCGCTCTTGATCCACAGCCGTCCGGGCAGGATCCGCCTGCTCAGCTTCTGGTAGCGGTTGAACAGCCCGACGAAGATCGTGTACAGCGTCGCGAGCACGCCCGCGTTGCCGGTCCTGACGTCCACGGCGTACTGCCCGAGGCTGCGGAACGGCAGGCAGGTGGGCGCGGCCCGCAGCAGCTCGGTGGCCTGGCAGGAGAAGAGCTCCTCGCCGTCCGGCGCCGGCTCCTTGCGGGTGTTGACCTCCACCAGCTTCAGCAGCCGGTCGTCCGAGGCCGGCCCGGGGACCGGGACCAGACGGGGTCCCGCCTCCACCCGCTTGAGCCAGGACTCCTTCCAGTACATCGAGCAGGCCGTCTGGCAGCCGCCGTGCGCCGACCCGTCGCAGCGCGCCCCGGTCAGGTGCACCGCCCGCTCCATGCGGCGCATGCCGGTGCCGCTGATCGTGTCGCACAGTTTGTACGCCACCTTGTGCACGGTGAGCCGCTGCCCGCAGAACCTCACCATCTCCGGCATGAAGGGCAGGCTGTCCAGTTCGCCCTTCCCGTCGAGAGTGGCCAGGATCTCCGCCTCGCTGCGGACCTCGACCAGCTCGCCGACCCGAAGACCCAGCTGGCTCATGTCACCTTCTCCTTCAGAAGCCCGGCGCCCACGAGCGCGCGTGCCGCGTCCGCCACCGTGGCGAACGGCAGTCCCGATCGTTGTGCGATGTCGAGCAGGCCGTGCTCTCCGTCGGAGAGGTTCAGCACCCACAACATGGCCATCTGGGCCTGCTCGGTGTCGCTGCGCCCGCCCAGCGAGCCGTACAGTCCCCGCCGGCCCAGCTGCGGCTCGCCGTACGGGCTGAGGTTGAGATAGCGGCGGTCGCCGTCGAGGATCTCGACGATCTCCTCCAGGGCTCCGAGGGTGTCGGCCATCGCCTCGGGCAGCACGAAGTCCGGGTCGTCGCCCGAGGTGTGGTACTCCGGGTATCCGGCGTAGGTGGTGCGGGTCAGGCCGCCGACCGGCAGGTCGAAGCCGGGCGAGCCGAACTGCCGCTCGTCGTAGCCGTACGGCGAGAAGTCCAGGATCGTGTGCGGCCGGTCCCCGAGCACGTGGGCCGCGGCCCGGTCGATCACCGCGTCGCCGCGCCTGCTGCGCTTGTAGGTCAGGGTGCCGCCGTCCCCGGCGCACGCCAGCACGATCCCGTGCCTGATCCGGCCGGTCCGCTCCCGGTTGCGCGCCAGCCAGGTGATCGCGCCGATGGTCCCCGGCATGAACAGGAACCGGTAGGTGTGGCGCGGCGTGCCCCCGGCGGCCAGCCGCCGGGCCAGCTCCACCGCCACCGCGATGCCCGCCAGGTTGTCGTTGGCCAGCGAGGGGTGGCAGGTGTGGCAGGAGACGATCACCTCGTCGGCCGTCTCGCCGGGCACCACGCATTCGCCGTAGGTCAGGTGCCCGTCCCGCAGGGTCGAGTCGATCACGACCTCGTACGGCCCCGGCCCCATGCCGTCCAGGGTCTCCTGGCTGAGGCAGAAGCCCCAGGTCTCGGCGTAGTAGCTGGTCCGGTAGGGGACCAGGCCGGGCTGGTCGGGCAGCGTGTGCAGGTGCCCGCGCAGCTCGTCGAGGGTCATCGTGGCCGAGACCGGCACGCTGTAGCCCACGACGTGCAGGTTGGAGGCGTTGAAGTCGACGACCCTGCGTCCGGAGGGGTCCTTGACGTAGGCGTCGCGGATGTTCCACTCCCGCGGCACCGTCCAGTCGAGGACCTCGGTGCCGGTGGGCACCTCGCTGACCCGCAGCGGGATCGACTCCCCGACGATCTCCAGCGTGCGGCGCACGCCGTCGCCGGTGATGCTGCGGCAGATCGGATAGAGCCGGCGCACCAGCGCGTGCATCCGCTCCCCGGCGGTCTTGTCCTCCCCGGCGGTCACGGCCGCAGCTCCGGGGAGATGCTCCCGGCCGCGCGCCGCTCCGACAGCCACGCCAGCCGGGTGAAGCGGTGCTCGAAGCCCTCCCGGGTCAGCCCGTGCCGCTCGTAGGCCTCGGCCAGCTCGACCGCCCCGGCCTTGACCGTCCAGCGGGGCTGGTGCTCCGGGAGCGCGGCGCGGATCCGGGAGAAGTCCACCCGGTAGGAGCGCGGGTCGGCCCCGGTCTCCCCGGTGATCAGCAGCTCGGAGCCGGGGACGGTCTCGGCGACCGTGGCGGCGATCTCCGCGACGGTCACGTTGTTCTGCTCCGATCCCACGTTGAACGCCCTGGCGTGCACGGCCTCGCGCGGGGCGGTGAGCGCCGCGGCGAAGGCGTCGGCGATGTCCAGGGCGTGCACCAGCGGCCGCCACGGCGTGCCGTCGGACAGCACCTTCACCTGGCCGGAGAGCACGGCGTGGCCCACCAGGTTGTTCAGCACGATGTCGGCGCGCAGGCGGGGCGAGAACCCGAAGGCCGTGGCGTTGCGCATGAACACCGGGGAGAAGTCGTCGTCGGCCAGCGCCGCCAGGTCGTCCTCGACCCGGACCTTCGACTCGGCGTAGGGCGTCACCGGGCGGAGCGGGGCGTCCTCCCCCACGAGGTCGTCGCCGCCGGAGGCGCCGTAGACCGAGCAGGTGGAGGCGTACAGGAAGCGGCGCACCCCGGCGTCGCGGGCCAGCCGCGCCAGCCGTACCGAGGCGTCGTGGTTGATGGCGTAGGTCAGCTCGGGGGCCAGCGTGCCCAGCGGGTCGTTGGACAGGGCGGCCAGGTGGATCACCGCGTCGAATCCGGCGACGTGCTCGGGACCGGCGTCGCGCAGGTCCACGGCGAGCCCGCGGGGATCGTCCGGCTCCGGTCCGAGCACGCACGCGGCGAACAGCCCGGAGTCGAGGCCGGCCACCTCGTGGCCGGCCCGGGCGAGGACCGGGGCCATCACCGTGCCGAGATATCCCTGGTGGCCGGTCAGTAGAACACGCACGCCTGTCTCCCGATTACCTCGTGTGACCGATGGTCAGCTTCGCCGCGTGGAACGCCTCGGCGTAGCGGCTCTGGCACTGCACCCCGCGCACCCTGGCCAGGCCGCGGAAGGTCTCCTCGTCGAACCACGTACGGCCGTGCTGCGAGGGGTAGTGCTCGTGCAGCAGCGCCGTCTTCTCGGCCAGGACGTCCTGCGGCAGCGGCACGAAGACGTTCGGCTGGGCCAGGTCGGACTCCCACTTGAGGATCTCGTAGCCGAGCACCAGGTGGTCGCGGAAGGCCGTGGGCACCAGCCGGGCCAGCCCCCGGTGGTCCTGGTGCGCGTCGTGCGGCGACGGCGCGAAGACCACGTCCGGGTCGCACCGCCGCCGCACCCGCTCCAGCGCCTCCTTCGCCCGCTCCCAGTTCGCGGGCAGCCGCCCGTCCGGGATGTCCAGGACGGTCACCTCCAGCTCGGCCTTGGGGCAGAACGCGGCCAGCGCGGCCCGTTCCTCGTCCTCGCGGGCGGTGCCCCCGCCGGACAGCACGAGCGCCGTGACCCGCGCCTCCGGACTGGCCCGGCACAGCTCCAGCAGGGTCCCGCCCGCCCCGATCGGGACGTCGTCGCAGTGCGCGCCGAGCAGCAGGATCTCGGCGCAGCGTTCGGGGAGCAGCCGGATCATCGGGCCACCCGCCTTGCGCCGCTCGCCCGGGACATCACGACACCTGCCTGACCAGACGGCGGGGGTTGCGCGGCGCCCGGCCGTCCTCCCACACCATCCACGGGCGTTCGCCGCGCGCGTAGGCCTCGTTCAGCGCGACGCGCTCCCTGATGGTGTCGGTGGGCTTCCAGAACCCCCGGTGGGGATAGGCCAGCAGCCGGCCCGCCTTGGCCAGCTCCATGCAGCCGTCGGCGACGAGGTCGCCGCCGGGCGGGATGTGCTCGAAGATCTCCTGGCGGAGCACGAAGTACCCGCCGTTGATCCACAACGGCATCTGGCTGACCGGCGTGATCCCGCCCACCGACCCGTCCTCGTCCACCTCGATGCAGTGGAAGGTGTCCGTCGGCGGGACGACCACCATCGAGGCGCCCGCGTCGGAGGCGGTGAAGCGGTCGACGATCTCGGGCAGCGGCGCGTCGGTGAGCACGTCGGCGTAGTTGGCCAGGAACAGCTCGTCGCCGTCGATGTGCTCGCGGACCCGGCGCAGCCGTTCCCCGATGGGGGAGTCGATCCCGGTCTGCACGAACGA
Source organism: Paraplanobispora takensis (assembly GCF_016863195.1). Taxonomy (GTDB): domain Bacteria; phylum Actinomycetota; class Actinomycetes; order Streptosporangiales; family Streptosporangiaceae; genus Planobispora; species Planobispora takensis. The sequence goes on along the minus strand of NZ_BOOK01000031.1, from coordinate 156,284 downwards.
GATCGACCATTCGGCGATGTCGGTGGACAGCAGCTCGACGGTGCCGCCGCGCAGGACGAAGTCGTTGGAGGTGGTCTCCCGGTAGTTCAGGAAGAAGTCCTTGATGTGCTCGGCGCCGTAGCCCAGGCACAGGATGAACTCGGTGTGCCCGTAGTGCGCGTAGTAGCGCATCACGTGCCAGATCAGCGGGCGGGGTCCGACGAGCTGCATGGGCTTGGGGGGGTCCCCCGGGGCGCCGCTGCGCATGCGTGTGCCGTAACCGCCGCAGAAGAGGACCACCTTCACGGGACGACCTCCAGGCTCGGGATGGGGAAGACCAGCCGGCCGCCCCACTCGCGGACGTACGACAGCTGCTCGACGAGTTCGTCGCGCAGGTTCCACGGCAGGACCAGCACGTAGTCGGGCCGGTCCTCGGCGATCCGCTCGGGCGCCAGGATCGGGATGCGCGCGCCGGGAGTGAACCTGCCGTGTTTGTAGGGGTTGCGGTCCACCGTGTAGGCCAGCAGGTCGGGGCGGACGCCGCAGTGGTTGAGCAGGGTGTTGCCCTTGCCGGGCGCGCCGTAGCCGACCACGGTCTTGCCCGCGTCGGCCGCCTCGACGAGGAAGCGCAGCAGGTCCCGCCGGACCTTGGCCACCCGGGCGGCGAAGTCGGCGTAGCCGGACAGCTCGTGCAGCCCGGCGGCCTTCTCCCGGGCCAGCACGTCGTCCACCCGCGGGCCCGGCTCGCCGTACGGCCGCGCCCACAGCCGGATCGAGCCGCCGTGCGTGGGCAGCAGCTCCACGTCCACCAGCCTCAGCCCGCCGCCGGCCAGGGCCCGCTGCGCGGAGGCGACGGTGTAGTACTGGAAGTGCTCGTGGTAGATCGTGTCGTACTGGTTGAGCTCCATCAGCGTCAGCAGGTGCTGGACCTCGACGGAGACCAGGCCGTCGTCGGCGACCAGGGCCCGCAGCCCCTCGGTGAACCCCACGACGTCCGGGATGTGCGCGTAGACGTTGTTGGCCACGACGAGGTCGGCCGGGCCGTGCTCGGCGCGCACCGCCGCGCCGGTCTCGGGGGTGAGGAACGCGGTGAGGGTCGGCACCCCCTTCTCCCGGGCGGCCCGGCCGACGTTGGCCGACGGCTCGATGCCCAGGCACCGGATCCCCCGCGCGACGACGTGCTGCAGCAGGTAGCCGTCGTTGCTGGCCACCTCCACCACGAAGGCGTCCGGCGCCAGGTCGCGCTCCGCGACGAACCGGCGGGCGTGCTCCACCCAGGAGGTGGAGTAGGAGGAGAAGTAGGCGTACTCGGTGAAGGTGTCCTCCGGAGTGATCAGCGGTGGTATCTGCGCCAGCAGGCACCCGGTGCACACCCTCAGGTGCAGCGGATAGGCGGTCTCCGGGAGGTCGAGCTGCTCGGCGGTCAGGAACAGCTCGCACGGCGGGGTCGCACCGAGGTCGACGACGCTCGCGAGGCTCTCCGAACCGCACAGCCGGCAGGTCGTCATCGGCACATTCCCCTTTCGCGTAGATCACCGTGGGTGTTACAGGCTCCGCCGGCCACTCAGCTCGCCCCCGAAAGCGCCCCGGACTCGTACTCCAGCGCCAGCTCCTCGGGCATCGCCGCCAGGTCGGTGGAGCGCACGAAGTCGCGCAGGGTGGTCCCGGTGCAGGCGGCGTCGACGTTCGGGGCCCCGCGGCGGTCGCGCACGTCCTCGACGTCCACCGTGCGGAAGTCGATGCTGAAGCGGGTCCTGCCCGAGGTGTTGGGCACCGTCGAGTGGAGCTGGGCGCCGGAGAACAGCAGCACCCCGCCCGGCTCGGGGACCACCCGGACCTGCGGTTCGAGCTCGACCGGCTCCTCCGGCCTGGGCTGCTCGCGGGTGTCGGAGCGCACGTGCCGGGCGGCGGTGAGCCGGCTGGTGCGGTTCCACTCGCCGTAGTCGTAGCGGGCGCTGCCGTTGCGCACCGGGCGGTCGAAGTACTGGGGGTGGAAGGCCATCACGTTCTCCGGGACCACCTCGTAGACCGGGATCCACCAGTTGATCTGGCTGAAGGGCGCCGAGTACCAGCAGTCGCGGTGCGGGTGGAAGGCGTAGGAGATGCCGGAGCTGAGATAGTCGTCGGAGGTCGAGGTGCGCAGCCGGGGGACGTCGAAGTAGGTGCGCTCGGGCACGCAGCCGAGCTCCTCCATGATCGCGGGCAGCAGCTTCTTGCAGCGCGGGTGGTGGATGAAGCGCGGCTTGAGATCGGCCAGCAGTGCCGCGAACTCCTCCACCGCCATGTCGTGCTGGGCGGTCTCCGGATCACGTCCGCCGAACGCGTCGGCGATCAGCTCCCTCGTGAAAGCCACCAGTTCGCGGGAGGCGGGGGTGGCCGAGTAGACGAACACCTCCCCGCCGTAGAGCAACTCTCGCCGCTGGGCCTCGCCCATGGAGCTGTTGGAGAAAACGGCGGTCATCATGAGGATCTGATCTCCTTTGGGCAATTCCCGATCTTCCGGGCTGGAACGCCCGGTGGCGTGACATGCTTCGGCGCATGGAGCCCCTCAGCATCGACGGAGCCTGGCTTTACACCCCCCGCGTCCACGCCGACCCCCGCGGCGCCTTCCTGGAGGCGTTCCGCGCCTCCGACCTGCGGGAGGCCGCCGGCCTGCGGCTGGACCTCGCTCAGCTGAACTGCTCGGTGTCCGGGCGGGGCGTGCTGCGGGGCGTGCACTTCGCCGACGTCCCGCCCGGTCAGGCCAAGTACGTCATGTGCGTCTCCGGCGCCGTCCTGGACGTGGTCGTCGACGTCCGGGCCGGGTCGCCGACCTTCGGCCGCTGGGAGGCCGTGCGCCTGGACGACGAGACCCGCCGGGGCCTGTACATCGCCGAAGGACTCGGCCACGCCTTCCTCGCGCTCAGCGACGGCGCGACCGTGCTCTACGCGTGCTCGCAGCCGTACGCGCCCGGGCGCGAGCACGGGATCCACCCGCTCGACCCGGCCGTCGGCATCGGCTGGCCGCTGGAGGGCGAGCCGCTGCTGTCGGACAAGGACGCCGCGGCGCCCACGCTGGAGGAGGCGCTGGCCGCCGGGCTGCTGCCCGACTACGGGGTCTGCGCCGCCCGTCACCGGACACCGCCGACCACCGACGGCCACGCCGCCTGAAGCGCCCGCCGCCAGTCCCGCATGGCGGGCCCGGCACGGCGGGCGAGCACGCTGTAGGCGGGCCGCCGGGCCGGGCGGGGGAACCGGGAGCTGCCGACCGGCCGGACGCGGTCCGGGTCGGCGCCCAGCATGGCGAAGATCTCGCGCGCGAAGCCGTACCACGTCGTCTGGCCGGCGTTGGTGGCGTGGTAGACGCCGCCGGGGGCGTCGGCGCGGACCAGCCGGACCAGCTCGGCCGCCAGGTCGGCGGTCCACGTGGGCTGCCCGGTCTGGTCGTCGACCACCGTGACGGTGTCGCGCTCGGACTCCAGCCGGACCATGGTCCGGACGAAGTTCGCCCCGTGGGCGCCGTACAGCCAGGCCGTGCGCACCACGAGGTGACCGTGTTCCAGCGCCGCCCGCTCCCCCGCCAGCTTGCTCCGGCCGTAGGCGCCGAGCGGGCCGGTCGGGTCGTCCTCCCGGTACGGCCGCCGCGCCGCGCCGTCGAAGACGTAGTCGGTGGAGACCTGGACCAGCCGGGCGCCCAGCTCGTCGCAGCCCCGGGCCAGGGCCCGCACGGCGTGGCCGTTGACCGCCAGCGCCTCCGGCTCGCGCGTCTCCGCGTCGTCCACGGCCGTCCACCCGGCGCAGTTGACCACCGCGTCGGGCTTGTGCAGCCGTACGGCCCGCGACACCGCGTCGGGGTCCCGCACGTCGAGCTCGTCGCGGCCGAGCGCCGCGACCTGCTCGCCCTCGCCCCGCAGCAGGGTCACCAGGTCGGCGCCGAGCATCCCCCGCGCGCCGGTGACCAGCCATCGCGTCATGAGAGCGCCTTCCACCAGTGCGGGTTGTCGGCGTACCAGCGCACCGTCTCTTCCAGGCCGGCGTCGAAACCGATCTTCGGCGCGTACCCCATCGAGCGCAGCCTGGCGTCGTCGAGGGAGTAGCGCAGGTCGTGGCCCTTGCGGTCCTGCACGTGCTCGACCATCTCCCACCCGGCGTCGCAGGCCCGCAGGATGCGCTCGGTGAGCTCCAGGTTCGTCAGCTCCGCCGTCCCGGCGATGTGGTAGACCTCGCCGGGCTCGCCCTCACAGGACACCAGCCGGATGGCCGCGCAGTGGTCGTCGACGTGGATCCAGTCGCGGACGTTGCTCCCGTCGCCGTACAGGGGCACCTTGCGTCCCTGCAGGAGGTTGGTGACGAACAGCGGGATCACCTTCTCCGGGAACTGGCGGGGCCCGTAGTTGTTGCCGCAGCGGGTGATGGAGACCGGCAGGCCGTGGGTGATCGCGTAGGACCGGGCGATCATGTCCCCGCCCGCCTTGGCGGCGGAGTACGGCGAGCGCGGGCGCAGCGGCGCGAACTCGTTCCACGAGCCGGTCTCGATCGAGCCGTACACCTCGTCGGTGGAGACCTGCACCACGCGCGGGGTCCGCGCCTCCAGGCAGGCCTGCATGAGGGTCTGCACGCCCATGACGTTGGTCCGCACGAACTCGGCGGCCGAGTCGATCGACCGGTCCACGTGGGACTCGGCGGCGAAGTTGACCACGACGTCGTGGCCGGGGACCACCTGCGACAGCAGTACGGGGTCGCAGATGTCACCGTGCACGAAGGTGTGCGGGACCCCTTCCAGGTTGGCGAGGTTGCCCGCGTAGGTGAGCCGGTCGAGCACGGTCACCTCGGCTCCGTCCGCCGCCAGCATCCGGGCGTAGGCCGAACCGATGAATCCGGCGCCGCCGGTGACGAGGACCCGCGCGGGCCCGCAGAGAGGTGCACTCATGAACTGATCTGGACCTTGCTGTGATCGCCCAGCACGAGGCGGTGGGCTCGGGGAGTGGCGGGGGCGGGGGTGACCTCGACGTCGTGGCCGATGAGGGAGGCCTCGATCCGGGACACCCCGGAGATCGAGGATCTGGGCAGGACGATGGAGTACTCGATCTCGCTGCCGCTGACCGTGCAGCCGGCGGCGATCGAGGTGAAGGGGCCGACGTAGCTGTCGAGGATCCTGGCCCCGGCCCCGATGATCGCCGGGCCGACGATGCGCGATCTCTCGACCGCCGCGCCGGGCTCGACGACCACCCGGCCGATCAACTCGCTGACGCCGTCCACCCGGCCGTCCAGCCGGGGTTCCACCGACTCCAGGACCAGCCGGTTGACCTCCAGCATGTCGGTCACGTCGCCGGTGTCCTTCCAGTAGCCGGAGATGACGGACGACTCGACCCGCCGGCCCTCCTCGATCAGCCACTGGATCGCGTCGGTGATCTCCAACTCGCCCCGCCCGGACGGCTTGAGCTCGGCGACCGCCTCGTGGACCTCCGGCGTGAACAGGTAGACGCCCACCAGCGCGAGGTCGCTCTTGGGCACGCGCGGTTTCTCCTCCAGCCGGATCACCCGGCCCCGCGCGTCGAGTTCGGCGACGCCGAACTGCCGGGGGTCGCCGACCCGGGTGAGCATGATCTGCGCCGCCGGCCGGTCCCGGGCGAAACGCTCCACGAGGTCGTCGATCCCGCCGACGATGAAGTTGTCGCCGAGGTACATGACGAAGTCGTCGTCACCCAGATAGTCGCGGGCGATGAGCACCGCGTGGGCCAGGCCGAGCGGCGCCCGCTGGCGCAGGTAGGTCACCTCCAGGCCGAACGCGGCCCCGTCGCCGACGGCGGCCTCGATCTCGGCCTGGGTGTCGCCGACGACCATCCCGATCTCCCGGATGCCGGCCGCCGCGATGGCCTCCAGCCCGTAGAAGAGCACCGGTTTGTTGGCCACGGGGACGAGCTGCTTGGCGGAGGTGTGGGTGATCGGCCGTAATCGGGTGCCCGACCCCCCGGCGAGCACGAGTGCTTTCACGTCTAGTAGGCCCCTTCTCCGTGGACGACGGCGCTCCAGGTCTTCCAGAGGATCTGCAGGTCCAGGAAGAGGGACCAGTTCTCCACGTACCGCAGGTCCAGGCGGACCGACTCCTCCCAGGACAGGTCGGAGCGCCCGCTGACCTGCCACAGGCCCGTCATCCCGGGCTTGACCACCAGGCGGCGGCGGACGTCCACGCCGTACTGCTCGACCTCCTCGGGCAGCGGGGGGCGCGGGCCGACCAGTGACATCTCCCCGCGGGCCACGTTGAGCAGCTGCGGCAGCTCGTCGAGGGAGTAGCGGCGCAGGAACGCTCCCACCCGGGTGATCCGCGGATCCTTCCGGATCTTGAACAGCACGCCGTCGAACTCGTTCTCCGGCAGCAGGTGGCCCTTGAGGGAGTCGGCGCCGTCGACCATGGTGCGGAACTTCACGACCCGGAACTCCACGCCCCCCTTGCCCACCCTGGCCTGCCGGAACAGCGCCGGTCCCGGGCTGGTCGCCCGGATCAGCGCCGAGATCAGCAGCATGGGCAGGGCCAGCACCACCAGCGCGCACCCGGCGCCGCAGCGGTCGAACAGGTTCTTCACCCAGTAGCGGGTGCCGGTGAACTCGGGATGCTCGACGTGCAGCAGCGGCATCCCGGCCATCGGGCGGATGCTGACGCGCGGGCCCGCCACGTCCATGAGCGCGGGCGCCACGAACAGGTCGACGCGGTCGTTCTCCAGCTCCCAGGCGAGCCGGCGCAGCGCGGTGCCGTCCAGCTCGGGGCAGGCCAGGATGGCCACGGCGTCGGCCTTGACCTTGGCCACCGCCTCGGGCACGTCGGTGAAGTCGCCGAGCACCGGCACCCCGCCGACGTCGGCCCGCTCGGCGCCGGACGGCAGGCACGCCGCCACCACGGCCATGCCGTGGTAGGGCTGTCTTCGCAGCTGTATCACCAGGTCGAGCACCGACTCCCGGTGACCGACGGCGACCATGTGGCGCATGTACTCACCGGCGGTGCGCCGCCGGTGCAGCCTTTTGCGCATGCGATAGCGAAAGAGAATCGTGAGGAGCAGGGCGCCGGGCAGCATCGCCATGACAAAACTCCTGGCAATGCTGGTCTGCGTCGCATAAGCACCGATTGCGACAGCCGCGGTAAGACCGATTCCCCCTTCGAAAACCGCCCGAAACTCCTCCGTTCCCTCACCGTGCGCGCGCCGGCGATAGGCGCCCCCCAAGGCCAGCGCCAAAGGCCAGCACAGAGCGAGCCCCAGACCGAAAATCGCCTCGCCCAGGGGGATGAAGGCGCCCAGCCACAACCTGACCCCGAGCACGATCTCGCAGGCCAGAACCGCGCAGGCGAGATCTCCCGCCACCAGTAAACGGGCATACGAACGTGTCCATATGCTCGATGCGGAACGTGCCATACCGTCGAGGAGCACGTCAGCGGGCCCCTCTGTCCCCACCCGCATACCATTCCCCACCCAACTATCCGGGAATTAACAGATAGCAGACGTACACAAGGTGCCAAGGGTTGACAGATTTCCCAAAAGCCTCAGAAAGCCGCAAGTACCCTTCGAAATCATATTGATCACGCAGGAAGAGCGGAATAGAGACCGTTGGCCACTAGTGGCCGATATAGTCGGATAGGCACGCCTTGACGGAACGGTCCAAATGTGTACTTTCAACCATTCGTACGCACTGTGTAATCGGGTGTGGACACACAGAAATGACGACTTGACCCTCGCGAGGTCAGTCGTACTCCAGGTCGGGCAGGGCCGAGGGCGGATCGGGACTGCGCCAGACCACGACGTATGAATCGCGGGCGGTGCTCACCGCCGCGCTGAGCCGGTCGAGATCGAAATCCGGGAGATACCGCAGGCGGGTGAGAAACGCTCCGTCGGTCGCCGACTTGGGCACGACGCATCCCTGCCCGTCCCGGTCGAGCAGGATGTACAGGATGTCCGTGTCCGTGTCCCCCACGACCCGTACCTCGACGACGTCTTCCCATGCGAGCGCGTCGACGCTTCCGTCCGCGTAGTGGCGAGTCACGCCTTCCTCGGTGACGTACACGTACGTATCCGGCACTGAATTGCCGTGCATGGCCGCGATTGTGACGACTTAGGGCCTTCCCGTGCAATAGAACCGCTGAAGTCCGAGTGTCAAGACTCTCCCCAGCCGTGGTCCAGATGTTCCGCGACGGCGCGGCGGGCCTCCGGCGACGGTCCGCCGGCGATGGCGTCGAGCAGATCGCGGTGCTCGGCGACCAGCACGTCCCGGTCGGCGTAGACCGTGCGCAGCCGGACCAGGCCCAGCCGGGTCTCGGCGGCCAGCGCGGAGTACAGGCGCTCCAGCCGCGGGCTGCCCACCGCCACGATCAGCGCCTGGTGCAGCGCCATGTGCTCGGCGACCACGTCGGACCAGGGGGCGTCGCCGGGAAGCGCGGCCATCCGGGCCAGCGCCCCGTCGGCCTCGGCCACCCGCCGCCCGGCCAGGGAGAGGGCCATCAGGTCCTCCAGCGGGCGCCGGACGAACATCAGGTCGTCCAGGTCGGCCGCCGTCACCTCGGCCACCTGGGCGCTGCGGTGCCGTTCCCGCCGGAGCAGGCCCTCGTGGACCAGGACCGCCAGCGCCTCGCGGACGGTGGGGCGGGCCACGCCGTAGGCCGCCGACAGCTCCTGCTCCGGCAGCGCCGTGCCGGGCTCGATCTCGCCGGACAGCACCCGGCGGCGGAGTGCGTCGGCCAGGGCGGCGACCGCGGATACGGGACGGAGCGGGAGCGTCACAGGAGTGATTGTGCCGCTTTCCGCTCGGGGAGTGCGACCGCCACCAGGCTCGCGCCCAGCAGCAGCAACCCGGCGGCCGAGATCGCGGTCAGCTGCTCGCCCAGGACGACGACGCCGAGCAGGGCGGCGACGGCGGGCTCGGCGAGGGCGAGGGTCGCGGCGGTCGCCACCGGGGTGGTGCGCAGGCCCCTGCCGTACAGCAGGTAGGCCAGCGCCGTGGTGGCGCCGCCGAGATAGAGCGCGGTCAGCAGGCCGCGCGGCTCGGCGAGCCAGCCGAGGTCCGTGCCGAGCAGGACCGGGAGCATCAGCAGCGCCGCCCCGCCGAACATCGCGCCCATGACCGCGTCGGAGGAGGCTCCGGCGCCGATCACCCGGGCGGCGCTCACCGCGTAGAAGGCGTAGATCAGGCCGCCGAGGAGCGCGAGCAGGATCCCGTCCGCGCGGGCTTCGCCTCCCCCGCCGGTGAGGACGGCGCAGCCGATGATCGCCGCGGCGGTCGCCCCGGCCCAGCGCCGGGTGGGCACCACCCTGTCCGCCAGCCAGGAGAGCAGCCCGGTGAACACCGGGCCGCTGCCGATGGCGACCACGGTCCCGATGGCCACCCCGGTCCTGCTGACGGCGGCGAAGTAGCACAGCTGGTAGGCGGCCACCCCTGCGGCGGCCGCGGCGAGCAGCCCCTTGCGGGGCAGCGCCCGCATGGCCGCGCCGGCGGCGACGGCGAGCACCAGCCCGCCGATCACCAGGCGGGCGGCGGCGAGGGAGACGGGGTCGACGCCGCCGACGAGCAGTCCGGCGGTGCCCGCCGTACCCCACAGCACGGCGGCCCCGACGACGGCGAGTTTCCTGGCGGGCGCGGCTTGCGTGGTCGCGGGTTCCGCGGTCCCGGTTTTCGCGGTCACAGTGGAGGACACAGTGCGATTGTCAGACAACTAGACAATAATGTCCAGCGCTTAATCGTCCTCTCTCCCCTAATGTCCGATTCTTCCGTTTCTTTTGGCCACACCGGGGGTAGGCAGGAGGAAACGTCAGAAGCCATGCGGGGGTGGCCGGTGCTGTCCAGGGGAATGTTCGAGCGGGGCCCGCTGACGGCCTACGAGGAGATGCTGCGCGCCGTCACACCGCACCGGGTGGACGGTACGGCGGTCACCACCTCCGCCGAGGCGATGACCGCGATCGCCGAGGCGCTGTCGTTCCCCGAGCGCTTCGGGCACAACCTCGACGCGTTGTACGACTGCCTGACCGACCTGTCATGGCTGCCGCCGGGAGAGCACGTGCTGGTCTGGTCGGAGCCGTCGGTGCTGAGCGGCGCCGACCGGCCGGCCTACGACGCGATCCGGACCGTGCTGTCGGACGCCGTCTCCGACGGGACGCCGCAGGAGGCGTTCTTGTCCGTCCTCCTCTTGACCGACTGAGCCGTCGCGACGCAGTGGAGGCAGAACGCGCCCCGCCTGCCCTCGGCACAGGTGCAGTACCACTTCAGGGCTCCGTCGGCGACCTGGAGCTCCACGCGCTCGCTGCCGTCGCCCACCTCGGCGGTGATGAACGCGGGCCCGAACCTGACCAGCTGCACCGCCCCCGCACGCTCCAGCTCGCCGCCCTCGGCGAGCACCGCTTCCACCGTGCGGGCCAGCTCGGCCTCGATCAGTTCCGCAACCCTCGTCATGGGCGTGCCTCCCCCTCTTGTCATCTACAGACGTGCCCGGCGGCCTCCGGGTTCCGTGTCACCCAGAGAGAGACAAATGCTTTCTTGTGGTTAGGCCTGTATGTCTCTGGCCGTAGGTCGTGGAGATTGCTAGGGTTTCGCCACTGTTAACCGCGCATACACGTAATGCGAGGCATTATGGGTGGCCGAAAATACTCGATCAAGACGAAGATATTCACCCTTCTGCTGGTGCCACTCGTCTCGCTGGTAGCGATCTGGGGGTTCGCGGCCACGTCCACGCTGCAGGGCGGGGCGGACCTGCTCAGGGCCGGGGCGCTCTACGAGAGCGTGGTCGTGCCGACCCGGACGCTGACCACCGCCCTTCAGCACGAACGGCTGCTCTCCCTGAGCCTGCTCGGCGGCGACACCTCCGCGCGCTCCGCGCTCGACACCCAGCGGGCCCGGACCAACGCCTCACGCGAGCAGCTGCGGCAGATGGCCGAGGAGTACCGCGGTGACATGAGCGAGGCGCTGCAGGAGCGGGTGGCCCATCTCACCTCCGAGCTGGACCAGCTCACCACGATCCGCACCGGGGTCGACTCGCGCTCCGCCACCCGGCAGCAGACCCTCGACGCCTACTCCTCGATCGTCTGGGCGATCTTCGACTCCTTCGAGAAGATGTACATCACCCAGGATCCCGAGCTCGTCGACCAGACCCGGGCCATCGTCGTGATGGGGCGCAGCCGCGAGCTGCTGAGCCGGCAGGCCGCGCTGATCTCCGGAGTCGTGGCCGCCAAGTCCCTCGACGACCGGGACCGCGCGGCCTTCGCCGAGCTGGCCGCCGGCCGCAAGCTCCTCTACTCCCTGGGCTTCAACCAGCTCGACGAGGAGCTGCGCGCCCCCTATGTGAACCTCTCGGCCAGCGCCCCCTACCGGACGTTCGAGCAGATCGAGCGGACGTTCGCCACGGCCTCGCGCCCCGACTCCTCCTGGGCGACGGCCGCCACCGCGCTGTCGGACACCTTCGACCGGTTCGGCGGCGAGGTCAGCCGCCGCAACAGCGACCGCTCCGCGCCGCTGGCCACCTCGATCCTGCTGCGCGTCGGCATCGTCGGCGGGGTCGGCCTGATCGCGGTCGTGGCGTCGATCTTCATCTCGGTGCGGTTCGGCCGCCGGATCGGCGCCGAGCTGGTGAGCCTGCAGCGGGCCGCCCTCGACCTCGCCGACCGGCGCCTGCCCGACGTGGTCGCCCGGCTGCGCAGGGGCGAGGACGTCTGCACCGAGGCCGAGTCCGCCACCCCCGAGTTGCACCAGGGCACCACCGCCGAGGTCGTGAGCGTCGGCGAGGCGTTCGCCTCGGTCCAGCGCACGGCGGTCGAGGCGGCCGTCGGCCAGGCCGAGCTGCGCAAGGGCGTCAACAAGGTCTTCGTGAGCCTGGCCCGGCGCAGCCAGTCGCTCCTGCACCGGCAGCTGACCATGCTGGAGACGATGGAGCGGCGCGCCGTCGACCCCGAGTCCCTCGACGGCCTGTTCGCCCTGGACCACCTGACCACCCGCATGCGCCGGCACTCCGAGGGCCTGATCATCCTGTCCGGGTCGGTGCCCGCCCGCGGCTGGCGGGTACCGGTGGAGATCTACGACGTGATGCGCGCCGCCGTCGAGGAGGTCGAGGACTACCGCCGCGTCACGATCACCGTGCCGAGCGGCCCGTCGCTCGTCGGCACGGTCGTCACCGACGTGATCCACCTGATCGCCGAGCTGGTGGAGAACGCCACGATCTTCTCCCCGCCCAACACGACGGTGCGCGTGCACGGCGAGACGGTGGCCAGGGGCTACGCCATCGAGGTCGAGGACCGCGGTCTCGGCATGACCCCCGCCGAGCTGGCCCACATCAACGAGCGGCTGGCCGACCCGCCGGAGTTCGACCTGGCCGACAGCGACCGGCTCGGCCTGTTCGTGGTCGGCAGGCTCGCCGCCCGTCACGGCATCCGCGTCTCGCTGCGGCCGTCGCCGTACGGCGGGACCACCGCGATCGTGCTCATCCCCGCCGAACTGGTCGCCGAGAGGCCGGAACTGCCCTCCGCCTCCCCCTACTCGGTCGAGGTGGAGCGGATCCCCACCACCGACAGCGGGCTGCCCAAGCGCGTCCGGCAGGCTGCGCCCCAGCACGCCCCGGCGTCCCGGACGGCGTCCGGGCAGCCGGCCTGGTCCGCCTCGTCCGGCCCGGCGCCGTGGGACGCGCTGTCGTCCGAGCCGTCCCTCTGGAGCACTCCCGAGCAGACCTCCTGGGGCACCTCCGAGCAGACCTCCCGGACCGTGTCCGAGCAGGCCTCCTGGAACGCCTCCGAGCAGACCTCCCAGGTCACACCCGAACAGACGGCCGTGCCCGAGCAGACGGGCCAGACCGTCCCCGGCAACGGCCTGCCCCGGCGGGTACGGCCCGCGCCGGAGACCGAGACCGTCACCCCGAGCACCGTCCTGACGTCCTTCCGCGCGGGGTGGCGCAGAGCCGAGGAGGATGACGACCGATGACGGACCGATGGCCCGACCCGGATCCCGGACCGATCATCCGTCCCTACACGGTGACCCGGGGCCGGACCCGTCCGGCCGGTGAGGGGTTCGACCTGATCGCCACGGTGGCGGCGATCAGACCGGCCCCTCCCGACCTGCCCCCGGAACACCTGCGCCTGCTGGGCGCCTGCCGCCGGCCGATCACGGTGGCCGAGGCGGCCTCCCGGACCGGGCTGCCCGTCGGGGTGGTCCGGGTCCTCCTCGGCGATCTGCGCAACGCCGGGCTGCTGACCGTCCACACCCCTCCCACCACCATCGCCGCGCCCCGCGAGAACCTCCTGCGCGACGTACTGTCCGGCCTCAGGGCCCTGTAGTCCCCGTCGCCGGGGCTCCCCCGGTGCGCCGTACGGCGTGTCAGTCGGTGGCCAGGCGGGCGTGCCGCTCCACATCGTGGCGGACGTCGCCGTAACGCAGCTTGGCCCGTTCGACCCCTTCCATCGCGAACCCCGCCCTGGTCGCGACTGCGCAGGACGCGGCGTTGCTGACGCGGTGTCCCAGCTCCAGCCGGAACAGCCCGCGCTCGGTGAACGCCCACTCGGCCAGCTTGATCGCCGCGGCCACCGCGACGCCCCTGCCCCTGGCGCGCGGCGACGTCCAGTAGGACACCCACCCCGTGTCGTGGGCGTCGATGTTGCTCACGGCGACGTTGCCCACGACCTCGCCGCCGGCCACCACCGCGAACGCCTGCGCGTCGTCCCGGAACCCCCACAGCGCCATCCACTCCAGCGCCGCGCGGGGCGTGTCGATCGGGTGGGAGGACTGCTGGGCCATGTCGGGCGAGCGGAAGGCCTCCAGCACGACGGGCACGTCGTCGGGCCGCCAGCCGCGCAGCTCCACCTCGATCATGCGGTGCAGCGTAACAGGGGCGATTCCCTCATGTCAGACCCCACTCACCGGCGGAAAATCTTGTGAGAGCGCTCCCACAGCAAGCATCATGGCTCCCATGACGACTGTCCGGCCCTACCGCCCCGATGATCGCGCCGACCTCTACGACATCTGCGTCCGGACCGCCCACGAAGGCGGCGACTCCCGGCACATCTATCCCGATCTCGACCTGATGCCCGGCATCTTCGCCGCTCCGTACGCCGAACTGGAGCCGGATCTGACCTTCGTCCTCGACGACGGGGAACGGGCCGTCGGCTACGTCCTCGGCACCGCGGACACGGCCGCCTTCGTCGGGAACTACCGCCGGGAGTGGCTGCCCCGGATGAGAGAGCGCTTCCCCGCGCCCGACGGCCCGCCGGTCTCCCCGAGCGAGTCCATGATCGACCTCATGTACCGGCCGGAGCGCATGATCGTCCCGGAGCTGGCCGACTATCCGGCCCACCTCCACATCGACCTGCTCCCCGCCTACCAGCGCCGGGGGCACGGGCGCGAGCTGATGCTGACCTTCCTGGACGCGCTGCACCGCAAGGGCGTTGCGGCCGTCCACCTCGGAATGGTCACCGCCAACACCGCCGCCCGCGCCTTCTACGACCGGCTCGGCTTCCACGAGATCGAGGTCCCCGACGCCGGTCCCCTCACCTATCTCGGGCGCGAGACGGCCTGAGGGGTACGGCGGCGCGTCCCCGGGAATGGGCTCGGCCGGGGACGCACCCGCCGGCCGGAGGGCCCCTGCGCCCTCCGGCCGGGGAGCGCCGCTAGAAGGTGATCTTCCAGCCGTTGAAGGTGCCGGTGTCGTTCTGGAAGTAGTCCCCGACGACCAGCGTCCAGGTCCCGTTCCCGAGGCGGGCGGTGTTGCTCACCGTGAACCGCACCGGACCGTTGTACGGCGTGCAGCTGCCGTACGACTCGTACTTCAGCACCCGCCGTGTCCCGTTCGGCTGGACCAGGGTCAGCCGCAGGTCCTGGGCGCAGGTGTGGTCGATGTCCGCCGTGACCTCGAACGTGGCGTTCGGGGACCCGGTGAGGGTGACCGGGATGTCGGTGGAGTCCTGGTAGCCGTCGTCGATCGGGAAGGGCGTGTCGTTGGAGAACGTCCGCCCGCCGCCGGTCCCGCCGACCGTCAGGGTGTAGGTGACCGAGTGGGACGCCGCGGTGCCGGTCGCCTTGAGCTCGATCGGATAGGTGCCCGCCGGGGTGCTCGCGGAGGTCGTGATCCGCACCGCGGAGGTCGCGCCCGCCTTGATCGTCGCCGGGTCGAAGGCCACCGTGGTCCCGGAGGGCGCCCCGGAGGCGCTGAGCGTGATGTCCTGGACGGCGCCGCGGGTGACCGCGGTGCTCAGCGTCGCGGTGAGCGAGCCGCCCGCCTGGACGGTGCCGGCGGCCGGGTTCACCGAGACGGAGAAGTCGTCCTGCTCGGATCCCCCGCCCACGGCCAGCTTCCAGACGCCGTAGGCCGCGGCGTCGGAGGCCCTGTCCAGCACCGTGTCATTGATGTTGGCCGTGGTGTCGCACGCCTGGTGGTAGCAGGGGTCGAACGCCCGGCCCGCCGTACCGCCCCACTTGGACGCCTGCGCCGAGGTCTTGGTGGCGCTGGCCCCGGCCGCCACCCCGGAGGTGGGGATGCCGGCGTTGCGGAAGGAGGCGTCGTCGGAACGGTTGGCGCCCTCGGTGTTCTCCTCGGGCTGGAGGTTCAGCCTGTCGTAGAACTCCTTCAGGGGACGGGCGGCCTCGGTGGTGATGTTGTTGATGAAGTAGCCGCCGTTGGTCGAGCCGACCATGTCGTAGTTGTGATAGGTCTTGATCTTGCTCCGGTCGGTGGAGCTGAGCGAGTTGACGTAGAACTCCGAGCCGTTGAGGCCCTGCTCCTCGTCGGTCCACCAGCCGAACCGCACGTGCTTGGCCATCTGCGGCCTCGTGGCCGCCAGGGTCAGCGCGACCTCCAGCAGGGCCGACGAGCCCGAGGCGTTGTCGTTGATGCCGGGTCCGGCCGCGACGCTGTCCAGGTGGGCGCCGGCCATGATGACCTGGTTCTCGTCACCGCCGGGCCAGTCCGCGATCAGGTTCGGCCCGGCTCCGCCGGTGCAGCCCGAGGTGCAGGACTGCCGGCGCACGGTGTAGCCCGCGGCGGTGAGCTTCTGCTCGATGTAGGACACCGAGGCGGTGTAACCGGCCCCGGTCGACCTGCGGGTGCCGCCGTTGGCGGTGGCGATGCTCTGGAACTGCTGCAGGTGCGCCTTGACGCCTGCGAGGCTGATGTCCGGCGGCTCGACCGGGCCGGGCCCACCGCCGCCGACGGTCAGGGCGAAGGTGGCCGTCTTGCTCGTGGTGGAGCCGGTGGCCTTCAGCGCGATCTGGGAGGTCCCCGCCGGGGTGCCCGACGAGGT
Source organism: Paraplanobispora takensis (assembly GCF_016863195.1). Lineage (GTDB taxonomy): Bacteria > Actinomycetota > Actinomycetes > Streptosporangiales > Streptosporangiaceae > Planobispora > Planobispora takensis. The sequence goes on along the minus strand of NZ_BOOK01000031.1, from coordinate 140,079 downwards.
GGCGATCGTCACCGTCGAGCTCTGGCCCGCCGTGACGGTGGCGGGGTTGAAGCTCACCTGGGTGCCCGAGGGCGCTCCGGTCGCGGACAGGGTCAGGGTCTGCGCGTTGCCGTTGGTGACGGCGGTGGAGAGCGTGGCCGTGGTGGAGCCGCCCGCGTCGACGGTGCCGGAGGCCGGGGAGACCGAGACGCTGAAGTCGTCGCCCTGGACCTGACAGGTCGGCTCGTTGCTCTGCGCCGGGACGCTGACCGCGCTCCAGGCCGCCTTGGTGGCGTTGAACTCGGTGCAGCTGCCCGGGAACAGCGTCTTGGCGGCGTTCAGCGTGGCCACCCGCGCCTTGGCGTGCGTCCACGGGACGGTCTTGGTGTTCAGGCCGCCCATGAAGATCTGGCCGGCCTTCTGGATGCCGATGCCGGTCAGCGTCGCCGTGCCGGAGCAGACCGTGCTGGACGGCTTGCCGGGCGGGTTGGTGCCCTCGGCCAGCAGATAGAACCAGTGGTTCTGCGGCCCGGCCGCCGCGTGCACCTCGGTGTTGGGGATCGAGGAGCTGTAGCAGTTGGGGTCGCCCAGCGCGCCCGGGTTGTACATGTTGCGGATCGGGCCCTGCCCGACCAGGTTGACCTCCTCGCCGACCAGATAGTCGGGCTCGTCGTAGGTCGCGGGCGCGTTGACGTAGTGCTCGGTGAGGGCGCCCATGATGTCGCCGGTGGACTCGTTCAGGCCGCCGGCCTCGTTGCCGCTGCCCGATCCGCCGCTGCCGGAGAACTGGAAGACCGCGTGGCCGAACTCGTGGGCGACCACGTCGATCGGGGTGGCCTGCTTGGTGTTGGCCTGGTTGTGACCGAAGTTGGTGTAGGAACCGTTCCAGTAGGCGTTGACGTCGTTCAGGCCGACCCGCGCGGGGAAGGCGCCGCCGTTGCCGTTGAACCCGCTGCGGCCGAGCCACTCGCGGAGCATGTCCCATTCCTTCTGCGCCGCGTACATCGCGTCGACGCAGGCGGTCTCCAGGTTGGTGCCCTGGCCGTTGCCCCAGCTGTCGTCGGGGCCGGTGTAGGCGGAGCCGTTCTGGCCGCCGCAGCGCAGGCCCGGGCGGGTGGTGTCCGTCATGGAGTAGGAACCGCCGGACCCGGAGGTGGCGATGGTCACGTTGCCGTTGTAGTGGCCGCTGCCGGTCCCGGCCCTGACGTCGTCCACCTTGTCGATGACGGCGCCGGTCCGGGCGTCCACGTAGACGTGCAGCACGCTCGGGGCCTCGGCGGTCCGGCCGGTGACCAGGACCTCCCAGGCCAGCCGGGGCTCGGCCGTGGCCGCGTGCACCACGAGGACGGGCTCGGCGGCGCTCTTGACGCTCCTCAGCTCTCCGCGCGCGGTGGCGGCGGCGGTCCGGGCGCTCACCGTGGGCGTGGTGTCCACGTCGATCGGGGCGCTCTGGCCCGAGCTGAGGCTCTGCACCGTCTCGCCGCTCTTGTCCGTCACGACGATCACGTCGCCGCCGTAGACCGGCAGGCCGTCGTAGATCCGCCGGTAGTGGACGTACTGGACGCCGTGCGTGCCCGTGACGACACCGACCTGCTCGAACTTGTCCTCGGGTGCCTTGCGCACCGTCCCGGACTCCGCCGCCAGCGTCTTGTCCGCGGTCGCGATCGCGCGCTTGCGGTCGTCCGGGCCCGGCGGGACGAAGGCGTCCCTGCTCTCCCGCACGCCGCTGAGCGGCACCGGGTCCGTCGGGCCCGACGGGGGTGCCGCGGCGCCCGCGGTGCCCACGAGCGCTGGTGAGGCCAGGACGGCGACGGCCAGGACGGCCGCGGTCCCTAACTTGACCTTGGTCTTCACTCTGGATGACTCCTTTCAGGCGTCCCCGGGGGGTGGGGGGACGTAGGAGCCGTGGCCGGCCAGGGCTGGACCAAAGGTCGCACCCGTACCACCCGGCGCAGAACCCTCCAGTTCTCCATAGGTTCGCCCTATGGGAGAGGGAGGTCGCGATCCCGGCCGCGCGGGAGCTGCGAGATCCCGGCGAGCGGGGGCTGCAGGATCCGGCGAGCGGGGGCTACAGGATCCCGGCGGGGTGGGCGAAGTGCACGTCCAGGGCCCCCGGCCCGCGCCGCCTGCGCCAGGCCGCGTACATGGGGACCTTCATCGCCTGCTGCCTGTACCTGCGCATCGCCGTGCCGACCAGCGTCATCATGGTCCCGGCCGGGAGCCCGTACGGAGTCCGGCCGATGACGTTGCGCATCAGCAGGGGGGCGTCGGCGAGCGGGCGGATGACGACGCCGGGATGCTCCACGGCGGTGGGGCGGAACGTCGCCACGCACTTGCCCGCCCTGATCAGGTCGCGGGCGAGGGTGCTGTTCACCGAGAAGGACAGGCGCGGGGCGAAGCCGTACCGCCGGCAGACCGTCCAGAAGTGCTCGCGGTACCCGGCCTCGGTGTTGGGCGACATCGCCCAGTGCTCCTCGGCCAGGTCCGCCAGGTCGATCTCCTCCCGACCGGCCAGCGGGTGCGAGGCCGAGATCCCGACGAAGATCGGCTCGACCACGGAGGCCTCGTACAGCACGCCGGAGGACGAGGTCAGCTCGTACCCGGGATAGTCGGCCAGGACGGCCAGCTCCAGCCGCCCGGCCTCCAGCAGGGAGGGCAGGAGATCCATGCACTCCTCGGTCCGGACGGTGAGACCGGCCTCGGGGAACAGCTCGTACAGGCAGGTGGTGACGTGGCTGGCCAGGGCCGTGTCCGCGCATCCGACCCGGATGACCGGATCCGCTCCCCGCTGGGCGTAGTGGCGGGCGTCGTACCGCAGGGTGTCGAAGGCGCGGAGCGCCGAGCCGGAACGCTCGATGATCCATTCGCCCAGCGGGGTGGGACGGCTTCCCTCCGCGGCGCGCTCGAACAGGCGCCCGCCGAGCATGCGCTCGATGCGCTGCAACTGGCCGGCCAGGGACGGCTGGGACAGGCCGAGCGAGGAGGCCGCCTTGGAGATGCTGCCATGCTCAGCGATGGCATGGATGACTCGAAGATGGCGCACTTCCAGGTCCATGCCGACATGGTAGAGAAATGCCTGACAGCAATAGACATATCGGTAAATGACAGTTTGACAACACTAAATACAAAGTGTCAGCGCCCAATGAATACGATCATGCAGGGAATGCGCGGCGCCGTACTGGACCGCTCCTGGAGCGTTCCGGAAAGCCGCAGCTCCGCCGGGTGCACGGCAGCCGCCCCGCCCTGGGGCGGAGGCCGTACACCCGGGTTTCGAATAACAGTCCTCTCCGTCCTGGTCAGGAGCCTTTCCGGAGAGGTGTGGGAGTTCCCGCAAACGGCCGGCCGGACGATGTCCGCTTATATTCGCCGCCCCCGCCCGCCGGGAAACACCGCGGCGAATACCGGAGGTCAGGCCCGGGACGCGAACGGGCCCGACAGAACCGCCCACTGCAGGAGCATGATGGTCTTGGCGTCGGCGATCTCCCCCGTCCCGATCATCTCCAGCGCCTTCGCGAGGGGCAGCTCCACCACCTCGATGTCCTCGCCGTCCTCGGCCAGCCCGCCGCCCTCGGAGGTCTTGTCGGCCGCGCTGTACGGCGCCGCGAAGAAGTGCACCCGCTCGGTGATCGAGCCGGGGCTCGTGTAGACGTCGAAGACGTGCCGGACCTCGCCGATCTCGTAGCCCGTCTCCTCGGCGGCCTCCCGCCGGATCGCGGTCTCCGGGTCGTCGTCGTCGAGCAGGCCGCCCGGGGTCTCCAGCAGGTACCCGTCGGGGTGGCCGTTGACGTAGACGGGATAGCGGAACTGCCGGATCAGCAGCACCGTGGCCCGCCCGGCGTCGTAGAGCAGCACGGTGGCGCCGTTGCCCCGGTCGTAGGTCTCGCGCTCCTCCACGCTCCAGTGCCCGTCGGAGTGCTGATAGTCGAACGTCGTCTTGCGGAGCACGTACCAGCTCGACGAGAGCAGCTCCACCTCGCGCACCCGGACCCGGGGGTTGCCGGTCAGGTCCGTCCCCACCCGGTCCAGGCCGGTACGGCCCCGCCGGTCGGGAACATCGACGCCCGGCACTCCGCCGGGCACGCGGTCATCGGATCTCATGCCCTCCAGCATCCCGTGCCCCGGACACGGGCGTGGCCGCCGGCCCGAGCGGCGCGGAACCTAGGAGACCCTGGTGAAGTCCATGGTCCAGTTGGTCTCCCAGGTCTGCTCGCCGTCGTAGGAGAACGCCTGCTCCCACCGGCACGACTCCGGCGTGACGCCCGACCAGATGAACCGGACGCGGATCGGGTGGCCCTCGTCGGTGTCGTCGGCGTAGAACGTGCCCACCCCGTCGGCGAACCGGCCCACCATCGGGACCGGGTCGATCCCCCGCGTGCTGTTGATCCAGTGGATGGACCACTCCTGCCGCGCGGGGTCGTAGACGCGGACCGTCGCGCCGTCGAAGTCCTTGGTCGGGAGGGTCATCTCGTCGAAGCTCCCGGCCCCGCCGAAGAAACCGCGGGCGACGCTCCGGCCGGGGAACTCCTCCCACTCGTCGCTCCCGGAGTTGCGCCTGAGCAGCCTGCGGTTGACGACGTCCCAGGTGCCGACGAAGAAGTCGAAGTCGTTCACCGTCCCACCGGGCCTTCCGGGCGCGCGTCGGCGAGATAGCCGTCGAGGTCCGGGGCGTCCTTGACGAACATGTGCCGGACCCAGGCCGCCCGCTCGTACTCCAGGGCGGGCAGTTCCCACACGCATCCGGCCCAGCGCCGCGTCTCGGGCACGAAGTTCGCGGGATCCTCGTCGGGGCAGCCGACGGCGGGCTGGCCGGCCGCGGCGGTGTGCACCTCCACCACGTTGTCCCAGGCCCAGGTGTAGACGAGCAGGTAGGCGCCGGTGTCCCCGCCCCTGTGGAGGACGGTCCAGCCGGCCGGGGAGTCGCCGGCGGGCGCCGGCACGAGCTTCGGCAGATATTCGTAGGCCGCCTTCTCGACCTCCGGCTCGATCGGCTTGTCGGGCCGGTCGACGTGGTAACGCTTGTACGGACGGCCGCCGACGGTGATCGGGTCCAGCGGCCGCATGTTCTTCTCGATGAACGCCATGACCGGACCGTATGACCCCTCCACTGACACGTAATGTCAGTGATGTGCGAGCGTCCCGGCTTCTCTCCATCCTCCTGCTCCTGCAGTCGCGCGGCCTGCTGACCGCCCGGCAGCTCGCCGACGAACTGGAGGTCAGCGTCCGCACGATCTACCGCGACGTCGAGTCGCTGCACTCGGCGGGGATCCCGCTGTACGGCGAGGCCGGTCATCAGGGCGGCTACCGGCTGCTCGACGGGTTCCGGACCCGCCTGACCGGCCTGACCGCCCAGGAGGCGCGGGCGCTGTTCCTGGCCGGGATGCCGGGACCGGCCGCCGAACTCGGCCTCGGCGCCCTGGCCGCCGCCGCCGAGCTCAAGATCGAGGCCGCGCTCCCGCGCGAGCTGCGCGAGGGGTCCAGGAGCGTACGGGAGCACTTCCACCTCGACGCGCCCGGCTGGTACTACGACGGGGACCGGGTCCCCCACCTGCCGGACGTGGCCGACGCCGTCTGGAACAGGCGCGTCATCCAGGTGCGCTACAGCCGCTGGGCGGCGCCGTCCGAGGTGGACCGGAGGCTGGAGCCGTACGGCCTGGTCCTCAAGGCGGGCAAGTGGTACCTCGTGGCCCGGTGCGACGGCATGATGCGGACCTACCGGGTCAACCAGATCCTCAGCCTGGAGGTGACGGGTGAGACGTTCGAGCGGCCCGGCGACTTCGATCTGGCCGGGCACTGGAACACGTATCTGGCGGACTTCCGGTCACGGCTGTTCCAGGGCCGGGCGACCGTCCGGCTCTCCCCCGGCGGGCGCGAGCAGCTCGCCCGGCTGATGGGCTCGGCCGTGGTCAGCGCCGTGGACGAGACGGCCGGTCCGCCCGACGCCCGGGGCTGGGTCACGGCCACCGTGCCCATCGAGTCGCTGACGCACGCGCGGACCGAGTTCCTCAAGCTCGGCGCCGAGGTCGAGGTCCTGGAACCGGCCGAGCTGAGAACCCGGATGGCCGAGACCGCCCACGTCCTGGCCGCCCTCTACCCCCGGGATCCCCGCGCGGATCATGTCATGCCGGATTCATCCCTGTATCGCGATATGCCGTCCGTCGAGGGACGTGAGGGTTAGCATCCCCCCATGCCCCCTCGCGTAGTGATCGTCGTGCTGGCCGCCGCGCTCTGCGTCGGAGCCACGGTCTCTCCCGGGCCCGTCCGCGGGGACGTCAACGGCGAGGGCCGGGCGGACCTGGTGGTGGGCGGCTCGGGATCAGTCATGGTCCAGCCGCTGGGCAGCAAGGCCACCACCCTGAGCCGGCGGGCGACCGCACTGTCGACGGGCGACTTCAACGGTGACGGCCTCGCGGACGTGGCCGCCGGCGGCGGCGGCACGCTCACCGTCTCCTACGGCCGGCGCGCCTACCCCCACCTCGGCCGGACCGTCCGTTTCACCCCCGGCCGGGACGGCGTCCCCCCGCTGGGCACCGGCCACGGGTTCGGCAACGCGCTGACCACCTCCGACTTCAACCGGGACGGTTACACCGACATCGCCGTCGGCGCCCCGGAGACCACGCTGAACAGCGCGGCGGTGCACGGCGGCGCGGCCGTCGTCCTGTACGGCTCCCGCGGCGGCCTCACCTCCTCCCGGGCTCTGCGGCTCAGCGAGGACACACCCGGGGTGCTCGGCTTCAGCCAGCACAGCCGCCTGTTCGGCGCCGCCCTGGCCTCCGGCGACGTGACCGGCGACGGCTACGGCGACCTGGTGGTCACCGCGCCGTCCGGGCGGCCGGGCTACGACATCGGCGGGGCCGTCCACGTGTTCAAGGGCTCGGCCAAGGGGGTGACGCTCACCGGCGACACCATGGTGACCAGCGGGAACGTGGACGGCCGCGTCATGAACGTCGAGGCGTGCGCGGGCGGCTCACAGGGCGCCGAAGACAGGGCGAACACCGCCGAGTGCACGCGGGACCCCTTCGGCTGGTCGGTGCGGGTCGGCCGCCTGCACGGCGGCAAGTACGCCGACGTGGTCGCCGGGATCGGCACCGGCAGGCTCCTCATCCTGCGTGGCGGGCCCTCGGGCATCGACAGGCATCGGAAGAAGATCGTGGCGCTGCCCGGCATCACCGGGACCAGCGCTCCCGGCAACGACCACGCCGGTTCACTGGCGACCGGCGACATCGACGGGGACGGCCACAGCGACATCGTCGCGGCCGCCCGCGCCACGGGCGACGTCGCCGTCCTGTACGGCTCGGCCGGCGGGCCGCGACCGCCGGTCCGGATCCCGGGCGGCGGGGTCAACGTGGCGCTGCTCGACCTGGACGGCGACGCCGTCCCCGAGCTCGCCGCCGCCGGCGGCAGGTCGGTCCGGCTGTTCTGGATCAAGAACCGCCGGGTGGCCGAGACCAGGACCCTCTCCCTGCGGGGCGCGCTGATCGCCCGCTGACGGGACCCCGCACGCGCGGCGGCGCCGTACCCGACGAAGGTCAGGGGTGGTCACTGCCCTTCGGTTCCTGTGGCCGCATACCCGCGATCCATAACGTGGCCGACGTTCGACGAGACGATCGGAGTGCGGTGTGGGGCAGGTCAGGGGCTGGTGGCGGGGTACGGTGGCCGCGGTGATCACGGCGGTCACCGGTTCGATGATCATGGCGATGCCGGGTCCGGCGTCGGCGGGCGAGACGCCGGAGGAGTCGGCGGTCCGGCGGGTGGTGGACGACTTCGCCGGCACGTCGGGATACCCGGGCATCGCCGTCGCGATCACCAAGGGCGATCGGGTGCTGTACACCGGCGGGTACGGCCACGACTCCTCCGGTGCGGCGGTGACCGAGCGGACGCCGATGCCGGTGGCCTCGGTCAGCAAGTCGTTCACCGCCCTGGCGGTGATGCAGCTGGTCGAGGCGGGCGAAGTGGCGCTGGACGCGCCGGTGCGCGACTATCTGCCCGGCTTCCTCCTCGCCGATCCCCGGGGGGCGCGGATCACGGTGCGCGAGCTGCTGAACCAGACCTCCGGGATCACCGACGGCACACTCGCGGAGAAGAGCCTGCCGCAGCCGGACTCGCTCGCGGGCACCGTGACGCGGGCCCGCGGCTCCGCGCTGGCCGCCGACCCCGGCACGAGGCACTCCTACACCAACACGAACTACCACCTCGCCGCCCGGCTGGTGGAGGTCGTCTCGGGTGAGCCGTTCACCGGCTACCTGCGGCGTCACGTGTTCGGCCCGCTCGGCATGCGGGCGACCACCACGATCGACAGGACCCCCCGCGACCTGCCGCGCGAGGTGCGCCGGGGGCATCTGTACGCGTACGGGGCATCGATCCCCGCCACCGAGCCGGAGCGGTTCGTCAACGGCTCCGACGGCGTGATCAGCACGGCCGCGGACATGGCCCGGTGGCTGATCGTGCAGAACAACGCGGGCCGGGCGGCCGACGGCACACGGCTGGTGTCGGCTTCGAGCGTCGCGGCCATGCACACCTCGACGGACCGGCGGCGGCCGTACGGGCTGGGCTGGCGCGACCGGGACGGCCGGGTGGGCCACGACGGCGTCTGGTTCACCTACACCGCCCAGGTGCTGCTGCTGCCCGGCGGCTACGGCGTCGCGGTCATCGGCAACAGCGGCCTCGGCCTGGGCAACGAGGGCGTCGGAGCGCTGGCGGACCGGCTGGCCGCCCTCGTGACCGGCGGCGAGCCACCGGCCGCCGCCCCGGGACGGCTGAGCGTCGATCTGGTGCTGGGCGCTCTGACCCTGCTGAGCCTGCTCCTGGCCGTCCGCACCCTGCGGCGCACGCGGGCCTGGGCGGACCGGCTCGCCACCCGGTCTCACCGGCGGCTCGCCCTGCGGTTGTCGCCCCGGCTCATCCCCCTCGCCCTCCTGATCGCCCTCCCCGACCTGCTCACCCGGCTCATCGGAGGCGGGCGGGACATCACCTTCGAGCAGCTCTGCTACTACTCGATGCCACTGGTCGTCTGGTTCGCGGTCATGGCAGCGGCGAACCTCGGCGTGCTGGCCGCCCGCGTCGTCACGCTGACGCGGCTGCGCCGGCCGGGAATTCCGCCGATCGAGGATCACAATGCCGTCTCGACCGGAACCCCTCACCCGGCTTCGGGCCGGTACGGGGTGTGACCCCCTACGGGAGCCTGGGCGGGAGGGTACGGCCTCTCAGGCCGGTTGCCTGATGCTCTCGATGATCCGGGCGAACCCCTCATCTCCGTGGCCCGCGTCGATCTGGCGCCGGATGAGCCGCTGGACCACGGCGACCACCTCGGTGCCGATGCCCTGCTCGGAACTGGCGGCCAGGATGTCGCCGAGGTCGGAGAAGCGGAGGCTCTGCTGTCCTTCGGCGGCGTAGTCCCCGCCGTCGATGACCGCGGCGAAGCCGTGGAAGCCGCCGGTCATGGCCGTCAGCCAGGGCGCGGCCATGGCGGCGAACTCGCCGGCCGTCACACCGGCCGGCGCCACCATGGCGGCGCCGTGCATGAACCCGGCGAACATGACGTACATGCCCGCGAGCAGGGCCAGGTCGTACAGCGACGCCAGCCCGGCGTCGTCCCCGAAATAGGTGCTGGTCGCCCACAGATCGAGCAGCGGTTCGTACCGCTCGAAGACCTCGGCCGATCCGCTGTAGAGGATCGACGCCCCCGACCGGCCGATCATCTCGGGTACGGCCATGATGCCGCCGTCCAGATATGCGACCCCGGCCCGGGCAGCCCAGGCGGCCGATTCCCGCGACTGGGCCGGTGTCGTCGTGGTCAGGTTGATCAGGGTTCGCCCGGCCAGCTCGCCGGAGAGCGGATCGAGCACCTCGCGGACCGATTCGTGGTCCAGCAGACACGCGATCACCAGCTGACCGGACCGGACCGCCTCACCGGCCGTGGCGGCGGCCCGCGCCCCCTGCGCGACAAGCTCGTCCGCCCTGCCCGGCGAACGGTTCCACACCGTGGTCGCGTATCCGGCCTTCACCAGAGCGCCCGCGAGAACGCTCCCCATCGCCCCCAGTCCCAGAACGCTCACCCGGATGCTGCCATCGGTCGTCATCTTCGGGACTCCCCTCGTGTTTCCTTCGCTCGTGTTGATCCTTTCCGCTGCCTGTAGATTTGACCAGTACAGACTAATTAGTCAGGTACTTACCTTTTGGTAAGTACCTCTCGGAGGGGTGAATGACGAAATCGGCACGCCGCGGCCCCTACTTCTGCGGCATCGACGCGGCGATGGACGTCGTCTCCGGAAAGTGGAAGTCCCTGATCCTGTGGGAACTGCACGACCACGGAACCCGCCGGTTCGCCGAACTCCGCCGCGGCCTGCCCGGCGTCAGCGAGAAGATGCTGATCCAGCACCTGCGGGAGATGGAGGAGGACGGCCTCGTACACCGCGAGGTCTACCGCGAGGTCCCGCCGAAGGTGGAGTACTCCCTGACCGAGCACGGCCTCTCCCTCAACGCCGCCCTGGCCCCCCTGGGAGAGTGGGGCACCGGACGCATCCGGCGGATCGGGGCCGAGAAGGTCTCCTTCGACGTCGCCGCGACGTCATAGTCCGACGGGCACGGAGCGGGACCCGGCACGGTCTTCGAGTACCGCCGCGATCTCCACCGCGGCGAAGGCCGCCCGGGCCGACGAGAGCCGGCCGTACCCGATGACCAGGGCGGGCCGGAGGGGGCGGCGGGTGTAGCGCGACAGGGGCATCGCGAGCACGCCCCGGCGCTCCAGGCGGTCGGCGACCTCGCGGTCGTCGTGCCCGGCAGGCAGCGGGAGCACCAGATGCAGCCCCGCGGCGATCCCCTCGACGGGACCGGCGTCGCGGATGACGGAGTGACCGCGCAGGGCCGCGAGCACCGCCTCCCGGCGCTCGCGGTACAGCGCGCGGGCGCGGCGCAGGTGCCTGTCGTAGTCGCCGGCGCCGATGAGCCGGGCGAGCGCCAGCTGGTCGAACACGCCGGGACCCGCACCCGACCTTTCGAGAGCCTCGATCACCGGGTCTCTCAGACGCGCGGGAGGGATCATCCACCCCATCCGCAGGCCCGGGTGCAGGGTCTTGCTCACGGAGCCGAGGTAGGCGACGTTGTCCCGGTCGAGGGCCGCCAGCGCTCCGATCGGCTTGCGGTCGTACCGGAACTCGGCGTCGTAGTCGTCCTCCAGCACGACGGCCGAGCGCTCCGCCGCCCATGCCAGCAGGGCCCGCCGCCGTCCGGCCGACAGCGCGGCGCCGGTGGGGAACTGGTGGGCGGGCGAGCAGAGCACCGCCTCCGCCTCCGTTCGCCGCAGCCGCCCGACGTCGATGCCCTCGCCGTCGACGGCCACCGGCTCGATCGTCAGCCCCGCGTGGGCGGCCGCGTCACCGAGCCGGCCCCAGCCGGGATCCTCCACCGCCAGCCGCGACCCGGAGCGCCGGGCCAGAACACCCGCCAGCAGTCCCACCGCGTGTGTGGTGCCGCAGGTGATGACCACCTCCTCGGGCGAGACCGCCACCCCCCGGGTCCGGCCCAGATAACCGGACACGACCTCGCGCAGCCGCCGTACGCCCTGGGCCGGCGGGAACACGTCCGCGTCCCCGCCGGTCATGAGAACGTGATGCGTCGCCCGGCTCCAGGCCGCCGCGGGAAAGCGCGCCACGTCGGGTGCCCCCGGCCGCAGATCGGCCACGACCGGGGAGGGCGCCCGCACGGAGGGCACGGCCGGCGGGACGGCCGGCCGCACCGGCACACCCGGCGCCACCCGTGTGCCCGACCCCTGCCGCGCCGTGAGATGTCCTTCGGCGACGAGCTGCCCGTACGCCTCGTTGACGACCCAGCGCGAGCAGCTCAACTCCTCGGCGAGCGCCCGGCTCGGAGGCAGCGCGTCCCCGGGCCCCAGACGGCCCGCCAGGATGGCCCCTCTGATCGCGGCCGTCAGACGCTCGTGCAGCGCCCGCCCGTCGTCGGGCACCTCAAGGAGGAGGCCGGTGATGTGATTGGTCCGGTTTGGCGGCATGCGAGTGGACTGTATCACCGGACCAGTTCGCCCTAGCCTCTGAACCGGCCCTGTTCCGGGGCCCACATCCCGTGTCCCGCGTCCCCCATCGCATATCGCTGAGGAGCTCCCCATGACATCGACGAAGCCCCCCTTGACGGTCATCGCGCGGATGCGTGCGAAGAGCGGTCACGAGGCCGCCCTGCGCGACGCGCTGACGGCACTCGTCGCACCGACCCGCCGGGCCCCGGGCTGCCTGACCTACGACCTCCACACCGAGGTGGGCGAGCCCGCCCGCTTCTGGTTCTACGAGGTGTGGCGCGCCCCCGAGGACCACGCCGCCAACCTGGAGTCCCCGCACATCACCGGCTTCATCGCACAGACCGCCGACCTGCTCGACGGCGATCTCGAAGTCCACTTCCTCAACTGAACGCTCACGCCCGGAAGCCGGCGAGCCACCCGACGGCCTTCCGGACCCGGCAGCGGAGTCCTTCGCCCCGGCCTCTCCCAGATGATCGATGACCGCTCGGTCCTCTATGCTCAACCGGCACCGGCAGGCGGTCCATCTACCTCAGGGACATCGATGACGAAGGCGTACGCGGCCGATCAGATGCCGCAGGAAGTGAGAACAGCCCGTCTCCTCATCAGGGTTCAGGCGGCGACAGGTCTCCTGGGGCTCGTCCTGCTGATCGGCCCCGTCATCTTCGGGGTGGGGAGCCTCCCGCCCTTGTGGTATTCGCTGCTGCCGCCGTCGAGCCTTTTGGTCCTGGTCCCTCTCGGACTACTCACCGTATTGACCACGAGATACGACTCTCGCAAGCGATGGGTGCGCATCACCGTGTTCACGGCCGAAGGCTTCGTGATTCTGTTCAGCCTCCTCTTCCTGCTCGGCTCCCACCTCGGCTCGTTTCCGGGATTGGCTCTGGGAATCGCGGTGGTCTTCTGGCTCGCCCGCCCGGCCGCACGGTCCTGGTTCAGCGACTGAGACAGGAGCACGATCAGCTGTCGCCCGGGGGGCAGGGCGTCACCTTGGCCCCGCAGCGGAAGCCGTCACCGAGATCGCTTACCGGTCAGATCGCTTACCGGTCAGGCGGTGGTGGCGGCCCGCTCGGCGGCGTTGCGCTCGACGCAGAACTCGTTTCCCTCGATGTCGGCGAGGGTGACCCAGCCGGAGCCGTCGGGGCGGCGGCGGTCGCCGACGAGAGTGGCGCCGAGGGACAGCAGACGCTCGACCTCCTCGTCGCGCGTGCGGTCCGTGGGCTGGATGTCGAAGTGGATCCGGTTCTTGACCGTCTTGCCCTCGGGGACGGCGATGAACAGGATCGAGATGCCCTCCGCCTCGACCAGGGCCTCGGGGTCGCCGGGCCGATCCTCGTCGCTGATCCTGGTACCCAGCACCTCGGCCCAGAAGGTCCCGAGCCGGTAGGTGTCCGCACAGTCGATGCTCACGTGATGCACAAGAGAAGCCATGGCCGACATTGTGACGAGTGGCCGGGAGCCCCCCGAAGACGGCCCCGTCAGAGATGATCACGGCTGTCCCCGATCCCGCAGCGGAGCGCGTCACCCGCGCCGGACGCGAGCGGAACGCCTGCCGTGCGCGCCACGCCACGGTGGAAGCAGGTGCCGGTGCTCGGATGTAACGTCCCGTCCATGGACGAGACCTCCCGAAGCCGGCAGGCCGTACACGCCTACGTCGACAGCGCCGAGCGGCGTGACTGGGAGCGCTTCGGTGCCCTGCTCGCCGAGGATGTGGTGTACGAGATGCCACAGACCCGGGAACGGATCCGCGGGAAGCCTGCCTTCCTCCGGTTCAACATGGAGTATCCCGGTGACTGGCACCTGCGGGTACGGCGCGTCGTCGCCGATGGCCGCCATGCCGCGGCGTGGATCGACGCGCGCGTCGGCACCGGACATCAGGACGCGTGCGTGTGGTTCGAGATCTCCGACCAGGGGCTGATCAGCCGGATCGTCGACTACTGGCCCGAGCCGTACGACCCACCGTCCGGCCGCGAGCACCTTGTGGAGCGCTGGTAAGACCCGTCCATCAAAGCCCCGTCCATCAAACAAGGCACGAGGATCCGGACCGGAAGGGCCCATGGGACCCAACCCGCCGTTCCGCACACCGGTCTTCGTCCTCACCCATCACCCGCGTCCGTCGATCGAGATGGAGGGCGGCACGACGTTCCACTTCATCGACGTTCCACTTCATCGACGCTTCGCCCGCCGAGGTGCTCGAGACGGCCCGTGAGGCGGCGGGCGGCCAGGAGCGCGTTTCGGTCACGTCGTGCGTCGCAAGAGCGGGGAGAGGGACGAGCTTGACTGGACCCACCACCGCCGGCATGACGAAACGGTACAGATTCGTCGTCACGCTACGTGCGACGAGCTCACCCAACGAGCCGAATTCCTCGCTGCCGGCTCGACGCATCGCCTGGAGGCACTTGTCGCGATCGCGCTTATAGATGATCGCTGAGAGATACCCCGTTCGACAAAGGATCAAGTTAAGCACCAACCGGCCCGTCCGCCCATTGCCATCGAGAAACAGATGTATCTGCTCGAATCCTTTATGTACACGGGCCAAGCGTTCGGGAAGCGCTTCGTCCGACTCCGCACGAAGATCGTCGGCCATCTTCACCCAATCCCGCATCCGAGGATCAACTTCCGGCCACGGCGGCGGCTTCATGCCTCCCGGGAACTTGGCGATCTCGTGCTGCCGACCGAACAAAGGCAGCCCGAGTTGTTCGCCGCACCAGCCCGCCTCCCCGACAACCCGGACCGTCCCCAAGGCCGCATGCCCGGACGGCTGGCGAGCACGAGCTGACGCGCGGTGCGGAGCACCGCCGCCCTGACTATGCGGAGAGAATCCTCGCCGGGATCACTCTGCGTGCAGGCCACCGAGCGATCAAGCACGGCTGATGTCGTACGAGGCCGCCACATCGCAGGCCAGTTCCACCTGTGCCCGGAGAGCATCGTCGGCGGCGCCGTACACCTTGACCGAGACTTCCGTCCCGCCCACGGCCCGGGCCGGCTTGAGGTCGAGACTGACCACCGCACCGATCAGCGGACAGCCGTACCAGCGTTCTTCCCGCTCATCATCGGTGTCCACCAGCCCGACCTCGACAGCCTGCCAGTCGAGGTCATCGAACTCGTATCCCACGAGCGACGCGAGGATCTCGCAGAAGACCCTCACGTTCCCCTCCCTGATCCACCCACTGTGGATCAAGGAATGTCCGTCAGGCCTCACCGGAGGTCAGACCGACCGGACACGCAACCCTGGTGCCGCCGATCCCGCGATGACCTGGGAGTTCTTCATATCTGCCATCTCCGATCGACTCCTCACAGCCCGGCAGATCTACCACAACATGAGCGGCAGAACTGCCACATAACGTTCGGCAAAACTGCCATGAGTCTCTGGGCAGATCTTCCACAACGCGAGCTGGAGACGACCAACCTCGGCTCGTGGACATTGATGAGCTGACGCTCTTCCCGCGCCGCGCGGAAGCCATGGCGACGGAAGCACCCACGGACACCCGGGTGGTGGTGATCAGTGGTGCCCGGCAGGTCGGCAAGAGCACCCTGGCCCAGGCCATCGTGCGCAGCACTGCAGGAGCCGGTGAGCTCTACCTGGATCAGGCGGCCGTACGCGCGGCAGCACGGCAGGATCCGGACGGAATCGTGCGTCACAACGGGCTTCTTCTCATCGATGAGATCCAGCGCGTGCCCGGCCTGCTCCTGTCCATCAAACGGGAGGTGGATGCCGATCCACGACCAGGGCGCTTCCCGCTGACGGGATCCGCCCGCCTCCTGGGCCTGCGCGACCTTCCGGACGCCCTTCCCGGCAGATCCGAGACGATCGAGCACTGGCCCCTGTCTCAGGGGGAGATCGAGCAAAGCGCCGACGGATTCGTCGATGCGGTATTCCGTCACGGCCCCGACCTCACCGTCCCCAGCCCGGCCTGCGCAGGAGCGACTATCTGGATCGCGCACTGCGAGGCGGCTATCCGGAAGCCGTCCACCGCTCCTCGCATCGCAGAAGAACACGCTTCTTCGAGTCCTACATCTCCGATTTGATCAACCGAGACGTGAGGCAGGTCTCCGATATCGAACGCCCGGCCGACATGCGCCGCCTGCTCAACGTTCTGTCGGACGGATGGGCGGCCTGGCCGTGATCGACAACATCAGCCGCGACCTCGGCGTGCCGCGCAACACCGTGAAACGCTATGTCGACCTACTCGACCTGGTATACCTCATCCGGCGCATCCCTGCCTGGTCCTCCAACTCGACCACACGAGCCATCGCCACACCCAAACTCCTGGTGGTCGACTCCGGGCTCGGCGCGCATCTCGCCGGACTCACCCCCTCCCGAATCACCGACATCACCGCACCCGTGGGCCCGCTGCTGGAGAACTTCGCCCTGGGCGAGCTGGCCCGCCAACTGACCTGGGCGGAGGAGCCCGTCCGGCTCTACCACTACCGCGATCGGGATGGAGTCGAAGTCGACGGCATCCTGGAGCGCGCTTCCGGTGAGGTCGTCGGCATCGAGGTCAAAGCGGCCGAGACCGTACGCGCCGACGACTTCAAAGGGCTCCAGCACCTGGCCCGCAGACTCGGCGACCGGCTCATCGCCGGGTACGTCCTCTATGCCGGCCAGGAAACGCTTCCCTTCGGAGGCCGAATGCGGGCTCTTCCGCTGTCCGCGCTCTGGGAGGCGTCATCGGCCCCCTGACGGCCGGGATCCGCCGTTTCAGGTCCGCTTCGGAACCCCGCACGCGTCGGAACGGAGGTCGAAGAGCACCCCCTGCGTACCGTACCGACCAGGTGGATCTCCGGCCGACGTCACAGGTACGCGGACGATATCCACGGACCTCCTCGATCACCTCGAAAACGAACGAGACCCCCGGACAGCCCTGAGGCCGTACGAGGGTCTCCCTCCTGCTGTGCTTCTCCGATTGAACTCGTAGAGTCCGCTGTGGGCCGGTGACGGGCTTGAGCGGCGCACCGTACTCTGCCGCCTGCGGTTTTCATTGCCAGGGTGCGGTGGGGAACCATCCGTAGCCGAAGCGCGCGGGCAGGCGCAGATCCCAGTACAGGAAGGTGAACGCGCCGAAGGTGATGAACGCCACCGCCGTGATCGTCACGACCCGGGACGGCGAGGCGGTCATCCAACGGGTGAAGCGGCCTCCGGTCCCATGCATCAAAACGATGAACAGCAGCGCCACCAGCGTGATGTTGCCCAGCGACTGCAGGACGAACACCGCCGCCCCGTAGAAGGGGTTGTGGGTCTCGACCGCGTACTCGAACAGCTTGCGAAACAGCGGGAACGGCCGCCCAACGAGAAACCCTCCGATCAGGGCGCCGATCACGATCAGCCGGAGATGGGGGAACCGGCGCGACAGCCGGGCGAAGGGGTCGGGAACCACACGCAGCGCGGCCAGACCGAGGTAGACGAAGACCAGGCCGATCACACCGAACACGATCGAGGCCTGCAGCAGCCGGGGAGAGATCCCCGAGCCGGCCGGCGCCTCCGACAGCTGAGGCAGCTGTTGGCCGACGAGCGCACCGAGTGCGCCGTAGAGCGCCGAGACCGCGGTCATGCCCAGGGCCAGCCACCCGATCGGCCGCAGGGTCGCCCCGATCCCGCTCGCGGTCGCCGCAGCGGACTTTCCCTCATCCCGGGCATGGGTCATCGGCGCGATCGCACCGAACGCGGCAATGTTGCACGCGGTGAACGTCCCGGCCAGCCCCGAGACGAAGGCGAAGAGCGTCCCGGCCGCCAGACCGCCGATCGCGGCCTGCTTGGCGTCGTAGCCGAGCAGCGTGTTGGCGACGTTGTCACCGATCACACTGTCGACGAAATGGAAGGACCACAACACGGCCAGTGCCGCTCCGGCCAGCACGCTGGCCGCGATGATCAGTCCCCGGCGGCGGGGCAGGTCGGTGGGAGGAGTGGCAGAGACGGGAGCGGAGGCGGTGGACGCCATCGGTGGCCTTTCTCCTGGCATGGCAAAACTGTTTATCGGAGGTAGGAGCGGAGGTCGGGAAATGACGGAGTACGCCGTGCCGGTAGCCGTCGCCGGTGGCAAAACAGTCTGTAAATTTCAGGCTCATCGGAGCTGGGGGCGATGTGCGCTGCGTTTCCTCCATCTACGGCATGCGCTGGAGAGCACTCGCCGGGTGGTCGGCATATCCAGGCGATCACCGATATGATCAGTATTCGCTGTCGTTCCTGTCAACCATTTCTTTTCTTCGTCAATGTGCTATCTATGCACCCCTTCACCGCATGTCACCTGGGCGTTTGCCGTACGCCCTGGTCGGTTTGACTTCGCGGGGTGAGACGCTGCGACGTTCCGGCCAGGCTTCAAATGCCGTTGAGGGCGCATCGGAAGTGAGTGCCATAGTCAGTTGCATCTGACAGTTCAGGTGGGGCGCATAGACAGGCAGGTGGATGATGCGGCAGCCAGTGCGCGTTCTCGACGGTGAAGCCGGTCAACTGGCCGTTCAGGTGCACATTTCAGGTCGCCCCAGCACCTCACCAGTGGTGCACCCGAGTGCTGATGGACAGCCACGATCAGGTCTCGCGGTCCTTTCCGGGAAAACGTCTTCGGCTCGTCCGCGCGGCCCCGGTAGAAGTGCGGCCGGTACAAGCAGGTGCGGTCGCTCACCATCGCGGCACAGATGACGCCAGCCATGTCGACCCGGCCCCGACCTCTGCCGCGCACGGTCACCACCGGGCAGGCACCGATCGGCGCCCAGGGACGTGCCTTCAGTGACCCTGAGCTCCCGTCCGCCCTCGAACCACTCGGCCGCCTGCAGCCGCACCTGCTCGCGCCATTCCTGCTCGGCGGGGGTGTACCCGCCCCGTTACGCGTATCGCCTGCTTCGGTCTCTACGAGTTCAACCGGAGTGCTGCTCCGAGCTCGTCAGGCCCGTCTGGCAGGCCCACTCGGACGGGTCACCCAGCTTGACGTTGGTGCCGCCGATTCCGCAGTAGCCGTCATGCCATGCCATGCCGCTAGAACATCTCGTTGTTCTCAGGAGATGGTTTTGCCTTACGAGGCGTCTTCGATCTGCCCTTCTTCGCCGGGAATGCAGGGCCCGGGCCATATCGAACGGCTGTCCCTCTACTCTGTTCCGAGGTCCGCGTGATAATCTCGCGGCCAACGAGATCCCTCAAGATATCGCGCGCTTGATACACATCCACATCGAAGAGGCGCTGAATGGTCCTACTATTCACCTCTCCATAATCCCGGATATGCTCAATCACCTTTCGATCTATCTCGTCAATCGCTCTACTGTGGTAGGAAACGGCCGCGCCGAGTCGAGAAACAACCTCTCCACGAAGACGATAGGAGGGGAAGGTTCGCCGCATCGTACCTCGAGTAGGTTCAAGAATATCTACCGGACTGGTTGACAGCCGAAGGAGGCTCGCCTGAGCCTCATCAGCCGAACGCTGAATCACCGGGGCGATCTCACTGGCATCGACTGTACGCTTACGACAAAGAGCCCGGATTATCAGAAGAGCATCAGTGTCCTCCTGCTCTTCGATCGGAAGCGTCGCAAGGAAACGTGCAATCTTTGTATTGGGCGGCTGCCCGCGGAACGCGACAGCGACCTGATCTCGGTCTTCTACGATGGTCGGAGCCTCACGACCTGACTTGATCATCTCTCTGAACATGCGATCGACCCCCTGCCCCACCTCTTCTGCCAGCCCAAGCAGCCGGAAAGCTGATGCAAGCGTCGGATATCTCGCACGAGAGCCCATGGTCAGAATGTTGTTAACCGTTATTCCATTCACCAATGGACCCGGAGAGGTTATGCGGAGATACTCGGAAGAATGGTCCACCTGAATAGGCGATCGGAGACGCCAATCCCCATGTATGAAGGCATTTGCGATAGCCTCTCGAACGGCCGCAGAGGGGTAGTCTTCGATCTGGATCTGCTGCCCGTCGGCCAGGGTTACCGGAGTTATCCCCTGCCGTGCCCGTATGGACTGCAGGACCTCTTCGAACGCCAGCACCATCGGAGACTGCATACGCACAATCGCATCCGCCTCTCCTGCCTGAGTTCGGCGATGCTGATAGACAGCAAGATCCAAAAGCGTGGACGTTGAATTCTCGCAGAGCAGGAGCTCACCTGCCCGGTTTAACGATCCGTCATCTGCGACGACCTTCAAGACTCGAAAAAGATCGATATCCGACAGCCGGCCGTATGACTGCCGTGTCGCATCCGAGGAGTTCTGGAGAAGCCGTCGGCAGTAACGAAGGGCCAGGGGGTCTACTTCTTCGATCGAGCGCCCGCTCGATGTCGCTGACCAATCGATCCCACGCCGCTCCTCCGTGAGGCGGCTGATGTCAAGCGGACGCATCGGAACACATTGATCATTGATGCGCTGATAGGCATACCCCTTGGTTGTGGAGTAGACATCCAACCCTGCGGGGACAGCAATGATCAACAGCCTTGCACCCGAGAACTCCAAAGCAGTGACCTCAACCAACAGGTTGGGACTCGTCAGCTGGTGGATCCTGCCCCGCAGCACTCCCGGATCGAGCTCACATCCCACGAACGCCTCGTGTCCCGCCTTGGAGTCGACGACTCCCACGACAATGAAGCCTCCGCCTGCGTTGGCGAAGCAAACCGCCGCCTCGGCCAGGTCGCTACAAGCTTCCTTGAAGTCGGGCTTGGCTTCTTTGAAGTCCAGCCTCTCGTTCTCGCACTTGCGAGCCATGGTGCCTGCGGCGACGGCATCGAGAGCACGGAGGACGAGATCCATCGTTTGATGCCTCCTTTGGGGGAAGTAACACAGTGGAGGCTACACCCAAACAGATCTCAAACCGAGGACGTTCGACATGTCGCATCCGCGGGTTGGAGTGTCGAGGGAAATCGATACGACTCACACGATCACTCGAGGGCCAATACGCGCCTCAGCGAGGCGGGGCTTCATTCTTGCCGTTCAGGCATGGCCCCTCGTCGTCCCCGAAACGAACGAGACCCCCGGACAGCCCTGAGGCCGTACGAGGGTCTCCCTCCTGCCGTGCTTACTGCTCCGAGCTCGTCAGACCCGTCTGGCAGGCCCACTCGGACGGGTCACCCAGCTTGACGTTGGTGCCGCCGATTCCGCAGTACCCGTTCGGGATCTTGTAAAGGTACTGCTGGTAGTAGACCTTCTCTTGACGCAATAATTGTGGCGGAGGTCACCATGGCTCAGGGCAGCTCACCGATCCCGGTCGTCTCATACGCTCGCATCTCCGCCGACATCAGGCGGGACGAACACGGAGTTCAGGACCAGCACAAGCTCAACCGCGAGACGGCGGAGCGGCACGGCTGGACCGTCGTCCACGAGTACACGGATAACGACAAGTCGGCCGCCAAGGCCGACGTGGTCCGCGACGGGTTCGAGAACATGCTCAGGGCACTGCGCGCCGGCGAGTTGCCCGACGGTACGGCGGTGCGGGGCGTCGTCATCGTGGCGGAGGACCGCCTGGCCCGGCGTCCCGGTGACTACGAGCGCTTCGTGGAGGCGATCACCTATCAGGACGGCCGCGTGTTCGCCGACGCTCGCGGGGCGAAGGACCTCTACAGCGAGGACACGGAGAGCATGGGTCTCTTCGGCGCGGTCATCTCCAAGATGGAGGTCCGGAAGATGCAGCGCCGGATGCGGCGCTCCCACCGGACACGGGCGGAACAGGGCCTACCTGTCGGCGGAACGCGGCCCTTCGGCTGGAAGCCCGATCGCCTGACCCTCGATCCCGTCGAAGCTCCCCTGGTACGGCAGGCGATCCTCGACCTGATCAGCGGCCGTTCCCTTCATTCGATCGCGAACCAGTGGCAGAGAGACGGCGTCAAGACTTCGTTGGGCAATGACTGGACACCGTCCTCGCTGAAAATCACCGTCACCAACCCCCGGGTCTGCGGCTGGCGACAGATCAACGGTGAACTCGTGAGGGGCTCGGAGGGAAACCCCGTCGTCGGGAAGTGGGAACCGATCGTGTCGTCCGAGCAGTGGATGGCCGTCAAGAACCTGTTCGACGCACGCAAAGGGCACTACATCCACCGGGACGGCAGGATCGGTCACATCCTCGCCCCGGACTTCCGGGAGCCCAACTACTTGCTGACCGGCTTCCTTCGATGCGGGAAGGCCAAACCCGACGGCTCTCTCTGCAACACGTCCCTCCGCGTCACGCACAGCAAGGACTGTGTCCAGCACATCTACATCTGTCCCGCCAAGACCGTCGGAGGCTGCGGCAGCCTCGGCCGACGGGGGGACATGGTCGATCTCTACATCTCGGAAGCGGTCCTCGCCAAACTCGAAGAAGCCCAATTGGCGTCTTCAGCCGATCCCGTGGAGTGGCCGGGACAGCAGGAATACGATGACGCGAAATCTCGACTTGAAGAACTCCGGACGCAGTGGGCGGCCGGAAACATCAGCAATGAGCTGTTCTTCTCAACGGCACCCGACTTGGAGAAGAGAATCGCCCGCCTCCGGGCTGACGCCCAAAGCTTCACCGCCTCCTCCCAGCGTCGTCAGGCACGGCGCACCACCGACGTCGAAGAGATCCGGCGTCGCTGGTACCTACCGGAGGATGAGGGCGGACTTCCGTTGACGGTGAAGCGGGCCTACATCCGGGAGGCTCTGCATGCCGTCATCATCTACCCAAGCGGCAAGGGACGGCGCAAGTTCAATCCTGACCTGCTCGAACCCATCTGGAGAGAAGAATGAGCGGGGACGTCTTCGGACGTCTCGTGAGCCGTCACCCTGACCGCGGGGTGACGGCTCTCTTACTTTCGCCCCTGCGCAGCCGTACGCAGATGGACGCCATGGGACGCGACCGGACGCCGGTGGACGTCGGGGGACGTCCACGCAAGCGTCGGCAGTGCTGGCTTGATATGTCTATTCGTCAGAAACCGGTGGTACAACAGGAAGTGTCAATGCCACGTCGTGAAGTGGCAGGCAGCGAGAAACCGGCCCTGGCTTAAATCGAGCGTGATAAATCACCGGGCAGCGCATAACGAAAACGAATAGATCGCCGTTCCGCTGGAGGGACCCGGCCCAGCGGTAGGCCGCAGATGACGCGCACGCTCACCGGTTCGCCAGACATACTCCACTCCTTTCTCATCTCGCTGACAGCACCGCCGTACATCAAGCGTGTCTTCGGCATGCCCGTATCGGTGCTCGTCCTGTCCCTTCGTCGATGGTGGCTCCCGGCTCGGAAAGGAGGTCGTCACGGAGTCCCCGTCCCCCATGGCGCAGGCCCAGGAGTGGGGCAGGCGCCAAGCTGCCCGGTCCCCCAAGTGGACCGCCGACAAGTGGCGGCGAGTCGCCACGGTCTTGGGCGTCGAGATCAGACGCGACGCCCCGCAGACCGCTTCAGAGGACACCGAGGAGGACGTCGCATGAGCAACGTTCCTTCCCTCCCCTCTGACATGCGTGCCGCCCTGCAACGCGCAGCCATGCCGGACTTCGACCGGTGGTTGCGAATGGTGTACGCCACGGGCGGCTGCGCCCGGCCCGTCCGGCTCCATGGTGAACGGATCACCGTGGACGCCGGAACGGGTGAACTGCTGGATGTGTACCGGACTGCCGACGAACCGACCGGCTTCCTGCTCACAGCCTGTGGAAACCGGCGCGCGTCCCGCTGCCCGTCGTGCTCGGCCACGTACAAGGACGACACGTATCACCTCATCCTGTCCGGCCTGCGCGGCGGCAAGGGCGTCCCCGAAGACGTTGGCGTGCATCCACGCGTGTTCGTCACGTTCACCGCCCCGTCCTTCGGGGCCGTCCATTCCCACCAGGACGACCGTCCCTGCCGTCCCCGGCGCGATCACCCTCTCTGCGAGCACGGTCGGCGGATGGGCTGCGGGGCACGGCACGAGGCGGACGATCCCCAGGTAGGTCAACCGTTGTGCGTCGACTGCTACGACTACCGCGGGGCCGTACTGTGGAACGCTCATGCGGGTGAGCTGTGGCGTCGCTTCGCTCAGGCACTTCCGGCCACCTTCGCCCGCGCGCTCGGTGTCTCCCGAGCGGCCCTGCGGCAGTGCCTTCGGCTCTCGTACGCCAAGGTCGCCGAGTACCAAGCTCGCGGACTGGTCCACTTCCATGCCGTGATCCGCCTCGACGGTCCTGCCGGTCCCAACGATCGCCCGCCCGAGTGGACCACCGTCTCAGCTCTCGAACAAGCCATCCGGAAGGCGGCTGCCTCCGTTGCGGTCCTCGTTCCGGCTCCCTCCCCGGGGCCGGCGCCGACGCTGAAGTGGGGAAGTCAGCTCGACGTACAGCCGGTCTTCGTTGCTCAGTCGCTTGACGGCGTGACCGATGAACGTGTGGCGGCGTACGTGGCCAAGTACGCGACCAAGGGGGCGGAGTCGGCCGGGACCGTTGATCACCCCATCAGGCGCGTCCGGGATGTGGCCTTCCTCGACGTGACCGAGCACGTACGCCGCATGATCTACACCTGTTTCGTCCTCAACGGGCTTCCCCAGTACGGAGACATCCCGCTGAAGCGCTGGGCTCACATGCTCGGCTACCGTGGCCATTTCTCGACCAAGAGCCGCCACTACTCCACGACCCTCGGCGCTCTTCGCCACGCCAGGGCGAGCTATCGAGCCGATGAGTCCTGGAAGGCTCGCGATCTACCTGACCTCCCGGCCGAAGCGATCACAGTTCAAGATTGGCAGTACGCCGGAACTGGTCACCGTGATGGCGAGCACTTCTGGGCAGAGGTCGTCCGGCAGCGAATAAGCACCGTGCGCGGGATCGAACGCGAGCGGCGGAGCAAATCCGCGTAGCAGGGCCATGTCTGGACTGATCTTCCCGTGTGCCTCGACCCCGCCGGAGGCGTCTTTCCGCCGATGGCGGTCAGGCAGGCCCTTCTTGGGAAGGGCCGCACAGCTCCAAGTACGCCTCCCGCAGTTCGACGGCCTCGGGTAGATGACGTGCCTCGACGGAAGTGATCACTTCCTGTGCTCGCCAGTACTGCGACGGGACCAGCAGCCCGCTCGTCACCGCCGTGAGCGCCAGATCCCCCGCCTCGTCAGGCTGATCAGCCGCGAGGAGCGCCAGAGCGAGATCCAGCCGTGCCGATACGGCTCGACGTGGATGCGGCGGCCCGTCGCTGACCGACTCCAGGCGGGCAAGCACCTGTCGTGCGTACGGCTCAGCCGCCGGGTCTCCCAGCCATGACAGAGTCGTGGCCACGTACGCCTCACTCTTGGCGGGGTCGTACCGGTAGTGGTGCTCGGGACGATCAGGCACGGGAAGGGGTGAGATCATTCGCGCCACTCGATCCAACGCATCCCGAGTCTCCGGTCCGGCTCCAAGTCGAGCCCACACACGGCCTTCCTGCGCGGTCGCCTGAATGTAGGCGGAGCTTCCCCTCGGTGCGACGCGCTGTGCTCCAAGCGACAGGTCCAACGCGTGCCGGTAGTCACCGGCCGTGAGCGACTGCCACGCGCTGGTCTCCAGACACCACGCGGCGATCTCGGGATGCTCGGCGTGGGCGGCCAACTGCGCGGCCGTACGCAACCGCGCACCGGCCGCCACGAACTGCCGGAGATCGATGTGACACGTCGCTGCCAGCAGGGACAGCCACCCACCGACCACGAGCAACCGCCGATGCTCGGCGAGCGTCTTCTTGGCGTCGATCAACCGCGCCACATATGACAGGTGCCGCTTTGTCCTGTCGAGCAGCAGGGCCGGCGGAGTGCCGGGATAGGCGACGGCGAGATCGTCCACCGCGCGCTCCAACTGTTCCAGCGTCCCGCTCCCGACGTCGCTCACCGCCACCCGGCGAGCCAACTCCAGGGCCTCTATCTCATCGTCAAGAGGGTCTCCGGCATGATCGCCGAACAGCTCCCCCTCGTCGAGGCCCAACGCCCGGCAGTACAGCATGCGGTACGGATCGTCGGGCTGATGCTCCCCCGCCTCGTACGACCTGATCCGCCTGACGATCGACTCCCGGGACGGGAGCCGGACGCGCATCCGCTCATCAGCGACCCTGACCAGTTCCAAGGCCATGTCCTTCTGCGACCACAGCCGGTTACGCCGCTCGGCCCGTAGCCGTACCGCCCACGCGGGGACCTCGGTCATACCGTGCACCCTTCGCCGGACAAGGGGGATCCGCCCGTGTCCTCCAGTGTCCCCCAAGCGCCGCTCCCTGCACGGCCTACTCGGGATGTCTCATGGATGCGCACGTCAACGACTGATCTGGGCGGCCCCGGAAGATGACGCAACCACCGACCGGGGCCTTGATCGCACATCGGAGGTGCGACCCATGCCAGAGCCTAAGACCACCGTGTTCGACCCGGCGAGTATGCCTTTTCTGGATGACCCCGTCCTCTACGTCTGGTCAGCCGATGAAGGCAACGGCCATGCCGCATGTGGCGTGGCCCACGCCTCCGCCAGTGCCCGCCGCGCGCTTCTCGACGCCTTGACCACGATGCCGACGAGTGGAACGGGATGCATCCGTACGGCGAGGCTCGATGTCTCCGCCTCGCCCTATCCCTCATACGTGTACGGCCGCGTTCTCCTACGCGCGTGGCGCGACAACGGAACGGGCTCGATCGTCCTCCACAGTCCATGATCATTGAATCGGCGGACCAGCAGGACCCCAAGCATCCGGACGAGCGAACTCGTCGACGCATACTCGCTGAGTTCGCCGTATCGACAGCCCCGTACCCAGCCGACAAACCCGATTATGCCGACGAGACTGCTTGGGTTCAGTGGATGCTGCGGGTCGCCCAACGTCGCCGTCGCCGAGCTATGGCCGAGCGAAGAGTCCTCATGTGGGGAGGCTCGATCGACCGTTACCTGTAACCGGATGCATTCCGATTACTTCTCTGCCGAGAGTCTCCCGTAACCTCGCGCTATGCCCACCGACAAACCCGAATGCCGTTGCATCCTCTGCCATGACTACGGGGATCGGAATGAGCTGGACCTTATGGATCAGCACACCGTCGAACACGTCCAGACGCGCGGCTGGAGTGTGAAAATGATTCCCGAGGACGATCATGGTCCCGGCTTCGCCTACACGGTCGGCCTGTGGCACACTCACCGCTCCCCTGAGCTGGCCATGTTCGGCCTGGACGTTCACCTCATGCACGAACTGCTGAACGACCTGGGCGACGAAATCGCCGCCGGCCGACCCGCACAGGCCGACCAGGAACGGCACGATCTCCTCGACCGCTATCCCGTGGTCCTCAAGAACGTCGATCTCAAGTGGTACCGCGAGTTCTTCGGTCGCGCGATCTCGTTCTATCACCACCCGCCCTTTCCGATCCTGGAAGTCGTCTGGCCCGACCGTGAAGGGCATTTTCCCTGGAACACCGGCTATGACGAGCAGTACCGCGAGCTTCAGCCTCACCTGTGGCTGAAGCCGGAGGATCACCCCATCGGAGTTTGGACACAGCTCATCCAGCCGCCCGGTCCTGTTGCACCTTGATCGCCCGCGAGCTGGGACCCTCACTGGGGACAGAATGAGGTTTCCACCTTGGATAGCCAGAAGCTTCCGTAATGGATGCCATCGAGCTGGTTACAGCATTCGTCGTCCGTCTCGATGAGCTCTCTCATCACGTCGGAACCGCCATGTCGGATCAGACAGGCGGCGATGATCTATGGGCGCTGCACCGGGCTGTCATCCGACGTCACGCACCCCGCATCTGGCAATTGCCCAGCGGCGTGCACTACTACGTCCACGGGATCGGGTGCCGTATAACCACCGCCTACCCGGAACGGGTCGTAGTGGATGCGGACCTCGGTTCCCAGCCAGGCTCACTCAAGTTTGATCTGTGGCGAATCCAGTTCTTTGTCGAGTCCATCCATCATGGCTGGGTGACCCGAGGGGAACTGACTGCTGCTTTGGAGACCCTGGCCGCCAGAGGCGTCATCGTTCCGATCGACGGGGACCCGGGCTGGTACAGCACAGACCCCTGACTGCCGATGAGCACAGCGGCCCGTGTCGATCCGAAGAACGCCGGAGACCGCTGCATAGCGAGCAGGGGCGGTGACGGAACGCCCAGCGACGGTGCGCGTCTATACGGCGGGTGCGTTCGGTACGGCGGGGTGCCTGTACGGCGACGGCCCGCGCCGCCGGCGGCCGGGACCGGCCCCAAGGCCGCATGCCCGGACGACGGGCGAGCGCGGGCCGTCGCGCGGCGCGGAGCGCCGTCGCCTTGAACCTGTAGTGAAGGTTGTCGCCGAAAACGGCTCTGGCCCATGATCGAGGGCGGACGTGCCAGGTGACCACGGGCCAGGATCTAGCTATCTCTGCAGGTCTACGCCTCGCCGGAGGTCAAACCGACCGGGCAGGCAACACCCGTTCCACCGATTCCGCAGTAGCCGTTTTTGTTGCGGTGAAGGTACTGCTGGTGGTATTCCTCGGCGAAGTAGTACTCGCCGGCGGGGGCGATCTCGGTGGTGATCCGGCCGTAGCCGGACTCGGTGAGCACCTTCTGGTAGGCGTCGCGTGAGGCGAGGGCGGACTTCTCCTGCTCGGGGGAGTGGGTGTAGATCGCCGAGCGGTACTGGGTGCCGACGTCGTTGCCCTGGCGCATGCCCTGGGTGGGGTCGTGGGCCTCCCAGAAGACCCGGAGCAGTTCCTCGTAGGAGACCTTGGCGGGGTCGAAGACGACGCGGACGACCTCGGTGTGGCCGGTCAGGCCGGTGCAGACCTCTTCGTAGGTCGGGTTGGGGGTGTGGCCGCCCGCGTAGCCGACCGAGGTGGACACCACGCCGGGGGTCTGCCAGAACTTGCGCTCGGCGCCCCAGAAACAGCCGAGGCCGAAGTCGGCGATCTCGGTGCCCTCGGGGTACGGCGGGGCGAGCGGGGCGTCGAGGACCATGTGGTGGCCGGGCACCGGCATGCGCGCCTCACGTCCCGGGAGCGCGTTCTCCCGGGACACCATGGAAGTCTTGTCCTTGCCGAACAGCCAGCCCATCGCGAACCTCCTCCTGACACCTTCTCAGATCTCTGCAACCGTGTACGGGTCGGCGATGTTCCCGTAAGGATTCCTTAACCATTGGACAAGCACTGCTAATTTGTATTAAATCGGGTAAGTAGTCAAAATAGATGACATGCCTGAATCACGCCATGGGGTCCTGTACGGCGTCGCCGCCTACGCCATGTGGGGTCTGTTTCCCCTCTACTGGCCGCTCCTCAAGCCCTCCGGGGCCCTGGAGATCCTGGCGCACCGCATGGCGTGGTCACTCGTCGCCGTCCTCGCCATCCTGGCGGTACGGCGGCACTGGGGCTGGATCCGCGAGCTCGTGCGCACTCCCCGCAAGCTCGGCCTGCTGGTCCTCGCCGCGGTGATCATCACGGTCAACTGGGGCGTCTACATCTACGCGGTGAACACCGGGCACGTCGTCGAGAGTTCCCTCGGTTACTTCATCAACCCGCTGGTCAGCGTCCTGTTCGGGGTCTTCCTCCTCAAGGAGCGCCTGCGGCGCCTGCAGTGGGCGGCGGTCGGCCTGGGCGCCCTGGCCGTCGTCGTGCTCACCGTCGACTACGGCCGGCTGCCCTGGATCGCCCTGGTCCTGGCCGCCAGCTTCGGCACCTACGGCCTGGTCAAGAAGATCGCGCAGGTCGGCGCGGCCGAGAGCATGGCGATCGAGACGCTGGTGCTGCTCGTGCCCGCGCTGGGCTATCTGGCCTATCTGGGCGTGCAGGGCGAGAGCACATTCGGCACCGCGGGCGCCGGGCACGCCCTGCTGCTGGCCGGGGCCGGCGTGGTCACCGCCGTCCCGCTGCTCTGCTTCACCGCCGCCGCGATCCGGGTGCCGCTCACCACGATCGGGCTGCTGCAGTACATCGCGCCGGTGCTGCAGTTCCTGTGCGGCGTGCTCATCGCCCACGAGGTCATGCCCGCCAGCCGGTGGGCGGGCTTCGCCATCGTCTGGCTGGCCCTGTCGGTCTTCACCTGGGACAGCCTGTGTACGGCCCGCGAGACCCGCCGCGCCGAGAGGCTCCGGGAGAGCGAGCCCGTCCCGGCCTGAGCGAGCCGTCCCTACGCGGAAGGGGTCCCGGCTCCCCGTACCGCCGCGACCAGCGGCTTGAGCGCAGGATCCCCCTCCGCCCGCTCCAGGGCGGCCTCCAGCGAGCGTTCGTACGTGGGCCCGGCCTCGGCCAGGCGGGCCCGGCCCGCATCGGTGATCACGGAGTAGACGCCGCGGCGGTCGTCGGAGCAGAGCGTCCGGCGGGTCAGCCCCGCCTCCTCCAGCCGGGCGATCAGGCGGGTCACCGAGCTCTGGTTGAGCCCCACGGCCTCGGCCAGCTCCTGCATCCGCAGCTCACCGCAGGAGGAACCGGCCAGCTGCCTGAGCGCGCGGTACTCCGACAGCCCGAGGCCGTGGCCTCGCTGCAGGTTCTTGGCCAGCTCGGCTTCCACCCGGGCGTACAGCAGTGCGAACAGATCCCACGTCATTGTGAGTTCCTTCTGTGATGAGCCACTCACCCCGGAGTATACGTGCACGCGCAAAAAATGCACGCGCAACAAGCCTCCGGGATCAGCCCGAGCGCTCCACCACGTAGTCGCACAGCGCCAGATAGGCGGCGCGGGCCGGGATGTCCGGCAGGCCGGACAGGTCGGCGCGGGCGCGGTCGGCCCAGGAGATCAGTTCGGCGCGGGCCCGCTCCATGGCGGAGTTGGCGCGCAGCAGGCGGAGGGTCTCCTCGACGTCCTCCTCGGCCACGGGACCGGCCAGCAATTCGCGCAGCCGCGCGTCGGCCGGGTCGTTCCCGGCCAGGACGTAGAGCACCGGCAGCGTGCGGATTCCCTCGCGCAGGTCGGTGCCGGGGGTCTTGCCCGACTCCGCGGACTCGGAGGCGACGTCCAGCAGGTCGTCGCTGAGCTGCCAGGCGACGCCGATGGCCTCGCAGGCGCCGGTCACCCGCTCGACCACCTCGGGGGCGGCCCCGCTCAGCATCGCGCCGAACCGGCCGGAGGTCGCGATCAGCGAACCGGTCTTGTCGGCCAGCACGTCGATGTAGTGCCGTACCGCGTCCTCCCCCTCGCGGGGGCCGATGGTCTCACGGATCTGGCCGCGGACCAGGCGGGAGAAGGTCTGGGCCTGGATCCGGATGATCTCCGAACCGAGGTCGGCGAGGATCTCCGAGGCCTGGGCGAACAGGTAGTCGCCGGTCAGGATGGCCACGGTGTTGTCCCACCGCGCGTTGGCCGAGGGCGAGCCCCGGCGGACGGGGGCCTCGTCCATGACGTCGTCGTGATAGAGCGTCGCCAGGTGGGTCAGCTCGATGACCACGGCCCCGGGCACGACCCCCGGGGCCTGCGGCGAGCCGAACTGGGCGGCCAGCAGTACGAGCATCGCCCGGAACCGCTTGCCGCCGGCCTCGATGAGGTGCTTGGACGTCTCCGTGACGAAGGCGTCCTCGCTCTCCACCGAGGACCGCAGCAGCTTCTCGACCTGGGCCAGGCCTGCCGCCAGGTCCTGCGCCAGCCGTTCGTCGACGAGCGGCAGATCAACAACCGGTGGCGCAGCCATGAGTATCCGACTCCCTAGCGAATGAACAACGCGGACGCGGCCTGGTCAGCCAGGTTCAGCACCGGCTCCGGGAAGACCCCGAGCACTACGGTAGCCGCAGCGGCCAGGGCCACCACAGCCGAGGTGCCGATGGTGGGCATCGCGACCGTCGGGCCGTCGGCGGCCGGCTCGCTGAAGAACATCAGCACGATCACGCGGACGTAGAAGAACGCGGCGATGGCCGAGGTGACCACACCCACCACGACCAGCGGCAGCGCGTCACCGGCCACCGCGGCTGAGAACACGGCGTACTTCCCGAAGAATCCGCTGGTCAGCGGGATGCCGGCGAAGGCCAGCAGGAAGAACGCGAAGATGCCCGCCAGCACCGGCGCCCGCTTGCCGAGACCGGCCCACCGGGACAGGTGCCCGGCCTCGCCGCCCGCGTCGCGGACCATGGTGACCACCGCGAAGGCGCCGACCGTGGTGAAGCCGTAGGCCGCCAGGTAGAACAGGATGGCCGACAGGGCGTCCCGGTTCTGCTCGAAGGCGCCCGTGGCGATCACACCGGTGAGCAGGAAGCCCGCGTGCGCGATCGAGGAGTAGGCCAGCATGCGCTTGATGTCGGTCTGGGTGATGGCCAGGACCGCGCCGACGACCATCGTCAGGATCGCGACGCCCCACATGACCGGGCGCCAGTCCCAGTCGAGGTTGCCCAGGGCGACCCAGAACACCCGCAGCACGGCGCCGAAGGCGGCCACCAGGACGGTGGAGGCCATCAGGGCGGTGATCGCGGTGGGCGCGCCCTGGTAGACGTCGGGCTTCCATGCCTGGAACGGCGCGGCACCGATCTTGAACATCAGGCCGACGCCGAGCATCGCCATGCCGACGAACAGCAGGGTGTCCTGGCCGGCGACCGTGCCCAGCGCGGCGCTGATGGCCTTCAGGTCGAGCGACCCGGCGTAGCCGTACAGCAGCGCGGTGCCGTACAGGAAGAAGGCCGAGGAGAACGAGCCCAGCAGGAAGTACTTGACCGAGGCCTCCTGCGACAGCAGGCGGCGCCGGCGGGCCAGGCCGCACAGCAGGTACAGCGGCAGGGACAGGACCTCCAGGGCCACGAACATGACCAGCAGGTCGTTGGCCGCCGGGAAGAGCAGCATGCCGCCGACCGAGAACAGCAGCAGCGGGTAGACCTCGGTCTGGGCGTAGCCGCTGCGGACCGCCTCCTCCTCGTCGCTGCTTCCCGGTACGGCCGCCGCCTGCGCGACGAACTGCTCGTCGTCGTTGATCAGCAGCGTGCTGACCAAGGCGAGGATGAGGATGATCGCCCAGATGAACAGGGCGGGCCCGTCCACCGCGACGGCGCCCATGGCCGCCGGCGTGGTCGGCACGCCGTCCCTGACCACCTGGAGGATCGTCAGCAGGAACCCGCCGAGCAGAGCCAGCAGGGTCAGCGGCACGTGGATCGACTTGCGCAGATAGCGGGGCGCGAACGCCTCGACCAGCACGCCGACGATCGCCGCGCCGAAGACCAGCAGCATCGGCGCGAGCAGGGCGTATTCGATCGTTGGCGCCTCGATGGTGCCGCCGTTCACTGGCCGGCCCCCTTCTTCTCAGCGACGGTGGAGACGGGCTGCTTGTCCGTCACCTGGGCGTTGGTCAGGGTCTTGTCCACCGCCGGGTTGATCACGTCGAGCAGCGGCTTCGGGAAGAAGCCGAACGCGACGATCAGTGCGATGAGCGGGGCCACCACCCACTTCTCCCGGCCGTTGAGGTCGGTGAAGCCCTTGACCGGCTCGGCGGTGGGACCGTTCATGGTGCGCTTGTACATCCACAGGATGTAGATGGCCGCCAGGATCACACCGGTCGCGCCGATGATGGCCGGGACCGCGTAGCGCTCGTAGGTGCCGATCAGGACCATGAACTCGCTGACGAACGGCGCCAGGCCGGGCAGCGAGAGCCCGGACAGGCCGGCGATCAGGAAGGCGCCCGCCAGCAGCGGGGCGACGCTCTGCACGCCGCCGTAGTCGGCGATCTGGGCGGAACCGCGGCGGTAGATCAGGAACCCGGCGACCAGGAACAGCGCGCCAGTCGAGAAGCCGTGGTTGACCATGTAGAGCGTGGCGCCCGACTGGGCGTTCTGCGTCATCGCGAAGACGCCCAGCGCGATGAAGCCGAAGTGCGAGATCGAGGTGTAGGCGATCAGGCGCTTCATGTCGGTCTGGCCGATGGCCACGATCGCGCCGTAGATGATGCCGACCACCGAGAGCACGATCACCAGCGGGGTGAAGAACTTCGACGCCTCCGGGAACAGCTCCAGGCAGAAGCGGAGCATGCCGTAGGTGCCGACCTTGTCCAGCACGCCCACCAGCAGGACCGCGGCGCCGGCCGGGGCCTGCGCGGCGGCGTCGGGCAGCCAGGTGTGGAACGGCCACAGCGGGGCCTTGATCGCGAAGGCGATGAAGAAGCCGGCGAACAGCCACTTCTGCGTGGTCGGGTCCTGGATGGCCCCGATCAGCTCGGGGAACATGAAGGTGTTCTTCTCGGCGACCACGTAGAGCGCGATCACCGCGACCAGCATGAGCAGGCCGCCGAAGAGCGAGTAGAGCAGGAACTTCACGGCCGCGTAGGACCGCTGCACGCCGCCGTACGACCCGATCATGAAGTACATCGGGATCAGCATGGCTTCGAAGAAGACGTAGAAGAGGAAGATGTCGGTCGCCGCGAAGACGCCGATCATCATGGCCTCCAGCACCAGCAGCAGCGCGAAGTAGGTCTTCGCGGAGCGCTTGGGCGCGAGCCCGGTGGCGTCGGGCCGGCCCTCGGCGTCGTGCCAGGAGGCCAGGATGACGATCGGCACGAGGATCGCCGACAGCGCGATCAGCACGAGCGCGATGCCGTCCACCGCGACGCCGTAGTGGACCCCGAAGCTGGGGATCCAGGAGTACTTCTCCTCGAACTGGAAGCGGTTGCCGTTGGGGCTGAACTGCACCGCCATCGCGACGGTCAGTCCCAGCACCACCAGCGAGACCACCAGGGCCAGTTGCTTGGCGAGCTTGTCACTGCCTTTGGGGAGCAGTGCCACCCCGACCGCGCCCAGCACGGGCACGGCGATCAGGATCGAGAGCCAGGGCATCACATGTTCCCTACGTAGAGCAGCGCGCCAACGACGGCGGCGGCACCGAAGAGGATGGACAGCGCGTACGAGCGGACGTAGCCGTTCTGCACGCGGCGCAGCCGCCCGGAGGTTCCGCCGATGCCCGCGGCCAGCCCGTTGACGAGGCCGTCGACGCCGCGGTTGTCGAAGAACACCGCGATGCGGGTCAGCCACTGGCCGGGGCGCATGAGCAGCGCCTCGTTCAGGGCGTCGCCGTACAGGTCGCGGCGGGCGAAGGTGGTGAGGAAGGAGCCGCGCGGGGCCACGGCGGGCACCTCGGCGGCGCCGTACCGGAACCAGGCGAGCGCGGCGCCGGCGGCGACCAGGGCGAGCGTGGCCAGGGCCGCGGGGCCGAACCCGAAGACGTGGGTCTCGGGCAGTTCCTGCGGCAGGCCGACGGCCGGGGACAGGAAGTTCATGAACCGGTTGCCCAGGATCAGGAAGGCGCCCAGGCCGATCGAGCCGATCGACAGGATCACCAGCGGCCAGGTCATCACCGCGGGCGACTCGTGCGGGTGCGCGTCGTCGGCCCAGCGCTTCTTGCCGAAGAAGGTCATGAAGATCATCCGCGACATGTAGAAGCCGGTCAGACCGGCGCCCAGCACGGCGAGCCAGCCGAGGATCGCGTTGTGCTCCATGGCCGTCTCGATGATGCCCTCCTTGGTGTAGTAACCGGAGAGCATCGGGAAGCCGATGATCGCGAGGTAGCCGATGATGAAGGTGACCGCGGTGACCTTCATGACCGGGAACAGCGCGCCGTAGCGGCGCATGTCGACCTCGTCGTTCATGGCGTGCATGACCGAGCCGGCGCCGAGGAACATGTTGGCCTTGAAGAAGCCGTGCGTGATCAGGTGGCCGATCGCGAAGGCGTAGCCCGCCGGGCCGAGGCCCGCGCCGAGCATCATGTAGCCGATCTGCGACATCGTCGAACCGGCCAGGCCCTTCTTGATGTCGTCCTTGGCGCAACCGATGATCGCACCGGCGAGCAGCGTGGCGACGCCGACGATGGTGACGACCAGCTGCGCGGTCGGGGCCTGCTCGAAGAAGGCCCCGGAGCGGACCACCAGGTAGACGCCGGCGGTGACCATGGTCGCGGCGTGGATGAGGGCGGAGACCGGGGTCGGGCCCTCCATCGCGTCCAGGAGCCAGGACTGCAGCGGCAGCTGGGCGGACTTGCCGCAGGCGCCGAGCAGGAGCAGCAGGCCGATCGCGGTCAGCGTGCCCTCCGACGCCTGGCCCGTCACCTGCTGGGTGAGGTCGGCGAAGGCCAGCGAGCCGAACGTCGTCCAGATCGTGAAGATGCCGATCAGCAGGCCGAAGTCGCCGACGCGGTTGACGATGAACGCCTTCTGGGCGGCGGTGGCCGCGCTGGGCTTGTGCTGCCAGAACCCGATCAGCAGGTAGGACGCGAGACCCACGCCCTCCCAGCCGATGAACAGGCCGACGTAGTTGTCCGACAGGACCAGCAGGAGCATGGCCGCGACGAACAGGTTGAGGTAGGCGAAGAACCGGCGGCGGTCGCGGTCGTGCGACATGTAGCCGATCGAGTAGATGTGGATCAGCGATCCGACACCCGTGATCAGCAGGGCGAAGCTGATCGACAGCGGGTCGATCAGCATCCCCATGTTCACCATGCCGGGGATGAACTCGAACAGCTCGAACGCCCGGCGGCGCTGGTCCGGGTCCAGGCCGGTCAGCTCCACGAAGGAGAGCACGGCGACCACGAAGGCGCCCAGCGACATGGCGACGCCGAGGAAGTGGCCCCACTTGTTGGTACGGCGGCCGCCCAGCAGCAGGATCGCGGCGCCCAGCAGCGGCAGCGCGATCATCAGCCAGGAGACCCCGATCACCCCACCGGAGTGCTGGACGATCTCAGCAGGAGATTGCACCTGGCACTCCTCAGTACTTCAGCAGGTTGGCGTTGTCCACAGACGCCGACCTGCGGGTTCGGAAGATCATCACAATGATGGCGAGGCCGATCACGACCTCCGCCGCGGCCACGACCATCACGAAGAAGGCGATGAGCTGGCCGTCCAGGTTGCCGTGCTGCCGGGCGAAGGTGACGAACGCCAGGTTGCAGGCGTTGAGCATGAGCTCCACGCACATGAACACCACGATCGCGTTGCGCCGCACCAGCACGCCGACACCGCCGATAGCGAAGAGCAGCGCGGAGAGCACCAGATAGTGGGTGGTCACTTGCCGTCCTCCTCGGAAAGCGCGTTCTCGTCCTGGAGCGCGTCCTTCACCTGGATGGGCTTGTCGCCCTCCACCGGCTCGGCGTCCCGGGCGTCGTCCTTCTGCAGGACCTGCTTGATGAGCGCGGCCTTCTCCGGATCGGTCGGCTCGAAGCCCTCCTCCATCTCGTGCCGGGCGAGCACCCGGTTGATCGAGGTGACCGCCACCGTGCCGTCCGGCAGCAGGGCCGGCATGTCGATGGCGTTGTGCAGGGCGTAGGTGCCGGGGCCGGGCAGCGGCGAGGGCTGCGGACCGGCGAACCGGGCGCGGGCCAGGTCGCGCTGGGTGGCCTTGGGCCGGACCCGCTCGCGGTGGGCCAGCACCATCGCGCCGAGCGCGGCGGTGATCAGCAGCGCCGAGGTGACCTCGAAGGCGAAGACGTGCCGGGTGAAGATCGAGGCGGCCAGGGTCGGGACGTTGCCGTCCCTGCTCGCCACGACCTGCCCCAGGCCCGTGGCGGGGCTGAAGGCCACGTTGCCGACCGCCAGGGCCAGCAGGACCGCGAAGCCCAGGCCGGCGATGACCGCCCAGAAACGCTGCCCCTTGATCGTCTCGACCAGGGAGTCGGAGGAGTCCACGCCGACGAGCATGAGCACGAACAGGAAGAGCATCATGACGGCGCCGGTGTAGACGATGATCTGCACCGCGGCGAGGAAGGGCGCGTCCTGGACGGCGTACAGAACGGCCAGCGAGAGCATGACCACGCCGAGCATCAGCGCCGAGTAGACCGCCTTGCGGCTGAAGACGAGCCCGAGCGCCGCGGCCACGGAGGTGACCGCCAGCACCCAGAACGTGATGGTCTCACCCATTGTTGCGTCCCAGCCGGTAGTAGTCCTCTTCGGTCTCGCCGAGACGCATGGCGTGAGGCGGAGCCTCCATGCCCGGGCCGAGCGGCGCGAGAAGCATCTCCTTGGTGTAGATCAGGCTCTCACGGGTCGTGTCGGCGAGCTCGTATTCGTTGGTCATGGTCAGCGCGCGCGTCGGGCACGCTTCGATGCACAGGCCGCACAGGATGCAGCGCAGATAATTGATCTGGTAGGTGCGGCCGTAGCGCTCGCCCGGGGAGTAGCGCTCCGTCTCGGTGTTGTCGCCGCCCTCCACGTAGATCGCGTCGGCCGGGCACGCCCAGGCGCACAGCTCACAGCCGACGCACTTCTCCAGGCCGTCGGGCCAGCGGTTGAGCTGGTGCCGGCCG
Organism: Paraplanobispora takensis; assembly: GCF_016863195.1. GTDB lineage: Bacteria > Actinomycetota > Actinomycetes > Streptosporangiales > Streptosporangiaceae > Planobispora > Planobispora takensis. The sequence goes on along the minus strand of NZ_BOOK01000031.1, from coordinate 102,062 downwards.
TGGAAGCGCGGAGCCGTGGGCCGCTTCTCCTCGGGGTAGTTGACCGTCTCGACCTTCTTGAACATCGTGTGGAAGGTCACGCCGAACCCCTTGATGGGGTTCAACCAATCAGTTGCTCCCACTGGGAACCTCCGCAGTCGTGTTTGCGCGCGCCTCCACGGCCGTCGCCCCGCGGTAGTGCGGCAGGTCGAGCGGAGGCACCGGGAAGCCGCCGGCGGCGGGCTCGGCTTCGAGCGTCTTGAACTCGGCCTCGACCTGCTCGGCCTTGGCCTCCCTGCGCCGCTGCAGGACGGTGTCGAAACGCAGCCAGATGGCCAGGCACGCGACGAGCACGACGGCGCCCAGGATCATCACCATGGTGCGGTCGGCGGTGTCCAGGCGCAGGGCCCGCATGGTGGCCACCAGCAGGATCCAGGCCAGGTTGACCGGGATGAGGATCTTCCAGCCGAGGGCCATGAGCTGGTCGTAGCGCACGCGGGGCAGCGAGGCGCGGCACCAGATGAAGAAGGCGAACAGCAGCACCATCTTCCCGAAGAACCACAGCAGCGGCCAGTAGCCGGTGTTGGCGCCGTCCCACAGGGAGATCGGCCACGGGGCCTGCCAGCCGCCCATGAACAGGGTGATGGAGACCGCCGACACCACGAAGACGTTGACGTACTCGGCGAGCATGATGACGGCGAACTTCAGCGAGTTGGAGTACTCCGTCTGGAAGCCGCCGACCAGCTCGCCCTCGCCCTCCGGCAGGTCGAACGGGACCCGGTTGGTCTCGCCCAGCATCGTGACGATGTAGATCAGGAAGGACGGGAGCAGCAGGATCATGTACCAGGAGGGCATCGGGATGTCGAGGCCGCCCAGCGAGAACGTGCTGCCCTTGGCCTGCGCCGCGACGATGCCCGAGGTGGACAGCGTGCCCGCGAACAGGAAGACGCCCACGAACGACAGGCCCATCGCGATCTCGTAGGAGACCACCTGGGCGCTCGCGCGCAGACCGCCCAGCATCGCGTACGGCGAGCGGGAGCCCCACCCGGCCAGCACGATGCCGTAGACGCCGATGGAGGCCATGGCCAGCACCAGCAGCACCGCGACCGGCAGGTCGGTCAGCTGCAGCGGCGTCTCGACGCCGAACATGTCGACCTTCGGGCCCATCGGGATGACCGAGAAGGCCATGAAGGCGGGGACCGACAGCACGACCGGGGCGATGAAGTAGATCACCTTGTCCACGGTCCGCGGCATCAGGTCTTCCTTCAGACCCATCTTCAGGCCGTCGGCCACCGACTGCAGGAGGCCGAACTTACCCGCCCGGTTGGGGCCGTACCGGTTCTGCATGCGGGAGATGAGCTTGCGCTCGAACCACACGCCGAACAGCACGCCCAGCATCAGGACGATGAAGATGACCGCGGCCTTGAGGATGATGATCCCGATGGGATCCTTGCCGAAGTCGTCGAGGCTCGGAAGGGCCGGCCCGGCCGGCGCGGCCGCCAGAAGAGACCACGAGTTCATAAGTCGTTCACCGCTCCCCATTCGCTGCGCGGGCCGCCGGTGCTTCGCGGGCCGCTTCGCTCACTGCGCCGGGTTCTCTCCCGCTCATGAGGCACTTCCGATCTTGACGATGTCACCGGCCGCGGCACGCAGATCGCGGGTCACCGAGCAGCCGTCGGAGCCGGCGGGCAGCCACACCACCCGGTCGGGCAGATCGGCGATGCGCACCGGCAGGCTCACCGAACCCCGCCCGGAGTTGACAGTGATCTTGCTGCCGTCGACGAGGCCCGTCTCGGCCGCGGTGGCCGGCGACACCAGCGCCTCGGCCGCCGGGGCGGTGCCCGCGAGGTACGGCTCGCCGGCCTGCAGGCGGCCCTCGCCCAGCAGCCGGTGCCAGGTGGCGAGGATGGCCTCGCCGGCCGCCGGGGCCGGCACCGCGCGGGTGCCCGTCGCCGGGGCGGCGGCCCGCGGGCCCCGCCAGGCGCCGATCGCGGCCAGCTCGCGGCGGGCGGCGGACGAGTCCGGCAGGCCGAGGTGCACGTCCATGTGGTCGGCGATCGCGGAGACGGCCCGCAGGTCGCTCATCACACCGGTGACGTGCAGGGCCTCCTCGAAGGTACGGCCGCGCCCCTCCCAGTTGACGAACGTGCCCGACTTCTCGGCCACCGCGGCGACCGGGAGCACCACGTCGGCGCGGTCGGTGACCGCGCTGGCGCGCTGCTCCAGGCTGACGATGAACGGCGTGTTCTCCAGAGCCGCCAGGGCGGCCTCCGGGTCGGCCAGGTCGTAGGGGTCGACGCCGGCGACGACGAGGGCGTCCAGCTCCTCGTTGCGCGCCGCCGCCAGGATCCCCGCCGTGTCGCGGCCCGGGGTCTCGGGCAGCGAGGTGACGTTCCACGCCCGGGCCACCTCGGCGCGGGCGGTCTCGTCGGCGACCGGACGGCCGATCGGGAGCAGGTTCGGCAGGGCGCCGGCCTCGATGGCGCCGCGCTCACCGGCGCGGCGCGGGATCCAGGCCAGGCGGGCGCCGCTGGCCTCGGCCAGCCGCAGGAGCGCCGAGAGCGCGCCCGGGACGGTGGCCAGCCGCTCGCCGGCGAGGATGACGGCGCCCGGCAGCTTGACCGCCTCGGCGGCCGGAGAGTCGCCGGAGGCCAGGTCCTGAAGGACGTCGGGCTCGGTTCCCGGCGTGGCCGGGATGAGCGTGCCGTTCATCTTGCCCAGTCCGGCGGTGGCGAACGGGGCGATCGAGAAGATCCTCAGCTTGTTGCGCTGCCAGGCCTTGCGCAGCCGCAGGAAGACGATCGGCGACTCCTCGTCGGGCTCGAAGCCCACCAGGAGCACGGCCGGGGCCTTCTCCAGGTCGCGGTAGCGCACCTCGATGCCCTTGCCCGCCACGGCGTGCGCGAGGAACTGCGCCTCCTCGGCCGAGTGCGGCCGGGAGCGGAAGTCGACGTCGTTGGTGCCCAGGGCGATCCGGGCGAACTTCGCGTAGCCGTACGCCTCCTCGACGGTGACGCGACCGCCGACCAGCACGCCCGCGCGGCCGCGGGCGGCCGCCAGGCCCTGGGCCGCGACGGCGAGCGCGTCGGGCCAGGAGGTCGGGACGAGCACGCCCTCCTCGTTACGGACGAGCGGGGTCTTCAGCCGGTCGGGCTGCGTGGCGTAGGTGAAGGCGAAGCGGCCCTTGTCGCAGTTCCACTCCTCGTTGACCTCCGGGTCGTTGCCGGCCAGGCGGCGGGTGACCCGGCCGCGGCGGTGGTCGGTGCGCAGCGAGCAGCCGCTGGCGCAGTGCTCGCACGCGGAGGGGGTGGAGACCAGGTCGAACGGGCGGGCCTGGAAGCGGTAGGAGGCGCTGGTCAGCGCGCCCACCGGGCAGATCTGGATGGTGTTGCCCGAGAAGTAGGACATGAACGGCTCGCCGTTGGCGGTTCCGACCTGCTCCTTGGCCCCGCGCTCGAAGAACTCGATGAGCGGGTCACCGGCGATCTCCTCGGAGAAGCGCAGGCAGCGGGCGCACTGCACGCAGCGCTCGCGGTCCAGCAGCACCTCGGTCGAGAGCGGCACCGGCTTGGCGAAGACCCGCTTCTTCTCCTGGAAGCGGGTCTCGCCCTGGCCGTTGGACATCGCCTGGTTCTGCAGCGGGCACTCACCGCCCTTGTCGCAGACCGGGCAGTCCAGCGGGTGGTTCATGAGCAGCAGCTCCATGACACCGCGCTGGGCCTTCTCGGCGACCGGGGAGGTGAGCTGGGTCTGGACCACCATGCCCGGGGCGACCTCGATGGCGCAGGAGGGCTGCGGCTTGGGGAAGCCGCGGCCGTTGCCCGCGTCCGGGATCTCCACCAGGCACTGGCGGCAGTTGGCGGCCGGGACCAGCAACGGGTGGTCGCAGAAGCGCGGGATCTGGATGCCGAGCAGCTCCGCCGCCCGGATGATCATCGTGCCCTTCGGAACGCTGACCTGGAACCCGTCGATGGTCAGGGTGACCAGTTCCACCGGCGCCTGGGCCGGGGTGCTCGCTTCTACCGTCATGGCGCCTCCTCCGTCGGCCCCATGACCGAAGCGGTGATGTGCTTGCTGGCTCCCCTGATCACTTCGCGTCCCCCCAGGCCGTGGACGGAGCGTGGTCGAACGGGCAACCGCCGATCTCGAAGTGCTTGAGGTACTCCTCGCGGAAGTACTTCACCGAGGAGTGGATGGGGCTGGTGGCGCCGTCGCCCAGGGCGCAGAAGGAGCGGCCCAGGATGTTGTCGGCGATGTCGGTGATGGTGGTCAGGTCCTCCTCGGTGCCCTGACCCTTCTCCAGCCTGATGAGCACCTGCTTGAGCCAGTAGGTGCCCTCCCGGCAGGGGGTGCACTTCCCGCAGGACTCGTGCGCGTAGAACTCGGTCCACCGCATCACCGCGCGCACCACGCAGGTGGTCTCGTCGAAGATCTGCAGGGCGCGGGTGCCGAGCATGGACCCCTTGGCGCCGACCGACTCGAAGTCGAGCGGCACGTCGAGGTGCTCGTCGGTGAAGATCGGCGTGCTCGATCCGCCGGGCGTCCAGAACTTCAGCCGGTGGCCGGCGCGGATGCCGCCCGCCATGTCGAGGAGCTCGCGCAGCGTGATGCCGAGCGGCGCCTCGTACTGGCCGGGCCGGGTGACGTGGCCGGACAGCGAGAAGATGCCGAAGCCGGTCGACTTCTCCGTGCCCATGCCCGCGAACCAGTCGGCGCCGTTGGTGATGATCGAGGGAACACTCGCGACCGACTCGACGTTGTTGATCACAGTCGGGCAGGCGTACAGGCCAGCCACCGCCGGGAACGGAGGCTTGAGACGAGGCTGCCCGCGATAGCCCTCCAGCGAGTCGAGCAGGGCCGTCTCCTCGCCGCAGATGTAGGCGCCGGCGCCGGAGTGCACGACCAGGTCGAGGTCGTAGCCGGAGCCGAAGATGTCCTTGCCGAGCAGGCCGGCCTCGTACGCCTCGCGGACCGCCGCGTGCAGGCGGCGGATGACGTGCAGGACCTCGCCGCGCACGTAGATGAAGGCCTGGTTCGCCCGGATGGCGTAGGACGTGATGATCACGCCCTCCACCAGCGAGTGCGGGTTGGCCATCATCAGCGGGATGTCCTTGCACGTGCCGGGCTCGGACTCGTCGGCGTTGACCACCAGATAGTGCGGCTTGCCGTCACCCTGGGGGATGAAGCCCCACTTCATGCCGGTGGGGAAGCCCGCGCCGCCGCGGCCGCGCAGACCGGAGTCCTTGACCGCCTGGATGACGGCGTCGGGGTCCATGCCCAGCGCCTTCTTGGCGGCCTTGTACTCCCCGTAGCCGTTCAGGGTGAAGGAGTCGGGCCGGTCCCAGTTCGCGGTGAGGACCGGAGTGAGAGTCGTCATGCCTCAGGGGCCTTCCATCCGTTGGCCTTGGCGACCTTCAGGCCCTCCAGCGAGGCGCCCGCGGCGGACGGGCCGTCGCCGGCCAGGTCGTCGGGCAGGCCCGCGAGCACGCGCGAGGCCTCCTTGAAGGTGCACAGCTTCTTCGGCCCGCGGGTCGGCGAGACGTTCTTGCCGTCGCGCAGGTCGTCGACGAGCTGCTTGGCCGAGGCGGGGGTCTGGTTGTCGAAGAACTCCCAGTTGACCATCATCACGGGGGCGAAGTCGCAGGCGGCGTTGCACTCCAGCCGCTCCAGCGAGACCCTGCCGTCCGGGCTGGTCTCATCGTGACCGACGCCCACGTGCTCGGAGAGCTCGTCCCAGATCTGGTCGCCGCCCATGACCGCGCACAGCGTGTTGACGCACACGCCGACGTGATAGTCGCCCATCGGGCGGCGCTTGTACATCGTGTAGAAGGTGGCCACGCCCACGACCTCGGCCTTGGTCAGGCCCAGCATCTCGGCGCAGAACTCCTGGCCCGCGTCCGAGACGTAGCCGTCCTCCGACTGCACCAGGTGCAGCAGCGGCAGCAGCGCCGAGCGCGTCTTCGGGTAGCGGGAGATGATCTCCTTGGCGTCCCGCTCCAGCCGCTCGCGGACCTCCGGCGAGTAACTCCCGCGCGCGGTCACACGCCCCTCCTCACCCGGGCTCACGACCGCGACCCCCTCCTCGGAGGGGTTCAGGGTCGTGCTGCCCTTGGGGCTCGCGTAGTCCGCGGGGCTCTCATTCTGCGAACCGCTCATCGGTCCACTCATCGGTCCACACCTCCCATGACCGGGTCGATCGAGGCCACGGCCGAGATGACGTCGGCGACCATGCCGCCCTCGCACGTCGCCGGCACCGCCTGCAGGTTCGTGAACGACGGGTCACGGAAGTGCACCCGGTACGGCTTGGTGCCGCCGTCGCTGACCACGTGGGCGCCGAGCTCGCCGCGCGGCCCCTCCACGCTCGCGTACGCCTGACCGGCCGGGACCCGGAAGCCCTCGGTCACCAGCTTGAAGTGGTGGATCAGCGCTTCCATCGAGCCGCCCATGATGTGGGCGATGTGGTCGGGCGAGTTGCCCAGGCCGTCGGGGCCGAGCGCGAGCTGCGCGGGCCAGCCGATCTTCTTGTCGTCCACCATCACGCGCCCGCCCTTGAGCGGGCCGGCCAGCCGGTCCAGAGCCTGCTCGACGATCTTGAGCGACTCCTCCATCTCGGCGACCCGGACCAGGTAGCGGCCGTAGACGTCGCCGGTCTTCTCGGTCGGGACGTCGAAGTCGTAGGTCTCGTAGCCGCAGTACGGCTGCGACTTGCGCAGGTCCCACGGCAGGCCGGCGGCCCGCAGCATCGGGCCGGTGATGCCCAGCGCCATGCAGCCGGTCAGGTCGAGGTAGGCGACGTCCTTGGTGCGGGCCAGGTAGACCGGGTTGGCGTCGAGCAGCTTGCGCATGTCCTTGATGCGCTTCGGCATGACCTTCAGCAGCTCGCCGACCTTGTCCACGGCGCCGGCCGGCAGGTCGACGGAGACGCCGCCGGGCCGGACGTAGGCCATGTTCATCCGCAGGCCGGTGATGTACTCCATCACGTCGAGCACCATCTCGCGCTCGCGGGACCCGAAGAGGAACGGCGTGGTCGCGCCCAGCTCCATGCCGAAGGTGCCGATGGCCACCATGTGCGAGGAGATGCGGGTGAGCTCCATCGTCAGCACGCGGATCGCCTGGGCCCGCTCGGGGATCTGCTCGGTGATGCCCAGCAGCTTCTCCACGGCCATGCAGTAGGCGGTCTCGTTGAAGATCGGCGAGAGGTAGTCCATCCGGGTGACCAGGGTGGTCCCCTGGGTCCACGTGCGGTACTCGCAGGTCTTCTCGATGCCGGTGTGCAGGTAGCCGATGACCGTGCGGGCCTCGGTGACCGTCTCGCCGTCCAGGTTGAGGATCAGGCGGAGCACGCCGTGCGTGGACGGGTGCTGCGGGCCCATGTTGACGACGAGCTGCTCGTCCTGCTGACCGCTGAGCGTGGCGACCAGCTCGGTCCAGTCGTTGCCGGAGACCGTGTAGACCTTGCCCTCCGTGGCCTCCTCGTAAGGAGCACTCACTTGTACGACCTCCTCTGGTCCGGCGGGGGGATCTCGGCGCCGCGGTAGTCCACCGGGATGCCGCCGAGCGGGTAGTCCTTGCGCTGGGGGTGCCCGTCCCAGTCGTCCGGCATCATGATCCGGGTCAGCGCCGGGTGGCCGTCGAAGACGATCCCGAAGAAGTCCCAGGTCTCACGCTCGTGCCAGTCGTGCGTCGGGTAGATCGACACGCTGGACGGGATGTGCCGGTCGGTGTCGGGGCAGGCCGCCTCCACGCGCAGCCGCCGGTTGTGGGTGATCGAGCACAGGTGGTACACCGCGTGCAGTTCCTCACCTTCCAGGTGCGGGTAGTGCACGCCGGAGACGCCCAGCGAGAGCTCGAAACGCAGCGCCGGGTCGTCCCGCAGGTGGCGCAGAACCTCCAGCAGGCGCTCGCGCTTGACGTGGAAGGTCAGTTCGCCGCGGTCCACGACCACGCGCTCGACCGCGTCGGCCAGGTCGCCGCCGAGCGCGCGCTCCAGCTCGTCGGCGACGGTGTCGAAGTAGCCGCCGTAGGGACGGGGGGTCGACAGCCGCGGCGCGCGCCGTACGACCAGACCGCCGTAACCGGAGGTGTCACCGGAGTCCTGGGCGCCGAACATGCCCAGGCGCGCGATCGGCTCCTCCGGCACCCCGGGAAGGTTGTCCGTGCTCATTATCGGTCGCTCCGGCTCACTTGGCGTTTCCCTGGTCGATCAGCGGCAGCGTCCGGAGCGCCTGCAGTTCGAGCTCGTCGATCTGCTTGGCGCGGTGCGCGCCGAACTTCATGTTCTGGATCTTGTCGTGCAGCTTGACGATCGAGTCGATGAGCATCTCGGGCCGCGGCGGGCAGCCCGGCAGGTAGATGTCGACCGGGACCACGTGGTCCACGCCCTGCACGATCGCGTAGTTGTTGAACATGCCCCCGCTGGAGGCGCACACTCCCATGGCGATGACCCACTTGGGCTCGGCCATCTGGTCGTAGATCTGCCGCAGGACGGGGGCCATCTTCTGGGACAGCCGCCCCGCGACGATCATCAGGTCGGCCTGCCGCGGAGACGCCGAAGCGCGCTCCATGCCGAAGCGCGCCAGGTCGTGCTTGGGACCGCCGGTGGACATCAGCTCGATGGCGCAACAGGCCAGGCCGAAGGTCGCCGGCCAGACCGAGTTCTTACGTGCCCAGCCGGCGACCTGCTCGACCGTGCTCAGCAGGAAACCGCTCGGGAGTTTCTCTTCAAGTCCCATAGTCCTAATCCCAGTCCAGACCCTTGCGGCGCCACACGTACGCGTAGGCGACGAGCACGGTGACGATGAACAGCACCATCTCGACCAGCCCGAACAGCCCGAGCTGGTCGAAGGCGACCGCCCACGGGTAGAGGAAGATGATCTCGATGTCGAACACGATGAAGAGCATCGCGGTGATCATGTACTTCAGCGGGAAGCGACCGCCGCCGACCGGCTGGGGGGTGGGTTCGATACCGCATTCGTAAGCGTCGAGCTTCGCGCGGTTCCAGCGCTTGGGTCCGGTGAAGGGCGCGATCGTCACCGAGAAGACCGCGAAGCCCGCCGCGAGTACGGCGAGCACCAGAATGGGTGCGTACAGCTCCATCGCTACGCCTCCTCTCCCATCTCCACGCGCGCCGGCGCGTAGTTCGTCACAGTGGTGTGTTTCACAAGTCTAGGCAGGGCGATCATCTCGGCTCGCTCCGGGTTCCGCGTGTTTTGTGAGGTCATGCCGGTGGCGCGACCTTCGACAGAGCGTTGATGATCCTGTCGGATGCGTCGCCTCGCCGGTCGGTGAGATTAGCAAGCAGCTTGAGCGCGAAGCGCATCAGCCCGGGATGGTGCAGCGCGTGGCGGGTGGCGAAGTTCATCACGCCACGGCGGCCGATGAGTTCCACGAAACCGCGCCCCAGAGTGAAGTACCCACCATAGGCGTCCTTGAGGATCTGGGGATAAGCGCGCAGCACGCGCTCACGCTGCGCGGGGGTGGTCCGGCCCAGAGCCTGGACGATGGTCTCGGCCGCGATCCGGCCGGTCTCCATCGCGTACGCGATGCCCTCGCCGTTGAACGGGTTGATCATCCCGCCCGCGTCGCCGACCAGCACCAGGCCCCGCGTGTAGTGCGGCTGCCGGTTGAAGGCCATGGGCAGCGCGGCGCCCCTGATCGGGGTCGTCATGTTCTCTTCGGTGTAACCCCACTCGGAGGGCATGTTCTTGACCCAACGTTTGAGCAGGTCACGATAGTCCATGCCCTTGAAGGACTCGCTGGTGTTCAGCAGCCCCAGGCCCACGTTGGAGGTGCCGTCGCCGACGCCGAAGATCCAGCCGTAGCCGGGCATCAGCTGGTCGCCGTCCCACAGCTCCAGCCACGTCTCCAGATAGTCGTCGTCGTGACGCGGGCTGGTGAAATAGGTGCGTACGGCCACGCCCATCGGGCGGTCCTCGCGCTTGTGCAGCCCCATCGCCAGGGAGATCCGGGTGGAGTTGCCGTCGGCGGCGACCACCAGACGGGAGCGGTAGGAGACCTCCTCGCCGTCCTTCTTGGCCGTCACACCCACGATGTGGCCGCTGCGGTCGTCGAGGATCGGCGCGGTGACGTTGACGCCCTGCAGCAGGCGCACCCCGCCCCGCACCGCGTTGGCGGCCAGGATCTCGTCGAAGTCCTGCCGGGTGCGCACCAGCCCGAAGTCCGGATAGCTGGCCAGCTCCGGCCAGTCCAGCTCGAAGCGCAGCCCCCCGCCGACGACGCGCAGGCCTTTGTTCCTGACCCATCCGGGGGCGTTGATGTCGATCCCCATCGCGATGAGCTGCTTGACCGCTCGGGGCGTCAGCCCGTCGCCGCACACCTTCTCACGGGGGAATGTGGTCTTCTCGAGCAGCAGGACGTTCAGTCCGGCCTGTGCGAGGTGGAAAGCGGTGGTCGACCCTGCGGGCCCGGCGCCGACGACGATGACGTCGGCGTCAGCCTCAGCGACACTCCGCTGTGGGGCGGCTGGCACGGTCACGGGACCCGTCCTGTCCTACATGCTTCGACGGCCTCGGGGTAAGGGGCCTTTCGTTCCTTTGTGAAGGTCTTCACAAACTTGTCGGGCGGCAGTCTAACGCCTTCCCCACCCCAGATGTCAGGCGGGATCGGCGATCTATCCCCCGTTGCCCGGATCCGACATGCGAAAACCCCCGTAAGCCAGCAAAGGGCTCACGGAGGTTCAAGATCAGGTTGTCTCAGATGTCGAACTCGTCGTTCCTGACCCCCGCCACGAAGGCACGCCACTCCCCAGGAGTGAAGGTCAACACCGGCCCAGCCGGGTCCTTGGAGTCACGGACCGCGACACCGCCTCCAGCGAGCGGAGCGACTTCGACGCACTCTCCATCGCTCATACAAAAAGTGCTCTTCTGCCACGGAAGGTTCTGATCGCAGGGAAGAGACAGCTCCATGGTGCTCCAGAGTCGCAAGTGACAGATGTGAAAGCGCCAAAATAGCACCTGCCACCAGCGCATGGATGCCAAGCTACGCGAGTGCGGTCACGAGACAAGCAACACGCTCACCGAGCGAGTGATGCGATCAGATGCTTGGATCGCCGCCAGTCGAGAGCAGCCTTCTCAAGATTTTCGTAGAGTGCGGAATACATGTAAACAGCACTCTCATCCTCAGTGAGGTTGGAAATGGGAAAATCCTCTGTGTAGAGAAGCTCGTCGTAGAGAGTCCCAAGTCCGGGGACCTCCGGAAACCGCATGAGGAGGAAGTGGCTCCCGTCAGCAGGGTGAGTGACGTCGAGAGGGAGGACCCGGATACTCACGTTGGGAAGTTCTGACACCTCCAGCAACCAGCGAAGTTGCTCCTTCATGATCTCCTCGCTGCCATAGCGCCGTCGGAGCACCGCCTCATCAAGGATTGTAGAGTAAGTAAGCCCGCTTCCAGAGGTGAGCCGCTCCTGTCTCCGCAGGCGGAACTGGGTCCGGCGCTTGATCTTCCCAAGAGGCAGAGCTTGGAGCGACTGATAGAGACCGTTGATCACTGAAGCATAGCCACGTGTTTGGAGCATTCCCGGCACAACATTGGCGTACCAAGAACGGATCTCCTGAGCCTCATCCTCCATGCCCGCGAGGGTGATCACCTGCTCCGGCAGGTCCTCGGCGTAGGCCTCCCACCATCCCCTGCGGTGAGCGTCCCGCGTGAGACCGAGTAGCAAGCCGCTCGTCTCAGCGTCAGCGTTGAAATACCGGAGCAGCTTTTCCACATCCCCCTCCTGGGGGACGACCTGACCGTTCTCCAGGCGGGAGACCTTGGAGGTGGACCAGCGGAGTTCCTTCGCGACCTGGACCCCGTTGAGGCCCGCAGCCTCGCGTAACCGGCGCAGCTCTGCGGCGAGCCTGCGGCGGCGGAGTGTCGGGCTTCCGGTTCCGGTCACCCAGGCTCTCCTTTCGCAAACCTTGCAGGTATGCCCCTTTTGAGAGGTTTGCAACCCTCACCGGGAAGGTCGGTTTTCATCCCGCCAGGACTCCCGCGCGTCATCCCTGCGGGAATTGCACGGGGCATCCCGGCGGCACATGCTGAGTTTATCCCGCCATACCAGGCGACGAGGGGAAAACATCCAGGTGAATCCGGCAATCCCGACAGCGCATCCTCCGTAGCTCCACGGCCGGAGAAGCGAGCACCCACGCAAGCGGGCGGATGGCTGCGACCCATCCGCCCGGAATCCCGCAGCCCCCCTCATCTCATCAGCGACGGGAACAGGAGCCGTGGAACATGTCCAACGCTACTCCGTCACGACAACCCCGCAAGGGGTTACGGACCCGCCTTATCGAAAAGGCGGAGCGGAAAATCTGGAGCGAGAACGACAGGCTCGCCGAGCTCAACGGCTGGCGGGTCGTCAAGGCGAGTCTCTTCGTCAGGCGGTACCGGGATCCCCGGTTCGACCGGCTCGGACTGGACCCGGACGGCGGCGCGGAGAACGTCGCCGCGGGGTCGGGAGGGACCCATGGGCGATGACCCTCCCGGATGGTCGGGGCACCCCAGGAACCACCCTCGCATTCCCCGCGCCCGGGGGCCGCTGGCCCGGCTGGGATGGATCATCCGGTGGCGTGTCGAGATCGCCGTCGGCTCGGGGATCGTCCCGGTGATGTCCGAGCTGGCCGAACAGCCCGCGTGGCTGCCGGTCTATCTGCTGCCGCTGGTCGCCGCGATCGGTTGCCCGCCGGCCCGGCGGGCGGTGGGTGACCAGTTCCGCGGGCTGGTCGCCAGGCACCGCTTCCAGGGGTTGTGCCAGAAGACCTCGCTGCGGACCCCGGAGGGATGGCTGCCCCTGGTGATGGGGACGGTCCCGCACGGGGACGGGCGGCTGGAGCTGTACATCTGGTGCAGGTCGGGGATGAGCCTCGAACTCTTCGAGGACTACATCCCCGAGATCGAGGCCGCCTGCTTCGCCGGCGGGGCGGCCGTCCGCCCCCACGCGCGATGGGGGCACGTCGTCATCATCGAGTTCCGGCGGTAGCCGTACGGAAAGGACCCGGGGCAACGGCGCTCCGGGTCGGAACCGGATCAGGGCTTCAGGACTCGGGCTTGTAGGCGCGGTGCAGGGCGACGATGCCCAGTGAGAGGTTGCGCCAGGCGACCTTCTTCCAGCCGGCCCGCTGGATGACGCGGGCGAACTCGGCCTGGGCCGGCCAGGACCTGATCGACTCGGCGAGGTACTCGTAGGAGTCGGGGTTGGAGCTGACCGCCCCGGCCACGACCGGCAGCATCCTCATCAGGTACTCGGTGTAGACCCGCTCGAAGGCGCCGTTCGTCGGGCGGGAGAACTCGCAGACCACCAGGCGGGCGCCGGGCCTGGCCACGCGGAGCATCTCGCGCAGCGCCTGCTCGGTGTCGTTGACGTTGCGGATGGCGAAGGAGATCGTCACCGCGTCGAAGGACTCGTCGGCGAACGGCAGCTTCAGGGCGTCGCCCGCGATGAAACTGACCCCGCGCACCCCGCCGCCGGAGATGCCCGAGCCGCCCCGCTTCTCGACGCCGGTGCGGAGCATGCCGAGGGAGAAGTCGGAGGCGATCGCCCGGGCGCCGAGCGTGGTGAAGGCGTCGGTCGAGGTGCCGGTGCCCGCGCCCAGGTCGAGCACGAGTTCGCCGGGCCCGGCGTCGATCGCGTCCGCGGTGGCCTTGCGCCAGAAACGGTCCTGCCCGAGGGACAGCAGATCGTTCATCAGGTCGTAGCGCCGGGCCGTGCGATCGAACATCGAGGCGACCTCGTGCGGTTGCTTGTCCAGCGAAGCGCGCGTCATGGGGACAAGACTAGGCCCGGGCGGGCAATCCACGGAAAGTAGCGACGCGATTACCAAGGGTCTGCTAGGACTTGGTGAATGCTTGCCAGAACCGTTTCCGTGCCGGCCGTGACGCTGGCCGCGACGACGCTGACCGTCGCCGCGACGCTGGCCGCTCCGCCGGGCGTCGCCGCCGCCGGTTCCGTCGCGCACGGACAGGTCGTCTCCGCCGACCCGGTGGACACCACCCCCCACGTGCTCGACGGCATCGTCAACGCCGTCACCCTGGTGGGCGGCACGGTGGTGGTCGGCGGCTCGTTCACGGAGGTGCGCGAGGCGCGGGACTCCACGGTTCTGGAACGCGCCAACGTCTTCGCCTACGACCTGGCCACCGGGCGGATCGTCCCCGGCTTCGATCCGTACCTCAACGGCGCCGTCACCGCCCTGGCGGCGGGCGCCGACGGCACGGTCTACGCCGGCGGCGGGTTCACCGCCACCGACGGGGTCGTGACCCGCAAGGTGGTCCGGCTGCGGCTGTCCGACGGCTCCCCGGTGACGGACTTCCGCGCCCACGCGTTCGGCGGCTCGGTCACCAGCCTCGTCCGGAGCGGCTCCCGGCTCTACGTGGGCGGCGACTTCACCCACGTCGGCCGCACGCCCCGTACGGCCCTGGCCCGGGTGGACGCCGTCACCGGCGCAGTGGACCCGGAGTTCGCGATCACGCCGGGAACGCCCCGGGGATCGCGCACCAAGGTCTACGCCATGGCGCTGAGCGGGAGCCGGCTGGCGGTCGACGGCAGCTTCACGACCCTCGACGGCCTGTCCCGTCCCCAGCTCGGCCTGATCGACGTGGGCGCCACCCGCGCGAAGGTCGCCGACTGGCGGACCGACGCCTACGCGCCCTCGTGCAGCGCGGCCTTCCCGAGCTACGTCAGAGGCCTGGATTTCGCCCCTGACGGCCGCTACTTCGTGGTGGTCACCAGCGGAGGCCCGGGGGGCCCGCGCAAGCTGTGCGACAGCGCAGCGCGCTTCGAGACCCATATAAGGGGCGAGACCCGGCCCACATGGGTCAACCACACCGGCGGCGACTCGCTGTACGCGGTCGCGGTGACCGGGTCGGCCGTCTACGTCGGGGGGCACCAGCGCTGGCTCGACAACCCCGCGGGGAGCGACTCGGCCGGACCGGGCGCGGTGGAACGGCCGGGCATCGGGGCGATCAATCCGGCCACCGGCAGGGCCCTGTCGTGGAACCCCACCAGAGACCGCGGAATCGGCGTCAAAGCATTTCTCGCCCATCCGCGGGGGCTACTGGTTGGTAGTGACACAATCCGGCTCGGTCGCGAGTACCATGCCCGGATCGGCATGTTCCCGCTGCCGTGATCACTCCCGATTCTTGGCGATTCGTGCGCTGAGCGCGTCACGTTGCTCGGACAGCAGGACGTAGCTGGCCGCTCCGCTGACGAGGAACGCCACGACCAGCAGGACGAAGGGCTCTCGCAGGCCGAGCAGATAGAGCACGCCGATGCTCACGGCCAGCAGGCCGAGCCGAGACGCTGTGTAAACGATGGCGGGATGCACATCGTCGAGGCTACGCCACTGCGTCCACGAAGTGAGCGTGGTATGGGAGTGGCGCTCTTCGCATCCAGCACGAGCGCTGCTAGTGTGCCCAACACATCAGTTACGTAAAGAAACACCCACGAGAGTCTCAAAGAGGCTCTATCATATAACAATCGGGCAGTCAGTCGATAACAACCCGTGATCTTTGTTGAAAAGCACGGATATATCAGGCTTCGCTCGGCACACTGGTTACCTGTCCGCCCGCTGGCAGGAAGCGGGATGCGAGGGGGAGAGATTGTGGAGAGTAGCAGCGAGCGTCTGCTGACACCCGGAGAGGTTGCCGCCCTCTTCCGGGTCGACCCAAAGACGGTGACGCGCTGGGCCGCGGCAGGCCGCATCAGCAGCATCCGTACCCCCGGAGGGCACCGGCGTTTCCGCGAGTCGGAAGTGCACGCCCTTCTGCGCGGCGAGGACGTATTGACGGCCGAACGGCCGGCAGGCGAGTCCCCCCGCGTCTGACGACTTATGACGTCACACCATCGGTGATCCTGCGCGCCCTACCCGGAAGCCGCAGGGTCACCGTGGAGTCACCCCGGCGTCCCTAGCTGTCCTGTTCCGCCTTGAAGGCCAGGAACTCGCGCTCAAGTTCGTCGTTCTCCTCGCGCCACCGGCGCCGGCGCGCGGCCATCTCCTCCTCGGTCAGCGCCTCGGGCAGCCAGCGGTCGTAGTCGGGGTCCCCCGGTGAGAGTTCCACGTACGCGTTGCCTATCAGACGCCCGTCATCGCTGGACAGGCTCTGCGGCACGCGCAGGGTCCCGTCAGCGAGCCGGATGACGTACATCCCAGATCACCTAGATTCCGTAGCGCCGGTTGAAGAACAGCATGACATTGAGCGCCATCCGCGTGTCCCCGCCGAGCATGTCCACGAGGGCGGGCCGCTGCCGGGAGGCGATGGCGGCGAAGGCGTCGGCGAAGAACTCCTTGCGGCCCAGGTTCCCCGGCTGGAGGTGGAAGGCCGAGGCGAGGACCGGCACGCACTGCTCGTAGAGGGCGGCGAACTCCGGGGAGTCCGAGACCCACTCGTCGCGTGGGGCGTCCACGTCGTCGAGGGCGTGACCGATCTCGTGCATCATCACGTCGGGGGTCGGTGAGGGCCGGTCCCCCACCACGACCTTGCGGTCGCCGTACGCTCCGGCGCAGACGTCCCACGTCGCCCGGCCCGAGGGCAGCGGGGCGCCGCGCAGATAGCCCATGTCGTCCAGATCGGGCACGCCGCCCTGGCCGACGTAGATGCCGCCCAGCTCCGCCGCCAGCTTGCCCTTGAGCCCGTCGGGCAGCCGCGCGAGGCTCTCCACCGCCCGTACCACCTCGGGGGACGGCGGCCCCTGCCGGACGTCCCACTGACGGTGCAGGACGCGCTCCAGCGGCCCGCAGTGCCGCAGCCCGTCGCCCAGGGCGGGGGTGTCGGGGGCGTTGGGCTGCGCGCGCGGACGCTCGTCGTCGAGCTCGAAGTCCCGCCAGCTGTACTGCGGGCGGTCGACCGCGGGGGCGGGCACCGCCCTCCTGCGCCGTTCGGGCTCGCGGGGGACCTCTCGCGGCGCCTCCCTGACCGCGCGGTCCGCGCGGTGGGACGCCCGCTGCCACCAGTGCCGCCGGTGACGGCCCTTGTCGGTGGTCATCGCGCTCGCTCGTACGGTTGCGTCATCACGTCCCCTGGGAAAGCGGCAACGGGTTCCACCGTACGACGCCGATCTTCACCGCGTCACCCCGAACATCGGTCACGACCGCAGCTGTCTCCGCGATGGCTTACAGTTCGGGCATGTCCGTGCTTCTCGGCCTGACCGCGCTCGCCTTCTGGCTCTACTGCCTGTTCGACGTCATCACCACGCCGGACGAGAAGGCACGAAACCTTCCCAAGCTCCTGTGGGTGGTCGTCGTCGTGATGACGTTCGTGGTCGGCGGCCTGTTCTGGCTGCTGCTCGGCCGCCCCCTCGGCTCCCGCCCCCCGCGCCCGACCTTCCGCCCCGACCTCCCCCAGCGCCCCGACGCCCCGCGGGGCCCCGACGACGACCCGGACTTCCTCAGGGACCTCGACCGGCGTCTGCGCGACGAAGACTGACCGCCACCCCGCCGGAGGCTCAGCGCCGGGCCGCGCACACGTCCCGGTAGGCCAGGCCGGGGAGGTGCTCCCGCCACTCGACGGGAGTCAGCGTCCGCCCGGCCCGCGAGCAGACCGCGACGGCCGTCGCCTCCGGGTCGACCGGATGCTCGATCCGCTCGCCGTCGCCGTCCAGGGTGACGAGCCGGGATCCGTCCGCCGTGAACGCCATGCCGCGCAGCGGCCCGCTCCCCGTGGGAAGGGGACCTCCCAGCCGCGTGCCGGTGGCGATGTCCCACAGTCCCACCGTCCTGGTGCCGGACCTCACCGCGAGCACGTCCCCCTTCGGGGAGAAGGCCAGCGCGCCCCGCTCCTCCTCGGCGCCGATCCTCAGCACCGGCCCCACCCTGTCCCTGGCCGCGGTCCCCCACACCGAGACCCGCCCCAGGGAGTCGGCGACGGCGAAGCGGGAGCCGTCCCGGTCGAAGGCGACGGTGATGCTGCTCTCTGTGAGCGGCGGGCCGTACGGCGCGCCGTAGGGACGGCCGGTCGCCGCGTCCAGCAGCCGCCGCTCGCCGGAGGTGATCGCCACAGACCGGCCGTCCGGCGTGAACGCCAGATCGTCGGGGTTCGACTCGCGCCGGGCCCAGCGCTGCCGTCCGGTGGGCACGTCCCACAGCCGGACCTCGTCCCGCGACGTCTCGCCGGCGAACGTGGTGAGGTGAGCCGCCACCGCGCTCCCCTCGGCGTCGACCGCCACCCCCTGCACGGTGGCGTCCCCGCCGGCGGACAGGGCGGCGACGCGCCGGAAGGTCGCGGTGTCCCAGACGGTGATCCCGCCGCCCGTGCCGGCGTTGACCGCCAAGTACCGGCCGTCGGCGCTGAAGGCCGTCTCGGCGTACTCCTGCGCCGTTCCCGCCCCCAGCTCCAGGGTGGCGAGAGTGGTGTTCCCGCGTACGTCCAGGAGCCGGACCCGGTTCTCCCCGTACTCCTTGACGGCGGCCAGGCGCAGGTCGGGGCTCAGCGTCGTCTCCGGCTCGCCGTAGAGCGGCTCCCGGCGGGCGCCGGCCACGTGGGAGAGGTCGAGGGTCGTGACGCCGTCCTCGACGAGATAGCGGAGCGTGCGTCCGTCCGGGTCGAACGCCACCACGGGCCAGAGGTCCATACCGGTCCTGTGCGTCATCAGCGGCCGCCGGTCCTCCAGCCGCCACACCGTGACGCCGGCCGGGCCCGCCGAGGCCAGGAGCCGCCCGTCGGGGCTGAAGACCAGGTCCCCCTGGTCGTCCCTGCCGGAGAGCCGGCTCTTCATCGATCCGGTGGCCGCGTCGTACAGTTCCACCCGCCTGCCCTTGCCGAGTGCGACGGTCCGGCCGTCCGGGCTGTAGGCGATCGGTGCGGAGCACTCGCACGCGGCGCCCAGCGGGATGACCCGCCGCGTGCCGTGCTCGACGATCGCCGGACGGGTCAGGAACCCGCCGGTGGCGAAGTGACGCCCGTCGGGGGAGATGTCGGCGTGTACCCCGTAGACGGACGTCGGCATCCTCCGCACCCGGCCCGTCCCGGTGTGCTGGATGCTCGCCGTCCCCTGCCCGCCGTGGACGGCCACCCAGTCGTCGGACAGGCCGAAGGAGACGCCCAGGTCGGTGTCCGCCTGGTCGGGGTAGACGCGTCCGGGACCGACGGGCCTGCCGGTCGCCGCGTCCCAGCTCCGGATCCACTCGTCGCCGACCGTGACCAGCAGCCTGCCGCTCGGGCTGAGCGCGATCTGGCGCAGGTCGTCGCCCACGCCGGAGAAGCTCGTGATCTGCCGGCCGGTCCGCACGTCCCAGAGACGCACCCGGCCCCCGCTCGCGCTGGCGAGGACGCGCCCGTCCCGGCTCAGCGCCCGCACCGTCCGCACCTCCACGGCCGGGTCCCGGAAGACCGCGATCTCCCGCCGGGTCAGCGAGCCGGTCAGGGCCGCCCGTGCCTCGGTCACCGGGGACAGCCGCCAGGCGGCCACGCTCAGCAGCATCGCCCGCACCGGATCGGAGACCCGCAGCGACTCGGCCGTGGCGGCCAGCTGGCGGGCCCGGGCCTCGGTGAGCTGGGCGGCGATGGTGACGGCGCGCTCGTCGGCCACCCGGCTCTGCCGTACGGCGATCGTCCCCGCGATCAGGGCCGCCACCAGCAGGACCACCAGCGCCGAGAAGAGCAGCCGGTTGCGGCGGGCACGGCGCCGGGAGAGGGCGGCGGCGGCCTCCAGGAAGTCCCGCTCCACCGTGCTGAGCGTGATGTCGCGCCTACCGGTGGCGGCCCAGGTCATCGCGTTCTGCAGGCTGCCGCCCTGGAACAGGTCCCCGTCCCGGCGGCCCTGGGCGTGCCAGCGCCAGGCGGCGGAGAGGATCTCCCGGTGCGCCATCAGCCCGTCCCAGTTGGCCCGCACCCACTGGCGCAGCCGGGGCCAGGCCAGGGGGAGCGCCGGGCGCGACAGCCACACCTCCCGATCGTCCCGGCCGACCAGGTAGGCGAAGACCTCCAGCAGCCGCCGGACGGCGGCGGTCTCCTCCTCGTCCCGGCCGCCGACGAGTTCGGCCCACTGGGCCCGTCGCGGGATCTGCTGACCGTCGTCGGTCACCGTCACCAGGCGCAGGAACACCTCGGGGGCCAGCTCCCGCTCGACCGGTCCCAGCAGGGCGTAGCAGTCCTCGGCGAGGGTGCCCAGCGCGGGATCGCCCGAATCCCCGCGGATCCGGGCTCCGGCGTCGCTGCCCGCCATGAGCAGGCCCGTGGTGTCGAGTCCGCCGCCGCTGACCAGGGCGAGCAGCAGATCCCTGGCCGACGGCCTGGCCCGGGGATCCTTGGCGAGCGCGGCGGCCACCAGCGGGCGCACCCCCTCGGGGAGATCGTCCAGACGCGGCTCGGACGAGAGCACCCGGTGCATCACCGCGCCCAGCGTCTCGGCCTGGAACGGATCCGCCCCCGTCGCCGCGAACACCATGATCCCGCCCCAGGCGAACACGTCCGCCGCGGGCTGCGCCCGCTCCCCCGTGAACACCTCGGGCGCCATGTAGGCGGGCGTGCCCGTGACCATCCCGGTAGCGGTCAGCGACATGTCCGCGGTGCGGGCGATCCCGAAGTCGATCACGCGGGGGCCGTCCGGTCCCAGCAGGACGTTGTCCGGCTTCAGGTCCCGGTGGACCACTCCCGCGTCGTGGATCGCGGTCAGCGCGGTGGCCACCGCGGTCGCCAGCCGGTGCAGGTCACCGCCGCCGAAGCGGCGTCCCCCGCCCACGGCCCGGCGCAGGCTGGGCCCCTCCACGTACTCGGAGACGATGTACGGCCGGGGGCCGTCCAGGTCGGCGTCGATCACGGCCGCGGTGCAGAACGAGGCGACCTTCCTGGCGGCGGTCGCCTCGCGGCCGAACCGCTGACGCAGCTCGGCGTCGGTGGCGGCGTCCCCGTGCAGCACCTTGACCGCGACCCGCAGCCCCTCGGCGTCGTACGCCTCGTAGACCACCCCCTGGCCTCCGGCGCCCAGCCGCCCCGCCAGCCAGTAGCCGCCCAGCCGCTGCGGATCCCCGTCGATCAGTCCAGAGCTCATCCGCCCCTCCCGTCCCCCGGGGTTGTGACGCCCCGGACGGCGCCGAAGTTCGCGATCTGCGAGGGGGCGCCGGGGAACCAACCGAGGAACGCCCGCAGCGAAGCGAGGACGTGACGAGGGCGGGAGCCGGACCAAGGAGCCCCCGAGCCGCCGTGCGCAGCACGGCCATAGACTCAGAAACTTACCCGGGGAGTTCGGCGTAGGAGTGCAGGCCCTCGAAGAAGATGTTCACGCCGATGAGGTTGAACAGCAGGGACGCGAAGGCGACCAGCTGCACGGCCATCGCGGCCTTGCCCTTCCAGCCCGCGGTGGCCCGGGCGTGCAGATAGCCCGCGTAGACGACCCAGGTGATGAACGCCCAGACCTCCTTGGGGTCCCAGCCCCAGTAGCGGCCCCACGCCTTGTCGGCCCAGAGCGCGCCGGCGATGACGGCGAAGGTCCAGATCGGGAAACCGATCACGATGGCCCGGTGCGCGACCCGCTCCAGCTCCTCCCGGGTCGGCAGGTGGGCCGCCGCGTCGTGCCTGATCAGATAGATGACGCCGCAGGCTCCCGCGACGATGAACAGGCCGCTGGCGATGATGGCCGCCGACACGTGGATCGCGATCCAGTAGGAGTTCAGGGCGACCATCGCGGGCCCCGTCTCCACGTGCAGGGAGTGTACGGCGAAGCCGAGCCCGAGGGCCGCGGCGGCCGAGACGAAGGCGCCCAGGAACCGGATCGGATAGCGCAGCTGCATCAGCAGGAAGGCGCCCATGGCCGCCAGGCACATCGCGACCACGAACTCGTACATGTTGCCCCAGGGCCACCGGCCGGCGGCCAGGCCGCGGGTGAGCAGGGACCCGAGGTTCAGGGCGAAGCCGATCCAGCTCAGCACGACGGCGGCCGGGCCCGCGCGCAGCACCCAGGGGGACGGCCCCCGCCCGCCGGCGGGAGCGTCCGTGCCCGTACCGGCGTCACCGGTGACGGCGGCGCCGGCGTCCCCGTCCTTCTCCGGCGCGGTGGTCACGCCGCCGCCGACGGTGGCGAGCGCGGCTCCGGCCGGTACGGCGGCGGCCTCCTCCGCGGGCGCCGCGGCTTCGGAGGAGCGGGTCGAGGATCGGCCGAAGGCCAGGTCCAGGGCGTAGCCGAGCATCGCGACGACGTAGAACAGCACCGCCACCAGGATGAGCTGGTCGCTCAGCGCGGCGAGGGTGGGATCGGCCTCAGCGGGCATTCTTGGCTCCATCGTTCGGACCGTGGTTCAGAGCGGCGACGACACGGGCGAACTCCTCGCCGAAGTCACCGCCTTCGGCGCGGGTGAGACCGCCGGCCTCGGCCCCGCCGTCGCCGATGCGCACCCAGACGCGGCGCCGGCGGATCGTCAGGGAGAACACCAGGGCCACGGTGGCCAGCGCGGCCGACAGCAGCGCGGGCATCCGCCCGGGATCGTGGGTGATCTGGAGGGCCATCCACTCCTTGACGCCGGTGAACTCGATCGAGCCCGCACCGCCCGGCAGGTCGAGCTTCCGGCCCACCTCCAGCGGATCGGCCTTCATGACCAGCGGCGTCATCTTCTTGAGGATCTCGGCGGGGATCTCGTAGACCGACTGCGGGCGGCCGTCCTTCATCCCGAGGTCACCGGCGAAGGCGCCGTACACCTGCGCGGCCGGGTTGGCGGCGCCGGGGAAGACCGATGTCCACTCCCCGTCCTGGGTGGGCACGGCGCTGGGCAGGAAGGCGATCATGAGACCGAGCTGCCGGGGCCGGGCGTCCGGGATCTTGATGACGCACTCGGAGGCGAAGGTGGCCGGCTGGACCACCAGGCACGGCACCGCCCCCTCGAAGGCGACCTGGCCGCTGCCGTCAGTGATCTTGAAGGTCGGCGCGTACCCGTGGTCGATCAGGTAGGTCAGGGTGCCGTTCACGTCGAGCGGCTCGTTGACCTTCAGCTCGTAGGTCCGCTCCGCGGCTCCCGGCCGGTCGCTCACCGCGAGCCTGGCCGAGTAGTCGAGCGCCTGGCCGCGCTTCTCGCCCCTGGCGATGTAGGTGGCCTGGAAGTCCTCCAGCGTGAAGGAGAACGGCTCCAGCGACTCGGCGTTGACCTGCGTGCCGGGCATGTAGCGGTCGTAGGCGGCCACGGTGTTGGCGAACCCGTCGCCCTCCACGACGAGCACGTTGCCGCGGTAGCCGTACAGCGAGCCGACGCCGACCGAGATCAGCAGCCCCAGCAGCGCGACGTGGAACAGCAGGTTGCCGCTCTCCCGCAGATAGCCCTTCTCGCCCGCCGCCCAGCCGGGCCCGGTGATGACCCGGAAGCGCAGTTTCCGCAGTCTCCGGGCCGCCTCCTCGACGGTCAGGTCGCCGTCGAGCACGGCGTGCTGGGGCAGCCGCGACAGGTTGCGCGGCGCCGCGGGCGGCTTCCTGCGCAGCTCGCGCAGGTGGGCCGCGGTGCGCGGGAGCACGCAGCCGATCAGGGAGATGAACAGCAGGAGATAGATCGCCGCGAACCACGGCGCCTTGAAGACGTCGAACAGCCACAGCCGGTCCAGCCACTCGGCGAGCGCGGGGCTGTCGGTGTGGTACTGCGCGACCTTGGCGTCGGAGACGCCGCGCTGCGGCCAGATCGATCCGGGGACCGAGGCCAGGGCGAACAGGAACAGCAGGATCAGCGCGGTCCGCATCGAGGTGAGCGTGCGCCAGAACCAGCGCGCCCAGCCCACGGCGCCCAGCTTCGCGGGCCGCGCCTCGGCCGTCGTGTCGGGGGTTTCGGTAACGGTCATCAGATCACCGGCTGGAATCCGCCGATCCACGCCTGCATCGCCGCGATCAGCTCCGTCCAGAGCCCGGTGACGAGCAGCAGGCCGACGGCGACCAGCATGGCCCCGCCCACCCGTGTGATCAGCTGGGAGTGGCGGCGGACCGCCTTGAAGGTGTGCAGGGCCTTGCGGTAGGCCAGTCCGGCCGCCACGAACGGCAGGCCGAGGCCGAGCGCGTAGGCGAAGGCGAGCAGCGCGCCGCGACCGGCGCTGCCCTCGTTCACCCCGAGGGTGAGCACCACCGCGAGCGTGGGGCCGATGCAGGGGGTCCAGCCCAGGCCGAACACCAGGCCGAGCAGCGGCGCCCCGGCCAGCCCCGCGGCCGGGAGCCGGTGGATGCGGAAATCGCGCTGGATGCCGGGGATCGCGCCCATGAAGGCCAGGCCCAGCACGATGGTGAGCACGCCCAGCACCCGGGTGATGATCTCGGCGTTGCCGAACAGCACCGCGCCGAGGCTCCCGGCGAGCGCCCCGCCGGCCACGAACACCGTGGCGAATCCGAGGACGAACAGCACGATCCCGGTGACCATGCGGCCCCGCTTGGGGTCCTCGCTCATCCCGGTCACGTACGACAGGTATCCGGGGACCAGGGGCAGCACGCACGGCGACAGGAACGACACCAGCCCCGCCGCCACCGCGATCGGCAGCGCCAGGGCGAGCGAGCCGCCGGCGACCGTGCCGGCCAGGTCGGCGCTCATCGCCGCGGCTCCGGTGGCGCGCTCCTACTTCTCATCGCTGACCTTGGTGACCGCGTCGAGCAGGTCGCTGTACTTGACCGCGCCGAGGGCGCGGGCGGCGATGCGGCCCTGGCGGTCGATGATCAGAGTCGAGGGGATCGCCGCCGGGGGGACCGTGCCCTGGAAGGCGAGCGCCACCTTGCCCGGCTGGTCGAAGATGCTCGGGTAGCCGGACTGGTGGCTGCGCTCGAAGGCCAGCGCGTCGGCCTTGCGGTCCTTGAAGTCGACGCCGAGGAACTCCACGCCGTCCGCCTTGGTCGTGGCGGCGATGTCCTTGAGCACCGGAGCCTCGGCGCGGCAGGGCGCGCACCAGGACGCCCAGAAGTTGATCACGACGACCTTGCCCTTGTGCGCGCCGAGCGAGGCGGTGCCGCCGTCGAGCGTCTCGCCCTCCACCGCGGGGGCGGTCTTGCGCTCGCCCGCCTCGAACAGGGTGACCTTCCCGTCCCCGGCCACGAAGCGGGTGTCGCCCGCCTGCGGCTGTGAGGACGGGCTCCCCGCGCACCCGGCGACGGCGACGAGCGCGAGCACGGCGGCGGCGAACGGTGTGGCGCGCATCAGAGGAAGATCTCCCTGTACTACAGGCGGTAGAGCAGTCACTCTACCGGCGCAGTCAGGCGCCCGGCACAGTGGGGCGCCTGACGAGCGCGGCCGCCGGCTCGCCGTACCCCACGCTGGCCAGGCGATCTCCCTCGAAGGTGAAGGTGGTGAGGCTGGCGAGCCCGCACTGCCTGCGGCGCGGGTCGTGCGGGAGCCGCCGGCCCTCCGCCGCGAGCCTGATGATCCAGATGGGGAGCTGGTGGCTGACCAGGATCGCCTCGTGGCCGCGCGCCGCGGCGCGGGCGGCCAGGATCGCCCCTCTCATCCGCGCGACCACCCGGGCGTACGGCTCGCCCCAGGAGGGGCGCATCGGGTTCCACAGGTGGCGGTAGTAGCGGGGGTTGCGGAAGACGCCGTCGCCGTTGCCGACGGAGACGCCCTCGAAGACGTTGGCGGCCTCGATGAGCCGCTCGTCGAGCACGACCTCCAGGCCGAAGGTCTCCGCGAGCGGCTCGGCGGTCTCCTGGGCCCGCTCCAGCGGGGAGGAGAACAGGGCGACGACGTCGCGGCCGGCGACCGACTTGGCGACGGTCTCGGCCATCTGCCTGCCGTTCTCCGACAGGTGATAGTCCGGCAGCCTGCCGTACAGGACGTTGGCGGGGTTGTGGACCTCGCCGTGGCGCAGGAGGTGAACGACAGTGGTCTCAGCCATGGTGTCGTCAGCCTACCCATTGGTAGCGATCGCTATCACAGCGATCACCGTCAGACGGGGCGCGTCGTGTGCTCACGCGGGGACCTGAAGCTGCAGCCGCTCGGCGGAGACGGCCTTGAGCGCCTCGACGGCGGCGCGGATCGCCGGGCGGCGGGCCGCGTCGCTCCGCCAGACCGCGTAGATCCTGCGGGTCGGGCGGGGACGGAGAGGCACGGCCCGCACCCCCTCGGGCATGAAGTCGCGGCCGAGGCGGGGGATGATCGCGCATCCCTGCCGGGCGGCGACGAGGGTGAGCTGGGTCGGATACTCATCCGCCATGCAGCTGATCTCCGGCTCCAGCTCGGCCGCGCGCAGCGTGTAGACCAGCCAGTCGTGGCAGACCGTCCCGGGCGACCCGCTGATCCACAGGTCGTCGGACAGCTCGGACAGCTCGATCTCGGGGCGGCCGGCCAGCCGGTGGTCCGCGGGCAGGATCGCGTCGGCGATGTCGTCGAAGAGCGTCGCCCTGGACAGCCCCTCCGGGACGGCCATCGGCCGGTTCACCCAGTCCTGGATCACCGCCAGGTCGAGCTCGCCCCGCGCCACCTCGCGCAGCTGCCGCTCCGGCTCGCGCTCGTGGAGCTGGAGGCTCAGGTCCGGGTGGTGCTCGCGCAGCCGCAGCAGCGCCTGCGGCATCAGCCCCCGCGCGGCCGTGGGGAACGCGCCGATGCTCAGCCGCCCCACGACCTCCCCGCGCAGCGCCTCGAAGTCGGCCTCGGCGGTCTCCACCAGGGCGAGGATGCGCCCGGCGTGGTCGGCCAGCAACCCGGCGGCGTCGGTCAGCCGCACCCCCCGGCCGTTGCGCTCCAGCAGGGTCGCACCGGTCTCCCGCTCCAGCTTGGCCAGCTGCTGCGAGACCGCCGAGGGGGTCACCATGAGAGCGTCGGCCGCCGCGCCCACCGATCCGTACACGGACACGGCGTGCAGGGCCTTCAACCGGTTGAGGTCAAGCATGTAGCGATTCTAAATGACCGGCATCAGAAATTCTTGCTTGTGCTGAAGTGTTCCCTGAGATCATCCTGAGCGGATGCGGACTCGGCACGTTCTGCTCGCCCTCGGCCTCGCCGCCGTCTGGGGGTTCAACTTCGTCGTCATGGAGGTCGGGCTCAGGTATTTCCCGCCGCTGCTCTACGTCGCGCTCCGGTTCACCCTGGCGGCCTTCCCCGCGCTGCTGTTCGCGGGCGGACCCGGAGTGCCCTGGCGCCGCGTCCTCGTCGCCGGGGCCACGCTCGGCGTCACGCAGTACGGCCTGCTGCTCCTGGGCATGCGCGCCGGCATGCCCGCCGGGCTCACCTCACTGGTCGTCCAGGTCCAGGCCGTCTTCACCGCGATCCTGGCGACCGTCTTCCTGCGGGAGCGGATCACCGGCCGCCAGGTCACGGGGATGGCGGTCGCGTTCGCCGGGCTGGCCCTGGTGGCGCTCGACCTGGGCGCGGGCGGCGGCGTGCCGGTCGGCGCCTTCCTCCTGGTCATCGGGGCGGCCCTGGGCTGGGGCGCGGGGAACGTGGCGGTCAGGAAGGCCGCGCCGCCCGACCCCTTCCGTTTCATGATCTGGCTGAGCGCGGTCGCCGCGGTGCCCATGACGGCGCTGTCCCTGCTGGTCGAGGGCGTTCCCCGGGTGGAGCTCTCCGTCGAGGGCGGCCTGTCGGTGCTCTACGTGGCGCTCATCTCCACCGTGGGCGGCTTCGGCGTGTGGGGCTTCCTGCTCAAGCGCTACGACGCCTCCGTGGTCGCGCCCTACAGCCTGCTCGTCCCGGTCTTCGGCATGTCGTCGGCCGCCCTGGCCACCGGCGAGTCCCTCTCGGCCACCAAACTGATCGCCGCCGCCCTCATCCTCTCCGGCGTCCTGTACGCCGGCACCCGCCCGCGCCGCCGTACCGCCTCCCCCGGCGGGAGGCCGGGAGAGGCCGTGGCGGCCGTCGCGGAGAAGCCGTAGGGCCCCTCACCCGGCCTGGGCGGCGGCCTTGGCGGCGATCGGCAGGGCCTCGGCGATGCGCGACAGCGCCTCGTCGTCGTGGGCGGCCGACAGGAACCACGCCTCGTAGGCCGACGGGGGCAGATAGACGCCCTGCTCCAGCATGGCGTGGAAGAAGGCCCGGTAGGCGGCGGTGTCCTGGGTCCGGGCGGTGGCGAAGTCGGTCACCGGGTCGTCGGTGAAGAAGACGGAGAACAGGCTGCCCGCGCGCTGCAGGCGGTGCGGCACCCCGGCGGCGGCCAGCGCGTCGGAGGCGGCGCGGCCGACGACCAGGGCGGCGGCGTCCACCCGGTCGTAGACCTCCTCGTCGCAGGCGCGCAGCGTGGCCAGGCCGGCGGCGCAGGCCAGCGGGTTACCGGACAGGGTGCCGGCCTGGTAGACCGGGCCCTCGGGGGCGAGGCCGGCCATCACCTCGGCCCGGCCGCCGAACGCGGCGGCGGGCAGGCCGCCGCCCATCACCTTGCCGAAGGTCATCAGGTCGGCGTCCACCGGGTCGAGGCCGTACCACCCGGCCGCCGACACGCGGAAGCCGGTCAGCACCTCGTCGACGATCAGCAGCGCGCCGTGCGCGGTGCACAGCTCGCGGAGCGTGGCGTTGAAGCCGTCCGCGGGCGGGACGACGCCCATGTTGGCCGGGCACGCCTCGGTGATCACGCAGGCGATCTCGTCGCCGAAGGTCCGGAAGGCCTCGGTCACGGCCTCGGCGGAGTTGTAGGGCAGGACCACGGTGTCGGCGGCCGAGGCGCCGGTCACCCCGGGGGTGTCGGGCAGGCCGAAGGTGACCAGGCCGGACCCGGCCGAGGCGAGCAGGGCGTCCACGTGACCGTGGTAGCAGCCGGCGAACTTGACGACCTTGGACCGGCCGGTGAAGCCGCGCGCCAGCCGTACGGCGGACATGGTGGCCTCGGTGCCCGAGCTGACCAGGCGGACCTTCTCCACCGGGGCCATCCGGGCGACGATCTCCTCGGCGAGCTCGACCTCGCCGGGCGTCGCCGTGCCGAACGAGGTGCCGTGCGACAGCGCCTCCTGCAGGGCCTCGACCACGGCCGGGTGCCGGTGCCCCAGGATCATCGGGCCCCAGGAGCAGACCAGGTCGACGTAGCGGTTGCCGTCGACGTCGGTGATGTACGGCCCCTGGCCGGAGGCCATGAAACGGGGCGTGCCGCCGACGGCGCCGAAGGCGCGCACCGGGGAGTTGACACCCCCCGGGACGATCTCGCGGGCGCGGGCGAACAGGTCCTCGGAGTTCTGGGTACGGCTCACCGTCCCAGCCTACGGGGAGGGGACGCCGGGTCCCCGCCACGGGCTCGCGATGACGCCCGCGGGTGACGTGCCCGGACTATTCGCAGGTGTCGGCGAGAACGTCGAGGACGCGGAGCGGGTCGGGCAGCGGGCGGCCGTCCGGGGGACGCAGCCACGAGGCGGGCTGGCCGGTCGGCAGGATCGAGGGCGGGGCGAGGACGTAGCTGTCGCGGCAGTGCCAGCGCAGGCCGGGCATCTCCTCGATGGTCGAGGGGCCGTAGTCCAGCGAGCAGGACCACCACTCGTCCTCGTCGTCGGAGGTGTTGCGGGTGGCCACATAGAACAGGACCCGGTCGCCGTTGGCGGCGACCGGGCCCGAGGCCGTCCCGGCGGAGTCCATGGCCGCCAGGGCGGTGAGCCCGGCGGCCACGGGTACGTCGAAGACGTCGAAGACGCGTCCGGTGGGGAGGACCACGTTCGCCTCGGGCTCGCCCTGCCACCAGTGGGTGAGCAGCGCGGCGTCGGTGGTGGCCTGCATCTGCCAGGCGCGCGAGAGCGGGTGGCTGCCCGCGTCGGGACAGCCGACGCGGTCACAGGAACAGGCACGCGGTCCGTTGCGGAGCGGGCGTGCCCCGGGACAGCTCGCCCAGCCCATCGAGGCGTACTCGAGAACGGACGTGATGATCTGCTGCTTAGGATGAGCTCGTCGCCTGGTACGACGAGCCAGCGGTACCCCCACCATTGCGTCCTCCGTTGTCCGCGCGCCCCGCGTCATACCCGGATGCGGTGATATATCCGCTTTCTGGTTGACATCAGGGAGACACTCAGAGGTCCACGCCACCTCGGACACATCCGCACCGGTCATCGAACTCTAACGCACACAACCCACCTCCATGCGGCAAACCCCCAGTTCTGGGCATGTGCGAAGAGTCTCACCCCCGAGGGGTACCGCTTACATACTCCTGGCGACCTCGGTGGCCCAGTAGGTGAGGATCATGTCGGCTCCGGCGCGGCGGATCGCCACCAGGGACTCCGTGATGGCCCGGTTCCGGTCGATCCAGCCGTTCGCCGCCGCGGCCTCGATCATGGCGTACTCGCCGCTGACCTGGTAGGCCGCCACCGGCACGTCCACCAGGTCGCGCACCTGGCGCAGGATGTCGAGGTAGAGCATGGCCGGCTTGACCATCACCGCGTCCGCGCCCTCCTCCAGATCGAGACGGATCTCGCGCAGGGCCTCGCCGACCGGGCCGGCGGGGTCCTGCTGGTAGGCGCTGCGGTCGCCGAACTGCGGCGCGCACTCGGCGGCCTCGCGGAACGGGCCGTAGAGCGCCGAGGCGTACTTCACCGAGTAGGCCAGGATCGGGACCTGCTCGAAGCCGTCGGCGTCCAGCGCCGCGCGGATGGCGGCGACCTGGCCGTCCATCATCCCGCTCGGCGCGATGACCTGCGACCCCGCCCGTGCCTGGGCCACCGCGACGGCCGCGTAGCGCTCCAGGGTGGCGTCGTTGTCGACCTCGCCCCCGGGCGTGAGGATGCCGCAGTGACCGTGGTCGGTGAACTCGTCCAGGCAGGTGTCGGTCATCACGACCATCGTGTCCCCGACGTCGGAGACCAGGTCGGCCACCGCCTGCTGGACGATCCCGGCCGGGTCGTCACCCGCCGAGCCCCGGGCGTCCTTCGTCTGCGGGATGCCGAACAGGATGAGCCCGCCGACCCCCGCCTCGGCCGCCTCGTGGGCGGCCTTGCGCAGCGAGTCGCGGGTGTGCTGGAACACCCCGGGCATCGAGCCGATCGGGCTCGGCTCGCCGATGCCCTCCTTGACGAACATCGGCAGGATCAGCTCCGACGGGTGCAGCCTGGTCCCTGCCACCATCCGGCGCATCGGCGCGGTACGGCGGAGCCTGCGCGGGCGCGCCACGGGGAACTGGGCGGTCATGATGTCTCCACTCGGGGTCACTTGGCGCGGCGCCGGGCCCCTCGCCTGTTCTGGGAGGGCCTGCGGGGAACGTCTCCGGCCGCCAGCGCGGCCTGCCGCTGCTTGGCACCATACTCGGCAAGGGCCGCCGCGAGCGCCGAAGCCGACGCTTTGTCGGCCATGACGTCGACGCGCAGGCCGAACTCCTCGGCCGCCTTGGCGGTCTGCGGGCCGATCGCGGCGATCACCGTGACGTTGTGCGGCTTGCCGGCGATGCCCACCAGGTTGCGCACCGTGCTGGAGGAGGTGAACAGCACCGCGTCGAAGCCGCCTCCCTTGATCGCCTCCCGGATCGGCGCGGGCGGCGGGGCGGCGCGCACGGTCCGGTAGGCGGTGACGTCGTCGCACTCCCAGCCGAGCTCGGTCAGGCCCGCCACCAGCGCCTCGGTGGCGATGTCGGCACGCGGCAGCAGGACCCGGTTGATCGGGTCGAGCATCGAGTCGTACGGCGGCCACTCCTCCAGCAGGCCCTCCGACGACTGCTCGCCGGTCGGGACCAGGTCCGGCTTGACCCCGAACTCCACCAGGGCCCGCGCGGTGGCCTCGCCCACGGCGGCGACCTTCAGCCCGGCGAACGCGCGGGCGTCCAGGCCGTACTCTTCGAACTTCTCGCGGACCGCCTTGACCGCGTTCGCGCTGGTGAAGGCCACCCACTCGTAGCGCCCGGTGACCAGGCCCTTGATCGCCCGGTCCATCTGCTGCGGGGTGCGGGGCGGCTCGACGGAGATCGTCGGGACCTCCTCGGGCACCGCGCCGTAGGAGCGCAGCTGCTCGACCAGGCCCGCGGACTGCTCCTTGGTCCTGGGCACGAGCACCCGCCAGCCGAACAGCGGCTTGGTCTCGAACCACGACAGCCGGTCGCGCAGGCTCACGGCCTCGCCGACCACGATCAGCCCGGGCTCGGTCATCCCGGCGTGCTTGAGGTCGGGCGCCATGCGGGCGAGCGTGGTCACCACGGTGTACTGCTCGGTGGTGGTGCCCGCGCTGCTGATCGCGACCGGCGTCGAGTCGGGGCGGCCGGCGGCCACGAGCGCCTTGCCGATGGCCACGGCCTCGGCGATCCCGTTGTAGATCACCAGGGTGCCCGCTCCGGTCGCGTACGCGCCCCAGTCCTCGACCATCGTCGCGTCCACGACCCGGAACTCCGGCACCGAGACCGCGGCGGGGATGCCCGCGTAGGTCAGCACCGCCGTCGCCGGCGGGACGCCGGGGACGATCTCGAAGTCCACCTCCGCCTTGGCGCAGGCCGCGACCTCCTCGGTGATCGAGGAGAAGAACATCGGGTCGCCCGCGCACAGCCGTACGACGCACCGCCCTTCCTTGGCGGCCGCGACGGCTCTGAGCGAGACGACGTCCTCCTCCGCCGCGTCGAGGATCTCGACGTCCTCACGGCAGTGACGCAGCAGCGGGCCGTAGACCTCCTTGTCGAGCACGACGGCGTCGGCCTTCGACAGCAGGTCGGCCCCGCGCAACGTGAGCAGGCCCTCGTCGCCCGGTCCCGCGCCCACGAAGGCGACGAACCCGGCCGGGTGCTCGAAGGTGGTACTTCCGGAGCTCAATGTGCCTGCTCCCCTATCAACGTGCCTGCCCCTTCGCCGATCATCTCGGCCGCGAGGTCGCGCCCGAGATCAGTGGCCGCCGAAAGGGTCCCGGCGGTGGACTTGCGCACCGCGTGCGCGCCGTCGATGGCGACGACGGCCGCGGTCAGGTTCAGATCTTGCCCGTCGACGGTCGCGTACGCACCGACCGGAGCGGCGCAGCCGGCCTCCAGGGCGTTGAGCACCGCGCGTTCCGCGGTCACCGCGGCGCGGGTGACGGGGTCGTCGAGCACGCCCAGCAGCTCCAGCAGGTCGGTGCGGTCCGAGCGGACCTCCACGGCCAGCGCCCCCTGCCCGGGGGCCGGGAGCATCTCCTCGACCTCGAAGATCTGGGCGATCTCGGCCTCCCGGCCGAGCCGGGCCAGCCCCGCCGCGGCCAGCACGACGCCGTGCAGCTCACCGGAGGTGACCTTGCCGATCCGGGTCTCCCCGTTGCCGCGGATCGGCACGCATTCGAGATCCGGACGGAGCATGCGAAGCTGGGCGATTCGTCGCGGAGACCCCGTACCGATCTTCGCGCCGGGCGGCAGGTCGGCGAGCTTCGCCCCGGCGACCAGGGCGTCCCGGTGGTCGTCGCGCGCCGGGATCGCGGCGATGGCGATGCGCGGGTCGGGCGTGGTCGGCAGGTCCTTCAGCGAGTGCACCGCGAAGTCGACCTCGCCGTCGATCAGCTTGTCGCGCAGCGCGCTGACGAAGACGCCGGTCCCGCCCAGCTGGGTGAGGTCGGCCTTGGTCACGTCACCGAAGGTGGTGACGCCCACGAGCTCCACGGCCCGCCCGGTCAGCTCGGTGAACCGGGCGGCCACCAGCCCGGACTGCGTCGTCGCCATGAGGCTCCGGCGCGTTCCCATCCTCAGCGGGCCCGTCACCGGTCCACCTCCATGTCGATCGTCTCGGTGCGCCTGACCGCGTCGGGCACCTTCGGGTCCAGATTGAACAGCTCGCGCAGCGCTTCCGCATAATGATCGCCTGCCGGGGACTCCGCGAGCTGTTTGACACGCACGGTGGGCTCGTGGAGCAACTTGTCGACCACGCGCCTGACGGTCTGCGTGACCTCGTCGCGGATGCGCCCCTCGATCTCGGGGACCCGCCCGACGAGCCGGCCGAGCTCCGCCTCGACCACGTCGGCCGCCTTGCTGCGCAGGGCGACCACGGTCGGCGTCACGCGCGCGGCCCGCTCGGCCGACAGGTAGGCCCTGACCTCCTCGGCGACGATCCCGCGCACCGCGGAGACGGCCTCCAGCCGGCCGCCGTCGTCGGCGCCGGCCTCGGCCCCGCCCTCCTGCATGGACTCCAGGTCGACGAGGGTGACGCCGGGCAGCCGCCGTACCGCGGGGTCGATGTCCCGGGGCAGCGCGAGGTCCAGCAGGAACATCTCGCGGGGCCTCACCATGTCGGCGGTGATGACCAGGTCGGTGGCGCCGGTGCAGGAGATGACCAGGTCGGCGCCCGCCAGCTCCGCGGCCAGGTCGCCGAACTCGGCGGCCCGGCCGCCGACCGTCTGCGCCAGCCGTACGGCGCGCTCGTGGGTGCGGTTGACCACCACGATGTCGGTGACCCCGGCGCGCTGCAGGGTCGCGGCGGACAGGGCGCTCATCGAGCCGGCGCCCACCACCAGCGCCCGCCGGTCGCGGATCGGGCCGAGGGCGCGCTCGGCGAGGGTGAGGCCGACCCCGACCAGGGACGCGCCCGCGCGGTCGATGCCCGTCTCGGCGTGGGACCGCTTGCCCACGCGCAGCGCCTGCTGGACGAGTTCGTTGAGCGTCGCGCCCATCGTGCCCTGGTCCTGCGCGAGCTTGAGCGCCTGCCGGATCTGGCCGAGGATCTGCCCCTCGCCGACGACCATGGAGTCGAGACCGGCGCCCACCGAGAACAGGTGCTCGACGGCGCGGTCCTCGTAGTGCACGTACAGGTGCGGTGCCAGCTGCTCGACGGGGACGCCCGAGTGCACGCTGAGCAGCTCGGAGACCTCGTTCACCACGGCGTGGAAGCGGTCGACGACGGCGTAGACCTCGACCCGGTTGCACGTGGACAGCACCATGGTCTCGGCGACGCAGGAGGCCTGCTGGACATCGTGCAGGAGCTTGAGCAGGGCGTCGCCGGAGACGGACACCCGCTCCAGCAGCGCCACGGGGGCCGTGCGGTGGCTCAGGCCGATGGCGAGGATGCTCATGCCCGCCCCCCGCGCGGGGAGCGGGGCTCCGCCTGCCCGTCGTTCCCGTCCGGCTCGCGGCGGCTCTCAGTCGTCCTCGGCGGGATCACAGATCCACCGCCTCGGGCCATTCCTCGGCCATCGCGGGCCCCCCAGTCATCCGATCCGTCTTGCGCTGCTCGTGGAACGCGAGGATCTGCAGTTCGATCGATAGGTCGACCTTACGGATATCGACGCCTTCGGGCACGGAAAGCACGACGGGGGCGAAGTTCAAGATGCTGGTGATCCCCTCGGCGATGACCCGGTCGGCCACCTGCTGGGCCGCCGCGGCCGGCGTCGCGAGCACCACGATCGACACACCCCGCCGCCTTATCACGGCTTCCAGCTCGTCGATGTGCTCCACATTCAATCCCGCGATGCGGTCGCCCACCACTTCGGGGTCGGCGTCGAGCAACGCGGCGACCCTGAAACCGCGGGAGACGAAGCCTCCGTAGTTGGCGAGCGCACGACCGAGATTACCCACTCCGACGATCGCCACGGCCCAATCCTGGGTGAGACCCAGCTCACGGGAGATCTGGTAGATGAGGTATTCGACGTCGTAGCCGACCCCGCGCGTGCCGTAGGAGCCGAGATGCGAGAGGTCCTTGCGGAGCTTGGCCGAGTTCACGCCCGCCGCCAGGGCCAGGTCCTCCGAGCTCACCGTCGCCAGACCCCGCTCGGACATGCCGTTCAGTGCTCGCAGATAGAGCGGCAGCCGGGCGACGGTCGCCTCGGGGATACCACGTTCACGAGCTTGGGACAGACGGCGGATCACGTGCCGGAGCTCCAGGGGGACAGGCGACCGGCTCGGCCCGGACGCGACGGATGGCGAGGTGAGGTCACTGTCATCCAGGTTAGTCCCTTTGTGAACCGATGCACAAAGTGGGTCTTCACCGCACCTCCCCGTGTGCGCGAACGGCTAGCGTTGCGGGCATGTCACCGCAGGACCACCGCATAACACTGCTCGGCAAGCCCGGCTGCCATCTGTGCGACGACGCGCGGGCCGTGATCGAGCGGGTCGCCACGGAGCTGGGCGTCCCCTGGGAGGAACGCGACATCACCGCCTCCGAGGAGGACTACGCGAAGTACTGGGAGATGATCCCGGTCACCCTCGTCGACGGCGTCCAGCACGACTTCTGGCGCGTCGACGAGAACCGCCTGCGCGCCGCGCTCAGATCATGAACGCCGTCGGCAACGGCAGCACCTTCGCCGCGTTCACGTTGAGCTCGATGACGTTCGTGGCGAGCACCATGTTCTGCCGCTGGGCGACGAACCGCTCCACGTGGGGCCGGCGCTGGTGCTCGGCGTAGGCGACCTGGTCGCGGTAGATCGCGTAGATGATGCGCTGGAGCGGGGCGGACTTCACCGAGTGGCAGGTGTAGATCAGCGTGTCCGGCTCGTTCGTGCGCACGGCCTCGACCGTCTCCTCGGCCAGCCGGTCGAACATCTCGCCGGTCCCGTCGACCAGGGTGAACACCGTCAGCAGGCCGAAGATGCTCGGTGACGGGCGGCTGGAGCCGTTCGCGCCGCCGGTCCGCCCGGCCGGGGCGGCGCCGCCGAACGCCTGGTCGGCGGGCATGGGGCGCAGGCTGGTGTCCGGCAGAGCCTCGGGGGGACGGCCGGGGCGGCCGCGGGAGGGGTCGGGCTCGCCGTACTCGTTGAGGGGGATGCTGTACTCGCCGGTCGCCGGGCCGCCGGAGTCGTAGCCCAGGGGCGGCATGCCGAACTGCCCGGTCGCCGGGGCGCCCGGGTCGTTGCCGGCGGGCGGCATCCCGAACTGCCCGGTCCTCGGGAAGTTGCGGTCGCGGTCGTCGTCGCCGGCGGGACGGGCGGCCGGCGGCATGCCGTACTCGCCGGCCATGAAGGTGCCGGTGGCGGGGCCGCCGAACGGGTCGTCGGAGGCGGGGCCGCCGAACGGGTCGTCGAGGGCGGGGCCGCCCCGCTGCATGCGGGCCCCGTAGTCGACGTTCTGCTCGCCGGCGCGGTATTCGGCCACGAGATCGCCCAGGCCCGAGCGGCGCGACGACTGCTCGGGCAGCGCGGCCGCGGACGGTCCCGGCGTGACGCGGCGGCCGGCGACCTGCACGTCCCGCGGCGGGTCGGGCACCGGACGGCTCGGGCGGCGCTCCTCGTAGTCGTCGTAGTCGTCGTCGAAGTCCTCGTCGTCCTCGTCGTCCTCGTACGGCGCCAGGGGGCGCAGCACGGCGTACCAGACCGCGGCGGCGGTGGCCGTCAGCAGCAGCGCGGTGAACATCCCCGGGACGCCGAAGGTGAAGGCCACGGCCAGGGCGAGACCCGTGGGGCCGACGACCAGGAGGGCGTGCATGTTGTCGGTGTCGTAGTCGTCACCGTCGCGCCAGCGCATGAAGGCGAGCCCGATGCCGGCCACCAGGATCAGCGCGACGATCAGGTGGGCGACCAGCAGGAGGGTGGTCGGCGGAAGGCCCCAGTGCGTGGAGGCGGGCGGGAGCCCTATCTTCAGGCCGTCGTCCGGAAGGCTCTTGGTGAAGTCCTCCGCCTGCAGGATCGGGTCGACCATGATGATCACCAGGGCGATGACGGTGAGGCCACCGCCCAGCAGCCACGAGGCCAGCTTGGCCGTGGGCTTGCGCGCCAGCAGCTGGATCACCCCGACCGCCAGCCACAACGGAGCCAGGAACGAACCGGCCAGCTGATAAAGCCGGAATGTGGTCGTCCCGAATCCGAGGAGATGACCTGCGGCGACTACGCCCAGTGACACGCCCAGCGCCGCCGTTGTGACGCTCCAGGCGACCAGCCAGCCTTTGGGCTCGCTGCGGAGCCTGTTGACCAGAGCGACCGTGGCGATGGCGGCGAGCAGAGCTCCGGCGGACGCGATAACAGCGACGAGGACTTCCATGGTGTCTCCAATGCTGCCGGACTTTGCCCTCCGACCGGTAGCCGAACCGGTGGGACGGCTCCGCGGAACGGTCCCGGAGACATCCGGCCCCACACCGTATACGCCGACTACCGGCAGTCACGACAGCGCCAAGTGGATTGTGGAATTTCCTGATGATTTCTAGAGTGGGCGGGCACGCCGCACCCTTCCTCCCCAGGGATACCGGATGCCAGACACGTGGCCGTTCGCCGGGCCGCTCCCTTCCGCCACCGGAGTGACCCACACCGTCCGCAGTAAAGAGATCCTCGTCCACGAAGACGTCTCGGATGAACTGCGCAAGCTCGTCCTCCGCGCCAAGACGGGGGACACGGAGGCGTTCGGCACGCTCTACGACCGGTATCTCGACCTGGTCTACCGTTACATCTATCTCCGGGTCGGCTCCCATCCCCTCGCCGAGGATCTCACGAGCGAGACCTTCCTCCGGGCGCTTCGCCGAATAGCCGACTTCACTTGGCAAGGACGTGACTTCGGGGCCTGGCTCGTGACCATCGCCAGGAACCTCGTCACCGATCACTTCAAGTCCGGGCGCTACCGGCTGGAGGTGTCGACCGCCGAGGTGTTCGAGGTCCCGCTGGACGGCCCGCACATCCCCGAGAACGCGGTCGTCACCGCGATGGTGAACCACCGGGTGCTCAGCGCCGTGCGCGCGCTCCGGCCCGAGCAGCAGGAGTGCGTGGTCCTGCGCTTCCTGCACGGGATGTCCCTGGCCGAGACCGCGCTCATCATGGGCAAGAAGAGCGGCGCCATCAAGGCCCTGCAGTTCCGGGCGATCCGGGCGCTGGCCCGTGCACTCCCCTCCGACCTGGGCTGACCGTGCCGCCGGTGACCCTGCGCGACGCGACGGCGAAGCCAGGG
This sequence comes from Paraplanobispora takensis, assembly GCF_016863195.1. GTDB lineage: Bacteria > Actinomycetota > Actinomycetes > Streptosporangiales > Streptosporangiaceae > Planobispora > Planobispora takensis. Next base: position 63,521 of record NZ_BOOK01000031.1, on the reverse strand, counting down.
TGGCGGATCGGGGTGTCGCGTAACCTCGCATGGCGGCCTGTCGTTAGGCAGATAGCACCGATGGATCATCCTCCGGGGGCAGCAGGGAGCGTTCATGGGTAAGTGGCTGCCCGGAATCTCGCGCAGGTCGCGGGCGCGTGCGCAGCACCGCGTGTCGCGACTCGGCGTCCACATGCCCGCAGCCCCCCGGCCGCAGTTCCGCCAGGATCTGCGCGAGCGCCTCATGAACGGCCCGGACGGGGACGCCCCGCCCGTCACCGTCCGCAGGCCCCGGGCGCGCCACCGCGCGCGGTCCATGCTGTTCCCCCGGCTACTGAGCCTGACGATGGCCGTCTCCATGCTGGCCACGGGCCTGGCCACCTACGAGTCGGTGCCCGGGGACACGCTCTATCCGCTCAAGCGGGCCGCCGAGAGCACCCTCCTGCGGCTGAGCACCGACGACACCGAGCGGGCCACCCGGGAGCTGCGGTCCGCCTCCACCCGGGCCGACGAGGTCGAGGAACTGCTCGGCTCCTCCGGCCGGGCCGGCGGCAACCTGGTCGGCGAGACCCTGAAGGCGATGGAGGAGACCACCAGGTCCGCGGTGACGTCTCTGACCCGGGTACGGCGCCGCGACTCGAAGTCCGCCGGGACCCTCAAGCGGTTCGTCCAGAAGCAGCGCAACCAGATCGAGGGCATGCTCCCCAGGATGGACGAGGAGGACCAGCGCCGGGCCAACGGTTACCTCAACTACATCGAGGGGCTGGCGCCACCCGGGTGACGGAAGGATCCTTGGGTGATGGGGTTTGCTAAACGTCACACTCCACTAACGTGATGTATACCGATTTCCGCCACCTGTGCCGGTTAAGCTGAGATGTTATGAAGCGGCTGATGCGAAGGCGAAGCGAGGCACAGGCAGCCGGAGAGGTGGCAGCCGCGGCGGCCGTCGCCATGCCGATGGCCGATCCCGACCCCACCGCCGCCGCCTTCTTCGACGTCGACAACACCATGATGCGCGGCGCCTCCATCTACCACTTCGCCCGCGGGCTCGCCTCCCGTGGCCTGTTCACCACCAAGGACCTGGTCAAGTTCGCCGTCGGTCAGGTGATCTTCCGGGTCCGGGGCGACGAGAACCCCGAGCACATCGCCGAGGCGAGGGAGACCGCCCTGGCGTTCGTCGCGGGCAGCAAGGTGGAGGACATCGTTCGTCTCGGCGAGGAGATCTACGACGAGGCCATGGCCGACCGCATCTGGGCGGGCACCCGGGCGCTGGCCCAGGGCCACCTGGACGCCGGTCAGCGCGTCTGGCTGGTCACCGCCACCCCGGTCGAGCTCGCCCGCGTGATCGCCCAGCGCCTCGGCCTCACCGGCGCCCTGGGCACCGTCTCCGAGACCGTGGACGGCGTCTACACCGGCCGTCTCGTCGGCGACCTGCTGCACGGCCCGGCCAAGGCGGAGGCCGTACGGGCCCTGGCCCGTCGGGAGGGCCTGGACCTGACCCGGTGCTCGGCCTACAGCGACTCGGCCAACGACCTGCCGCTGCTGTCCCTGGTCGGCCACCCCACCGCGATCAACCCCGACTCCGAGCTGCGCGAGCACGCCAGGGAGAACAAGTGGGAGATCCGCGACTTCCGCACCGGCCGCAAGGCCACGATGATCGGCGTCCCCATCGCCGCCGGAGCCGGAGCCGTGGCCGGCGGCGTCGCCGCCGCCATCGCCCTGCGCCGCCACTACCGCTCGACCTGACCACCCCGGAGGAGCGGTCAGGCGGATTCCGGCGCCGCCGTACGGCGGGAGGCGCGGTGGAACAGCTCGGACAGGGCCTCGTTCACGATCTCGGGGCGTTCCAGGCCGATCATGTGACCGGCGCCCGGGATGACGTGCAGGCGCGCGCCCGGCAGGGCCTCGGCGATGCGGTGGCTGTGGACCTTCGGCGTCAGGCGGTCGCGTGAGCCGACCATGATCAGGGTCTCCACCGGCTCGAACGCCGCCAGCGCCTTGAGCTTGTCGTGGAGGCGGAAGTCGTTGTAGAAGCCGACCATGACCTCGGTCGGCGTGGCCGCGGCCATGGCGTTGACGAACCGCACGTGCTCGCGGCGGGCGCCGGGGCCGAAGGCGACATAGCGGGTCACCGGCAGGTTGGTGCGCGTCTTGAGCGCGACGTTGCGGTCGATGAGCGCGGCGCGGGCGCGCATGCGCTCGAACATCGCCGAGGTGACGACGGGCGCGAGCCGTCCGACGGGACCCGGGAGCCCGAACGTGCTCTCCCCCAGCTGCCCCGACGAGGTGCTCAGCAGGGCCACGCCCGCCACCCTCGCGGCCAGCTTCCCGGGGTGCCGCCCGGCGAAGGCCATGATCGTCATTCCGCCCATGGAGTGCCCGACCAGCACCACCGGCAGTCCCTCCGGCACGGCCTGGTCGATCACCGCGGCCAGGTCGTCGCCCAGCCGGTCGATCGTGCACGCGTCGAAGACCCCCGCCGACGAGCCGCCGTGCCCCCGCTGGTCGTAGAAGACCAGGGTGGCCCCGCCCTTGAACGCCTCCCGCTGGAAGTGCCAGCAGTGGCGGTTCATCACCCAGCCGTGCGCGAACACCACGGCGAACTCGGGCGCCTCGGCCTCCTCGACGTCCACCGCCAGCTGGACGCCGTCGTCGGTGACGACGGTGACCGGCCGCCCCCGGTGCCCGCCGAGCCGTACCTCGGAGTCGCGCTTCCCGCGCCGCCGGGTCGCGGCTCCCAGCGCCGCCCCCAGTGCCAGTCCGGCGATGGCCGCCCCCGTCGCGGTACGGCGTACGCCCATGATCACTCCCTGTGCTCAGAAGTCCCTGCCGAGTACACCATATCGGTCGAAAGCACCCGTTGTTAGACTCCGAAGCTAATAAAAAATCGTCCCCCGGTACGGCGACGCGGACAGATCCCGCCGTGACCGAGAAGACGGCGGGCGCGGAGGAAAAGCGGATCCCGGGAAGGGCGGCTCGAAAGGTCGGCGACTCAGAAGACCTGCGCGCCCAGAAGAACGGCGTGCTCGGAAGAACGGTGACTCAGAAGAACGGCGTGCTCAGAAGAACGGCGGGAAGGCGTGGCCCCGCTGCAGGCGCAGCTCGTTCAGCAGCTGCTGGATGACCTCGCGGACCTGGTCGGTGAGGTTGAAGACCAGCATCGGATCGTCGGCGTCGGACGGGTCGTACTCGTCGGTCCGGATGGGCTCGCCGAAGCCGATCAGCCACTTGGACGGCAGCGGGATCAGCCCGAGCGGCCCGAGCCAGGGGAACAGCGGGGTGACCGGCAGGTACGGCAGGCCCAGCGCCCGGGCGAGGAAGCGCAGGTCACCGATCTTGGGGTAGATCTCCTCCGCCCCCACGATCGCGCACGGGACGATGGGCGCCCCGGCCCGGATCGCCGAGGCGACGAAACCCCCGCGGCCGAACCTCTGCAGCTTGTAGCGCTCGGAGAACGGCTTGCCGACGCCCTTGAACCCCTCGGGGAAGACCCCGACGAGTTCGCCCTTGCGCATGAGCCGGTCGGCGTCGGCCCGGCAGGCCAGGGTGTGGCCGGTCTTGCGCGACAGGTGGCCGAGCAGCGGGAGCTGGTAGACCAGGTCGGCGCCGAGCAGACGCAGGGCACGGCGGTCGGGGTGGTCGTCGTGCAGGGCGACCTGGAGCATGAGCGCGTCCACCGGGACGGTGCCCGAGTGGTTGGCGACGACGAGGGCCCCGGTGTCGCCGGGCACGTTCTTGATGCCGACGGTCTCGACGCGGAACCAGTGGCGGTAGAGCGGGCGGATGAGCTCCAGGAGCACCTTGTCGGTGAGCTCGGCGTCGAAGCCGAACTCGTCGACCTCGTACTCCCCGGTCAGGCGACGCCGCAGGAAGGCGAAGAACTCGGCCAGCCGGCGGTCGTCCTCGGGGCCGAGGTCGAAGTCGAAGGCCGGCTCGTAGGCGGAACCGGCCCGGGAGATCGGGATCACCTGGGCGTCGTGCGACTCGCGCTCTCCTGCCGTCTCGCTCATCTGGTCACCATATGGGACAGAACGTCCAGCACGGCGCCGGAGAGCCCGCCGTGCATGCCCCGGGAGCGCAGGAAGTCCTCGAATGCCGCGCCGGTGGAGAACTTGGGCTTCCATCCCAGAGCGGCCACCAGACGGCCGGTGTCGACCGCGCGCCCGTGGCACATCAGGCGCAGCTGCTCGGGCGAGAAGTCGACCACGCCCACGCTCCGGGCGAAGTCGCCCAGGAAGCGGAAGGCGGGCGAGGGGATCGGCAGCGAGGTGAGGCCCGCCCGCCGTATGCACTGCGACAGCAGCAGCACGCCGTCCCCGGCCACGTTGAACGTGCCGGGGTGGTCCTCCATCGCCATCCGGCGCAGCACCTCGACCGCGTCGTCCTCGTGGACGAACTGCAGCCGGGGATCGAAGCCGAGCACGGTGGGGAGCACCGGCTGGGAGAAGTAACGCGTCAACGGCGAGTCGACGCCCGGTCCCATGAAGTTGGCGAACCTGAGCGTCGAGACGCTCACGTCGCGGCGTCTGCGGGCGAACCCGCGGACGTAGCCCTCCACCTCCGCGGCGTCCTTGGCGTAGCCGTGGCTCGGGGGCTCGCCGGGCTCGGCGTCCTCGACGAAGACGGCCGGGTCACGCGGCGAGGAGCCGTAGACCGCGCTGGTGGAACGCACGACGACACGGCGGACCGTCGCGGACCGCTGACAGGCACCGAGCAGTTGCATGGTGCCGATGACGTTGTGCTCCTTCATGAGCGCGCGGCCGCCGCTCCGGGGGGGAGCGCTGACCAGGCTCATGTGGACCACGGTGTCGATGTCGGCGGCCGCGATCACCTGGGCGATGTCGGGACTGCGCAGATCGACACGGACGAACTCCACTCGACCGAGAGGTACGCCGCCATCACGTGATAGCGAGGGCGGCGGCACCGTGTCGACTCCGATGACCCGGTCGATGTCCGGGTCAGCCGCGAGAACGCTCGCCACTCGGGCGCCGATGTGGCGCGAGACCCCGGTGACAAGCACGGTATGGGTCATCGACGCCTCGCAGATCCGCGTTGCTACTTCTTGTTACGCCGCTGGATACGGGTCTTCTTGAGAAGCTTGCGGTGCTTCTTCTTCGCCATGCGCTTACGGCGCTTCTTGATCACAGAGCCCACGGGACCCCCAGGTTAGCTGGTAGCGGATTGCCGAACCGGTAGCGCGAACGCACACCGGTTCAACAGACTACCGGCGATCCACTGTGGATCGCCCCCGGGGGACCCCGGGCATCCCAACTCACGGCGTGGTGTTCACGCCGCTACTCCTGTGAAGCGCGAGCCCGCCGCACGCCGGTCCTGACCGGAGAGCCCGAACTCAGGGATCGCTTCAACCCGCCTCGATGTAGGCATCCCGGAGATAGTCGTGAACCGCCTGCTCCGGCACTCTGAAGGACCGGCCGACCCTGATGGCCGGCAACTCGCCCGAGTGCACGAGCCGGTACACCGTCATCTTGGACACCCTCATGACCGTGGCCACTTCGGCCACCGTCAGGAACTTCACCTCGCTGAGAGGTCTTTCGCCTGCACCCATCGGACGCCTCTTCCGCACGTGTTTCCGGGTTATCCCCACTGGTGCCATCGCTCACGCACGTCTACTGTCGTCAGCGTAAGGCGGGACTCCGAGCGCGCAAACCCCCTAGTTTCTCAGTCTTCGCAGTCCCATGTCAGCAAAACGTGAAAACTTGCTGGCCAGCAGCCTGAGCCTACCCCTCGCCTTGATCTTGGAACGGACCAGCCGTCTCCCATTAGAGTCGCTTCTAATCGCCAAAAAGTTGGCAAACAGTAGTCGGGGCTCCTTGAATGCAGGCGCGAAACCCCTCTATAGGGACGCCCATATCGGCGCCACCCCCGTCTCAGAGGCCGCTCAGGACCCTCTCGACCAGGTGCTGGGTGAGGGGGAGGTAATGCCTGGGCAAGACGTTGTCATCGAGGGGCACGGTGACAGCGATCTTCCCCTCCGCCTCCCCGACGAAGAGAGCCGGGTCGTTACTGTCGGCGAACCCGACGGTGAGGATCCCCGCCTCGCCCGCGGCCCCCGCCCACCCGTGGTCGGCGATCACCAGATCGGGCCGGTCGCCGCCCATCTCGGCGATCATGGCCTCCATCGGGGCCGGGTCGTGGGTGTGGACGAAGGCCCCCTTGTCGTCCAGCATGGCCACGTCGTCCAGATAGCGGATCTTGCGCCTGCGGCCGAACCCCGATCCCCAGTAGGACCAGCCCTCGGCCGGGCTCATCAGCCTCGCCCCCCGCTCCCGCAGCAGCCTGGCCAGCGCCAGGTGGACGGTGAGCAGGCCGGTGGGGTGCCCGGTGGCCAGCAGGATCCTCGGGCTCCCGCTCCGGAGCACCTCGGCGATCACGTCGCCCATCGCCTCTGTCGCCTCGATCGTGCGATCCGGGTCGATCGTGTCCTGTCCCCCGCGGTGCGCCGGGTCGGCCACGACGCCGGCGGACTTGGCCATCAGCTCCAGCACGTCCCGGTAGGACCAGCCCTCGCCCATGCTCAGGCCGAACATGTGGTGGGGATCCCGGTTGGCCAGCGACCGGTAGTGGTCCAGGTTGTTCTCTCTGCCGGTCGCCACGTCACCGGCGATCCGCGTACGGATCAGATGTCGTCTGAGGTCTTCGTGGGATGGCGACGGCGTCACGGCAGTGGGTCCAGTCCGTGGAAGGGGAACACGGCCTTCCTGGTCGCCAGGATGGCCCGGTCGATGGGGTCCGCTGGATCATAACCATCGGCGAAGTCCTGAAATTCCGGGTTCCTGCCGTCGGTCATCGACAGCGGCGGCGTCTGGCCGGTCCGCTCCCTGACCAGCTGCCGCCACGCCTGCGGGGTGGCGGTGGCCGGGTCCAGCGGGTGCCCGGAGACCTCGGCCAGCAGGTGGGTCCACGCCCGGGGCACCACCTGGACCAGCTCGTACCCGCCGCCGCCGGTCGCGATCCACCGCCCGCCCGCGGTCTCGTGGGCCAGCTCGTGCAGCGCGGCGTAGGCGGTGCGCTGGCCGTCCAGGCTGAGCATCAGGTGGGCCAGCGGGTCCAGCGCGTGGCTGTCGCAGCCGTGCTGGGTGACCAGGACCTGCGGGGCGAACTCCCGCAGCAGCGGCGGCACCACCGCGTGGAAGGCCCTCAGCCAGCCGCCGTCGCCGCAGCCGGCGGGCAGGGCGACGTTGGCCGCGGTGCCCTCCGCCCCGGTCTCGCTGGGGAAGCCCGTGCCCGGGAAGAGGGTCCTGGGACTCTCGTGGAGGCTGACGGTCAGCACCCGGGGGTCGTCGTAGAACAGCGCCTGGACCCCGTCGCCGTGGTGCACGTCCACGTCCACGTAGGCGATCCTCTCGGCTCCCTGGGACAGCATCCACGCGATGGCCACCGCCGGGTCGTTGTAGACGCAGAAGCCGCTCGCGGTGGCCGCCATGGCGTGGTGGAGCCCGCCGGCCACGTTCGCCGCGTGCTCGGCCTCGCCCGTCCACACCGTGCGGGCGGCGGCCAGCGTGGCGCCGGCGATGAGCGCCGAGGCCTCGTGCACCCCGGTGAAGGCCGGGTTGTCCTCGGTGCCGAGGCCGGCGAAGCGGTCGGGCCGCCCGGTGGCGGAGACGCGCTTGACCGCCTCGACGTAGTCGCGCTTGTGCACCAGCGCCAGCTCGTCGTCGGTGGCGGGGACGCAGCCCACCACCTCGACCTCGTCGAGCACCCCGAGCTCCCTGGCGAGCGCCATGGTGAGCTCGACCCGCACGGGCGCGAGCGGATGGCCCGGTCCGAAGTCGTAGGAGGTGAGTTCGTCGTCCCAGACAACCCGCACCGACCGGCTCATCCGTGCTCTCCTCGGCTCGCTCCTTTCCGGCGACGTTACAGTACGGCCACCGCCCCGTCGTTCCCCCGTCCACGGCGGCGTCCCTTGATCGCCTCCGTGACGCGAATCCCGTGTCCATGGCATATCCCGCGCTTTTGCGGCACTTCATGACATACCCGACATGCCATACTTTCGAGCCATGCGCTTCCCGGGCGTCCGCAGAGTTCGGCGCAGAGCCTGGCGGATCCTCGGGCGCCCCATGGCGCTCGACGGCGTGCTCGCCCTCCTGGTGGGCGCGGTCGAGGTGGCGGCGGCCATGGCGCCGCCCCCCGCGGGCCGGCCGGGCGAGGTCCTCGCCGTCGTGTTCTCCGTCGCCGGCGCCGCCTCGCTGGTCCTGAGGCGGCGCCACCCGGTCGCCGTCGCCCTCGTCACCCTGGCCTTCAACGTACTGGCCGGCCTGCCCGGCCTGGATGCCGCCGCGACCCTGTCCAGCGTGATCGGCCTCTACAGCCTGGGCCGCCACGCGACAGGCAGACCGGTATGGATCATCGCCGGGGCGACCTCGTTCATCTACGCGGTCTCCCCGTTCATCTACGCCGCCGTCCACCGGGTGGAGATCGCGGAGTCGCTGCGCGGCGCCTCCGTCCCGGCCCTGCTCCCCCTGTTGATCACCGGCGTGGGCCAGTTCCTCCGGCTCAGGAGCGAGTTGCAGGGACGCAGGCGGCAGCAGGCGGCCGAGGCCGCCGTCCGCGCCGAGCGCCGCCGCATCGCCCGTGAGCTGCACGACGTCGTGGCCCACCACATCAGTGTGATCAACGTGATGGTCGGCGCCGGCCGTACCACCATGACGACCGACCCCGAACGCGCCCGGGAGGCCCTCGTCACCGCCGAGCGCACGGCCCGCGAGGCGATGGCGGAGATGCGCCAGCTCCTGCACGTGCTCCGCGCGGAGGACCGGGACGAGCCGGAGAACCACGCGGGGGTCGGGGCGGCGGCGCTGCCGGAGCTGGTGGCGCGGGCGGACGGCGCGGGGCCGCCGGTCGGGCTGGAGGTGACGGGGGACGCCCTCCCGCTGCCCGCCGCCGTGGACCACGCCGTCTACCGGATCGTCCAGGAGGCCCTGACCAACACGCGCAAGCACGCGGACGGCGCCCGCGTCGGCGTCCGTCTCGCCTACCTGCCCGGCGCCGTCGAGGTGGAGGTCCTCGACGACGGCCCCCGCCACCGGGGCGGCACGGCGCAGGCCGGGACCGGCTTCGGGCTGGGCGGCATGGCCGAGCGGGTCGCGCTGTGCGGGGGCCGGTTGCAGACGGGCCCGCGGCCGGAGGGAGGATTCCGGGTGCACGCCCGGATCCCCGTCCCGGCGGTCCCGGACGCGGCGCCGCCGAAGGAGGGTCAGTGATCACCGAGGGAGGGCACGTGGCCGCCGGAGAGGCACCTGCGATCAGGATCCTGCTGGTCGACGACCACGCCGTGGTGCGCACCGGATTCCGCATGATCCTCGACGCCCAGCCCGACATGTCCGTCGTCGGCGAGGCCGCGGAGGGGGCGCAGGCCGTACGGCTCAGCCGCGAGCTGCGGCCCGACGTGGTGCTGATGGACGTGCACATGCCCGGCGTGGACGGCGTCGCCGCCGCCCGGGAGATCACGGACGGTCCCGCCGGGGTGCGGGTGCTGGGACTGAGCACGTTCGACCTGGACGAGTACGTGGTGGCGATGCTCCGTGCCGGGGCCTCGGGCTTCCTGCCCAAGGACATCTCGCCCGAGGAACTCGTGGAGGGCGTCAGGATCGTGCACAAGGGCGAGTCAGCCGTGGCGCCCCGGCTGCTGACCCGGCTGATCGGCACGTTCGTGCGCGCCTCCCGGCCCCGCCCGGCGCCCGTGACCGGTGAGCTGTCCTGCCTCACCGGGCGGGAACGCGAGGTGCTGGCGCTCATCGCCCGCGGGCACGCCAACGGCGAGATCGCCGAGCGGCTCGGCGTCTCCCCCTCCACGGTGAAGAACCACGTCACGAGCCTGTTCGCCAAGATCGGCGCCCGCGACCGCGCCCAGGCGGTGATCGTCGCCTACGAGACCGGCCTGGTCCACCCCGGGTCGTGAGGCTTCTCGCCGCGGCCGCCGTGCTGCTCCGGCGCCGGGACGCCTGAGCCCGGGCAAGCGGGGACCGGGTGACCCGGGGACGCCCGTCTCCGGGTCACTCGGCGCGCAGGGCGATGACCGGGTCGAGCCGGCCCGCCCGGCGGGCGGGGGCCACTCCGAAGAACACGCCCACCGCCACCGAGACGCCGAAGGCCAGGGCGACCGACCACCACGTGACGGCGGCCGGGACCGGGGAGAGTCCCGCGATGAGCAGGGCGCCGCCGACGCCGAGCAGGATGCCGATCACTCCGCCGATCGTGGTCAGCAGCACGGCCTCGATCAGGAACTGCGCCAGCACGTCGCGCTGCCGGGCGCCCAGCGCCTTGCGCAGGCCGATCTCCCTGGTCCGCTCGCGGACGCTGACCAGCATGATGTTGGAGACCCCGACCCCGCCGACGAGCAGCGAGATGCCCGCGATGGCGGCGAGCACCCCGGTGAGCATGCCGAGCACGGTGCCGATCGTGCCCAGGAGCTGGGTCTGGGTGACGGCGGAGAAGCGCTCCCCCGGATACCGCTCGACGAGCGCGTCCACCACCCGCCGCTGCAGCGGCTCGATCTCGTCGGGTCCCGACGCGCCGACCGCGATGCCGTTGATCCGCGTGACGCCGAGCAGCCGCTGGGCCGTGGTGACCGGAATGTGGATCTCCTGGTCGCGGTTCACGCCGAAGGTCGCGCCGACCGTCTCGTAGACCCCGACGACGCGGAACCTGACCCCCGAGATCGTGGCCTGCCTGCCGATCGGGTCGACGTCCCCGAACAGCGTGGTGGCCACCTCCGAGCCGAGGACGGCCACCCTGCGGCGGGTGTCCACGTCGGTCTCGCTCAGGTACCGCCCGCGGCGCAGCGGCCGGTCGAAGATGTTCGGCAGGTTCTCGTCGGTGCCGGTGACCGTGACGAACGCCTCGGTCCTGCCGACCCGGACCGTCTCCCCCGAGGGCGCCGAGACGGTGACCTTGGAGGGGTCGCCGACCACCCTGCGCACGTAGGCCACGTCGGCGAGGTCGAGGCGGCTCTGGGTGGGCAGCGCGCCGACCCCGAGGCGGCCGGGGACGACCAGGATGATGTTGCTCCCGAGCCCGGCGATCTCGCTCTCCACGGCGTTCTTGGCGCCGGTCCCGACCGCGACGAGGACGACCACGGCCGACACCCCGATGATCACTCCGAGCATGGTGAGGGTGCTGCGCAGCCGGTTGACCCGCAGGGCCTCCAGCGCGATGCGGAACGCCTCGGCCGCCCTCACTCCGCCTCCGACGGTCCGGTACGGCCGCCGCGCTCCGGGGGGCCGCCCGCCGTACCGGAGTCGTGCTCGATCAGTCCGTCGCGGACGTGGATCTGGCGGTGGGCCCGGGCGGCCACCTCGGACTCGTGGGTGACCAGGACGACCGCGACGCCGCGCTCGGCGTTGAGCCGGTCGAGGATGGCCATCACCTCCGCGCCGTTGCGGGTGTCGAGGTTCCCGGTCGGCTCGTCGGCCAGCACGACCCGGGGATCCCCGACCAGGGCCCGCGCGATGGCCACCCGCTGCTGCTCGCCGCCGGACATCTGCGAGGGACGGTGGTCGAGCCGGTGCCCGAGTCCCACGGACTCCAGCGCCTCACGGGCGCGCTCACGCCGCTCGGCCCGCGGGACCCCCCGGTAGACCAGCGGCAGCGCCACGTTCTCCAGGGCCGGGGTCCTGGCCAGCAGGTGGAAGGACTGGAAGACGAACCCGATGGCCCGGTTGCGCAGCTCGGCCAGGCGGGTGTCGGAGAGCGTGGAGACGTCCACGCCGTTGACCCGCAGGGTCCCCGAGGTCGGCCGGTCCAGGCAGCCGAGCAGGTGCATCAGCGTGGACTTCCCCGACCCCGACGGCCCCACGACCGCCACGAACTCCCCCGGGTCGATCCGCAGGTCCACCCCGCGCAGCGCGTCCACCGACACGCCTTCGAGCTGGTAGGACCGGGTCAGCCCGGCCGCCTCGAACGCCGCGGCCCCGCTCGCCGGACCGTCTGCGGCCCCGGCCCCGGGGGAAGGCGGGAGGTCGGGGGTCATGGGAGGGGCCGGCCCTGGCGGACGGTGTCGGCGCCCCGGACCACGATCCGCTCGCCGAGGGAGAGGCCGGACAGGATCTCGACCATGGACTCGCCCTGGGCGCCGAGTTTGACCACCCGGCGTTCGGCCGCGCCGTCGCGGACCGTCCAGACGACGCTGTCGCGGCCGCTGGTGACGACCGCCGAGGCGGGTACGGCGAGCGCGTCGGGGGACTCCCGGACGATCAGGCGCACGACCGCGCTCATGCCCGGTTTGGGGATGGGCGCCTTGCTTCCGTCGTCGAAGGTCCCGGCCCCGAGGGAGAGCCGGACCGGATAGCTGGTCCCGCCGGTCGTGGTCTCGGTGGGAGTGACCCCGACCCCGGTGACCTCGGCCGCGTACAGGCCCGCGGGCACGGCGTCGAACTCCGCCTCCGCCTCGATCCCCGGTTCGACCAGCAGCACGTCGGTCTCGTCCACGTCGGCGGAGAGGGTCAGCTCCGAGACGTCGGTGACGGTGACGACCGTGTCCCCGGCCGCGACGGGCACGCCGACGGCGACCGGGGTCCCCGATCCGGAGGAGCCGGAGGCGGAGGCGGGCAGCTGCGCGGCGCCGGCCGCCCCCTGAGGGAGCAGGGCGCTCAGGTCGGGTGCGCCGCCGCCGGAGGTCCGGCCGAGGGTGACGATCCCGCCGAACGGGGCCTTGATCGTCAACCCGTCCACGGTCGTCTCGGCGACCGTCACCGCGGCCTTCGCCTGGGACAGGGAGGCCGCCTGCAGCGAGGCCATGGAGGTGCTCAGACCGCCGAGCCCGGCGCTCATCTGGCTGGTGACCTGGCCGAGCGCCGAGCTGAGGGCGCGGTTGAGCGACTCGGTGAGCCCGCGGGCGGCCCTGGCCAGCGCCTCCTGATGGGCGCGGTGCTGGGCCTCGACGGCGTCCAGGGTGGCGAGCAGATGCTTGCGGACCTTGGGATCGTCGACCTCGCGGGCCGCCGCGCGGGCCTTGGCGAAGCCGCGCCGTACCCGCGGATCGGTCCTCACGGTCAGCCCCGAGGCGAGCCGGAAGCCGGGAGTGCCGCCGCCCAGCCGGGGCGGGGACCCGCTCCGTGACGCCGCCCGCTCCGCCGCGCGCGCCTGTTCGAGCTGCTCCTCGGCCTGCGGCGAGCTGATCCTGGCGAGGATCTCACCCTTGTCGACCTTCTGACCGTCCCGGACGTACAGTTTCCCGATCGTGCCCTGGGCCGGCGAGCGGAGGGCGGCCGTCGCGCGGGCGGCGACCGTGGCGGGGGCCTCGACGACCTCGGTGACCGGGGCGCGGCGCACCGTGTCGAGCCGTACCGGGGAGGGTTCCTCCGCCGTACAGGCCACGAGCAGGAGGAGAAGGACCAACGGGGGGATTCCGCGGCGGATGGTCACACGCCTCATCGTAGGAGGACGGTGATTGCCCCGCCGGGAATCGGCCGTTCGCACCCCCCCCTGCGACGGCCGGGCCGTACGGCGGGCAGGCCGGACACCGCGGGAGAGAGCCGGGAAGGTCCTCAGCCGGCGGCCAGCTCGCGGCCCCGGTTGCGGGCGGCCTCGATCGCGGCCAGGAAGGCGGCCCGCACGCTGTGGCGCTCCAGTTCGGCGATCGCGGAGATGGTGGTGCCGCCGGGCGAGGTGACGGCCTCGCGGAGGATGACCGGGTGCTCGCCGGAGTCGCGCAGCATGATGGCCGCCCCGACGATCGACTGGGTGACCATGTCGAGGGCGGCGGCCCGGGGCATGCCGAGCAGGATGCCCGCGTCCACCATGGCCTCGACGAGATAGAAGAAGTAGGCGGGGCCGCTGCCGGACAGGGCGGTGGCCGCGTCCTGCTGGGACTCGGGGATGCGCAGCACCTTGCCCACCGGGCGCAGCAGGTCCTCGGTGCGCTTCAGGTGCTCCTCGGAGGCGTGGGAGCCCGCCGAGATCACGCTCATCGCCTCGTCCACCAGGACCGGCGTGTTGGACATCACCCGGACCACCGCGGTTTCACCGGACAGGTGGGACTCCACGAACGCGGTCGTGATGCCCGCCGCCGCCGAGATCACCAGGCGGTCCTGCGGGACGTGGGGGGCGATCTCGGCCAGCAGCGAGGCCATGTCCTGCGGCTTGACCGCGAGGATGATCGTCTCGGCGCTCTTGGCGGCCTCGGGGTTGGACAGCACGCGCACGCCGTACCGCTCCCGCAGCGCCTCTGCCCGCTCCGCGCGCCGGGCTGTCGCGATCACGTCTCCCGGCTTGAAGCCCGCCCGGAGCAGTCCGGACAGCAGGGCCTCTCCCATCTTGCCGGTCCCGAGAATCGCGATCATGTCGACACACCTTGCCTAGGGGATGCAGGACGCGACCAGCCTAAGGGGTCCGCCTGCGCAGGGTCGCGGCGCCGAGCACCAGGGCCAGCACGGCCGAGCCCGCCACCACGGCCACGTCCCGCCAGAAGTCGCCCTCCGCCCCGGCCGCCGCCGCCAGCTTCATCGCCTCGATCGCGTAGGACATCGGGAGCACGTTCGAGATCCACTCCAGCACCGGGGCCATCTGGTCGCGCGGCACCAGGATGCCGCCGAGCAGCAACTGCGGGATCATCACGACCGGCATGAACTGCACCGCCTGGAACTCGGTCCTGGCGAAGGCGCTGCACAGCAGGCCGAGAGCGGTGCCCAGCAGCGCGTTGCAGAGCGCCACCACGACCAGGGGCCACAGCGGCGCGCCGAGGCCGAAGCCCAGCCAGGTCAGGGAGACCGACAGCACCAGCGCGACCTGGACCACCGCCATCAGGCCGAACGCCAGGCCGTACCCCAGCAGCAGGTCCAGCTTGCCCAGCGGCGAGGCCATGAGCCGTTCCAGGGTCCCGGTCGTCCGCTCGCGCAACGTGGCGATCGAGGTGACCAGGAACATGACCAGGAAGGGGAAGACGCACAGCAGGACCGGAGTCCAGGCGTCGAACGACCCCTGATCGCCGATCACGTAGTACAGCAGGATCATCACCAGCGTCGGCACCAGGACCATCAGCGCGACCGTGCGGTGGTCGTGCCTGAGCTGGGTCAGGATGCGCTTCGCCGTGGCGAGGGTGATCTGGGCGCTGCTCATCGGTCGCTCACCGCCTCCCGGTCGGCGATGAGACGCAGGAAGGCCGCCTCCAGGTCCGCCGCGCCGGTGCGGTCGCGCAGGGTGCCGGGCGAGTCGTCGGCGAGGATCTCGCCCTCGCGCATCAGCAGGAGGCGGTCGCACCGCGAGGCCTCGTCCATGACGTGACTGGAGACCATGAGCGTCACGCCCCGGCCGGCGGCCAGGCGGTGGAACAGCCCCCACAGCTCGTTGCGGAGCACCGGGTCGAGCCCGACGGTGGGCTCGTCGAGCACGAGCAGTTCGGGGGCGCCGAGCAGGGCCACCGCGAGGCTGGCCCGGCTCTTCTGGCCGCCGGAGAGCGTCCTGGCCGTCTGCCCGGCGGCGTCTTCCAGCCCCACCTCGGCGACGACCCTGGCGACGTCGGTCTTCGGCGCGCCGAGGACGGCGGCGAAGTAGGCCAGGTTCTCCGTCACGGTCAGGTCGTCGTAGACGGCGGGGCTCTGGGTGGAGTAGCCGACCTTGGTCCGCAGCCCGGGACCGCCCGCCGGCTCGCCGAGGACCGTGACCGTCCCGCCCGCGACCGTCTGCACCCCGACGACCGCGCGCATCAGCGTCGTCTTCCCGCAGCCGCTGGGACCGATCAGTCCCAGGACCGACCCGCGCGGGACCTCGAACGAGACACCGTGCAGCACCTGTCTGCGACCGCGCTCCACCCGGAGGTCCCGTACGGCCACCGCACAACTCATCATATGTTGAATTTAGCTCTCCGCCAGATCGCCGTCAACGACCCTTTGAACCGCCCGGGGGGAGGATCCGTCTTAGGGGTATGCGTAGGATCACGACCCCGCTCCTGGCGGGAACCCTGCTCCTGGCCATGGGATGCGGCACCGGGCCCACCACCGGCTCCGCCGGCGGCCCGAGCGGCGGCTCCGGCTCCGTCGCGACGGACACCGGCCCGTCGCAGGCGGTGAGCCACACCGTGCCCCCCCGGGACGAGCCGACTCAGGACCCGAAGCCGACCAAGCCCACCGGCGACGCCGACAACCCCCACAAGGTCCGCTGGCTGAAGGCCAAGCCGTCCAAGGACCGCCGGAGTCTGCGGATCACCTGGTGGTCCGGGGTCGAGCCGTGCCACGTGCTCGACCGCGTGAGCGTGAAGGAGACGAGCAAGCGGGTGACCGTCACCCTCTGGGAGGGCGAGAGCAGCAAGGTCCAGAACGTGGCCTGCATCGAGATCGCCATCCAGAAGGTGACGACCGTCAAACTGAAGAAGCCCCTCGGCAAGCGCAAGGTCGTCGACGGCGCCAGGCGCTGACCCGCCGGGGCGGCCGCCAGGCGCCCCGGACACGGCCGTCCCGCACGCCGGACGCCCCTGAGCACCGGACGCCGCCGGACGTACGGCGACGCCACCGGGCCGCTCCGGACGTCCGGCGACGCCTCACGGCCCGATCCGGCCCCGACCGGCGGGCCGTATCGGCGTGTCCGGACACGACCCCGGCGATCCGGTACGGCCCCGCGATCCGGCGGAGCCGTACCGGTCAGCGGCAGGTGGCGCCCGTCTTCTGGCGGCATCCGGCCGGCAGCCGCGGTTCCTCGTCCGTCCAGCCCGTGTCCTCGGCGATGTGGATGAGCACGGTGCCCGCCCGGACCCCGTCGTCGTCCTTGACGGCGACGGTCACGCCTCCCCGGCCGAGGCCGGTCGCGGGGTCGAGGAACACGCTCGTCCTGACCGGCGTTTCATGGTCGCCGAGCATGAGATCGGCCTCGTCGCCGGGGGTCACGGCCACGACCCGGCGCCCCAGCGGGTCGGTGACCTCCCGGGCGGAGGCGGCCTGCGGCAGCTCGGCGTACAGGCGCAGCAGCGCCGCGCGGGTGCCGGGCCGTACCGGCATGGAGAACATGTTGAGGATGGCCCGGCGCTGGAACTCCTCGAAGGTCTGCACGAAACCGCGCTTGACCCACACCTCCCAGTAGCCCCGCATCGCCTCCCGCAACCGCTCCGGATCGGCCGGCAGGGCCTCCAGCTCGGCGAGGGTGAAGTGCGACACGGTACGGTCGCCGAACCCGTTCTGCGATTCCAGCGTCGAGGTCCGGTACTCGCGCGGCTCCGCCTTCCACGTGAGGGTGACGGCGTCGCAGCCCCCGCAGTAATCCTTCGGGCTCCACCGTCGCGGCGCCCCCTGCCCGCGCCAGATCTCCTCGTCCCGCGGGGTTTGCGGCCGGGTCCCCAGCTTCTCGGTCTCATGGACCACCAAGGCCGCCGGGTCCCGCGGCGTCCAGGTCACGTCCTTGTCGGTGGAGGCGATCCAGTAGCGGGAAGGGAGTGCGCCGACGAAGTTCCGGTTGACGGTGGTGCGCTCCCGCCTCCAGGCGCCCAGGCGTCCAGGCGCCGGGCGACGTACCGGTGGATCTCGGTGAAGTGCGCGTCGAAGACCCGGTCGGAGCTCTCGCGCGGCGACCATCCGCCGATCCCGGGCGGCGGCCCGGGATCAGTGGGAGCGATCATGCGTGTTCCTTCGTTGGAGGGAGGGGAGACGGTGGTGGAAGGGAGACATCGCCACTTGTTTCCCGGACGCCGGGAATGCTTTCACGCGTCCGAAAGGTTGAGTCCAATAGACTCAAGTCGTTTGACAAACGATCCACCTTGTCCGACTATGAGTCAGACCGACTCAACTTTGACCACAAGGACGTACTCATGGCACGTGCGGTAGGTATCGACCTGGGGACGACCAACTCCGTCGTCTCGATCCTCGAGGGCGGCGAGCCGACCGTCATCGCCAACGCGCAGGGGTCTCGGACCACGCCGTCCGTGGTCGCCTTCGCGAAGAACGGCGAGGTCCTCGTCGGTGAGGTCGCCAAGCGGCAGGCCGTCACCAACGTCGACCGGACGATTCGCTCGGTCAAGCGCGAGATGGGCACCAACTGGTCCACCGAGATCGACGGCAAGAAGTTCTCGCCGCAGCAGATCAGCGCCTTCGTCCTGCAGAAGCTCAAGCAGGACGCGGAGGCCTACCTCGGCGAGAAGATCACCGACGCGGTGATCACCGTCCCGGCTTACTTCAACGACGCCCAGCGCCAGGCCACCAAGGAGGCCGGCACGATCGCGGGCCTCAACGTCCTGCGCATCATCAACGAGCCGACGGCGGCCGCGCTCGCCTACGGTCTCGACAAGGACCAGGACCAGACCATCCTGGTCTTCGACCTCGGCGGCGGCACCTTCGACGTGTCCCTGCTCGACGTCGGCCAGGAGGACGGCCACGGCTTCGTCGAGGTCAAGGCCACCAGCGGCGACAACCACCTCGGTGGCGACGACTGGGACCAGCGCGTCGTCGACGAGCTCGCCACCCGGTTCAAGAACGCCCACGGTGTCGACCTGACCAAGGACAAGATGGCCCTGCAGCGCCTGCGCGAGGCGGCGGAGAAGGCCAAGATCGAGCTGTCCAGCCAGTCCGAGACCACCATCAACCTGCCCTACATCACGGCCTCCGCCGAGGGCCCGCTGCACCTGGACGAGAAGCTCACCCGCGCCGAGTTCCAGCGGCTCACCGCCGACCTGCTCGAGCGCTGCAAGGGCCCGTTCAACCAGGTCATCAAGGACGCCGGCATCAAGGTCGCCGACATCGCGCACGTGGTGCTCGTCGGCGGCTCGACCCGCATGCCCGCCGTCACCGAGCTCGTCAAGGAGCTGACCGGCGGCAAGGAGCCCAACAAGGGCGTGAACCCGGACGAGGTCGTCGCCATCGGCGCCGCCCTGCAGGCCGGCGTGCTCAAGGGCGAGGTCAAGGACGTCCTGCTGCTCGACGTGACCCCGCTGTCGCTGGGCATCGAGACCAAGGGCGGCATCTTCACCAAGATCATCGAGCGCAACACCACGATCCCGACCAAGCGGTCGGAGGTCTTCACCACGGCCGAGGACAACCAGCCGTCGGTGCAGATCCAGGTCTACCAGGGCGAGCGCGAGATCGCGGCCTACAACAAGAAGCTGGCCACCTTCGAGCTGACCGGCATCGCCCCGGCTCCGCGCGGCATCCCGCAGATCGAGGTCACCTTCGACATCGACGCCAACGGCATCGTCAACGTCTCCGCCAAGGACCTCGGCACCGGCAAGGAGCAGACGATGACGATCACCGGCGGCTCGGCGCTGCCGAAGGACGACATCGAGCGCATGATGCGCGAGGCCGAGTCCTACGCCGAAGAGGACAAGCAGCGCCGCGAGGACGCCGAGACGCGCAACAACGCCGACTCGCTCGTCTACCAGACCGAGAAGTTCGTGGCCGACAACGCCGACAAGATCCCGGACGACATCAAGACCGAGGTCAACGACGCCGTCGCGGACCTGAAGAAGACCCTGGAGGGCACCGACACGGCGGCGATCCGCACCGCCGCGGAGAAGCTCGCCACGGTCAGCCAGAAGATGGGCTCGGCGATCTACGCCCAGGCCCAGGGGTCCGAGGCTCCGACCGGCGCTCCCGGCGCCGAGACCGCCGGCGAGGGCCAGAAGGCCGACGAGGATGTGGTCGAGGCTGAGATCGTGGACGACGAGCCGAAGCGCGAAGAGGGCAAGTGACGGCCGGAGAGTCGAGGGGGACACGAGCGTGAGCACGCGCGAGAACGGCTCCGGGGAGGAGCCGGTGATCCGCGACAACCGCAAGATCGACCCGGAGACCGGCGAGGTGCGCGGGGCGGACGGTGGCACGGACCAGGCCGAATCGGCCCCCGCCGGCCCGTCCGCCGCCGGGTCCGACCTCGCCTCGGTCGAGCTGGCCACCCAGCTCGCCGAGCGCACGGCGGACCTGCAGCGCCTGCAGGCGGAGTACTCCAACTACCGCAAGCGGGTCGATCGCGACCGGGCCGCGGTCAAGGAGCAGGCGGTGGCCGGCGTTCTGGCCGAGCTGCTGCCGGTCCTCGACGACATCGGCCGGGCCCGCGACCACGGAGAGCTCACCGGCGGCTTCGCCAAGGTGGGCGAGTCGCTGGAGGCCGCCACCGGCAAGCTGGGCCTGAGCTCGTTCGGCACCAAGGGCGAGCCGTTCGACCCGATGGTCCACGAGGCGCTGATGCACAGCTACTCGTCCGACGTCACCGAGCCGACCTGCGTGGAGATCCTGCAGCCCGGTTACCGGATCGGCGAGCGGGTGCTGCGCCCCGCGCGGGTCGCGGTCGCCGAGCCCGAAGACCCCGCCCCGGCCGACAACTGATCCGCTTCTACCTGGAGAAGGAAGACAGATGAGCACCAAGGACTACCTGGAGAAGGACTACTACGCCGTCCTTGGTGTGCCCAAGTCCGCCACCGCCGACGAGATCAAAAAGGCGTACCGGAAGCTGGCCAGGCAGTACCACCCGGACGCCAACCAGGGCAACACGGAGACCGAGGCCAAGTTCAAAGAGGTCACCGAGGCCTACGACGTCCTGTCCGACGCCAAGCGCCGCAAGGAGTACGACGAGGCGCGCACGCTGTTCGGATCCGGACTCGGCGGCTACCCGGGCGCGGGGGGCGCCACCCGTCCGGGTGGCTTCCCCTTCGACCTGGGCGACCTGTTCGGCGGTACCGGCGGCCCGGGCGGCGCCGGCGGTCAGCAGAGCGCCGGAGACCGCTTCGGCGACATCTTCGGCGGTCTGTTCAACCGCGGCGGGGGCGCTGCGGGCCGCGCCGGCGGGACCACCAGGGCACGGCGCGGCCAGGACATCGAGTCCGAGGTCACGCTCTCCTTCACCGAGGCGGTGGAGGGGGCCACGGTCTCGCTCCGGCTCACCAGTTCCTCGGCCTGTACGGGGTGCGCCGGGACCGGGGCCAAGGCCGGCACCACCCCGCGGGTCTGCCCGACCTGCGAGGGCACCGGCGCGGCCAGCCGGAACCTGGGCAACTTCGCCTTCTCCGAGCCCTGCCGCGACTGCAAGGGCCGCGGTCTGCTGGTGGACGACCCCTGCCCGGTGTGCGAGGGCAGCGGCCGCGGCAAGAGCACCCGCACCATCCAGGCGCGCATCCCGGCCGGGGTCGGCGACGGCCAGCGCATCCGGCTCAAGGGCAAGGGCGCCCCGGGCGAGAACGGCGGCCCCGCGGGCGACCTGTACGTGCAGATCCACGTCAAGCCGCACGCGGTCTTCGGCCGCTCCGGCGAGAACCTGACGATCACCGTTCCCGTCACCTTCACCGAGGCCGCGCTCGGCGCCGAGATCAAGGTGCCGATCCTCAAGGGCATGCCGGTCACGCTGCGCATCCCCGAGGGCACCCCCAACGGGCGCACCTTCCGGGTGCGGGGCCGCGGCGTGCCGCGCAAGGACGGCACCAAGGGCGACCTGCTCGCCACGGTCGAGGTCCTGGTGCCCCAGCGGCTCGACGACAAGGCACGCGGCGCCCTGGAGGACTTCCGCGACGCCACCGCGGGTGGTGACCCGCGGGCCGAGCTGATCCAACAGGCCAGAAGCGAGTAGCCATGGACGCCAACTACTTCGATCTGTCGGACGACACTCCCGTCTATGTGATCTCCGTCGCCGCCCAGCTGTCGGGCCTGCACCCGCAGACCCTGCGGCAGTACGACCGTCTCGGCCTGGTCAGCCCGGGCCGTACGGCCGGCCGCGGGCGGCTCTACTCCACACGCGACATCGTGATGCTCCGCGAGGTCCAGCGGCTCTCCCAGGAGGAGGGCATCAACCTCGCCGGCATCAAGCGCATCCTCGCGCTGGAGACCGAGGCCCTGCGCCTGCGCGATGAGAACCACCGGCTGCGCGCCGAGATGGCCACGATCCGCGCTCTGATCCAGTACCAGCTGCCACCCGCCTGACTCCCGCCACGAATCCGGGGGTCACGCGTTCTGCGAGGGGGCGGGGCCGAGCCGCCCCGAGCCGCCGAACGAAGTGAGGCAATATAAATGGATTACAAACTTACTCAGAAGAGCCAGGAAGCGGTCTCCTCCGCCATCCGGCGGGCCGCCGCCGAGGGCAACCCCGAGGTGGCCCCGGTTCACCTGTTCACCTCACTGCTCGGCCAGACCGGCGGCACCACGGTGCCCCTGCTGGAGGCCGTCGGCGCCGACTGGAAGAAGGTGCGCGCCGAGGCGGAGACGCAGCTCGCGGCCCTGCCGAAGGCGCAGGGCGCCACAGTCGGCGCCCCGTCGAGTTCCCGCCAGCTGCTCACCGTGCTGAACACCGCCGCCCAGCGCGCCCGCCAGCTCGAGGACGAGTACGTCTCGACCGAGCACCTGCTGGTCGGCCTGGCGGCCGCCGGCGGTCCGGTGGCCGAGCTGCTGAAGTCGCGGGGCGCCACCCCGGAGGCGCTGCTCGACGCCTTCGAGAAGGTGCGCGGGCACGCCCGGGTCACCAGTGAGACCCCCGAGGACACCTACAAGGCGCTGGAGAAGTACGGCGTCGACCTGACCGAGCGGGCGCGGGCCGGCAAGCTCGACCCGGTGATCGGCCGCGACTCGGAGATCCGCCGGGTCATCCAGGTGCTCAGCCGCCGCACGAAGAACAACCCGGTGCTCATCGGCGAGCCCGGCGTGGGCAAGACCGCCGTCGTGGAGGGCCTGGCCCAGCGCATCGTGGCCGGTGACGTGCCCTCCAGCCTGAGGGACAAGCGCCTGGTCGCCCTCGACCTGAGCGCGATGGTCGCGGGCGCGAAGTTCCGCGGCGAGTTCGAGGAGCGGCTCAAGGCCGTGCTCAACGAGATCAAGGAGAGCAACGGCCGCGTCGTCACCTTCATCGACGAGCTGCACACCATGGTCGGCGCGGGCGCGGCCGAGGGCGCGATGGACGCCGGCAACATGCTCAAGCCCATGCTGGCCAGGGGCGAGCTGCGGATGATCGGCGCCACCACCCTCGACGAGTACCGCGAGCGCATCGAGAAGGACCCCGCGCTGGAGCGCCGTTTCCAGCAGGTCTACGTGGGCGAGCCCAGCGTCGAGGACACCATCGCGATCCTGCGCGGACTCAAGGGCCGCTACGAGGCGCACCACCAGGTCCAGATCGCCGACAGCGCGCTGGTCGCCGCCGCGGCGCTGTCCGACCGCTACATCACCTCCCGGTTCCTGCCGGACAAGGCCATCGACCTGATCGACGAGGCCGCCTCCCGGCTCCGCATGGAGATCGACTCCCGTCCCGTGGAGATCGACCAGCTCCAGCGCAACGTGGACCGGATGAAGATGGAGGAGCTCGCGCTCGCCAAGGAGACCGACGAGAGCAGCCTGCAGCGGCTGGAGCGGCTCCGCAAGGAGCTCGCCGACCGGCAGGAGGACCTCAACGCCCTGGTGGCCCGCTGGGAGCGGGAGAAGGCCGGGCTCAACCGGGTCGGTGACCTGAAGAAGCAGCTCGACGAGGCGCGGATCGCCGCCGAGCGCGCCCAGCGCGACGGCGACTTCGAGGCCGCCTCCCGGCTGATGTACGCCGAGGTGCCCAGGCTGGAGGCCGAGCTGGCCGAGGCCAGCGCCGCCGCCCAGCCCGAGGACGCCATGGTCAAGGAGGAGGTCGGCTCCGACGACATCGCCCAGGTGATCTCGTCCTGGACCGGCATCCCCGCGGGCCGCCTGCTGGAGGGCGAGACCGCCAAGCTGCTGCGCATGGAGGAGGAGCTGGGCCGGCGCCTGATCGGCCAGCGCGAGGCCGTCCAGGCCGTCTCCGACGCGGTACGGCGCGCCCGCGCGGGCATCGCCGACCCCGACCGGCCGACCGGCAGCTTCCTGTTCCTCGGCCCCACCGGCGTCGGCAAGACCGAACTGGCCAAGGCGCTGGCGGACTTCCTGTTCGACGACGAGCGGGCCATGGTCCGCATCGACATGAGCGAGTACTCCGAGAAGCACAGCGTCGCCCGCCTGGTCGGCGCCCCTCCCGGATACATCGGCTACGAGGAGGGCGGCCAGCTCACCGAGGCCGTGCGGCGCAGGCCGTACACCGTGGTGCTGCTGGACGAGGTCGAGAAGGCCCACCCCGAGGTCTTCGACATCCTCCTGCAGGTCCTGGACGACGGGCGGCTCACCGACGGCCAGGGCCGTACGGTCGACTTCCGCAACACGATCCTGATCCTCACCTCCAACCTCGGATCGCAGTTCCTGGTGGACCCGAAGCTGGACAAGGAGACCCAGCGCGAGTCCGTGATGGAGGCGGTGCGCGGCCGTTTCAAGCCGGAGTTCCTGAACCGGCTCGACGACGTGATCCTGTTCGAGGCGCTCGGCACCGAGGAACTGTCCAAGATCGTGGATCTGCAGGTCGCGCACCTGGCCAGGCGGCTGGCCGACCGGCGGCTCACGCTCACCGTGACCCCGGCGGCGCGCGAGTGGCTGGCGCTGACCGGCTACGACGCCCTGTACGGCGCGCGGCCCCTGCGCCGGCTGGTCCAGTCGGCCATCGGCGACTCGCTGGCCAGGAAGGTGCTCTCCGGAGAGATCAAGGACGGCGACGAGGTCCTGGTGGACCTCGACGACGCGCGGGACTCGCTGACCATCGCTCCGGCACGGGGCTGAGCCCTTCGCCCCCGGGTGCTCCCGGGGGCGATTCCATCGTCCCGGTAAGGGCTCGGCCAGGATCGGGTCAAGCGCCCTCCCGGCTCGGCTCCCGCTGTTACCTTCGGCAGTCGTCAGGCCGCCGAAGGTAACAGGGGGTGCGCATGTCGAACGTGCCGCGGAACATGGGGGGAATCCTCACGGCCGTGACGCTCGCGGCCCTGGCCGGATGGGCGGCGCCCGCCCCGGCCGGCGCGGGCGTCTCGTCCTCCACCGGGCGTGTCACCGCCGGTCAGCTCCCCGCCGATTCCCTCGCCGGCCCCTTCGCCGTCGATCCCCTCGCCGGCCCCTTCGCTGGCTCCCTCCTCGACTCCCTCGTGGATCCCCAGGCCGATCCCTTCGCCCCCGAGTCCCGGCCCCTGGCCGACCGGCTGGCCAGGGTGGCCGGCCTGGAAGGGCTCTCCATGGCCTCCGCCGTGCTCAGCCTCGCCGACGCCGGGGGGGTGGCGGCGGCCATCGGCTTCCCCGCCCTGCCCTTCGGCCCTCCCGGGCGTCCCGGCCTGGATCGGGTGGAGATGCTGCTGCCCACCCCGGACCTGCCGGGGCTTCCCGGCGCGCCGGCGACCCGCGCGGGCTTCACGGCCGGGGTGCCGTCGGTGCCGCGGCTGCGGGACGCGGCGGGAGCCCTGTCGACCGGCACGGTCCTGTCCCTGCCGGTGCCGTACCGGACCCCGCCGGAGATCGCGGTGGAGCCGGCGCCCCGCGTGATCGGGCCGCGCGTCCCGGTCAGGTCCGGTCCGGGGCAGGATTCGTCCCGTCCCGGCCCGAGAGCCGACCGCCCCGCCAGGCCCGCCCGCCCGGCTCCGCGGACGCCGTCCGCGACCACGCCTCCGCCCGCGCCCGCGCTGGTCCTGCCGTTCGGCTGAGACCCCGCGACGGGCACGATCCCCGACCGGTCGGCACGCGCCGCCCGCACGGCACGACCGACAGGCGTTACGGCCGGCGGACGGCATGACGGACGGACGGTACGGCCGCCGGACGGTATGACCGGCGGGCAGCACGGACCGCGGACGGCACCGCCCACGGCGGTGCGGACCGCGGACGTTGCGGACCGCAGACGTTGCGGACCGCGGTCAGCGCGACAGGTCGAGCAGCGCGTCCATCTCGTCCTCGGGAAGTCCGAGGTCCACCCGGATCAGGTAGCGCACGCGCAGGAGCGCCACCCGTTCCTCGCTGTCCGGGGCCGCCGCCACGGCGCCCTCGGTGGCCCAGACGTGGGCCTCGCGCGGGTCCCCGTAGGCGGCGAGCGTCTCGGCGACGGTCAGCGCGGTGGCCGGGGAGACCTCTCCGCGCTCCCGGATAGCCGCGATCACCTCCCGGGCCTCCTTGGGCCGTTCGAGCTCGAACAGCGTGTCGGCGATCCCGGCACGCGGATCGACGCCCGTGTCGCCCCCGTCGTCCACCGCCCGTTGGAAGCAGTCGAGAGCGCGGGCCGGCTGTCCGGCCTGCCGCCACGCCTCGGCGGCCAATATGAGAATGACCGCCCGCGGGACATCGCCGGACACGTAGGCCTCGACCAGGGCTTCCAGCCGCCGGGCGAGACTTTCGTGATCATCGGCAAGCAGTGCCCGCTCAAGAAGCCGATCAAGGTGCTCACGTGTCACATGCGCCACATCGCCGAGCGTACCGAGCGAGGCTCTGCTTCGTCCGCCCAATAACAGGTATCGGTTAAGCAACCACATGTCTGCAATTGGTGACGTCGCGCGTGTCGTCTGAGGGGGACGGGCATACCCGGGACGCCTCCCGCCGGCGGAGTGATGTCGTTCGAAGGAGCTGCGATGGGCGTTTCCCGGCAGATGACCTTCACTCTGGCGTGCATGACCGTCCTGTCCGTGGTGGTCCCCGGTTCCGCGGGATACCTCTCCGCGAGGCTGGACGCCGTCGACCGGGCGCATCACCGTCTCGCCTCCCTGGAGGAACGCCTCCGCGAGGAACAGCTCGCCCGGCAGGATCGGATGGTCGCGGCGGTGGCCGCCTCCAGGCTCTGCGAGGCGGAGCGCTCGGAACGGCGCGAGCCCGACCGGAAGACCCCGCGCACCGTGACCGTGCCCGCGCCCGCCGACGCCTTCGAGAAGGCGGTCCGGGCGGCCGAACGCGAGCGCAGGCGCAAGGCCCGGGAGCGGAGAGAGATCGCCGCGGTGTCGGAGACCGTCCAGGGCACGGTCGTCAGGAAGCCTCCGGAGGTCGTGGACCCGCTCGGCGGATCCCCGCCCAAGCCCCTGGCCGAGCCTCCCGACCGGATCTGGTCCTCCGGGCGTCCCCTCGGCTGAGACCCGCCGCACGGGGACTCCGGGCTCAGGACGGCGTCCGGTCCTCAGGGCGGCGTCCGGTCCCCCAGCGGCGGCGTCCGGTCCTCAGGGGGCGGCGTCGGCGAACTGGCGGCTCAGATAGCCCCGGATCAGCCGCTTGGCCTCCTGGACGATCTGCGGGGCGCCCTCGGGGTCGTGGCGGAAGGCCAGCTTCAGCACCGCGTCCCCCGCCTCGACCGCGACCATGATGGCGAGGTCGAACTCCTCGCTGTCGGCCAGGCCGTACTCCTGCAGGAGCAGTCCGCGCAGACGCCCGGCGATCACCGTGTTGTTGTCGGACACCCCGTCGAGCAGGTTGAGGTCGACCACGTCGCCGAAGTGCAGGGAGCGGAAACCGGGGACGGTGCGGTGCATCTCGACGTACTCGTCGATGATCGCGTCGACGGCGTCCCACCAGCCGGAGTAGTCCTCCGACAGGAAGCGCGTGCCGATGCGCGACATGAACCTTTCCACGTGGCGCCGGGTCACCGCCTGGGTGATGGCCTTCTTGTCCGGGAAGAACTGGTAGATCGAGCCGATCGCGACACCGGCGCGCTCGGCGATTCGCGTGGTGGACAGCGCCTCGTAGCCGATCTCGTCCAACAGGTCGGCGCACGCGTCGAGCATCCGCTCGACGCGTCGCGCGCTACGCCGCTGGGAGGGCTGGCGCCGCAGGGGAGCCTCACCGGACTCCTCGACAGGCAGGGTGGACACCCCACCATCTTGCCTGCCTATCCCCGCCAGGTCAGGCCCTCTGAATCAATCGGCGGATTTGCCCGGCTTGGCCGCCAGCCCCGTGCATCCGCGCAGCGCCTTCCAGTTCGTGAGGGCCTGCTGCCTGTTCGCGCCGGTGAGCGGGATCGGCACCCCGCCCTGGATCACGGCCGGGGTCCACTGGTCCTTGATCACTTTACGGCCGTCGATCGTCAGCGTGAGCACGCCGGTCCTGCCGGTGTCCGGTCCCCAGTTGTAGAAGACGAAGTTGCCCAGGCCGTAGTTGACGTAGGCGTTCCTCAGGTAACCGCCGCCGAGCAGGATGTGGGCGTGGCCGCCCACCACCACGTCGGCGCCGGCCGCCACCAGCTTGGGCGCCAGGCCGCGCTGCGCCTCGTTCGGGCACTTCTGCAGCTCGGTGCCCCAGTGCAGGTGCACG
This sequence comes from Paraplanobispora takensis, assembly GCF_016863195.1. Classification (GTDB taxonomy): domain Bacteria; phylum Actinomycetota; class Actinomycetes; order Streptosporangiales; family Streptosporangiaceae; genus Planobispora; species Planobispora takensis. The sequence continues at coordinate 35,556 of NZ_BOOK01000031.1, read as the reverse complement.
ATGACGGTGTCGGAGGTACGGCGCGCCTTGCGCACCTCCTGGATGAGCCGCGCCTCGTTCTTGGCCGAGGCCAGACCGCCCTTGCTGCCGGAGGCCGTCCAGGAGGAGATGAACTCGGCGTCGAGCACCTGGGTCGCACCGATGATCGCCACCCGGTTGCCGTTGACGGTCGTCCGCCACGGCTTGTAGGCCTCGGCCTCGTTCTTGCCCACGCCCACGATCGGGAACTTCGAGCGCCTGACCGCGGCCAGGGAGTCGGCCAGGCCGCTCTGCATGTAGTCCATGCCGTGGTTGTTGGCCATGGACGCCACGTCCACCCCGGCCGCCTTCAGCGCGGTGAGCGCGCTGGCGGGGGCCCGGAAGGTGTACTGCTTGCCGGGCGCGGGGGTGCCGCCGGTGGTGATCGCGGTCTCCAGGTTCACCATCGCGAGGTCGGCCTTGCGCAGCACCTTCGCGATGGGGCCCAGCGCGGTGCGCGGATCGGCGTCCAGCCTGCTGCGCAGGACGCCCTCGAAGTGCACGTCGCCGCCGAAGGAGATGGTGAACGGCTTGCGCGCGGGGGCCGTGGGCTCGGCCGAGGTGGTCGGCTTCTCCACCACGTCCGGCACCGCCCCCGGGGTCGACGACTCCGCCGCGGTGCAGGCCGCGGCGAGCAGAACGGATGCGGCGGCGGCGGTGGCCACACCGAGGCGGCGCGTATAGGTGTCCATCGTTATCCGAGCATGCCACCTCGGCCGCGATGAGCGCGACGACTCGCCACGCGACAGGCCCCCGTGCCCGAAACCGGGGACGCTCGTTGACCTCGGCGTTCAGGCCGAGACGTCGCGTTCAGGCCGAGACGTCGTGTCCAGGCCCAGGACGCGACAGGCGGCCCGCACCCTCGCGGGGCGAGCCGTCTGCTGTCTCCCGCGGGCGCGCGGCGCGCTCCGCCGGGGGCGTCTTCTCGGGCCGGCCCCCGGGCGGCGGGCGTCGAAGCTGTCGAAAACGGGATGGGGAACGACGTCACATATCGAACTCGCCGTCCTTGACGCCTCCCACGAAGGCGTCCCATTCACCCGGTGTGAAGATCAGAACGGGACCCTGCTGGTTCTTGCTGTCCCGGACGCCCACTTTTCCATCAGAAAGGCGGGCGACCTCGACACACTGCCCGTTCGCGGCGCTGCGGGCGCTCTTCTTCCATGCGGCGCCCGCAATCTCGGCTTCATACATGTTGGTTATCTCCTTTAACGGGAAGCGCCTTCGATTCCCGCTGGGACGGCCACTCCACGATTGGGGGCTTTATCTCCAACGTTCTTCGACAGTTTTCTGAATGATCTCTCGTGACGCGTCGACGCCGAACGCCTCCGACTGCAGACGGTCGAAGGCGATCTCGTAGTCGTAGGCCATCTCCTCGTCCTCGACGAACCACGCGCTGTGGAGCGCCTCCAGGTACACCACGTCGTGGAACTCGGGGAACTTGAGATGGAAGAAGGAACCGGTGTTCACCGGGTGCTCCCTGTCCAGGGACAGGACCTGCACCCGGACGTTCGGCAGCCTGGACAGCTCGACCAACCGTTCGAGCTGGTCACGCATCACCGTCGCGCCGCCGAAACGGCGCAGCAACACCGACTCGTCCAGCACCACCCAGAGTCTGAGCGGGTCCACGCTCCTGAGAATGAGCTCCTGCCGGGCCATCCGTGCCTCGACCCGGCTGCGGAACTCCCCCGGAGGAATCCGGGTGATCGCCTGCGTGGAACGGATGACCTCGCGGGCGTAGTCCTCGGTTTGCAGGAGACCGGGCACGATCTGGGGTTCCCAGTTCAGCGCGGAGACGGCCTCCACCTCCAGCCCCAGCAGGGTCGTGTACTCCTGGGGCAGGGAGCCAGAATAGTCCTCCCACCACCCTCGCCGTGCCGCATCACGGTGAAGCTCGAGTAACTCCTGTTGCAGGACCGCGCCTACCTCATAAAGCTCGGCGAGGGCTTCGACGTCACTTCTTCGCGGCATGGTCTTGGCGTTCTCGATGCGACTGACCTTAGACGCCGACCATTTCAATCTCGTTGCGACGTCCTCACCGCTCAGGTCACGGCGTTCGCGCAACCGGCGCAACTGCTGCCCGAGCCTGAGCCGGCGAACGGTAGGACTCCCACGCTCGGGCACCGTCCGGACCCCTCTCACCGATATGAAGGTGTATCGCCAATGGACTCGTCAGGTCCTTCGATCAGAGACTCCCGGCTCATGGTACTGCAAGTTGCACGGGATACTGCGGCGACGTCACCGGTATTAGTACCTTGCAGCCCCCTATTAGCAGTCCAGCGAAAGGAGGTTGTCTATAGAACCTTCGCACCGGTCACGGGAGTCGGTCCCCTTGTTTTCCGGAGAACCGCGGCCCCCGGTCGCCTCTCGCGCCCGTCCCGCTCCGGGGACACCCCCTCCCCGCCCTCTACCGCCTCCCCCTCCCCTTCTATGCAACTTGCACGAGGGGTTGCACTCGAATTTTTCCGATATTTCCAGTGGAGGTATTGCAGCATTTGACATCGGGGAGGACCATCTGCTTACAGAGTCCCACCCGGGGGCACGAGGGCGGCGCGCAGCCGCCGGGACATCGAGGAGGCGCACCGCGGCGGAGACGGGAAGAGCAGCAGGCGACGGCTCACGGTCGCACACATCGCAAGGGGCCCGGAAAGGGCGAAGAACGCACCGGGCCGGCGGCCACCAGCCCGATTGCCACAAGAGCTCCGCATCGAAGCCACGAAAGGAGCCTCCCATGTGCCTCCACGCCATCAACGGGATTTCCGGATTCAAAACCTGGATCGCCCGTCTGATCGAGCACACCGACCGGGAACTGTGCATGGACCAGGATGAATGGGCCTACCGGCTCGGCTGGAGCGTCGAAAAGACGGGTTTCGGGGCCCGCCGCTATCGCAATCCCCTCTTCGACCTGCAGAAGGCGGAGCGGATATATGCCGAGAGCGTGAGCGAGAATGTCGCTGCATGATCACCGCGAAACCTCCCACCGGCCGCTGGACGTCCCCGGACCGCTCCAGCGGCCGACGTCTCTCCGGCGGTTCCGACGGCTGACTTCTCTCCGGTGGTTCCCGCGGCCGACGCCTGGCCGGCGGTCCCGGCGCCCGGCGTCTCCCGGGCGGTTCCACCGGCGGCGGACGGAGATCGCCCTGGCGGCGATCATCGGCGCCGCCACGATCCTGACGCTCGCCGCCGCCCTGCGCGGGGACGCCTGGTGGCCGTTCCTCGCCCTCACGAGCACGATCTGGGTTCCCGCCGCCACCGGCGGGACGGCCACGGCCTGCGCCCCCGGGTCTTCCTTTCCCCACCGGTACCGGGTAATGATGAGTCCATTCGTCGAACCCAGGAGTACCGATGAGAACCGCGCACCGGACCTGCCCCCTCTGCGAGGCCGTCTGCGGCCTGCGGCTCACGCTTGACGACACCGGGCACGTCACCTCGGTGAAGGGCGATCCCGACGACCCCTTCTCCCGGGGGTTCATCTGCCCCAAGGGGGCCAGCCTCGGCCGCCTCGACGAGGACCCCGACCGCCTGCGCGCCCCGATGGTCCGCACCGGACAGGCGTGGGCCGAGGTCTCCTGGGAGGAGGCCTTCCGCGTCGTCGAGCGGGGCCTCACCTCGGTGATCGAGACGCACGGCCGCCAGTCCCTGGCCGTCTACCTGGGCAACCCGAACGCGCACTCCATGGCCGGCGCCCTGTACGGCGCGCCGCTGATCCGGGCCCTGGGCACCCGCAACGTCTTCTCCGCCAGCACCGCCGACCAGATGCCCAAGCACGTCTCCTGCGGGCTGATGTTCGGCGACCCGCTCGCCATCCCCGTGCCCGACCTCGACCGCACCGACTATCTGCTGATGCTCGGCGCCAACCCGCTGGAGTCCAACGGCTCGCTGTGCACCGCGCCCGACTTCCCCGGCCGGCTGAAGGCGCTGCGCGCGCGGGGCGGCCGGTTCGTGGTCGTCGACCCCCGTCGCACCCGCACCGCCGCCCTGGCCGACGAGCACCTGTTCGTCCGGCCCGGCACCGACGCCTACCTGCTGTTCGGCATCGTCCACACGCTCTTCGCCGAGGATCTCACCTCGGCCGGCATCGAGGCCGAGGGCCTGGCTGAGATGCGGGAGCTGGCCGCGGAGTTCTCCCCCAAGGCCGTGGCCGAGCTGTGCGGGGTCCCCGCCGAGACCGTCGAGCGGCTGGCGCGCGAGCTGGCCGCGGCCCCCACGGCCGCCGTCTACGCCCGCATCGGCACCTGCACCGCCGAGTTCGGGACCGTCGCGCAGTGGCTGGTGGACGTGATCAACGTCCTGACCGGCAACCTCGACCGGCCCGGCGGCGTGATGTTCGCCAAGCCCGCGGTCGAGATCGGCCGCAGGCGCAAGCCGTACGCCACGGGCCGCTGGCACAGCCGCGTCCGCGGGCTGCCGGAGGCGAACGGGGAGCTGCCCGTGGCCACCCTCGCCGACGAGATCGAGACCCCCGGCGAGGGGCAGGTCAGGGCGCTGGTGACGGTGGCGGGCAACCCTGTGCTGTCGGCGCCGAACGGGACCCGGCTGGACCGGGCCTTCGGCGGCCTGGAGTTCATGGTCTGCGTCGACCCCTACCTCAACGAGACCACCCGGCACGCGGACGTGATCCTGCCGCCGCCCCCGGTGATGCGGACGCCGCACTACGACTTCGCGCTGCTGCCCTTCGCCGTGCGCAACTACACCAGGTTCTCCCCGCCGGTGCTGCCGCCGGAGCCGGACCGGCCCACCGAGGCGGAGATCCTCGCCCGGCTGACGATGATCGCCTCCGGCCAGGGGGCGCAGGCCGACCCGGCCCTGCTGGACGAGCTGATCATCGACCAGATGCTGCGCAGGGCCGTCGAGACCCCCGGCTCGCCCGTCGAGGGCCGGGACCCGGCCGAACTGCGCGCCGGCCTGCAGGGCGGCAACGGGGCGGAACAGCGCCTGGACGCCATGCTCAAGCTCGGACCCTACGGCCTGTCGTTGCAGGCGCTCCTGGACGCCCCGCACGGGATCGACCTCGGCCCGCTGCGACCGCGGCTGGCGGAGGTGCTGTGCACGGCCTCGGGCCGGGTGGAGCTGGCCCCGCCGCAGCTGGTCGAGGACGTCGTACGGCTGCGCGGGCGGCTGGCCGCGCCGCCCGCGGAGATGGTGCTGATCGGCCGGCGCCACCTGCGCTCCAACAACAGCTGGCTGCACAACGTGGGCCCGCTGGTCGGCGGGAGCAACCGGTGCACGCTGCAGATCAACCCGCAGGACGTGGCCCGGCTCGGGCTCGACGGGCACGCCGTGGTCCGCAGCGCCGCCGGGGAGCTGACCGTGCCGCTGGAGCCGACCGACGCGATCATGCCCGGGGTGGTGAGCCTGCCCCACGGCTGGGGCCACGCCGAGAGCACGCAACGGGTCGCGTCCGAGCACGCCGGAGTGAGTGTGAACACTCTGACGGACGAGTCGGAGATCGACGTTCCCTCGGGCAACGCCGTGTTCAACGGGGTTCCGGTCACGCTCGCTCCCGTCTGATCGCATGGCCGATCGGGAATCGGCCGCCCGCGCGGACTAGGCTTGCGCGGGTGACCACCCCTCCAGAACAGGATCGTCTGCAGTCCCAGCTCGCCTTCGCGATGGAGATCGACAAGCTCAGACGCATCGTCCGCCGAAACACCCTGATGGACGGATCCCGGCGGGAGAACGACGCCGAGCATTCGTGGTACGTGGGCATGCTGGCGATGGTTCTGGCCGAGCACGCGCCGCCCGGCACCGACATGGACAGGGTCGTCGCGATGCTGCTCGTCCACGACATCGTCGAGATCGACGCCGGTGACACGTTCATCTACGACAACTCGGCCGTCGAGGCCCAGCTCGGCATCGAGCGCAAGGCCGCCGACCGGATCTTCGGGCTGCTCCCCGACGACCAGGCCAAGCGGATGCGCGCGCTCTGGGACGAGTTCGAGGAGCGCAAGACCCCCGAGGCCCGCTTCGCCAAGGCCCTGGACCGGATCGCTCCGATCATGGCCAACCACCACAACGAGGGCGGCACCTGGTCGCTCTACAAGGTGACGGCCGAGCAGGTCCTGGAGAAGGTGAAGATCATAGAAGAGGGATCGCCGACGCTCGGGGCCTACGCCACCGAGATCATCGAACTCTCCATCAGCCGGGGACATCTGGCGCGTGCATAACGTGGTTCCCGGGTAGGTCCCTATTGCTTGAGAGGGGGCGATGGTGAAGGAAACAGTCAAAACGGGGCGCCGGAGCCTCAGACAACTGGTGCCTCCGATCGATCTCGCCGGACGGATCGAGAGGTCCTCCAGAACCGATCGCCCGATCCGGGCGCTCGCCAAGGCGGTGCGCCAGCGGATCGGGCCGGGGCCGCTGCGTGACCTGCTGCACGGGGTCCCGCTCGGCAAACCCCTTCACCCTCCGCTGGCCACCCTCACCGTGGGCTGCATGTTCACCACCGCGGTGCTCGACGTGGTCAAGGCCGACCCCCGCGCGACGCGGGCGGTGCTCCTGACCGGCCTGGGCGGCGCGATCCCGACCGCGGCGGCCGGGATCACCGACTGGTCCTCGCTGCACCGGGAGCAGCAGCGGGTCGGGCTCGTGCACGCGGCCGCCAACCTGGCCGCGGTCGGCCTCTACACCGCCTCGCTGGTGATGCGGCTGACCGGGCGGGAGCGCGCCGGGCGCGCGCTGTCGTTCGCGGGGCTGGCGGCGGCCGGCGCCGGCGGCTACCTGGGCGGCCACATGGCCTACCGGCAGGCGGCCGGGGCCAACCACGCCGAAGTGGTCACCCACCTGGTCCCGCTGGGCTGGCACGACCTGTGCGCCCTGAAGGACCTGCCCGACGGCCGTCCGGTGGCCCGGCGGCTGGGTTACATCGACCTGTTCGTGCTGCGGGTCGGCGAGACGGTGACGGTGCTCGCCGACCGCTGCTCGCACCTGGCCGGGCCGCTGCACCAGGGACGGCTGGTCGCCGAGAACGGGACCACCTGCGTGGTGTGCCCGTGGCACGGGACCACCTTCCGGCTGTCGGACGGCGCCGTCGTGCACGGGCCCGGGACCGCGCCGCAGCCGTCCTTCGACACGCGGATCCGCCGCGACGGCATCATCCAGGTGCGCCCCTCGCACACCTGACGGCCCGCGCGCCCGCCGGCACACGGACCGGCCGGGCGCGCCCCGGGTCAGTCGTCCGCGCCGTCGGCGTCGGCGGGATGTTCGACCAAGGCCAGGATCCGGCTCGACATGAACCGGGCGGTACGCACCGCCGTACCGCTCCGGGTGACCTCACTCACCTCGACGACGCCGCCACGCTGGTTGGCGACCTCCACCCGGCGACCCGCCTTGGTCGCCTCGACCTCGTACGTACGCGAGGTGCCTCCCGCGTCGATGATGATCTCTACCCTGTCGCCCTTCATGCCGGATTTATACCCATAATGTGTAGGTTTTATCCGTACACCAGTTTGATTATCGCGGCGACGCCGACGCAGACGATGAAGCCGCGCAGCACCGGGGCGGGCAGCCGGCGGCCCACCCTGGCGCCGAGGAAACCGCCGATCGTCGCGCCCGCCGCCACCAGCAGCACCGCGATCCAGTCCACCTCCGCGATCATGATGAACAGCACCGCCGCCGTCGCGTTGACCAGCAGGGACAGCACGTTCTTGGCGGCGTTCACCCGCTGCAGGTCGTCGTCGAGGAAGATCCCGAGCAACCCGATGAGCAGCACGCCCTGGGCCGCGCCGAAATAGCCGCCGTAGACGCCGGCCGCGAAGACGCCGAGCCAGAGCCAGGGGCCGCCGTGCGGGTGGGCGTGCTCGCGCCAGGCGTTCAGCCACCCGTTCAGCTTGGGCTGGAGCACCACCAGGACGCACGCCAGGCCGATCAGGATCGGCACGATCACGTTGAAGGTGGAGGCGGGCAGGAAGAGCAGGAGCACGCCGCCGATGAGGGAGCCGACGACCGATCCGGTCCCCAGCCGGAGCAGCCGCTCGCGCTGCCCCTTCAGCTCGGCGCGGTAGCCCAGCGCCCCGGTCAGCGACCCGGGCACCAGGCCGATGTTGTTGGAGACGTTGGCCACGATCGGCGGCAGCCCGACCGCCACCATCGTCGGAAACGTGATCAGCGATCCCGAGCCGACGACGGCGTTGATGCCCCCGGCCCCCACACCGGCCGCGAAGATCGCGACGGCCTCCCATGGCGTCATGCGCCCTCCTCACTCGTACGGCTCGCGCCCGTGAACGGTGCACGGCACTTCACCGCACCTTAGGAGGGGTGCACGGCCCGGCCGGTGGCGGGGTGTCCTTTCCCGGCAGGTCTCCGCCCCGGGTGTCCTCTCCCGGCAGCTCCCCGCCCGGGTGTCCTCTCGGGGGACGTCCCCGAGCTAGCCGTCCTTCCCGGGGACTTCGCGGCCGGAGACCTCCCTGCCGTGGGCGTCCCGGCCCGCGGTGTCGGGGCCGCCCGCGACCTCCGGGCCGGCGCCGTTGGCGCCGGAGGCCGGCACCACGCCGCCGCTCTCGCCCGTCATGTGCGAGAACAGGCCGCCCAGCCCTTCCAGGGCCTTACCCATCTCCGAGGGCACGATCCACACCTTGTTGGCGTCGCCCTTGGCGATCTGCGGCAGCGTCTGCAGGTACTGGTAGGCCAGCAGCTGCTGGTCGGGCTTGCCCTCGTGGATGGCCTTGAAGACCATGGCGATCGCGTCGGCCTCGCCCTTGGCCCGCATCGCCTTGGCCTCGGCATCGGCCTGCGCCTTGAGCACCGCGGCCTCCGCCTCGCCCCGCGCCTTGAGGACCACGGCCTGCTTCTGGCCCTCGGCCGTGAGGATGGCCGCCTGCTTCTGGCCCTCGGCGGCGAGCACGGCGGCCCGCTTGTCGCGGTCGGCGCGCATCTGCTTCTCCATCGAGTCCTGGATGGAGGCCGGGGGGTCGATCGCCTTGAGCTCGACCCGGTTGACCCTGATGCCCCACTTGCCGGTGGCCTCGTCGAGCACCCCGCGCAGCTCGGTGTTGATCTCCTCGCGGGAGGTGAGCGTGCGCTCCAGGTCCATGCCGCCGACCACGTTGCGCAGCGTGGTCACGGTGAGCTGCTCGACGCCGGTCAGGAAGTTGGCGATCTCGTAGGTGGCGGCCCGGGGGTCGACGACCTGGAAGTAGATCACGGTGTCGATGGAGACCACGAGGTTGTCGGAGGTGATGACCGGCTGCGGCGGGAACGACACGACCTGCTCGCGCAGGTCGATCGTGCCCTTGATCCGGTCGATGAAGGGCACGACCAGGTTCAGACCGGGCAGGAGCGTGCGGTGGTAACGGCCGAGCCTCTCCACGATCCCGGCCGTGGCCTGCGGGACGATCCGGATCGTCCGGATCAGCGCGAACGCCGCGATGGCCACCACGATGAGAGCGACGACAAGCGGTGGTTCCATACGGCCACTCCGGACGGTCGAATCAAGTGGATCTCTCGTCTCGGGAAGGATATTTCCTTTTACTTTTGTTTACCCCGGTCAAGCCATAACGACTCAGAACTGATGTGCCCGGGCATACCAGCGCCCGTCGGATCCCCGCTCCAGGCTGAGCGGGATGCCGAAGGTGTGCGCCAGGTTGTCGGCGGTCATCACGTGCTCGATCGGGCCCTGGGCGACCACGGAGCCGTGCCGCAGCAGCAGGGCGTGGGTGAACCCGACCGGCACCTCCTCCACGTGGTGGGTGACCAGCACCATCGTCGGGGCCTTGGGGTCGCCGGCGAACATCGCCAGGCGGCGCACCAGGTCCTCCCGGCCGCCGAGGTCGAGCCCGGCCGCGGGCTCGTCGAGCAGGAGCAGCTCGGGGTCCGGCATCAGCGCCCTGGCGATCTGCACCCGCTTGCGCTCGCCCTCCGACAGCGTGCCGAAGCGGCGCCGGATCAGGTGGGCGCACCCGAACTGGTCGATCAGCTCGACGGCCCGGGTGACGTCGTTGGAGTCGTACTCCTCCGTCCAGCGGCCGAGGATCGCGTAGGAGGCGGTGAGCACCAGGTCGATGACCTTCTCGTCCTGCGGGACCTTCTCGGCCAGCGCGGCGCTGGCGAGGCCGATCCGGGGCCGCAGGTCGAAGACGTCGGTCTGGCCGAGCCGCTCGCCCAGGATCTCCACCACGCCCTCTGAGGGGAACAGCATGGCCCCCACGACCTGCAGCAGCGTCGTCTTGCCCGCGCCGTTGGGGCCGATGACGACCCACCGTTCGTCCTCGTGGACGGTCCAGTCGATGTTCCGCAGCAGGGCCGCACCGTCTCTGCGGACGGTGACGTCCTGCAACCGAAGCACCTGACCGCCCATGCCCCAACGCCTCCTTGAGAATCGCTCGAACAAAACCTATTGCAGTGCGAGGACATATCGTGGACCGGTGCACCCTGATTCACCGATCTCGGCCACACTCGTCTGCTGGGGCAACGCATGGCTCACCGGCCGGGCCGGTCTCGACGAGGCCGCCGACCGCGTGGAACGCCAGGGCGGGCCCCAGCTCGCCGCCGGTCCCGACGGGGACGTCCCGCTGCGGAGCCTCCTGGCCGACCTGCGCGTCGAGGGCATGACGTCGCTGCGCCTGGCGCTCCCCGTCGCCGGCGACCCGCTCGGGCTCACCGGACCGCCCCCCTTCAACGCCGCGGCCATCGAGGCCGGACAGGCGGCGGTCGCCGTGCTTCCCGGCAGGTGCCTCGGGCTGGTCCCGGTGCGGGACCGCCGCGGATCATCGTACGCCGGAGTGCGCTGGGAGATGTTCGACGCCGCCGCCAACGTTCCGGACGTGCCCTCCCTGGCCGAGGCCGAGCGCGATCTGACCCTCACCATGCACGCGGCGACCGACGCCCTGCGCGGCGTGGAGGGGCCCGCCCAGGGCCACCGGCCGGTGCGGGCCGACAGCGACGGCCTGGCCCCCGGCTATCCCGCCCGCGCCCACCGGGTCGCCGCCCTGGCCGCCCGGCTGGCGGCGGTGATCCGCATGGCCGACGACCGCGGCCTGACCTCGGGCCAGGTCGCCGTCAGGAGCCAGGCCCTGCGCGACCTCGACCGCGCCGTACGGCGGGCCCGGGTGGCCGCCCACCACGCCATCACCGAACTCGTCTGAGCCCGGCTCCCGGGTTGACGCCGGGCCCGGGTCCGGCGCCGTGCGGCGGTTCAGGCCAGGCCGTGCCGTACGGCGTACAGCGCGGCCTGGGTCCTGTCCTGGACCCCGAGCTTCATCAGGACGTTGGAGACGTGGGTCTTGACCGTCTTCTCCGCCACCGCCAGGTCCCGGGCGATCTCGCGGTTGGACCGGCCCGAGGCGATCAGGGTGAGCACCTCGCGCTCGCGGTCGGTCAGCGGCGCCACCGGCTCGGCCGCCCCCGCGGAGGCCGGTCCCGCGGCGGCCGGTCCCGGGACGGGAGCGGCGAGCACGGCCTCGGCGGCCTCGGCGGCCAGCAGGACCTGGCCCTCGTGGACCGCGCGGATGGCCCGCACGAGCGCCATGGGCTCGACGTCCTTGTAGAGGAACCCGGCGGCCCCGGCCCGCATGGCCGGGGCCACGTCGCCCCGGTCGCTGACCGAGGTCAGCACCAGCACGCGCGGCGACGGTCCTCGCTCCGCCAGCCGTTCCAGCGTCCCCAGGCCGTCCAGGACCGGCATCTTCAGGTCGAGCAGCAGCACGTCGGGGGAGAGCGACTCCGTCAGGGCCAGCGCCTCGGTCCCGTCGGCCGCCTCGCCCACCACCTCCAGGTCGTCCTGGAGGTCCAGGAACGTGCGCAGCCCCTGCCGGACGACCGGATGGTCGTCGGCGATCAGCACCCGGATCATCCCGGCCCCCTCCTCCGCGCTCACACGGGCACCTCCATCCTGACCACCGTGCCCCGGCCCGGCTCCGAGGTCACCCGCACGCTCCCGCCCAGAGCCTGGGCCCGGTCGTTCATCGAGGCGATGCCCAGTCCCCGCCCCGAGGCGGCGGCGACGTCGAAGCCGGTCCCGTCGTCGCGCACCTCCAGCACGACCCAACCGTCCTCGCAGCCGAGCCGTACGGCCACCGCCCCGGCCCCGGCGTGCCGGGAGGCGTTGTGCAGCGCCTCCTGGGCCACCCGCAGCAGGGCCGTCTCGGCCGCCGGCCCGAGCGCGCACACCGGGTTCTCCTCGAAGGTGAACGACGCCGGGTGGATGCGGTCCAGCAGGCGGACCTGCTTGCGGAGGGTCTCGGCCAGGCCGTGCCGGTCGAGCTCCGCCGGGCGCAGCTCCACGATCACCGCGCGGAGCTCGGCCAGGGCCTCCCCGGCCAGCCGTCCCACGCGCTCCAGCTCCTCCACCGCCCGGCAGGGGTCCCGGGCCACCAGCGCGACCGCCGCCTGGGCGGTCAGGCGCAGGGAGAACAGCTTCTGGGTGACCGCGTCGTGCAGTTCCCGCGCCATCCGGGTGCGTTCCTCGACCAGCGCGAGCTCCCGGCCGCTCTCGTACAGGCGCGCGTTGGCGAGGGCGATCGCGGCGTGCGCGGCGAACATGGTCAGCAGCCGCTGGTCGGCCTCGGTGAACCCGCCCGGGGTCCGCTTGTTGGACAGGAAGATGATGCCCAGCACCTGGTCGCCGTCGCGGATCGGCACCCCGAGGAAGTCCTTGAGCACCGGATGGGCCCGCGGCCAGTACTCGAAGCGGGGGTCCCTGCGGATGTCGGCCAGCCGGACCGGCTCCCCCTCGCGCAACATCGCCCCGAGCATGCCGTGCTGGCGCGGGGTCGGGCCGATGGCCTCCCACTCCTCGTCGGAGATGCCCTCGGCGACGAACTCGGCGAACGCCCCCTCCTCGTCCGGCACCCCGAGCGCGGCGTAGCGGGCGTCCAGCAGCTGCCCCGCCGAGCGGACGATGACCTGGAGCACCTCGCGGACCGACAGGTGCCGGGTCACCGCGAGCACGGCGGAGCTGACCGCGTTGAGGAGGCCGTCGCGGTCCTCCCCCGCGGGACGACCGGGGTCCTCGCCTGCAGAGCTCACGGAGCAAACTCTAGGCAACCGGGCCGCCCGCCGGACCCGGCCATCGGTCCTAGGCCGATGGGCCGGGCCCCGGCCGGTCCCGCGGCCGATGCGCGCGCGGGGCCCGCTTCCTAGCGTCGGAGGCATGACGAAGACGGCACTCATCACCGGCGCCTCCCGCGGCCTCGGCCTGGCACTGGCCCGCGCCCTCGCCGCCGACGGCTGGCGGCTGCTCCTGACCGCCCGCGGCGCCGACGCGCTCAAACCCGTCGCCGACGAGCTCGGCGCCCTCGCTCTGGCCGGCGACGTGGCCGACCCGGTCCACCGGGACCGGCTGGCGCGCGCCGTACACGATCGGGGCGGATTGGACCTGCTGGTCAACAACGCCTCCGGGCTGGGCGCGGTACCGCTGCCGCCGCTGGCCTCCTATCCCCTGGACGTCCTGGAGTCGTTGTTCAGGACCAACGTGTTGGCCCCGCTGGCGCTGATCCAGGCGACCCTGCCGGGGCTGCGGGAACGGCGCGGCGCGGTCGTCAACATCTCCTCCGACGCCGCCGTGGGCGCCTACGAGGGCTGGGGCGGGTACGGCGCGACCAAGGCCGCCCTGGACCAGCTGTCCAACGTGCTGGCCGCCGAGGAACCCGACGTGGCGGTCTGGTGGGTGGACCCCGGCGAGATGAACACGGTCATGCTCGCCGACGCGGTCGGCGCCGGGGAGGCGGCGGCCGCCCCCGGCCCCGAGACGGTCGTCCCGACGCTGCTGCGCCTGATCGCGACCCGCCCGGCCAGCGGCAGGGTGAGCCGCGCATGAGCGCCGGAACGTGGAGCGGGCTCGCGGCGGACGTCATGACCGAGGACTTCACGCTCCCCGGCGAGCTGGAGGCACGCGAGCCGCCGGAGGCGCGGGGGCCCTCCCGCGACGCGGTCCGGCTGCTGGTCTCCCACGGCGGGACCGGAGAGGTCGGTCATCACGCCTTCACCGAGCTGCCCGGCCTGCTGCGCCCCGGCGACCTGCTGGTGGTCAACAACTCCGCCACGCTGCCCGCCGCGGTCCGCCTGGACCGGCTGGCGGTGCACTTCTCGACCGAGCTGGAGGACGGCACGTGGCTGGTCGAGCTGCGCCGCCGTACGGCCTCGGCCACCGAGCCCTTCACCGGGGGCGCCGGCGGCGAGTGGCTGCCGCTGCCCGGCGGGGCGACCCTGCGACTGCTGGAGCGCCGCACCCCGCGCCTGTGGCGGGCCCGGCTCGACCGCCCGGTCCCCGCCTATCTGGGCAGGAACGGCGTGCCGATCCGCTACTCCTACGTGGAGCGGGACTGGCCGCTGGAGGCCTACCAGACCGTGTTCGGGGTGGTGCCGGGCAGCGCGGAGATGCCCAGCGCCGGGCGGCCGTTCACCTCCGATCTGGTGACGGCGCTGGTGTCGCGCGGGATCGGCGTCACACCGATCACGCTGCACACGGGCGTGGCGTCCCCGGAGAAGGACGAGCCGCCCTACCCGGAGCGCTTCGAGGTCCCCGAGACCACCGCACGGCAGGTCGCCCTCACCCGCGAGGCGGGCGGGCGGGTGATCGCGGTGGGCACGACCGTGGTGCGGGCGCTGGAGACGGCCGCGCTCCCGGACGGCGGGGCCGTACCGGAACCGGGCGGTGCGGCGGGGCCGCTCCCGGGCGGCGGGACGGAGGCGCTCCCCGGCGGCGGGACGGGAGCGCCGGAAGGGGCTGTGCCGACCGGCGGGATCAGGGCCGCGCGCGGCTGGACCTCCCACGTCATCACGCCCTCGGCCGGGGTCCGGGTGGTGGACGGGCTGATCACCGGGCTGCACGAGCCACGCTCCAGCCACCTGCTGATGCTGTCCGCGATCACCGGCGGGGAGCTGCTGTCCCGGTCCTACGCGGAGGCGCTGCGCGAGGGGTACCTCTGGCACGAGTTCGGCGATCTCCACCTGATCCTGCGCTGACCGCGGGGAGGCATCCCGCGGCCGACAGGTCCCCATCGTCACCCTTCTCCCTTTTGCCACTTTTGTAAGTCACCCGCAAGGGATCTCCAAGTGGGCTCTCCCATGATGATCACAGCAACCGAGATCCACTGGAGTGTGAACATGCGCCGGCACCTGACCGCCTTCGCCACCGTCGCCATGGCGGGAAGCTTGCTGCTCGCCCCCCAGGCCGCGAACGCCGCGACCGCGAACCTCACCCCGGCCACGGCGGCCTCCGCCCAGCAGGCGCCGCCGCTGTCGCCGCTGAAGCTGACGGCCTACTACCCGCACCGGGCCTACGCGGGCGGCACGATCACCTACACGCTCAAGGTCAAGAACGTCGGCGACCTGGCCACCGACCTCGCCTACATCGGCGGCTACGCCCCCAAGCAGGCCCGCAAGGTCCAGATCACCGGCCCGTCCGGCTCCTACTGCGAGGCCGACGGCCGCGAGGTCGCCTGCCTGTTCGACCGGGTCAAGCCGGGCAAGAGCGTCACCGTCAAGGTCAAGGTCTGGCTCCGGGGCGGCGCGAGCGGCACCGCGACGGCCGAGTTCGCCACCGCCTCCATCGACGTCCCCGCGGGCGGCCTGGAGACCCTGAACATCGACAACCTCGACACCGGCGTCGACCTGAAGTACGTGAAGGTCAAGACGCGCATCCTGCGGTAGTCACGGGCGGCGGCCCCGCGATGTGCGGGCATCCTCATATGCACGGGGCCGCCGGACCCGGCAGGATCCTGTCCATGACAGCTGCGGCCGAACTCAGGATCATCCTGGCCGAGGACCACTATCTGGTGCGCGAGGGCACCCGCCGGCTCCTGGAGTCGTCCGGGGAGATCCAGGTGGTGGCCGCCGTGGGCACCGCGGACGAGCTGCTCGACGCCGCCAGGCGGCTGGGGCCCGACGTCGTGGTGACCGACATCCGCATGCCGGGCTCGGCCGACCTGGTGCGTCCCGGCATGGAGGGCATCGACGCCGCCCACCTCATCCGGGCCGCCTCGCGGGACATCGGGGTCGTCGTCCTGTCGCAGTTCTCCGACGCGATGTTCGCGCTCGACCTGTTCAGGGACGGCACCGAGGGGCGGGCCTATCTCCTGAAGGACCGGGTCGGCGACCTCGACGAGCTGCTCGGCGCGATCCGCTCCGTGGCGGCGGGCGGATCGGTGATCGATCCCAAGGTCGTGGAGGGACTGCTGGCCAAGCGGGGCGTCAGCGACAGGCCACCGCCGGCCGACCTGACGCCCCGGGAGCTCGACGTGCTCCGCGAGATGGCCCACGGCCTGTCCAACGGGGGCATCGCCCGGGCCCTGCACCTGTCGGTCTCCGCGATCGAGAAGCACGTGAACTCCATCTTCATGAAGCTGGCCCTGGAGAACAGCCCCGACACCCACCGCCGGGTGGCCGCCGTCATCGCCTACCTCGGCTCGGCCTAGGAGACCTCGGCCCGGGGATGGCGCCGACGGCGGGGTCAGCTCCAGGCGACCGGGAGCCTGGTGGGGCCGGTGACCGCGTGGTCGGCCTTGTAGGCGATGCAGCCGGCGGGCACGGCCAGCCGCAGGCCGGGGACGTTCCGGACGAGCGTGTCGATCGCGATCACTATCTCCTCGTGGCCGAGGTGCCGGCCGACGCAGCGGTGGGGGCCCCACCCGAACGTCAACGGCTGCCTGGTGAACCGGCGGGCGAAGTCCATGCGGTACGGGTCGGGGAACACCGTCCGGTCGTAGCCGGCGGCGTCGTGGCTGGGGATGGCGATGTCGCCCTTCCGGAGCCGGGCTCCGCCGGGAAGGACGATGTCCCGGGTGACGTAGCGGGGCATGCTGTCGGCCGCGCTGTTGGAGTACATGCGCTCCAGTTCGGTGACGGCGCCGGGGACCGCCTCGGGGTGGTCGGCGAGATAGGCGTAGGCGGTCTCGTGGCCCTCGTACGGGCGGGTCAGCAGCTGGTAGACGAACGCGGCCGTGGAGGAGGCGGTGGTCTCCCACCCTCCGACGATCAGTGAGATCGGCAGCATCACCTCCCGGGCCTCGGGCAGGTCCGCCGCGGCGATCTGCGACAGCAGGTCGTCGGCCGGCCGCTCGCGCCGTTGCTCCAGCATCTCGCCGAGATAGCCGATCATCGAGAACAGCGCCCGCTGCGCCTCGGCGGGGTCGTCGTGGCCGGTGCCGAGGAAGGGCCGGCTCCACTGGACGAACTTCGCGCGCTCCTGTGGAGGCACGCCCAATATGTCCGAGATGGTGCCCATCGCCACGGGCAGCGCGAACGCCGTCAGCAGGTCCGCCGGTTCGCCCTGCTCCCGCATGAGGGTGAGCTGCGCTTCGGTGCGCCGCCGGATGCCGTCGGTGAGCGTGGCGACGTGCCGCGGGCCGAAGGTCTTCTTGATCGGCTCGCGCAGCCGTCTGTGGTCCTCACCGTCCAGGCCGAGGAGGGTGTCGCCCAGGCCCTCGACGGGGTCGGCGCCGGCGGCCACGGCCCGGCTGCGGGAGAACACCGGGTTGCGGGACACCTCCACGACGTCCGCGTAGCGGGTGACGAGCCAGGCCTCGATGTCCCTGCCGGCGAGTTCCACCCTGGCGGCACCGGTGGCGCTTTCGTCGCGGATGCGGTGGTACTCGCCGTTGAGCTCCGGGCCGGGCCGGTTGACGCCGTCGCCGTCCCGGTCGAACGGGTGGATCGGACAGGTGCCGCTGCCGGTCATCGGAGGGTTCCTTTCCGAGTCGCTTTATCTGCATATGTCCAGTGAGGCTCACTTTCCCAATCTGCTAGGAAATCAAATAAATTGCTGAATTTGCAGAGAATGGCTGATGTGCTTCATGCGCCGTGCCGGCCGGAGGCGGGGGGCACCCGCCTCCGACCGGCGCATGAAGCACATCGGTCAGCCGGACCGGACCGTCACCAGGGGGACGGCGCCGGGGGCGCGACGACCGGCGGGCGGTCGTCGCAGGTGATGGTGTTGGGCAGCATCCACGGGGCGAGCCAGGGGCCGGCGGCGCCGCCCCCGTCGTTGCCGCCGAGGTCGGTCAGCGAGAACTCCGATCCGGTGGGCGGGAAGTTGAACGACCCGCAGTTGTTGACGCCGACCGCGCCGACGTTGCGGGCGTCCACGTTCTCGAACGAGGCCGAGCCCTTCACCCGGGCGCTGACCACCGAGGTGCCGGTGCCGTCCACCCGGATGTCCTTGAAGCGGACGTCCGGGATGGAGTACAGGTCCTTCACCCCGTAATCGCTGACCAACATGATCGCGTTGTAGGTGTTGTCGAGATAGTGGTCCCCGGTCACCCGGATGTCGGCCTCGATGTCCCTGTCGAGCGCGTAGAACCAGACGGCCCCCAGGCCGATCCTCCAGTTGAGCTCGAAGGTCCCGGCGCGGACGGTGGTGTTGCCCTCGATCCGCAGGTACCCGGTGAACGGCTCGGCGCCGAAGCGGGACCCGACGTGGACGGCGCTGCCCTCGCGGACCGGGTCGGCGATCAGGTTGTTCGAGACCGTGTTGTCCGTACCGCCGTAGACGGCGATGCCGTTGGCGAGCGTGGGCGTCTGCACGGTGTTGCGGTCGAAGGTGTTGCCGGTGTTCGCGCTCTTCTCCGACCACATGGCCAGGCCGTCGTCACCGGTGTTGCGGACGAAGTTGCCGGACACGACCGAGTTCGTGACGCCGGTGTGGAAGTTGAGGGCGTCGGCGATCTGGTCGACGACGATGTTGTTCGTGATCTTCAGGTTCGTCATCGGCCCGTCGAACCACATGCCCACCTTGGTGTGGCGGATGTGCAGGCCGTCGACGGTGGAGTCGCTCATCGCCCCGCCGACGCCGTTGACCTGGTCGGTGTCGATGCGCTCGCGGACGTCGCCCTCGATCGCGAAGCCGGACAGGTGGACGTTGCGGCTCCCGCCGTCCTCGGCGGACCTGCCGTAGAAGCCGACGCCGGTGTGCACCGAGCCGTCGGGCGCCGGGGTGTCGAGGGCGACCTCGCGGCCCTTGATGATCGTGTACCAGTTGCCGGCGCCCTCGATCGTCACGTCGTCGACGATGATGTGGCGGTTGACCTGGTAGGTGCCCGGCGGGATGTAGACCTTCAGGCGCTTGCGCTGGGCGAAGGCGATCGTCCGGTCGAAGGCGTCGGCGGAGTCGCGCCTGCCGGTCGGGTCGGCGCCGAACGCCAGCACGTTGGCGGCTGCGAGCCGGACGCGCGGCGGGCCGACGAGCTCGGAGTCGAGCAGGTCGACGACCGTCCAGGCGGCGTCGCTCCGGGCGGGGGCCGTGAGCCTGATCGTGTCACCGGGCCGGTAGGTCCTGCCGAGCAGCAGGCGCTGCTCGTCGTAGAAGTGCATCGGGCGGAACGGCTTGGTGATCGTCGGGGGCGGCGTGGTGGCGCTGGGCACGCAGGCGCACTCGGTGATCCACCAGTCGGGGTGGAGCAGACCGGCCTCCGGGTCGTTGGTGAACGGGTACTGGTTGTACAGCCACGCGTACTGCGAGGTGAGGGTCATGGTCTTGCGGGCCCTGCCGTTCACCGTGACGTCGAGCGGCGCGGTGATGCCGCCGCCGCCCGGCGCGTCGGGGATGCTGTAGCGCACGGTGATCGCGTTGGCCGCCTTCGGCAGCGTGAACTCGACGTACTGTCCCGGTGCCAGCTTGACCGCCTTACGGCCGGAGGCCTCCGCCGCAAGCGTGTACGCGGCGCGGTCGGGGCCGATGGTCGTGCCGTTCGTCACGGCGTTCTCCGCCTCCTGTTCGACGAAGGCGACGTCGGCGCCCCGGCCCGCGACGAGGGACGGGTCGAGCGCGGCGCGCGTCACGACGGGGGCGGCGGCCTTCCCGCGCGCGTCGGCCGGGCCGGCGATCGTACCGGTGGTCGCACCGGCGGCCGTGTCACGTGTGTCGGCCAGGGCGGCGCCGCCGAACGCGAGGCTGAGGCCGGCGGTGACCGCGGTCAGCGCCGCGACCGCCGCCGTGGCTCTGCGCGGCGGCCTGCCGGACCGCCTCTCCGCGGCTCCTGTGAGGCTCGGGGACATCGGATGCTCGTTTCTGTCGGGGGGTGAACACCTGAACGCTCGAGGCGGGACGCGCGCCATGAGAGTGAGGTGACAGTAGGTCTCCCGTACCCGATTCCACAAGGCCTCTGTGGAATAGTTTCTCTGTTCTGATTACTGAATGCAGAGTTCAGTCGTTTTCTTGCGAGAGCGGACGCAAATCCCTGCAAGCCGGCGCAACCGCCGTGGTCGCCGGTGCGTCGCGGTCTCAGGCGGCCGCGGGAACGCCGTGCCCGGCCGGTACGGCCACCGCCACCGAGGCGACAGAGGACTCCGCCGCCCATGCCAGCGTCCTGCGGTCGCGCGCCGTCACCGGGGGCAGCAGCGTCACCTCCACGGTCAGCCGCCGGAACGCGACCACCCGCAGGAGGGAGGCCAGGAGGGTGTCGTCGCCGACGAAGGCCGGAGCGGTGGCCGGGGCGCCGGACGCGTCCAGATAGCGGATCGCCACCGGCCTGACCGGGGCCCCGGCGTCCAGTGCCGCCTGGAACACCGCGGGCCGGAAGGCGCCCATCTCCCGGCCGCACCGGGTCGTCCCCTCGGGGAAGGCGGCCACCGGCTCTCCCGCGGCCAGCGCCCCCGCCACGTCGGCCACGGCGCGGGGCAGCGCCGACAGCCGCTCCCTGTCGATGAACAGCGCACCCGAGGCGGCCGCCAGCCCGCCGACCAGCGGCCAGCCCAGGACCTCCCGCTTGGCCAGCAGACGGCAGGGCAGCGCGGCGGCCATGACGAGCGGGTCGAGCCAGGAGACGTGGTTGGCCACGAGCAGCGGGGCCGCGCCGGAGGCTGTCCCGGCGGGTGCTGCGGTGGCCGGGGTTCCGGCCGGGACGCGTGGCCCGGGGGACGAGCCGGCCAGGAAGGTGAAGCCGCGCCGTACCTCGATCCGGACGCCGAGCGTCCACAGCATCAGGCGGGACCAGGCGCCCGTCAGCGCGACCCGCCGCGCCGTACCGGACACCAGGACGGCGAGCGCGAGCACCGGCCCCGCCAGGACCAGAGCCGCGGTCGCCAGGAGGCGCAGGACCCGCAGCGGCCGGACGGCCGTGGCGGCGGGAGGGAGGACGCAGGCCGGCGACGTGCACGGCGCCGCCGGGAGCCACGGGTTCATTCCCGGCCTCCCAGGAAGTGCCGCAGGTGGCGGGGGCTGACCGCGGCCATCGGGAGCAGTACGAAGAAGTCGGCGACCCCGAACGCGGGATCGTCGGCGGGCGGACCGCACACCCAGGCCCCCAGCCGCAGGTACCCCCGCAGCAACGCGGGCAGCCCCGCCTGCCCCGCCCGTTCCCCGGCCGGACCGGACGTGGAAGCCGGGCGCGTCCCGGAGCCGGACGCGGAGGCCGGATATCCGGGGCGAGCGCCTTCGGGAGCCGGACGGTCCGGGTGAGCGCCTTCGGGAGCCCGCCAGGGGCGCAGCGGGGTCACGCGGTACTCCGGGGGACCGAACGTGATCCGGTCCATGACCTCCCCCGCCCGTGACGCCGGGACCGAGCAGCATCCCGCCAGCCAGCCGTACCCCCCGTCGATCATGTAGCGGGCGATGCCCGACCACATCAGCCCGACCACCGCCCCCTCCCGATGGTCGGCGTGCACGCACGCCCGGCCCGCCTCGACCAGCCCGGCGCGGAGCCCGGCCAGCGCGCTCAGGTCGAACTCGCTCTCGGCGTAGAGCCGGTCGGCCCGTCCCGGCGGCAGCAGCCGATAGGTCCCGACGACCTCGCCCGTGTCGCCGTGCCGTACGAGAAGGTGGTCGCAGTAGGCGTCGAGCCGGTCGGCGTCCAGGCCGCTGACGGGGCTGTCCAGGTGCGCGCCGAGTTCCTCGGCGAAGACCAGGTGGCGGAGTCTCTGGGCTTCCCGCAGCTCTGCGGCGGTACGGGCCAGCCCGACGGTGTAGCGCGTGACGCGCGGTTCTGCGGGAACGGTCGTCATGAGGACATGAAGCCAGCCCCGGGTAACGCCGGGAGGGCGGGGTCCGCGAACGTCGGGCGTCCGGATGATGAACCGCATTCACGGTCGTTTCCGAGGCCAAGTAGCGTAGGTGACGATGAACCAGCGCACGCTTCTGATCACGTTGACCGGCCCCGACCGGCCGGGGGTCACCTCCCGGCTCTTCTCCGTCCTGGCCGGTTTCCCCGTCGTCGTCGCCGACATCGAGCAGGTCGTCATCCGCGGCCGGCTGACGCTCGGCGTCCTCGTCGCCTACTCCGGCAGCACGCCGACCGGGACCGGCGGCACCCTCGGTGCTCTGTGGACCTCCATCGAGCGGATCGCCGAGGACCTGGGCCTGGAGGTGGAGCTGTCCACCGGCTCCGACACCAAGGAGAAGCGGCGGCGCGGGCGGCTGCACGTCACGGTGCTCGGCTCTCCCCTGCAGCCCGCCGCGATGGCGGGCATCGCGGGCCGGGTCGCCGCCGCCGGCGCGAACATCGACCGCATCGAGCGGCTGTCCAGCTATCCGGTGACCTGCATCGAGATGGCCGTCTCCGGCGCCGACCCGGACGCGCTGCGGGCCGAGCTGGCCGTCGAGGCGCACGCCCAGCAGGTCGACGTGGCCGTGCAGCGGGCGGGCCTGTACCGCAGGGCCAAGCGGCTGATCGTGATGGACGTCGACTCCACGCTCATCCAGGGCGAGGTCATCGAGCTGCTGGCCGCGCACGCCGGTTGCCTGGACGAGGTCGCCCGGGTCACCGAGGAGGCGATGCGCGGCGAACTCGACTTCGCCGAGTCGCTCCGCCGCCGGGTGGCGCTGCTGGAGGGCCTGTCCGAGGAGGTCTTCGAGAAGGTCCGCAAGGAGGTCGTGCTCACCCCCGGCGCCCGGACGCTGGTGCGGACCCTCAAGCGGCTCGACTACCGGTTCGCGATCGTCAGCGGCGGGTTCACCCAGATCACCGACGCCCTCGTGGAGGACCTCGGCATCGACTACTCCGCGGCCAACACCCTGGAGGTCGTCGACGGGGCGCTGACCGGACGGGTCGTCGGCGAGATCGTGGACCGTCCCGGCAAGGCGCGGGCGCTGGAGCGCTTCGCCCAGGAGGCGGGCATCCCGATCAGCCAGACCGTGGCCATCGGCGACGGCGCCAACGACCTGGACATGATCGCGACGGCCGGGCTGGGCATCGCCTTCAACGCCAAGCCCGTGGTCCGCCAGGCCGCCGACACCGCGGTCAACGTGCCCTATCTCGACTCGATCCTGTACCTGCTGGGCATCCCGCGCGCCGAGGTCGAGGCCGCCGACGCCGAGGACGGCGTCATCCCGCAGGCCTGACCTCCGGCGGCACGCGGATCAGTGCTCCTTCGGGTTCCACCTGGTGACCGCGCGCCCGCTGTCCAGCCCGGCCCACTCGTCGTCGGTCTCGATGACGGCGAACGCGCCGGGCGGGAAGCCGGTGTCCCCGTCCCGCGAGGTGAGGCCCAGGACGAGCTCGTGGACTCCCGGGTTGTGGCCGACCAGCAGCAGCGTGCGCACCTGCGGGTCGGTCCGCCGTACCAGTTCGAGCAGTTCGTCGGCGTACGCCTCGTAGATGTCGCGTTCGAACTCGATGGGCCCGCCGGGCAGGACCAGCTCCGCGGTCTGCCGGGTCCGCACGGACGGTGAGCAGAGCACCAGGTCGGGCCGGAGCCCCAGCGTGACGAGAGCCTCGCCCACCTTGCGGGCGTCGCGCTCGCCCCGCTCGGTGAGGGGGCGCTCCGGGTCGGAGAGACCGGGCGTGTGGACGGCCTTGGCGTGCCGCAGAACGATCAGTGTGCGCATCGTCACCTCGCCGCCCACATGGCGATCGCGACGATCACCGCGAACACCGCGGCCATCGCCACAAGGATCGTGATGAGCGCCTTTCCCCCGGAAGACTGTTGTTCCATCGGATTCCCGGCGCCGCCTTCGGGCCCTCGCCCGGCGGACACCGTCCCTCCCCTTGAGATGTCGTGGTGGATCAGCGGTCGGTCTCGGCGGGCGTCCACGGCGGAGGCGACGGCCGTTCTCCGGGAGGCTCGCGGGTCACGTCGCACAGTTTCCCATCACAGTGGCCCGCACACGCGAAAGGGGTGCACACGTCGCGTGCACCCCTTTTCGGCGGTGTTCTCGTTCCCGGTGGTGGCCTGGCGTCCGACGAATGTCCTCGCGGGCGGCGGATGTCCTCGTTTCCGAGGATGTCCCCGCGTCCGACGGATGTCGTCCCCGGGGGCGACGGATGCCCCCGGGGCGACGGAAGTCCTCGCGGACGGACCGGAGCGGGCGGACCTCCGCCCGCTCCGGCCACCACCCCGTCACACCGGTCTCAGCCCGCGATCGGCTCGGGCTCGGGCTCCGGCTCACGGTCGTTGTCGCTCCCGGCCGGAGGGGCGCCCGCCGAGCGCCGCTTGGAGACGACGACCGCGGCGATCACCACGGCCAGCGCGATCAGCGCGATGCCGACGCGCAGGGCCACGTTGTCGGCGTACGCCACGACCGCCGGGGCGATCAGCAGCGCCACCAGGTTCATGACCTTCAGCAGAGGGTTGATCGCCGGTCCCGCGGTGTCCTTGAAGGGGTCGCCGACGGTGTCACCGATGATGGTCGCCTCGTGGGCCTCCGACCCCTTGCCGCCGTGGTGCCCGTCCTCGACCAGCTTCTTGGCGTTGTCCCAGGCGCCGCCGGAGTTGGCCAGGAACACGGCCATCAGCGTGCCGCAGGCGATCGCGCCGGCGAGGAAGGCGCCCAGCGGCGCGTAGCCGAGGGCGAAGCCCACCGCGATCGGCGTCATGACCGCGAGCAGACCGGGAGTGGCCAGCTCACGCAGCGAGTCGCGGGTGCAGATGTCCACCACCCGGCCGTACTCCGGCAGCTCGGTGCCGTCCATGATCCCCGGCCGGGTCCGGAACTGCTCGCGGACCTCCATCACGACGCGCATGGCCGCCCTGCCCACCGCCATGATCGCCAGTCCGGAGAACATGAACACGACCGCGGCGCCGATCACCAGGCCGACGAGCACGTTCGGCGAGTCCACGCCGAGACTGAAGGTGCTGAACGAGCCGAGCGCCTCCTTGACCCCGGCGCTCGCCGCGGCCAGCTCGGTCTCGACCGCCGTCCGGAAGGCGCCGAACAGCGCCGTGGCGGCCAGCACGGCCGTGGCGATCGCGATGCCCTTGGTGATGGCCTTGGTGGTGTTGCCGACGGCGTCCAGGGACGTGAGCACCGCGGCGCCCTCACCCTGGACGTCGCCGGACATCTCGGCGATGCCCTGCGCGTTGTCGGAGACGGGACCGAAGGTGTCCATGGACACGATCACGCCCACCGTGGTCAGCAGGCCGGTGCCCGCCAGCGCCACGGCGAACAGGGCGACGGTGGTGTTGCCGAAGCCGAGCAGGAACGCGCCGTAGACCGCGCCACCGATGATCAGCGCCGAGTAGACCGCCGACTCCAGGCCGACGCTGATGCCGGCCAGGATGACCGTGGCCGACCCCGTGCGGGAGCTCTCGCCGATCTCCTTGACGGGGCGGCGGTTGGTCTCGGTGAAGTAGCCGGTGAGGATCTGGATGGCGCTGGCCAGGACCAGGCCGATCAGCACCGCGCCGATGGCGATCAGGCGGGGGTCGGAGCTGACGGCCGCGATCTCCGGGCTCACCCCGTCCAGCTCCGAGAAGCTGGAGGGCAGGTAGAGGAAGGCCGCCGCGGCCACCAGGACCGCCGAGATCGCCGCGGAGATGAAGAAGCCGCGGTTGATGGCCGCCATGCCGTTGCGGTCGCCGGCGCGCGGCGAGGTGACGAAGATGCCGATGATCGCGGTGAGCACGCCGATCATCGGGACGATCAGCGGGAAGACCAGGCCCTCGGTGCCGAAGGCCACCTTGCCCAGGATCAGGCTCGCCACCAGCATGACCGCGTAGGACTCGAACAGGTCGGCCGCCATGCCGGCGCAGTCGCCGACGTTGTCGCCGACGTTGTCGGCGATGGTGGCGGCGTTGCGCGGGTCGTCCTCGGGGATGCCCTGCTCGACCTTGCCGACCAGGTCGGCGCCGACGTCGGCCGCCTTGGTGAAGATGCCGCCGCCGACGCGCATGAACATCGCCAGCAACGCGGCGCCGAAGCCGAAGCCCTCCAGCACCGCGGGGGCGTCACCCTTGTAGACGAACACCACGATCGCGGCGCCGAGCAGGCCCAGGCCGACGGTGAACATGCCCGCGACGCCGCCGGTGCGGAAGGCGATGCGCATGGCGACCTTCTCGCCCGACGTGCGGGCCGCGGCGGCGACGCGGACGTTGCCGCGGACCGCCAGCCACATTCCCATGAATCCGGTCAGCGCGGAGAACAGCGCACCGATCACGAAGAAGATCGACCGGCCGATCGCCACTCCGGTCGATTCGGCGGGGAGCAGATAGAGGAGGAATGGAATCAGGATTACGAACAGGGCGAGCGTGCGGAATTGCCGTGTCAAATAGGCGGCGGCGCCTTCCTGCACGGCTCGTGAGATGTTCCGCATGCGCTCGGTGCCCTGATCGGCGTTGAGCACTTCCCGCACGAGCCCACCGGCGACGGCGAGCGCGAGCAGGGCGACGGCGGCGACCACGATCACGATGGTGAGGTGGGAACCGCTCAGGGATACCGCCGTATCGTCGACGGCGGCGAGATGGAGCACAGACATCCGACTCTCCTTGGCAAGACGGGATCGTCCTGCCCGGCGTGCGCTGCGGTGAGTGGATCGGCGGGCTGCGGCGCACATCCGGGGTGGTTGGCAGTGCCGCTTCCGGTTGCGTCCGCAGACTTCCTTCAGAATTGGGCCCGTTTACGGCCCGCCTCCGAGGACAAACCTTGGCCGGTGCCGGGAGTCTACGCAGCGCAGACGCGGATATGAAGTCTCTACACGTGGCTAATTAATGACGCGTCCGCTAATCCCCAGGAGCGCGACCCTTTTTGCCAGCATTTGGGAGCAGGCATCAACCGCCTATGCCACATTCCCCACATTTCGGCCTACCGATATTCGCCGAAGAAGCTGTCCAGAATCCGGTTCTACCCACACCCGGCCCGCCGTAACCCTGGCGTCATCCCCGACTCGCGGCACCCCGGTCGTCAACCCCGACGCGCCGCACCCCGGCCGGCCTCACCGGGCCCGTCCGGAGTGGACGGGTCCCGACCGGAGCGTCATGCCGTTGATCGGCCCCGTTCCCGGGCCGCGGGTCCCACCCCCGGACCGCGGTCCCGCCGTCATCCCCGTACGCGCGCAGCCGGACGCGCCCTCTGGACGCATCCGGCTGCTCGGAAGCCTGTGATCGGGCCGCCCTCAGACGGGGGACAAGCCGCCCGCGGCCGCGGGCCAGCTCATGCGGATGCGCATGCCCTTCTGACTCGGGAAGACCTCGACGTCGTCGGCCAGTCCCACGATGACCGCGATGCCGAACCCCGACATCAGAGTGCCGGGGAGCTGCCCGAGCGGGTCGTCGAAGCGTAGGGAGGTGTAATCCCGCCCCTGCTCGTCACTCGGGGCCGAGTCCGTGACGATCACTTCGAACCGTCCCGAGTCGTCGCACAGCTCGATGCGGATCGGCTCTCCCGGGCAGTGGAGGCGGTGCGCCTCGACGGCTCGGGAGCAGGCCTCACCGACGGCGAGCCGTACCTCGTCCAGCAGCGACTCCTCCACACCCGTGCGCCGGGCGATCGCCGTGGCGAGCAGGCGCGCCGTGCGCACGTGGGCGGGGAGGGCGCTGAAGGTCAGCTCGACGGTAGCCATGACTACTTGTCTCGACCGTGGGCTTCCTTGGCCTCGTCGACCGAGGCGTAGATGCCGAAGACCTTGGTCAGTCCCGTGATCCTGAAGATCTTCAGGATGCGCTCCTGGGTGCACACGAGTTCCAGGGAGCCGTCGTGCGCCCGGACGCGCTTGAGCCCGCCGACCAGGACGCCGAGACCCGTGGAGTCGAGGAAGTCCACCTTCTCCATGTTGACCAGGAGGTGGAAGTTCCCCTTGTTGACGAGGTCGATCAGAAGCTCACGCAACCTGGGCGCGGTGTAGACATCGATCTCGCCCTCGACCTCGACGATGGTGAGACTGTCCTCGGAATGGTGGTCCAACTTCAGATCCACAGATCCTCCAGCGCCTTCCTGCGAAGTACCGATTCGGGCGTGACTTCCGGGACCCTGAGGTCCCACGACGACAAGCCCCGACGCGCGGCATTCAACCATGCGTACGCTCAGTGTCTATACGAAATCACGATTCCCGGCGACTCTGCCCAGAGATACGAGACTGAAAACCAGTGAGTCCGTCCTCTTCCTCACCGTTGCGACCAGACCCTCTCCTGTCCAGTCTGCTCGATGTTCCCGCACGTCGTGAGCGTGTCACTCATGTGGAGCATGTTCCAGCACGTCAGGCCGGTCAAGTCCACTGGCCGGACTGGGTGTCCGACGCGCTCGTTACGCGCTGGGCGAACCAGGGCGTCACAGGTATGTGGCCTCACCAAGTCGAGGCCGCCGACCTGGTCCACCGTGGCCAAAACGTGATCATCTCCACCGGCACGGCCTCGGGGAAATCCCTTTCCTACCAGGTCCCGGCCCTCATGTCGGTCCTCGACGGCGGCACGGTCCTCTATCTGACGCCCACCAAGGCCCTGGCCGCCGACCAGTTGCGGGCCCTGCAGGCGCTCGGCGTGCCCGAACTGCGCGCGGCGACCTTCGACGGCGACACCCCCTTCGAGGAGCGCAACTGGGTCCGGCAGCATGCCAACTACATCCTGACGAATCCAGACATGCTCCACCGCACCCTCCTGCCCCGCCATTCCCGGTGGCTGTCCTTCTGGCGTCGCCTCCGTCTGGTCGTGGTGGACGAGTGCCACGGCTACCGGGGCGTCTTCGGCTCCCACGTGGCCCAGATCCTCCGCCGCCTGCGCCGGGTCTGCGCCCGGTACGGCTCCCGCCCGGTCTTCCTGCTGTCCTCGGCGACCGCGAGCGAGCCGGGGGCGTTCGCACGGCGCCTGACGGGGCTCCAGATGGCCGAGGTGACCTCGGACGCCTCTCCCCGGGGCGCGACCACCTTCGCCCTCTGGGAGCCCCCTCTGACCGATCTGCGGGGCGAGAGGGGCGCTCCGGTGCGCCGTCCCGCCACCGCCGAGGCCGCCGATCTCCTGGCCGACCTCGCCCTCTCCCGCACCCGCACCCTCGCCTTCGTGCGCTCCCGGCGCGCCGCCGAGTCCGTGGCCCTGTCCGCCCGGGCCCGGCTCTCCGACCTCGCCGCCGACGTCGGGGCCCCGGCGGACCTGCCGGACGCGATCGCCGCCTACCGCGCCGGATATCTCCCGGAGGAGCGCCGGGAGCTGGAGAGGTCGCTGCGGTCCGGGGAAATCCTCGGGCTGGCCACGACCAACGCCCTGGAACTGGGTGTCGACGTGTCGGGACTGGACGCCGTACTGATCGCGGGGTGGCCCGGGACCCGCGCGTCGCTGTGGCAGCAGGCCGGACGGGCGGGCCGGGCCGGGCAGAACGCCCTGGCGGTGCTGATCGCCAGGGACGACCCGCTCGACACCTATCTGGTCCACCACCCCGAGGCCCTTTTCGGCCGCCCGGTCGAGGCGATCGTGCTCGACCCCGACAACCCCTACGTCCTGGGTCCGCACCTGTGCGCCGCGGCCGCCGAGATCCCCCTCGTCGAGGATGACCTGGAGATCTTCGGCCCGTCGGCCGAGGACGTGCTCACCGGGCTGGTGGGCGAGGGCCGGCTCAGACAGCGCCCGACGGGCTGGTTCTGGACCAGCCGGGACCGGGCCACCGACCTCGCCGACATCCGGGGCTCCGGCGGCTCGCCCGTCCAGGTGATCGAGATGTCCACCGGCCGGCTCCTGGGCACCGTGGACGAGCCCTCGGCGCACACGACCGTGCACACCGGCGCCGTCTACGTCCACCAGGGGGAGACCTTCCTCGTGGACGAGCTCGACCTGGACGCGGGGGTCGCGCTCGTCGAGGCGGGCACGCCGGACTACACGACCTTCGCCAGGGACGTCACGGAGATCTGCTGCCTGGAGTCCCTCCGCTCCCGCCCGCTGGGCCGGGGAGAGCTCCATTTCGGCACGGTGGAGGTCACCCGGCAGGTCGTGTCCTATCTCAAGCGCCGCCTGCAGAGCGGAGAACTCCTCGGCGACGAGGAACTCGACCTGCCTCCCCGGACGCTGCGCACCCGCGCGGTCTGGTGGACGCTGCCCGCCTCCGCGGTCGCGTCCCTGGCGGAGACGGGACTGGACCTCGGCGGAGCGGCCCACGCGGCCGAGCACGCGTCCATCGGCCTCCTCCCGCTGTTCGCCACCTGCGACCGGTGGGACATCGGCGGCGTCTCCACCGAACTGCACGCCGACACCGGCCTGCTCACGGTCTTCGTCTACGACGGCCACGAGGGCGGCGCCGGCTTCGCCGAACGCGGTTACGCCCGCGCCGTCGACTGGCTGACCGCCACCCGGGAGGCCATCGCCTCCTGCGAGTGCGACCGCGGCTGCCCCTCCTGCATCCAGTCCCCCAAGTGCGGAAACGGCAACGAGCCCCTGGACAAGGCCGGCGCCCTCCACCTCCTCGCCACCCTCCTGTCCCCCACCTCGACGGAGTGACCCGGCGCCCTCCCATCCCGACGGAGTGACCCGGTGTCCCCCACCGACGGAGTGACCCGACCTCCTCCCCGCTCCCCCTGTCCTCCTCTCCGTAGGGGTGACCACCCCTCCCGGCGCGGATCCCCTTGATCACCTCAGTGGTCAGAGCTCCCCGCAGGCTTCCGGTACGGCCGGACCCGACCACGGTCAGACTCCGCAGCGATCAGGTCCCATCAGGACGGCGGCGACGACCGGAGTACGTGGAATCGTCATCGTCCGCAGCCCAGAAATCAGTCGCGCCGGGCTGCGGGCGCTCCCAGAAGCCGCTGTCCTCCATGGACCGGGGCGCCGGCGGGAGATAGTCGTCCCAGCGCTCGCCCATCCGGGCCGCGACCGGCGTGACCATGTTCACTCCGGCGATGGACTCCGCGTCCGGCCGGATCGTCGGCACGGACTCGGCGTACTCGCCGGGCACCCCGTCCGTTTGAGAATCCGGCTGGGCGGAAGCCCTCCCCGAGGTCGCGTGGATCCCCTGCCCGTCCGTCCGCCCCACGGTGTGCACGGCATGGATGACAGGCACCGACCGCCCGGCCGCATGCCCGCCGTTCCCCGACCGCTCCTCAGCCCGTACGGCGGAGCGCGGTTGCCCCATCACATGGACGGCAGAACCCACCCGAATCCCGGCCTGTACACCCGAATCCGACTGATCCACCACGTACGCCGCAGAACCTGCCCAGGCCCCGGCTTCGCGCTGGTTGCCGACCTGCAGACCGGTCTCCTGCTGGTCGACGGTGTGCGCGGTGACCACCTTCCCCTGTGTGGGGGACGGAACCTGCTGGGCTGTGGACGGGACCTGCACATCTTCGAGGAACCGGGTCTGCGCGTCTGCGGGCGACGTGGCCTGCGGGCCGGATGCCGGCTGCCGTTGACCATGAGCGCCATGCGCCCCGGCCTCGAACTGCCTCATGGGACGGGCATCGTGCACCTCAGGTACGGCCTGTGCCGTCGCCTGAACGGGCCCCACCTCGGGCACGGTCCGCTCCACCGGCCGAACAGCCTGCACCTCGGACACGGCCTGTGCCGTGAGATGGGCACCGTTCACCTCGGGCACGGCCTGTTCTCCTGGCCGAACGGCTTGCATTTCGGGCGCGGCCTGTGCCGTGAGATGGGTACCGTTCACCTCGGATGCGGCCTGCTCCACCGGCCGGACAGCTTGCACCTCAGGCACGGCCTGCTCCTGTGGAAGGACGGCAGGCACCTCGGGTGCGGACTGCTGCACGGGATGGGCGGCGCGGGCTCCGGGCACGAACTGCCCTACGAGACGGACACCGTGCACCTCGGGCACGGGCTGCGCCACCGGCTGAACACCCCGTACCTCGGGGACGTCCTGCTCCGCTGACCTGACAGTTCGCGTCCCGGGTATCGGCTGCTCTTCGAGGTGGGTCGTGTGCGCGGGGATCGCTTTCTGCTCTGTGGGAGGGCTCGCCGGGGGCGGCTGGGGATAGCGGGTCTTGGACACCGCGAGGATGACGGCGGGACGCCGGGGGGTCGTCGTGGCCGCACCCGCTGTGGACGCTCCGGCGGCACCCTCGGTTCGGGCCTCCCGGTCACTGCCCGCACCGGCAGCGGCCGTCATCACGATTCCGGTGGTCGCGGCGTCCGCGGCACCGGCGGCCAGGAGCTTGCGGCGGAACCACGCACCGCCGTGCGCGGCGAGCAGCAGCAGGATCAGGCCGCCCGCGATGAACAAGCCGTACTGGCTCATCCCACCGGTCGACGACTCGGACGACTGTGGCGTGATGTTCGTGTTGGCGGCCGGCACGACGTCCGTCTCGGTGGCGACTCGCTTCGAGTCGGGAGCCGGCTGTGTGCCCTTCTCCGTCCCGTTCCCGGCACCCTTCTTGGTTGTGCCCTCGCCGCTCTGCTCGGCGGACGACGGGGCGTCATCCTCCCGGACCTCCTCGGGGAGCTTGGGCACCTTCGTGGGAACGACCGCCGTCTTCGGAGGTTCGGCCCGAGCCGTCGCGGGCTTCTTCTGGGGCAGCTGAGGAAGGTTCTCGATGCCGGCCTGCCGGTCGGCCTTCTTGCGGGCGTCTTGGTCACCGGTGCTCTGCCGGGTGCCGTTCCCGTCGGAATCCGTGACCTTGGGCGCTTTGGGGGCGGGGATGCTCACCATGGCCGCGGCCGACTGCCCCGAGGCGACGGTGCCCCCGCCGCCGTCGCTCCGCAGCGCCCGGACCGTGAACCCGATCCGCTGCCCGGCGGCCTTGGCCGGAACGGCCAGGGTCGCCCTGCACGAACCGCCACCGCATGCGCTGTTCACCCGCACGCTGCCGACCCTGCCGTTCCGGGTCGTGGCGATCTCGTAGCCCCGTAGATCGGGCTCGGAACCCTTCCTCCAGGTCACCACGGCCTGCTTTCCCTGCAGCCGGACACCGACCCCGCCGGGGGTGGCCGGGGGGACGGCCTGGACCAGGGTCTCGGATGTCTCGTCCCATCTGCCGCCCAGCAACTTGCCCCGTTGGACGAGCTTGATCCGGTAGCTGCCGTTCGGACGGCTTCGGGGATTCCAGGTGTAGGAGACGCGCTGATCTCCCTTGGCGACCTGTTGACCGTCGACGTAGAGGACGGCGTCGAACGCGAAGTCGACCTTGCCGGAGATCGTCACCCCCTGGTTGGAGGTGACCCGTGACGGCATGTCCAGACGCGCCTGAGCCTGTGCTGGGCCTGCCGTCGCGAGAACGGCGGACACGGACACGATGGGCACGGTCACCATCACGGCGACCAGTCTGCGAGCCGTCGTCACGACGCTTCCCTTCGTCGAGATGCGCACACGCCCGGAGCTCCACATCGCGAAGCACCGAACGTGCCAGTTCCCCAGACCGGCTCCCACCGGTCCGGACCCGGGCCCCGGCCGCGAGCGGGACCGGTCACCGCGAACGGCGTCCCGATCGGGCGACTCGCGACCTGCCTTCCCAAGCCTGAGCGCGAGATGGCATGGAGGGCAGGTAAGCGGAACCTTATGAGAGGCTTCCGGCTTTTGGACATGAAGTCCAAGAAGTCGTGATTTGATTGCGACCTTGCTTCTCGCACGATCACCGCCTCCCACCTGCGAGATCATCTGCATGCCGGACTCCTGCCACGGATCACAACGGATCCGACCACCCGGTGCGGGGAAGCCCCCTGGAACCGTCCGCCCCGAAGCCCTCCACCACCAGGGCTGCCGGTAGGCCGCGCCATTTCTCGTTCGGAGAAGGCACCGCTTCTCATCCGGAGAAGGCGCCGCGTGGCTCAGCCAGCGGACTCCGCTATGTGGACGGGGCCGGCGCGTGCGTGCGCCACGACCTCCCCCACCCCCACCACAGGCAGAGTGAAGCTCACGGTGACCCGGACAGTGGCGACACCACCGTCGCCCACGACGCATCGTGTGAGCCTGGCCCCGTTCGTCACCGCCAGCGAGGCGGCCTCCGCGCATCCGGCATCGGGGTCGGCGAAAGCGAGTCGCGCGGCGGCGAGCGCTCCGAGATCGGCGGCGGTCTGCGCACGGTGCCGGATCACCCTGGCCGCACCCGCGAAGGTCACCGCGAGCACCACCGTGGAGATCACCGCGATGAGGCCGATCATCCATATCGTCGCCCCGCCCCGGTCCCTCCGGGGAGAAAGCGGCCTCTGCTCTCCGCTCCGCCGACGGACGAGCTCACCCCGGTCCCTCCGAAAAGACGGCCCGGACATTCCGTTCCACCGACGGCATCGGACGGCTCCGCCCCAGCCCTTTCGAACACAAGACAACCTCACCGTCCCGCTCCGCCGACGGCACCAGACAGCCTCACCCCAGCCCTTTCGGACACAAGACAGCCTCACCGTCCCACTCCCTCACCGTCCCGCTCCGCCGACGGCACCGGATGACCCCACCCCGGGCTCGACGGCGGAGACGGCGGTCCCACGAACGGTCACCTCTGGAAGGGAGAGACCCCAGCGGGGACCGACCCCGACGGACACCTCCACCCGGACGCGCTCCGCGTCTCTGACCACCTCCGCTCGCGCTCCCGCCGGAGCGGCGGCGAGAACGTTGCTCCGCACCCGGTCGAGGGGCTCTCCCCGCGAGGCGGCCCGGGCACCCGTCCGGGCCGCGTCCACGCACTCCAGCTGAGCCGCGACCGCTCCCACCGCCCACAGCCCGGCGGCCAGCACCACCACGAGGGCGGGCAGGGCCGCTGCGGTCTCCGCCGTCACCGATCCCCTGGAGGTGGGGACGGGGAGCCGAGACGCCGGCCCTTTCGAGGAGCGTCCGGCGAGTGCGCAGACTCCCGCCTTCGACGGGGCACGCCGGAGAGGCGAACGAAGCATCAGGTCTTGAAGGAGACGGAAGAGGCGGAGAGCGATCATCGGAATCATCCGGCCACGTTCAGCGCCCGGTCGATGAGGTTCGTGATCATCTCTTGGACCTCGGGACTCGTCACGACCTTGAAAAGGAGCGCGGCGAAGGCACACGCGGCAATCGTGCCGACGGCGTATTCGGCGGTGGACATGCCACGGTCCCGGCTCGTGCCCGCAACCAACATCGCCCGGCGATCCTGCCACCACCTCGACAGAGCATGCCGCAGACCACCGGAACGCGATCCAGCCATCCTTTCCTCCTCGGGCTCGGTGACGCCGGTCCTCTTGCGTCCGGCGTCGGTCGGACCAGATTCGTCGACACGCGCATTGAGCTGGGGAGGAGAACGGTGTTCTGTGGAAAACCCGCCGGATCATCCACAGCCACAGAGTCCACGTGGTGTTCTCGGTCGAGCCGGACATCACACGAGATGAGGCTTGCGCGAGATAGGGCCCGCCCGGGGCTGGGCTCGTGCGAGATGAGGGCCTGTGCGGGACGAGGGCCTATGTGGATGAGGACCGAGCGAAAGCTGGGCCGGATCGAACCCGTCACGGCTGGAAATCAAGCGTCCTGGGTCGGCTGCGATGGAGAACGAAGTGGGCAAGTTTGCGACCGAACCGCCTTGGCCGGGCTTCGAGGGGCATCCATCCAGATGGACCGCATGGGCAGGTGTCAACGGAATGCGAATG
>NZ_BOOK01000030.1 GCF_016863195.1 Paraplanobispora takensis | reverse complement strand
GCGTGTCCGCCGTGGAGGGCGCCGGCCGCAGCCCCGTGGCGGGTGCGGGATCCTCCGTGATGAGGTGGAAGACTTGAACGTCCGGTTCGGTGCCGGGTTAAGGGGGCGGACGTGGGTGACAATCCGTTGATTCCGAAGATGCGCCTGGATGAGCTGCTGACGGAGCTGCAGAGCAGGCTGGCGACGGCGCTGGAGACCCGGGACCGGGTGCACGCGTTGCTGGAGGCCGTGGTCTCGGTCGGCAGCGACCTGGACCTGGAGACCGTCCTGCGGCGGATCACCGAGGCGGCCACCACGCTGGTCGACGCCCGCTACGGGGCCCTCGGGGTGATCGGTGAGGGCCAGACGCTGGAGCGCTTCATCCCGGTGGGCCTGAGCGAGGAGGAGATCGAGCGCATCGAGCACTGGCCGCACGGCAAGGGGCTGCTGGGCCTGCTCATCAAGGATCCCCGGCCGCTGCGGCTGGACGACATCTCCGATCACTCCTCGTCGTACGGCTTCCCCGAGGGTCATCCGCCGATGCACGGCTTCCTGGGCGTGCCCGTCCGGGTGCGCGAGGAGGTGTTCGGCAACCTGTACCTGACCGAGAAGGCCGGAGGGGGAGCCTTCGACGACGAGGACGAGGCCGTGGTCGCCGCGCTGGCCACCGCGGCCGGCGTCGCCATCGAGAACGCCCGGCTGTATGAGGAGAGCAGGCAGCGCGAGGACCGGCTGCGGGTCTCCGCCGAGCTGACCACCGGCCTGCTGTCGGGTGACGAACCCGATGAGGTGATGGCCGTCATGGCGCGGCGCGCCCGGGAGCTGACGCACGCCGACACGGCCACGGTGAGCTTCCCGCTCGGGGAGTGCATGCGGGTCGAGATCGCCGACGGGCTCGGTGCGGAGCTGCTGCGGGGCAGGGACGTGCCGATGGAGCGCTCGCTGGCCGCCTCGGCGCTGCGGTCGGGCACGTCGCAGAGCACGCCGGACCTGCGCAAGCACACGGACTACCCGGAGCACCTGGAGCACGTGCCGCTGGGCCCGACGATCGCCGTGCCGCTGGGCAAGCCGGGCAGCACCCGCGGTGTGCTCAGCCTGGCCAAGCGGACCGGGATGATGTCGTTCAACGAGGCGGACCTGCGCACGGCCGAGGCGCTGGCCGGGCAGGCGGCGGTCGCGCTGGAGCTGGCCGACGTGCGCCGCGACGCCGAGCGGCTGGGCCTGCTGGAAGATCGCGACCGCATCGCCAAGGACCTGCACGACGTGGTGATCCAGCGGCTGTTCGCGGTGGCGATGACGCTGATGAGCACGGTCCGGATGGTGGACGACCCGACGGCCTCGGCCCGGGTGCAGCACGCGGTGGACGAGCTCGACCAGACCATCAAGGAGATCCGTTCCACGATCTTCGCGTTGCAGTCGCCGCCGCAGGCCGGGGCCGGGCCCGGCCTGCGGGGCCAGGTGATGGAGCTGGTGGAGGCGGCGCGCGAGCAGCTCGGTTTCATGCCCGGCATCCGGATGGAGGGCCCGCTGGACAACACGGTGCCCGAGGAGGTCGGCGAGCAGCTGCGGGCGGTGCTGCGCGAGGCGCTGTCCAACGTCGCGCGCCACGCCCGGGCGAGCAGGGCCCAGGTGCTGGTGGGGGTCAGCGAGGGCACGCTGCTGCTGGAGGTCGCCGACGACGGCGTCGGCATCCCCGAGGGCGGGCGGCGCAGCGGACTGCGCAACCTGGAGGAGCGCGCCACGCGGCTGGGCGGGACCTTCAGCGCGCAACGCGTCGAGGGCGGCGGGAGCCGGCTGCGCTGGAGGGTCCCGCTCGAACGGGGCTGAACCGGCCCTGGGGTGGAAAAGGGCCGGAGGTCCCTGGGCGCGAAGGATTTTCGTCACTGCCGGAAGGCGCGTGACCGGCGGTCGAATGGGGGCGACCGCAGGAGGCGCGACATCATGACACCGCACACCGCACGCCCGGTGAACCTGGGACATCCTCGCGGCACCCGCGAGCCGGCGACCACGGGACCTCCTGCCACCGGGCCGTCGGACCGGAGAGGTCCCCTCGGCATCCGCCAACCGGTCGGCCTGAGAGCCTCCGCCGCCGGGCCGATGGACCGGGGACATCCTCCCGGCGCCCGCGGGCCGGCGGGGGTCGCCTCCGGCGGGCCGGGGTGGCGGCGTCTGCTGGACGCGACGCAGAACCGGGTGGTCAACCCGGTCGTGCGGGGGTTGTTGCGCTCTCCGGTGCACGATCTGGTGAGCGCCTCGGTCGTGCTGCTCACGATGCGGGGCCGGGTGAGCGGCCGGGAGATCGCCGTACCCGCCGGGTACGTGGAGCGGGACGGCGAGCTGCTGCTGATCAGCCGCCGGGAGCGGCAGTGGTGGCGCAACCTGCGCGACGGGGCGCCCGTCCGCGTGCTCCTGCGGGGCCGTGAGTGGAACGCGACCGCGCGGACGTCCGCGGAGCCGGAGCAGGTCGTGGAGACCCTCATGGCGATGGCCGCGGACCGTCCGTCGGGGGCCGCGCAGTCGGCCTGGGCCCGTGACGGGGTCGCGATCCGCATCCGCCTCGGTGATCCGATCCCGCGTGCCCGGATCACCGGCCTGTGGTGGCGCTGGTTCCGCGCCACCGTGCTCGGAGAGGTCGCCGGATTCGTCCTGCCCGCGGTGGTCGCCGCGCTGATCGCCGGCTCCCCGGGGTTCGGGCCCCTGGCCCTGGCCGCCCTGATGATCCTCGCCGGAGCGGGGGAGGGGGCCGTGCTCGGCCTGGCCCAGGCCTGGGCGCTTCGCGGTGCGCTGCCGGCGGTGCCGACCCGGTCGTGGGTGCGGGCGACCGCGGCCGGTGCGGCACTGGCCTGGTCGGCGGCGGTCCCCCTGATGGTCGGCCGGGGAGCGGAGGACGTCTCCTGGCCGGTCCTCGTCGTGATGGGCATGATCGCGCTGACGTCCATCGGGCTGTCGCAGTGGCGGCTCCTGCGCGGGCATCTGGCCCGCGCGTGGCAGTGGGTCGTGGCGAGCGCCGGCGGCTGGTGCATGGGCCTGGCCGCCTTCGGCCTCGTCACCACACCGCTGTGGCAGCCGGGACAGCCCGCCGTGCTCGTCGCGCTGATCGGCATGCTGGGCGGGCTCGTCATGGCCGCGACCGTGGCCGCCGTCACCGCCACCACGCTGGTCCGGCTCGTGCGCTGAGGCCCCCGCAAGAGTTGAGGCCCTCGCAAGAATTGAGACCCTCGCGAGAACTGAGATCGGAGGGACGAAGGTCCCGTTGAGGACAGGACCTTGGCGATCCCGGCGTGAGCCGTACGGCTCTGCGGAAACAGGGGGTGCGGCCGATTAACTGAGTGTCATAAGAACACGACAGAAAAGAAACAAGGAGCCGATCATGGCCATCCTCGAACGGCACACCCGGCCGCTCACCACTACCGCCGCCCCCGCCGCCGCCGCGCGGGGCCGTATCCCCGCCGTCGCCTACGCCTGGGCCGCCGCCCGCATCGCCCTGGGCTGGGTGTTCCTGTGGGCCTTCCTCGACAAGACCTTCGGTCTCGGGTTCGCCACCCCGGCGGCCAAGGCCTGGGTCAACGGGGGCAGCCCCACCACCGGCTTTCTGAAGGGCACCGGCGAGAACGCGCTGGGCGGCTTCTTCAGCGCCCTGGCCGGTCAGGCCTGGGTGGACTGGCTGTTCATGCTCGGCATGGCCGGCATCGGCACCGCGCTGATCCTGGGCATGGGCCTGCGGATCGCGGCCGGCGCGGGCGCGGCCATGATGCTGATGATGTGGGCGGCCGAGCTGCCCCTGGTCACCAACCCGTTCATGGACGAGCACATCGTCTACGCCATCGTGCTGGTCGCCCTGGCCCTGGCCCGGGCCGGCGACACCCTGGGCCTGGGTGCCCGGTGGGGCAAGACCGCCCTGGTCAAGCGACTGCCGATCCTCAAGTGAGGGCCGCCGAGACGCCCGTCCCCTGAACGCGGGGGACGGGCGTTCGGCATGTCCGGAGTCCGTTCGCGGCCGGCGTCAGCCGTCTGTGTCGTTATCGGAAAAATGTGTTTTTCGGGCCGTATGCACTTTTCCAAAGCTTCATCAGGGAGGACCAAATCCTCTAGATGATCAAGAAAAATGCGGGAATCGTGACGTTCATGGAGAAACTACAGAGGATCGATGCCTACTGGCGCGCCGCGAACTATCTCTCGGTAGGACAGATCTACCTGCTGGACAACCCCCTGCTGACCGAGCCTCTCGCGGTCGAGCACATCAAGCCCCGGCTGCTCGGGCACTGGGGCACCACACCGGGCCTGAACTTCTGCTTCGCACATCTCAACCAGGTCATCCTTGAGCGGGACCAGGAGATGATCTACATTGCCGGGCCGGGACACGGTGGCCCCGCCGCGGTCGCGCACGCCTGGCTGGAGGGCTCCTACACCGACAAGTACCCCGACATCCCGCAGAACGTCGCGGGCATGCGGCACCTGTTCCGGCAGTTCTCCTTCCCCGGCGGCGTCCCCAGCCACGTCGCCCCCGAGACACCCGGATCGATCCACGAGGGCGGTGAGCTCGGCTACGCTCTGGCCCACGCCTACGGCGCCGCCTTCGACAACCCCCGCCTGGTGGTCGCCTGCGTCATCGGAGACGGCGAGGCCGAGACCGGCCCGCTGGCCGCCAGCTGGCACTCCAACAAGTTCCTGGATCCGCAGCGCGACGGCGTCGTCCTGCCGATCCTCCACCTGAACGGCTACAAGATCGCCAATCCCACGGTGCTGGCCCGCATCCCCGAAGACGAGCTGATCAAGCTCATGGAGGGGTACGGCTACCGCCCGCACATCGTCTCCGGCGACGACCCGCAGACCATGCACGAGCTGATGGCCTCCACCCTGAACACGGTCTTCGACCAGATCGCCGAGTTCAAGAACGGGCACGCCCGGCGTCTGCCCATGATCATCCTGAGGACGCCCAAGGGCTGGACCGGGCCCCGCGAGGTCGACGGCGTCCCGGTGGAGGGCACCTGGCGTTCCCACCAGGTCCCGCTGTCCGGAGTCCGCGACGACGCCGCCCACCGGGCGATGCTGGAGGAGTGGATGCGATCCTACCGGCCCGAGGAGCTCTTCGACGCCGACGGCCAGCCGTTGCCGGAGATCCTCCAGCTGGTGCCCCAGGGCCCGCGGCGGATGAGCGCCAGCCCGCACGCCAACGGCGGGGAGATCCTGCGCCCGCTGGCCATCCCCGACTTCCGCCGCTACGCCGTGGAGGTCAAGGCCCCGGCCGCGCAGCTGACCGAGCCCACCCGCGTGCTGGGCGCCTTCCTGCGCGACATCATCGAGGCCAACCCGCAGACCTTCCGCCTGATGGGGCCCGACGAGACCGCCTCCAACCGGCTCGGCGCGGTCTTCGAGGCGACCTCGCGCACCTGGAACGCCGAGGTCCTGCCCACCGACGAGGCGCTGGGCCCCGGCGGGCGCGTCATGGAGGTGCTGTCGGAGCACCTGTGCCAGGGCTGGCTGGAGGGCTATCTGCTGACCGGCAGGCACGGCCTGTTCAACTGCTACGAGGCGTTCATCCACATCGTCGACGCCATGTTCAACCAGCACGCCAAGTGGCTGGACGCCTGCCACGACATCCCGTGGCGGCGGCCGGTGGCCTCGCTCAACTATCTGCTGTCGTCGCACGTGTGGCGCCAGGACCACAACGGCTTCAGCCACCAGGACCCCGGCTTCCTCGACGTCGTGGTCAACAAGAAGGCCAAGGTCGTGCGGGTCTATCTGCCGCCGGACGCCAACACGCTGCTGTCGGTCGGCGACCACTGCCTGCGCTCGCGCGACTACGTCAACGTCATCGTGGCGGGCAAGCAGCCGGTGCTGGACCTGTTCACGATGGAGGAGGCGATCGTCCACTGCACCCGCGGCCTGGGCATCATCGACTGGGCCTCCAACGACGCCGGAGGCGAACCCGACGTCGTACTGGCCTGCGCCGGTGACGTGCCGACCCTGGAGACGCTGGCCGCGGCAGCGCTGCTGCGGGAGCATCTGCCCGGCCTCAAGGTCAGGGTCGTCAACGTCGTCGACCTCATGCGCCTGCAGCCGCCCAGCGAGCACCCGCACGGCATGCCGGACAACGAGTTCGACGCCCTGTTCACCGCCGACAAGCCGGTCATCTTCAACTTCCACGGCTACCCGTGGCTGATCCACCGCCTGACCTACCGCCGCGCCGGGCACAACAACATCCACGTGCGCGGCTACAAGGAGGAGGGCACCACCACCACGCCCTTCGACATGGCCATGCTCAACGACATCGACCGCTATCACCTGGTCATCGACGTCATCGACCGGGTCCCCGGCCTGGGCACCGCCGCGGCGCACCTGCGTCAGAAGATGACCGACCTGCGGCTGCACATCCGCGCCCACACCCGCCGGCACGGCGAGGACCCCGCGGAGATCCGGAACTGGACCTGGCCGCAGTGACCGCCGGACCCTGAGCGTCACAGGGGTCCGGGCGTCACCGGGCCCTGAGCGGTCCGGACACCGTACGGCACGGCGCCCCGCAGGCCTCGCCTGCGGGGCGCCGCTGCTCTATGCACAAACTTGCAGATCATGTTATATGGAGGTGCCAACCGGCCCAGGACTGTCGCGACCACACGTCGGAGCCTCACACCGACCGCACGGTATTCGATCATGCTCCGGCAGGGAGGACGGGGCACAGTGACGCTGATCCTTGACGGCGTTCGCGTCAGGCAGCGCGGGGAGACCTGGCTCGAAGACATCGATCTCGAACTGCCGAACGGGATGACGACCCTCATCGGGCCGCTGGCGGCGGGCAAGACGACGCTGATGCGGGTCGCCGCCGGACTCCTCCCCCCCACCTCGGGACGCGTCGTCGTCAACGGCCGGGACGTCACGTCGGTCTCGGTGCGCAAACGGTCGGTGGCCTTCGTCTACCAGCAGTTCATCAACTACCCGTCCCTGTCGGTGTACGAGAACATCGCCTCCCCGCTGCGCCTGGACCCCTCCTTCCCCCGCCGGGAGATCGACCGGCGGGTGCGTGAGATCGCCGAGATCATGGGCATCGGCGACCTGCTCGACCGCAGGCCCGAGGAACTGTCGGGAGGCCAGCAGCAGCGCACCGCCATCGCCAGGGCGCTGGCGCGGCCCGTCGACGTGCTGCTGCTGGACGAGCCGCTGGCCAACCTCGACTACAAGCTCAGGGAGCAGCTGCGCGCCGACCTCAGGGACATGTTCGCCGGCTCGGCGGGGGTGGTCCTGTACTCCACGGCCGATCCGGCCGAGGCGCTGGGCTTCGCGGCGCCCACGGTGGTACTGGGCGAGGGCCGCATCCAGCACACCGGCGACGTGGCGGAGATGTACGACCGGCCGCCGACGCTGGCCGTCGCGGCGACGCTCAGCGACCCGCCGCTGAACCTGCTGCCGGGCCTGGCCCACGAGGGCAGGATCGACTGCCTGGGTGTCTGTTTCCCGGTGCCCGGCGAGCGGGCGCCCGCCGGGCGCGTGGTCCTGGGGGTGCGCCCGCACCAGGTGACCATCGAGCGGACCGGGCCCGGGGACGTGGAGTTCCCCGCGGAGATCCGGCTGGCGGAGGTGACGGGCAGCGCCACCTTCCTGCATCTGCTGCTGCCGGGCAGCCGGCACCTCGTGGCCCAGCTGGAGGGGACGCGGCTGTTCACGCCCGGGCAGCCGGCGACGGCCTACGTCGACCCCTCGCGGGTCCTCATCTTCGACGAGGCCGGCGTGAGCCTGCCGGCCAGACCGGCGGCGGAGGCCGATCTGCATGGCTGACATCCGGCTGGAGGGCGTGGGCCACAGCTACGACGGGGGCCGGACGTGGGCGCTGCGGCCGATGACGTGGACCTGGCGCAGCGACCGGGCCTACGCGCTGCTCGGGCCCAGCGGGTGCGGCAAGACGACGCTCCTGAACATCATCTCGGGGCTGCTCTCCCCGACGACGGGACGGGTCTGGCTGGGGGACCGGGATGTCACCGCGGTGCCCACCGCGCGCCGCAACATCGCCCAGGTCTTCCAGTTCCCGGTGCTGTACGAGGAGATGTCGGTGTACGACAACCTCGCCTTCCCGCTGCGCAACCGCAAGTACCCCAAGGCGGAGATCGACCAGCGGGTGCGCAGGGTCTCCCACCTGCTCGGGCTGGACGACCACCTGCGCCGCAGGTCCCGGCGGCTGGACCCGGGCCGGCAGCAGATCGTCAGCCTGGG
The DNA here is from genome assembly GCF_016863195.1 of Paraplanobispora takensis. Taxonomy (GTDB): domain Bacteria; phylum Actinomycetota; class Actinomycetes; order Streptosporangiales; family Streptosporangiaceae; genus Planobispora; species Planobispora takensis. The sequence continues at coordinate 200,325 of NZ_BOOK01000030.1, read as the reverse complement.
CCGCGGGCTGGTCCGCCCCGAGGTCGCCGCGGTCCTGCTCGACGAGCCCCTCACCGTCATCGACCCCGCGATGAAGTGGACGCTGCGCAGCAAGCTGAAGGAGATCCACCGCGACACCGGCCACACGCTCATCTACGTCACCCACGACCAGACCGAGGCGCTGACCTTCGCCGACGAGGTGGTCGTCCTCAACGAGGGGGAGATCGTGCAGGCCGGAGAGCCGACCGAGCTGTTCCTGTCGCCCGCGCACGAGTTCGTCGGGCACTTCATCGGCTCGCCCGGCATGAACGTGGTGCCCGCCGAGATCGCCGGCGGCGCGGTCCGGGTCGGGGCCGAGGCCGTCGGGCGGGCGGTGGGCGAGGACGGCGACCTGCCGCCGGGGCCGGTGCGGATCGGCGTGCGGCCGGAGTTCGTGCGGATCACCGCCGCGCAGGCGACGCCAGGCCTGACCGCGCGGATCACCGGGGTGGACCGCATGGGCGCCTACGACCTCGTGCGCGCCCGGGTGGACGACCACCCCCTCGTCGCCAAGACCGGCGCCGGCTCCCGGTACGCGCCCGGCGCCGTGGAGTTCTTCCGCTTCGACGCCGGCCGGGCGTTCCTGTTCCGGGACGCGGTCCGGTGCGGGTCGATCGCGCCGCTGGACGGGAGGGACGGATCGTGACCGGCGAGAGGCTGAACGACGTCTCCGGCGACGTCTCCGGCGAGGTCTCCACGGCGGGCGCCGTCGTCGCCGGCGACCGGGTGGAGCCGGAGGCGCCGGTGGGGGCGGCCCTACCCCGCGACGAGCCGGGCGGACAGGCGGACACCAAGCCGAGGAACAACCGGGCCTGGTTCCTGGTGCTGCCGGTCGTCGTGTCGGTCGCCTTCACCGCGGTGATCCCGCTGATGACGGTGGTCAACTTCTCGGTGCAGGACATCTTCAGCCCCACCGACCGGATCTTCGTGGGGCTGGACTGGTTCCGCAGCGTCTCGCGCGACCCCGAGGTCCGCGCCGCGTTCGTGCGGACGCTGTTGTTCTCGGCGCAGGTCCTGCTGCTGGAGATCCCGCTCGGGGTGGCGATCGCGGTCTCGATGCCGCGCCACGGGCTGGGGGTGCCGGTGGCCCTGGTGCTGGTCGCTCTGCCGCTGCTCATCCCGTGGAACGTGGTGGGCACCATCTGGCAGATCTTCGCGCGCGGCGACATCGGCCTGGGCGGCTGGACGATCAACAACGTCCTGGGCGTCAACTTCAACTACACCCTGGACTCCACCGACGCCTGGATCACGGTCCTGATCATGGACGTGTGGCACTGGACCCCGCTGGTGGCGCTGCTGGCCTACGCGGGCCTGCGCTCGATCCCCGAGCCCTACTTCCAGGCCGCGCAGATCGACGCCGCCTCCGGCTGGGCCACCTTCCGCCACATCCAGCTCCCGCGCCTGCGCGGCGTGCTGACGATCGCGATCCTGCTGCGCTTCATGGACAGTTTCATGATCTACACCGAGCCGTTCGTGGTGACCGGCGGGGGACCGGGCAACGCCACCTCGTTCCTGAGCATCCTGCTGTCGAAGATCGCCGTCGGGCAGTTCGACCTGGGGCCCGCCGGCGCCTTCTCGCTGCTGTACTTCCTCACCGTGCAGATCGTCTCCTACGTCTTCTTCACCGTGCTGACCAGGACGGGAAGGTGAGCCCATGCCCGCGAAGGCGAGCCCGGTCGCCGTGGCGGCCGGCATCCGGCGGCAGCTCCCGTGGGCCCGCACGGTGTTCTGGCTGTACGCCGCCACGCTCATGCTGCCCCTGCTGTGGATGTTCGGCATGTCCATCCGGCCCAACGAGGACATCCTCGGCAGCTTCGCGCTCATCCCGCAGCGGGTGACGTTCGAGAACTACCAGACGTTCTTCACCGACCCCGTGTGGTACTCGAGCTATCTGAACTCGATCATCTACACGTCCATGAACGCGGTCCTGTCGCTGATCGTGGCGCTTCCCGCCGCCTACGCCTTCTCCCGCTTCAGGTTCGCCGGGGACAGGTTCCTGTTCTTCTGGCTGCTGACCAACCGCATGGCCCCGCCCGCGGTGTTCCTGCTGCCGTTCTTCCAGATCTACCAGAGCGTGGGACTGTTCGACACCCACCTCGGGGTCGCCATCGCGCACATGCTGTTCAACGTCCCGCTGGCGGTGTGGATCCTCGAGGGGTTCATGTCGGGCATCCCCCGCGAGATCGACGAGACCGCGGCGATCGACGGCTACTCCCTGCCGCGCTTCTTCGTGCGCATCTTCCTGCCGATGATCCGCTCCGGGATCGGGGTCACCCTCTTCTTCTGCTTCATGTTCAGCTGGGTCGAACTGCTCATCGCCAGGACGATCACCTCGGTCGACGCCAAGCCGATCGCCGCGACCATGACGCGGACCGTGAGCGCGGCCGGGGTCGACTGGGGCCTGCTCGCCGCGGCGGGCGTGCTGACGATCATTCCGGGAGCGATCGTCATCTGGTTCGTCAGGAACTACGTGGCCAAGGGGTTCGCCCTCGGGAGGGTCTGACCGTGCTGGAGTGGATGGTGTGGACGCCGCCCACGGCCCTGGTCTTCGTCGGCCTGGGCCTGCTGCTGGCCGGGATGGCGGTGTGGGCGAAGATCTCGCCGCCGGTGGCGCGGCGCGGCTTCCTGCGGATCGAGACCGACCGGGGCGACCGGCTGTACATCGGGCTGATCAGCGCGGCGGTGGTGCTCACGGTCTGGATCGCGGTCACCGACCTGTCGATGTGGCTCGCCCTGGGATGCGCGCTGCTGGTGGCGCTGGTGATCGGCATATGGGGTTGACGTGGAAAAACAACGGCCGCCAGAGAGGAGTCGGAGATGTCGTTAACACTCAGGGGGCGTGCGGTCATCGTCCTGGCCGTCGGCCTGCTGGCGGCCGCGTGCTCACAGGGGGAGCAGGGACAGCCGACCGGGGAGTTCAACGAGGCCGCCGCCAAGACCGCGGCGGCGCGGTGGGTCTCCCAGGAGTTCACCCCCAGCACCCTCTCGCGTGACCAGCAGCTGGCGGAGATGGACTGGTTCATCAAGGCGGCGGCGCCGTACCGCGGCATGGACATCAACGTGGTCTCCGAGACCATCACCACGCACGAGTACGAGTCGCGGCAGCTCGCCAAGGCGTTCACCGAGATCACCGGGATCAGGATCAAGCACGACCTGATCCAGGAGGGCGACGTCATCGAGAAGCTCCAGACCCAGATCCAGGGCAACCAGAACATCTACGACGCCTACGTCAACGACTCCGACCTCATCGGCACGCACTCCCGCGGGGACTACGTGCTCCCGCTGTCGGACTACATGGCCGGGGAGGGCAAGGCGGTCACCTCGCCCACGCTGGACATCGGCGACTTCATCGGCATCAGCTTCACCACCGGGCCGGACAAGAAGATCTATCAGCTCCCCGACCAGCAGTTCGCGAACCTCTACTGGTTCCGCTACGACTGGTTCACCGACGAGAAGATCCGCAAGCAGTTCAAGGACGCCTACGGCTACGACCTGGGCGTGCCGGTCAACTGGGCCGCCTACGAGGACATCGCCGACTTCTTCACCAACAAGGTGAACGGCGACGGCACCGTCGAGGGCAAGAAGGTCTACGGCCACATGGACTACGGCCGCAAGGACCCCTCGCTGGGCTGGCGCTTCACCGACGCCTGGCTGTCGATGGCCGGCAACGGCGACGCGGGCATCCCCAACGGGCTGCCGGTGGACGACTGGGGCATCCGGGTGGAGGACTGCCGCCCGGTCGGCTCGTCGGTGGGCCGCGGCGGCGACACCAACGGCCCGGCCTCGGTCTACGCGCTCACCAAGTACGTGGACTGGCTGAAGAAGTACGCGCCCAAGGAGGCGGCCGGGATGAACTTCAGCGAGGCCGGCCCGGTCCCCGCGCAGGGCAACATCGCCCAGCAGATCTTCTGGTACACCGCCTTCACCGCCGACATGACCAAGCAGGGGCTACCGGTCGTCAACGCGGACGGCACGCCGAAGTGGCGGATGGCGCCCAGCCCGCACGGCTCCTACTGGAAGGACGGCAACAAGCTGGGCTACCAGGACGCCGGGTCCTGGACCCTGCTGAAGAACACCCCGCCCGAGCGCCGCGCCGCGGCCTGGCTGTACGCCCAGTTCGTCACCTCCAAGAGCGTCTCGCTGAAGAAGTCCATCGTCGGGCTGACCTTCATCCGGGACACCGACGTCCGCAGCGACTACTTCACCGACAACGCGGCCAAGTACGGCGGCCTGATCGAGTTCTACCGCTCGCCCGCCCGCAAGCAGTGGACCCCGACCGGGACCAACGTGCCCGACTATCCGCGGCTGGCCCAGCTGTGGTGGCAGAACGTCGCCACCGCCGTGACCGGGGAGACCACGCCCCAGCAGTCGATGGACAACCTCGCCAGGCAGCAGGACGAGATCCTGTCCCGGCTGGAGCGCCGCGGCTACGGCGGCGACTGCGCGCCGAAGCTGAACCCGGACCGGGGTGCCCAGTACTGGCTGGACCAGCCGGGCGCCCCGGTGCCCAAGCTCGCCGACGAGCGGGGCAAGCCCGAGACGCTCGACTACGACAAGCTGATCGCGCAGTGGAAGCAGGGCAACTGACGTCGCGCCGGCCGCCCGTCCGGAGCGGGGGGCGGTGAGCGACATCCCGGGGGCGCGGGCCCGCCGCGGGGCGGGCCCGCGCCGTCGTTAGCATGGTCGCGGCCCGGCCCCGCCGCCCGGCGGGGCCTTCGCGGCATCACGGGCATCACGGAAGGCCAGGCGTGAACGTCATCACGGCAGACCTCTACGACGAGCGCGGCGACGAGCTCGACTCCTGCGACCTGCAACTGCGCCAGTACGGCGGGCGCCGCGCCTTCCGCGGCACCGTCGCCACGGTCCGCTGCCACCAGGACAACCTCCTGGTCAAGCAGACCCTCTCCGAGCCCGGCCACGGGCGCGTCCTGGTCGTCGACGGCGGGGGCTCGGTGCACACCGCGCTGATGGGCGACGTGATCGCGGGCGCCGCGGTCGCCAACGGCTGGGCGGGCGTGGTCGTCAACGGCGCCGTCCGCGACGTCACCGCCCTGAGCGAACTCGACCTCGGCGTCAAGGCCCTGGGCTCCAACCCCCGCAAGAGCGCCAAGGACGGCGCGGGGGAGCGCGAGGTGCCGGTGACCTTCGGCGGGGTCACCTTCCACCCCGGCGCCGAGCTGTTCAGCGACGACGACGGGATCCTCGTCACCCGGAAGTGACCGCCCCGGGAGTGACCGCCCCGAGGATGACCGCCCGGCAACGATCGCCCGGAGGCGGTCGCGCGGGACCGGGGCGCCGGGTCCCGCGCGATCCGCTCGCCGTGGCCGGCAGGCTTACAGGGGCCCGCGCTTCCAGGGGCCGCGGATGGCGTAGGTGCGGCCGGGCGGGTCGGTCTCGGCCGTGCTGCCGAGGTTGTTGACGAACAGCACCGAGCCGTCGGGGCTGAAGCACGCCCCGGCGAACTCGCTGTCGTCGCTGATGTTGACCGCGAACTCGAACGGCTGCCCGCGGCGCGGGTCCAGCCCGATCAGGCGGTTGACGTTGGTCAGCCCCGGCGCCAGCGGGTGCGGGTCGGCGTCGACGGAGGAGGCGTCGTCCTCGCACAGGACGATGCCGCCGCGCGGGGTGAAGGTCAGGTTGTCGGGGGAGTCCAGGGCCTTGCGGCCGGGCGACTCGTAGACCAGCACCAGGGTCCCGCCGTCGTGACGGCCGGGGATGTAGCGCCAGACCTGGCCGTAGCCCTCGACGTACCCGTCGGCGCCCGGGGCGTCGCCGTTCTTGGCGTCGCCGCCGCTGGTGGAGTTGAAGAACGCACTGCCGTCGCCCCACCAGCAGCCCTCCAGCCGGTTGAACTTCGCCCCGCCCTTGGCCAGGCCCTGCTGGGTGCAGGTCGGCGCGCCCCCCTCCAGGTCGGGGTCCGGGTCGTCGATCGTCACCCACTCCACCGGCAGCCGGGCGCCCATGCGCTGTCCCTCGCGGCAGTCGTAGCCGTCGCGGCCCTTGATCTTCAGCATCTCCAGCACGCCGCCGGCGGCGAGGTTGCGCGGGTCGTGGGGGCGGTAGCGGTAGAAGCCGTCGGGCTTGCCGGAGTCGTCCTCGGTCTCGTAGACGTAGCCGGTGCGGGGGTCGACGGCCACGGCCTCGTGCGAGAAGCGTCCCATCGCCGTGATCGGCATCGAGGCCGCGGGCTTTCCGGGCTCGGGCCCCTCCAACGGCACCTCGTAGATGTAGCCGTGCTTGCGCTGCCAGCCCTGGGCGAGTCCCGCCGTGGTCTCCTCGCAGGTCAGCCAGCCGCGGGCACCGAGCATGACGCCTCCGGCGCAGTTGATGATCGTGCCGTTGAGGCTGACGAAGTGGCGGATCACCTCGCCGCTGCGCAGGTCCACCTCCAGGGTGGTGGTCCCCCCGACGCCGAGCTCGTCGTAGCGGGCCGAGCCGGGCACGTGCACCCGGCCGACGGGCGACCCCGGCGGGGTGCGGACCTCGTGGTTGCGGATCAGCCGGGCGGTGTGCCTGCGGGTGCCGCGGAAGGCGCCCATGCCGTCGTGGGCGATCGGCGTGAGCGTGCCGTCGTCCATCGGGGTCCCGGTCCGGCCGATGACGGTGTAGGAGAACCCGGCGGGCAGGGCCAGGAGCTCCTCCCCGGTGTTGCGGGACCTGGTACGGCGCAGCTCCCCGTAGCCGACCTCACCGGGGTGGGAGAGCGGGCGGCCCTGCTGCGCCCAGGCGGCGTGCGCCTCCAGGGTGCCCAGCGCCACGCCGGCCGCGAGGACGCCACCGGTCGTGGTCAGGAAGGATCTGCGATCGACGGAGACCATGACGAGTCCCTTCGTGAGGGTTCGGGACGAGACTCCGCCCCCGGCGGGAGTCGTGCGTCCGGCAGATGAACATCCGGTGAACGGGATCTCCCTGAGCATCCCCGGTGATTGCGGTCGTGTCCACCTTTCAAGGGGATGTCTTTATGTCTTTACAAGGATCGTGCCAGGACGCCTGAACTCCCGTCGTCCGGGCCCCGCCCGGCCGGCGGCGGGCGCGGGCCCGGTGATCCCGGGACCCGCCGGGCGCGGGCGGTCCGGTGACCGGGCGTCCTCATGCGCAGGCGGTCCCGGCGGGCCGGTGGCGGGCGCCGGTGACGCTCCAGCGCGGTCCGTCGGGGGTGTCCTCGACGAGCACCCCGCCGGCCGACAGTGCGGCGCGCAGCGCGTCGGCCAGGTCGTAGCGGTGCGACCGCCGCAGCTCGCCGCGCAGCGCCAGCAGCGGCTCGACCATCGGGGCCAGGCGGTCGTGCGGGTCCACGGTGTCGGCGAGCCCGCCCAGCACGGCGATCAGGGAGCGCAGGGTCCGCCGGGCGTCGTCGACGCCGCCGGCGTCCTCCTCGGTGTCGGCCGACCAGGTGACGATCTCGGACTCCAGGTCGAGCACGGCCCGGACGGCGGCGGCGGTGTCGTGCCGCGTGAGCGCGGCGCGGACGTCGCGCTCGCGCTCGCGGGCGGCCTCCTCCAGGGTGACCTGGCGGGGCGCCGGCGGGCCCGCCTGCCGTGGGACCCGGGCCGGGGCGCCGCCCCTGGCCAGGCGGCCGATCCCGGCCAGGTCGGTGCCGCCGCCCGCGGGCAGGACCGTCTGCGAGCCGCGCCGCCGGACGGTGAGGGCTCCGCGGCCGGCCACCGCGACCTCCCCGGTCTCCAGGTCGATGATCACCGCGGTGTGCTCGTCGATGCCGAGCACGAAGGCGTCCGGCGGCAGCAGGTCCTCCATCAGCGACAGCCGCCGCTCGCCGAGATAGCAGTAGCGGGTGTCGTGGGTGCCGCCCTCGGCGTTGTCGAAGTGCGGGATCACCGCCGCGCGCAGGCCGAGCGGCTCCAGCAGGTCCAGGCCCTCGCGCCAGTGCGGGTCCTGGCCCACCTTGTAGATCTCGTAGACCGGCACCGTGGCCAGGCCCGCCGTACAGGCGGCGGCCGAGGCGAGCACCGTCGCCCCCCGCCGCGCCCGGACCCGGGCCCGCAGCTCGTCCGCGATCCCCGAGCCGCTCCACCGGTCGAGGGCGAAGGTCGGGCTGCCCGGCCCGGAGAACACCCAGTCGGCCCCCTCCGGCCGGGCCGACACCTCGATCTCCAGCCCGACGCTCCGGGCGAAGTAACCGCGGGCGCGGGCGGAGATGTCGGCGGCGTTCTCCTGGAAGGCGTATGGCGTGTCGAGCAGCACGGCCCGGGGCGCGGCCCCCAGCCCGCGCACGACGGAGCGGTGGATCTCGACCATGGTCGGGCTCGTCTCGCCCGATCCCATCAGCACCAGCACGCCGTGCCCGTCCCGCATGGCCGCCCCCTCTCCCGTACGCCGACGATGATGGTCCGGCGGGGCCCCGCCGTCCACCCCTCGCCCGGGCTCCGATCCGGAGAACCGTGAACCCCGGTCACGGGTTGCGGTGATACGTCGGTGGGACCGGGCGGCCCTCAGCCCGGATCGTGACCGGCGAGCCGCCGGAGGGTCGCCACCAGGGCCGGGTCGGCGGCGGAGCCGAAGAAGGCCCGGTCGGCCGCCTCGACGGCGGCGACGGCCTCCCGGGCGAGCCGCCCGCCCTGCTCGGTGACCCGCAGCAGCCGGGCCCGGGTGTCGGAGGGGTCCACCTCGCGCCGGATCAGGCCCTTGGTCTCCAGCCTGCGCAGCACCTGCGAGGTCATCTTCACGTCGGTGCCCGCGGCGGTGGCCAGGTTGAGCTGGTTCGGGTTCTGCCCGTGGGTGTTCAGCCACCAGGTGGTGGCCAGCAGCACGAACTGCACGTGGGTGAGGTCCAGCGGCGTGAGTGCGGCGGCCATCTCCCGCTGCCAGCGCAGCGTGACGTGCCACAGCAGGAAGCCGGGACTGCGGTCCGGTTCCAGGGGCACGCCTCAGCCCTCCGCCCGCCGTACCAGCGCGGCGAGCACGTCGGGGAAGTCGGCGGTGATCTGCGGTCCCAGCTCCGGCCCGACCTGATCGGCGGCGGCCCCCGTGATCTCGGTCCGGTAGGTCACCCGGGTGCCCCCGCCCGGCAGCGGCTCCAGCCGGTGCACGGTGGTGACGAGGAAGTCGCCCGCGTCCATCTCGTCGGTGAACACCCGCCCCGGCACGATCTCCACCAGCCGCATCGGGATCGCGTCACCCTGGGGCGGTGTCATCGTGAACGCCGTGCCGACCGCGAACGGCCCCTCGACCTCGATCTTGGCGATCCCGTCGTTCCACTGGGGCCAGGCGTCCATGTCCGACCAGATGCGCCAGAGCGCGTCGGGGGCGGCGGCGGTCTCGACGCTGTACTCGTACTCCCACATGTCTTCCTCCATCAATCAGGCTTCGCGTAGATTATCTACGCGCAGACTATCTGGATGCAAGAGGATGCGCGGACAAATCTGTCGCACAGGGCCTCGGGGGCATGCGTCGGCGCCCGCTCCCGAGTCATAGCCGGCCACGGTCATCGAGAGGCCGATTACGGTGAACGAGTGCCTCGCATCGATTTTGTCCACCGTCGACGCAGGTGATCCAGAACTCGCGACAGGGGTGTGTGGAGTTGGTGGGTTCGCCGGAGCCGCCGAGGGAGCGGATCGTGGGCCGGGCCGTGGAGCTGGCGGCGATCAACAAGCTCATTGAGGCCTCCGCCGATGGGCGTGGTGCGGCCGTGATGATCGTCGGCGAGGCGGGCATCGGCAAGTCGCGCTTGCTGACGGAGGCGTCGGCCCGGGCCTCGGCGGCGGGCATGGAGGTGCTGGCGGGCGGCACCTACCGGGCGCTGGCCACCGCGTTGCTCGGGCGGTTGCGGGATGCCGCGTTCACGGCGGACGCCGGGCTGCGGCCGTACCGGGCGGCGCTGGGGCGGATCATTCCCGATCCACGCCGACGCCCGATCCCTGCCGTTCGCGGCGGGCTTCTTCGACGCCGTCATCAGCATCGACTCCTTCGTCTACTACGGCACCGACGACCTCTACCTCAACTATCTGGCCCGGTTCGTCCGGCCGGGCGGTCAGATCGGCATCGCCGGCGCGGGACTGACCCAGGAGATCGACGGGCCGGTCCCCGAACACCTGCGGGGCTGGTGGGGGCCGAGCATGGCCTGCCTGCACTCGGCCCACTGGTGGCACCGCCACTGGGAACGCAGCGGCGTCGCCCGCGTGGACCTCGCCGACACCATGACGGACGGCTGGAAGCACTGGCTGCAATGGCAACGGGCGATCGCACCGGACAACGAGGCGGAGATCGACGCCCTCGACGCCGATCGCGGACGTCACCTCGGGTACGTGCGTGCGCTCGCCCGGCGCCGATCGGACATCGCACTCGATGACCCCGTCTCCTCCATCCCCGTCGCCTATACGGAACAGCCCCTGTATCGCACCGGGGAGGGAGCGGCCACCGGTCCGCGACGGCCGCGGGGGTGACCGTTCCCCTACCGCCGGCAGCATCGGCGGGCGGGCCACCCGCCCGGCACGCACCGCCGTAGCCGCTCCCGGCTTCGGGGCCCGCTCCTCTTCTAGCCCCTGCCCAGTGCCCGGCCGCTCACGGAGCGCGGGGAGATGTCGGCGATGATGGCGGCGTACACCGGGTGGCGGTCCTGGCCGCGGTCCTGGATCGCCGAGAGCCGCTCGCGCAGGGCCGCCCCCACCCGCAGGTCGATCTGCTCGGCGAGCTCCAGCACCCTCGACAGCGCCGCCGACGTCGCCGCCTCGTCGCCGACGGCCCGCAGGACCTCGCCCAGCATGATGAGGGTGTCGGCCTCGCGCAGCGGGATCCTCATCTGGCGGAACAGGGTGGCGGCCTTGCGCAGGGGGCTGACGGCCTCGGGCGGCTTGCCCGCCGCGATGGCGAGCTCGCCCATGCCGGCCAGCGCGTTCGCCTCCGCGAGCCGGTGGTGGCTGCTCTGGGCGCCGGTCAGGGCGTGGCCGAGCAGGGTGACGGCCTCCTCCAGCCTGCCCTGGCGCAGCCGCGCCATGCCCAGGCCGTGCAGGGCGAACGCCTCGCCGATGGTGTCGCCGGTCTCCTGCACGACCGTCAGCGCCTCCTCGAAGGCGCCCGCCGCCAGGGCGAACTCGCGCGCCTGCAGGTGCGCCTCGCCCATCCGGTGCAGGACCTGGGTGGTCACCCGCCTGCTGCCGCCGCTCCTGCTGCGGACCAGGGCCTCGGCCAGCAGCATCTTGGCGCCGTCGATGTCGTCGCAGTCGACCCGGATCTGGGCGAGGTTGTGCAGCGTGTGCGCGGCGGAGATCTGGTCGCCGATCGCGCAGAAGATCTTCAGGGCGTCTTCCAGATGGTCCATCGCCGCCTCGTACTGGCCGCCCAGCCGTTCCAGGAAGGCGAGGTTGCGGATGGACAGGGCGATGTTGGGCTCGTCCCCGACCTCCTGGAAGAGTTCGAGCGCCGCCTGGAACTCGCGCCGCGCGTCGTCGAAGCGCTGCTCGCTCAGGGACAGCGTGCCCAGCGAGCCCAGCATCTCGGCCTGCCCGCGCTTGTCGTCGCCGTTCTGGGCGGCCTCCAGGGCGATCTTGTGGGTCTCCTGCCAGTCGTCCAGGTAGACCCGCGACTCGAAGAAGTCCTCGCCCTGCTTGGCCAGCTTCCAGCACAGCTCGACGAATCCCGCCTGCGCGGCCTGGCGGATGCCCGACAGCAGGACGTGGCGCTCGGACTCGAACCAGAGGACGGGGTCGGAGACCAGTCGTTCGACGAGTTCCCCGGGGAGGGGGGAGGAGAAGGAGCCCGGCTGGCCGTCGGAGACCGACGCGCCGAACTCGCGGCTGCGGGCCGCCCGGATCAGGGAGAGCAGGGCGCTGAGCACGCGGGAGAGCGTGGCGGTGCGCTCGGCGGGCGGCTCCTCCGCCGCCAGCCGCTCGCGCGCGAACACGCGGATGAGGTCGTGGAAGCGGTACTGCGTGTTGATGTGCCGCCCGGTGCTGATCACCTCGATGAGCTGGGCGTCGGTCAGGACGTCGAGCAGGTCCTGGGCGTCGGCGAGCGGCTGGTCCATCAGGGCCGCGCTGGTCCACGCCGAGAAGACGCGCGAGTCGAGGATCGCCAGCCGCCGGAACAGGTGGCGGGCCGGCTCGCTGATGCCCTCGTAGGTCAGGGAGAGACTGGCCCTGATGCCCATCTCGCCGTGCCTGAGCTCGTCGAGCCTGCGGGCCCCGTCCCTGAGCCGGTCCACCAGCTGCTCGACGCTCCAGTGGGGGCGGGCCGCCAGGCGCGCGCCTGCGATGCGCAGCGCCAGTGGAAGGTTCCCGCACAGCTCGGCGAGCGCGACGGCCGCCTCGGGCTCGCCCTGCATCCGGTCGGCACCGGCGATGTGGGAGAGCAGGTCCAGTGACTGGATCGCGTCGAACAGGCCCACATCGACTTGGATCGCTCCCGCCAGTCCCGAAAGCCTGCTCCGGCTGGTGACGATGACGGCGGAGGCGGGGTTGCCTGGCAGCAGGGGGAGCACCTGGCTCTCGGTGGTCGCATCGTCCAGGACGATGAGCATCCTGCGGTCGGCCAGGAGGATCCGGTAGGTCTCGGCCCGTTCGTCCATGCTGTCGGGCAGGGAGGTGCCGGGCACCCCCAGCGCACGCAGGAAGCGTTCGAGCACCTGCATCGGGCTCACCGGCCGGGTGCCGCCCCCGTGCAGGTCGGCGTAGAGCTGGCCGTCGGGGAAGCGCTCGGTGACGCTGTGCGCCGCGTGGACCGCGATGGTGGTCTTGCCGATCCCGGCCCGGCCGGAGATCGCGACGATGGGCACGGCGAAGCGGGCCGCGCCGCCGGAGGCGAGCGTCAGGCGCTGCCGGATCTCCTCGATCTGGTCGTGCCGGCCGATGAAGTCGGCGATGCCGGCCGGGAGCATGCCCGGGACGGCGGGCAGGACCACCCGCGACTCTGCCTCGGCCTGGGTCGGCGGGCTCGGCGGGTCGAGGCGCTCGTCCGCGGTGAGGATCGCCGATTCGAGCTGCTGCAGTCGTTCGTTGGGCTCGATGCCCAGCTCGTCGATCATCATGCGCCGGGCGTCCCGGTAGACCTGCAGGGACTCGGCCTGGCGGTCCGAACGGTACAGCGCGGTCATGAGCTGGCCGATGAGCCGCTCGCGCAGAGGATGTTCCTCCGTCAGCCTGCTGAGCTCGCCCACCAGCTCGTGGTGGCGGCCCAGGTCCAGCTCCAGCTGGATGCAGTCCTCGTTGGCGGTGATGCGCTGCTCGTCGAGCTGGCCGGCGGCCGACTGGACCAGCCGGCTCTCGACGCCCTCCAGGGCCGGGCCGCGCCACAGCGCGAGCGCCTCCCGGTAGTGCTTGACGGCCTCGTCGAGGCTGCGCTCGTCACGGCGCCTGCGCGCCTTGAGCACGAGCTCGTCGAAGCGGCGGGCGTCGATCCGGCTCTCCCCGGTGCGCAGCGCGTAGCCCTGCGACCTGGTCACGATCATGTCGGGGTCGCCGTTCGCGCTGAACAGGCGCCGCAGCGTGGAGATGCAGATCTGCACCTGCGCCCGCGAGGTGGCGGGCGGGTCGTCGCCGTAGAGCGCCTCCATGAGGCGTCCGATGGTGACCGGCCGGTCGGCGTTCAGGAGCAGGACGGCCAGGACGGTCCGCTGCCGGGAGCCTCCCAGGTCGAGAAGGCGCCCGTCGGCTGCGGCTTCAAGAGCTCCCAGGATACGAAACTCCACACGCATCTCCTCGAAGAGGCGCCACTCTTATGGCGAGAATCCTCGCTCTTATGTTGCCGAGAGGTGCACGATGCGAATTCCGGAAAGAGGCCACTTTGCCGATCGTCCGCGATCGGCGGCGCCACTTCCTGGCCATGGCACGCAAAGATACGGTTCACCCCAAGATCTGCACGCTCGACATGACGGTCGTCCTCACCTGCCTGTCAGTTTCGCCTTGGATGGTACAGTCCCGACCGACGTGTGACTAGACGATCGTGTATTCTACACCGGGTTCACCTTTTGCTTTACTCGTCACGATCAGCCCCTATTGAGCGATCCGGGTGAGATGTGTCGAAAGGCTTCGACCGGCGTTTCCTGCGTGTCAATGATCGCGGGGCCGCGTCAGGGGGAGCATGCGACGGCCCCCGTGCGAGCCCGGCTGGCGGGTTCGTGCGGAGGCCGATGGAGTGCGGGTGCGGCGGTGCCGGGGTCGATCAGCCCCGGGGGCAGGGCCGAAGCGTTCTCATGTTGTGAGACCGAGTAGCTGAAGACTGTCTGCGGGATGGCCGCGGCAGCGGTCGGTGGCGGCGATGTTGCTCCAGCCGAGAACGCATCAGCCTTGGCCCCAGGGGGTGCCGAACTGGGTCGGCGACGGCGTGGGTGTGGGCGTGGGCACGCTGTTGGGTTGGGTGTCGTCACCGTACTGCAGGACCGGCTGTGAGTCCGCGGCCTGCGCGACGGCGACGCCCGCGCCGGCGACGCCGCTGAGGGCGACGGCTGAGACGATCGAGATGACCAGACGCGTAACGTTCCTGTTGACACCGGCGCTCATTTGCCTACCTCCATGGTCGTCGCGGCGGCGCATCGGTTGCGCCGGCCGCCAGGGGCGATCGGCAATCACGCTGACAACGGCCGCCATCCGCTCCATATCGGCTCACTTCCGGGCAGGCATCAGCGCAGGCCGGAGGGGGGATGGCGAGGCCTCCCCGGACACAAGAGGGCATTTTTCCGGAATGTTGGCAGGGCCGGGCAGGCCGCGCCTTCGGCCCGCTATCGCGCGGACGGGGCCCGGCGATAGCGGACCGAAGGCGCGGCGATAGCGGCGCGCGCGACCCTGGCAAGGAGTCCGGGTGGCCCGGCGCCTTGGTGAGGCCACCCGGACGATCAAGACCATCGAGCCGGCGCGTCCGCCCGGATCGCCGGCGAGCGGCGGGCGGAGGCGATGGAGACGGCTCGCTCGGACGGCCCCCTTGGACAGGTGACGGTGAGATGGGTATTGCTGTACAGGCGTTGGACGGTGTGTACGGTCGCCCGGCCGCAGGCGTCCACGTGCGCATCGAGCATGCCGGCAGCGGCCAGTGGCTCACCGAGGTCAAATCCGAGACCGACCCCGAGGGGCGCGTACGGGAATGGCGGGGACGCGCACTCGAACGCGGCCTGTACCGGATGACATTCGAGAGTGACCGTTACTTCGCCGGCCTCGGGCTCATCGCCGCATACCCCGAGATAGTGGTCATGTTCCGCATCCAGGACGGCGCCGAGGCGTACCAGATCCAGGTGCTGCTTTCGACGTACTCGTACTCCGTCTATTTCGGTTCGCTCGGTTGAGCGTCTTCGCGTGAGCAGTAAAGGACCCGACCATGGACACCAGCCGTTACGCCGCCTTCCCCCCGGTCCCGCTCGATGACCGCACGTGGCCGGCCGCCACCGTCACGGCGGCCCCGCGCTGGCTCTCGACCGACCTTCGCGACGGCAACCAGGCCCTGGCCGCGCCGATGAGCCCGGAGCGCAAGCTGGTGATGTTCGACCTCCTGGTGGCCATGGGCTACAAGGAGATCGAGGTCGGGTTCCCCGCGGCCAGCCGCGACGACCACGACTTCGTCCGGATGATCATCGAGCAGGACCGCATCCCCGACGACGTGCGCGTCTCGGTGCTCGTCCAGGCCCGCGACGAGCTGATCGAGCGCACCGTGGAGAGCCTGCGCGGCGCGCCGCGCGCCACCGTCCACCTCTACAACGCCACCTCCCCGTACTTCCGCAGGACGGTGTTCGGGACGGACCGCGACGAGTGCAAGGACATGGCCGTCCACGGCACCCAGGTGATGATGAAGTACGCCGAGCGCCTGCTCGGCACGTGCGACCTCGGCTTCCAGTACTCTCCCGAGCACTTCTCCGACACCGAGCCGGACTTCGCGCTGGAGGTCTGCGAGGCGGTCATGGACCTCTGGCAGCCCGGCCCCGGCCGCCCGATCATCCTGAACTTCCCCACGACGGTCGAGCGCTCCACCCCCAACGTCTTCGCCGACCGGATCGAGTGGCTGAACCGCAACCTCTCCCGGCGCGAGCACGTCTGCCTGTCGGTGCACCCGCACAACGACCGGGGCACCGGGGTCGCCACGGCGGAGCTGGCCCTGCTGGCGGGGGCCGAGCGGATCGAGGGCTGCCTGTTCGGCAACGGCGAGCGGGCGGGCAACGTCTGCCTGGTGACCCTGGGGCTGAACCTGTACACCCAGGGCGTCGACCCCGGCATCGACTTCTCCGACATCGACCACGTCCGCCGCACGGTCGAGTACTGCAACGGCATCCCGGTCCATCCCCGCCACCCCTACGGCGGCGACCTCGTCTACACCGCCTTCTCCGGCTCGCACCAGGACGCGATCAAGAAGGGGTTCGACACCGTGGAGCGGGAGGCCGCCCGGACCGGGGCCGACCCGTCCCGGATGCCGTGGCGGATGCCGTACCTGCCGCTGGACCCGCAGGACGTGGGGCGCACCTACGAGGCCATCGTGCGGATCAGCAGCCAGTCGGGCAAGGGCGGTCTCGCCTATCTGATGAGCGCGCGGTACGGCCTCGACCTGCCCCGGGCGCTGCAGATCGAGTTCGCCCGCCACGTGCAGGCGCTGGCGGACGCCGAGGGCGGGGAGATCGCGCCCGACCGGATCAGGGACGCCTTCCTGCGCGAGTACGCCGTCGCCTCCGCCGACATCCCCGCGTTCCCCGAGGCCGCCGGGACGGTCACGGCCCTGCACATCGACGGCGAGGGCTTCGATCCCGGCCCCCGCCGGACGGACACCGTCAGGGCCGTGCGCTCGGCTCTGGCCGAGCGGGGCGTCCGCGTCCGGGTGGTCCACCACCTGGGCCCGGCCGGCCGGGAGCGCGAGGAGGTGGCCGTCTACGCCCAGTGCGGCCTGGACGGCCGGACGTTCTGGGGGGCCGGGATCGCGCGCGACGTGGTGAGCGCGGCCCTGGCGGCCGTCGGCGCCGCCGTCGCCAGAGCGGGACTGCGGCACCCGGCCGCACCCGCCGGCCCGCCGCCGCTGCCCGAGGTCGAACGGCGCCACGCGGGCCGTTCCGGGCACCCGGCCGGCCGGCCGCGACGGGTGATAGCGGGGCGATAGGGGACCGATGCCCGCCACCCCTAGCGTGGTCGGTGAAGAGGCCGGAGTGGCCCCGAAAGACAGGCGGTCACCTGACGGGAGATGGCCATGGGTCTGATCGAGCGCAAAGAGGAACTGACCTCCCTGGAGGAGCTCCTGGCCAACGCGGTCATGGGGCGGGGGAGGATCGCTCTGGTCGGTGGTGCGGTCGCCGTCGGCAAGAGCACGCTGCTGCGCTCGATCGCCGAGCAGGCCATCGAGCTGGGCGCCCTGGCCGTCGCGGCGACGGGATCACGCGTGGAGCGCGATCTGCCGCTGGGCGTGATGCGCCAGCTGATCCAGGACGCGCCGCTGGTGACGACGGTGCGCGACCGGGCGCTGGCGCTGCTGGAGGAGGGCGCGCGCGCCGTGTCGGTGATGGACGGGGAGGCCGAGCGCCAGATCGACGCCCAGGTCGTGCACGCACTGTGCAGCGTCCTGCTGGACCTGGCGGAGCGCTATCCCCTGGTGATCGTCGTCGACGACGTGCACCACGCCGACCGCGCCTCGCTGCTGTGCCTGGTGTACCTGGCCCGGCGGGTCAGGAACGCGCGGATCATGCTCGTGTTCGGCCACGCCGACCGGGGTCGCTACACCGACGCCTACTTCCAGACCGACCTGCTGCGCCAGCCCCACTGCCGCCGCATCCGGCTGGCGCCGCTGTCGCGCACCGGAGTGGCGGCGCTGGTGGTCGCCAGGGCGGGCGTCGAGGTCACCGAGCGTCTCGCCGACAGGTGGTACGCCCTCAGCGGCGGCAACCCCCTGCTGGCCGGCGCCCTGGCCGACGACCACGAGGACTTCGTCCGCGCCGCGGGTGAGCGGCCCGCCGACGTCGTCGTCGGCGAGCAGTTCGGCCAGGCCGTGCTGTCGTGCCTGCAGCGCGGCCGGTCCAGGACCGCGCTGGTGGCGCGCGGCCTGGCGATCCTCGGGGAGTCGGAGGGCCTGGACCGGTTGCTGGACCTGCCCGCGATCGACATCAGCGGGGAGCTGCTCTCCCTCGGCGCCGCCGGGCTGCTGGCCTCGGGCCGCTACCGCCACGAGGCGGTCAGGGAGATCGTTCTGGCCGGGATGGACGTCCGGGACCGCAGGGAGCTGCACCGCCGCGCGGCCGAGCTGGTCTACGCCAGGGGCCTGACGCCGTCGGTGATCGCCGAGCACCTCCTCAACGCCGACACGGTCGAGGCGTCCTGGGTCGTCCCGGTCCTGGAGGAGGCCGCCAGGAACGCCCTGCGCGACGGGCACGTGGAGTCGGCGGTGGCGTACCTGCGCCGCGCCTGGAGCGAGTGCGCGGACGAGACCCACCGCTCGAAGATCATGACGATGCTGGTGCGGGCCGAGTGGCGCATCAATCCGGCCGCGCCCGAGGGGCACCTGTCCGAGCTCGCCGAGGCGATGAACCGGGGGAGCCTGCGCGGCGGCGACGCCGTCGTGCTGGCGCGGGCCCTGCTGTGGCACGGCCGCTTCGACGACGCGCGCGACGTGCTGGAGCAGCTCAACGGGGCGGCGGAGGCCGTCGACCAGGAGACGACCGCCGAGCTCGTCGTGGCCCGGCTGTGGCTGCGGGCCACCTACCCGCCCTTCCTCAACCACCTGCGGCGCACGACGGGGGAGTGGGGGCTGGCGAACATGGTCTCGGTGGCCGTCAGCCAGCGCCTGGAGTCGACGCTGGCCCTGGCCGAGGTGCTGACCCGCGGGCCGCGCGAGGGGAGCATGAGCACCGTCGAGCGGATCCTGGAGGACTCCCGTCTCGACGAGATGACGCTGGACACCGTGGAGAACGCGCTGCTGGCGCTCACCTACGCCGGACGCTGCGACCGGGCCGCCCCCTGGTGCGACCTGTTCGCCGTGGAGGCCTCCTCGCGGCAGGCGCCGAGCCGGCAGGCCCGCCTGGCGGCCATCCGCGCCGAGATCGCGATCCGCCAGGGCGACATGCCCGCCGCCGAGCACCACGCGCGCCTCGCGCTCGACAGCATCCCGATGAGCAGCTGGGGGGTGGCCATCGGCGGGCCGCTGAGCAGCCTGATCCTCGCGCTGACGGCGATGGGCAAGTACGACGCGGTGCGCGAGCACCTCGACCGGCCGGTCCCCGAGGCCATGTTCCAGACCCGGTACGGCCTGCACTATCTGCACGCGCGGGGCCGTTACGGCCTGGCGACGGAGTACTTCGCGCTGGCGCTGCGCGACTTCCAGCGCTGCGGCGAGCTGATGGTCGCCTGGAACCTCGACACGCCGGGGCTGATCCCCTGGCGGGCCGACGCGGGCGAGGCGTGCCTGCGGATGGGGGAGACGGAGGAGGCCCGGCAGCTGATCCAGGCGCATCTGGACCTGTGCGGTCCCGACGCCCGCCGGGGCAAGGGCATCGCCCTGCGGCTGCTGGCCGCCACCTCCGAACCGGCGCGCCGTCCGGCGCTGCTGCGCCAGGCCACCGAGTACCTGCAGATGGCCGGGGACAAGTACGAGCTGGCCCGGGCGCTGCTCGACCTCGTCGAGGTCTACGACTCCCTCGGCGAGTACCGCCGTGCCCGGACGATCGCCGGGCGGGCCCAGGCGGTGGCCAGGGAGTGCCGGGCCGAGCCGATGATCGGCGCGCTGGCCCGGGCGGACGGCACGGGGACGGCCTCCTCCCCGCTGTCCGGCGAGCTGATCGGCGTGCTGAGCGACGCCGAGCGCCGGGTCGCGGTCCTGGCCGCGGCCGGTTACACCAATCGCGAGATCGCGGCCAAGCTGTACATCACGATCAGCACCGTCGAGCAGCACCTGACCCGCACCTACCGCAAGCTCAACATCAGCCAGCGGGCCGACCTGCCGCTGGTGCTGGAGTTCGGCGACCAGGCCTCCATCTGACCGTAGGGCGGGCGCGCCCGATATCCGGGCCGCCGCCCCGCGGACCGGGGCCGTGCCGCGTTTCTCTTCGAGTGCTGTGCCGGACCGGCCCAGCTGCAATTCCGGATATCCCCGCATTTTGCGAAAAGTCGATCCCTCCTCTCCGACGCATCCTTATGAAGGCGAACGACCGGGCGATTTCCCGTGACCGTCGGCCGTTCCGGCCGGGTCCCTCCGCGCCCGGCGGGACGGGCGCCCGCACGCATGGCTGCCGGACGATGAGGAGGGCACAATGTCAACGCTTCCCGGAGCGATCCGCAGGCTCGTGCTGGCGCCGTCCCTGAAGGACGTGACATTCGGGGCGCGCGGTTTCCCCGCCGCCCCCTCGGCGGAGGTGCGGCGGCTGGAGGCGATCCCGCAGGCGGTCGTGTGCGGCTTCGAGTGGGGCATCGACGGGCGGGACCTGTGGGAGGTCGAGCGCAGGCTCAGCATGGTCGACGTCGAGTTGCGCGGCTTCGCCTACGAGGGCGCGACCATGGCCTTCACGGTCCTCGACGCCATGGGAGGCGGGCGCGGGCACCGTACCCGCGACCTGATGGCGGGACCGGGCCGGCCGCACATCTTCCTGACCTACATCGGCATCGGCTTCGCCATGGCGCGCCTGCCCAGGGTGCTGTGGAAGAAGGCGGTCCCCGAGATGGACGGGGTGCCCTACCACCCGACGATGAGCTGGCTGGCGGTCGACGGCTACGGCTTCGACCGCGCCTACTTCGACACCCGCACCTGGGTCGACGGGCAGAAGGTGCCCCGGCCCTACCCGTGGGACGGGGCCCCGGACTACTTCCCGCGCGCGGTGGACCAGGGCGTGGGCCGCGCCCTGTGGTTCATCCACGGCGCGCAGGTGCAGGACGTCGCGGCGGCCGTGCGCCGCTTCGCCTCCCACCGCCGGGCGGACCTGTGGAGCGGCGTGGGCCTGGCCGCGGCGTTCGCCGGCGGCTGCGACGCCGGGGCGCTGGCCGCGCTGCGCGGGCAGGCCGGCGAGCACGGGGCCGAGCTGGCCCAGGGCGCTGTGTTCGCGGTCAAGGCGCGCGACCACGCGGGGTTCGTGCCGCCGCACACCGAGGCGGCCACGGCCGTGCTCACCGGGCTGTCGGTGGCCGACGCCGTCGCCCTGGCCGACGACACCGCCGTCGACCCGCGCACCCCGGGCCGGGTCCCGCCGTACGAGCTGTGGCGCCGGCGCGTGCGCGAGCGTTTCACCGCGACCGCCGACCGCATTTCGAGATAACCATTCCCCCTCGCTGTCGCCGCGTTTACGGAGCGGCGGCGGCGGAGCATTGCCGGAAACGCTTGGAAACAAATGCCGAAGGATTCCCCGGTGAGCATTCCCAGAGTGGACCGAGCGCGGTTCCGTATGGATACATTCGTATTGGATTTCCCCCCGCATCAGGGGTTCCCGGAGGGGTGAAGAGGCAATTGACTAATTCTCTGCGTGTATTGAGAAGGCGAATTCTCACACCTGACGTATCTGAAACGAAACTTGAGAACCGCGGTTTCCACGTGAAGAACGAGGAGTCCCGGGCGCTGCTGGAGGAGATCGGCGCGACTTTCCTGCGCGGGTACGCCTTCGCGGCGGAGGCGAGGACGCCGGCGGAGGCGGAGGAGCGCCTGGAGCGGGTTCCCGAGCGCTTTCGCGGGTTCGCCTACGAGGGCGCGGGAATGGGCTTCGCGGTGCTCGACGGGCTGCCGTTCGGCGGCGGCCGCAAGGTCGGGGACTTCCTCGCCGGGCGCGGGGACGCCCACATCTACATGGTCTACGTCGGGATCGGCTGGGCGATGGCCCGGCTGCCGCGTTTCCGCTGGCCCAGGAGCACCGCGCTCGACCCGCTGCTGCTGTGGCTGGCGCACGACGGCTACGGATTCCACCAGGCCTACTTCCACACCGACCGGTACGTGAACCGGCAGTACCGGGACCCGCACTTCCCGTGGCCCGCGGGTGAGGACCGGCACTACGCCAACCGGGCGATCGACCAGGGCATCGGGCGGGCCCTGTGGTTCATCGGCGGCACCGACGTCGAGCGGGTGACCTCGATGGCCGGGAAGTTCCCCCGCTCGCGCCGCGCCGACCTGTTCAGCGGCATCGGGCTGGCCGCCACCTACGCGGGCGGCGGCGCCGAGGACGAGCTGGTGGAGCTGCGCGAGCGCGCCGGGCCGTACCGCCCCCAGCTCGCGCAGGGCAGCGCGTTCGCGGCCGAGGCCCGCATCCGCGCCGGCCTGCTGGTGCCGCACAACGAGGTGGCCACCCGGATCCTGTGCGGGACCGATCCCGAGCAGGCGGCGCGGATCTGTCTCGACACCCGGCCCTCGGGGCCCGTGCGCGGTGGGATGCCCGCCTACGAGATGTGGCGGCAGCGCATCGCAGACCAGTTCGTATCTCTTGGAGGTGTAAGGCCGTGACCACGACAGCTGGCTGGTTGCGCCGGCAACTGGCGGGAATCCTCGCCCTGGCGCTGATGGTGACCGCGTTCCTGGTGGGCCGCCCCTATCTCGCCTCGGCCGCCGAGAAACAGGACGTGGCCGGGCGGTACGCCTTCGCGTCGCACAGCGTCGCGTTGCCGGGCGGGTTCCCGCTGCAGACGATCCGCAAGGTCAACAAGGACTACAAGAAGATCGACGCCTGGATCTCCTCGGTCGGCGCCGCGATCGCGATGGACGACCTGGACGGCGACGGCCTGGCCAACGACCTGTGCACCGTCGACACCCGGACCGACCAGACCGTGGTGACCCCCACCCCCGGTGAGCGCGCGGGCCGCTACCAGCCCTTCGCGCTGAGCTCGGGGAACCTGCCCATGGGCAAGGCCATGGCCCCCATGGGCTGCGTGCCGGGCGACTTCAACGAGGACGGCCGGACCGACCTGCTGGTCTACCTGTGGGGCCGCTCACCCATCCTGCACCTGCAGAAGGCCGGGGCGACCGCGCTGTCGGCCGACGCCTTCCAGGCCACCGAGCTGGTGCCCGCCTCCCCGGGCTCCTCCTACTCCGGGCCGATCTGGAACACCAACGTGGCCACCGTCGCCGACTTCGACGGGGACGGCCACTCCGACATCTTCATCGGCAACTACTTCCCCGACGGCTCGCGCGTCCTGGACGACACCGTCAGCGGCGGCGTGGAGATGAACGACTCCATGTCCCGGGGCTTCAACGGCGGGCGCAACTACTTCTTCCGCTGGACCGGCGGGACCGGGGGCGCGCAGCCCGCGGCGAGCTTCCAGCGGGTCGACGACGTGCTGGAGGAGGAGGTCTCCACCGGCTGGGAGCTGGGCGCCACCTCCCTCGACCTGGACGGCGACCGGCTGCCCGAGCTGTTCCTGAACAACGACTTCGGCCCCGACCGCCTGCTGCACAACCGCTCCACGCCGGGCAAGCTGAAGTTCGCCCAGGCCGAGGGCGCCCGCACGCCGTTCACCCCCAAGTCCAAGACGATCATGCACGACTCGTTCAAGGGCATGGGCTCCGACGCCGGCGACTTCAACGGCGACGGCCTCTACGACTTCTTCGTCAGCAACATCACCACGCCCTACGGCATCCAGGAGAGCAACTTCCAGTTCGTCTCCACCGCCAAGGACAAGACCGACCTGCGCACGCAGCTGAGCCAGGGCAAGGCGCCCTGGGAGGACCGCAGCGCCCAGCTGGGCACCGCCTGGTCGGGCTGGGGCTGGGACGTCAAGATCGCCGACTTCGACAACAGCGGCTCCCCGGCGATCGCTCAGGCCACCGGGTTCGTCAAGGGCAGCGTCAACCGGTGGGCGCAGCTGCAGGAGCTGGCCACCGCCAACGACGGCGTCGTGCACAGCCCGCTGTCGTGGCCGGTCGTCAACGCCGGCAGCGACATCGCCGGCGGCCAGACCCTCGCCTTCTTCGCCAAGACCGCCGACGGGCGCTACGCCAACGTCTCCGAGGAACTCGGCCTGGCCGTACCGGTGCCCACCCGGGGCATCGCGACCGGTGACGCCGACGGCGACGGGCTGCTCGACTTCGCCGTCGCCCGGCAGTTCGACGTGCCGGTCTTCTACCGCAACACCAGCCCGTCCCGGGGCGCCTTCCTGGGACTGCGGCTGACCCACGAGTCCGCGGGCTCCTCCGGTGACTCCTCCGCAGGACTCCCCGCGGCCGGCACACCGGTCATCGGCGCGCAGGCGACGGTGACCACCGCCGACGGGCGCACCTTCGTCGGGCGCGTCGACGGCGGCAGCGGCCACTCGGGCAAGCGCTCCAAGGAGATCCACATCGGCCTCGGCGAGAACGTCACCGGGCCGCTGCGGGTCCACCTGACCTGGCGGGACCTGACCGGACAGCCCCGCGAGCAGGATCTTCAGCTCACGCCGGGCTGGCACCGGCTGCAGCTCGGCTCACAAGCGAAGGAGAAGTGACGGCATGGCAGAGAAAACGATCAGTCCGCCGCGCCACGACCAGAAGGTCATCACGGCCCTGCGCCGGTTCGCCATCTCGATCACGGTCTTCAACATCCTCGGCTACACGGTCCTGGGATTCGAGCAGGGGTGGGCCTGGCCGTTCATCGCCCTGGCCACCGGCTACACCACGGAGATCCTGCTGGAGACCGTCGGGGCGCGCTCGGAGGGGCGCACGGCCCGCTATCGCGGCAACGGCTTCCGCGGCCTGGTGGAGTTCCTCTACCCGGCGCACATCACCAGCATCGCGATGAACATGCTGATCTACGTCAACGACCAGATCCTGGTGATGATGTTCGGCGTCATCGTCGCGGTCGGCACCAAGTGGGTGCTGCGGGCACCGGTCCGCGGCCGGCTGCGCCACTTCATGAACCCCTCCAACTTCGGCATCGCGATCATCCTCGTGCTGTTCCCCTGGGCCAGCATCGCCCCGCCGTACCACTTCAGTGAGAACGTCACCAACCCGATCGACTGGCTCATCCCCGTGGTGATCATCGTCTTCGGCACCATGCTCAACGCCAAGCTCACCAACCGGATGTGGCTGATCGGCGCCTGGGTGGGCGGCTTCGCCCTGCAGGCGGTGGTCCGCGGCCTGATCATCGACGACATCTCCATCCTCGGCGGACTGTCGATGATGACCGGCATCGCGTTCGTCCTCTTCACCAACTACATGATCACCGACCCGGGGACGACCCCGTCCAAGCCGCTGTCGCAGGTCGCCTTCGGCGGCGGGGTGGCGCTGGTGTACGGCGTCCTGCTCGGCATGAACATCCCCTACGGGATCTTCTTCGCCACCGCGATCGTCTGCCTGATCCGCGGCGGGTTCCTGTGGTCCCTGCACATCGTGGCCAAGGCCCGCGAGCAGGAGGCGGCGCGGGTCACCGCCGCGGCCTCCGAGGCGCTCGCACCCGTGGAGAAAGCGGTCGCGAAGGTATGACCAGGATCGCCATCGTCGGCATGGCCTGCCGCTACCCGGACGCCACCTCGCCCCGGGAGCTGTGGGAGAACGCGGTCGCCGGCCGCCGCGCCTTCCGCCGCCTGCCAGACGTCCGCATGAGGCTGGAGGACTACTGGGATCCCGACCCGGCCACCCCCGACCGCTTCTACGCGCGCACCGCCGCGGTCATCGAGGGCTACGAGTTCGACCGGATCGCCTACCGGATCGCCGGAAGCACCTACCGCTCGACCGACCTGACCCACTGGCTCGCGCTCGACATGGCGGGCCGGGCGCTGGAGGACGCGGGCTTCCCGGGGGCCGAGGGCCTGCCCAGGGACCGCACCGGAGTGGTCGTGGGC
This sequence comes from Paraplanobispora takensis, assembly GCF_016863195.1. Lineage (GTDB taxonomy): Bacteria > Actinomycetota > Actinomycetes > Streptosporangiales > Streptosporangiaceae > Planobispora > Planobispora takensis. The sequence continues at coordinate 174,685 of NZ_BOOK01000030.1, read as the reverse complement.
AACACCCTCACCGGTGAGTTCACCAGGGCGAACGTGCTCCGGCTGCGCTGGCCGTACGTCCGGCGCACGCTCGCCGCCGCGCTCAGGGAACAGGGCTGGGACGACGACAGGCTGGCGAGCTTCCTGTCCGACTACGAGGCCGCCTACAAGAGCCCGTTCCCGGCCATCGACGAGGACACCCTCGCCGGCGGCCTGTCCAACACCATCGCCGGGCGGATCTGCAACCACTTCGACCTCAACGGGGGCGGCTACACCGTCGACGGGGCCTGCTCCTCGTCGCTGCTGTCGGTGGTGACCGCCGCCAAGGCGCTGACCGACGGCGACCTCGACGTCGCCGTCGCCGGCGGGGTGGACCTGTCCATCGACCCCTTCGAGATCGTCGGCTTCGCCAAGACCGGGGCGCTGGCCAAGAGCGACTTCCGGCTCTACGACCGGCACTCCAACGGCTTCTGGCCGGGCGAGGGCTGCGGCATGATCGTGCTGATGCGCGAGCAGGACGCGGTGGCGGCCGGGCACCGGATCTACGCCACCGTGGCCGGATGGGGCATCTCCTCCGACGGCAGGGGCGGCATCACCCGGCCCGAGGTCAGCGGCTACCAGCTGGCGCTGAAGCGGGCCTACGACAAGGCGGGCTTCGGCATCGGCACCGTCGCCCTGTTCGAGGGCCACGGCACCGGCACGGCCCTGGGCGACGCCACCGAGCTCAAGGCGCTGTCCGGCGCCAGGGCCGAGGCGGACCCCGGGGCGGCGCCCGCGGCCGTCGGCTCGATCAAGGGGATGATCGGGCACGCCAAGGCGGCGGCCGGGGTGGCCGGGCTGATCAAGGCGGCGATGGCCGTGCACGAGCAGGTGCTGCCGCCGACCATCGGCTGCGTCGAGCCGCACCAGGTGCTGACCGAGGAGTCGGCGGCGCTGCGCGTGCTGCGCAAGGCCGAGCCGTGGCCCGCCGACGCGCCGCTGCGCGCCGGCGTCACCGCCATGGGCTTCGGCGGCATCAACACCCACGTCGTACTGGAGAACACCGCCTCCCGGCGGCGGCCCCCGTCCACCCGCACCCGGGCGCTGGCCGCCTCGCTGCAGGACGCGGAGCTGCTGCTGGTCGACGGGGCCTCGCCGCAGGCGCTGCGCGAGCGGCTGACCCGGCTGGCCGACTTCGTGACCGCGATCTCCTACTCCCAGCTCTCGGACCTGGCCGCCACGCTCCAGCGCGAGCTGCGCGACCTGCCCTACCGCGCCGCCGTCGTGGTGTCCTCCCCCGAGGACGCCGAACGGCAGCTGCGGCGGGTGCTGTCGGCCCTGGAGTCGGGGGAGGAGAGCCTGTTCACCCCCGACGGCAAGGCCTTCGCCGGTCACGCGGCCGGGCGGGCCAGGGTCGGCTTCCTGTTCCCCGGCCAGGGGTCGGGGCGCGGCACCGGCGGCGGCGCGCTGCGCCGGCGCTTCGCCGACGTCGAGGAGGTCTACGCCAGGGCGGCGCTGCCGGCCGGCGGGGACATGGTGGCCACCGCGGTCGCCCAGCCCCGCATCGTCACCGACTCCATGGCCGGGCTGCGGGCGCTGTCCCTGCTCGGCATCGAGGCCGACGTGGCGGTCGGCCACAGCCTGGGCGAGCTGTCGGCGCTGCACTGGGCCGGCGCCATGGAGGAGGAGGACCTCCTGCGGGTGGCGACCAAGCGCGGCCGGGCCATGACCGAGCACAGCCAGTCGGGCACGATGGCCGGCGTCCGCGCGGAGCCCGGCACCGTGACCGGCCTGATCGGCGACCTGCCGGTGGTGATCGCCGGCTACAACGGTCCCAGCCAGACCGTCGTGGCCGGGCCCGTCGAGGCCGTGGAGGAGGTCGGGCGCGCGGCGGCCCGGGCCGGGCTGACCTGGACCAGGCTGCCGGTCTCCCACGCCTTCCACTCGCCGCTGGTGGCACCGGCCGCCGAGGCGCTGGCCGAGGCGCTGGCCGAGGAGCGGTTCGGCCCGATCGCGGGGCGGGTGGTCTCCACGGTCACCGGGGCGGCGCTGCCGCCCGGCACCGACATCCCGCGACTGCTGCACCGGCAGATCACCGCCCCCGTGCTCTTCACCCAGGCGGTGGAGCTGGCGGCCGAGGGCATGGACCTGCTCGTCGAGGTCGGCCCCGGGCGGGTGCTCAGCGGGCTGGCGGCCGAGGCGACCCGGGTCCCCGCGGTCGCCCTGGACACCGACGGCGAGTCGCTGGCCGGGCTGCTGCGGGTGGCCGGAGCCGCCTACGTCGTGGGCGTCCCCGTCGCGCACGACGAGCTGTTCCACGGCCGGCTGGTCCGGCCGCTGGAGGTCGGCCAGGAGTTCACCTTCTTCGCCAGCCCCGCCGAGCAGGCCCCGGACGTGAAGGTCGCGCAGGCGGCCCGCACGCCCGGCGGCCCGGCGGCCGGTTCCCCCGTGCCGGCCGCCGGGCCGGTCTCCGCGGCGGAGACCGGGGGGACGACGCCGCAGGAGGCGCAGGTGGGGTCGACCATTGACCTGCTGCGCCACCTGGCGGCCGAGCGCGCGGAGCTGCCCCTGGAGATGGTGACCGAGGACAGCCGGCCGCTCGACGAGCTGCACCTGAGCTCGGTCACCGTGATGCACATCATCGACCAGGCGACCCAGCGGCTGGGCGTGCCCGCGGGACAGGCGCCCACCAACCTGGCCACGGCGAGCCTGCGGGAGCTGGGCGAGGCGCTGGACCGGCTGGCCACCGAGCCGCGGGAGCCGGCGGCCGCGGGCGTGGCCCCGGCCGCCGACTGGGTCAGGGCCTTCACCGTCGACCTCGACATCAGGCCGTTGCCCGCACGGGCGGCGGCGCAGGAGAGCGGGCGCTGGCAGGTCTTCGCGGCGCCAGGGTCCCCGATCGCCGAGCCGTTGCGCGAGGCCCTCGAAGCAGGGAAGGTCGGTTCCGGTGTGCTGGTGTGCCTACCCCCCGACTGCGCGCAGGAGGACGTCGAGCAGGCGCTGCTCGGCGCCAAGGCCGCCATGGCGGGCGGGCCGGGCACCCGGTTCGTCCTGGTCCAGCACGGCCGGGGCGCGGCGGGCCTGGCCAAGACCCTCCACCTGGAGGACCCCCGGTTGCGCACCACCGTCGTGCACGTACCGCCGGTACCCGAGGCGGTCGGCTGGGTGACGGCCGAGGTCGCGGCCACCACCGGCTTCGCCGAGGCCCACTACGACGCCGACGGGGTACGGCGGGTCCCGGTGATGCGCGCGATGCCGGTACGGCCCGCGCGCACCGAGCAGCCGCTGGGCGCCGAGGACGTCCTGCTGGTCACCGGCGGCGGCAAGGGCATCACCGCCGAGTGCGCCATCGCGGTGGCCGCCGACAGCGGCGCCCGGCTGGCCGTACTGGGCCGCTCCGATCCGGCCGGTGACGAGGAGCTCGCCGAGAACCTGCGGCGCATGACCGGCTCCGGCCTGAGGGTGCACTACGCGCGGGCCGACGTCACCGACGCCGAGCAGGTGCGCCGCGCCGTCGCCGAGGTCGAGCGCGAGCTCGGACCGGTGACCGCGGTGCTGCACGGCGCCGGGCGCAACGAGCCCGCGGGCCTGGCGAGCCTGGACATGGACGCCTTCCGGCGCACCTTCGCCCCCAAGGTCGACGGCCTGCGCCACGTGCTGGAGGCGGTACGGCCCGGCGGGCTGCGCCTGCTGGTGACCTTCGGCAGCATCATCGGCCGGGCGGGCCTGCACGGCGAGGCGCACTACGCCACGGCCAACGAGTGGCTGGCCGACCTCACCGCCGAGGCGGCCGGACGGCACCCGGACTGCCGCGGCATCTGCATGGAGTGGTCGGTCTGGTCCGACGTCGGCATGGGCGAGCGGCTGTCGGTCGTGGACCGGCTGGTCGAGCAGGGCATCACGCCGATCCCCGCGGAGCGGGGCGTGGAGATCATGCGACGCCTGGTCGCCGATCCGCAGACGCCCGGCGTCGTGGTGATCAGCGGGCGCACCGAGGGCATCGGCACCGTCGCCCGCGACCTGCCGGAGCTGCCGCTGCTGCGCTTCGTCGGCAAGCCGCTGGTGCGCTATCACGGCGTGGAGCTGGTCTCGGAGGTCGAGGTCAACGCCGGCACCGACCTCTATCTCCCCGACCACTTCCTGGACGGCAACCTGCTGTTCCCCGCGGTGTTCGGCATGGAGGCGATGGCCCAGGTCGCCCTGGCGACCACGGGACGGGACACCGTGCCGGTCATCGAGGAGGCCCGGTTCCTGCGCCCGATCATCGTGCCGCCGGACGGCAGCACCACGCTGCGCGTCGCCGCGACCGTCACCGACGACGACGACACGCTGGCGGTGACGATCCGCAGCGCGGAGACCGGATTCGACGTGGACCACTTCCGGGCCCGGCTGCGCCTGACCGGCCGGACGGCGCCCGCCGGCCCGCCCGAGCAGGCCGAGGGGCTGCCCCCGGTCCGGCTGGACCCGGCCACCGAGATGTACGGCGAGGTGCTCTTCCAGGGCAAGCGGTTCCAGCGGCTGGGCCGCTACCATCGGGCGGCGGCGCGCCACGTCGACGCCGAGGTGACGGCGCTGGAGACCGGCGACTGGTTCGCCGCGTTCCTCCCCGGTGACCTGCTCCTGGGCGATCCCGGCATGCGCGACGCGCTGATGCACGGCAACCAGGTCTGCGTGCCGGACGCCACGCTGCTGCCCACCGGGGTCGACCGGATCCATCCCGGCGGTCCCGGCCTCGCCGCGGTCGGCGGGCTGCGTTACTGCGCCGCCGAGCGCGAGCGCGACGGCGACGCCTACGTCTACGACATCGCCGTGCGCACGCCGGACGGCGAGGTCGTCGAACGCTGGGAGGGCCTGCGCCTGCAGGCCGTGCGCAAGAAGGACGGCCGCGGTCCCTGGACGGCGCCGCTGCTGGGCCCCTACCTGGAGCGGACGCTGGAGGACCTGACCGGGCAGCGGATCGCGGTCGCCGTCGAGCCGCACCAGCCGGACGACCCGCAGGACGAGCGGGCGTACACCGCCGCGGGCCTCGGCCGGGCGCTCGGCCGTGCGGTCGAGGTCGGGTACGGCCCCGCCGGCCCGGCCGGGGCCGGGCACGGCTCCGGCGGCGTACCGAGGATCGAGGGCGGGCCGGAGGTCTCGGCCGCCCACGTGCCCGGGATGACGCTGTGCGTCGCGGCCCCGGGCCCCGTGGGATGCGCCGTCGCGCCGGTCGTCATCCGGCCGGAGCAGGAGCACCGGGACCTGCTGGGCGCATACGCGCCGCTGGCCGGGCAGGTCGCCGCGCAGACGGGCGAGAGTCCCGACACCGCGGGTGCGCGGGTCCTGGCCGCCGCCGAGTGCCTGGAGGCGGCCGGCCTGCCGCCGGACACCCCGCTCACCCCGCTCACCCCGCTCCCGGGCGGAGGCGGCGCGTGGACGGTCTTCGGCGCGCAGGACCTGCGGATCGCGACACTGGCCACGTCCGTGCGGGGCGTCGAGCACCCCGTCGTCGTGGCGGTTCTCACCGAAGGGCGGTCATAGACCATGAGCAAGTACTTCGAGTATCTCCACACCGTCGGGTTCGAAGAGACGAACATCGTCGGCAACGTCTACTACGTCAACTATCTGCGGTGGCAGGGACGCTGCAGGGAGATGTTCCTGAAGGAGCGGGCCCCCGAGGTGCTCGCCGACCTCCAGGACGACCTGAAGCTCTTCACCCTCAAGGTCGAGTGCGAGTTCTTCGCCGAGATCACGGCCTTCGACGAGCTGTCCATCCGGATGCGCCTGAGCGAACTCGCGCAGACCCAGATCGAGTTCAGCTTCGACTACGTCCGGCTGGACGCGGGCGGGAGCGAGACGCTCATCGCCCGCGGCAAGCAGCGGGTGGCCTGCATGCGCGGGCCGAACACCCGCACCTCACCCGCCAGGGTTCCCGAACCGCTGGTCAGGGCGCTCGAACCGTACGCGTCGTAGGCGCGGATCAGGAGGACAGCGTGCAACTCCATCCATCAACCGCATCCCTGGAGACGACGAACGTCAGGACCCTGGAGACGACGGACGCCAGGACCCTGCGCGACGCGTTCGGGACCTTCGCCACCGGTGTCACCGTGGTGACGACGGGCGGCTCCGTGCCGCACGCCATGACCGCCAACTCCTTCACCTCGGTCTCGCTCGACCCGCCGCTGCTGCTGGTGTGCATCGGCAAGGGCGCGGTGATGCACCAGCACCTGGGCACCAAGGACTTCTTCGGTGTCTCGGTGCTGGCGGCGCACCAGGAGAAGACGGCCCGGCACTTCGCCAACCGCTACCGGCCGCTCGGCGCGGCGCAGTTCGAGGAGGTCGACTGGCTGCCCGGCGACCTCACCGCGGTGCCGCTCATCGCCGACGCCGTCACCGGGTTCGAATGCCAGGTGTGGCGCTCCTACGACGGGGGCGACCACACGATCTTCATCGGCAGGGTGCTCTCGGTCTACCAGCGGGAGGCCGGCGGTCTGGTGGTCTACCGGGGACGGTTCCAGGGGATCACCTCGGAGCTGAGCGCGGTCACGGCATGAGCGTCACGGGCACACGAGCCGCGGCGGTCACGCCGGTGCCCACGGGCGGCACCCGCGCGGTGCCGCCCGGCCCGCCCCGTACGGCGGCGCCGAGTCTGTTCAGGCAGCTGGTGACCGACCGGATCGGGCTGCTGTCGTCGGCCGCGGCGCGGTACGGCGACGCGGTCCGCATCTCCATCGGGCCCAAGACCATCTACCTGTTCAACCACCCCGACCACGCCAAGCACGTGCTGGCCGACAACAGCTCCGGCTACCACAAGGGCATCGGCCTGGCCCAGGCGCGGCGCGTCATCGGCGACGGGCTGCTGACCAGCGAGGGCGAGGTGTGGCGCCGCCAGCGCAGGGCGGTCCAGCCGATGTTCCAGAACAAGCGGATCGCCCATCAGGACGCCGCCGTCGCCGCGGAGGCGGCGCGGCTGGTGGAGCGGCTGCGCGCGCACGCGGGCGGGGCGCCGGTCGACATGGCCGAGGAGATGACCGGGCTCACCCTGGGCGTGCTCGGCCGTACCCTGCTCGACGCCGATCTCGGGGCCTTCACCTCGATCGGGCACTCCTTCGAGGGCGTGCAGGACCAGGCGATGTTCGAGATGGTGTCCCTGAGCATGGTGCCGCTGTGGCTCCCGCTCCCGCTGCACCTGCGCTTCCGCCGGGCGCGCCGGGAGCTGTACCGGGTCGCCGACCGCCTCGTGCTCGACCGGGCCGGGCGCCCCGGCGGCGACGATCTGCTGTCCCTCCTGATCGATTCGGCCCGGCGGCGGCCCGGCGGCGCCCGCGCCGCCCGGCGGCGGCTGCGCGAGGAGCTGGTGACCGTACTGCTGGCCGGGCACGAGACGACGGCCAGCACGCTCTCGTGGGCCTTCCACCTGCTCGACCGCCATCCCCAGGTGCGCGAGCGGCTGCGCGAGGAGGCCGTGAGCGTGCTGGGCGAGCGGCCGCCGGTCTATGAGGACCTCCACCGGCTCAGGTACACGGCGATGGTGGTGGAGGAGGTCATGCGCCTGTACCCGCCGGTGTGGGCGCTGACCCGGGTGGCGCAGCGGGACGACGAGGTGGGCGGCTACCACGTGCCGGCGGGCGCCGACGTGATGATCAGCCCGTACACGCTGCACCGGCATCCGGACTTCTGGGAGGATCCCGAGCGGTTCGACCCGGAGCGCTTCGACCCCGGCCGCCCCTCGGGCCGGCCCCGGTACGCCTACATCCCGTTCGGTGCCGGCCCGCGCTTCTGCGTCGGCAACCACCTGGGGATGATGGAGGCGACGTTCGTGCTGGCCATGGTCGTGCGCGAGCTGCGGCTGACCGGGCTGCCCGGCCGCCCCGCGGTCCCCGAGGCGATGTTGTCGCTGCGTGTCAAGGGAGGGCTGCCGATGACCGTCGGCCTCGCCTGAGACCCGGCCCGCCGCAACGGCGCGGCGGGCCGCAGGGGGTCACGGCGGGGTGGCGTGGAAGAAAGCGAGCCGCGGGCGGTGGCGTGGTCACCGCCCGCGGCTCGTCGTGTCCGGCCCCGCGGCTCTTCGTGCCGGACGGTCCGGTCAGACGGGGGTGCCCGGGGGGATCCGGGCGGCCAGCAGGTCGCGCAGCGCCAGCAGCACCGGCGGGTCGAGCGGGCGCATCGGCTTGAGCCGGACGTCGGCGCGCTGCGGCCCGCCGCCCGCCTCGACGGTGACCGGCCCGTGGCGGGCGATGCACAGCGCCTCGTCGCCGCCGGGCGGGTAGTGGATGGCGTTGTCCCGGCCCGCGGCCACGGACTGGGCGATCAGGTGCCAGCGGCCCTCGGGCACGTTCTCCAGCACGTAGGGACCGGGCCGGTCGAGCAGCGTGTAGCTGACCGGGCGGCCCTCCAGGATCTGGTCGGGGAACAGCCCGGCGAAGACCGGCCGGTCCGGCAGCGGGGAGACGATCTCGCCGTGCAGGGTCGTGGTCACCGTGCCCGGCGGGTGCTGCCCTCCGACGGTCAGGAGCTGGGCCGTGACGCTCATGTGCCGGCGGTACTTGCTCGGCGGCAGGCCCACGCTGTAGGTGAAGCGGGAGCTGAAGGTGCCGACGCTGGAGTAGCCCACCTGGTGGCTGATGTTCGTGATGCTCAGCGAGGTGGAGGCGAGCAGCCGCTTGGCCTCGCGCAGCCGTACCGCCGACAGGAAACGTCCCGGGGACAGGCCGGTGACCCGTTGGAAGACGCGGGAGAAGTGGAACTTGCTGAACATCGCTGTACGGGCCATGTCATCGACGGTGATCTGCTCGCCGAAGTTCTCGTGCATGCTCTCGATCACTCGCAGTACGGCTCGCTCGATTACTTCGTCCATCAGTCCTCCGGGGTCATCGAGGAGGGCGAAACGAGCAATCCGGAATAAAATTTACCCGTATGTCGATCCGTATGCCGACGGGAATTCTTCAGGATTGCTGTTTTTCCTCGCCCGCCCTTGTCCGGCGCATTCTTCTGGTATTTGTCGGCGCCTTTCGGCTCCTCCTTTTACACGCGGCGAGTCGTGCCGGGTGCTGCACGGCCGTTCCGAATTTGTTCGGAATATTTCTGGGTGATTGTGCGGTCACATTTCGTGTCCGGGATGTCCGGGCGGCCCCGCGCGGGGCCCTACACCGCTTCGGGGACGGGGAGCAGCCGCCGCAGGAGCCGCCCCTGCCGGTGGTGGGGGCGCCGCTCGCGGGGATAGCCGAGCGAGACCTCCTCGAAGCGCACTCCGTCGTGCCAGGTGGTCCGGGGGATGTGCAGGTGGCCGTAGACCACCGCGGCGGCCCGGTAGCGCAGGTGCCAGTCCGCGGTGTGCTCGGTGCCGCACCACTGGGCCAGCAGCTGGCGACGCAGGGCCAGCGTGGGCTCGCGCAGCAGCGGGAAGTGGTTGACCAGGACCGTCGGCAGGCTCGGGTCGCAGGCGTCCAGTCGCCGCTCGGTCTCCCGCACCCGGGCGTGGCACCAGGCGTCGTGGCTCGGGTGGGGATGGGGATCCAGCAGGAGCTCGTCCTTGAACACCACCCCCTGTTCGTAGGCCATGGCCAGGGCCTCGGCCCGCGTGGTGCCGGGCGGCCGGAAGCTGCCGTCGTACAGCACGAACAGCGGGGCCACGGTCACCGGGCCGCCCGGGCCCGTCCACACGGGGTAGGGATCCTCGGGCGTGAGCACGCCGAGGCCGCGGCACAGGCCGATCAGCCGGCGATAGCGGTCCTCGCCGCGCAGCTGCTCCGGGTCGTCGGGCGTGGTCCACAGCTCGTGGTTGCCGGGCGTCCAGACCACCGTGGCGAAGCGTTCCCTGAGCAGGGCCAGCGCCCACTCGATGTCGGCGATGCGCTCGCCCACGTCCCCGGCCACCAGCAGCCAGTCCTCGTCCGTCTCGGGACGAAGCCCCTCCACCGCCGCCCGGTTCTCCGGAAAGCCGACATGGAGGTCGCTGATGGCCAGCAGGCTCCCTTTCGCGCTCTTGGAACTCCTCACCACGCGAGCGTATGCACGAGACGGGGTCCCGGCCGGTCGCGGGTGGTCAGATCAGGGGTCGGCATCCCTCGAATAAGGGGAGGTCACCCCGGATAAGGGGAGACCGGACGGGGCTAGGGGTTGTGACCGTAGTGTCCGGAAGCCAATTCTGATGAGGCCGGTAAACGGCATATGTCATAAAAATCCACTTCTGGGTCATCGTCCACGAGAAATGGACGATCCAGGCAGTGCGCGTGGGGAGTGAGCAATGGAGGAGATGCGCGACGAGGAGTTCGCGTATTTCGTCCGGACGATCAGGCCGACGTTACGGCGCGCCGCATTCCAGCTCTCCGAGGATTGGTACGAGGCCGACGATCTCGTCCAGCGCACGCTCATGGCCATCCACCGGCGGTGGGATGTGCTCGACCGGCACGACGGGATGGGCGCCTACGCCCACCGGGTCATGCGCCGGCTGCTCATCAGCGACCGCAGATCGCTGCGCTGGTCGCGTGAGGTGCTCACCGAGCCGCTGCCCGACTCCGTCCCCGGCTGGGACCCCTACGTCCAGGTGGGCGAACGCATGGTCCTGATGGAGGCGCTGGCCGATCTGGGACCCCGTCAGCGGGCCGCAGTCGTCCTGCGCTACTGGGAGGACCGCAGCGTCGAGGAGACCGCCAGGGCGATGGGCAGCGGGTCCTCGACGGTGCGCAGCCAGACAGTCCGCGCGCTGAACGCCCTGCGCTCTGCGCTCGGTGACGGCAGCGAGGCGGACGGCGGTCAGGACGGCGGCGACGGCAACGCAGAAGATGCACCGGACGGGCCGCTGTCCGGACCATGTGAGGGACCCGAGCTCAACGAGGTGGGGAACGCCGATGCGCCCAGACATCCCAGACGACCGCCGGAGCAGGACGATGACACTCGAGGCGTTCGCGGACACGATCATCCCGGGGGTGAAGAGGTCGCCTGAGGACAGGGCCGTGGCCGGCGTCTCCCCGGACGGCGGCGCCGTCGCGGCCGGGGCGATCGAGCTGTTGGAGTGGGACGCCACCGGCGTCACCGACGGGCTGGACGGCTACGCCGGCGGGCTGAACCGGCACGCCCTGACACTCGCGGCCGAGCGGGGACTGGCGCTCGACGAGAGCGTGCCGCCGTTCGTGGCGCTGTCCTTCGACGAGCGCACCGCCCTGGTGGGCTCGCTGACCGCGCCCGGCCACCCGGAGAAGTCGCTGTGGGTCAGCCTCGCCCTGTTCTGCAACATGGCCTACGACTCGGCCGCCCACACCCACACCGCGGAGGCGATCGCCGCGGGCCACCCGGGACTGACGGCGATGGGCGTCACCGCGCCGGACGCCGACGGCCTGTGGAGGTTCCCCTCCTACTCCTACGGCCGCCCCCTGGCCGACCTGCACCCGGACACGACCCCCACAGGGAGCCCCGCATGAGCAGCGTAGAGAGCACCGACGTCCTGGTGGTGGGCAGCGGCTTCGGCGGGGCGATCGTCGCCTACCACCTGGCCGCCGGCGGCGCCCGGGTCGTGATGCTCGAACGCGGGCCGTGGCTGGAGACCGGCGAGTTCGAGCACGACTTCAAGCTCGGCTCGTCCTACACGCGCATCTTCGACTTCGTCGTGGGCGACGGCATGAGCGTGCTGGGCGGGAACTGCGTGGGCGGAGGCAGCGTGGTCTACTTCGCCGCGATGCCGCGCGCGCCGCGCTTCGTCTTCGAGCGCCGCGGGAGCATCGCCCGGCGCATGTGGCCGGCGGCCATCAGCCGCGACACCCTGGACCCCTGGTACGACCGGGTCGCCGAGTCGATCCCGATCACCCAGCAGGGCTGGCAGGACGTGTCGTACTCCGGGGGCCTGTGGGCCGCCGCGTGCAACCACGCCGGCCGTACCGCCAACCCGGTGCCCGCCGCCGTCGACACCGCCAAGTGCGTCAACTGCAACTGGATGATGGCCGGCTGCCGGTTCGACGCCAAGCAGTCGCTGCTGCTGAACTATCTCCCGGCGGCCCTCGCGCACGGCGCCGAGATCAGGCCGCTGCACGAGGTGCAGAACATCGAGCGGACCGGCGACGGCGGCTACCGCGTGCACTACCAGCTCGTCGACGACGAGGACTACCGCGTGACGACCGGGAGCGGGACGATCGACGCCAAGATCGTCGTGCTCGCCGCCGGCGCCGCGGCCACGCCCGTCATCCTGCAGCGCAGCGAGGCGACGCTCGGGCCGATGCCGTACGCCGTGGGCCGCTACTTCTCCGGCAACGGCGAGCGGCTCAACACCGCCGTGCTCAACGAGGAGCGGGTGCGCGAGGTGCTGGGGCTGGAGCACGGCGACGGCCTGGCCTACGCCGCCAACCAGATCGGCAAGGGCCCGACCGTGGCCAACTGGGACCGGCTGGACGGCTCGCTGCCGGAGTACTCCCGCTACTCGCTGGAGCAGCTGTACTTCCCGCCGGGCCTGGGCACCATCCTCGCCCTGACGGCCGGGTCCGATCCGACGTGGTTCGGCCTGGACAAGAAGGAGATGCTCCGGCGCTGGCGCTCCTGGCTGATCATCTTCCAGATGATCGAGGATGACAACGAGGGCGTCTTCGGGCCGCCCCCCGAGCGCGGCAACGCCGACCGGCTCTCCCAGCAGATGCTCGGCATCGGCAGGCTCAGCTACAAGCCGACCGCCAACACCCAGGCAGCCTGGGCGATGGCCGACGCCGAGGTGAAGGACATCCTCGAACGCGACGGCCTGGCCACGGTCACGCCGTGGACCAACGACCTGGTCGGCGCCTACACCGTCCACCCGCTGGCCTCCTGCCGCATCGGCGACGACCCGCACACCTCGGCCCTGGACGACCGGCACGAGCTGCGCGGCCACCCCGGGATCTTCGTCACCGACGGCTCCGCCGTACCGGGGGCGCTGACCGTCAACCCCGCGATGACCATCTCCGCGCTGGCCGAGCGCGCCGTCCCCGGCATCGTCCGCGCCGCGCGCGAACGCGGCGTCGAGGTCGTCTACGGCGCGCCCGCGCCCGACGGCTCGACCAGCGGGCGCCGGGGAGCGGCCCGCCTGGCGGAGGCCCTGCTGAGCAGGTAGCCCCGCCGCCCACCGGCCCCCGCCGCGCGGGCGGCCGCCGAGAGAGAGGAGCCGGCCATGGGCCGGATGCTCAGCCGGGTGGCGCTGCGGGGTTCGCTGTCCCAGGTCCGCCACCTGTCCCCGGTACGGCCCCGCGCGGCACGCGGCCTCGTCGCGGACGTCTACGCCCAGGCCGAGCGGGACTTCGGCATGCTCGCCCCGCCGGTGATCCTTCACTCGCCCGCACCGGAGGTCCTGGCCGCCTGCTGGACGCTCCTGCGCGAGTCGCTGCTGGCCGACGGCGCGGTGCCCCGGGCGGTCAAGGAGGCGGTGGCGACCGAGGTCTCGGCGGGCAACGCCTGTCCCTACTGCGTGGACGTCCACCGCGAGACGCTGCGCGGCCTGGCGGGAGAGGGCCGGGGCGCGCTCCGGTCCGGGCCCGTGGGAGATGGTCGTGCCGGGGCCCGGTCCGGGCCGGCCGCGGGCGGCCCGGATGCGGCCTGGCCCGGACTGGCGCGGGCCGCCGCCTGGGCGCGGGCCGCCGGGACGCGGGACACGGCCGTACGGCCGCCGCTGCACGACGGGCACGTCCGGGAGCTCACGGCGGTCGCGGTCACCTTCCATTACCTCAACCGGATGGTCAACGTCTTCCTCGGCGACTCGCCGTTGCCGCCGCACGTGCCGCCCGGCGCACGAGGCCCGGCCATGCGGCTGCTCGGCCTGCTCATGCGGCCCGCCGCGCGCAGGCCCGTGGTCCCGGGACAGTCGCGGACCCTGCTGCCCGTCGCGTCCCTGCCCGCCGACCTGGCATGGGCGCGCGGCACGCCGTACCTGGAGGGCGCCTTCGCCCGGGCCGCCGCCGCGATCGAGGAGGGCGGCCGCCGCTCGGCGCCCGGCCCGGTCCGCGAACTCCTCGCCGCCACGCTGGAGGACTGGGACGGCCGGCCGGCCGGGCTCGGCCGCGGCTGGGCCGCCGAGGCGGCTTCCGCGCTGCCCCCGGCCCAGCGCCCGGCCGGCCGCCTGGCCCTGCTCACGGCGCTGGCCTCCTACCAGGTCGACGAGGAGGTGGTGGGGGAGTTCCTGCGGGCGCAGGCCCGGGAGCGGGTGTTCCGGACGGGGCCCGGTGAACGGGCGCCGCGTGCGGAGTCCGGCGAACGGGCGCTGGTCGAGCTCACCGCCTGGGCGAGCCTGGCCGCGGCGCGCCGGGCCGGCGCCTGGCTGCCGTCCGCCCCGCAGGACCGGGAACCCGCCCCCTCCGTGCCCCGATGAGAACCCGATCTCCGAGTGAGAGGACAGAACATGACCGAGCTGGAGGTCGTGCTCAACGACCTGACCGCCGACGGTGACCAGATCGACGCCCTGGTGGCCGGGCTCGACGCGGAGCAGTGGAAGCTGCCCACGCCCGCGCCCGGATGGACGATCGCCGACCAGATCGCCCACCTCGCCTTCGTCTTCCGGCTGGCGGCCACCGCGGCGATCGACCCCGAGGGGTTCGCGGCCGTGACGGCCGAGGCCCAGCACGACTTCGACGGCGCGGTGAACGCCGCGCTCAAGGACTACGAGAACGACACGCCCGAGGTGCTGCTCGCCCGCTGGCGGGCCGAGCGCGAGACCGTGGTCAGGGGACTGGCCGCCGTCCCGCCCGGCCAGGTGGTGCCGTGGCTGGTCAACCCGCTGCCGCCCATCGTGCTGGCCTGCGCCGGGATCATGGAGCAGTTCGCCCACGGGCAGGACATCGCCGACGCGCTCGGGGTGGAGCCGGAGCGCACCGACCGCCTGCGGCACCTGGTGGTGTTCGCCGTCCTCACCCGCGACTTCGGCTACCTGTCCCGGGGCCTGACCCCGCCGTCGGCCGAGTTCCGCTTCGAGATCACGGCTCCCTCCGGGGAGGTGTGGGCCTACGGTCCCGAGGACGCCGACCAGCGGGTCAGCGGTCCCGCGGTCGACTTCTGCCTGCTGGTGACCCGGCGCAGGCACCGGGACGACCTGGCGGTCACGGCCGTGGGCGAGGAGGCCGACCGCTGGCTGGACATCGCCCAGGCCTACCGCGGACCGGCCGGAGCGGGCCGTACCCCCGGGCAGTTCGCCCGCGCCGCGGTCTAGCCTCCCCCGGGCGGCTCGCAGAGCAGAGGCGAGCCGCCCACGGCGCGGAGAAGCAAGCCGCCCGTGCACCCGTCGACGAGGCCGGGACCACGGGCGGCTTCGTGCTGTCCGCCTTCCGGCGGGCGGGCGCCGCTGTCCGCGAGGCCGTCCGGGGAACGGGCTTTATCGAGGATTGCTACATGGTCGCCGGTGCGTTGACCTCCCTCCTGACCTGCGGCTGTACTGGTGATGTGTCAGAATCTGTGCGCTTTACGGGTTCCTGGTCGGTGATGGATGGACCGGGAGCCGCGGGGGAAGTGGCCGACTGCCTCGGCGGCGCCGTACACCTCGCGTACGCGCAGGCCTCGGCTTCCGGACCCGCCGCGATCACCGCCGGGTTCTCCGCCTACGAGGCGCAGACCAGGGCGCAGGCGCGGGCTGTGGCACTGGACTATCTGCACCGGCTGTCCGGCGAGGACGGCGAACGCCCCGGAGTGGGCGGCAGGCGGCTGCGCCTGTCCGACTTCGTTCCGGAAGCGCCGCAGGAGAGCCTCGCCGGCGTCCTCGGTACCGGCCTGCTGAGCGGGGCGCCGTACCGGCTGCCCGCCGAGGTCGTGTGGCTGGGGGAGCGCGAGTCCCTGGTGGAGCCGAGCGTGAGCGGTGTCGTGGACCAGGGGGCTCCCGCCGCGGTCGCCGAGCTTCTCGCCCATGACGTGGTCGCCCGCTGGTGGGCCGATCCCCGCCACCCGCTCATGCGCGTCTCCGCCCATCTCGACCGCCTCCTGCCCGTGAGCGTCACGGCGGCCGTCTCCGGCCTCGGGCTGCGCGTGTCGGCGTTCGTGCTGGTCGCCTCGGACATCCGGGTGGCCATGGTGATGGTCGGCGGGGACGGGGCCATGCTGGCCGTCGCGGCCGGCCGTACGGTCAAGGCGGCGGTCGGCGCGGCGTTCCTGCAGGCGATGGCGGTCAAGGCGCAACCGTGGGACATGCTCACGGCGGGGGAGTCCCTGCGCCGCTTCGCGGTCTGGCACCGGGAGGCCGACTACGCGGCCCATCTGGAGCGTTCGGCCGTCGAGGCGGACCCGCGGCTCATCGAGGAGCCCGGCGGGCTGCGGCCGTCCAGCTGGCCGGAGATCGCCGCTCGCAGGTTCGGGCACGAGCCGGTCGCGGTCGACGCGGCCGGGTCCGGGGAGACCGTCAAGGTCGTGTGCCCCGGCGCCGCCTGCTACCGGGCCGTTCCGGCGGGTACGACCCTGCCGTGTCCCGTCCCCTGACGACGATCACGATCGCGTCGGGAGGACGGCAACCGCGTTCGTGCTCCTGCGGCGGCCCATGGCTCACAGCGCACGATGGAAGTGAGCCCTGATCATCTTGATCTAGATAATTTGTAGTGGCGGGCCTGCATCGGGTGGCGGCCCGCAGGCCCCATGAGAGCAAGCGGCGGGGCCGGGAGGTGAGCCATGGACCTTTCAGTCATCGGTATATCGCCGGAAGCCTCGGAGGTCTACCGCTACTTCCTCCGGCATCGGGGGGAGGGGATCGGCTCCGTGCCGGAGGCACTGAGCATGGACCCCGACACGGTCGAGGCCGCCGTCGAGACGCTGGGCAAGCTGTCCATGCTCGACCTCACCGACCGGCACAGGGTCATGGCCACCGAGCCGAGGGTCGGCATCGAGCGCCTCGTGGAGAAACGCCTCGACGAACTCAACGCCGAGATCCGCCGGGTCTTCACGGCCCGCGACGCCATCTCCAGCTACATGGAGGACATGCGGGAGGGCGACCGCGCGGGCAGCGTGCTCGACATCGAACGGGTGGAGAACGGCGCGCGGGTCCGCCAGCGCCTCGACGACCTGGCCTTCTTCACCTACAAGGAGACGCTCTGCCTGCACCCGGGCGGCCCGTTCACCCAGGTGATGATCGAGTCGGCGCTTCCGCTGGACACCCGCTCGCTGCGCCGGGGGATCTCGCTCAAGAGTGTGTACCACCCCAAGGCGCTGCAGGATCCGCACATGCTCTCCTACCTGCGCGAGCTGGTCAACCTGGGAGCCGAGGTGCGCATCAGCGAGCAGCCCATGGACCGGATGCTGGTCTACGACCGCAGCGCCGCCGTCGTGCCGATCGACCCCAAGGAGAACGCCAAGGGCGCGTTGTTCGTCCGGGAGGCGGGCCTGGTCTCCCAGCTGGTGATCTATTTCGAGGGCGTGTGGAAGGCCGCCGTCGACTTCCGGGAGTTCATCGACCCGCCCACCGAGTCCTCTCCGCTGTCGGAGATGGAACAGCGTGTGCTGGAGGTGATGGCCACCGCCGACAAGGACGAGATCGCCGCCCGCGAGCTGGACATCTCCGTACGGACCTACCGGCGCTACGTCGCCGACCTGATGGCCAGACTCGGTGCCGTCAACCGCTTCCAGGCCGCCCTGCGCGCCAAAGAGGAGAACTGGATCTGACCCCGCCCGCCGGGCGTCCGTCCCCGCCCGCGACCCCGGCGGCCGGTCTTCACCAGCAAGATCCAAGTCGTTTGCAATCGCGGCTCGGCACCCTACTGCCGTGGACCGCGCCGGGCCGCCGCGGACGAGCGCGGCGCAGTCCCCCGGACGGATTGCGACGGCGGCCCTTGAACGGGTGAGAAGGAGGCGGCGGTGGACGTGAACACCGTGCCATGGGTTGGAATCGTGTTCGGAGCGCTGTTCGCCGGGGTCGGCGTCCACGCGATGATCGTCGGGCAGCGGCTGCGGCGGCGCGGGGTGCGGGTTCCGGGTGTCGTCGCGGGACTGCGCTGGTCCGGCGGCGACAACGGCGTGTACTACCCCACCCTGCAGTTCCGGACGGTGCAGGGTTTCGTGATGGAGACCGAGTCGGATCTGGGCTCCAACCCGTCGCCGGTCCGTCCGGGCCAGCAGGTCATGGTGGTCTACGACCCCGAGCGGCCCCGGCACGCCCGCCTGGACGGGGCAGGCGGCAGGGGTGTGCTCCGCAGCGTGCTGTTCATGATCGTCGGGGCGGTCGTCCTGGTGGTCTCCCTGGTCGCCGCGGCCGGCTCCTGGTTGTGAGCATGCCGTTGCGGCCTTGAAGGCATGGGCGCTCACATGAGAACCCGTGGTCCCCGCGACCTTGCCGGTCGTGGGGACCACGGGTTCTCGTCGTGCTGCCTGCTCCTCTCCGCCCTCTCTGTCCTGCCGGTTGCCGGGGGTTCCCTGTGCTCTCGCTCCTCCGCCTTCCTCCAGTCCTCTCCTTCGGTCCGGCTCTTCCCTCCGGCCCTCTCGGGCCCTGGCGTCCTCGGGCGCTCTCCCTCCTCCCGGGTTCTCGGTCTCTCCGGTTCTCCGCGTCCTTCCGGGCGTGCCTGTCACCTCCGGTGTCGTGATCATGTGTTTTCGGGCAGCGTGTACCGCGGCGCGGTGCGCGATGTCTTCTCGGGGGAGAGGCGGGCGCGCTGCCGGCTGCCTGTCGCCTCGGATCGGTGGCCGTGTCCCGTCGGTGCCGGGCTTCTCCCTGAGGACCCCGCTCGGAATGTGACGTCGAGCGCTGTGGGGGTCTGACGGCCGGTGGTCGGGTGGTGCTCCTGCTGCTTCCGGTTAATCGGACCGGTGGTCGCCCGGTCGGTTCGGTTTTATTCCAGAGGCTTTTCTCTCCTTATTCTTCAATTAATTCCCGTCAAGTCGGGATCAATTTTCAGGCGCCGGGCCAGGTGTTGCCGTCGGTGCCGGCGACACCCGGCCAGGTGTTGCCGTCGGTGCCCTGCGCGCCGGGCCAGGTGTTGCCGTCGGTGTCGGCCACACCCGGCCAGGTGTTGCCGTCCGCCACCACCACGGCCTGCGAAGAGGTGCCGGCGGCCACGTCCAGGGTGTCGGGCCCGAAGCTCCACACCACGGCGCTGGAGGCGAGGGCCAGGGCCCAGGCGGCGATGCTCTTGGAAATCTTCTTGGAAACAATGTTGTTCGTCATTTCAATGCCTCTTTCTAGAGTGTTTTCGCTTGGCGTGTTCGCCTTGCAAGTACAACTCTGCGACTTTGGCGAGGCGCGAACCAGAGATATCGGGGGCAGCAAGCTGCACGGGGGTTTCCGCTTCCTGCCACGCCTGCCCCGGATGGGGGCGCGTATGCGCGTCGCGTGCGGGCGCCGGTGACAGGAAACTGCAGCGGCCGGCGCCGGGAGAATCGGCGCCGGCCCTGTCACCTGGTGTTTCACCTGCTATTTCGCCCGGTCAGCACGCGAAAAGGTGACATGGAACGGCCCGCGATCATTGACTGGTGAGGATTGGAGTCGCATCGGCCCCGTCGTCGTGAGCATCCGGATCCGGCCGCCACGCCGGCGGGTGTGGCCCCGAGGGAGGAGCGTCAATGAGCATCTCGGAACTCGATCTCGCGCCGGCGCCGGTACCGGCCGGAGGACATGTCCGCGGCCTGCCGGTCCCACCTCCGGCTCCGGCTCCGGCCCCGGCGCCGGATCGGCCGCGGTCCCGTTCCATGCGCAGGCTGCGCGAGGAGCGGGACCGTCTTCGTGACAGGATCGCCGCCGGTCGCAGCCAGGCGGTCGACCGCCAGCACTCCCTGGGCAAGCGCACGGCGCGCGAGCGGCTCGACCTGCTGCTCGACGAGGGCTCCTTCATCGAGATCGACATGTTCCGGCGGCACCAGGCGCACGGCCTCGGCATGGAGCGGCAGCGCCCGCACACCGACGGGGTGATCGCCGGCTCGGGCACGATCGACGGCCGCCGCGTCTTCGTCTACGCCCAGGACTTCACCATCTTCGGCGGCTCGCTCGGCGAGGCGCACGCATTGAAGATCCAGAAGGTGATGGACCTGGCCCTGTCCACCGGATCCCCCTTCATCGGGCTGAACGACAGCGGGGGCGCCCGGATCCAGGAGGGGGTGATGTCGCTCAACGGGTACGGCGGGATCTTCCAGCGCAACGTCCAGGCGTCCGGCGTCATCCCGCAGATCAGCGTCGTGCTCGGGCCGTGCGCCGGAGGGGCGGCCTACTCCACGGCCCTGGCGGACTTCACCTTCATGGTCCACGACACCGCCCAGCTCTACCTGACGGGGCCGGACGTCGTCGAGGCGGTGACGGGTGAGAGCGTGACCCACGCCCAGCTCGGCGGCGCCCAGGTGCACGGAACCCGGTCGGGTGTGGCCACGTTCGTGCACGACGACGAGGAGAGCTGCCTGGAGGAGGTCCGCTATCTCGTCTCCATGCTGCCGAGCAACAACCTCTCGCTCCCGCCCGCCCTGCCCTCCTGCGGCGCGGCGACGGACACGCGCCCCCGGCTGGCCGAGATCGTCCCCGCCGAGCCGAACAAGCCCTACGACATGCGCCTGGTGATCGCCGAACTGGTGGACGACGAGGACTTCCTGGAACTGCACGAGGGCTGGGCGCGGAACGTGATCTGCGCGCTGGCCAGGATCGACGGCGAGGTGGTCGGCATCGTCGGCAACCAGCCCATGGTGCTCGCCGGGGTGCTCGACGTCGCCGCATCGCAGAAGGCCGCACGGTTCGTCCGGTTCTGCGATGCGTTCGGCATCCCGCTGCTGACCCTCGTCGACGTCCCCGGCTTCCTGCCGGGCACCGACCAGGAGTACGACGGGATCATCAGGCACGGCGCCAAGCTGCTGTACGCCTACTGCGAGGCGAGCGTCCCCCGCATCCAGGTCATCGTGCGTAAGGCGTACGGCGGTGCCTACATCGTGATGGACTCCCGCTCCATCGGCACCGACCTTTCACTGGCGTGGCCGACCAACGAGATCGCCGTCATGGGCGCCGAGGCGGCGGTCAACGTCATCCACCGCCGCGAGCTGGCCGCCGCCGCCGACCCCGCCGCGTTGCGCGCGCGGCTCGTGGAGGAGTACAGCGAGGAGCTCGTGCACCCGAACTACGCCGCGGAACGGGGACTGGTCGACGACGTGATCGACCCCGCCGACACCCGCTCGGCGGTCGCCCGCGGCCTGGCCATGCTCCGCGACAAACGCAAGCACGCGACCCCGCGCAAACACGGCAACGTCCCCCTGTGACGCGCTCCCCGACCCTCCGACTCCCCCGCACCGCGGGCCTCGAACACGTGTGATTCAGGTCATGGGATGACTGTGCAATTCGGCCCGGATCGACATTGGCGGAGCTCCTATCGTTTCCTCCGTCAAATCGTCATGCCCGTCCAAAAGAGCAAAGGCAGACAATCATGTCGATCAAGCGCAGAATCCTTCTCCTGGCCGGAAGCGCCGCCACCGCGGGCGCCATTCTCGCCGGAGCCGGAGGCGCCGCAAGCGCCGCGCCCGTGCACACCCTCGACGCGCGGATGAACGTCTGCGTCGAGGCCTCCGGCCTCGGCGTCAAGTGCGCCGGTCTCAGCCCCACGACGGTCACGCTCAGCGACACCAACCCGGTCGCCAAGACCGTGAGCGTGAAGAACGGCCAGTTCGAGGGGACGATGCAGGTCAAGTACCAGATGGACGCGGCGGGCACGGTACGTCACCAGCTCGTCTTCGCCAAGCTCCTCAAGAACGGCAACCTCGTGTCCGGCACCTCCAACGTCCAGGCCACGATCGTCAAGCCGGGCTCCACCCCCTCCACGGTCAGCGGGGTGGGATCGGCCAGCGGTGCCGGAGCCACGATGACGGACTCGGCGACCACGCGCATTCTCAGCTGAACACCCGGCCGCGCCGGTGAATGACGGGAGAACACCGGAGGACGGCGACGCGTAGCCATCCGTATTCCTGTCATTCGCACCCGGACGACCCGCCATCCCCGGGGATGGCGGGTGTTTTTCATTCCGCGGATCACCTGGCGAACCCCGCACGGGTGATTCGCGATCCGCCCGGCCGGGGTGGCGCGGAGACGGCCGGCGCGTGATCATCCATCGCTACGGGCGCCGCGCCGGCCGCTTCGCGTCCTTCGCCGTCACCTGTAGACATGCCCGGCATACGCGTAACCGCGGGGCGCCCTCGTCCAGGTGCAGGATGTGTACCTCCAGCCGTTCTCGTACGCGTACTCCGCTGTCTCCTCCGCGCAGTTTCTTTCAGCCTCGGCCCTGGCCTGCGCTGCGGGTACCCCTTTGGGGGGGTAGAAGTAGCCGATGAATCGGATCGCCGCGGCGCCGGCCGGAGCCGCGGTGACGATGGCGGGCGCCAGCATGGCGGCACTCAGTATTGCGGCCAGGCCGATCTTTCGTGCGATTTTCACGTTCCGGCTCCTGACTTTCTTTGGCATTCGTGATGTCTGATCGGCTGAGAAAACTGTTTCAGCAGAGTCCTACCCCGTCGAAACGGCGCGGCTCTTTTGCCACCTTGCTCGATATGGTCCTCTGGTCCTCCACCCAGAAACATGTCCCGTCGGCGCCGCGGGCCCAGATGACCTTCAGGCGCATCGCGTAGCCGCACTGATTCTGCGCGTATCCGGTCTGGGTGATCGTTCCTCTGTTCACCCACCCGACCACACAGTCGGGTGCGCGCTCCACCAGGATCTGTGCCCGTCCGCTGTCCTGCCCCTGAGAGGGTGCGCCGTGGGCGGCGAGGGCGGGACTGCCGGACAGGAGGGTTGCGGCCAATCCTGCACCGATGGACGCCAGGACCATCTTGTTCGCCATTGAAGCTCCTTTCCGTGGTCTTGTCCTTACGAATGGCCGGGAGATTTCCTTCGCGATGAGAAGCGAATCTCCGACACCCGGAAGCAGTGGAATGACGTTGAATCTCCGTGTCGCAGACACTAATTCCTTGAGGTTGGAAAGAGTGGCGTTCTTGGACGTGCCTGGATGGTTCTGGACAGATCTGGCACGCTGTGTGCCATGCGACAGCAGCACGGCGATGTGCGTGCCATGGAGCGGCTCGGTGACAGGCCTTCACTGAACGACTTGCTGGCGGAGTTGGACAGATGGCGGGTGCGGGCGGCCAGGGGCCGAGGGAAAACCAGGCTTTCGCTCCAGGATCTGGCCGGTGCCACCGGAGTTCCCCGCAGCAGCCTGGCGAACTACCTCTCCGGCGCCACCGTGATGCCGCTGGACGTCCTCGACGCCGTGGTCTTGGCGTTGGGGGCCGATCCGGCCGAGGCCAGGTCGTGGACGGCCGCGTGGGAACGGGCGACCGAAGACCATCTGGGCGGATCCGGAGACGGCCCGGTCCCCGATCAGCTGCCGTCGCCGGCCACCGGTTTCTGCGGCCGCCATCAGGCCCTGCGGGAGTTGGCCAGGGCGTCGGCGCCGCAGAACGTCAGCCGGTGTTGCCTGGTCGTGGGCACTCCCGGAGTCGGCAAAACGTCGCTGGTGTTGCAGTGGGCTCGTAGCGCCGCGCATGAATTTCCCGACGGCCGGTTGTTCCTCAACCTCGGCGGCCGGCTCGGGGAGGAACCCCTGAATGCGGCGAGCGCATTGGCATGCCTGCTGCACTCGATGGGAGTCAGGTCGATCCCGACGGACCTGGCCGGTCGCGTCGCGCAGTACCGAGACCTGTTCTCCCGTAAACGCGTATTGATCGTGCTGGACGACGCCGTCTCGGCCGGGCAACTCCGCCCGTTGCTCGTCCCCGTGGGCCCGAGCCTCGTCATGGCGACCAGCCGTGACAGCCTGGCGGGCCTGGTCGCCCGTGACGGCGCCCACCGGTTGGTGCTGGACCGGATGTCCGCCGCAGAGTCGGTGGCGCTCCTGGAAGGCCTGGTCGGGGCCGCCCGGATCCGGAGCGAGCCGGACGCGAGTACGGAGTTGGCGCAGCACTGCGCGGGGCTGCCGCTGGCGTTGCGTGTCATGGCGGAACGCATGGCGCACCGCCCCCTGCTCGGCCCCGGACGGCTGGTCACCGAGCTTCAGGAACTTGAGCACACTCTCGACGGGCTCGAGGCGGGCGGGGACTCGCTCGCCGACGTGCGATCAGTGTTCCAGTCCTCTTACCGGCACCTGTCACCGGAGGCCGCCCGGTTGTTCCGGCTGCTCGGCCTGTTCCCCGGGGGCGACCTCGACCTCTGCGCAACCGCCAACCTGGGGGCGGCCTCACGGGGGAAGACCCAGCGCGCCCTCGATGAGCTGTATCGCGGCCATCTCGTCGAGGAGCCCCGCCCGGGAAGATTCGCACTGCACAACCTCCTGCGGGCATTCGCTGCTGAACGGGCCGAGGCGGAGGAGCCGCCCGGTGAGCGGTTCGCAGCGCGAACCCGCCTGCTGAGCTGGTATCTGGACCGAGCTGAATCGGCTGTCAAGCTCATCGATCCACACCGGCCCCTGCTGGCGCTGCCCCCCATCGAGGTGCACACGCGTGCTCCCGAGCTCACCTCTGCGAAAGAGGCCTTGCGATGGCTGGACGACGAACGGGTCACGCTGGTGGCGGCGATTCGGAACACCGCCGGCGGACTGGAGGAGTTCGCGTGGCGGCTGGCCAACAACCTCTGGCAGTACTTCTTCCTGCGCGGGCACCTTGAGGAATGGATCGAGACCCACCGCCTCGCCCTCGGCGTCGCCGACCGGTCGGGCGACGAGTTGTGGGCCGCCATCACGCGGACGCACCTGGCCGCGGCCCACGCGTGGCGGGGTCAGGTCGCCGTCGCGTTGGAGCACAGGAAACTCGCGCTGGCCGGATTCCAGAAGATCGGGTACGTCCACGGCCAAGCCGTCTCCTACTGTCATCTCGGCGATACGTTCGTGCTCCGCGGGGACTATGACCTCGCCCTTGATCATTTCGAGCGGGCGTTCATCATCGGCTGCGACGCCGGAGACATGCGCGCCCGGGTTCTCGCGCAGCTGGGCCTCGGCCACGTCAACCGCCTGACCGGCCGATTCGACGACGCTCTCGTCCACCAGCTCCAGGTGCTCGACCTCGTCCGGCAGGCCGGATCGGTCCGCGGTGAGGCCTTGGCCAGGGTCGCGCTGGGGGTCACATACCTGCTCATGCACGAGGACGGTCAGGCGTCGCTCCATCTCCGGCGGGCCTGGATCGCCAGCCGCAGGGTCAGCGACCGGCCGAGCGAGCTCCTTGCTCTGTCCGGGCTGGGAACCCTGCTTTCCCGCGCGGGCCACCACGGTCGCGCGATCCGGCTGCACCGCCACGCCCTGCTGCGCAGCGAACGCCTGTCGGGACCCGGCCTCGCCGGAAAGATCATGATCGATCTCGCCGACACCCTGCTGTCGGCCGGCGATGCCGAGGCTGCAGCCGAACTACGTCGGCAGGCCGCGTCGCTGGCGAGCGCCGCAGGCGACGCGCATGAACAGGCCCGCGCCGTGGAACCGCCTGTACGGGCCCCTGCGAATTGACGACACGATCGAGTTCCAGCCCGGACGCGAGCACCGGCGCATGCACGGCGGCCACCGGGTGAACACGACCTCGCCGCCTGGCCGGCTCGGCCGCTGCTTCAGAAGTCCCGCCGTTCAGTCACCGCTCCGGGCGGAGAACCTCTGCGCGAGGTCCCGGGCCCACTGCGCGGCCTCGGCCGCCTGGGCGCCGGTGACGGGGGCGCCGGGCATCCGGCTCAGGCGCTCCACCTGCTCGGCGTACCGCAGGTGCTCCCGGTGGGCGTGTTCCCGGCAGGTGAGACAGGTGACGCTTTCCGGGCGCGGGGAGGTCATCGCGTAGGGGACCCGGAGGCCGCAGCCGGTGGTGACGACGCTCGGCGCGTCGGGTGCGCGGCCCACCATCGAGACGATCAGGTTGCGGTAGGCGGCGCCGGCCCGCATCACCTTCTGCTCGACGTGGATGTGCGGGTCGGTCTCACTCATCTGCCTCAGCGCCTCCGTCCGGATCGTCCCGGGATCAGGCTAACGCGCGATCAGGACGCGCGCCGGAGGGCGGAGCCGCCCGTACGGCGCGGTCGCGCCCGGATTCCTTGGCGGCGTACAGCGCGGTGTCGGCGCGGCGCAGCAGAGCCAGAGGGGGCTCGCGGCCGTCCCACAGCGCCAGGCCCGCCGAGAAGGTCTGCCGCTGCGGGGTCGCGGCGCGCAGGGCGGCCAGCAGGTGCTCGGCGTCCTCCAGGTCGCGGCCGGGCATCAGCAGGACGAACTCCTCGCCGCCGTAGCGGGCCAGCATGTCCTCGCCGCCGAGCCTCAGGCTCCAGGCAGTGGCGGCGCCGGCCAGCAGCTCGTCCCCGGCCTGGTGGCCGTGGGTGTCGTTGAAGTGCTTGAACCGGTCCAGATCGATCAGGGCCAGGGTCAGGGGGACCGCCCGGAGGGCGGTGCGTTCGCAGTCGCGGACGATCTGGGCGTCGAGCGTGCGGCGGTTGGGCAGGCCGGTCAGCGTGTCGGTGCGGGCGATCTCGTCCAGCTGCCGGGCCTGCTCCTCCAGGCGGCGCAACATGCTGACCATCCGGGCGACGACCAGGGTGAACAGCGCCGCGGAGGCGACGGCGACGGCCCAGGAGTCGGGTTCGAGCCCGAGGGCGAGCTGCACGATCAACGTGCCCGGGGCGAGGAGCACGACCGCCGTCAGGCCCATCAGCCGGCGTGAGGTCAACGACGTGATCGGTTCCGCCCCGGCCCGCAGCGGGTCGGCGGCCGAAGGATGCAGCGCGGCCAGGCCCCACAGCAGATAGCTCAGCAGGTAGGGCAGGACGTCGATCGGCAGGGCCAGGCCGGAGGGGTCCTCGACCAGCACGAAGACCACGTCTCCGGCGAGGAGGCAGCCGAGCGCCGCGACGATCATCCGCAGGGCCGGCGTCCGCGCGCCCGTCATGGTCAGCATCCCGGCGAGCCCGGCCAGCAGCAGCACGTCCCCCACCGGGTAGCCCAGCGCGATCACCTCGGTCAGAACGGAGTCGTAGCCGCCCAGGCCGGGGCTGGCCAGGACCCAGTACGGCAGGGCCAGACCGATCACGACGATGGCGCCGTCCAGCCGCGCCTCCCGGTCGACGGGCGAACGGCGGCGCCGGACGAGGGTGAACAGGGCCGCGGCGACGATCGGATACTCCGCGAGATAGAAGCCGTCGGCCGCGGAGGGGAAGGGGTCGGTCCCGGCGACATAGGTGAAGTAGACCCACAGGGCGTCGCCGGCGGTCATGGCCAGCTGGCCGAGCATCAGCAGCGTCCACGGCAGGGCGGTGGCCCCGCCCCTGCGCACGGTCGAACACCCCATCACGATCACGGTGACCAGGCCGCCGAGCACGCACACCACGTCGCGCGGCAGGCCGTACGGCAGCAGCACGAAGGCCACCAGGACGGCCACGCCGCCCAGGAGGTAGACGAGCCGGACCCGGGAACTGCTCACACCGGTCCATCGGCAGACCGGACCGGGGGTTGAGGAGACGGGACGGAGAACCGGGACGGGGCACCGGAGAGCCGGGGCGAGGGCCGGTGCCGGACGGCGGACGCCGGCGAGCCGGCGCTCCACACCGCCGCTGACCACGCGGAACGGGTGGTCACCATCGCCGGTTGACAGCATGTGGCGGTCCACGTGCAGTTTCCTGCCTCGCGCAGCGCTGGTTCGCGGGCGGGCCGGGTCGCAGAGTGGGAAATGCGAGAAGACCGCAGCAGACCACTCCAGGAGGTGGCACATGAACAGCCCGGTGGACCCGACGACCGGCGGCCGGCCCGTCTGCGGCGCGCCGCGGGCGTCGGCGCGGAGGAGGGGCGGGGCCGCGCAACCATGCTGATCCAGCTGACGATGCGCCGGACCGGCGCAGTGCCGGTGCCGGGCTCCCCGATCGACGGGATCCGGATCATGGCGCTCCTGCCGAGCAGATGGCACAAGGACCTCACCCAGGCCACCGGGGACATCGTGATCCGGGTCCGTACGGACGCCGGCACGACGAGCGCGGACGTCCGCGCCGAGGTGGCCGAGATCCTCACCAACCCGGAGGTCGGCCACTGGGAACTGGTGACCTGCCGCCCCTTGCACACCAGAAACGACGAGCAGGACTCGGCGAAGGAGGAGAAATGATGATCGCTCCCATCTTGGGCACCGGCGAATGCCACGTGTGGTGGGCGGACCCGCGGCACCAGACCGTCGAGGAGATGTCGGAGGTGCTCAGCGAACCGGAGCTGGAGCGGGCCGCGCGCTTCCGCCGCGACCCCGACCGGCGCCGGTTCCTGACCGGCTCGTGGCTGCTGCGCACGGTGACCGCCCTCCAGCTCGGCATCCGCCCCGAGGACGTGGCCGTCGAGCGCAAGTGCTCCGACTGCACCAGGCACCACGGCAAGCCGCACATCCGTGCGGCCGGCCCTCAGCTGCACGTCTCGGTCTCCCACTCGGGGGACCGGGTCGCCGTGGCGCTGACCACCGAGGGACCGCTGGGCGTGGACGTCGAGCTGGTCCCGTCGACCCCCATTGACGACCTGGCACGGTGTGCTCTGACCGTACGCGAGCGGAGTGCCCTTGAGAGCCTGCCGCAGGCGGAGAGATATGAGGCCTTCGCGCGGGTGTGGGTGCGCAAGGAGGCGGCGCTGAAGGCCACCGGCCACGGGTTGCGCATCTCGCCGGACCGGGTGGAGGTCAGCGGGCCCGAGGACGGGCCCGAGCTGCTGAGCTGGCCGCTCGACGTTCCCCCCGCCGAGGTGCGCTATCAGACCCTGGACCCCGGTGACGGGTATGTCGGGGTGCTCGCCGTGCTGACCGGGAACCGGAACCTGAAGGTGACCGAGTCCCACATGACCGGTATGCGGCTGGTCGGCGCCGAGCCGCTGCTGGTCGCCGCTTGATGACGTTGACGAGGCCCGGCGCGCGCTGGTGAATTGACTGTAGCGATCGCGCCCGCCGGGCCTCTCCCGGAACAGGGAGAGGAGGTTGACATTCGATGAAGAAGACATTCGTTCTGATCCCGGGCCCCTGGATGGGTGCCTGGGTCTGGGAGCCGGTCGCCCGGCGTCTGCGCCGGCGCGGGCACTTCGTGCGCGCCGTCACGCTCCAGGGTCTGGGCACCGGCGACGCCGACGTCTCCGAGGTGGGTCTGGAGACCCACGTGGCCGACGTCCTGGCGATCCTGGAGAAGGAGGACCTGCGCGACGTCGTCGTCGTGGGACACAGCTACTCGGGGCTCGTGGCCGGCCAGGTGGCCGACAGGGCGCGCGACCGGGTGGCGCACACGGTGTTCGTCGAGGCGTTCCTGCCGCACGACGGCAAGTCCATGCTGCACGCCTTCCCCGAGCGCCAGCGCGCCGCGGAGCTGCGGCTCATCGCCGACAACCGGGGCCGCTGGCCGGCCCCCGACGCGACCGTGGTCGCCGAGGGCCAGGGTCTGACGCGCCGGCAGGCGCTGTGGCTCACCGAGCGTTTCGTGGACCACCCGGGGCGTACGATCGCCGAGCCCGCCGCGCTGACCCGCCCGCTGGCCCGGCAGCGGGCCACCTACGTCGTCTGCTCGAAGGAGCACTTCGCCGGCAGCGTCTCCGCCGACGTGTCGGCCATGCGGGCCGTGCCGGGCTGGGAGTTCCGCACGCTGGACACCGGGCACTGGCCGATGGTCTCGGCCCCGGGCAGGCTGTCGGCGCTCCTGGCCGAGGTCGCCGACCGGGTCTCATGACCGGGCACCCGCGCTCACGACGGGCGACGGGCACCCGGCCTCACGACCGGGATCCGGCCTCACGCCGGGCGCCGGAACCCAGGACCCGGCGCAGCGGCCGGCCGTACACGGACACCGGG
This sequence comes from Paraplanobispora takensis, assembly GCF_016863195.1. Classification (GTDB taxonomy): domain Bacteria; phylum Actinomycetota; class Actinomycetes; order Streptosporangiales; family Streptosporangiaceae; genus Planobispora; species Planobispora takensis. Next base: position 145,087 of record NZ_BOOK01000030.1, on the reverse strand, counting down.
ATCCCCACGCCGGCCAGGAGCATCAGGGCGGTGAACACCCACTCGTTCGAGCCGCCGGGGCCGTACACCCGGCTGGGGTGGCCGATGTCCACGGCCCTGGCCCGCTCCCCGGCCCGGTGGGAGTACCGGTCGGCGCCGTACATCTCGATTCCCGTCCTGCGGACCGCGCCGTCCTCGGACAGGAAGTCCCCGGTCCAGACGCAGGACTCGTGCCCGGGGTGCTGCACGCAGTCCAGCCGCCCCGGGGTGAACCAGCCCCCGATCCCGTCGGCGCGCGCGGCGCGCACGGCCGTGCCGACGTTCGGCACGGCCAGCAGCAGCAGGAAGACGGCCAGGACGGTCAGGGCCACGCCGAAGGCGGGGGAGCGCCGTCCGGCGGGCCGGCGGTCGTCCGCCGTCATGCGGGGGCGGCCGCGCAGTTGCACCGCATGAGGGCGCGCTCGGCGGGACGGGGCCGCCGGTGCAGGATCATCGCGACCACCATGGGCGCGAAGACGAGCGCGTTGTAGAACAGGTGCAGCTCCATGCGCGGCACGAGGAGCTGGATGAGGCTCGTCGGGGCCGGGCGTCCCAGCAGGTTGGCGCCGGCCAGCGCCTGGACGAGCAGCAGCAGGTGTTCGAGGTGGTGCCAGACCTGGATGCCGAGCGAGATGTTCCACCAGGTGCGGGACCTGCCGGTGAAGCCGGGCCGCAGGATGATCAGGCCGGCCAGCATCAGGAGCGCATAACCGTAGTGCATCCACTCGGAGGTGACGAGCCAGGGGAAGGGCAGGCCCAGGACGCCCCGCGCCTGGGGCAGCGGCCAGCCCAGGACGTAGACCTGGACGGCCTGGGCGAGGTGTTCGGCCCAGTGGGCCACGACGATCAGAAGATAGATGTTGAGCGCCAGCCGGTGATGCCGGGTGTTGAGCCCGGTCAGCCGGCCGGGGGACCGTCCTACGGAAACCGCTCCGGTCGCCATGGGGGAACCTCATTCCTCGGGGTCGTCGGCGGAGGCCGTCCCCGGTCGCGGAATCCGATCGCCCCGCCCCCCGGAGCCCGGCGGCAGAATCTCTGGCCACGGCCCATTCTCATCATGATCCCGGCGCCGTTTTCTTCCATCGTGCTGACTTGCGCGCCGCGCCCCGGCCGGGGGCCCCTCTCCGCGTGATTGCGCAACGAGGAAGATGTGGATCGCAATCCAGCGGAAGCAGGCTGACGATCGCAGCACCGTGAATTCCCGGCGATCGGAAGGAAGCCGCACATGCCGCTGGACGCAACACCCGGGCGGGCACCGAGGATGACGGGGGCCGTGAAACTCGCACGGCTGGCCGCCGGCGCGCTGGCCCTCATCCTGACGGCCGCGCTCACCACCACCGCCAGCGCCGACACGCGAGGCTCCGGTACGGCGGGCCCCGGCGGGACGGCGACCTCTGACGGGACGACGGCCCCGCCGCCCGGCTTCAGCCACGGCAGGGTCGCCGTCGACGGCGGCACCCTCCACTACGTCCGCGGCGGTTCGGGTCCGGCCCTGCTGCTGCTGCACGGCTGGCCGCAGACCTGGGAGATGTGGCGCCCGGTGATGCCGGAGCTGGCCCGCGACCACACCGTCATCGCGATGGACCTGCCGGGCCTGGGCACCTCCGGCATCCCCTCCGGGGGCTACGACAAGGTCACCACGGCCCACCGGATCCGCCAGGCCGTCAACAGGCTGGGCTTCCGGCAGGTGAAGATCATCGGCCATGACCTCGGCGTCCTGGTCGCCTACCCCTACGCCCGCGACTTCCCCGCCGAGGTGACCCGGCTGGCCATGATCGAGTCACCGCTGCCCGGCTTCGGCCTGGAGGAGCTGTACGGCCTGAGCTGGCACTTCCGCTTCAACTCCTCGCCCGCGCCGATCCCCGAGAAGATCATGGACAACGACGAGGTCCCGACCTACCTCGGGATGATCTTCGACTTCAGCTACCGCAAGGACGCCGTCGACCGGGAGACCTTCTACCGGGCCTACGCCGACCCGGCCCGCCGTACGGCGGGCTACGAGTACTACCGGGCCTTCGCCGCGGACGCGGCCGACAACAAGGCCAACGCCGCCAGGCGGCTGGCCATGCCGGTCCTGGGCATCGGCGGGCAGTACTCCTTCGGGCCCGGCGTCGCGGACTCCTTCCGCCAGGTCGCCGACGACGTGCGCACCGCCGTCGCGCCCGACTCCGGGCACTTCGTCCCCGAGGAGAACCCGGCCTTCCTGGTGGCCTGCTCGAAGCTCTTCTTCGGCCCCGGGACCGCGACACCCGGTCCGGGACTCGACGGCTGCGCTCCCTGAGCCCGGCGGTACGGCACGCACGACGTCCACACGAGGTTCACGCACGACGCCAAGGTTCCCGCGCCGGATGATGAAGGACCCGGCGCGGGAACACCTCTGACAGGAGAAAGGGCCTGATTATGAGCCGCCACGTCCAGCGACGACCGTACCCCGAGCCCGGTGCCGGGCCCGAGGTGGCCGAGCGTCTGCGCCGCGAGTTCGGCGGACCCGTGCACCTGCCCGGCGAGGCCGCCTACGACAGGGAACGGCAGGCGCCCTATTCCGGCATCGACCCGCGCCCGGCGCTCGTCGCGATGGCGTCGGGGGCCGCGGACGTGCAGGCCGCCGTCACCGCGGCGCGCGAGCACGGGCTGCCCTTCGCCGTCCAGGGCACCGGCCACGGCACGCACGCCGCCTCCGACGGGGGCCTGCTGCTGAAGACCGCGAAGATGGCCACCGTCCTGGTGGACCCGGACCGCAAGGTGGCCCACGTCGGATGCGGCGCCACCTGGGAGCAGGTGATCGCCGCGGCGGAGCCGTTCGGCCTGGCTCCGCTGGCGGGCTCGCACCAGACGGTGGGCGTGGCCGGCTACACGCTGGGCGGCGGCGTGGGCTGGCTGTCGCGCCAGTACGGCTTCGCCGCCGACAGCGTGCTCCACGCCGAGGTCGTCACCGCCGACGGGCGGCTGCTGACCGCCGGCGCCGAGCGGCACCCCGACCTGTTCTGGGCGATGCGCGGCGGCGGCGGCAACTTCGGCGTGGTGACCTCGCTGGAGTTCCGCCTCCATCCGGTGGCCCGGGTCTACGCCGGCGCCGCCTACTTCACGGCCGAGCGGGCGGGCGACGTGCTCGCTCTCTATCGCGACTGGACCGACGGCGCGCCCGACGAGCTGAGCACCGCCGTCCTGCTGACCAGGCTCCCGTACGACCGCCAGGTGCCCGCCCATCTGAGGGGCAGGCGGGTGCTGGCGATCCAGGCGATGTACACCGGGGAGCCGGAGCGGGCGCGGCAGCTGCTCGACCCGCTGTGGCGGGCCGCCGGCCCGGCGCTGCTGGAGACGTTCAGGGTGACGCCCTTCGGCGGCATCGACATGGGGGGCACCGGGCCCGCCCACGTGAGCCCGCTCGACACGCTGCCCGACCCGGTGATCGACGCCCTGGTGACGGAGGCCGGGCGGCCCGGCTCCCCGGTCTCGGCGGTGGAGATCCGCCACTGGGGCGGCGCGATGGGCCGGCCGGGACCGCAGGCCGGTCCCGTGGGCCACCGTACGGCGCGCTTCACCGCCATCCTCGACGCGTGGGTGCCGCAGGTGGACAGGGCGCTGCGGCCGTACGCGGCCGGGCGCGCGTTCCTGAACTTCCTGCACGACCCGGCGCGGGCCGAGAGCGCCTACGCCCCCGGCGACTACGCGCGGCTGCGCGAGGTGAAGCGGGCCTACGACCCGGACAACTTCTTCCACCTCAACTACAACATCCCCCCGGCGCCCCCGGCCGCCCGCTGAGCACGGGGGAAGGGCGGCAGGACGGTCCCCGCCGGAGACCGTCCTGCCGCCCTTCCCCCGTGTCCGGCCGGGACCGCGGGGCTCGCCGTCCTTCACAGCTCCACGCGCACGCCGTACGCGGTGACCCAGGTGTCGAACTCGATCAGCCGCTCGATGACCGCGCGGGCGCTCCACGGGCCGCCCATGGCGTAGGAGCCGGCCGGCGCGTCGAGCAGCGTGCGGATCTCCGTCTCCGAGGCCAGCTTGAGCACCGGGCCGTCCCCGGCCAGGATGGCCTCCAGCTTCTCGCGCAGCGCCGCCTCGTACCCCTCGTCCTGGGTGGAGGGATAGGGGTTCTTCTTGCGGTCCAGGACCGAGTCGGGAAGCACGCCCCGCATGGCGGCGCGCAGCAGGCTCTTCTCCCGGCCGTCGAAGTTCTTCATCGCCCAGGGCGTGTTGTAGACGTACTCCACCAGCCGGTGGTCGGTGAAGGGCACGCGCACCTCCAGGCTCGCGGCCATGCTGATGCGGTCCTTGCGGTCCAGCAGGAAGTTCTCCCACCGGGTGAGGTTGAGGTAGGTCAGCTCGCGCATGCGCGCCTCCAGCCCGCTCTCCCCGGGCAGGCGCGGCACCTCCTCCAGGGCCTCGGTGTAGCGGTGCTTGACGTACTCGGCCAGGCCCAGCCGGTCCCACAGGCCGATCGACTGCAGCGCGCCGATGCCGCCGGCCTTCTTGAACGGGGAGTGCCAGGGGAAGGTGTCGGACTCGACGGCGTCCCGGTCGTGGAACCAGGTGTAGCCGCCGAACAGCTCGTCGGCCGCCTCGCCCGACAGCGCCACCGTCATCCGCTCCTTCAGCGCCCGGCACAGCACCAGCAGCGAGTACTCCATGTCTCCGGTGGAGACCGGCAGGTCCTGGGCCCGCAGCACCGTGCGCCGTACCTCCGGGTCGAGGATCTCGGCGTTGTCCAGCTCGACGATGATGTGCTCGGCGCCCACGTGCTCGGCGACCTCGACGGCGAAGGGGGTGTCGGGGTCCTCCCACTGCACGTTGGCCTTGAAGCGCGACTCGTGGCCCTTGAAGTCCACGGAGAAGGCCTTCAGCGGCTGGTCCGCGCCCCTGCGGGCCATCGCCCGCGCGGCCAGCGCGGTGATCGCGCTGGAGTCGAGGCCGCCGGAGAGCAGGGTGCCGACGGTGACGTCGGCGACCATCTGCCGCTCCACGATCTCCTCCAGGAGCCGCCGGACCGTGGCGACCGTCGTGTCGAGGTCGTCGTGGTGCTCTCGCGCCTCCAGCCGCCAGTAGCGCGTCTCGGTGCTCCCCGAGCGGGAGAAGCGCAGGACGGTGGCCGGGCGGACCTCGTACATGCCGCGGAAGACCGCGTGGCCCGGCGTCTTGACGATGGTGAAGATCTCCCGCAGCCCGTCCGCGTCGATCACGGCCTCAGCGTGGGGGTGGGCGAGGATCGTCTTGGGCTCGGAGCCGAACAGCAGGCCGCCGGGGGTCGGATAGTAGTACAGCGGCTTGACGCCCATCCGGTCGCGGACCAGCAGCAGCTCCTCGGTGCGCGGGTCCCAGATCGCCAGGGCGAAGATGCCGTCGAGGCGCTCGGCGAAGTCCGCGCCCCACTCCAGATAGGCGCGCAGCACGACCTCGGTGTCGCTCGTCGTGCGGAACCCGTGGCCCAGGCCGATCAGTTCCTCGCGCAGCTCCCGGTAGTTGTAGACCTCGCCGTTGTAGGTCATCACCGGCAGGGCCTCGCTCCCGGCCGCCATCGGCTGCCGCCCGCCCTCAAGGTCGATGATCGCAAGTCTGCGGTGTCCCAGGGCCGCGCGGGGCGAGGTCCACACCCCACCGGCGTCCGGGCCCCGGTACTCCAGGGTGGCGGTCATGGCGGAGATCACCTCACCCGCGCCGCTCAGGTCCTCGTCGTAGTTCACACATCCAGCGATGCCGCACATGTCCAGCAGTTCCTTCCGATAGGTGTCCGGTGGGCCGGGCGGGCGCCCGGGTCAAGGCGGTGCGGGGCTCAGGCCGCGGCCCGGGCGAAGTCCCGGGCGCCGTGCAGCCACGAGACCTTGTCGTGCAGGTCGTCGTCGGACAGGGCCGACAACATCCGGTTCCTGGCCAGGGCCTCGTCCCCGGCCGGGTGGTAGAGCAGCTCGCCCATCGCGCGGGCGACCAGCTGCGTCCTGCCGGTGCGTTCGCGCCGGGCCGCGTTGTACTTCTCGAAGCGCTGCGGGAACTCCCCGGCGCCGCAGTCCAGCAAGTCGCCGAGCGTCACCGCGTCCTCCAGCGCCATGCAGGCGCCCTGCGCCGCGTACTGCAGCATGGGGTGGGCGGCGTCGCCGAGCAGGACCACCCGCCCGTCGGTCCAGTCGCCGACCGGGTCGCGGTCGCACAGCACCCACTCCCGCCAGTCCTCGCCCAGCTCCAGCAGGCGCCGGGCGGTCTCGCCCAGCCCGGGGAACTCGCCGAGCACGTGCTCGCGCGCCGCGGGCCTGCCGGTCACCACCCGGGTGGCGCCGTCGTCGCGGGTGGCCGCCAGGTTGAGGTACCGGCCGCCGCCGATCGGATAGTGCACGAAGTGCCAGCCGGGGCCTGCCCACAGGGTCACGGTGTTCCAGCGCAGCTCCTCGGGCACCTGTTCCATCGGGATGACCGAGCGGTAGATGGTGTGCCCCGACACCCGGGGCTCCCCGTCGCCGACGAGCCGGGCGCGCACCGCCGAGCGGATGCCGTCGGCCCCGATCAGCGCGTCGCCGCGAACTCGCCCGCCGTCGTCGAGGATCGCGGTCACTCCGGCGGCGTCCTGGCGGTAGTCGGCGACGTGGCTGCGCTCGCGCAGCTCGATCAGCGGGGAGGTACGGCAGGCGGCCAGCAGCGGGCCGTACAGGTCCACGCGCTGGACCACCGCGTACGGGTTGCCGAAGCGGGCCCGGTAGCGGCCGGTGAGCGGCATGCTCGCCACCCGCTCGCCGGTGGTGCCGTCCATGAAGCGCAGCTCGTCGATGTAGACCGCCAGGCTGCGCACCTCGTGGCCCACGCCGAGCCGGTCCAGGGCGGTGAAGCCGTTCGGGCCGATCTGGATGCCCGCGCCGAGTTCGGTGAACCCCTCGCGGCGCTCCAGGACCACCGCCCGGTGCCCCCGCCCCGCGGCGGCGACGGCGGCGGCGAGGCCTCCGATGCCGCCGCCGGCGATGAGTATGGTCGCCATCTCTTCCTTCCTGTCCGTCATCGGGTTCTTCCGGGACCGGGTTCTCCGGGCCGGGGCCGGGCTCATCGGGGGACCGGCAGCCGGTCGAGCACCGAGAGCAGGGCGTCGCGCAGGATGCCGACCCCGTCCGAGGTGAGCACCGACTCCGGGTGGAACTGCATGGAGGCGAATCCGGGCCCGCGCAGTGCGTGCACCTCGCCCGTCTCCGGGTCGCGGCTGACGGAGACCGGCCCCGGCAGCCCGGCGGTCTCGAACTCCTCCGACTCCGCGTGCGAGGCGAAGGTGTTGTAGAAGCCCACCCTGGTCCGGCGGCCGAACAGGTCGATCACCCGCTGCACGCCCTGGTTGGGCACCTTCCTGCGGCGCAGCGGCAGGCCGAGCGCGCCGCTGAGCACCTGGTGGCTCAGGCACACGGCGAGGAACGGGACGCCGGATCCCAGCAGCCGGTCCACGGCACCGCGCAGGTGAGCGATCTTGGGGTGGGTCAGCTCCGCCGGGTCGCCGGGGCCGGGGCCGAGCACCACCACGTCGTGCCGCTCCAGCTCGTACGGCTCGTCGAACCTGCGCACGCTCACCTGCAGGCCCAGCGAGCGCAGCTGGTGGGCGATCATCGAGGTGAACGTGTCCTCGGCGTCCACCACCAGCGCCCGGCGGCCGATCAGGTCGGGCGTCCAGAAGGTCCGCTCGGCCGGTTCCCGCCGCCAGAACCCGGAGATGTCGTCGTTGCGCCCCTCCAGCGCTCCGCGCACGTCGGGGTGCTCGGCGAGCTGCTCGGGCGGCTCGGCGCACAGCGCTTCGAGTAGCCCGGCCGCCTTGGCCGCGGTCTCGGCCACCTCCGATTCGGGGTCGGAGTGCCTGACCAGGGTGGCGCCCACCCCGATGTTCACCCGGCCGCCGGCGTCGATGTCGGCGGTGCGGATCAGGATCGAGGAGTCGAGCGTGCGCCCGCCCGCCGCGTCCCTGCCGATCAGCGCGGCGACGCCGCTGTAGTAGCCCCGGCCCTGCTTCTCGTAGCGGCCGATCACCCGGCACGCGTTCTCCAGCGGGCTGCCGGTGACGGTGGGCGCGAGGAGCGTCTCGTGCAGGATCTCCCGCACGTCCCTGTCGGTCCGGCCCTCGATGTAGTACTCGGTGTGCGCGAGCCTGGTCATCTCCCGCAGGAACGGGCCGGTCAGGCGGCCTCCCGACTCGCAGATCCTGGCCATCATCTTGAGCTCTTCGTCGACGACCATGTACAGCTCGTCGGCTTCCTTCTTGTCGGCGAGGAAGTCCATGAGCGCGCCGACGGTCGGGCCCGACGGGGGATAGCGGTAGGTGCCGCTGATCGGGTTCATCACCGCGACGCCGTCCGAGACGCTGATGTGCCGTTCCGGTGAGGCGCCGACGAGCGTCCTGTCGCCGGTGTGGACGACGAACGTCCAGTACGTGCCCGACTCCCGGGTGACGAGCCGGCGGAAGAGCGTCAACGCGCTGCGCGGGGTGTAGTCGGTGATGTCGGCCACGAACGAGCGTTTGATGACGAAGTTGGCGCCCTCGCCCCGGCCGATCTCGTCCTCGATGACGGCGCGCACGATGCGCGCGTAGTCGTCGTCGGGGGTGTCCACGTGCCGGTCGCGGGCCTGGATGCGCTGGTCGGGGATGCGGGCCAGGGCGGCGGGGAGCGGCACGACGGCGTGCCCGGTGACGGTCATCGCGACGAGCGGGGCGCCGTCGTCGCGTGCCTCGAAGCCCCGCTCGCCGACCTGCCGGAACGGGATGAGCGTCAGCAGTTCGGGCCCCTCGCCGCGCGGCTCGTCGGAGAGGGGGAGCGCGGCCAGCGTGGCGGCCGTGGAGACCTCGCCCACCAGGACGTCGAGAACGCCCTCCCGGCCGGCGCCGGGCCGGTGCAGCAGCGCGAAGGCTGGGGGCCGCGGGGAGAGGATCCGGTCGAGGAGGCGGTCGGCGGTCGTGTCCGCGCTTTTGAAGGGAGGCTCGGCGGTCATGTCCGGGCCTCCTGGGGAAGGTCGGCCAGGAGCTGCTTGGCCGTGGTGACCACGCCGCACCGGCGTGCCACGTACCGCAGGGCCAGGTGGTGCTCCTCGGCGGTGAAGTCGGCGATCGCATCGGCCACCAGGAACGGCTGGACGTCCTGGGTGAAGGCGTCGTTGGCCGTCATGAGGATGCCGACGTGCGCGTACACTCCGGCGATGATGAGCTGGTCGCGCCCTCTGTCGCGCAGCCACCGCAGCAGCGGACTGCGGTGGAAGGCGCTGTAGCGCCACTTGGTGAGCACCAGGTCGCCCGGTCCGGGCGCCACCTCGTCCACGACCCTGCGCTGGTCCTCGTCGGTGGTCATGCCGGGGCCCCAGAAGTCCTTGAGCAGTCCCCGCTGTTCCTCGGTCATCCCGCCCGGCTGCGCGGTGTAGGCGACCGGGACGCCCAGGGCCGCGCAGCGCTCGCGCAGGGCCCGCGCGTTCCTGAGGAGGTCCGTCACCGGGGCCTCGCCGCGCGGAAAGGCACGCAGGAAGAAATGCTGCATATCGTGGAGCAGGAGTACGGCCCGGTCCGGGTCTATCGACCATTGCGCCGTGTTCTCGGGAAGTTCTCCGACATCCGGCATGGGATATGGCGTTATGTAGGGAATGCCGGCCATTGTGTTTCCTCTTTCATTCGTGCTGGAAATTGCTAGGCGCCCAGAGTGGCGCCGCCGTCCACCGTGAGGTGCTGAAGGGTGATGTGATTGGCCCGGCTCGAAAGCAGGAAGGCGACGGCCTCCGCGATGTCGTCCGGTTCGGCGACCTTCCCGAGCGGGATGCCGGTGCGGTACACGCCGGGGCTGCCCTCGATCGAGGCCCGCAGCGCGCGTTCGTGGTCGCTCCACAGAGAGGAGAGCATCGGGGTGTCGGTCGAGCCCGGGGTCACCACGTTGCAGCGGATCCCGTAGCCCGCCACCTCCAGTCCCAGCGTCTTGGTGAAGACCATCGCCGCGGCCTTGGAGGCGGCGTAGGCGGACATGTCCACGCGGGCGGTCAGCGCCGCGTTGGAGGCGACGGTGACGACCGCCCCCGAGCGCCGCGGCACCATCCTGGCCACGACCGCTCTGGACAGGTGGAAGACGCCGTTGACGTTGACCGAGAACGTCGTCGTCCAGTCCTCGTCCGACAGCGCCACGGCCCGGCCCAGCCGCAGCACGCCGGCGGCGTTGACCAGCTTGCCGATCGGCCCGAGCCGCCGCTCCGTCTCCGCCACCACCGCCTCCACCTGGGCGCCGGAGCCGACGTCCACGGGGAACGCGGTCACATCCAGCCCGTCGGCGGTCAGCTTCTCCGCAACCTCGCGCAGACGCTCCTCGTCGCGGTCCAGGGCGGCGACCGGGGTGCCCTCCTCTCCCAGCCTCCGTGCGATCGCCGCCCCGATGCCGCCCGCCGCACCGGTGACCAGGGCCACCATCAGGGCCTCCCCGCGGCGAATTCCGCACGACCATTTGAATTCATTGACTCCGCTGCCTTTCTCCGTTTGCCCCGGCGTATTTACCGGGGTCCGGGACCTTCAATTCCGGAGGTTTTCCTTTACACGCCCAGAGTGGAGCGCCGGGCTGACCGGAACAAGGCGGGACGGTGACAGCAAGTTGCCTCCGGGCCGCTGTTTCCTGCCAGTGGCGGGCAACGGAGCACGGCAAGAGATGCCGCGTGCGGCGGGCCGAGCCGACGATGTCGTGGTGAGGAAGTCCGGTGTAAAGAGAACGGTGACCTCGTGGCTGCAGGACCAGGCGTGGTTTCTGCAGAAACTGGTCCCGGATTCACCCGCGTACACGATGTTTCGTGCCTACCGAACGACCGGCGAACTCGATGTGGCCGCGCTGCGCGCCGCGTGGCAGGGCGTCGTGCTCCGCCATGAGATCCTGCGGACCACGCTCGTGGAGAGCGGCGGGCTGCCCGTGCAGGAGATCGCCGTGGGCTGCCACCCGCAGGCCTTCACCGAGATCGACGCCACCGGCTCATCGGCCGAGGAGCTCTGCGCCGGTCTCGCGCGCACCCCGCTCGACCCGCGGGAGGGGCCGCTCGCCCGGCTCCTCGTGATACGGCTGGGCCCCGGCGACCACCTCCTCGTGCTGCGGCTGCACGAGGCCGTCGCGGACGAGTGGTCCATCCCGATCCTGCTGGACGAGCTCTCCGACCGCTACGCCGCCCGGGGGGCGCCGCCGCCCGCCGGAGTCCAGTACGCCGACTACGCCCGCTGGCAGCGCGACCAGGCGCACACCGACGAGCTGCACCGCCTGCTCGAGTGGTGGACCGGGACGCTGACCCCGCCGCCCGCCTCGGCCGCACCGCCCGCCGACCGGCCGCGCCCTGCGGGACCGTCCTTCCACGGCCGGACCGTCCCGTTCGAGTGGACGCCCGCCCTGGGAGGCGCGCTGGCGGAGCTGGCGCACGAGGAGGGCGTCACCCCCGCGACGGTCACGCTGGCCGCCTTCCTGTGCCTGCTGCGCCGGCACACCGGGGAGGACCGGGTGGCGGTCGGCACCGCCGTGAACGTGCGCCCCGGCGCCGTGACCGGCGCGCTCGTCGGCCCGTACCGCAACCACCTGGTGCTCAGCGCAGACCTCTCGGGCGGGATCGCCTTCCGCCAGGCCGTGCGCCGGGTCGCGGGGACGCTGAAGGAGGTCCACCACCGCCGCGGCCTGCCCTTCGACCGGCTGGTGCAGGCGCTGGGGCTGGAGCGGGACCCGCGCAGGATCCCGCTGTGCGACGTGATGTTCGACTACCGGGATCATGCCGAACCCGTGCCCGTGCTGGGCGCGGCCGAGGTCCGCCCCGTACGGCTGCGCACCTGCGCGGCCAGGACAGATCTCGTGCTGTCCGTGGAGCAGGCGGGCGACGCGCCGGCCGGCCGGCTGACCTACCGCGAGGGACTGTACGAGGAGAGGACGGCCGAGCTCCTGCTCGACCAACTGCACACGTTCCTGGCCATCGCGCTGCGCGCGCCCGACCTGCCCGCCGACCAGATCCCGCTGGAGGACTACACGCGGACGCGCGCCAGGGTGCGCGAGGCCGACCGGACGGCGGCGCTGGACCCGTTCCTGCCCTCGGCGCCCGAGCTCGTGCACGCCCGGGCCGGGCGTGCACCGGACGCGGTCGCGCTCGACTGGCAGGGCGCCCGCCTGACCTACGGCGAGCTGGACGCCCGCGCCGCCGTCGTCGGCGCCGCGCTGCGCGCGTTCGGCGAGGTCGAGGGCGCCTCCGCGGTCGTCCGGATGGCGCCGGGAGCCGCCCAGGTCACGACCGTGCTCGGGGTGCTCGGCGCCGGGGCGCGCCTGACCTGCCTCGGCGTCGGCGACGTCGGTGAGCGGGGCAGGGCCGTGCTGGCCGAGCTGCGGCCCGTCGCCCTGCTGGTGGAGGGCCCCGGGGACGATCTCAGCCGGTGGTACCAGGAGGAGCTGGGCGGCACGGTGGTCGACGTGGGCGCACTGGAGGCGCCCGCCGCCCTGGAGGCGCCCGCCGACCGCACCGCTCCCGTCAGCCCGACGACCACCGCGCCCGCTTACGTCGCCTACACCTCGGGCTCGACCGGCAAGCCCAAGGGGATCATCCAGTCGCACGGCAGCCTGGCGCAGTTCGCCGCCTGGATGGCCGCCGAGTTCCGGATGCGGCCGGGCGCCAGGGTGGCCCAGTGGGCCGCGCCCGGCTACGACGCCGCGCTGTGCGAGACGTTCGCCGCGCTGGTCGGCGGCGCGACGTTGTGCCCCGTGCCCGAACGCATCAGGGCCAACCCGGACAAGCTGGCCCAGTGGCTCGCGGACGAGCGGATCACCCTGCTGCAGACCGTCCCGAGCTTCGCGGCCAAGCTCCTCGACGTGATCAAAGCCGAGGGCGCCGCGGGGCGGCTCGCGCTCGACTGCCTGCTGCTGGCGGGGGAGCCGCTGCCCGGGGAACTGGCCAACGACCTGCGCGCGAGCCTGCCCGCCGTACGGCTGGCCAACCTGTACGGCGCCACGGAGACGATCCTGGCCACCTGGTACGACGTCACCGCCCCGGTGCACGGCATGACGCCGATCGGCGGCTCCATCCCCGGCCGGCAGGTCGTGGTCCTGGACGCCTGGGACCGGCCCTGCCCGCCCGGCGTCACCGGCCACATCGTGGTCAGGAGCCCGTACGTCACGCTGGGATACGCCGGCGGCGAGGACGGCCGGGCCTTCGAGCCGGTGTACCACCTGCAGGCGTGCGGATCCGGCTACGGCCGCTTCTACCGCACGGGCGACCTCGGCCGCATGCGGTGGGACGGCCTGCTGGAGTTCCGCGGCCGAGGCGACTCCCAGATCAAGTTCCACGGCACCCGCATCGAACTGGCCGAGATCGAGGCCGCGCTGAGCCGGCATGAGGCGGTGGCCGAGTGTGCGCTCGTCCCGGTCAGCGGTCCCGACGGCTGGGTCACCAGGCTGGTGGCCTACGTCGTGCCGCGCCGCACACCGGCGGGCGAGGCGCAGGTGCGGGCCGCGGACCTGCGGGCCGCCGTACGAACCAGGTTCGGCAAGAGCACGCTGCCGCTGTCGGTCAGGACGGTCGCCACGCTGCCGCGCAACGTCGGCGGCAAGATCGACCGGCGCGCTCTGCCGGCGGCGGCCGGCGGCGGGCAGCGCGACGCCGCGCGCACGCCGGTCGAACTGGAGGTCGCCGCCATCTGGTCGGACGTCCTGGGAGCCGAGCCGGACGGCGACGGCGACCCCTTCTTCTCCGTCGGCGGGAACTCGCTGATGGTGCCCCGTCTGCTCGAACGCGTTCGTGAACGGTTCGGCGTCGAGGTACCGCTCTGGGAGTTCTTCGCCAACCCCACCCTGGGCGGCCTGACCGCCCAGGTGCGCGCGCACGCGCTTTCCACTGATGCAGTCAACCAATCTACGGCGGGTGAGTGATGTGACACTGGTTGAGACCTCAACGTCAGTCGACTTCGATGGTGAGAGCCTGGACGTCCCGACAGTACGGCTGATCGCCGAGAACGAGGTCACCTGTGGCGTCGCTCCCGCAGCCCTGGCCAAGGTCGCGGCCAACCGGCGGGTGTTCGAGGACATCATCGCGAGCGGCGTCCCGGTCTACGGCGTGACCACCGGTTACGGTGAAATGATCTACATGCTCGTGGACACCTCCAACGAGGTGCAGCTCCAGACCAACCTGGTGCGCAGCCACAGCGCCGGCGTCGGCCCGATCTTCGCCGAGGACGAGGCCAGGGCCGTCCTCACCGCCCGGCTGAACGCCCTGTCCAAGGGGTACTCGGCGGTCCGCCCCGAACTGCTCGAACGCCTGGCGCTCTACCTCAACCTGGGCATCACGCCCGCCATCCCCGAGATCGGCTCGCTGGGCGCCAGCGGCGACCTGGCGCCGCTGGCGCACGTGGCCTCGACGCTGATCGGCGAGGGGTACGTGCTGCGCGACGGCCGGCGCGTGGAGACCGGGCGGGTGCTGCGCGAGTTCGGCATCGAGCCGCTGCAGCTGCGCTTCAAGGAAGGGCTGGCGCTGATCAACGGCACCTCGGCGATGACCGGGCTCGGCTGCCTGCTCGTCACCCGGGCGCTGGACCAGGTCCGGCAGGCCGAGATCGTGACCGCGCTGATCTGCGAGGTCCTGCAGGGCTCCACCAGCCCCTTCGTGGCCGACGGGCACGACATCGCCCGCCCGCACCGGGGGCAGATCGACGTCGCCGCCAACATGCGGGCCCTGCTGAACGGCAGCGGCCTGGCCGTGGACCACAGCGAGCTGCGCCAGGCGCTCAGCGTCGACCCGCTGCGCCTGTCGGTGCTGCGTGACAGGGAGCCGCAGCGCCCCCGGCGCAAGGACGACAACGGGACCGCGCAGCACGGTGTCCACCGGACCGAGGTCTACCTGCAGAAGGCGTACACGCTGCGGGCCATCCCGCAGGTCGTCGGCGCCGTCAGGGACACCGTCTACCACGCCGCCTCCACGCTGCGCATCGAGCTCAACTCCTCCAACGACAACCCGCTCGTCTTCGAGGGCAAGGAGGTCTTCCACGGGGCGAACTTCCACGGCCAGCCGGTCGCCTTCGTCATGGACTACCTGACGATCGCGCTCACCCAGCTCGGCGTCTTCTCCGAGCGGCGGACCAACCGGCTGCTGAACCGGCACCTCAGCAACGGCCTGCCCGAGTTCCTCGTCGCCGACGACCCCGGGCTGAACAGCGGCTTCGCCGGAGCCCAGTACCCCGCCACCGCGCTGGTGGCGGAGAACAGGACGATCGGCCCCGCCAGCACGCAGAGCGTGCCGTCCAACGGCGACAACCAGGACGTCGTCAGCATGGGACTGATCGCCGCCCGCAACGCGCGCCGGGTCCTGCAGAACAACAGCAGGATCCTGGCGGTGGAGTTCCTCGCCGCGGCCCAGGCCGTGGACCTGTCGGGACGCAGGGACCGGCTCAGCCCGGCCGGCCTGGCCACCTACGAGCGGATCCGCTCGCTCGTGCCGACCCTGGACAAGGACCGCTTCATGTCGGACGACATCGAGCTGGTGGCCGCCGCGATCTCCCGCGGGGAGTTCCTGGCCGCCGTCGAACAGGCCGACGTCACCCTCCGCTGAACCACGCCGAACCGCGCGCAGGCGCCCCCGGGTCCCGGACCCGGGGGCGCCTGCGCGTGCGGCCGGGGGATCGCGGAGGATTGCGGGAGATTCCGGGGATTCGCGCGGCCCTGCCTCATGCGCCGCCCACACGGCGGATCGCACACGAGAGGGGCGCCGGGAGACGAATCTCCCGGCGCCCCTCTCGCGCGGGCGGGTCAGGTCAGAAGTCGCGCAGCCCGCCGGTCTGCCGCAGTTCCTCGAAGGAGGAGAGGTCCGGCACCGTCCAGCCGTCGAGGTCGTACTCGCCCAGGCACTCCTCGACGAACGCCTTGTAGCCGTCCATCTGGCCGTTGGCCGTCTGCGCCGCCAGCAGCTCCACGCGCGTGTTCTCGTGGTTGCCGGCGTAGTTGCGCTCGTACAGCTCGTGCCGCCCGCCGAACTCGGTGCCCACCGCGTCCCACAGCAGCTTCATCACCTTGATCCGCTCGACCGAGTCGATGCCGCCCGAGCCGCGCAGGTACTTGTCCAGGTACGGCCGGACCTCGGGGTTCTTGAAGTCATCGGCGCTGGAGTTGATGTAGATCAGGCCGCTGGCGATGTCCTGCTCGATGATCTCCTTGACCCGGGGATAGCCGATCTGCATGAACCAGCGGTAGGCCAGGCCGTACTGCGGGTTCGGCAGCACCGCGCCGTTCGTCCACGGCACCGGGTTGCGCGCGGCCGCGTCCGACAGCCCCCAGAACAGGTTGCGCCAGGCGAGCACCTCGCCGATACGGCTCTGCACGCCGCGGAAGTCCTTGGTGCCGGTGATCTCCACCGCCTTGGCCAGCAGGCCCGCGATGAACTCCAGCTTCACGGCCAGGCGGGTGCACCCGTGGAAGGTGAACCGCTCGGGGAAGCCGGAGCGGCCGGTGAAGAGCTGGACCTTGCCCAGGTGGCCGTAGATGAAGACGTTCTCCCAGGGGATGAGCACCTTGTCCAGGACGAGGATCGTGTCGTTCTCGTCCAGCCGGGAGGACAGCGGATAGTCGAACGGGCTGCCCATCACGGTCGCCGCGGCGGTGTAGGACGGGCGGCAGATCAGCTTCAGCCCCGGGGCGTGCATCGGCACGGTGGCCACCAGGGCGAACTTCCTGTCCTTGATCGGCAGGCCGTAGTGGGCGATGAAGTTGTAGTGGGTCAGCGCCGAACCCGTCGCCACCACCTTCGCCCCGCTCACCACCAGGCCGGCGTCGGTCTCCTTCTCCACGTGCACGAAGACGTCGGCGACCTCGTCCGGCGGCCGGTTGCGGTCCACCGGCGGATGCACGATCGCGTGGTTCCAGAACAGGACCTTCTCCTGCGACTCCCGGTACCAGCGCCGCGCGTTGTCGGCGAACGGCTCGTAGAACTCGGCGTTGGCGCCCAGCGTGCCGAGGAAGGCGGCCTTGTAGTCGGGGCTGCGGCCCATCCAGCCGTAGCTCATCCGCGCCCACGCGGCGATCGCGCGCTGGTTGGCCACCAGGTCGGCGGCGCTGCGGGGCGTGGTGAAGAAGCTGTGGGTGAAGCCCCCGCTCCCGGTGTCGGTGGGCGTCACGAGCGCGTCGCGCCGGTCGGGGTCGTGCAGCGCGTCGTAGAGCCTGGCGGTCATCCTGATCGGGTTGTGGAAGGCCGGGTGGGCGGTCACGTCCCTGACCCGGTCGCCGTAGAGGTAGATCGCCCGATCGTCTTGCAGGCTCTCGATGTACTCGGCGCCGGTCATGGGCCGGGTGACCGGCCCCGCCGCCTGTCCTGCGGGCTCGACGGGTGGTGCGTCATGAAGGTCTGTCATCGCGCTACTTCGCTTCCTTCCTCCGCTCGGGCCGCTACCCGAGCCCGAACCGGGCCTTGGCCAAGTCGCGCTTGGCGATGGTGGCGAGGAACGTCGAGACGCCCGCGTGGGTGACGAACATCGACATGTCCCGCCAGACGCGCTCGATGCGCTCGCCGCTGCGGACGGCGCTCGACCCCGCCGTGGGGAACAGGTAGGACTCGACCGCGCGCCAGCTCAGGGCGACCGCCTCGCTGCAGATCCCGGCCAGGCCGAGCTCGTGCTCGCGGGTGACTGCGGCGGCGCCGGCGTCGGCCGCCTCGTGCCACTGGCGGGCCACGTCCAGGGTCGCGGCCTCGGCCGTGGCGATCAGGCCGGCGGCCTTGCCGTACCTGAGCTGGAAGTCCGGATCCTCGGAGCGCGGCACGATGGGCGGGAACGGGGTCGTCCGCGTGCGCATCAGCTCCTCGTAGGCGTCGAGCGCGCCCCTGGCCATGCCGACCGCGAGCAGCGCGTCCTCCAGCACCATGAAGGTGAGCTGCCCGCCGCCGTACTGGGGGCCGTGCAGCGCGCGTCCCGGGGTGCCCCCGGTGACGTCGATCTGGCTCATGTGCTGCTTGACGGTGTAGTGATCGGGGACGCGGCCGTTCACGATGCGGATGCTGTGCGACCCGCTGCCCTTGAGCCCCAGCGCCCCGCCCCAGTCGTCCAGGCGGCTCCACTGGCTGCGCGGGGCGATGAACATCATGGGCTCGGGCGGGCCACCCCCGTCGGGGGTGACCATCGCGTGCCCGATGAAGTGCGAGGCGTACGGCGAGCCCGAGCAGTAACCCCAGGTGCCGTTGATCAGCCAGTCTCCGTCGGAGGTGCGCTCGGCCGTCCCGCCGGGCATCACGGTCGCCGGGCAGATGAACTCGCCGGAGGCGAAGATCTCCTCCTGCGCGGCCTCGCCGAGGATCGTGGCGGCCGCCAGCGCGTGCGCCGCGCCCAGGCAGTACATCCACCCCGTCGACGGGCAGCCCCTGGTGAGGTTGATCACCACGCGGACGAAGGTGTCGATCCCGAACTCGTAGCCGCCGTACCGGCGGGGCACCAGGATCCGGTAGAAACCGGCCCTGGAGAACTGTTCGTGGACGTCCTGGCCGTAGTACGTGCGCTGCTCGGTCTCGGCCTGGCGCTCGACCAGTGCGGGAATCATCGCCTCGGCCCTGGCGACCACGTCCTCGGGGGTGAGGTCAGGCTCGGGCGGGCCGGCGAGACGGTGCTCGAAAACAGTGGTGTCGACACCCATCGCTATGCGAGTCCTCACGGTTTCGTGGACCAATCGGGCATGTCCCAGCGTCACACCCGCGAATTTCCGGTGCATCTCCAGGCGTGCTGTTTCTCCGCCGGCCGGAGTGGAAAACCGATTTCAGTTATTCCGTCCGCCGGAATTCCGGCCCGCTTTTATGCCGCCGTGCGAAGTCACGGGTGCGGGGAAACGGCAGGAAGAATCCCCGGGAAAACCCCCGGAGAAATCCCCGGGAAAAGTCGCAGGAAAGGGAGTGCGCCGGCCTTCGTGCAGGAAGCGCGCCGGGACGTCTCACACGATGCGCACGTCGGGCACGTAGAGGATCCAGCGTCCGCCCCGTTCGCGGAACGCCTGCTCCTTCGCCATGATCTCCTCGGCGTGGTTCCACGCGAACAGCACCGCGTAGTCGGGGTGGTCGGCGGAGAACGCCCCGGGCTCCAGCACCGGGATGTGCGAGCCCGCCACCAGCCGTCCCTGCTTGGACGGGGTCGAGTCGACCACGAACGGGATCAGCTCGGTCCCGATGCCGCAGTAGTTCGTCACCGTCGTGACCTTGGCGGGCGCGCCGTAGCCGACCACCCGCCTGCCCTGCGCGCGCAGGTCGCCCAGCAGCCCGGTGAGGTCCTCCCGGATCTTCCGGACCGCGGCGGCGAACTTCTCGATCGTGCCGTGCTCGGCCAGCCGCTGCTCGCGTTCCCGGGCCAGGAACTCCGCCACCGCGGGGGCCGGGGCGCGCCGGGACGGCCGCGCGATCGTGTAGCGCATCGTGCCGCCGTGCAGCGGCACCGGCTCGGCGTCGACGAGCTCGAACCCGGCGAGTTCCGCCATGGCCTTGACCGACTGCACCGAGAAGACGTGGACGTGCTCGTCGTAGATCATGTCGAAGGCGTTCTGCGCGATGACCGACCCGAGGTAGGGCTCTTCGAAGACGAACACCCCGTCGGGCTTCAGGAGTGTGCCGACGCCCTGGAGCAGCCGCCGGAGATGGACGATGTGGGCGATGCAGTTGGCCCCGAACACCATGTCCGCGGGGCCGTGCTCCGCGCGGATGGCGGCCGCGGTGTTCTCGTCGAAGAACTCGCCGAGCACCCGGACCCCCCGCCCCCGCGCGACGTCGGCGACCTCCCGGCACGGCTCGACGCCCAGGTGCCGGACGCCGGCCTGCGCGATCGTGGCGAGCATGACGCCGTCATTGCTGCCGATCTCGACGATGAACGCGTCCGGTCCGGTCAGCTCGGTCTCCAGGAAACGGCGGGCGTTCCCCTCGAAATGCGCGCGGTGCACCGCGGAACCCGACGCGTGATACGGATATTCGTCGCGGTATTTCGCCTCCGAGGGAACATCATCGAGCAGCTGGAACATCGTGCAGGAGTCACAGATCCCCGCTCTGAGCGGGAAAGACCTCTCGCGCTCGATCTCATGAGGCAACGGGAATCCGTTGCCCGACGGCTGCCGCCCCAGATTGAGGGTTTCCTTCACCGTGCCGCCGCAAATCCTACAGCTACCATTCGACATGAACCGAGGCTAGCCACGGGCCCCATCGGGGAACATCTCGAACATTGCGCATTTCGGCGGCGCCGCTGCGCAATCGGGAAGATGTCCGGAGAATGCGGCGGATGTGAGACTCGCGGGGTGACCGAATCCACTGCGGAGGCGCTGATGACCACGGACACGTCGGCCACGGCCGCCCGGGACGCCGAGGACGCCCGCAAGGCCAACGTCTACAGCGCCGAGGTGAGTGAGTTCTACGATCTCATCTACCAGGGACGGGGCAAGAACTACGCGCACGAGGCCGCCTTCGTCACCGAGCTGGTGCGCGCCCGCCGCCCCGGGGCGGCCTCGCTGCTGGACGTGGCCTGCGGGACGGGGAAGCACCTGCGGACGTTCCGGCTCACCTTCGACGAGGTCGAGGGCGTCGAGCTGTCCCCGACGATGTGCGCGGCGGCCAGGCGCAAGCTGCCCGGCGTGGCGGTCCACGAGGGGGACATCCGGTGGTTCGACACCGGCCGGACCTATGACGCGGTGTGCAGCCTCTTCGGCACGGTCGGCTACATGGCCGGTACGGCGGAGCTGGAGGCGGCGGTGGGCCGCATGGCCGCTCATCTGCCGACCGGCGGGGTGCTGATCGTCGAGCCGTGGTACTTCCCCGACAGGTTCACCGACGGCCACATCGCCGGCGACTTCGTACGTGGCGTGGACCGTACGGTGACGCGGGTGATGCGGGTGGCGCGGACCACGGGCTCCACCGTCCGGCAGGAGGCGCACTGGTCCGTGGCGGACACGACGGGCGTGCACCACTTCGACCAGGTCCAGATCTTCACCCTGTTCGAGCCCGCCGACTACATCGCCGCGTTCCGGCGCGCGGGCTGCGACGTGGAGTACCTCGAGAGCGAGGACATCGGGGACGGCCGTGGACTCTTCGTCGGCGTCCGGCGCTGAACGGACCGGACGGAGCGCGCCGCCGATGATCCCGCTGCTCAAGGCCGCGATCGGGCCGGGGACCCTGGACCGGATCGCCGACGTGCTGCGCACCGGCATGATCGCTCACGGGCCGGCCGTCGAGGAGTTCGAGGCGGCGCTGGGCGCGCGCCTCGGGAACCCGTACGTGGCCACGGTCAACAACGGCACCTCGGGTCTGCACCTCGCGCTCCGGCTGGCGGGCGCGTCCGGCCCCGGAAACGGAGAGGCCGGACCGGGCGTCGCCCGGGACGAGGTGCTGAGCACGCCGCTGACCTTCGAGGCCACCAACTGGGCCGTGCTGGCCAACGGGCTGCGCCTGCGCTGGGTCGACGTGGACCCGGCCACGCTCAACCTCGACCTCGACGACCTCGCGAAGAAGATCTCACCGGCCACCCGCGCCATCGTCGTCGTCCACTGGGCCGGGTATCCGGTGGACCTGGACCGGCTGCGGGAGATCCTCGACGCGGCCGAGGCCGCGCACGGCTACCGGCCGGTGGTCGTCGAGGACTGCGCGCACGCCTGGGGGAGCACCCTGCGCGGCCGCCCGGTGGGCGGTGACGGCGAGAACATCTGCGTGTTCAGCTTCCACGCGACCAAGCACCTCGGCACCGGCTGCGGCGGCATGCTCACCCTGCCCGACGAGCGGTCGTACGAGCGCGCCCGCAGGCTCCGCTTCTTCGGCATCGACCGGCGGGCCGACCGGGTCAACGGCGACTACGACGTGCCCGAGTGGGGCTACAACTTCTATCTGGACCAGATCAGCGCCTCCATCGGGCTGGCGAACCTGGAGACGGTCGACGAGCGGGTGGAACGGCACCGCCGGAACGCCGCGTTCTACGACGCGGAGCTGGCCGGCGTACCGGGACTGGAGCTGACCGCGCGGGAGCCGGACCGGGAGTCGTCCTGCTGGCTGTACCCGGTCAAGGCCGAGGACCGGCCCTCGTTCATGCGGAAGATGAACGACGCGGGGATCACGGTGAGCATGCTGGTCCGGCGCAACGACACGCACGGCGCCGTGCGGGACGTCACGGACTCGGCGCTGCCCGGCCTGGACGCCGTGCACGACCGAATGGTCCACATCCCCGTCGGCTGGTGGCTTTCCGAGGCCGATCGCGCGCACATAGCGGACACGATCAAATCCGGCTGGTAATCCCCCCTCTTCTCTCTTCGTGCTCTTCGCGCGGGCACTCCGCGAGCGGTGCCGCCGGACCGTGGTCATGAGTTGCGGCGGTCATGAGTTGCGGCAGTGGTGAGTTGCGGCGTCGTAGACTCCCGCGGCCCCGGCCGTCACCCCCTCACGGGAGCTCGGGCCGGGGCCTCGTGCGCGCGGATCGGACGGCGGGCCTTCAGACAGTGACCTCTCGGACGGAGACCTCCTGGACGGGGACCTCCTGGACGGGGACCTCCTGGACGGGGACCTCCTGGGCGGGGACCTCCTGGACGGGGGCCTTCGTGACCGTCACGGGCACCGCGTTGAAGACGGCGTTGCCCGACACCGGGTCGATGACCGACTCGTCGGTCAGGGCGTTGGCGTTGACGCCCGCGTGCCGCTGGGCCACCGGCTGGTTCCCGCCGGCGTGGCCCCACCCGTGCGGGAGGCTGACCACCCCGGGCATGATCGACTCGGTGGGCTCGACGGGCACGACGACCTCCCCGGCCGCCGAGCGCACGAGCGCGTGCTCGCCCAGCCCGAGCCCGGCCACGTCGTCGGGGTGGACGTGCAGCGTGCACCGGTTGCTGCCGCCGACCAGGCCGGGCACGTTGTGCAGCCAGCTGTTGTTGGAGCGCAGCTGCCGCCGCCCGATCAGCAGGAACTGCGAGCCGGGCGCGGCGGGCCGCGCGCGCAGCCGGCGCACCTCCTCGACCATCACCTCGGGCGCCAGTTCCACCCGCCCCGAGGGCGTGCGCACCAGCTCGCCGAGCCGCGGCTCCAGCGGGCCCAGGTCGATGCCGTGCGGCCGGGCCAGCAGCTCCTTCAGCGACAGCCTGTACGCGCCGAGCCGCAGCAGGGCGTCGAGCATCAGCTCGGGCCCGCTGTCGCCGGACAGCTCGGCCCGCAGGTCCGCGGCCTCGCCGAGCACCTGCCCGACGATCATCTCGTCGAGCGCGGCGGGGTCCGCCTGCGCGCCCTGACCCGCGGCGATGAGCGTGAGTCTGGCCAGGATCTCCGCCTCGGAGCGCTGGTCGGGATCGAGCGGGAGGACGGCGGGCGAGAACCTGGCGTAGTTCCGCACCGTCACCGTGGACAGCAGGAAGTCGTAGTGCGGCATCTGCAGCATCCGCGGCGGCGGCAGGATGACGTCGGCGTGCCTGGTGGTCTCGTTGAGGTAGGGGTCCACGCACACCATGAAGTCGACGCCGGCCAGCGCCCTGTCCAGGCGCGGCCCGTTCGGCGCGGACAGCACCAGGTTGCCCGCCACCGTCACCATGGCCCTGATCCGGCCCTCTCCCGGCGTCTCCAGCTCGTCGGCCAGCGTGGCGACCGGGAGCTCGCCCATCACCTCCGGCAGGCCGCGCACCCGGCTGCGCCAGTTCCCCGTGGTGAACGGCTCGCGCGGCCTGAAGATCTCCGCGATGGCGGGCCGGGTGAACATGACGCCGCCGGGCCGGTCGAAGTTGCCGGTCAGCACGTTGACCACGTCGACGAGCCACTGCGTGAGCGTGCCGAACTCCGATGTGCAGGTGCCGATCCTGGTGTAGACGGCCGCCGTTGGCGCGGCCGCCAGTTCGCGGGCCAGCGCGACGATGCGGTCGGCGGGCACGCGGCAGATCTCCGAGGCCGCCTCCGGCGTGTGCGGCGCGACCGCCTCGCGCAGCTCCTCCAGCCCGTCGACCTCGATGTCGATCGAGGTCAGCCCCTCGGCCAGCAACGTGTGCACGACGGCCAGCAGCAGGTGCGCGTCGGTGCCCGGGCGGACGAACAGGTGCTCGTCGGCCAGCGCGGCGGTCCTGGTGCGCCGGGGGTCGGCCACGACCAGTTTGCCGCCGCGGTTGCGCAGCGCCTTGAGCCTGCCGGGGAAGTCCGGAGCCGCGCACAGCGAGCCGTGCGACTCGGCCGGGTTGGCGCCGATGACCAGCAGGAAGTCGGTGCGGTCGAGGTCGGGCACCGCGATGGCGAAGGGGTCGCCGAGCATGAGGCCGCACGCCACCTGCTTGGGGGCCTGGTCGATGGTGCTGGCGGAGTAGACGTTGCGGGTGCCGAGCGACTGGGTCAGCGGCATCCGGTACATGAAGCCCGCCATCGTGTGGAACGTCGGGTTGCCGAAGTAGACGGCGACCGCGTCCCTCCCGTGCTCGGAGATCACCCGCCCCAGGCCGCGCTCGACCGCCTCGAAGGCCGCCTCCCACGACGCCTCGCGCAGCTCCCCGTCCTGCCGGAGGAGGGGGCGGCGCAGGCGGGCGGGGTCCTCGTCGAGCGCGCCGAGGCTGGCGCCCTTGGGACAGATGTACCCCCGCGAGAACGGGTCGTCGGCGTCCCCCTTGACCGACAGGACGTGGCCCCTCTCGTCCAGCCGCAGGCGCAGGCCGCAGACGGCGTCGCAGATGGGACAGGTTCTATGTGCGATGGTCATGGGCACTCCCGATGCCGAGGATCACAGGACGTCGAAGTCGATACGCACCCGGGCGGTCAGCGGCACCGCCTGGCACGTCAGGATGTCGCCGGCCGCACGGTCCTGTTCGCTGAGCGCCCACGTACGCGCCATGCGCACACGACCCTCGACGACGCGGGCGCGGCAGGTGCCGCAGACACCGGTCTGGCAGGAGTACGGCACGTCGGGGCGGGCGGCGATGACCGCGTCGAGCACGGTGCGTCCCGGCTCCAGGGGGACGCTCGTGACCCGGCCGTCCATGACGACGCTCACCTCCGAGGCCTCCGCTCCGGAGGCCGCGCCGCCGGCGGGGTCCGTACGGCTCTCGCGGGCGGGCCCGCCCGGGTGGAACAGCTCGGTGTGGATCGCCGCGGGGTCCACACCGTGGCCGGCCAGGGCGGCGCGCGTCTCGTCCACCATGCCTGCGGGCCCGCACACGAACCACTCGTCGACCTCGGCGGGCGGCAGCAGGCGGGAGAACAGCCCCTCCAGCGTGGCCCGGTCCAGGCGGCCCCGGGGCAGCCCGACCCGCGGCTGCTCGCGGGAGAACAGGTGCACCAGGTGCAGCCGGCGCGGATGGCGGTCCTTCAGGTCGCCCAGTTCGTCGGTGAACATCGCCGAGTCTGCCGCGCGGTTGCCGTACAGGACCGTGAAGCGGCTGCCCGGCTCGGTCTCCAGCGCCGTGGCGACGAGCGACAGCACGGGGGTGATCCCCGAGCCGGCGGCCACGGCGGCATAGTGCCGGCGGCGCGCGGGGTCGAACCGCACCCCGAACGTGCCGACGGGCGAGAGCAGCTCCAACCGGTCGCCCGGTGCCAGTTCCCCGGCCGCGTAGGTGGAGAAGACCCCGCCGGGCACGACCCGCACGCCCAGGCGCAGCCTGCCCCGGCTCACCAGCTCCCGCGGCGTGGAGCAGAGCGAG
This sequence comes from Paraplanobispora takensis, assembly GCF_016863195.1. GTDB lineage: Bacteria > Actinomycetota > Actinomycetes > Streptosporangiales > Streptosporangiaceae > Planobispora > Planobispora takensis. The sequence continues at coordinate 119,516 of NZ_BOOK01000030.1, read as the reverse complement.
TACGAACGGCGGATCTGCCGTCCGTCCACCGGCAGCCGCACCGTGACGTGCTGGCCGGGTGTGAAGGCGAAGGCGCCGGTCAGCTCGTCCGGGACCAGGCAGGTCACCTCGACCGCGCTGCCGTCCGCGGCGACCGGCGTGACCGACTCCACGCGGACGCGGTGGAAGCGCGGTCTGGCCATCAGTGCGCCTTCAGATGCTCGAAGGGCTCGCCGCAGCCCGAGCAGAGCCGCAGCGCCATGCAGGCGGCGGCGCCGAAGCTCGACAGCTCCTCGGTGTCCGGGAACGCGCACCGCGGGCATCCCGGCTGCAGCAGCGGCAGCGACGCCCGCCCCGGCGGTGCGATGCCGGCCTCGGTGAGCTTGGCGCGCGCGGCCTGGCTCAGCCAGTCGGTCGTCCACGGCGGGGACATGGAGACCACGACCTCCACCCGCGCCGCGCCCGCGGTCCGCGCCGCCGCGGCCACGTCCGCCTTGATCAGTTCGAGCGCGGGACAGCCCAGATAGGTCGGGGTGAGGGTGACGACGGCGTTGCCGTCCTCGTCCACGCTCACCTCGCGCAGCATGCCCAGCTCTCCGATGGAGAGCACCTGCAGCTCGGGGTCGGGCACCGCCGCCACCGCCGCCTCGACTCGTTCCTTCACCATCGTGCCCCCACATGCGCTCGGTGGACGGACTGCATGTCGGCCAGCAGCAGGCCGAACCATTCGGTGTGCCGGCCGCTCCGGCCGCCCGTGGCCGCCCAGCCGTCCTGCGGTCTGGTCAGCGTCGCCTCGCCGAGCGCGCGCCCGACGACCTCCAGCCACGGCCCGCGCAGCGCGGCCGGGTCGAGGCCCGCCTCGGGCGGCGCCCACGGTTCGAACAGCTCGTGCGTGTACGGCCACACCTCCTCGACCGCGTCGCGCATCCGCCGGTGCGACAGCGGCGTGCCGTCACCCAGGCGGACCGTCCAGAGGGAGGCGTAACTCACGTGGAATGCGCTCTCCTTGGCCGCCTTGGCGGCGATGCCGGCCAGCCGGGGCTCGGCCGCGCGGGCCAGCCGGGTGTAGAGCAGGTTCTGGTAGGCGGCCAGGAACAGCGTCTTGGCCACGGTCACGGCGAAGTCCCCGTTGGGCAGCTCGACGAGCTGGACGTTGCGGAACTCGTGCTCGTCGCGCAGGAACGCCAGCGCGTCCTCGTCCCTGCCCTCGCCTTCGAGCTCGCCCGCGTAGGTCAGGAACGCCCGCGCCTGGCCGAGCTGGTCCAGCGCGAGGTTGGCCAGCGCCACCTCCTCTTCGAGCTGCGGCGCCTTCGCGCACCACTCGGCGGTGCGCTGCGCGGCCACGAGCGCGTCGTCGCCGAGCCCGAGCAGGTACTCCGGCAGGCCGGTCACAGGCCCTCAACCCCTTCGGGCGGCGGGAAGGACGAGGCGTGGCGGTACTGCTTGTCGGCGGCCGGCGCGAAGTAGGCCTCCTTCTGCTCCGGATCCGAGGAGGTCACCGAGCGCGAGGGCACCACCCACAGCGACACGCCCTCCTCCCTGCGCGTGTAGAGGTCGCGGGCGCTGTGCAGCGCGACGGCGGCGTCGGGGGCCTGCAGGCTGCCCGCGTGGGCGTGGCCGAGGCCGCGGCGCGGCCGTACGAAAACCTCCCAGAGCGGCCACCCCTCCCCGGGCCCACCGGTCTCCCGTGCGGCGGCGCGAGCGTCATCCGGGGCCGCGGCCCGCCCGGCCTCCCATTCGGCCGCCTGCCGTCCGGCTTGTCCGGCGGCCTGTTTGGCGGCCTGTTTGGCGGCGTGGACGGCGGCGGCCTCGCGGACCCAGGCGCCCTCCTCGTGCGCACGCCTGCGGTGCGCCAGCCGCTGCCTGTTGCGCGGCCCGTGGCCGGCCACGACTCGCATCAGCTCGTCGTAGTCGGGCGGGGTGAAGTCGTGGTGCCCCCGCTCGGGGTTCCAGCGCAGCGCCGGGTCCGGGAGCCGTACCCCCAGCGCCTCGGCCTGCGGCACGCACAGGTCCACGAACCGCTGCCGCAGCTCGTCGTTGCCCGCCCGCTTGATCCGCCACGCCATGGAGGAGGCCGAATGCGTCGAGCGCGAGTCCGGCGGCCCGAACATCGCCAGCGCAGGCTGCCACCAGCGGTCCACCGCTTCCTGCAGCGAGCGCCGCTGCGCGGGCGTACCGCGCGACAGCGTGTGCAGCAGGTCGAAGCCCTGCCGGTGGTGGAAGGACTCCTCGCGGCAGATGCGCACCAGCGCCCTGCCGTACGGGCCGTAGGAGGTGCGGCAGAGCGAGACCTGGTTGACCACCGCCGCGCCGTCGGTCAGCCATGCCAGCGCGCCGACGTCGGCCCAGGTGAGCGTGGGGTAGTTGATGAACGACAGGTACTTCTGCCGCCCCTCGTGGAGCGCGTCGAGCAGGTCCTCCCGGCGCGCGCCCAGCGTCTCGGCGACCGCGTACAGGTACAGCCCGTGCCCGGCCTCGTCCTGCACCTTGGCGATGAGGACGGCCTTGCGCGCCAGGCTGGGCGCCCGGCTGATCCAGGCCGCCTCGGGCTGCATGCCCATGATCTCCGAGTGCGCGTGCTGCGCTATCTGCCTGATCAGGCTCTCGCGGTAGCCGTCAGGCATCCAGTCCTTGTTCTCGATCTTCTGATCCGCCGCGATCAGGGCATCGAACGCGCTGATGCTCACGACCCACCTCCTCCGCAGATCGTTCTCAGCCTCGGCCGCGTCCCCCGTGCCGCGCATCTTCGCAATTGCGGCAATCTGCGAGATGTACGGCGGAGCGGGCCCTCCGACGATGGGCGGCATGACGATACGCGCCAAGGACCTGCCGAGGACGTTCAACATCGCCACCCACTTCCTCGACGGCACCGACCCCGCCAGGACCGCGCTGCTCACCTCCGCGGGCCCGGTGCGCTACGGCAGGATCCAGGCGCTGGCCAACCAGGTGGGCCATGTGCTGCGCGGGCTGGGCGTACGGCGCGGAGACAGGGTGCTGCTGGCGCTCGGCGACGGGGTGGAGTCCGTCGCCGCCTGGTACGGCGTGCAGAAGATCGGCGCGGTCACCGCCGAGGTCTACACCTACCTGCAGCCGCAGGAGTACCGGTTCTTCGCCGAGTACGCCCGTCCCGCCGTGGTCGTCGCCGACGGGTTCACCCTGGACAGGCTCCGCGCGGCCGGCGTCCGCGACCTCCTGGTGGTCGGCGTGCCGAAGGAGGGACTGCGTGAGGGGGAGCACCACTTCGAGTCGCTGACCGCCGCCGCGCCCACAGAGCTGGAGGCCGCGCCGACCACACCCGACGACGTCGCCATGTGGCGCTTCACCACGGGCAGCACGGGCAAGCCCAAGGCCTGCGTGCTGGCGGCCCGCAGCGCCGCGCTCAGCATGGAGTGGTTCGCCGGGGGAGTGCTCGACCTCGGGCCCGACGACATCGTGCTGCCGGTGCCCAAGCTGTTCTTCGGCTACGCCAACAACATCACGGCGCTGTTCCCGTTCCGCGTCGGCGCGGCGGGGGTCGTCTTCCCCGAGCGCAGCACGCCGGAGCGGATCTTCGAGCTGATCGCCGAGCACCGGCCCACGATCCTGGTCAACGTGCCGACCATGATGAGCGCCATGCTCGCCCACCCCGAGGCCGCCCGCCAGGACCTCAGCAGCCTGCGGGTGTGCATCTCGGCCGGCGAGGCCCTGCCGCTCGAACTGCACCGCAGGTGGCTGGAGACCTTCGGCGTGGAGGTGATGGACGGCATCGGCTCGTCGGAGATGTTCCACGGGTACGTGTGCAACCGGCTGGGCGAGGTGCGGATGGGCACGCTCGGCCGGGCCGTGCCGGGCTACGACGTGCGGGTGGTCGACGAGCACGGCGTGCCGCTGCCGGACGGCGAGGTGGGCCGCCTCGAGATCACCGGCGAGACGGCCGCGCTGGAGTACTGGCAGGACCCCGAGAAGACGGCGGCCACCTTCGTCGCCCCGGACACCGTGCGCTCGGCCGACCTTTTCTCACGCGACGAGGACGGCTACTTCACCTTCCGCGGCAGGGCGGACGACCTGCTCAAGGTGGCCGGGAAGTGGATCGCGCCCAGCGAGATCGAGAACTGCCTGCTGACCCATCCCGCCGTGGTGGAGTGCGCGGTGACGGGATTCGAGCACGACGGGCTCACCCTGCTGCGGGCGTACGTGGTGGCGCGCGGCGGGACGACCGCGCAGGAGCTGCGCGACCATGTGCGCTCGCTCCTGTCGCCGCACAAGTGCCCCAAGGAGGTGCGCCTGGTGGACGCCCTGCCGCAGACCGCGTCCGGCAAGATCAACCGCCGCGCCCTCACCGCGGCGCACTAGGGACACCGCCGCGCACCGGAGAGGCCGGTCACGCCGGAGCGGCCGGCCGCCACGTGCGGGCGGCCGACCGGCTCTCGTCACCACCGGACGCGACCCTGCCGTCACCGCCGGGCGACCGGCGGCAGGTCGGACAGCTCGACGCCGAAGCGGGTGCGGTAGGTCTCGCGCAGCTCGTCCTCGTCCTCGATCACCGTGGTGCTCCTGCCGCCGTTCTCCCTGACGGTCAGCGTCGTCCCGCTGAGCGTGACCCGCCCGCCGTCCGGCGTCGGGATCGTGCAGTACAGGTGCCGCAGGTGCGGGGACTCGGGGGAGTGCTGGTACCACCACCACATGGCCTCGAAGTCGGCCACCAGCCGCGGCCTGTCCTCCAGCCGGTACTGCAGCCGGCCCTCGCGCAGCAGGTCCACGTCGCCGTGCGGCGCGCGGGCCAGCTCGAAGGCGCCGTGCGGGTCCCGCTGCGGCAGGCCGGGCGCCCAGCGCAGCGGATGCCGCGCGCCCCGGCCGTATCCGACGTCCACCAGCCACGGGTCGGGCGAGTCCGCGGTGTGCACGCGCAGCGCCATGTGACCGATGATCGGCCCCAGCGCATTGTCGTCCGCCACCCGACCCGCCAGCACCTCCGCCTGGAATCCCAGCACCCGCAGCAGTTCGAAGAACGCGCCGTTCAGCTCGTAGCACGTGCCGCCGCGCCGCCTGTCGACGATCTTCTCGAGGGCGGCCGCGCCGATTCCCATCGGCTCGCCCAGATGGAAGTCCACATTCTCGAACGGCACCGTCATGACGTGGCGTTCGTGCAGGTCGCGCAGTGCGGCGGAGGTCGGCCCCTCGGGCCGCCGGGCGCCTATGCGCCGCAGATAGGCGGCCACCGTCCGCTCGTCGAGTAAAGGCCCGTGCGTCAGCGTCATAGTACGGCTCCGCATTCTCACAGAAACAGTGGTACCAGGACCATGTCATTCTGTGGTCGCCCGGACACCTTTTTCATTGCGCTGATCGCTGGGCAATTCATGAGATGCGGAAAGCGCGACGGCCCGGCGAATATGAGGCGAATAAACGTAGCTCCGGGAGGCTGAATTGACCGGTTCGAGCTCCGCGACGGCGACTCGCCCGTTCGCCGTCGTTTCCGCGGGAGTGCGATGGTGGGCGCAGGTGCAGCCGGATCAGCATGCCGTGGTCTGCGGCGGCGAGGTGCTGACCTATTCCGATCTCGATGAACGTTCCTCCCGGCTGGCGGGTGCGCTGCGGGCGCACGGTGTGGGCAAGGGCGACCTGGTGGTCCTGGCGCTCGAACGCTCACCCGACCTCGTGGTGGCGGCGCTGGCCGTGCTGCTGGCCGGCGGTGCGTACGTGGGCGTGGACGTCGAGGACCCCGACGCGCGGCTGGCCTCGGTCGTCGCGGACTCCGGCGCCCGCCTGGTGATCGCACGGGAGGCCGACTCCGCGCGGTTCGCGGCCGAGGTGCTGGCCGTCGAGCGGGCGCTGGAGAGCGACGTGCCCGCCCTGCGGGAGGGCCCCGAGATCACGCCGGACGACCTGTGCTACGTCGTGTACACCTCGGGTTCGACGGGCGCGCCCAAGGGCGTGCTCGTGCCGCACGAGGGCGTCGCCAACCTGGCGGCCTGGCACCAGCGCACCTTCGACGTGCGCCCCGGCGACCGGGTCAGCCAGATCGCCCGGCCCTCCTTCGACGCCTGGGCGCTGGAGGTCTGGCCGTGCCTGGCGGCCGGCGCCACGTTGCACCTGATGGAGAGCCGGCTGCCCGGGTCGTCCGACGCGCTGGCCCGCTGGATCTCCACGCAGGGCGTCACGGTGTGCTTCCTGACCACGGTGCTCGCCGTCGACCTGCTCGACCAGCAGGTGGGCGGATCGCTGCGGGTGCTGCTGACCGGCGGGGAGAAGCTGAACCGGCGCCCGCCGGCCGGGCTGCCGTACAAGCTGTTCAACCTGTACGGGCCCACGGAGACCAGCGTGGTGGCCACCTTCGCCGAGGTGGGGCCCGAGGGCGGGACGCCGCCCATCGGGCATCCGCTGCCCGGCATGCGCGCCTACCTGCTGGACGAGGAGCGCCGCCCGGTGCCGCGCGGCTCGGTCGGCGAGCTGTACATCGGCGGCACCGGCGTGGCGCACGGCTACCTCAACCGGCCCGAGCTCACGGCGCAGCGGTTCATGCCCGACCCCGTCGATCTCAGCGCCCGCATGTACGCCACCGGCGACCTGGCGCGCGAGCTGCCCGAGGGCGGCCTGGCCTTCGCCGGCCGGGCGGACGACCAGGTCAAGGTGCGCGGCTTCCGCGTCGAGCCCGGCGAGGTCGAGTCGGCCCTGCGCGGGCTGGCCGGGGTGCGCGAGGCCGTGGTGGTCAAGAGCGAGCAGGCCGACCAGCTCATCGCCGCGGTGGTGCCGGGCGACCCGGAGGACCTGCCCGACCCCGTGTGGCTCCGGCGCGAGCTGGCCCGGCACCTGCCCGACTACATGGTGCCCGCGGCGGTCACGGTGCTCGACGCGCTGCCGGTGACCTCGCACGGCAAGGTCGACAGGAAGGCCCTGGCCAGGCCGCAGGAGCCGGCCGTGCCGGCGCAGGAGAGCGGCGCTTTCCACACCGACACCGAGCGCGTGCTGGCCGAGCTGTGGTGCGAGGTGCTCCAGGTCGGCTCCGTCGAGCGCGACGACAGCTTCTTCGAAAGCGGCGGCGACTCGCTGCTCGCCATCCGGCTGGCCTCGCGCGCCAGGCAGCGCGGGCTGCGCATAGTGGCCGACGACCTGTTCGAGTACGACGTGCTGCACGAGCTGGCCGCATCCGTCAGCGCCGCGAGCCCGGGAACGTGAGAGTGATGAAGACCTGCCTGGTCGAGCTGACGGTCTATCCCAACACGCTGCCGCTGGCCTCGGGCTACCTGCAGGCCTACGCGCAGCAGGACCCGGACGTGGCCCGCGACTTCGAGTTCTCCATCCACGCGGTCGAGGTCGGCACATCGCTGGAGACGCTGGTGGCCGACCTGCTCGCGCAGGAGGCCGACGTCTACGGGCTGAGCTGCTACCTGTGGAACATGCGGCGGATGAAGGAGCTGCTCGACGAACTGGTCAGGCTGCGGCCCGAGGCCTACGTCATCCTCGGCGGGCCGCAGGTGATGCACCACGCCGCGGAGTACGTGCCGCCCTCGGCGGGCAACGTGCTGGTGTGCAACGGCGAGGGGGAGAAGCCGTTCACCGCGTTCCTGCGCGAGGTGGCGGGGGAGCGGAACTTCCACGAGGTGCCGGGCGTCAGCTTCTGGGCCGGCGACGAGCTGGTCACCACCAAGCAGCCCGACCGCATCAAGGACCTGGACGAGATCCCCTCGCCGTTCGCGGCCGGGGTGTTCGACGGCGGCGAGTACACCTTCGCCGTCGTGGAGACCAACCGGGGCTGCCCTTACCGGTGCTCCTACTGCTACTGGGGCGCGGCCACCAACGACAAGGTCCACAGGTGGGAGCTGGACCGGGTCAAGGCCGACCTGTCGTGGATCAGCGAGCACGGCGTGGAGAGCATCTTCATCGCCGACGCCAACTGGGGCGCGCTGCCGCGCGACGTCGAGCTGACCCGCCACCTGGTGGAGTGCAAGCAGCGCAACGGCTATCCGTCGATGGTGGCGATCCAGGCGGCCAAGAACCGCCCCGACCGGGTCACCGAGATCACCGAGATCCTGGTCGAGGGCGGCATGCTGACCAGCCAGCCCGTCTCGCTGCAGACCACCAGCCCGCAGGCCCTGGAGATGGTGCAGCGCGCCAACATCAAGGAGTCCACCTACGTCGAACTGCAGGTCAAGCTGCGCGACAAGAAGATCAGCTCCTACACCGAGCTGATCTGGCCGCTGCCGGGCGAGACGCTGACCTCCTACCAGGAGGGCATCGGCAAACTGTGCGCCTCCGGCGCCGACGCCGTCGTGTCCTACCCCCAGCTGCTGCTGCGCAACACGCCCATGTACCGGCAGCAGGAGGAGCTCGGCATCGTCACCGTGCGGGTGGACGACCCCGTCGCCGAGGCCGACGTGGTCGTCGGCACGAAGTGGGTGACCTACGAGGACTTCAAGGAAGGCTCCTGGTTCTACTACGCGGTCATCAGCCTCTACAACGCGCGGGCGGGCTTCTACACGGCGCGCCTGCTCGACCGCGGGGGAGTGTGCTCCTACACCGACTTCCTGCGGCGGGCCGCCGAGTACTTCAAGACCAGGACCGACACCGAGATCTGCAGGTTCTTCGCCGACTCCGTGGAAACGCTCGGCAACTACGACATCAACAACATCGGCAAGGTGCTGCACTACGTCCTGCACTCCCACCGGGGCGAGATGGACCTGCTGCTCGAAGGGTTCCTGCGCGAGCAGGGCTGGCTGGACCTGCCCGGCGTGCGAGCGGCCTTCGAGCTGGACCTGCTGGCCAGGCCGTACGTCTACCGGGAGTCGGTGGTCGCGCCGAGCGCGCCGCTCACGCACCTGCGGGTGATGGAGCAGGACCGCTACACCTTCGTCGCCGAGCTGCCCCGGGAGGCCGTCGCGCTGCTGGAGCTGCCCGGCGTTCCGGAGCCCGCCGGTCCCGGCGCGGTACGGCTGCGCGTCGACCACGTGGGCCGGCGCAAGATGCCCTATCCCAAGCACCGCAGTCTCGACTACAACGCCGGCTACTGCCAGGTCATGATGAACAGGATGCGGGACATCGTCCCCTCGTGGACGGTGCTGCCGGCGGTGCACCATGCGGCGTGAGCTGTTCACCGCCGACCACGAGGCCTTCCGCGAGCTGGTGCGGACCTTCGTCGGCAAGGAGATCGAGCCCAACTACCGCGCGTGGGAGGAACGGGGCGCCGTCCCCAGGGACGTGTGGCGCAAGGCGGGCGGGATCGGGCTGCTCGGCATGGACGTGCCCGCCGAGTACGGCGGGGGCGGCGACCCCGACTACCTGCACCACGTGATCGTCTCGGAGGAGCTGGGCCGCGCCGGCGTCCACGCGCCCGCGCTGTCGCTGCACAACGAGATCGCCGGGCTGTACCTGCGCACGCTCACCACGCCCGAGCAGCGCTCGCGCTGGCTGCCCGGCTTCTGCACCGGGGAGCTGGTCACCGCGGTGGCCATCACGGAGCCCGACGCGGGCAGCGACGTGGCGCGGCTGCGGTGCGGGGCCGTACGGCGCGGCGACGGCTACGTGATCAACGGGCAGAAGACGTTCGTCACCAACGGGGCGGTGGCCGATCTGCTGCTCGTGGCCGTCCGCACGGGCGGCGGCGGTGGGAACGGCGGTGGCGGCGGCGGGCTCAGCGTGATCGCGGTGGAGTCCGACCGGCCGGGGCTGGCACGCGGGCGGACGCTCGACAAGATCGGCATGCGCGCCATGGACACCGTCGAGCTGTTCTTCGACGAGGTCGAGGTGCCCGCCGAGAACCTGCTGGGCCGCGAGGGCCGGGGCGTCGCCTACCTCATGCGCACGCTGCGCAGGGAACGCATGATGATCGCGGTCTCCGCGCTGGCCACCGCGGAACGGGTGCTGGAGTACACGATCGAGCACTGCCGTACCCGCCGGGTGTTCGGCTCGCCCGTGGGGGCGCACCAGCACAACCGCTTCGTGCTGGCCGAGCTGGCCACCGCGGTGGCCGTGGCCCGCTCCTTCACCGACCGGTGCGTCGCCGAGGAGGCGGCGGGCCGGCTGGAGGCGGAGGAGGCGGCGATGGCCAAGTGGTGGAACACCGAGCTGTGCCAGAAGGTCGTGGACCGCTGCCTGCAACTGCACGGAGGCTACGGGGTGGTGCGCGACTTCCCGGTGGCGCGGGCGTTCGTCGACACCAGGGCGCAGACCATCTACGGCGGCACCACGGAGATCATGAAAGAGCTGATCGGGCACGCGCTGATATGAGGACACCCCCGTGGTATCTGGCCTTCGAGCCCAGGCCGTCGGCCAGGGTGCACCTGTACGCCCTGCCCTGCGCGGGCGGCGGGCCCTCGGCGTTCCGCCCGTGGACCCGGCACCTGCCGCCCTGGATGGAGCTGCGCGCCCTCACCCTGCCGGGACGCCCCGGACGGCATCGCGAGCCCGCCCACACCGACTGCGACACCGCCGCGCGCGCACTGGCCGCCGAGCTGGCCGGGCAGAGCACGCCGTACGTCGTGTTCGGCCACAGCATGGGTGCGATGCTCGGCTATCGGATGGTGCGCGAGCTGCAGTCCTCCGGCGGGCGTCCGCCCGAGCTGCTGGCGGTCGCGGCCTGGCCGGTGCGCGGCGCCGTGGCGCAGCCCGACCCGCGCCACGACGACGAGCGGTTCACCGCCTCGCTGCGGGCGCTGGGCGGGCTGCCCGAGGAGATAGCCGGCGACCCCGGCGCGCTGGCGCGGACGCTGCCGGTGGCCAGGGCCGACTTCACGCTGTGCGCGTCGTACGCCTACCGGCCCGAACCCCCGCTGACCGTGCCCGTCGCGGCGTTCTGCGGAACGCGCGACCCGGTGGCCCCGGAGGCGGACATGGCGGAGTGGCGGAAGCACACCACCGACTTCCGCGGACTGCGGACCTACGACGGGGACCATTTCTTCGTACGCGATCGCGTCGCCGAGCTGGCCGCCGCGATGACGGCAATTCTGGAGATGCGGGCGTCAGGCGCGGCGCATGAAGCTGAAAGGGCCGTTCAACCCCGAGGAGCGACCCTATGACAGCCACCATTGTCGGCGATTTCCGGTCCGCACGTGAAACCAGAGGACAGTATTTTCCCGAGCTTCAGGGAATACGCGCACTCGCCGTGCTGGCCGTCGTCACCGTTCACTCCGCTTTCGCCGCCGGCCAGATCGGATTCGGCGACCAGCCCGGCAACGGCTGGATCGGCGTGGTGATCGAGAGGTTCACCCGCGAGTCGTTGCCGATCCTCTTCGCCCTGTCGGGCTTCCTGCTCTACCGGCCCTTCGCGCTGGCGACCGTCGCGGGCGCCAAGCAGACCTACAACCTGGGCTCCTACGCGTGGCGGCGCGCGCTGCGCATCTTCCCCGCCTACTGGCTGCTGGCCGTGGTGGCCCTGGTCACGCCGCTGTTCCTGATGGGCCAGGAGCGGGCCGAGCAGGGCTTCTGGTACGTCGTGCGGGTGCTGACCATGCAGCACGTCTACGAGGCGGGTGGCATCCCGGCCGGCATGGAGTCGACGTGGAGCATGGCGACGGAGATCGCGTTCTACGCGCTGCTGCCGCTGTTCGCCTGGCTGTTCCACCGGCTGGCGGCCGGGGCGGCGACCCCGGCGGCCAAGGCGCGCAGGGTCCTGGTTCCGATCTTCGCCATCGTGCTCATCGGCTACGCCTTCAGCGCCTGGAGCCACCACCCCTCGCTCGGCGAGTACCCGACGCAGGGCAACTGGCCCGTCGGCTGGTTCGGTTATCTGGCCGTCGGCATGGCGCTGGCCACGCTGTCGGCCGCGGCCGAGGGCGGCGGCTGGCTGGCCCCGTACCGGCTGATCGCCCGCTTCCCCGGCCGCACGTGGGCGCTCGCGCTCGGCATCACGATCCTCTACTGCTTCTCGCCCATGGGCGACCAGGGCACCTCCAACTTCCCGCCCACCGAGGTCGTGCTGTTCAACCAGCCGATCGACCTGCTGATCGTGTTCCTGGTGCTGGCGCCGCTGACCGTGCCCGACGTGCGCTCGCGGTTCATCACGGCCGTCCTGACCGTCAGGCCGCTGCAGTTCATCGGCCGCGTCTCCTACGCGATGTTCCTGTGGCACATCCCGGCCATCTACATCTGGAACCTGTGGGGCTCCACGAACTTCCCGCTCACGCTCCTGCTCGTGCACGGCACCGCGTTCACCGCGGCCGTGGTGAGCTACTACGCGGTCGAGCGGCCGGCGCTGCTGCTGCGCAACAAGCTCGGCAAGGGCTCGGTGGAGCCCAGCACGCCGGTGCTCGTGCGCTGACCCGGACGTGCTGATCCGAACGTACTGATCCGAACCTCCGCGCAGTTCCGTCGAGAGCCGATCCCAAAGAAAGGTGATGACCGTGGCGAGTCTGACCAGAGTCAGGTCTGACGCCGATCTCGGCGACGTGGTGGCCGTCCTGGAACGGGACGGGGCCGTGATCGTGGAAGACTTCCTGGACGGTGAGACGCTCGCGGGACTGTGGGCGGACCTGGAGCCCGCGCTGCGGGCCCAGGAGTACAGCGGCAACTGGTACGACGGCCTGCGCACGCGGCGGGTGTCGTCGCTGTTCGCCCGCACGCGGCGGCTGACCCCCGTCGTCACGCACCGCCTGTTCCTGGGCGCGGCCAGGGCGATCATGCAGAAGCCCGTCCCGATGTGGATCGGCAGGTCGCGCCAGGAGATGGTCCCGACCATCCAGATCAGCGCCACCCAGCTCGTGCAGATCCACAAGGGGCAGGGCAAGCAGCCGCTGCACCGCGACGACGCGCTGCACCTGCGCCCCCACCCGGGACCCACCACCAGGGTCATGGTCATGCTGGCGATGAGCGAGTTCACCGCCGCCAACGGCGGCACCCTGGTGATCCCCGGCAGCCACCACTGGGACGACGAGCGCGCGCCGACCGTCGAGGAGACCGTCCCCACCGAGATGCCGCCGGGTGGCGGGCTGATCTGGCTCGGCGGCGTCTACCACGGCGGCGGGGGCAACGTGACCGACACACCGCGCACCGGCATGACCGTCGCCTACGACCTGGGTAACCTCCGCCAGGAGGAGAACCAGTACCTCGCGGTGCCGCGCGAGCGGGTGCTGGAGTATCCGGAGGAGGTGCGCAGGCTCCTCGGGTACGATCGGTGCCCGCCCGGCGTGGGCTGGCTGGAGATGAACGACCCCTACATCTGGCTGGAGCCGGAGGAGGCCCGGCGCGCCGCGCTCGGCGACCTGGTCCCGGCTCCCAAGTGAGCATTTCCGAATAAGACCGGGACAGCCCGGCCGGACACAATGATGATCCGGCATACAAGAGAGGATGACGCGATGAGTGGCAAGATCGAGATCACCCGCGTGATCGAGGCCCCGCGCGACGTGGTCTATTCGGCCTGGACCCAGCCGGAGCACTTCACGCACTGGTGGGGCGCGCCCCTGGAGACCATCTCCATGGACGTGCGGCCGGGCGGCGAGTGGCGGGCCACGATCGTGGTCGACGAGGAGAACCAGGTTCCCTTCGCCGGCACCTACCAGGAGATCGTCCCGAACGAGCGCCTGGTCTACACGCTGGTCGACCTCAGCGGCCGGGAGCCGGCCGAGCAGCAGGCTCTCGGCCCCGAGACGGTGACCGTCACGTTCTCGGACGTCGACGGCGGCACCGAGATGGTCTTCGTGCAGGAGGGCAACCTCCCCGAGGACGAGATCCCCCGGGCCGAGGAGGGCTGGGGCTTCTTCTTCGACGCTCTCAGCGAGTACGTCAAGAAGATCAAGTAATGCGGCGAGAGGCCGTGCGCGAGTCCCCCTGAGCGGCTGGACGTCCGGCGGCCGCCCGGTGAGCCGGGGGCACATCATGCGATCGAGGCGGGGCGCGGCTGAGGCCGCGCCCTCGTCGTATGTCCGGGGAACCTCCGCCCGGGGGCCGCGAAACCTCCGCCCGGGGGTCCGCGAAACCTCGCAAGCGGCGATAAAAGGGTGATGACCGCCGGTGTTAGCGTCATTTCATGGAGACTTCCTGCCGCATTTGCTCTGGGCCGGTTAAAGGGTCGGTCGACCTCGGGGTCCAGCCGCGCGGAAACGCATTCCCCAAGCCCGGTGAACTGGCCGGGGAATTCTTCTACCCGCTCATCGTCGGAATGTGTGACTCGTGCGCGATGGTGCAGCTGATGGCCGACATCCCGCAGGAAGTCAGATATCACGACCAGTATCCGTACCGGGCCTCCAACTCCACCGTGCACAGCGCCCACTTCGCCGGGGTGGCGCACCGGCTGCTCCGTACCGAGCTGACCGGCCGCGACCGGTTCATCGTCGAGATCGGCTGCAACGACGGCGTCATGCTGGCCTCGATCGCCGAGGCCGGCGTGCGGCACCTGGGCGTCGAGCCCTCCCAGGAGGTGGCCGAGCTGGCCAGGTCCCGGGGCATCGAGGTGCTGCCGCGCTTCTTCGACGAGGAGACGGCCGCCGACATCCGCGCCGGGCACGGCCCCGCCGACGTCATCTTCGGCGCCAACGTCATCGCGCACATCTCCCACCTGGACTCGGTGCTCAAGGGCGCCGTGACGCTGCTCGGCCCCGACGGGGTGTTCGTCTTCGAGGAGCCCTACCTCGGCGCCGTCGTCGAGCAGACGGCCTTCGACCTGTTCTACGACGAGCACTCCTTCGTCTTCTCCGTCAGTTCGATCCGCGCCGCCGCCAGGCTCTTCGGGCTCGACCTGGTGGACGCCGAACCGCTGGCCATCCACGGCGGGTCCATGCGCTACACGCTCGCCAAGCGCGGCGCACGACGGCCCACGCCGGCCGTCGCCGAACTGCTGGCCGCGGAGCGGGCGCGCGGGCTCGACCGGCACGCCACGCTGGAGGAGCTCAACCGCAGGGCCGAGCGCGTGCGCGACGACCTGACCTCGCTGCTGCGCTCGCTGCGGGCGGACGGCAAGCGGGTGGCCGGGTACGGGGCGCCCGCCAAGATCACCACGGTGACCAACTACTGCGGCATCGGCGCCGACCTGATCCCGTACGTGTGCGACTCCACGCCGTCCAAGCAGAACAGGGTGGTCGCGGGCTCGCACATCCCCGTGGTGCCGCCGTCGGTCTTCCGGCAGGACCGCCCCGACTACGCGGTCCTGTTCGCGTGGAACCACGCCGAAGAGATCATGGAGAAGGAGAGCGACTTCACCGGCCGGTGGATCGTCTACATCCCGCAGGTCCGCGTCCTGTGACCCCGGCGCGCCGTGAAGACCCCGGCGCCTGGTGAGGGCTCACCATGAAGACGGCCCGCCACGGAGAACCGTGGCGGGCCGTCTGCGGTGTGCGCGGTGCCCGGGGCGCGGCCTCACCTGCGGGTGGCGCCCGGCATGACGTCGTCGCGGAACAGGCCGCCGGGATCCACCCGGTCGCGCACCGCGTCCACGGCCGCCACGGTCGCCGCGTCCAGGTGCCCCTGGGGCTGGTCGAACCGCTCCACGAACGTGGGCGCGGTCCTGCCGGTGTCCCAGGGTGTGAGCGCGGCCCGGACGACGGGGATCCTGGCGAGGATCTCCTCCTTCGTGCCCGACAGCCCGGGCACGCCGCCGCCCGAGTAGCCGTAGCGCGCCGTCAGGTGGTTCAGGGCGCCTCCGGAGGGGGCGGGCTCACCGTACGCGCCCCCGAGCTGCCGCAGGCCGGCGGCGATCAGCGGGGAGCCCGAGCCCGCGCCGACGACCTCCAGCAGCGCGTCGACGCCCGCGTCGCCGAGCTCGTCCAGGAGCAGGTGGTCGCCGATGACCTCCACGGGGTCGGACGGGTCCATGTGCGTGTCGAGCAGTCCCGCGGGCGCGGTCGTCTGCCAGGTGTCGAGCACCGGCGGCGCGAGGGCGCGCAGCGGGCCCAGCAGGTCCTCCGCGATGGCCTGCGCCGCCGCCACCTCGTCGTCCGTCCCGGCCAGCACGGCGCCGTCCACGCACAGGACGGGCCCCGCCGACAGCATGGGCGGCACCTCCGGCAGGTCGGGCAGGTTGAGTATCCGCACGCTGGTCGTCGCCTCGCGCGGAGCGGTCAGCGTCCACTCCCGCCAGGCCCGCAGCAACCCGGGCGCGTGTACGGCGGGCCAGCACGCGGCCCCCGTCACCACCTTCGCGACCGGGAACAGGGCGACCTCCACGGCGGTCACGACACCGAACCCGCCCCCGCCCCCGCGCAACGCCCACAGCAACTCGGCGTCCGCGCCGATCCCCGCGGACGTCCCGAGCGACGCGCTCGCCGTCGCGGGCAGTGCGCCCTCGGCCCTGCGCAGCTCGCCGTCGGCGGTGACCAGTTCCACCGCGCGCACGCCGTTGGCCGCGAGGCCCGTGCGCCTGCCGTAGAAACTGAGCCCGCCGCCGAGCAGATAGCCGACCACGCCGACCGTGGGCGAGGAGCCGTGCGCGACCGACAGCCCGTGCTCGGCGGCGGCCTTGACCACCGCACCCCAGCGGGTCCCCGCGGGCACGCGGGCCACCCGGCGCTCGGGGTCGATCTCGACGGGGCCCCTCATCTCCGTCCGCAGCAGCAGCCCCCCGCGCACGGGACGGGCCGCGGCGGCCCAGTGACCCGTGGTGTGCACGCGGACGGGCAGGCCCTCACGACGGGCGAAGCCGACGGCCTCGCGCACCTCCTCGACCGTGCGCACCACGGCGGCCGCGGCCGGTTCCGGCACCGCGCCCAGGGCGAAGACCGCGGTCGCCGCCTCGTAGCCGGGCTGTCCCGGCCTGGCGATGGGCATTCAGCTCACCCGCTGCGCGGTGACGAAGACGAACGACTCCGGCCCCGAGCTCTCGACCACCACCATGCCGGCGTCGGCCAGCCAGCGTTCCAGCTGCGCGCGCTCGAACAGCAACGTGCCGGCCGGCCTGCTGGGGAAGTAGTGCGCGGCCTGGAAGTGACGGCAGACGGGGTCCTCGTCCCACACGAACGTCATCAGGGTGAACGTGCCGCCCGGCCGCAGCACCCGGCCCACCTCGGCGATCGCGGTCGCCGCCTCGTCGGGGAAGGCCTGCAGGGCATTCCAGCAGACCACCGCGCCCATGCTGGCGTCGGCCAGCGGGATGTCCAGCGCACTGGCGCGCACCGCGGGCACGTCGGGCACACGGCGGCGCAGCACGTTCAGCATCGGCAGGCCCAGGTCGAGGGCCAGCAGCCGGCCGGCGCCGACCGCGGCGGCGACGACGGCGGTCCAGCGGCCCGCGCCCGCCCCGAGGTCGAGCACGGGGCCGTCGACGGGGCGCACACTGCGCGCGATGTAGGCGTCCTCGTCGGCCAGCGTGACCGCGCCGCCCCAGTTGCCGCCCGCGACGCGCAGGTACTCGGGGCGCAGCAGCGCCTCGTAGTACAGGCCCATGCTGGGCATCTCGGCCAGGCTCTTCAGCAGGCCGGCCGTCGCATCGTCGGCGTCGTCCCGTACGGCCTGCGTGAGGTCGAGTATGCCGCGGGAGGCCGGATAGGCGACCGCGCAGGCCGGGCACCGCACGGCCGCCCCGCCGATGTCGAGAGGACCGCGGCAGGACGGGCAGACCAGCGCGGACAGGTGCCGCCCGAACAGGCCGAGACGCGGGTCGTCACCGGTCGCGTCCTCCTGCGGCGGCGCCTGGGGCCCGGGCACGGCGACCACCGGGCCGCGCCGGACGGACCAGTAGGCCTTGAGCCCCATGTAGCCCCACACGGTCCTGCTGTCGTTGCGCCAGTTGATCTCGGCCTGCTCCCGGGTGAGCGCGCCGATCCAGGCTTCGTCGAAGGCGCGCTCCTCGTCGGTGAGCCGCCAGATCTCGGGGGCGGGCCAGACCCGGCCCAGGCCGGTCCGCCGCTCGTCCATGAGGGTCAGGCACCGGTCGAGCCTGGAGCGGTCGCCCGAATCCAGGCCGAGCCGGCCGGCGACGCCGAGCACCCGGTCGCGGTCGTGCGGGAAGTGCGCGAGCAGGTAGACCAGGGCCTGGCCGAGGGCGGGGGTGGCGTGTCCGGCCAGGGCGAGGTACCGGTCGAGACCGGCGCGCACGGCCTCGGTCTGCCCCGCCTCCGCGATCAGGCCCAGCAGGATCAGCAGGCGGCCGGTGCGTGCCTCGTCGAGCCCGTCCAGTGCGTCGATGAGCTCGGGGATCGCCGACGGCGCGCGCTCGGTGAGCGTGCCGCCGTCCCACAGCGTCTGGTCCTCGGCGGTGCCGGGCGACCAGAGCGCGCCGACCAGCCGCGCGTAGGCCGTGTCGAGCCCGTCGGGTGTCGCATTCGCGAAATCCTCCAGAAGCACTGCCGGCGCGTATGTGGTGTCAACGCTCATATCAAATCCCTTCGCGCGAAACGCCTTTCAGCATCACACCGGCCCGGCCGGCGGGTCATCTCCGTGCGTGCGGGGACGAATCGAGCGCAATAGCGGAGATGCGGCGGTGCGGAGACGGATAAACCATGGATTCATGAAGAACAGGATTCCGATCGAAGTATGGGTCCCCGACCTGACGTTTCCCGGCTGGATGGATCGGTGGTATCAGCAGGCCGCCGGTTTCGAGAGACTGCACCCCGAATACCAGGTGGTGGTGCACGGCAAGGATTTCTGGCAGCTTCCCAGGCAGGTCGCGGAGGCCGCCGCCGAAGGGCACGTCCCGGCTCTGTCGGAGTACTACTTCTACATGACCCAGGTGGCGCGCGACTCGCGGCAGCAGGACGGCCGCCCGCTGTTCACCTCGGTGGAGAAGGCGATCGGCGGGCGCACCGAGGTGCTCGGCGAGCCCGTCGTGCTCGACGACATCATCCCTCCGCTGCGTGACTACTACACCCTCGGCGGCGACCTGACGTGCATGCCGACCGTGGGCACCACGAGCCTGCTGTACGCCAACACCGATCTGCTCAGGCGCGCGGGCGTGGAGGGCCTGCCGCGGACCTGGCAGGAGGTGGAGGAGGTGTGCGCCAGGGTGGCGGCGCTGCGCGACGGCCCCTCCCACGCCATCACCTGGTCCAACCACGGCACGTTCACCCAGCAGGCGCTGGCCACCCAGGGCGGCCTGATCGTGAACGAGCACAACGGCAGGCTGGGCCGGGCCACCGTCGCCGACCTGGCCTCGCCCGAGATGCTGCGCTGGGTGGAGTGGTGGCGCGGGCTGCACCGCGACGGCCACTACCACTACACCGGCAAGATCCCCGACTGGGCCGGCACCCTGAAGACGTTCGCCGACCAGGACGTGGCGATCAGGATCTCCTCCTCCAACGACGTCAACTACATGTTCAGAGCCGCGGAGGACAACGGCTTCGCCGCCGAGGCCGGCATCTTCCCCTACGACGCGAGCGTGCCGTACGTGGGCAACGCGATCGCCGGCACCGCGCTCTGGATGGCCGAAGGGCTGGACGAGGCGACCCGGGAGGGCGCGCTGGCGTTCCTGATGTACCTGCACAGCCCGCGCAACGCCGCCGAGCGCCACAAGGCCAACAGCTTCCTGCCGCTCACCCACGCCGCGCACGACCTGCTGGAGGAGGAGGGCTGGTACGCCGCCAACCCGCACCACAGGCTGGCCTACGACCACGTCATGCGCTTCCCCGCGGGGCAGAGCGGCGTCCCCGTCTCCGAGGGCGCGCTGTTCGGCGACTTCGCCGGCAACCAGGACGTGATGACCAGGGCGATCGGCGACGTGCTCGCCCGCGGCGCCGACCCGGCCGAGCGCATGGCCTTCGCCACCGTGGAGGCGCAGCAGCTCCTCGACGCCTACAACGAGTACGCGCTGTCGTCGGGGTTCCGCGACCCCGGCAACAGCCCGCCGACCAGCCTCAGCGTGGAGGCGTTCAAGGAGATGCGGGCCGGGCGCGACTACTCGGCCGCCGACATGGAGGCCGTGGTCAAGCTGCACCGCTGACACCCGGCCGGCACGCTTCAAGGGCCGCGGACCTCGGGGGAGGTCCGCGGCCCTTCGCGCTGAGCCCGCCGGTGCCGAGCCTGCCGGGCCGGAACCCGTCAGCGGTGCAGCGCGGTGAGCTTCTCCAGGGTGGGCACGATCTCGGCCGGGCCCGGCCGGTCCAGCCACTCCTTGTGCACCGCGGCGGCGCCGTCGCGGTAGCGCGGCTCCTCCAGCACCGCGACGATCGCGGCCCTGATCTCCTCGACCGACTGCTTCTGGTGGTCGAGGCGCAGGCCGGCGTTGCGCGACTCCAGGTAGGCGGTCGCGATCTTGGACAGGATGTTCCGCTCGGCCATCTTGCTGTTCTCTCCGTCGACCACGATGACGCGCTGCGGCTCGTCGGTGTCGCCGACGAGCTGCGGCACCCCGGCGGCGACCGAGGCCCAGAACGTGCCGCTGGAGCCGTGGTTGATGCTGGCCGAGCAGGTCGGCAGGAGCTGCAGCAGCGGGACGTAGTCCACGGTGCGCACGTTGGCGGGGATCGAGGAGATGCCTTCGAGCTGGTCGGCGTTGAGTGTGGCGACGAGCTCGACGTCCAGGTCGGCGACGGCCTCGAAGACCTTCGGGGCGCGCCATTCGCCCTTGTGGTACGTCCTGGTGGACAGCCCGACCGACAGGGCCACGCGCGGGCGCCGCGGCCTGTCGTACAGCCAGGCCGGCTTGACGCCGCCGCCGTTGTACGGGCTCCAGCGCACGGGCACCGCGGCCAGGTCGCGGGACAGGCGCATCTCGCGCGGCATCGGGTCGATGGTGAACTGGCCGACCAGCAGCTCGCTGTCCACCTCGACGCCGTAGTGCTCGGCCAGCGGGCGCAACGCCCTGGCCAGCGGGTCGACGGGGGGCGGCGTGGTCTGCCCGGCGTACAGCTCGACGGCCCAGCCGCTGTAGTCGGGCGCCATCAGGATTCTGCCGTGCGCGGCGCCGGCCACCTTGGCCGCGACGGCGCCGGCCGGGAACCACGGGTCCCACAGCACCAGGTCCGGCCGCCACGCCCGGGCGAACTCGACCAGCGCCTTGTTCTGCTCGCTCGGCACCGGCGGGAGGTGGAACCTGACCCCCATGAGGTAGTACTGGAAGAACACGTCCCAGATGTCGCGCTCGTCCTTGGTCACCCGCAGGGCCGCGGCCAGGCTCTCCATCTCCTGAGGGTCGGGCGGCAGGTCGTCGCGGACCCATCCGCCGGTGTCGGGCTCGCCGCACGTGACGGCCGTCAGGCCGGCCGCCACGATGTCGTCGGCCGCGCCGGGCGGGCAGGCCACGACGACCTCGTGCCCGGCCAGCTGCAACGCCTGCGCGTACGGCACGGCGGGGTAAAGGTGGCACGCCTGGGGCCACACAGTGAGCATGATTCGCATCTAGCGCTCCCTCGCGAACTCCTCGATGGAGTGGAATTCCCCTAACCAGCATCGGGTGGCGGAATTCGCGACGCATCTCCTGGCTTGCGAGTTATCCGGCAATGCACGAGATGCGGAGCATCAGGCAAACGCGATGTTCTTTTGTGTAAATAATGCCGTTTTTCAAGGAGTGTCTCATGTGTTTTATCGCTGACCGTCCGGGGACCGGCTGACATGGCGGGCGCACGCGTGGTCGTGACCGGCGGCTCCGGTTTCATCGGCAGGCATCTGGTACGGCGGCTGCTCGCCCGCGGAGACGAGGTGACCGTCTTCGACCGCGAGCCCGATCCGGGGGTGCGCACGGTCGCCGGGGACATCCGTGACGGGGCGCGGCTGGCCGAGGCGATCGGCGCCGGGGTGGAGACGGTCTACCATCTGGCCGCCGAGGTCGGGGTGGACCGCTACCTGGCGCGCCCCCTCGACGTGATCGACGTCAACTTCCAGGGCACCAGGAACGTGCTGGAGCGGGCCGCGGCGGTCGGCGCCCGCGTGGTGGTGGCCAGCACCAGCGAGGTGTTCGGCAAGAACCCCGCCGTGCCGTGGGCCGAGGACGCCGACCGGGTGCTCGGCTCCACCGCCGCCGACCGCTGGACCTACTCCTCGGCCAAGGCCATGTCGGAGCACCTGACGCTGGCCTTCTGCAGGCAGTACGGACTGGACGCCACGATCGTGCGCTACTTCAACGCCTACGGCCCCGGTCAGCGGCCCGCCTTCGTGATCAGCCGGACCGTTCACCGGGCGCTCAACGGGCAGCCGCTCGCGCTGTACGACGGCGGCCGGCAGACCAGGTGCTTCACCTACGTCGAGGACGCGGTGGCGGGCACCGTGCTGGCCGCCGACAGGGGCGCCGCGGGCGAGGTGTTCAACCTGGGCAGCATGACCGAGAGCACCGTCCGGGAGGCGATCACCACGGTGGCGGCGCTGACCGGGGCGGTCACCGTGGAGGTGGACGCGCGGGCCGCGCTGGGCCCCGCCTACGAGGACGTGCCGCGACGCGCGCCCGACAGCTCCAAGGCCCGCCGCCTGCTGGGCTGGACGGCGACGACCCCGCTGGCCGAGGGCGTCGCGCGGACCGTCGAGTGGGCCAGGGCGAACCCGTGGTGGCTCGCCCAGCCCGACTCGGGCGTCCCCGTCGCCGCGGCGAGCTGACCGCGCGAAAGAGCCTCCGCACCGGACCGGTGCGGAGGCTCTTTCGCGGTACGGGGCGCCCGGTCGCGGGGCGCCGGGTCAGGACACCGCGGCCGGCACCGGGGCGGTCAGGCGCACCGGGAGCGCCCGGTGCCCGTTCATGATGAACGTCGGCAGCGGCACCAGCTCCTGCCGGTCCACCGCCAGGCTGAGCTCGGGGAAGCGCTCGAACAGCGACGACAGCCCGATCGTGGCGACCGCCCTGGCGATCGAGGCGCCGAGGCAGTAGTGCGGCCCGTACCCGAACGACAGGTGCTCCTTGTCCTGCCGGGTGAGGTCGAAGCGGCCCGCGTCCGTCCCGTGCAGCGCCGGGTCGCGGCCCACCGCGGCGTAGTTGATCAGGATCGGGTCGCCCTGGGGGATCGTGACGCCGTCGAGGTGGATGTCGGTGACCGCGTACCGCAGCGGCAGGTGCGCCAGCGGCGACTCCACCCGCAGGGTCTCGTCGATCACGTCGTCCCAGGTGGACCGGCCCGACCTGACCAGTTCGAGCTGCTCGGGGTCCGAGAGCAGCGCGGTGATCGCGTTGTCGAAGAAGTTGATCGTGGTCTCCGAGCCGGCGCCGAGGATCGCGAAGATCGTGTCGGTGAGCTCGACCTCGGACAGCCGCGAGCCGTCCGAGTCGCGCGCCGTCACCAGGTCGGTGGTGATGTCCTCACCCGGGTTCCTGCGCTTCTCCGCGATGAGCTCGGCCATGGCGCCGCGCCATCCGGACAGGATCGCCTGCGCCTGGTCCGGCGTGACGGTGGTGTCCACCATCATGTCGATGACCTTGGCGGTGGCCGCGCGGGCCTCCTCCGACATGCCGATCAGGTCCGCGACCAGCATGGCCGGCAGCGGGTAGGCGAAGCGCTCGCGCAGGTCGACCACCTCACCGGGCTCCGCCGCCTCCAGCGCGTCCAGGAGATGGTTCGTGAGCGCGGTGATGCGCGGCTTGATCGCCTCGGTCCTGCGCGGGGTGAAGGCCTTGCCGACCAGCCTGCGCAGCCGGACGTGGTCCTTGCCGTACGCGGTGACCATGTTGTCCATGGCGATCCAGCTGATCATCTCCCAGTCCGGCGGGATCTCGCCGTTGATGAAAGCGGGCCAGTGGTTGCGCGCGCTCTTGGTGACGTCGGGCTCGGCGAGCAGCTGCCTGACCGCCTCGTAGGTGTTGACCGACCAGGCGAGCACCCCACCGGGGAGCTCCACCTGGACGGCGTGGCCCTGGGCGCGCAGGAAGTCGGTTTCCGCATGGATGTCACGGCCGGTGGTGTCGAGAACGGGGCAGCGTCTTTCCACTGTGGTCTCCATAGAACTCAGCGATTCGGACGGAGTCAGACCTTGGCCGACTCGGGCTCCTGGGCGGTCTGCGCGGCGGGCCCCTGGGCCACCTCGGCCGCGGTGACCTCCGCCGCGGCGGGCTCCTCCACGGCCTGCGGCTGACCGGTCGCCGGCACCTTCCTGAGCGCGACCGCCGCGACGACGGCCAGTCCCAGGGCGAGGACCGCGCTGACGCCGGTGGCGGCGTTCACCGCCGTGGTGAAGGCCTCGCGCCCGGCGGCGAGCAGCTCGGCGGCCACGGGCGCCGTCGCGTGCTGCGCCGCGTTGATCGCGCCCGCGATGCCCTCACCGGCGGTGTTCGCCAGAGCCGGCGGCACGGACGCGGGCAGGGCGCCGGAGATCTGGGCGCTGTAGACGGCGGTGCCGACGCTGCCCAGCGCGGCCACGCCCAGCGCGATGCCGAGCTCGCCGCCCGTCTCCGAGACCGCGGAGGCGGAACCCGCCCGCTCGGGCGGGACGGAGCCGAAGATCAGGGCGTTGCCGAGCGCGCCCATCGGGCCCGCGCCGATCGAGCCGATGACCAGACCGGTCAGCACCAGGCTCACACCGGAGGTGGTGTCGAGCTGGCTCAGCACGAAGTAGCCGGCCGCCATGATCACCAGGCCCGCCGCGATGACGTACCCGGGGCGCACCTTCCGTGCGATCACGGGCGCCATCATCACGCCCGTGATGGTCGCCGCGGTCGAGGGCACCACCCACAGCCCCGTCGCCAGCGGCGACAGGCCGACCACGGTCTGCAGGAACATGCTGACCAGGAAGAAGCTGCCGTTGACGACGCCGCCGAGAATCATGATCGAGATCGCGGCCCGGAAGACCGGCAGCTTGAACAGCTTCAGGTCGAGCAGCGGCGACTCCAGCCTGCGCTGCCGCCGCACGAACGCCAGGCCGAAGGCGAGTCCCGCCACGACGGCGACGCCGTACCAGAGCTGCCAGCCGTGCTTGGCCAGCTCCTTCAGCCCGTAGATGAAGGGCAGGATGGCCGCCATCGACAGCGCGACGCTGGGCAGGTCGAGCCGGCCGCCCGCGGGGTCACGGTGCTCGGGCAGCAGCTTGGGCCCCGTCGCGAGCAGCAGCAGCATGACCGGTACGGCCAGCAGGAACGCCGAGCCCCACCAGAAGTTCTCCAGCATCACGCCGCCGACCACCGGACCCAGCGCGACGCCGCCCATGAAGCAGGCCATCCACACCGAGATCGCGGTGCCCATCTGCGCGGGGTCCTTGAAGATGGTGGCGATCAGCGACATCGTCGACGGCATGATGGTGGCGCCGGCCACGCCCAGCAGCACGCGGGAGAAGATGAGCATCTCGGCACTGGTGGAGTAGGCGACCAGCACCGACGCGACCGTGAAGGCGGCGGCGCCGGTGAGCAGCAGCTTGCGCCGGCCGATGAGGTCGCCGAGGCGGCCCATGGTGACCAGCAGGCCGCCGATGACGAAGCCGTAGATGTCGGTGATCCACAGCTGCTGGGTGAGCGATGCCCCCAGCTCCGAGCTCAGGTGGGGGAGTGCCAGATAGAGCACGCTCATGTCGATCGAGAGCAGCAGCGTGGGCAGGGCCAGGATGGCCAGTGCGAGCCACTCGCGGGTACCGGCCTTCGCCGGTGCGTTCACGTCCATCGAGCTCCCTTTCTTCAGTTGGTCAGCGCGCCCACGGGCGGCTGTTCGACGGTCTCCTGCTTGACCTGGGGCTTGCGGGACTTGCTCCAGTACTTCATGGCCGGCCGTTCCACCAGCGTGTAGAGCAGCCAGCCGGTCACGACGGTGGCGCCGGCGAGCGCGATCACGAGCAGGGTGCCGCCCACGGGGCCGTACTCGGCCTTGCCGAGCACCGCCTCACGCAGCCAGTACAGGACGATGGACTGGGTCAGGTAGAAGCCGAAGGAGATCTGTCCCAGCCAGACCATGGGCCCGGTGCCGAAGAACGTCTTCCTGCCCTCGAGGTTGGCCCTGGCGAAGGTGCCGATGGCCAGGGCGAAGGGGACGGCGGTCACCAGGGAGACGCTGTAGGGCCAGGGGACGTACAGCGTGGCCGCGTAGCCGGCCACCATCAGCGCCGTCACGGGGAGCACCCCGATGCGCGGCCACCTGCCCGCGATGACGATCCTGGCCAGGATCATGCCGAGCACGAACTCGAAGAGCCGCACGGGCGGGAACAGGTAGACGAACCAGAACTGCGGCAGCGACAGCGCCTCGCCCGGGTACCTCGGCGCGTCGGGCACCAGGGTCAGCGTGACCAGGCACACGACGGCCATGCCGACGACGGCGAGGCCCGCCCACAGCCAGAGGCGGCTGTCGGCGATCTTCCTGATCGGAACGATCAGCAGGGGGAACAGCAGGTAGAACAGGATCTCCGCGCTCAGCGACCAGGCCGGCATGTTGGCGCCGCCCCAGATTCCGTTGTCGGTGGTGTAGGTGTTGAGCAGCAACAGGTTCGGCAGGCCCCACAGCGCCGTGTACGACCCGGCGAACAGCAGCATGGCCAGCGCCCACGTCACCACGTGATTCGGCATGATCTTCACGACGCGGCGCCGGTAGTAGGCGCGGATCCGGTCACCCGGCCTGGCCGACCACGTGATCACGAAGCCGCTCAGGATGAAGAAGAACGACACCCCGATGGAACCGCCGGGATAGAACAGCCACATCAGCGTCTGGGTGATGCCGTCGTCCGCGAACGGGGTCGCCGGATCGTGGTTTCCCATTGTGAAGGGGAAGATGACGTGGCTCAGGAAAACCAGTAACGCGGCGATGATGCGCATTCCCGTCAGCGCGGGCAGATCGCCGCGTACGGCAGGGGGTGTGGAGGACACGGTGGGTTCCTTTCTATGGGAATGCCCTGCTCCATCTTTCGAGCGGCCGTCTGCCCGCCGCATCTCGCCACGTGCGGACTTACGGATGAGCAGCTCGCCGGCGCACGGAGGCACGGCTCACAGGGGTACGGCTCACAGGGGCACGGAGGTGGTCAGCCCGCCGTCCACCCGCAGCTCCTGCCCGGTGATGTACGACGAGCGCGCCGAGAGCAGGAACACCGCCGCGTCCGCCACGTCCTCGGCGGTGCCGAGCCGCCCGAGCGCCACCTGCGCCCGGCACGCCTCCTGTGCCTCCGGCGTGTTGGAGATGGCCTCGAACATCTCGGTGACGATGTAGCCGGGGCTGATCGCGTTGACCCGGATGCCGCCGGGCGCCAGGTCGGCCGCCAGCGTGCGCACCAGGTTGATCACACCGGCCTTGCTGGCCGCGTACACCGAGGTGAAGGCCAGACCGCGGTGCGCCAGCCAGGAGCCGTTGACGACGACGGACCCGCCGCCGGTCATCAGCCGCACCGCCTGCTGGACGGTGAAGTAGACGCCCTTGAGGTTGGTGGCGACGATGTCGTCGAAGGCCTCCTCGGTGACGTCGCCGCTGCGGGAGAAGCCGGCCACGCCCGCGTTGGCGAACACGCCGTCGAGGGTGCCGAAGCCCTGCTCGATGCGCGACACCAGCGCGCCGACCTCGCCGGGGCGCGAGACGTCGGTGGGCACGGCGAGCACCCGGTCGCCCGCGCCGAGCTCGCGCACCGCCTTGTCCAGGCGCTCGGGGCTGCGTCCCGCGAGCACGACCCGCGCGCCCTCGGAGAGGAGCCGCTGTGCGGTGGCCAGCCCCATGCCGCTGCCGCCGCCGGTGATGAGAACCGTTTTGTCGGAAAACTCGTTCATGGGGCCAGAATCACACGGCGCCCCGCGCGGAATTTCCGAAGAATTGCGCTGCCCTGCGGCCAGCAATTCAGAAGATGTTGCGCATCGCCTCCGGTGTGACCCTGTGGTGAACGCTAAAGCGCGCAGGAGGCGATCCGATGGGTGATGTGTCAAAGACCCGCGCGGTGGTGCTCGGCGGCAGTCTCGCGGGGCTTTTCGCCGCCAGAGTGCTCTCCGACGCCTACGACGAGGTGGTCATCGTCGACCGCGACGAGTTGATCGGTGTGCAGGGCCCGCGGCGGGGATGCCCGCAGAGCCGGCACATCAACGGTCTGCTGGCCCGCGGCCAGCAGGTCATGGAGGAACTGTATCCGGGCATCACCGAGGGGTTGTTCGCCGACGGCGTGCCGACCGGCGACCTGGCCGGTGACGTGCGCTGGTATTTCAACGGCAAGCCTCTCCAGCGTCAGCACGCGGGCCTGGTCTGCGTGGCGGCCAGCCGCCCCAAGCTGGAGCACCACATCAGGGAGCGGACCAGGGTCCTGCCCGGCGTGGTCTTCGCCGAGCGGCACGACATCCTCGGCCTGGAGTTCAGCCCCGACGGCAGCCGGGTCACCGGCGCCAAGGTGCAGCCGCTCGACGGCGAGGGCGAGCCGCAGGTGCTCTCCGCCGACCTGGTGGTCGACGCCACCGGGCGCGGCTCCCGCACGCCGATCTGGCTGGAGGCCGAGGGCTACCCGCGGGTCGAGGAGGAGCGCACGAAGATCGGCCTCGGGTACGTCACGCAGCACTACCGCCTGAAGGAGGACCCCTACCACGGCGATCTGTCGATCAACCCGGTCGCCAACAAGGACCTTCCGCGCGGCGCCATCTTCACCAAGACCGACGGTGACCGCGTCGAGCTGACCACGTACGGCATCCTCGGCGACCATCCGCCCACCGACCAGGAGGGCCTGTACGCGTGGCTGAAGACGCTGGCCACGCCCGACATCTATGACGCCGTGCAGAACGCCGAGCCGCTGGACGAGCCCGTCGCCTTCCGCTTCCCGACGACGCTGCGGCGCCGCTACGAGAAGATGACGCGCTTCCCCGACGGCCTGCTGGTGACCGGCGACGCGGTGTGCTGCTTCAACCCCGTCTACGCGCAGGGCATGACCGTGGCCGCGCTGTCCGCCCTGGTCATCCGCCAGCACCTGCACACCGGTGCGCTGCCCGACCCCCTGCAGTACTTCGCCGACCTGGCCGGCAGCGCCATCAACCAGCCGTGGGAGATGACGCACACGGTCGACATGGGCTTCCCCGGAGTGGAGGGCGAGCGCGGTCCCGCCGTCCGGGTGGCCGGGGCCTTCCTCGGCCTCGTGCAGCAGGCGGCCACCAAGGACCCCGTCGTGGCGGGGGCCTACATGCGCGGCGCGGGCCTCATCGACGGGCCCGAGGAGCTCATGAAGCCGCCGATGCTGGCCAGGATCCTGTGGAACGCGCTGCCCTGGGTCGGCACGCCCGCGCGGTCGAAGCATCAGCCGGCCCAGAACGACCGGACCCTGGCGAGGAGTGCGAAGCCGTGAGCGTCACCGAGCTGCTTCCGCTCTCCTGGAACCAGGGGTTCCTGCGGGCCTGGGACCAGGGCGACCAGACGGGCCCCTTCGGCCCCCGCTACATCATCGTCTGCGGCTACCGGCTGACCGGGTCCCTCGACCCGGCGGTGCTGCAGGAGACGCTGGACGAGGTCGTGGCGCGGCACGAGGCGCTGCGCACCGAGATCGTCCGCGACGGCGACGGCCACCAGGCCGTCCATCCGCCCGGCAAGGTCCGGCTCACCGTGCGCGACCTGCCCGGCGACGACCGGGACCGGCGCGCGGAGGAACTGCTCAACGACGCCGAGGCGGAGCCGTTCCCGATCAGGGAGCTGCCGCTGATCCGCGCGGTGCTCGGCCGCTTCGACGACGAGGACGCGGTGCTGGGCCTGGTCGCCCACCACACCGCCGTCGACGAGTGGTCGATCCGGCTGATCATGCGGGACGTGGCGCACGGGTACGCCGTGCGCACCGGTCACCGGCCGCCGGCCCTGCCCGAGGTGTCGCAGTACCGCGACTACGTGGACTGGGAGCGCGCGGGCGCCGGCGGGGAGGGCAACGACAAGGCGCTGGCGTACTGGCGCGAGAAGCTGGCGGGCGCGCAGGTCCTGGGCACCGGGACCGACCACCTGCGCTCGGCCGGCCTGCCCAAGACCACGGCCTGGCGGCGCTTCAGCCTGCCCGGCACGCTGACCGGGGCCGTCAGGGACATCGTGAAGGAGACGCGCAGCTCGCCGTTCATGGTGCTGCTCGCCGCCTACGCGGTCTACCTGAGCCGGCGCGAGGGCACCGCCGACGTCGTCGTGCCGAGCTTCTCCTCGGGACGCGGGCCCTCCCGCTTCCACGAGACCGTCGGGTCGTTCTTCAACTACCTGCCGTTCCGGGTGGACCTGGAGGACTGCCGCACCTTCCGGGACGTCATCGCCCGCACCCGGCAGACCTGCGTCGAGGCCTACGCCAACGACCTGCCGTTCGGGCAGATCCTCGGCGTCGCGCCCGAGCTGATGACCCCGGTGACCAAGGACGACTGCGCCGTGGTCGCCTTCCAGGTCTTCAAGTCGCCGCCCGGCGGCGAGCGCGGGCGCGTGGGCGGGCTGGCGTACGAGGTCATCCACCGCAGGCGGCTGTCGCAGTGGGACGGCGGCGACGTGCCCGACGGCGGCATGTGGCACCTGGAGATCGACTCCACCGGCGACATCGTGGGCTCGTTCGCCTTCAACACCAACCTGTACGCCGAGCAGACGGTCGACAGGATGATCGAGGACTTCGGCGCCCTGCTGAAGGAACTGACCTCCGACCCGCACGGGCCGCTGCGGGCCTGAGACGGGACCGGCCCCGGGCGGCCGGCGAGGGCGACCTCGCCGGCCGCCCGATCGGTGCGTCCCGTGTGCTCCGGGCTGCCGCTCCGGGGCCTGCACGCGGTCGCTCCGGGGCCTGCACGCGATGGACGGCACGGGCACTCCGGGAACGGCGAAGCTCCCCCGGGGAGAGCTGCCCCGGAGGAGCGGTGCGGACGTCGTCCGCCTGGATCAGCCGCGGAAGTACTCGGTCAGCCGCGGAAGTACTCGGCCAGCGGCGGCGCCAGCGCCTCGGGGGCGATGTCGTGGCCGTGGCCCTCCAGCACCTTGAACTCACCGTTCGGCACCGTCTCGGCCACCGCCTTGCCCGCGCTCTGCATCCAGGCGCCGCTGTTGCCGCCCGACAGGGCCAGCGTCGGTGCCGTGATCTTGCCGAGTTCCCCGGCCGGCAGCTTGTTGCCCGGCCCGCACACCGCGGCCTCGTACACCAGCGTGTGCGCCACCGCCGTCATCCCCTCCCAGTAGGGGGACTCCTTCATCGGCCCGACCATCTCGGCGGGCACCTCGGCCGCCTCGACCATGAAGCGCTCGACGACCTCGCCCCGCTTGCCCTCGGCCACGAGCGTGGCGAGCTGCTCGCGGAAGTCCTCGGGGATCGGCGCCCTGGACTCGTCGACGATGAACGGCGGCTCGTACACCGCCAGCTTGGTGATGGGCAGACCGGCCGCGGCCGCCCGCAGCGCCAGCGCGCCGCCCGACGATCCGCCGAACACCGCCGCCGAGCCCCCGGCCGCCTCGATGACCGCGGCCAGGTCCTCGATCTCGCGCTCCACCTCGTAGGACTCGTTGTCGGAGCTGCCGCCCCGTCCCCGCCGGTCGTAGTTGTAGACCGTGAACTCATCCGACAGCGCGGCCGCCAGCCCGGCCCAGATCGGGTGCGTGCGGTCGCTGAACCCTCCCTGGACCAGCACCACGGCCGGACCGGAACCCGACCGGTCGTAGGCGATGGTGGTGCCGTCCGCTGACTTCACATCCATGTGTTCTCCCCTTCGCTGAAGGCATTCCATCCGGATCGGATGCCGGGCACACGTCACATCACGATGCCGTAAGCATCGCAGCCGGGCTTCTCCCAGCATGCTTTTCCCGACAGTGGCGCAGCGCACACCGGAAGGGGCGCTGCGCAATTCAAAAGGTGATTCACGGTACGCGGCCAGGTCACGATACGAAAGCATCGACAATCCGGAGGCTTTGGTCATGGCTGTGGCTGGTCAGAACGACGAAGTGACGATCGAGGTTCCTACCCGAGAGGATTGGGAGGACATTTATGCGATGTTCTCCGCCGGTATCAACATCGACGGCGATCCGCAGAGTCTGGAGGCGGAGCGCCCGCTGTTCGAGCCGGAGCGCTCGCTGATCGTGCGCGCAGGTGACCGCGTCGTCGGCACGCTCGGCGCCAACACCCGCCAGATCGCCGTCCCCGGAGCCGTGGTGCCCGCCGCGCACGGCTGCCGCGGCGCGGTCTCGGCCACCGTGCGCCGCCAGGGCATCCTCACCCGCCTGATGCGCAGGCACTTCGAGGACGCGCGGGCGCTCGGCGAGCCCATCACGCTCTGCTGGGCCAGCGAGGGCCGCATCTACGGCCGCTTCGGCTACGGCCTGGCCGTGCGCAGGCTCGGGCTCAACGTCAACGCCCGCGAGGTCACCGTGCCCAAGGGCGAGGAGCCCGGCAGGATCGTCGCGGGCACGGTCGCCGACCTGCGCGACGCGCTGGTCAAGGTGTACGACCAGGTCTACGCCGACCGTCCCGGCTGGTCCGAGCGCACCGCCGAGCACTGGGACTACCGGCTGTCCGACCACATGGCGGCCCGCCAGGGCGCCTCGGCGCTGCGCGTCGTGGTGCACGAGGGCGACGACGGCATCGACGGCTACGCCCTGTGGCGGGTCAGGGGCAACTGGACCGCCAACGGCCCCATCGGCGACGTCGTGGTGGTGGAGCAGGTCTCGACCACCCCCGAGGCCTACCGGGCGCTGTGGCGTTTCCTGCTGTCCGTCGACCTCACCCGCTCCGCCTCGACCTGGGCGGTCGGCGTCGACGAGCCCCTGTTCCACTGGGTCGGCGAGCCGCGCCAGCTCGACGCGCACCTGTGCGACGCGCTGTGGATCCGCGTGGTCGACGTGCCCAAGGCGCTGGCCGCCCGGAGGTACGCGACGTCGATCGACGTCGTGATCGAGGTCACCGACGAGTTCATGCCGGAGAACTCGGGCACCTACCGGCTGACCGGCTCGCCGGAGTCGGCCACCTGCACGCCCACCTCGGAGCAGCCCGAGCTGTGGCTCGACGTCCGCGCGCTCGGCGCGGTCTACATGGGCGGCACCTCGCTGTCGGCGCTGGTCCAGACGGGCCAGGTCAAGGAGGTACGGCCCGGCGCGCTCGCCGCGGCCTCGACCGCGTTCAGGTGGCACACCTCGCCGTACGCCTTCGAACTGTTCTGACCGCGCCCGGGACCGCGCCCGGGACCGCGCCCGGGAATCGCGCCAGGGAATCGCGTACGTCCCTTCCCCGGACACCGAGGCCGTCGCCTCATGGCCACCCGTCATCACCGGCCGTCCGCCCGATGACGCCCGCGGGCACCTCCGCCGGCGGTGGTCACGGGCGACGGCCGCCGACCTTCACGGGCCCGCGCATGCCTTACCACGAGCTGCTGTCACGCCACGTCAGAACGCCGGATCGGGTCATCCGCTACGGACCCCACCCCGAGCAGGTCGTCGACCTGCTGGAGGGAGGGGGGCGCGGGGTCGTCATCCTCGTGCACGGCGGGTTCTGGCGCGCCGAGTACGACCGCCTCCACGTCCGCCCCATGGCCGACGCCCTGGCCGCCGGCGGCTACACGGTCTGCTCCGTCGAGTACCGCCGCATCGGCCACGAGGGCGGCGGCCATCCCGGCACGTTCGACGACGTCGCCGCCGCCGTCGCCGCGGTCCTGGCCGAGGCGCCCGCCCGCGGCCCCGTCGTCCTGGCGGGCCACTCGGCCGGCGGCCACCTCGCGCTCCGGCACGGCTGCTCGGGCGGCGGGATCGCCGGCGTGGTGGCCCTGGCCGCCCTGTCGGACGTGGGCAGGACGCACGCCGACGGCCTCGGCGCAGGAGCCGCCGCGGCGCTGGTCGGCGGCCGTACCGAGCTGTTGCCCGAGGTGGACACCATGCGCCTGCCCTGGCGCGGAGACGGCGCCCTGGTGCTGGTGCACGGCGCCGGGGACCGTGTCGTGCCCGTGGAGATGAGCCGCGACTACGCCGCGCGCAACCCGGCCGCCAAGCTGGTCGAACTGCCCGAGGTCGGGCACTTCAAGCTCATCGACCCGCTCTCCCGCGCCTGGCCTGCGGTCCGCGCCGCCATCGACGAGGTCGCCGCCTGAGGGCGGCTCCCCTCTCCGGCCTCTCATCCGACGGCCGGCTTTTTCATCCGACGGCCGGCCTTTCACGCCGTGAAGGTGCCGGCCGTGTCAGCGTGCCCGGAGCGATTTCGCATCCGCCAAGAAATTGGCACAAACCTGTCAGCGCCCCCCATCTTGCTGTCCCCTCCACGCCTCCCTTCAGCGCGGTCCGCCAGGCACCGTGAGAGGTGAAGGAGGCACCCATGAATTCCCTGAACATCGCGGAGCGGTTCCTCGACGGGAACGACGGCGACAGGACCGCGCTCATCACCCCATCGGGCCCGCTCAGCTACGCGGACCTGCGCTCGCTGGCCGCCAGGGCCGGCAACGCGCTGCGCGCCCTGGGGGTTCGCCGCGGCGACCGCGTCCTGATCTGCCTCAGCGACGGCCCCGAGTTCGTCGCCACGTGGTACGGAGCCCAGCTCATCGGCGCGGTCACCGCCGAGGTCTACACCTACCTCCAGCCCAAGGACTACCGCTACTTCCTCGAATACGCCGAGCCGCGCGTCATCGTCACCGGCGCAGCCGCGCTCGGCGGGCTGCGCGCCGCGGGCGCGCGCGGCCTGCTGGTGGCGGGCGTGGCGGAGGGCGAGCTGCTGCCCGGCGAACGGCACTTCGGCACGCTGGCAGAGGCCCAGGACGACCTGCTGGAGCCGGTCCCCGTGGCGGCCGGCGACGTCGCGCTGTGGAAGTTCACCACCGGCAGCACGGGCGCGCCGCGCGCGTGCGTCCTGCCCGCCAGGAGCCCGCACCTGAGCTTCGAGGGGTACGCCAGGGGCGTGCTCGGCATCGGGCCCGACGACATCGTGCTGCCGGTGCCCAAGCTGTTCTTCGGCTACGCGCGCGACCTGACGGCGCTGTTCCCGTTCGGTGCGGGCGCGGCGGGGGTCGTCTTCCCCGAGCGCAGCACGCCGGAGCGGATCTTCGAGCTGATCGCCGAGCACCGGCCCACGATCCTGGTCAACGTGCCGACCATGATGAGCGCCATGCTCGCCCACCCCGAGGCCGCTCGCCAGGACCTCAGCAGCCTGCGGGTGTGCGTCTCGGCCGGCGAGGCCCTGCCGGCCGAGCTGCACCGCAGGTGGCTGGAGACCTTCGGCGTCGAGGTGGCCGACGGGCTGGGCTCCTCGGAGGCGTATCACATCTTCCTGTCCAACCGGCCCGGTCGGAGCCGCGCCGGCAGCCTCGGCACCGCGGTGCCCGGTTACCGGCTGAGGGTCGTGGACGAGCGCGGCGAGCCGGTGCCGGACGGAGAGGCGGGCCGGCTGGAGATCACCGGAGAGGCTGTGGCGATGGAGTACTGGCGCGACCCGGACAGGTCGGCGGCCACCTTCGTGGCGCCGGGCACCGTGCGCTCGGGTGATCTGGTGAGCAGGGACGCCGACGGTTTCTTCCACTATCGCGGCCGCGTCGACGACCTGCTGAAGGTGGGCGGGGTGTACGTGGCGCCCGCCGAGATCGAGAACTGCCTGCGCGGCCATCCGGCGGTGGCCGACTGCGCGGTGGTGGGCTACGAGGCCGGCGGGCTGGTGCTGCCCCGCGCGCACGTGGTGGCCACGGCGCCGTTGACGGCCCAGGAGGTGAAGGACTACGTGCGGGCGCGGCTGGCGCCGTACAAGTATCCGAGGGATGTGATGTTCGTGGACGCGTTGCCGCAGACCGCCTCCGGCAAGGTGAACAGGCGAGCCCTGGAGGCGGTGGCATGAACGGCTCCGCGCTGGCTCAGGAGACCCGCCTGACCTACTCCTCCTATCTTGAGCTCGACCGGTTGCTCGACGTGCAGCGGCCCCGCTCGCGCGATCACGACGAGATGATGTTCATCGTCGTGCACCAGGTCTACGAGCTGTGGTTCAAGCTGCTGCTGCACGAGCTGGGCCGTCTGCAGGAGCACTTGGAGGCCGGCGACAGCGGCCCGGCGCTGCACACGCTGCGGCGCTGCGTGGCCGTGCTGCAGGTGGCCGTCGACCAGATGGACGTCATGGACACGCTGACGCCCGCGCAGTTCGCCGGGTTCCGCGGCTGCCTGGGCTCCGCGAGCGGCGCGCAGTCCGCGCAGTTCCGCGAGCTGGAGGCGGTGCTGGGGCTGCGCGACCGCACCGCGCTGGAACACTACGAGGAGGGCGGCGCCGAACGGCTGCGCATCGAGGCCGCGATGGGCAGGCGGTCCGTGCTCGACTCCTTCCTGCACTACCTGTCGCTGCAGGGCTATCCGATGCCCGCCGAGGCGCTGCACAGGGATCCCGTCCTGCCCTTCGAGGCCGGCCGGGCGGTACGCGAGGTGCTCGTCCAGGTCAATCGGGACGACATGGTACCCGCCCAGGTCGGGGAGGGGCTGCTGGACCTGGACCGGCTGCTGCAGGAGTGGCGCTACCGGCACACCAAGATGGTGCAGCGCATGATCGGGGCCCGGCGCGGCACCGGCGGCAGCTCCGGCGCCGCCCACCTGGCCACGACCTGGGCCACCCCGACCTTCCCCGTGCTGTGGGAGGTGCGCGGCGCATGAACGACGACCTGTCCGCGTACCTCGCGCCGCACTACACGATGTTCCGCGTCTCGGAGCGCCTGCTTCTCACCGGCCATTCGCACCAGGCCTGGCCGGACGTCGCGCTCGACGGCCAGCTGGAGGCCTTCCAGGACGCCGCGCTCGAGGTGGACGCCAAATGGGGCCGCGCCATGGACAAGGCGGAGCAGGTGCGGGCCGGCTTCCGGCGCGCGCTGGGTGACCCGGCCGCCGACCTGGCGCTCGGCGCCAGCACCCACGAGCTGGTACTCCGCTTCCTGTCCGCGCTGCCGCTCGGGGAGCGGCCCAGGCTGGTGACCTCCGACGGCGAGTTCCACACGCTGCGCCGCCAGCTCGGCCGGCTGGCGGAGGAGGGCCTGGAGCTGGTGCGCGTGCCCGCCGAGCCCGTCGGCACCCTGCCGGAACGGCTGGCGGCGGCGGTCGACGACAGGACCGCCGCGGTGCTGGTCTCGGCGGTGATGTACGAGACCGCCAAAGTGGTGCCGGACCTCGCAGCGCTGGCGGGGGAGTGCGAGCGCAGGGGCGCGCAGCTGCTCGTCGACGCCTACCACGCGCTCGGCGCCGTCCCCTTCTCCGCCGCGGCGATCCCCTCCGCGTGGATCGTCGGCGGCGGGTACAAGTACCTCCAGCTCGGCGAGGGGAACTGCTTCCTGCGGGTCCCGCCGCACGCCGCGGGGTACCGACCCGTGATCACCGGCTGGTTCGCCGAGTTCGCCGAGCTGTCCGCCGAGACGAGGCCGGACCGGGTGGCCTATCCGCCGGGCGCGCAGGCCTTCTCGGGCGCCACCTACGACCCGACCAGCCACTACCGCGCGGCCCGCGTGTTCGGCTTCTTCGACGAGCACGGCCTGACCCCCGCTCTGCTGCGCCGGGTCTCCCAGCGCCAGCTCGCCCGGCTGTGCGCGCGCTTCGACGCCATGGACACCGGCGGGCTGATCAGCAGGGACACCGGCACGCCGCTGGAGGGCCTGGGGGGGTTCCTCGCGCTGCGGTCACCGCACGCGGCGCGGCTGTGCGACGGGCTGGCCGCTCGGGGCGTGCTCGCCGACAGCCGCGGCGACATGTTGCGGCTCGGCCCCGCGCCGTATCTGTCGGATGTCCAGCTCGACGCCGCGATGGACGCCCTGGACGCCGAACTGGCCGTCGTACGGGCGCACCGGCCGGTACCGCGTTCAACCCGTCCGGCGCCCGCGGATCCGGCGGCGGCCCGCCCGGCGCTCACGGGCCCGCGTTAGGCGGGAGGCCGGCAGGAACGCCGCAGGGCCGTCGCCGATCGGATCGGCGACGGCCCTGCGTCATGCCTGCGTCATGTCCTCGCCGTGCGGCGGATGCACCGTCTCTCAGCGTCCGATGCCCGCGTAGGCGTAGCCCAGCCCGCGCAGCTCGGAGATCTTCTCCTTGCCGTAGTAGGCCCGCCCGTCCAGCACCAGGCACGGGTCCGCCACCGGCAGGCCGGCGAAGTCGAGGGAGGCGAACTCCTGGTGCAGGGCCATGACGGCGACGCAGTCGGCGTCCCGGACGGTCTCGCTCAGGCTCGCCGACGGGGCGATCCCCAGCAGGACCTCCGCCTGCAGGGGGTCCACCAGCGGGTCGTAGACGCGGACCGTGACCCCGGCCTTGGTCAGGGTCGTGACGACTCCCTCCACCGGGGTGGCCCGCAGGTCGCCGGTGTCGTTCTTGAACGCCGCTCCCAGCACGGCGACCGTCGACCTGGCCGGGTCCTTGCCGAGCCGTACCAGCCCGTCGATGATCAGCTGGGCCGTGTACTCCGGCATCCCCGTGTTGACCGCCCGGCCGGTCGGCGCGGTGTGGATCTCCAGACCGCGGTCCCGGGCCGTGTGCCAGACCATCCACGGATCCTTGACCAGGCAGGACCCGCCGACGCCGACGCTGGGCAGCAGGATGTTGACCTTCCCGGTGCCCTTGGGGACCGTGTTGGCCGCCGAGATCACGTCGAGGACGTCCACCTCGAACAGGCCGCAGAACTTGGCGAGCTCGTTGGCGAGCGCGATGTTCAGGTCGATCCACCAGTTGTCGGCCAGCTTGACGATCTCCGCGGTCTCCGGCGAGGCCAGCGGGATCACCTCGACCCCGAGCGCCCGGCGCCAGAAGTCCGCCGCATCCCGCGTGCTGTCGGCGTCGATCCCGCCGACCACGATCGGCAGCGAGCGCAGCTCGCGCAGCGCCGTACCCTCGGCGAACCGCTCGGGGGTGAAGGCGAGCCCGAAGTGCTCGCCGCAGACGAGCCCGCTCTCCTGCAGCAGGGGCAGGACGAACTCGCGGGTCGTGCCCGGCGGCACGGTGCTCTTGAGCACCAGCAGGTGCCCCTCGCGCAGGTGGCGGCTCACCCGCAGGCACGCCTCCCGCAGTTGCTCGTCCATCAGGGACCCGTCGGCGCCGACCGGCGTGCCGACCGCGATCAGCAGGACGTCGGCGTCGCGGACGGCGGCGTAGTCGGTGGTGACGCGCAGCCGCCCGGCCTCGATGCCGTCCCGCAGCAGGCCGGCCAGGCCGTCCTCCTGGTAGCGGCAGTGGCCCGCGGTCAGTTCCTCGATGAGGCGGGAGTCGGTGTCCACTCCGACGACGTCCCAGCCGCGTTCGGACAGGACCGCCGCGAAACAGGAGCCGACATAACCGAGGCCGATAATCGCCACTTTCGGGTCTTCGCTGGCAGGTAGAAAACGCATGCAAATCTCCCTACAACAGGAATGCGGCCGATTTTTCTGATTCCAGGCAATAGGCACCAGCCGCCTCGGATCATCTCCTTTCACAAGCACATAGCGAGGATCGGCCTTACCGCATCTCTTGGCGTGCCGGACGGGTGTCTGCGGTGCTCGCCGGCTTCCGCGCCGCAATGCAGGAGATGCACGGGCAACTGCGGAGAACGATCCTGTGAAGGTGCGATCAGAGGGGATGATCTCCCTCGTCGACCCGATGAGTGAGGGGCCGGAGATGAACCAGCACAAGGCGCTGATCCTGGACGAGGTGCGCAAGTACCACCAGGACGTCGAGGTCGCAGGGGAGTTCGTGCCCGGTGTCACCGAGATCTGGCCGACGGGCGCGGTGCACGACGTCGAGGACCGCGTGGCCCTGGTCGAGGCCGCGCTCGAACTGCGGGTCGCCGGGGGGTCCAGGGCACGCAGGTTCGAGTCCGTCTTCGCGCGCAAGATGAAGCGGCGCAAGGCGCTGCTGGCCAACTCCGGCTCCTCGGCCAACCTGCTGGCGCTGTCGGCCCTGACCTCCCACCGGCTGGAGGACGCGCGCCTGCGCCAGGGCGACGAGGTGATCACGGTCGCGGCGGCGTTCCCCACCACGGTGAACCCGATCCTGCAGAACGGCCTGGTCCCGGTCTTCGTGGACGTCGAGCTCGGCACCTACAACCCCACCGTGGAGGCGGTCGCGCGGGCGATCGGGCCGAAGACCAGGGCGATCATGATCGCGCATACGGTCGGAAACCCGTTCGAGGTCGCGGAGATGGCCCGGCTCGCCGAGGAGCACGAGCTGTTCCTGATCGAGGACAGCTGCGACGCCGTCGGGTCGACCTACGACGGCGAGCCGGTCGGCACCTTCGGCGACCTCACCACCGTGAGCTTCTATCCGGCGCACCACATGACGATGGGGGAGGGTGGCTGCGTCCTGACCTCGAACCTGCTGCTGGCCCGGATCGTCGAGTCGCTGCGGGACTGGGGCCGGGACTGCTGGTGCGAGCCGGGCGAGAGCAACACCTGCCTCAAGCGCTTCAACTACCAGATGGGCACGCTGCCGCACGGCTACGACCACAAGTACATCTACTCCCACGTCGGGTACAACCTGAAGATCACCGAGCTGCAGGCCGCACTGGGCCTGAGCCAGCTCGACAAGCTCGACGACTTCTGCGCGGCCCGCCGCCGCAACTGGCGCCGGCTGCGCGAAGGGCTGGAGGGCGTGCCCCACCTGCTGCTGCCCGAGGCGACCCCGCGCAGCGACCCGAGCTGGTACGGCTTCGTCGTCACGGTCGACCCGCGGGCGCCGTTCGGCGCCAAGGAACTGGTGGACTTCCTGGAGGACCGGAAGATCGGCACCCGCCGGCTGTTCGCCGGGAACCTGATCCGTCACCCCGCCTACGCCGACCAGGACTACCGCGTCGTCGGCGAGCTGACCAACACCGACATCATCACCACCCAGACGTTCCACATCGGGGTCTACCCCGGGCTGACCGACGAGATGATCGACTACGTCGTGGCCTCCTTCAAGGACTTCGTTCGAGCGCGCGGGTGACCGTCCGGGCCGCGACGAGGTCGGCGGCCTCTCCTGACGCCCCCGGCAGATCCGGAAGAGTGAACCGATGAAGGCACTGGTACTGTCCGGCGGGTCCGGGACCCGCCTGCGCCCCTTCAGCTACTCCATGCCCAAGCAGCTCATCCCGATCGCCGGCAAACCGGTCCTGGAGCACGTGCTGGGCAACATCCGCGATCTCGGGGTGACCGAGGTCGGCATCGTGGTGGGCGCCTGGGCGAGGGAGATCGCCGCGGCGATCGGCGACGGCTCGCGCCTCGGCCTGCGCGTCACCTACATCCCCCAGGACAGGCCCCTGGGGCTGGCGCACGCGGTGCGGACGGCGCGCGGGTTCCTCGGCGACGACGACTTCGTCATGTACCTCGGCGACGTCATGCTTCCGGACGGCGTGGCCGATCTCGCCGAGCGGTTCCGGGCCGGGCGGCCCGCGGCGCAGGTCGTGGTGCACCGGGTGGCCGACCCCCGCGGCTTCGGGGTCGTGGAGCTGGACGCGGGCGGCGCCGTACGGCGGCTGGTGGAGAAACCCCGGCGGCCGCGCAGTGACCTGGCCCTGGTCGGCGTCTACTTCTTCGGCCCCGCCATCCATGAGGCGGTCACCGCCGTCGCCCCCGGCAGGCGGGGCGAGCTGGAGATCACCGACGCGATCCAGTGGCTGGTCACGCGGGGGGCGAAGGTCGAGGCCGTCGAGTACGGGGGTTACTGGAAGGACACCGGGCAGGCCGACGACGTGCTGGAGTGCAACCGGCACCTGCTGGGCGGGCTGGGCGGCAGAGCCGTCGTCCATCCCACGGCCCGCGTGGTGCGCTCCCTGATCGAGGGCCCGGCGATCGTCGGCGCGAACACCGTCATCGAGGACTGCCACCTCGGCCCCGGCGTCTCCATCGGCCGCGACTGCGTCCTGCGCGGCACCCGGCTGTCCGACTCGATCGTGCTCGACGGGGCGTCGATCGAGGAGGTCCGGGGGATGCACGGCTCGATCATCGGGCGCTCGGCCGTCGTCCGGCCGGCGGACCGTGACGGGATGCGCCACCGGCTCCTGGTGGGCGACAACACGCGGATCGAGATCCCGGTCTCCATCTGAGTCCCGATCGTCCCCGGTCTCCGTCCCGGTCCCGGTCGCCTGGGCTCCGGCGCTCTGTCCGGGTGGTCTCCGCACCGTGGCGGCCTCACCGGGCCGTCTCCACGCCACCTCCGGGGCGATCTCCGCGCGGTGCCGCTCTCCCGGAAACGAGCGGGCCCCCGGCGGGAGGACGCTGCCGGGAGCGCCCTTCCACCGGGGGCCTTCACGCCGCCGACCGCGCCGACGACGGGGTCAGGCACCGATGGGCGTGTTCTGGTACGCGGTGATCAGCCACTGCCCGTCCTGCTTGGCGAGCACCCAGGTGGCCCGGATGGCCCGCTCGGGCGCGACCTCGGTCTCCTCGCCGTGCAGGACGCCGCCCCGGGTGACCAGGACCGCGACGTCCTCGGTGACGAACCTCGCCGACAGGGGCTCGCCGGCCACCCTCGTCCCCTTCAGCGGGCCGGAGTAGGCGAATCCCATGAAGGCCCGGATGCCCTCGCGGCCGGCGACGTAGATGTCACCGGGAAGGATCAGGGTGGCGTCCTCCGTGAACACCTCGGCGAAGGCGTCGCCGTCGTTGGCGGCCCAGGCGGCGATGATGCGCTGCGGCACCTGCCGGATGGCCGTCGTCTCGTCGATGGTGGTCGGTGCAGGGCTCATGGTTCGTTCCTTCACTCAGCGGCTGGGACGGGGAAGGGGGAGGGAACCGACCGGCGCGGACGCCGGGACGGGGCCCGGCCACCGGCCCTCACCTTCGCATGGTGTTCGCTGCGCACGCCGCGGCGCATCTCTCGGCGTGCGGTGCCCGCTCCCGGGCCGTGACAGGCACGCAATCCGGGAGATGTGCCGCATAAGCCCCCGAAGGACGATGGATACCAGGCCGTCTCGAAGAAGATCGCCGACGAATGGAGGCCCGTGATGCGGAACGACAGGATCCTCATGGTCATGCCGGACCGGCGGCACGTCCGCAAGGCCGTGGCAGAGGGCCTGCGGGTCTACGCGATCTGGGATCCGGCCCTCAGGGGCCGCGATCACCTCGAGGACGTGGCCCGCGACGCCGAGCAGCTGGTGCTCACCGACTTCGCCGACGTGGCCGCCCTGCGCACGCTGGTGTTCACGACCGCCGTGCGCAGGGACGTGGCGCACATCCTCCACCTGGGATGGCACGACACGCAGCTGGCGGTGTGCGAGGAGGCGCGGGTCCTGGGCATGTCACCGCACCCGCCCGGGTGCCTGCTCCTGATCAACGACAGGCGGCGGATGCGGCGGCTGCTGAGCGAGGCCGGCCTGCCCTTCGTCACCTCGGTCGAGGAGTTCATGCGCGGCCCGGTGTTCACCGTGCAGACGCTCACGGTGGACGGGCGCCATCACGTGGTGGACATCCGGCCCAAGGCCGTGATCTCCCCGTTCCGCCTGCCGGAGACGGGCGACCTGGGCGGCAGGACGGGCCCGGAGGCGGACCCGGCCCGGCCGGGCGAGCCGGGCGGTCCCGAGGTGTATCCCGCGTGGCTGCCCGCCTCCACCCGTACGAAGATGGTCAAGCTCGTGACCGCCTTCCTGGACGCCACCGGGTACCGGTTCGGGCCCACCCGCACCGAGGTGGTCCTGGGCGACGCCGGGCCGATGGTGGTCGAGGCGCAGACACGGCAGGCCGAGGAACGCGTCCTGTCGCTCATCGAGGCCGCCACCGGTGTGGACGTCGAGGCCGCCATGTTCCGGGCCCTGGCGGGCGGGCCGCTGCCGTTCCCGCCCCCGGACCGGGCCGCGCCCGCGGCCGTCCCCGCCTCTCCGCCGGCGGCCTCCGCGGCGCCGGTCCCCTTCGCCGCCCCCGTGCCCGCGGGTTTCCCGGTGCCTTCGGCGGCCCCGGTCGCCCTGAGCGGCCCGAGGGCGTACACGGGCTGAGCGCCCCGGCAACCGCCGCGCAATTTCAGAGATGTGCCCAGCCCTTTCAATTGTGACGATATATCAGCAGGAACCGGCATTAAGGCCGTCCCGCCATGACCTGCACGCCATGGGTCACGTTTATCCGGCAAGGGAGGACAGCGGATGAATGGAAATCGTCCCAGCGAACTCACTTTCTCCTTCATACAGGAGAAAGTCGGTGAAATCTGGCGGCACGTTCTGGACGTGCCGGACGGAATGGAGGACGCCACCTTCTTCGACCTGGAAGGCGAGTCGATCTCCGCGGTCCGCCTGGTCTCGCGGATCGAGGAGGAGTGCGGCATCTCGATCGAGGTGGGTGACATCTTCGAGAACGACCCGGACCTGCCCGCCCTGATCACCACGGTCGCGGAGCAGGGGCGGGTCTCCAGCGCGGCCTGAACGGTTGCGATGCGCGTGCTTCGCGGGCCGGAGAGCCGGGCGTGCGGCTTCAGCGTCTCGTCCGACGACGACTAGGAGGAAATGATGTTGACGACCGAGGTCCCGGCGCGGGAAGAGCTTCTGCGGCGGGCCGCCGGGCTCGCGCCGGTCCTGCAGCGGAACGCGGCCTGGGCGGAGGAGAACCGGCGCATCCACGACGAGTCCATCGAGGCCCTGGCCGACGCCGGCGTCTTCAAGCTGAGGGTCCCGGCCCGGTACGGCGGGTACGAGTGCGACACGCGCACCCTGGTGGAGGTGGCCGCGGAGCTCGGCCAGGCCGACGGGTCGGCCGCGTGGACGGCGGCGGTCTACTGGATCCCCACGTGGATGGCGTGCCTGTTCCCCGACGAGGTGCAGGACGAGGTGTTCTCGACGCCGGACGTGCGGGTGTGCGGCACCCTGAGCCCCACCGCCATGGCCGCCCCGGTCGAGGGCGGCGTGGTGGTCAACGGCAAGTGGGGGTTCGTCAGCGGCGCCTGGCACAGCCACTGGCAGGAGATCGTGGCGATCCAGGTGGGGCCGGACCAGCAACCCATGCCGATCATGGCGCTGGTCCCGATGTCGGACCTGCAGATCATCGACGACTGGAACACCACGGGCCTGCGGGGCACCGGCAGCGTCAGCACCGTCGCCCAGGACGTGTTCGTCCCGGCCGAGCGCGTCCTGCCGCTGCCCGCGGTGCTCCAGGAGCAGTACGCCTCCCGGCTGAACGCCGGCACGC
This sequence comes from Paraplanobispora takensis, assembly GCF_016863195.1. Lineage (GTDB taxonomy): Bacteria > Actinomycetota > Actinomycetes > Streptosporangiales > Streptosporangiaceae > Planobispora > Planobispora takensis. Next base: position 74,905 of record NZ_BOOK01000030.1, on the reverse strand, counting down.
CGATCTACCGGGCGCCCCTGCTCCCGGTGGCCTCGGCCTCCTCGGTCGGCACCGCCGTGGGACTGGCCAAGGCCGCCAGGACGGCGTTCCTGCAGCGGCTGCCCGGACGCAAGATCACCTACACCAGCTACGAGAGCCAGAGCGAGGCGCCGCTGACGCACCTGCAGGTCGCCGAGGCCACCTTGAAGATCGACCAGGCGCAGTTCCACGCCGGGCGCCTGGCGGACACGGTCGACCGCAAGAGCGAGCTGGGCGAGCAGTGGAGCCTGGAGGAGCGCGCCAGGGTGCGCGCCGACATGGGCGCGGCCTGCAAGCTGGCCAAGGAGGCCGCCGACATCCTCGCCACGGCGAGCGGCGGGTCCTCGATCTACGCCGACGTGCCGATCCAGCGGATCCTGCGCGACATCCAGAGCATGAACCTGCACGCCCTCATGCACCCCAACACGAACACGGAACTGTACGGCAGGGTCCTGTGCGGCCTGCCGCCCAACACGCTCTACATCTGAGGCGTCCGGAACCGCCGGGGACGTCCGGCCCTTTCGAGGACACCCGAACCGCTTGAGGACACCGAATCTCCCAACCCCGCGCCTCCCCGCCGGTTGGAAAGGCTCCGCGGCCCGTATGACGGGTCGCGGAGCGTCCTTTTCCCCGGCCGACTTTCCCCCGGCCGTCCTTTCCACGGTCCTCCCTCCCCGGTGCTCCTTTCTCCCTTCTCCCGGTCCTCCTTCCCCAGCTCTCCTTCCCCAGCTCTCCTTCCCCAGCTCTCCTTCCCCAGCTCTCCTTCCCCAGCTCTCCCGCCCCGGCCCTCAGGCCGCGGCGCTCTCCTGCGCCGGCTCCGTGACCGCCGGGTAGGCGCCGACGATGAGCTCGCGGCCCCGGTTGCCCCGGCCCAGCAGCTCGGCCACCGCGCCGGAGGCCGTACCGCCCGGAGCCCGCAGCGCGGAGGCGACGGCGGCCAGGTCGCGCGCCACCGCCTCCAGGTGCTCGGCGACCGGCTCCGCGTTCTGCCCGAGGATGTCGCACCACAGACCGGCGGGGCTGCCCGCGACCCGGGTCACGTCCCACAGCCCCGTGCCCGCCAGCGACAGCGCCGACCGGTCGGCGTCGGCGAACCTGGCCGCCAGCGCCGCCGAGACCACGTACGGCGCGTGCGAGACCGCGGCGGCGGCCCGGTCGTGCTCCTGCGGCCCGATCAGTACGGCCCGCGCCCCGCAGGCCGCGACCAGCTCGCCCACGGCCCGCATCGCGTGCGGCGAGGCCTGCGGGTGCGGGCACAGGGCCCAGCGCCGGTCGGTGAACAGGTCCGCGCGGGCGGCGCCCGGGCCCGACAGCTCGCGCCCGGCCATCGGGTGCCCCGGCACGTAGCTCCTCAGGTCGCACCCGGCGAGCGCGGCCTCCCCGAGGATGCGGGCCTTCGTGCTGGCGACGTCGGTGTAGACGGCGCCCAGCCCGCGGGCCTGGGCCTCGCGCAGCGTGGCGGCGACCGTCGAGGGCGGGGTGGCGACGACCACCACGTCGGCGGGGGGCGCCTCGGCGGGCAGCGCGACGCCCGCCCCCATGCGCACCGCCTGCAGCAGCGACCGCGGGTCGTGGTCGGCCAGTGTCACCTGCACGCCCAGGCGCCGCAGCGCGAGCGCCACCGAGGTGCCGATCAGGCCGCAGCCGATCACCGAGACACGGCGGATCGCCGGACCGCCCCCGGCATCGCGGCGATCCGGTCGCGGCCCCGGGTCTTCGTCGGGCCGGGTGCCGTGGTGGACCGGTCGCAGCGCCACGTCGTCGCGACGGGCCGGTCGCGATGCGGGATCTGCGCCGGCCGGAGCGGTGGGACGGGTCCGGGGCCGTGCGCCGTGGGGGAGTTCGGGGCCCGCGGCCCCGCAACCGGCTCGCCCGGAGATCTGCTGGATGTCGTGGATCGCCATGTCCGCTGCTTTCTGTGGTCGCTCCCACGACCTGATCGCCTGCTCGGCGACGGATCGTGCGGTGAGCCGGTCGGTTCTCTCATGGCAATGCTCCGCTCCGGACGGCCGGGAGAGCAGTGCGGACGCTGGCCGCAAGCTGCCGGGCGGCGCCAGTTTCCTGTCAGCGGACCCCGCGGGGGAATGCCGGCGCGGTGACCGGGTAGCACAGGCACGTGAAGCTTGAGGACTGGTTCCTCACCGACGAGGAGCGGGGCAACCCCGCGACCAAGCTCGACGCCTGGTCGACGGGCAACCTGGTGCGCCCGCTCATCCACGGTGCCGCCTATTTCGCCGAGCTCGCGGCCTGCATCGACGGGCTCGGCAAGGACGACCTGCTGCTGTTCGCCGACTGGCGCGGCGACCCCGACGAGCGGCTCGCCGACGGAGGTCCCGCGATCGCCGAGGCGATGGCCCGGGCGGCGGGCAGGGGAGCGCTGGTCAGGGGGCTGATCTGGCGATCGCACCTGGACTGGCTGCGCTTCAGCTCCGAGGAGAACAGGCACCTCGGCGAGAAGATCGAGGCCGCCGGCGGTCAGTGCCTGCTCGACACCCGGGTACGGCCCGGCGGGTCGCACCACCAGAAGTTCGTCATCATGCGCCACGACGAGGACGCCTCCCTGGACGTGGCCTTCCTCGGGGGGATCGACCTGTGCCACAGCCGCCGGGACGACGCCCGGCACCGGGGAGACCCGCAGGCCGTGGCCATGCCCGGGGTCTACGGCGACCGGCCGCCCTGGCACGACGTCCAGGCGATGATCAAGGGCCCGGCCGTGGCCGAGGTGGAGAAGGTCTTCTGCGAGCGCTGGGAGGACCCCGCCCCGGAGACCCGCCACCCGATCAAGCGCCTGCGCGACCACTTCGAGCGGATGGACGACGTGCCGCCGCTGCCGGACCCGGGACCGCCCCCCGAGCCTGTGGGGACGCACGCCGTACAGCTGCTGCGGACCTATCCCTACCGGCGCAGCGCGTACCCGTTCGCGCCGCAGGGGGAGCGGAGCGTGGCCAGGGCCTACCAGAAGGTGCTGCGGGCGGCGAGCTCGCTCGTCTATCTGGAGGACCAGTACCTGTGGTCCACCGAGGTGATCGAGCCGTTCGCCGAGGCCCTGGAGCGCGAGCCGGAGCTGCGCATGATCATCGTCGTGCCCCGCCACCCCGACCAGGACGGCTGGCTCGCCGGGCCGGCCAGCCTGATCGGCAGGGCCGACGCGCTGGCCAGGCTGCAGAGGGCCGGCGGGGACCGGGTCGCGGTCTACGACATCGAGAACCACGAGAACACGCCGGTGTACGTGCACGCCAAGGTGTGCGTGGTCGACGACGTGTGGGCCACGATCGGCTCGGACAACGTCAACCTGCGGTCGTGGACCTACGACTCGGAGCTGAGCTGCGCGGTGATCGACGAGGAGCCCGACCCGCGCCCGCCCGGCGGGGCCGGCCGCTTCCCCCGGGAACTGCGCCTGGCGCTGGCGGCCGAGCACCTGGACCGCGAACCGTCCGACGTGGACGACCTGTGCGATCCCAAGATCGCCTTCGAGGAGTTCGCCAGGGCCGCGGCGGAGCTGGAGGCCTGGCACCACAGCGGTCGCGCGGGCCCGCGCCCGCCCGGACGGCTGCGCCCGCACCCGACTCCGGAGCTGGGCCGGCTGCGCCGGACGCTGGCCCTGCCGATGTACCGCATGGCGGTGGACCCCGACGGGCGTCCGCCCGCGCTGAGGCGCTCGAAGAGGTTCTGAGGACGACCCGCTGCCGAGGGCATCGCGCTCGCGGGGGCAACCCGGGATAACCGATCCGTCTATCCATAAAAATACGTAGTCGGCGTCCTGGCGCCCCGCCATCGTCTGCGCATGGACGGCTCACCGCTGATCGACATCGTCCGCGCGGCCCTGTCCCGCGCGGACGGGGCCCGGACCTGGGACATCAGGACGGACGAGTTCTGGTGCTTCGTCACCCCCGACGGCCACGGCGCCCGCGACCAGGGCTGGAAGCTGCACGTGTCGGCCACCGGCGGCTCGGCGCCCGCCGTCCTGGACCGGAGCGCGGACGTGCTGGCCGGCCGGGGCTGCGCGTTCAAGTTCGCCCGCACGCCCGAGCACGTCGACCTGCTCGGCTCGCGCATGTTCGACCGGGGCGGGGCGGGCAAGTTCATCACGGCCTACCCCGACGACGACGACCACTTCCGCGAGCTCGCCGCGGAGTTGGACCGTGCCACCCTCGGCCTGCAGGGGCCGGAGATCCTCTCCGACCGCCCCTACCGGCCGGGAAGCCTGGTCCACTACCGCTACGGCGTCTTCCACGGCCGTCGCGAGCTCACCGTGGACGGGGACTACAGGTACCTGCTCGTCGACCCCGCCGGTTCCCCCGTCGAGGACCGGCGCAACGCCTGGTTCAGCGCGCCGCGGTGGGCCCCGCCTCCCTTCCCCGGCTACGTGGCTCCCGAGCCCCGGCCGGAGCGGCCCCCCGAGGTGCTGCTCAAGGGGCGGTACCTGGCGCGCGTGGCCTACCGCCACACCACCAAGGGCGGTGTCTTCCGGGGGACCGACACCCGCACCGGCCGGGAGGTGATCATCAAGCAGGCCCGGCCGTACCTGGAGGCGAGCGCCGACGGGACGGACATCCGCGACCGGCTCCGCGACGAGGCGACCGCCCTGGACCGGCTGGCGCCCCTGGGCGTCGTGCCGGGCAGGATCGACCTGTTCGAGCAGGAGGGGCACCTGTTCCTGGTGGAGGAGCTGGTGTCCGGCCGCTCGCTGGAGCGCTGGGTCGGCGAGCGGCCCGGCAGCGAGCCCGGCCCGCCCTGGCCGATGGCCCGCGCGCTGGCAGGCGGCCTGATCCGGCTGGTGTCGGCCGTCCACGACGCCGGGCTGGTGCTGCGTGACATCTCCCCGGGGAACGTGATGGTGTCCGACGAGGGCCGGGTCCGGCTCGTCGACCTGGAGTTCGCGGTCCCCGCCGGGCGGGTCGTCGAGGTGGTCGGCACCCCCGGTTACATCGCCCCCGAGTGCCTCGGGGGTCCCGGCCCGGTGGCCGCCACCCCCGAGGCGGACTGCTACGGGCTGGGCGCGCTGGTCTTCCTCGTCGCCACCGGGCGCAAGCCCGTGCTCCCCGAGGACGAGACGTACGGCCGCCCGGCCGGGGACGTCCTGGAGGACTGGACTGCCCTGGCCGCCGAGCACGGGGAGGCCGCCCGGCGCCTGGCCCCGCTGATCTCCGGCCTGATGGACGGCGACCCCGGGCGGCGCTGGACGGCCGGGCGGGCCGGGGCGTTCGTGCGCCGCCCCGGGACGGCGCCGCCCTCCCGGCGGTCCGCCACCGACCCCGGGCGGCTCCTGGCCGACGGCACCGCCTACCTGCTGGCGCAGATGAGGCCCGACGACCCCGGGCGCCTGTGGCCGTCCGGCCGCTTCGGCCAGGGCACCGACCCGTGCAACGTCCAGCACGGCGCCGCGGGGGTGGCCGCCGTGCTCGCCCGCCTCACGGCGAACGATCCCGCCCTGGCCGGGCCCCTTCGTACGGCCTGCGGATGGATGGAGCGGCGCGCGGCCGAGGAGCCGGTCACGCTGCCCGGCCTGCAGTTCGGGCGCTCGGGCACCGTCTGGGCGTTGCACGAGGCGGCGCGGGCCCTCGACGACGCCGAACTGGCCGGCCGGGCGGCCGGGCTGGCCATGGGCCTGCCCGTGGCCTGGCCCATCTCCGACGTGTGCCACGGCGTGGCCGGCAGCACCCTGGCCCACGTGCGGCTGTGGCGGGACGGCGGGCGGCCGGAACTGCTGGACCGGATCGACCGGTGCGCCGACGGGCTGGTCGCCGCGGCCTCGCGGCGGGACGACGGCGTGTTCTGGCCGGTGCCGGCGGAGCTCGACTCCCACTTCGCCGGTGCGACGCACTACGGCTTCGCGCACGGCAGCGCGGGCGTCGGTTACGCGCTGCTGAACGCGGCGCAGGTCACCGGCCGGTCCGACTGCCTGGAACTGGCCCGCCTGGCGGGGGACACCCTGGTGGCCGCGGCCGTCCGCGAGGAGGGGGCCGCCTGGTGGGGCCAGGCGCCCGACGACCCGGGCCGGCTGGCCTACTGGTGCAACGGCGCCACCGGGGCCGGGCTGTTCCTGGTGCGGCTGTGGCGGGCCACGGGCGTCGGACGCTACGGCGAACTGGCCGCGCTCGCGGCCGTCGCCGTCCATCGCACGCGCTGGCACATGACGCCGTCGATCTGCCACGGGCTGGCGGGCAACGGCCACTTCCTGCTGGACATGGCCGATCTCACCGGCGACGGGCGCTACCGCCGCTGGGCGGACGATCTGGCGGTGTGCATGTGCCTGCAGTACATCGTCCGGGAGGGCCGCCTGCTCATCCCGGATGAGACCGGCGTCGCGGTCGTCCCCGACTACGGCGTGGGTCTCTCGGGCGCGCTCGCCTTCCTGCACCGCCTCCAGCACGGCGGAGCGAGCCCGTTCATGGCCGACTGAGGACGCAGGAGGGAGGTGAAGACCATGGGCAACGTGGTCACGTCGGTGTCCGCTCTGCAGATGTTGCCGGAGGTGGGGCTCGCTGAGCTCGGCGTGCACGGCCGTGCGGCCTGCTGCACGATCACCAAGACGGACAAGACGACGTGTACGGAGATCACCCGGACGACGCACTGCTCGCCGACCGGAACCCAGATCTGACGACGCGCCGCCGGTGCGGAGGAGACACCGGTCCGATGCCGCCACGAGCCCCCGGCCCCCGGCCGGGGGCTCCCGCGTGTTCGGCCGGATGTTCGAAATCAGGGCCTTATAGTCGTTGACTTATATAAGCGAGCACTGTTAATTTCCTTCCTGGGCGCGCGACCGGCGTGCGGAGAAGGGAAGAAGCTCATGATCGATGTGACCAGCCAGATCAACGCGGTACGGCGCACGCTCGGCAGCCGGGTGCTGGAGGCGGGCGAGGCCCGCACCATGACCGTCAGCCAGACCTACGACGCCCCCGTCGAGGACGTCTGGGACGCCTGCACCGACTCCGAGCGCATCTCCCGGTGGTTCATGCCCGTCTCGGGGGAGCTGAAGGTCGGCGGCCACTACCGGCTCGAGGGCAACGCCAGCGGGACGATCGAGCGGTGCGACCCGCCGCAGAGCTTCGCCGCCACGTGGGAGAACGGCGGGATGGTCAGCTGGATCGAGGTCCGGCTGACGCCGGAGGCCGGCGGCACCCGCTTCGAGCTGGAGCACACCGCCCACGTCGACGAGCACCTGTGGGCCGAGTACGGCCCGGGCGCGGTCGGCATCGGCTGGGACATGGCGCTGATGGGCCTGGCCCTGCACCTGTCGTCCGGGGCGGGCGTCGACCCGCAGGAGGCCGCGGCCTGGCCGCTGTCGGAGGAGGGCAGGCGTTTCACGACGCTCAGCAGCCAGGCGTGGCGGGACGCCAGCATCGCGGCGGGCACGGACGAGGCCCAGGCCCGGGCCGCCGCCGACCGCGTCACGGCCGCCTACACCGCCGCACCCGAGGAGCCGTCCGAGGAGCAGCCGCAGTCCTGACCGGCCGTCCGGGAGCGGCGCCCCGGCCGCCCCGGACGGAGCCCGGCCGGGCCCGGGGGCGCACGGGGCTCGGCGGGCCCCCGCGTCAGGGCTCCGCGGGGGTGGCCGGGGCGGCTCCGGGGACGCACACTGTGCGCATGTTGTCTTACTCCAGCGCGACGGCGGGCAGCCCGCTGCTCGGCGAGACCATCGGAGAGAACTTCGAGCGGACCGTCCGGCGGTTCGGCGACCGGGAGGCGCTCGTCGACGTGCCGAGCGGGCGCCGGTGGACCTACGCCGAGCTGAACGCAGAGGTCGACGGGCTCGCCCTGGCACTGCTGGCCCGGGGGATCGCCAAGGGCGACCGGGTGGGCATCTGGGCGCCCAACATCCCCGAGTGGGTGCTCGTGCAGTACGCGACGGCGAAGATCGGCGCGATCCTGGTCAACGTCAACCCCGCCTACCGCGGTCACGAGCTGGCGTACGTGGTCGGGCAGTCCGGGATGCGGCTGCTGATCAGCGCGGCCGGGCACAAGGGCGCCGACTACCGGGCGATGATCGAGGAGATCGGGTTCGGCGACGCGGTCTGCATCGGCGACCCCTCCTGGCAGAGGCTCCTGGCGGAGCGGGCCCCCGGGCACCGCCTGCGCGAGCGGGCGGCCACGCTGGCCTTCGACGACCCGATCAACATCCAGTACACCTCGGGGACCACGGGCTTCCCCAAGGGGGCGACGCTGTCGCACCACAACATCCTCAACAACGGCTACTTCGTCGGCGAGCTCCTGCACTACGGCGAGACCGACCGGGTGTGCCTGCCCGTGCCCTTCTACCACTGCTTCGGCATGGTCATGGGCAACCTCGGGGCCGCCTCACACGGCGCGTGCGTGGTCATCCCCTCGGCGGGCTTCGACCCCGCGGCGACCCTGCGCGCGGTGCAGGAGGAGCGCTGCACCTCGCTGTACGGCGTGCCGACCATGTTCATCGCCGAGCTCGCCCTGGCCGGGGAGTACGACCTGTCCGGCCTGCGCACCGGCATCATGGCCGGCTCCCCGTGCCCCGTCGAGGTGATGAAGCGCGTCGTCGGCGAGATGAACATGGAGGAGGTCGCCATCTGCTACGGCATGACGGAGACCTCGCCCGTCTCGACGATGACCAGGAGCGACGACGGCCTGGCGCGCCGTACCGAGACCGTCGGGCGGGTCATGCCGCACGTCGAGGTCAAGATCGTGCATCCGGAGACGGGGCTCGTGCTGCCGCGCGGCGAGGCCGGCGAGCTGTGCACCCGGGGCTACTCGGTGATGCTCGGCTACTGGGACGAGCCGGGCAGGACCGCCGAGGTGATCGACGAGGCCCGCTGGATGCACACCGGAGACCTGGCCACCATGGACGAGGACGGCTACGTCAACGTGGTCGGCCGGATCAAGGACATGGTGATCCGCGGCGGCGAGAACATCTACCCGCGCGAGATCGAGGAGTTCCTCTACGGTCACCCCGACATCGCCGACGTGCAGGTCGTCGGCGTACCGGATGAGAAGTACGGCGAGGAGCTCATGGCCTGGATCGTCATGCGCGCCGGTGCCGGGCCGCTGACCGCCGAGGCCGTCAGGGAGTTCTGCGCCGGCCGGCTCGCCCACTACAAGATCCCCCGCTACGTCCACGTGGTCGACGGCTTCCCCATGACGGTGACCGGTAAGATCCGCAAGGTGGAGATGCGGGAGCGGGGCGTCGAGCTGCTGGGGCTGCACGGCGCGGCCGCGGTGCGCAACGCCTGACACGGACCCGGTACGGCGGGCGCCCGGATCCCGCGCCTTCGCGCGACGCGCGGGCCGTCCCTCCGGCCGTGGTCCCGTCTCGGGGCCGGGATCGCGTTAGGAACCGGGCGGCTCGGGCAGAAAGACAACTCCCTTCACAGGTCCGGCGGAGGGAGCGGGACATGCGGAACGCGGCTGAGGGCGGCGCGGAGTTCACGGTCACCACGAGCACGTACAACGAGGTGATCATCGTACGTGCCGGGGGAGAGCTCGACCTCGCCTCCGCACCGCTGCTGCGCGAGCATCTGAACGGCGTCTGGGAGCTGCCCGCCGCCTCCCTGCTCATCCTGGACCTGACGGAGGTCGGCTTCTGCGACTCCACCGGCCTGGGCGAACTCGTCAGGACGCTGAAGCGCAGCCAGGCCCGCGGCACCCGGCTGGTGCTCACCGGGGTCCACGGGCCGGTGGCCCGGGTGCTGGCCCTGTCGGGACTGCGCAGCGCGTTCGAGGTCCACCCCACCGCCGACGAGGCCATGCGCGTGGCGGGCGGTCTCCACGAGAGACCGGGCCGCGAACGCTTCACCCCGGCGTCGTGAAGGAGGGTCCCTCCCGCCCCGTCAGCGCAGGACGGCCCGGCTCCGCATCGCGCGGCAGTACCACCAGAACGCGATGGACAGGACGCCGACACCGATGTCGAACAGGCTCATCTGCGGCCCGAGGATGTCCCACCGGTCCCGGAAGGCGAATGTGAGGATCAGCAGCGACAGCTGGGCCAGCGCGGTCGTCAGGGCCAGCGGCACCGCCCGGCGGGAGCGCAGGATCGCAGCCGCCGCGCAGAGGAGACCTCCGGCGACGTTGAGGGTCCACAGGACGCCGAGACCGAACGGATAGTCGGTGAAGTAGCCGATCTGAGGCTCCCCGTAGCCCTGGGCGGCCAAGTAGTCCGGGTTCAGCGTGCGCGTGAGCACGTAGTCCCGGGTGCCGCCGACGTAGAGCGCGAGCATGAACAGCCCGAAGACCCACAGATGCCAAGGTGCGCGGCTCAGCCGGGGGCTCTCCGCCGCGGCCGGCATGACGTCTTCACCCATCGTCGTCGCGATCCTTCCGGGCGTCGAGCACGGTCTCGGCGAGGTGGACGAAGTCGTCGTTGCGCAGCACCGCGATGCCGCGCTCCACATCCGCCAGCAGCAGCAACGTGTCTCCGGGAACGATCCCGAACATCTCCCGCATGTCCTTCGGGATGACGATCTGGCCGCGGTCCCCGACCTTCGCGGTCCCGGCGAGCTTCCCCGGCGGTGGTGGCGTCAAATCAGCTCCAGGTAGGTTCGTTCCTACTTTTCATACATTTCATACTGAACCTACAGTACGCATCGGATGCCGGGGAATGCCGTCGTCAAAAGATCTCCGGTCGTGCCCGGGCGCGACCGTCCGGGCCGCGAGGGCTACGACCGGAACCGGCCGGGCGGTTTGTCGTACGTCGGCCAGGCGTCCTGCGCCACCCGCGCCCTCCACCGACGCACGTAGTCCCGGAACCCGTCCTCCGACCACGGCATGTCCAGCCACTCCTGGACGGCGAGTCCGAACTCGCGCATGGCCAGGTCGTCGGCGTCGGCCCCGTAGTCGACGGGCCAGCCGCCGAGGATGTCGTCGATCTTCATCCAGGCGCGGTAGAGCTCGCCCGCCCCCCACAGACCCTCGCAGTAAGGCGACTGCGTACAGGTCCACGCCGCTTCGACGACGTGGTCGCGTACATGCCACACCCCCTCGCGGGCGAGGGCGATCTCCATGAGCGGATGAACCTCCGCGATGAACCCGGCGAGCACTATCAGGTCCACAGGCTCGAGGTCGGTCATGACTCCAGCATCGCAAGGAATGCCGGACTTCTCACGATCAGCTCGGCGGGGCCCCGGCGCTCTCCGTTGCGCCGGGTGAAGGGCATGTCACGAGGAACGGCCGCGGCGGCGGGTCTCGCCCAGATAGTCCTCCAGGGCGTCGCGGGTGGCGCGCAGTGCGGGGTCGGCGGTCTCGAAGGTGCGCTGGGCGACCCCGACGAAGATGCAGTCGACGATCAGCAGCTGGCTGATCCGGCTGGCCAGGGCGCCGGGCCGGAAGGCGGTCTCGCGCCCGGCGGAGACCAGGACGTGGTCGGCGAGTTCGCCCAGCGACGAGCGCGGGTTGTTGGTGATCGCCACGGTCGCGGCCCCGCCCTTGCGCGCGGTGCGCATCGGTCCCAGGACGTCGGGGGTCTCACCGGTGCAGCTCACGCCCACCGCCACGTCACCCTCCCTGACCAGAGCGGCGCTGGTGACCGCCAGGTGCGCGTCGGTGAAGGAGTGGCCGGACAGCCCGATCCGCATCAGCTTCTGCGCCATGTCGACCGCCACCAGCCCGGAGGCCCCCACCCCGTAGACGTCCACCCGGCGGGCGGCGGACACGGCCGCCACGACCGCGTCCAGCGTGTCGGGGGACAGCTGCGCGGCGGTGTCGGCCAGCGCCTCCGACTCGGCCCGGGTGACCTTCGCGATCACGTCGGTGAGCGGGTCGTCGGGGCCCAGGTCGCCGGGGACCAGGCGTTCGGGCGTCTCCCTGGCCACGGCGGCGGCCAGGGCGAAGCGCAACTGGGAGTAGCCGGCGAAGCCGAGGGCCCGGGCGGTGCGCACGATGGTGGCCTCGCTGGTCCCGGAGACCGAGCTGAACTCGGTGATCGTGCTGCGCGCCACCATCGCGGGATCGTCGAGGATGAGGCGGGCGATGGACTGGGCGGCGGGGGTGAGGGAGGGCAGGACCGCCCGGACCGTCGCCACGAGGTTCACCGGAGTGGGGCCGTCGTCGCTCATGCGCGTCCCTCACGGTGAAGACGTCCGGCTGCGGTCCCGGTGGGGCCGTCGTGCTCGTTCATGCGTCCACCCTCTCCTGTCGAGATCAGCTTATTTGTCACCGGTCAGCCATCGCGCGACGACGCGGGAGGAGGCCCGCGAAATCCCATGTGTAGCGACATATACCGCTCCAATCGGCTCATCGGGAATGCCGGTCTCCACCACGATCGCGTCGGGGCGGCGCCGTACGGCCTGCGCCAGCAGCTCCCGCGCCCGGGAATGGCGCCCGGCGTCGTGCACGACCAGCACGACCTGCCGATCGTCCGGCAGCTCCGGCAGCCCGGGCGTACCGGAGACGACGGTGCGGCCCGCCGTACCGGGCAGCAGCTCGCCGAGGGCGCCGAGCAGGCCGGTGGGGGTCGAGGGGTCGACCGCCATGTTCAGCCGGGGCGCGATGTCGACGACCAGCGGAGCCCCGGAGAGCACGGGACCCTGAGCGCGGCCGTCCGCGACCACCACCCGCAGGGCCGCGCGGGCGGCCTCCATCCCCAGCTCCTCGTCCTCGTCCCGCACGGGACCCGCCCCCGGGACGATCGCCTCCGCCCGGGGGAGGGGCGCGGTCTCCCGCACCCCGGCCTCCTGCACGGCGGCCCTTCGCGCGTCCGCCCGGGCGGCGTGCCAGGCGGCGAGGGCGAGCACGCGGGAGGCCGCCTCGGCCAGCCGTTCCTCGGCGAGCCGCCCGTCGTGCACGGCCTCGACGATCGCATCGCGCAGCGCGAGGACGCTCTCGCCGCCGGGGGAGGAGACCCCGGCGCAGACGGCGTCCGCGCCCGCCGCCAGCGCGCGGACCGCGATCTCGCCGGGCGGGTGGAGGGCGGCCACGGCGCGCATCTCGATCGCGTCGGTGACGAGCACGCCCTCGAAGCCCAGCTCCTCGCGGAGCAGGCCGGTGAGGACGCGGCGGCTCAATGTGGCCGGGACCGCCGGGTCGAGTGCCGGCACCAGCAGATGACCGCACATCACGGCCCGGACGCCGGCCTCGATCGCCGCGCGGAACGGCGGCAGGTCGCGCTCGCGGAGCAGGCCGAGGGGGGCGTGCACGGTCGGCAGCGCGAGATGGGAGTCGGTGACCGTGTCACCGTGACCGGGGAAGTGCTTGGCGCAGGCGGCCACGCCCGCGCTCTGCAGTCCCCGGACCCAGGCGGCGGTGTGCCGGGCGACGAGACCGGGCTCCGGGCCGAAGGAGCGCACGCCGATCACCGGGTTGGCCGGGTTCGCGTTGACGTCGGCGACCGGGGCGTAGTCGAGGGTGATGTCCGCCCCGGCCAGGAGGCGGCCGATCGCGCGGGCGACCCGCTCGGTGCGCCCGGGGTCGCCGGCCACGCCGAGCGCCCGGTTGCCGGGGAAGGAACTGCCCGTGCGGGCCTCCAGCCGGGTGACCGTCCCGCCCTCCTCGTCGACGGCGACCACCACGGCCGGGTTCTCGCTCCGCAGCCCGGCCACGAGCTCGGCCGTCTGCGCGGGACCGGTGAGGTTGCGGGCGAACAGCACCGCGCCGCCCAGGCCCTGCCCGAGAGCCCGGCGCAGCCAGCCGGGAGGGGCGGTGCCGTCGAAGCCCGGCTGGAGCACGGTCATGGCGAGCCGGGCCAGGCCGGGGCTGCTGTGGGGCATGGTTCAACCTTCCCGTCGGGCGCGGTGCGGGGTGGGGCCCGCCGGTGACGCCGTGGGGCCGGGCGTCCCGGAGCAGGTTACACATCGGCGACACTTTCTTTCATCATCATTGATCTGAAAGTAAATTTCTGCCACCGTCATCGTCGGCACCCCTCTTTTCATGTCCCCCCGGGAGTCCGCATGAGCTCACCCACCCGGCGCACCCTCCTGCGCGGTCTCGCCCTGGCCGCCGCCGCGACCGCCGTGCCGCTGCCCGTCCTCACCGCCGCAGGCCCCGCCTTCGGCGCCGCCGGATTCCCGGCCGCCGAGTACGTCCCGCCGCTGCGCCAGATGCGCGGGATGTGGATCGCCTCGGTGCTCAACATCAACTGGCCGTCGAAGCCCGGTCTCACCGCCGACGAGCAGAGGGCCGAGTATCTCGGCTGGCTGGACCTCGCTCAGGCGCGCAGGCTCAACTCGGTCTTCGTGCAGATCCGGCCCACCGCCGACGCCTTCTGGCCCTCGCCGCATGAGCCCTGGTCGCAGTATCTGACCGGCACCCAGGGGCAGGACCCCGGCTACGACCCGCTGGCGTTCCTGGTGGAGGAGACGCACCGGCGGGGCCTGACCTTCCACGCCTGGTTCAACCCCTACCGCGTGTCGATGCAGGGCGACCCGGCCAACCTCCACCCCGACCACCCCGGCCGCAGGCACCCCGACTGGATCGTCGCCTACGGCGGCAGGCTCTACTACAACCCGGGCATGCCCGAGGTCCGCGCGTTCGTGCAGGACGCCATGATGGACGCGGTCACCCGCTACGACATCGACGGCCTGCACTTCGACGACTACTTCTATCCGGTCAACACCACCGCCTTCGACGACGGCGCCGCCTTCGCCCGGTACGGCCAGGGCTTCCCCGACCTGGCGACCTGGCGGCGCAACAACGTGGACCTGCTGGTCCAGGAGATGCAGCAGCGGGTACGGCAGGCCAAGCCGGAGGTCGCCTGGGGCATCAGCCCGTCCGGCATCTGGCGCAACAGCTCCACCGACCCGCTCGGCTCCGACACCGCCGGCGGCCAGTCCTACGACAACCTGCACGCCGACACCCGCGGCTGGGTCAAGAAGGGCTGGCTGGACTACATCGCCCCGCAGCTCTACTGGTACATCGGCCAGTCCAACGCCGACTACGCCAAGCTGGTCCCCTGGTGGTCCGACGTGGCGGCCGGCACCGGCGTGCAACTCTGGATCGGTCAGGCGGCCTACAAGGCGGGGGCGGCCGGTCAGCCCGAGCAGTGGTTCCAGCCGGAGGAGCTCTCCCGGCACCTGACCCTCAACCGGGACCATCCCGTGGTCGGCGGCGACATCTGGTACAACTCCGGAGACCTGCGGGCCGACCGCCTCGGCTCGATCAGCAGGGTCGTGACCGACCACTACACCCGGCCCGCCCTCCCGCCGCTGCTGCCCCGCCTGGCGGACGGCCGCCCGCCGCGCCGCCCGGTCCTGGCGACGGCGCACAAGACCTCCGGGGGAGTGGAGCTGCGCATCGTCGCCACCGGCCGGGAGACCCCCTTCCAGTTCGCCGTCTTCCGTCTCGACCGCAAGGCCCGCCCCGAGGACTTCACCGACGCCCGCCACCTGGTCGCCGTCGTCCCCGCCGCCCGTCACACCCGCTGGACCGATCCGTCCGGCACCGGAGGAGCCCGCTACTACGTCACGGCCGTCGACCGCGCCGGCCGCCAGAGCCCCCCGAGCAACGGCCACCGCGTGATCACCTGACCTCCGCCCCCTGTGCCGCCGCCGTACCGGCCGCTCTCCGCCGACGCCGGTACGGCGGACCGCTTCTCAAGCCGATCCGTCAGTCGGCCGAACCGGTCGGCGGATCTTGACGTTGACCAACTTCGGACATATTCCTCTCAGAGTTGATGAGAAGACAGCTTCTGTGACTTCTCCGTTACCTTCGCGGCGTATCTGATGGAGCGCGGCACCCCTCCCTCTTGTCGATCGCAGCCGAGGAAGGGACCATCATGCGCAACATCCGTTACCAGCAGGCCCTTGAGAACGCCGAGGGCCAGGCACTCGCGAACGACGCAGACTTCCGCCCCGCTCCGTTGCCGACCATCCCGGAGCAGGTCCTACGGCGCCATGGCGCCCGTGTACTGGATCCTGTCAATGCTCCCCATGCGGACGGCGAGCCCGCGCCGAACCCCACGATCTACCGTACGGGCGTGCTGCTGTTCCCCAGCGACGTTCTTCAGGACGAAGCGCTCATGCGGCAGATCGGTGTTGCGCTGGTGACAGTCGGAATGAGGATCGCCGAGCAAGAGCGGGAACAGGAGCAGTACCGGGAGCAGGAGAACGTGTGGGGTGGCTACAGCGAGGACGCCAGGCCGATGTTGTTGCGCCCGGCGGACGGCGCTTCCGTGGTCGTCGACGCCTGGGTTGCACTCCAGGCCATCCGCGGTGGCGTGGATCCGGGCCAGGTCGACAGAATCGCGCTCGACCACCTGCTCATCACCGCGTCGTATACCGACGGCCGTTCCGGAATAGGCGGCGAGCCGGCGACGGACGGCAACGGCGTGCCCGAGCTGCGGCGTTCCGGCGGCAACGGCGGCTACGGCGGCCGGGTCCCGCTGGCCTTCGCCGGGTCCGTGCCCTCGCGCGGCGGGCCGCCGGCAGACGGCCGTCGCGCTCTGGTGCTGATACCGGACTCGGGGTACGGCGAACACCCCGACCTGCAGCGGGACGACGTGGTGAACGACGGGTTCATCAATGTGGAACCGCAGCTTCAAAACGACATCGTCGATTCCGGGCTGCAGACTGTGACTGCGATCGACCCCGCTGGGCAGCAGGCTGTGATCGACCCCGCCGCGAAGCAGACGTTGGAGGAACTCCGCAACGTCGAGGACGGGTCGCCCATCGCTCAGCCCCTGGTGGGTGACCTGTATCCCTACACCGGGCACGGCACCTTCTGTGCGGGCCTGGTCCGGCAGATCGCGCCCGAGGCGCGGGTGAAGGCGGTCCGGGTCATGACCGGGGATGGTCTGGTCAAGGAGTCGGCGCTGCTCGCCGTGCTCAAACGACTCAGCGACCGGATGCGCGGCGGCGGAGAGGTCGTGGACGTCATCTCGCTGTCGTGCGGTTACTTCGAGGAACGACAGCTCGATCCCGAGCTGACCACAAAGCTGAATGAACATCTCGATGAACTCCGCGACCTGGGGACGGTCGTCGTCGCAGCGGCCGGCAACTACGCCTCCACGACCCCGTTCTTCCCGGCCGCGCTGGCCGGGGAGGACGACGCCGCCGAGCGGGCACCGATGCTGGCGGTGGGCGCGCTCAACCCGGAGGGCACGGTGGCGATCTTCAGCAACTACAACTCCTGGGTCGAGTGGTTCGCCGACGGTGCCATGCTGGTCAGCACTCTGCCGACCAACCTGAACGGTTCGTACGGGGCGGACATCAGGGTTGAAGCCGGTGCCGTTTTCGGCTCACCCGCGCGGGCTTCGCTCGATCGTGACAACTTCAGCTCCGGATGGGGACTCTGGCACGGAACGTCGTTCGCCGCTCCCATCGTGGCGGCGGAGGTGGCGAAGCGGCTCATGGCCGCCGGCACGCTCCAGCAGCCTCAGAACACTCATGAAGCGGCCCAGAGAGCCAAGGACGCGGTGCAAAGGGCTCAGATGGTGGTCAACGAGATGAAGGACGAATTCGGGGCGTGACGGACCGTGACGGAACTGTCTCCGGGTGACACGCCGATCGCCGGCCGGGACTCCGATCGCAGGTCCCGGCTGGCGACCCTGCTCGGTCAGGCGGCTGCGGGGCGGCAGGAGGCGCTGGACGAGATCGTGACCGACCTCACGCCCATGCTGTGGCACGCCGTACGCAGCCAAGGCCTCGACTATCACACGGCCCAGGACGTCGTCCAGACCACGTGGCTCGTCCTGGTCCGCCACCTGCACACCATCAAGACACCGGCGGCCCTCATCGAATGGTTGATCATCACTGCTCGCAGGGAAGCCTGGCGTGTTCGCACCAATACGCGTCGCGAGGAACCGACCGGAAGCGAACGTCTGGAGGAGATCGAGGACGGCGGCAGGTCGCCCGACGAGATCCTCCTGCTCAACGAACAGCAGCAGGCCCTGTGGTCCGCGGTCGCACTGCTGTCTCAGCGGTGCCGCGACCTGCTGCGGATCGTCGCGTTCGTCCACCGCCCCGACTATGCCGCCGTGGCGGCGGCGCTCGGTATGCCGCGCGGCAGCATCGGCCCGACCCGCGGGCGCTGTCTGGCCAAGCTGCGCGGGCTTCTGCGCCGAGACACTCCAGGGGGCTCCCGATGACCTCGCCAGAACCGGACGACGCTCACCTCAGCCTGGAGGACGCCCTGCTCCTCGAAGACATCAAACGGCTGTACACACAGGTGGACCCGGTTCCACCAGATCTGGCCGATCGCGTGCGGTTCGCCATGCAGGTGGCCTCCGAAGCGGAAAGGGTGCTTCGGGTCAGGGAAGAGGAGGAGGCGCTGGCCGGTGTCCGCGGCGGCGAACGCAGCCGTACGATCACCTTCGACAGCGTCCGCCTCACGGTCATGATCGATCTCACCTCTCTGGGCGGCGGCCTGATCAGAATGGACGGCTGGCTGGCTCCCCCCGCCGACCACGTGATCGAACTGCGCACGGCCACGGGTACCACCATCGTCAGAGCTGACGGCCAGGGACGATTCGCCTTCGAGCGGGTAAACGGCGGCATGACACAGCTCGTCGTGCGCAGGGCGGACGATCCTCGGGGCATCCTGGCGATCACGCCGTCAATTGACTTGTGACCTTCCCGGGCACTGGCGGACATTGAAAGCGTGGACGCAGATGTCGCCGAGCGGCGAGCCCGCGCTGACGAATTACGTCTGCAAAGCGTGGCGGCGACCTCGGCGGGACGCCCTGCCCTGGCCGCGCGCCGCTTGAGGCAGGCGTTGGCACTGCTGGACTGGCGGCCCGATGCGCCGGTGGAAGAGCCGGACATGTTGCTGGCCAGGATCCTGACCAGCCTGGCACACGCTGAAGCCGAACAGGCCCGTAGCAGTGTCGGACTCGAATTGCTGGACTTTGCCCAGAGCCGGGTGCCGCGCGAAGGTCTCGGTTATGTCCATTCCCAGCGCGGCCTGGTGCTGCTCCGGCTCGGCAGGCAGGTGGAGGCCCTCAGGCAACTCGACGTCGCCGTACCGCTCCTCGCGCGGCAGGACCGCGTCGAACTGGCCAGAATCCTGCTCAACCGGGCGGTCATCCACCTGTCCACCGGGCGGGTCGGGGCGGCCAGGGAGGATGCTCGACGGAGCAGGGAACTGGCCACGAGGGCCGGCCAGGAGATCATCGCGGCCAAGGCCCTGCACAACCTGGGCTACTGCGACTTCCTCACGGGTGACCTGCCCAGCGCGCTGGCCGTCTTCGCCCAAGTGCGCGAGCAGTACGCCAAAGTGATTCCCGGCTTCCTGCCCGTGCTCGCGCTCGATCAGGCCAGAACGCTGATGGCCGCCGGGCTGTGCACCGAGGCCGGCCGCATCCTGGACGAGAACCTGGCGTTATTCCGCCGCCAGCGGCTGGTCCAGGACTATGGGGAGGCCGAATTGGAGCGGGCGCGGTGCGAGTTCGACGCGGGCAACATCGAGGAGGCACGCCGATGGGCCCGCAGGGCCGCCACCGCGTTCCGCAGGCGGGGGACCACATCCTGGCTGGCCAAGGCACAATTGATGGAACTCAGGTGCGACTTCGCCCGCGTCGGCGGCGGTGCCGGGTCGGCGCGCAGGGGTGACGCGTTGGCCGACCGGCTCACTGCGCTCGGCCTGCGCGACGAGGCTGAGATGGCGTCGCTCCTCGCGGTCCGCGCGGCCCTCGCCGCGGGGGACGTCGACAGCGCCCGATCCAGAGCCGGCAGCGTGACGGCACCGCGACGCAGGATGCCGGTTGAGCTGCGGCTCATGCATCGCCTCGCCGAGGCCGAACTGGCCATCGCGGACGGGCGATGCCACAAAGGGCTGGAACGCCTGCGTAGCGGCCTGCTCCTGCTCCAGACGCAGCGGGCTCGCCTGGGCGACCTCGATCTGTTGACCGGAGCGGCGGCACTGGGCGCCGATCTGGCCCGAACCGGACTTTCCACCGCGCTCGTCAGCGGCTCCCCTCAAGTGGTGTTCAGCTGGTCGGAGCGGTCGAGGGCACAAGCGTTCCGCCATCGGCGGATACGGTTCACGCATGATGCGGAGACCGCCGAGGCCCTAGTGGAGCTGCGACACCTTCGCGACCGCATTCGCACGGATCCGAAGGAGGGCCGACGCCATCCTGAACTGCGGGAGCGGTGCGGAGAACTCGAACGATTCATCAGGGAGAAGGGCTGGCAGCAGCCGGGGGACGGCACTGCCACCACGACAGCCGGCATCAGGCGGATTCAGGCCGAGCTGGGCGCTGCCGGGTTGACCATGGTGGTCCTGATCGCCGTGGACGGTCGCGTCAGCTGCCTTGTCCTGCGGGACGGCACAGTCAAACTCGTGCCCCTTTGCCCCTACGAGGTCGTCGCCGAGGCGGCCCGGCGGCTGCGCGCCGACTTGGGGGTGATGGCGGGGCGGCACCGGCCTGCTCCCCTGCGCCGTGTGATCGAGAAGTCCGTGGCCATGCAACTGGCCACGCTCAGCAACACGCTGATCAGCCCGATCACGGCGTTGCTCGGGGACGCTCAGGGCCTCGTTATCGTGCCCACGAGAAATCTGAGCACCATCCCTTGGGGGCTGCTTCCCCTGCTTCGCGGGCGGCCGCTCGTGGTCGCGCCGTCCGCGACGGTGTGGCTGACGGCACAGCACGGCCGCCGTGAGAACAGGATGGAAGACGTGCCTGTGCTGGTTGCGGGCCCTGGTCTGGAGTACGCCGAGACGGAGGTCGAGCGGATTGCGGATCTGTATCCGGCCTCCCGCCGCCTTACCGGGGCTGCCGCCAGCGTGGAAGCCACGCTGGCCGCGTTGAACGGTGCGCCTCTGGCTCACTTGGCCGCGCACGGTTACCACGAGCGGGAGAACGTGCAGTTCTCCCGCCTGGATCTGAGTGATGGCCCGCTGATGGCTTATGACATGCAGAGACTGGAACGTGCTCCGGGTCATGTGGTGCTGTCGTCGTGTGATGCGGGACAGACCGTCGTGCGGCCCGGGGACGAGGTGCTCGGATTGGCTTCCGCGCTTCTCTACACGGGGAGTTCCACCGTGGTCGCAAGCCTGACGCGCGTCCCCGACGACGTCGCCTTCCGGGTGATGACTGCTTACCATCTGCGGCTCATCGCGGGTGAGCCACCAGGCGCCGCGTTGGCCGTGGCCGCAGAAGGGGAGATGTCGACGTTCATCTGCTTGGGCGCGGGCTGACAGTCGAACCGGGTTTATGCCGCGGTCGACGCATGCTCGCCGTCGCCGGATCCGGCTCCATGAAAACCGGAGATTCTCCAGCTCCGATGTATCTCGATGTCGGCCGCCGTCTCTATAGGGGTGACAGCGTCATCGAGAAGGGCGGATCCTGATGACCGGAGACAACGGCATCGACAGCCTGTTCACCACCCAGCACCCCCTCGGGCCGGTCGCGGTCTCCGATCGTCAGAGCGTCTCAGTGCTGAAGGCGCTGTACAACGCGCGTGTCCAGTTGCACATGGAGTCCGAGCACGACCCTCCGACGTTCATAGTCGGCCGACGCGGCTCGGGTAAGACCGCATTGTTGCTGTCGCGCGAGTTCGATCCGTGCAATCTGTCCGTACGGCTCAGTGCACAGGGCGTCTTCTCCCGTATGCAGGCGGCCGCCGGGCTGATCGGTGGCCGCATGATTCTCACAGCCGAAGGCGCTGCGCAGCTGTGGGAGCTGCTCCTGTGGGCTCCGATCGTGACCCGGCTGGCCGGTTCGGATCGGGAGCATTCCGATTCTCCGCGCGCCGTCCAGGTGTTGTGGCACGAAAGCGCTGGGATGCGCCGGGCGGCTGACGGTTCGGCAACCGAGGATGACGACGTACTGGACTTCGCCACGCTGCGTCTGATCGAGCATGTTCAGGACAGTGCGGCTCTAGTCAGTTTGGAACATCTGTGGCGCAGCTTTCGGCTGGGTGAGCGACCGTGGATCGAGGTCATCGAGACAGCCAAAGAAGTATTGAAGTCTCGCCGTACACCGGTCTTCGTTCTGGTCGATTCACTGGAGAACATCGGTGAGCACATTACGCAGATCAAAGGCGTACTGCAGGGCTTGTTCCACCTGGCGGGGCAGCTCGGGCTGCGGCGCGGCCAACCGTCGCTCCGCATCCAGTGTTGCTTTCCGAGTGAGTTGTGGCCCGCGCTCGATGTCATCTCAGCCAACCCGATCAAGGACTTCAGCGGTCGTGTGGTGCTGCGTTGGCATTGGCAGGACCTGCTCAGCGCGGTCGGCCGACGGCTGCGCATGTTCCTGGAACGCTGTTACCCCGAGCATGTCAAGGACGTCGGCGTCGAGGATCATGAAGGCCTGCTGGCCCGTGTTCTCCCGCCGGAGGTGAGGACCCCCGCCGGAATCAAGGAGGACACGATCGGGTACGTGTTGCGGCACAGCCAGCTTCTGCCTCGGCAAGTGCTCTACATGTTCAATGAGGCGATGCACCGGACGCTCGTCGCCACGGACTCGCCGGTCATCAGAGGAACCGATATCGTCTCGGCCGTCGCTGAGGCTGAAGGGACGCTGTGCCCGGAGGTCTTCTCGGCTCACCAGTTCCGTTATCCGCAGGCGCACGACGTCGCTCGGCGGCTCATCCCGTTTCTGCCTTTCCTGTTCGACGACAGTTACCTGCATCGCATGTGCAACCAGGCAGGGGTGAGCAAGTCTTTCGGCCTCGACTACCGCGAGGTGCGCGAAATGTTCACCGACGTGGGAATTATCGGTAAATACACCGGTGAGACCAGTCGCTATCTCAAGGCCGATTTCGCGTACTCGGCGGAAGGGCAGATGATCTTGTCTCCGGATGAGAAGTACTGCCTGCACCCGCTCTTCGTCCGTTACTACAACTCCAGGGACGCGCTGGCCTCGGGTCGGCGCATCAAACCGGTCTACCCGTCCGGAACCGGGAACCTGCCATGACTTCCCCGGTTCGTGCCTCCCGCTACCGCTACCTCGACACGGTGGGAGACCTGGATGGCATCGGCATCGCTCTGGCGGGTGGCGGGGTGCGGGCTGCCTGCCTCGGTCTGGGCGCGCTGCAGGCGGCAGACGAATGCAGCGTGCTGCGTCGCACCGCTTATGTCTCGGCGGTGTCGGGCGGTAGCTACATCGCGAGCGCGTTCCTTGCTTCGCGGGCGCAGTATCAGAATGACGGCGAGTCACCACCGTGGGGTCGAGGTTCCCCAGAAGAGGTGCACCTGCGCAGGAATCTGCGATATCTGGGTGAGGACTTCTTCGACCTGTTCCTGGGGTTGGTGCGTTACCTCGTCACCATGCTGGTAAACCTGGTGCCGTTTGTTTCGGCAATCGTACTGGCCGGGTGCGTGTTCGGCGCGGCTTGTCGGGTGGCCGGACTCCTCGTCGCCGAGGACGACGTCCTCTACGCCCGATTCGTCGAGCATCGACTGGCCGTTGCGGCAGGGATCAGTGTTCTCGCGGTGATACTCGAAGCCTGTTTCGCCCGGGCGGAGTGGGCGATTCGGCATGTCGGCCTAAGAGGTCCTAACAAAATGATCAGCGGACGAGGCGTCGCCAGCAGATGATCGCCGCGGCGAGCTTCATAAACGCCTCGTGGATGTCGTCACGGACCTCCCAGCGGATGCGCAGGCGGCGAAACCAGTGCAATAGCGCGATCGTCCGCTCCACCACCCACCGGTGAATGCCCAGGCCAGAGCCGTGCGGGGTGCCACGCCGGGCAATGATGGGCTTGATGCCGGTGCGCC
The DNA here is from genome assembly GCF_016863195.1 of Paraplanobispora takensis. Classification (GTDB taxonomy): domain Bacteria; phylum Actinomycetota; class Actinomycetes; order Streptosporangiales; family Streptosporangiaceae; genus Planobispora; species Planobispora takensis. The sequence goes on along the minus strand of NZ_BOOK01000030.1, from coordinate 51,334 downwards.
AGACCAGGCGGCGGTACTTGTCGTGGTCATAGCCGCGGTCGGCATACAGACAGTCCGGGCGCTTACGCGGTCGGCCGACGCGGCCGCGTACCGGCGCGATGGCCTTGATCAGGGGCATCAGCTGGGTGACATCGTTGCGGTTGCCGCCGGTCAGGGCGACGGCCAGGGGAATGCCTCCGGCTTCGGTGATGACGTGGTGTTTCGAGCCCGGCTTGGCGCGGTCAACCGGGCTCGGTCCGGTTTTGGGCCGCCCTTGAGCGCCCGGACGTGCGAGCTGTCGATCACCGCCTTGGTCCAGTCCAGCTGGCCGGCGGCGTGCAACTCGGCGAGCAGGACCTGGTGCAGCCGGTCCCACACGCCGGCCTGGTGCCAGTCGCGCAGCCGCCGCCAGCAGGTCATCCCCGAGCCGAACCCGAGCTCCTGAGGCAGGAACTCCCACGGGATCGCGGTGTAGAGCACGAACAAGATGCCCTGCAACGCCAGCCGGTCATCCAGCCGTTTGCGGCCCGGATGGCGTTGGCGCCGCTCCACCTTTGGCAGCAGCGGCTCGATCCGCTCCCACAGACTGTCGGGCACAATCCACGGCAGTTGCTGGCCTTTCTTCACACGAAGATCAACGACCAGCAGCGCCAGGAGACACGGCTCTAGATCATTTTGTTAGGACCTCTAACTCTTGTGATATTGCTGTTGATTCCGGACATTGTGGTAATTGGTACGCACATACTCGACGCGCGCGTGTTCGGTGCGTCGGCAGGTGTGCGGCTGGCCGTACTGCTGGCCTTGCTGCTGGTCGTGTCCCTCGCGGTGTTCCGCACCCAGAGCAGCTTCTCCCTCAACTGGTTCCGTCAGGTAGGACTGCAGATCATCCGTCTTCTTTTCACCATCAGCATGATTGCAATTGTGGTCCTGCCGTTGTTGCTGGTGATCGGACAGGCGAGCCAGTCGCCGTACGCGGCCACGGGGATCGTTGCGTCGGTGGCGCTGGCCATCCTGTTGCTGTTCGGCTGTCTGGTGCATGCCAACAAGACCTCGCTGCACAGCCTGTACTCGCGACGGCTGAGTCGTGCCTACGTGGTGCGCGCTCCGGGCAAAGGCGAACAAGCGGTCGGGCTTTCGGAGGTGGGCCTTCACGACACGTGCGCGGAGGACCTTCCCGCACTTCTCGTCTGTGCTGCGGTCAACCTGCGCGAGATCGAGTCGGCACAGGGGGAGGGATGCGCCTCGTTCGTATTCTCGGCCGATTACGTGGGCAGCGCCGGGTTGGTGGAGGCGGAAGCCAAGCAGTTCAACGCCGTGAACACCGTGGCCGACTTGGTGGCTGCCTCGGGAGCGGCCATCGCGCCCAACATGGGCCGTTACACGAGTCGAGCGAGCAGACTTGCCCTGGCGTTGATGAACCTCCGTCTGGGGCTGTGGCTGCAAAACCCCTTGAGCCCGTCTTCCCCACGCCGGCGCCTGCTGCCCCGCTGGCTCGTCACCGGCTGGCGGCAGCCCGGTCCGCTGTTCACGTGGCGTGAGGCATTCGGCGAACTATCGCTGGGGCATACCTTCGTGTTCGTCTCCGACGGCGGCCATTGGGACAACTCCGGCGTCGTCGAGCTACTGCGGAGGCGGTGCCGCACGATCTTCGCCGTGGACGCCTCCGTCGACGAGGCGAGGGTGGGGAACCTGCTGCGGCTGATCTCGCTGGCCAGGACCGAACTCGGCGTAGAGTTCGACTCGGACGGTCGGCTGCTGGAATCGCGGGCGCCGGTGGAGAGGGTCAGATTCGCCTATCCCGATGATGACGAGACCAGCCCGGCGGGTTATCTGATCCTGTTGCGCACCCATGTCAGTCCTGAGATGCCGAGTGATCTAGTGGCGCTGGCCACGGACCGGTCGGCGTTCCCCCGTCACTCCACGCTCAACCAATTTCTGTGCGCACGGGACGTAGACGCATATATCGCGTTCGGCCGGTGGTTGTTCCAAAGCGGACTTGTCGCAGCAGATCTTCTTCCTCCGCGCTGCGATGCCGTACGGGTCCGTGTTCGGTCCTGAGGTCTCTGTTTGATCCCGGGTTCGGGCGCCAGGCCGAGTGGAAGCGGCTTCGCCGGTACGGCGAGGCGGGGTGCGGAACTGCTCGGCGCCGTCGTACGGCGGGTGGCCGGGGTCAGGCGATCAGGGCGCGGTGGGCGCCGGCGGCGTCGGGGGCGACGGTGCGCAGGGCGAGGGCGGCGGCGCCGGCGGCGTTGTCGCGGGCGGTGATCACGTCGCCGCCGAACACGCCGCGGACTTTCGCGGCCAGCAGGGTCGGCTGGGTCAGCAGGGACCCCGCCAGTACCAGCGGTCCGTGGCCGGGGCCCAGCGAGCGGGTGGTGGCGACGAGCCGGTCCGCCGCCTCGCCGAGGATCTCCAGGGCCGCGGCGTCGCCGCCCCTGGCCGCGGTCTCCACCGCGGGCGCCAGCCTCCCCAGCCACGCCGGTCCGGCATGGGCCAGGCCCTCGTGGACCGCCCGCACGACCCGCTGGGTCGTCATGGCGGCCTCCTCCGAATCCGCAGCCGCCACAACCGCCGCGGCCGTGGCCTCCTGCGCGGTGACGGCGGCGGTGACGGGGGAGAGCATGGCCGTCGGGCCGGTCCGGCCGTCGAGGGCGGCCAGTACGGCGCGCACCGCCCGCCGCCCGATCCACACGCCCGAGCCGTCGTCGCCGAGCAGCCACCCGTGGCCGTCGATCCGGCGGGCGAGGCGGCGGCCGGTGACGCGGGCCGCCACGGCGCCGGTGCCCGCGATCAGGACCGTGCCCGACGACTCCTCGGTGGCCCCGGCGAAGGCGGCCAGCGGGTCGGGAACGATCTCGGGCCGTCCGGGCAGGCCGCAGGCGTGCCAGGCTCCGGCGACGAGGGACTCGGCCCGTTCCCGCGCCGACTCCGCGCCCGCCAGGGCGAACACGCCGCCCGCCACCTGTCCGGGGACGAGGCCCTCCAGGGCCTGGCCGAGCGCCGCGCGCAGGCTCCCTCCCGGGTCGGCGGCCGACAGGATGTTGGCGCCGGCGCCGTTCCCCCGCCCGGCGATCCGGCCCGCCTCGGTCGCCACCACGCACCGGGTGCTCGTCCCGCCCCCGTCGACGCCGATGAACAGTGTCCTCACGCCCGCTCCGCCTCCGATCCCGTCCCCGGACGCGTCGCCGGAGCATCCATACGCACGCCGGAGCGTATCGCGAGGCTGGAGCCTGGAACCGCGTTCTGGTAGGAATTCTCCTATTGCCTATATTTTCGTGAAGAATTCTGCCAGGGAGCGGCATGCGGGTGCTCGGGCTGATCTCGGGGACGTCCCACGACGGCATCGACCGCGCGGTCGTGGACTGGTCGCTCGACGAGGCCGGTGTGCTCACCGGAACCGTCGAGCACACCGGTGCGACGCCGTACGACCCGGGGCTCCGCGCGCGGATCGTCGCGGCCCTGCCCCCGAACCGGGTCGGCATGGAGGAGGTCTGCCGGCTCGACACCCTGATCGGCCAGGCCTTCGCGGACGCTGCGAGTGAGTGCCCGCCGGCCGACCTCGTCTGCTCGCACGGGCAGACCCTGTTCCACTGGGTGGAGGAGGGCAGAGTGCGCGGCACCCTGCAACTCGGCCAGCCCGCCTGGATCGCGGAACGGCTGGGCGTGCCGGTGGTCTCCGATCTGCGGGTGCGGGACGTCGGCGCGGGCGGGCAGGGGGCGCCGCTGGTCTCCTGCTTCGACCTGCTCCTGCTGGCCGGGCTCCCAGGCCGGAGCGGAGCGCTCAACCTCGGCGGGATCGCCAACCTGACCGTGCGCGGCGGGGAGTCCGCGGCGGCTTACGACACGATGGCCTACGACGCCGCGGCCCACGATGCGGTGGCCTGCGGTGCGACGGCCTACGACACCGGGCCCGCCTGCGCGCTGCTGGATGCGGTGGTGCTCGCCGCCACCGGCAGGCCCTGCGACGAGGACGGCCGCCTCGCCGCCGCGGGGAAGGTCTGCGAGCCGCTGCTGGCGGAACTGCTCGCCGAGCCGTACTATCGCCGCTCCCCGCCCAAGAGCACCGGCAAGGAGCTGTTCCACCTGGGCTACCTCGACGGGTTCGCCGCGCCGTACGGCCTCGGCCTGCAGGACCTGCTGGCGACGCTGGCGGCGCTGACCGCCGAGACCGCGGGCGCGGAGATCCGGCGGCATCGGCTGGAGACGGTCGTCGTGTCGGGCGGCGGGGTGCGCAATCCGGTCCTCATGGGCATGCTCCGCGAACGGGCCGGTACGGCACGCCTCATCGCGAGCGACGAACTGGGCGTGCCCTCCGACGCCAAGGAGGCGATCGCCTTCTCCCTCCTCGGCTGGCTCACCGCGCACGGACTCCCCGCGACGGTGTCCGGCTGCACGGGCGCCTCGGGGCCGCGGATACTGGGCGCGATCACTCCCGGCCGGGGACCGCTGCGCCTGCCCGATCCCGCCTGCGAGGCCCCGGCCCGGCTCCGCCTCGTCCCGGCGGCGTGGTGATGGAGTACGTGGGACACGCGTCAGCGGGAACGGCGGCACGCCCGGTGCGGCCGTGAGGCCGGGCCGTGCTCTAGAGTGCTTGCGTCCCCGTCCAAGGCCGACCGAGGAGCATCGTTGACCGAGCTGGCGTCCATGTCCTCCCTGCAGCAGCAGATCGCGCGCGAGCTCCACGTGGGTGCCTCCTTCGACGCCGAGCAGGAGATCGAGCGCCGGGTGGCCTTCCTCGCCGACCGGCTGGCCGATGGCCGGCGTGCGCTGGTGCTGGGCATCAGCGGCGGAGTGGACTCCACGGTCGCGGGCCGGCTGTGCCAGCTCGCGGTCGAGCGGGTCCGCGAGGCCGGCCGGGAGGTGACGTTCCTGGCCATGCGGCTGCCCTACGGCGTCCAGGCCGACGAGGGCGACGCGCGGCTCGCGCTGGAGTTCATCCGCCCCGACCAGGTCCTGACCGTGGATGTGAAGCCCGCCAGTGACGCCGCGCTGGCGGCGCTGCTGGCCGGTGGCCTGGCCTTCCGCGACGAGCACCAGCAGGACTTCGTGCTCGGCAACATCAAGGCCCGTCAGCGCATGATCGCCCAGTTCGCGGTGGCCGGCGCGTGCGACGGCCTGGTCGTGGGCACCGACCACGCGGCCGAGGCGGTCTCCGGCTTCTTCACCAAGTACGGCGACGGCGCCGCCGACGTGGTCCCGCTCACCGGCCTGACCAAGCGCCGCGTCCGGGCGGTCGCGGAGGCGCTCGGGGCGCCGCCCGCGCTGGTCCGCAAGGTCCCCACCGCCGACCTGGAGACGCTCAGCCCCGGCCGCCCCGACGAGGAGGCGCTCGGTGTCACCTACGACGACATCGACGACCTCCTTGAGGGCAAGCCCGTCGACCCGGCCGCCTTCGAGATCATGGTCGGCCGCTACCGGCTCACCGAGCACAAGCGGCGGTTGCCGATCGCTCCCTGAGAGCACCCGGCCTGAGACTGCCCGGCCCGGGACCGCGGGGGCGCGGCGAGCACCGCACCCCCTCGCCCGCGCCGGACCGGTTCGGTCTCAGCCGAGGGAGGCCGACACCAGTTCCCTGGCGGCCTGCTGGACCTCGGCCAGGTGCTCGGGGCCCTTGAACGACTCGGCGTAGATCTTGTAGACGTCCTCGGTGCCGGAGGGGCGGGCGGCGAACCAGGCGTTCTCGGTGCACACCTTGACCCCGCCGATGGAGGCGCCGTTGCCGGGGGCGGTGGTCAGCACCTGGGTGATCGGCTCCCCGGCCAGCGTGCCGGCGGTGACCTGCTCGGCCGAGAGCCGGGACAGCACCGCCTTCTCCTCGCGGGTGGCCGGGGCGTCGACCCGGGCGTAGGCGGGGGCGCCGAAGCGGGACACCAGGTCCGCGTAGTGCTCGCTGGGGGAGCGGCCGGTGGCCGCGATGATCTCGGCGGCGAGCAGGGCCAGGATGATGCCGTCCTTGTCGGTGGTCCAGGCCGAGCCGTCGCGGCTCAGGAACGAGGCCCCCGCGCTCTCCTCGCCGCCGAAGCCGAGCGACCCGTCCAGCAGCCCCGGCACGAACCACTTGAACCCGACGGGCACCTCGACCAGCCGCCTGCCCAGGTCGGCGGCGACCCGGTCGATCATGCCGCTGCTCACCAGGGTCTTGCCGATCCCCGCGCCGGCGGGCCAGCCGGGCCGGTGGGAGTAGAGGTAGGAGATCGCCACGGCCAGATAGTGGTTGGGGTTCATCAGCCCGGCGTCGGGGGTGACGATGCCGTGCCGGTCGGAGTCGGCGTCGTTGCCGGTGGAGACGGCGTAGGCGTCGCGGTTGGCGATCAGCGAGGCCATGGCGTAGGGGGAGGAGCAGTCCATGCGGATCTTCCCGTCCCAGTCGAGCGTCATGAACCGCCACGCCGGGTCGACCAGCGGGTTGACCACCGTCAGGTCCAGCCGGTGCCGTTCGGCGATCTCGCCCCAGTAGGCCACGCTCGCCCCGCCCAGCGGGTCGGCCCCGATGCGCACCCCGGCGGAGCGGATCGCGTCGATGTCGAGCACCGAGGGCAGGTCGTCGACGTAGGCGGCCAGGAAATCGTGGCGGACGGTCGTCTCGGCGGTCAGCGCCCGGGCGTAGGGGATCCGCCTGACCTCCTTCAGTCCGCCCGCGATCAGCGCGTTGGCCCGGTCCTGGATCCAGGAGGTGGCGTCGGTGTCGGCCGGTCCGCCGTGCGGCGGGTTGTACTTGAACCCTCCGTCGGAGGGCGGGTTGTGGGAGGGGGTGACGACCACACCGTCGGCCAGTCCGGCGCTCCGCCCGCGGTTGTGGGCGAGGACGGCCCGCGAGACCGCGGGAGTGGGGGTGTAGCCGTCGCGGGAGTCGATCATGACCGTGACCCCGTTGGCCGCGAAGACCTCCAGCGCCGACACCCGGGCGGGCTCGGACAGGGCGTGCGTGTCGGCGCCCAGGAACAACGGGCCCTCCACGCCCTGCGCCGCCCGGTACTCCACGATCGCCTGGCTGGTGGCGACGATGTGGTCCTCGTTGAAGGCGGCGTTCAGCGACGAGCCGCGATGCCCCGAGGTGCCGAACGCCACCCGCTGGCCGGGCTCCGCCGGGTCGGGATGCAGGGCGTAGTAGGCGGTCACCAGTCGGGCCACGTCCACCAGATCGGACGGTCGGGCGAGCTGCCCGGCACGCTCATGCGTCATCGGAGTCTCCTAGGGTCGTCACTGGAAACGCTACATACCCGGGTTCGCGGCATTTCGACGAGCGTCCGGATATCGATCCGGGTGCGGGTCCGGGCTCTTCCGTCGCCCTCCGGACGCGGAGCGCCGCGGGAAAGAAGGGTGCCGATGCGGAAAGAACCTTTCCTCGTCGGGGGGAGCCGTGTGGCACGCTTGGAGGATGCCGGACACCTCGGCGCGCCTGCTGCGCCTGCTGTCGCTGCTGCAGACACCCCGTGACTGGTCGGGCCCCCAGCTCGCCGAGCGGCTCGGCGTGACCACCCGGACCATCCGCAACGACGTGGAACGGCTGCGCGGCCTCGGCTACCCCGTCCACGCCACCCCGGGAGCGGCGGGCGGCTACCGGCTGGGCGCGGGCGCCCGCCTGCCCCCGCTGCTGCTCGACGACGAGGAGGCCGTGGCGGTGGCGGTCGGCCTGCGCACGGCCGCCGGCGGGTCGGTCGCGGGCATCGAGGAGACCTCGCTGCGCGCCCTGGCCAAGCTCGAACAGGTGCTGCCCTCGCGGCTGCGCCACCGGGTCAACGCCCTGCACGCCCACACGATCCGGCTCCCCGGCACCGGCCCGACCGTCGAGGCGGACCTGCTGGCCGCCATCGCCGCGGCCTCCCGTGACCGCGAACGGCTCCGCTTCGACTACACCGGCCACGACGGCACCGGCAGTCTCCGGGAGGCCGAGCCCCACCGCCTCGTGCACGCCCGCGGCCGCTGGTATCTCGTCGCGTGGGACACCGGCCGCGACGGCTGGCGCACCTTCCGGGCCGACCGGATCCGCCTGCGGACACCCAACGGGCCCCGGTTCGTCCCACGCGAGCCGCCCGAGGGGGACTACGCCGTCTATGTCGCGAACGGCCTGGAGAAGGCGGTCTGGAAGTACGTCGCCCGGGTGAAGGTCCACGCGCCCGCCGAGGAGGTCGCCGCCCGGCTGCCGTCCTCGATCGCGGTCGACCCGGTCGGGGAGCACGCCTGCGTCATCGCCGCCGGATCCGACAGCCCCCACATGCTCGCCCTCTATCTCGGCATGCTGGAGGCCGACTTCGAGGTCACCGGACCGCCCGACCTCGTCGAGCACCTGCGGGAGCTGTCCGGCCGCTACGCCCGCGCGATCGCCGGAGCCGCCGGGGACCCCGGGACCGCGAGGGCCAACGGGGCGAAGGCCGCCGGGACCCCGGGAGACGACGGGGTTCCGGAAGACGGCGGGGCCGTCGCGGGCCCGGCCTGACCCGGGCTCCCGCGCGTCCGGCTCGCGGCCCGATCCGTGCTCCCGCACGCCCGTTTTGCGCTCTGACCAGGGCTTCCGCGCGTCCGGCTCAGGCGTGCCCGCCCACGGTGACGACGCCGACGGTCAGCCGGGGCCTTCCCTCCAGGATCTCCCCGACCCGCTCCACCTGCTCGTCCAGCTCGCGGCGCCGCGCGGCGGTGAGCTCGACCAGGGGTTCCACGGTGATGTCGATCGTGCGGCCGGAGCGGCGCTGGTGCCACAGCCCGGCGACCACCCCGTCGACGAGCATCACCTGGAAGTTGCCGGGCAGCACGCGCTCGGCGGCACGGCCGGGGTACAGCAGCCCGGGCGGCTGGTTGCCGACCCGGTAGGCGTAGCCGTCGAAGTACGGCAGCAGCCGTACGCCCCGGGGCGGCTCATCCGGCGCCGTGAGGTCCCCGGGCGCCGCCCAGGCGGGCACGCCCTCCACCTCGACCCTCCGCATCTCCCCGGCCAGGGACGTGAACAGCTCGTTCGCCCAGCTCACCGGTACGGTCAGCCACTGCGCGAACCGCTGAGGGGTGGAGGGCCCGTACGCGAGCAGATAGTCGCGTACGACGGCGGCCAGGGCCTCGCGCGGCTCGGCGGGCCGCAGATCGGGCAGCCACCGGTGCGGGCCGGTGTAGGTGACCTTGCGGCCCCGGTTGGGCCCGAAGCACAGCGCACCCCGCATCCCCGCCAGGTGGAGGGCCTGGCGCCACCGGGGCCACAGGGTCTGGAAGGCGGGCATGACCGGGTCCGCGGCCCACGGGCCGGTACGGTCGGCGACCGCCTCGTCGAGCTCGTCGACGGTCAGCTCGGCGTCCCGCAGCGCGTCCGCGATCGCCCGGACGACCTCCTCCGTCTGGTCGGGCGTCAGCTGGACGTCCTTGGGGAAGGAGCTGGGGGCCGACGGGATCGCCGACAGCACGCCGATCCACACGGGCAGGTCGCGGGCGGGCAGCAGGTGGACCGTGCCGCGCGGTCCGAACGTCCTGATCAGGCTGTGCTCCTCCCACAGCGCCGTGCGGACGTCCGCGCGCGTGGCGCCGGCGATGCGCAGCGCGATCGACAGCTCGGCGGCCGGGAGCATCTGGGCGTGCACTCCGGCCAGGGCGGCGGCGACGTCGGCGGGCCCCGCCCCGGGGGCGGGCGCGGACAGCGCGTGCCGGCGCAGGCGGGCGGCGCAGACCTGCTCCCACGACAGGCGGGGCACGCCGGCCGGGCGGCCGGCGGTCGTCCGCGATTCCACAGTCGGTTCCAGGGCCGGTTCCACAGTCGGGTTCATGGCCACGACACTAGGGCTCATATAGGTCAGGATCTGTCCTGGACGTCCGGCATTCTGGAGCGCATGAGCGACACCCCGGCACGACTGCTGGCCCTGCTGTCCCTGCTGCAGACCCCGCGCGAGTGGCCCGGCAGCGAGCTGGCCGAGCGGCTGGAGGTCACCACTCGCACCATCCGCCGCGACATCGGGCGCCTGCGCGACCTGGGCTATCCGGTGGAGGCGACGATGGGCGCGGTGGGCGGCTACCGCCTGGTCGCCGGTACGGCCATGCCGCCGCTGCTGCTGGACGACGAGGAGGCGGTGGCCATCGCGGTCGGCCTGCGTACGGCGGCCCGCCATCCGGTGGCCGGCATCGAGGAGGCGTCCGTACGGGCGCTGGCGAAACTGGAGCAGGTGCTGCCCTCGCGGCTGCGCCGCCGGGTCGGCACACTGAACACCGCCACCGTCCCGCTGGTCCCGGCCGGCGGGCCGAGCGTCGATCCGCAGGACCTGGCGGTCCTGGCCGCGGCCGTCGCCAACCGGGAGCGGCTGCGTTTCGCCTATCAGACCGCCGACGGCGCCGGGAGCAGGCGTCTGGTGGAGCCCCACCGCCTCGTGGTGGCCGAGCGCCGCTGGTATCTGGTGGCCTACGACGACGACCGGGACGACTGGCGGATCTTCCGCGTCGACCGGATCCGGCAGCCGCACCCGACCGGCATGCGCAACGCGCCGCGCGAGTTGCCCGGCGGGGACGCCGCCGCCTACGTCACCAGTACGCTCTACTCCCTCGCGCCCACCTACAGCGCGGTGGCGACCCTGCACATGCCGGCGGCCGAGGCGGCCGCCCGGCTCGGTGACGCCTCCGGGGACGTGGAGCCGATCGACGAGCGCACCTGCCGCCTGCGCGGCCACACCGACACCCTGGAGTGGCTGGCGTTCCGGCTGGTCATGCTCGACTGCGAGTTCGAGGTGCACGAGCCGCCCGAGCTCCTGGGGTACCTGGCCGCGCTCGGCGCCCGCGTCACCCGCGCGGCGTCGCCCGCCGCCCGGGCGCCGCGGGCGGGCGACGCCGCGGACGACACGGTCGACGCGAACAATTGATACATGTTTCCCTGAATTCAGGGTTTCCTGTATTTTTGCGGCATGCTGACGATCGCATCCGAGGTGGAGGTGCTGGCCCGGTTCGGCCGCGCGCTCGCCGACCCGATCCGCTGCCGGCTGCTGCTGGCCCTGCGTGAGGCGCCGGCGCACCCGTCCGATCTGGCCGAACGGCTGGGCATCTCCCGGACCCGGCTCTCCAACCACCTGGCGTGCCTGCGAGACTGCGGTCTGGTGGTCGCCGTCCCGGTCGGCCGCCGAACCCGGTACGAACTGGCCGACGACCGGCTCGGGCACGCCCTGGACGACCTGCGCGCCGCGGTGGTGGCGGTGGAGGGCGAGCGTGCCTGCGCGGGACCCGCCGGCGTCGCCTCCCCCCGCCTCCGGGCCGAGTAAGCCTCCGGCCGAGCAGGCCTCCGGGCCGAGCAAGCCGACGATCCGACCAAGGGGGAGTCACTGTGGGCGCCAACCACAGTCACGGTCATGGACACGGTCACGGGCACCTCACCGGTGCCGGACGCCACCGCGGCAGGCTGGCCGGGGTGCTGGCCATCACCGGCGGCGTCATGATCCTGCAGTTCGCGGGCGCGCTGATCTCCGACAGCGTCGCCCTGCTGGCCGACGTCGGGCACATGCTCACCGACACCGCAGGCGTCGCGCTGGCCCTGGTGGCCATCACGCTGGCCGGGCGCCCGGCCACGCCCAGGTGGACCTTCGGTCTGGCCCGCGCGGAGATCCTGGCCGCCGCGGTCAACGCCGCCGTCCTTTTCGGCCTGGGCGCCTACGTGCTGTACGAGGCGGTCACCCGGCTCACGCTGGCCAGGCCGCCGGAGATCGCCGCCGGCTCCATGCTCGTGTTCGGCGCGATCGGCCTGGTGGGCAACCTGTTGTCGATGCTGCTGCTGGTGCGGGTCAGGGGAGAGAGCCTGAACATGCGCGGCGCCTTCCTGGAGGTGGCCACCGACGCCCTGACCTCCCTGGGCGTCATCACCGCCGCCCTGGTCGCCTGGCTGACCGGCTTCACCCGCGCCGACTCCATCGTGGCCGTGCTGATCGGCCTGCTCATCGTGCCCAGGGCGCTGCGGCTGCTGTACTCGGCCGTCAACGTGCTGCTGGAGGCCACCCCCGCCCACATCGACCTGGACGAGGTCCGCGCGCACATCATGGGCGTGCCGCACGTGCGGGGGGTGCACGACCTGCACGCCTGGACGCTCACCTCGGGCATGGCGGTGCTGACCGCGCACGTCGTGGTCGAGGAGGAGTGCTTCGCCGACGGCCACGCGCCGCAGATGCTGGACGCCCTGCAGGAGTGCCTGAGCGGGCACTTCGACCTGCGGCACTCCACCTTCCAGCTCGAACCCCCCGCCCACGTCCAGCACGAGCAGCCCGCCCACGCCTGAACGCCCGGCGCCCGAGGCCCGGGAGCGTCTAGGAGCTCTCGCGGGCCTCCTTCTCGGCGGCCTCCTCACCGGCCTCCTCCAGACGGGCGCGCAGCCGCGTCCGGATCTCGTCCGGGGTGTAGGCGCGGCGGCGCCGCTCCGCCCGGGCGACCACCACTCCCGTCGCGGCGACGCCCGCGACACCTGCCAGACCGAGTATCTTCCACCAGCGCATGTATCTAGAGTATGGGAATGCCCGCTACGACCATCGGCCTCGACGAGGCGCTGAACCTGACGAGAACCGGCGACGTATGGCTGTTCCGCGGGCGTTCGGCGCCGGACCGGGCCATCCAGACCGTGACCAACAGCCCGGTCAACCACGTCGGGATGTCCGTCGTCATCGAGGACATGCCCCCGCTGATGTGGCACGCCGAGCTCGGCCGGTCCCTGCCCGACATGTGGACGGGGACCCACCAGCGCGGCGTCCAGCTGCACGACATGCGTGAGGCCGTCTCGGTGTGGGCCACCAAGTACGGCCAGCGCGCCTGGCTGCGCCAGCTGGAGCCGCAGGTCACGGCCGAGATGGAGGACGCCGTCCTGCGGACGGTCGCCCGCCTGGACGGCACGCCGTTCCCGTCCACGGCGCGGCTGGCCGGGCGGTGGATGCGCGGCCGGGTGCCGAAGCTGCTGAAGCGGGGCGGCGAGGAGAGCGCGCTGGAGAGCGCCTACTGCGCCGAGGTCGTGGCCGTCACCTATGAGGCCATGGGGCTGCTGCCCGGCGGGCGCCGCCCGAACTGGTACGACCCGGGTCGCTTCTGGAGCGGGGACGACCTGGACCTGACCGACGGCTTCCGGCTCGGCGGGGAGATCACGGTCAAGATCGCCTGAGCCCTCCGCCGGGCAGTTCTCCGCGGGACGGCTCCCCGCCGGACGGTCCGCCTCTACCGGTTGGTCCTGCGTCCCACTCCGCCGACCACCCACACCGTGTCGGCCATGTGGGAGATCTCCTCGCCGGGGCGCCACTGCGGGATGTAGACGACTCCGGGCTCGACGGGCTCGAAGCCGTCGAGGAAGCGCTCGACCTCGGCCTTGGTCCGCAGGTTCGCCCGCCATCCGCCGGTGATCGAGCCCTGTTCGTAGTAGACGCGCGCCAGCCTCGCCGTCGTCTCCGGGCACAGGTCGGCGACCGCGTGGGAGAAGGCGAGATAGCTGCCCGGTGCGATCGCCTTCCGCAGGTGCGTGATGATCTGCGTGACCGTGTCGTCGTCCGGGAGGATGTGCAGCAGAGCGAACAGCAGGACCGCCACGGGCCGGTCGAAGTCGATCATCCGGGTGAGCTCCGGGTGGCCGAGCAGCGCCGCCGGATCGCGCACGTCGGCCTCCACGACCACGGTCCGGCGGTCGTCCTGCAGGAGGGCCTGGCCGTGGGTGACGACCATGGGGTCGTTGTCGACGTAGACCACCCGCGCCTCGGGCGCGACGGAGTGCACGATCTCGTGGACGTTGCCCTGCGTGGGCAGGCCGCAGCCGATGTCGATGAACTGCCGGATGCCGGCCTCCGCGGCGAGGAACTCGACCACCCTGGCGAGGAAACGGCGGCCCTCGCGGGTCATGGCGGGCAGTTCGGGGGCGATGCTCAGCACGCGCTCGGCCGCGGCCCGGTCGGCGGCGAAATTGTCCTTGCCGCCGAGGAAATAGTCGGCGATCCGTCCCTCACTCGGAATCGAGGTGTCCAGCTTCGCCCGTTCCCGCCCCGAGGGTGCCATGGCGTTCTCCGTCCAACGGCTTCAGGTCTCAGCGAAGATTATCCAATTTCCTCCATACTCGGACCTGTATTCCGGCCCCATTGCGATGAACGGTCACCGGGTTACGCCGGACGGGTCAGCGGCAGGCCTCCAGGCGCCGCCCGTTGAGCGTGGGAAGGGCGAACGCCGCCCACACGGCCTTGCCCCGGCCCTCAAGCGGGGACCAGCCCCACATCTGGCTGATTGCCTGCACCACCTGCAGCCCGCGCCCGCTCTCGGCGTCGTCGCCGGGTTCGCGCAGGCGGGGACCCTGGTCGCTGGGGTCGGTGACCGCGCAGAGCACCGAGTGCTCGGTACGGCACAGCACCACCCTGACGTGCTGGGCCGGACGGGGGGCGAGGGCGGTACGCATGCCGTGCCGCAGGGCGTTGGTGACCAGCTCCGAGACGACCACGTTGGTGTCGTCGACGAGGGGGTCGAGCTCCCACGAGCGCAGCGAGGCGGCGGTGAAGCGCCGGGCGACACGCGGTGCCCCGGGTTCCTGGGGGATGGCGCGCACGGCGAGCTGAAGGTACTCCAGGCGTTCCTCGCCGTCCGACCACGGCGGCAGGCCGCTGGGCGGCAGCACGTGGTCGAGCATCGACAACCAGCGCTCCCATCCGCTTATCTCTGTTCGGACGGGGGCGAGGTCGTACTTGTGTAAACCAGTCATCGGCGACCCTGGGGGGAGACGGTGATCGCGTACAGAGTGACTCGTTAGTAATCTTGCACGGCAACATGTGCATACGCAAGTACAGATGCACGTGCAGATGCACAAAAGTCTATGCTGGCTCCAATGGTTCCTGCCGATTCGGCGAGAGGCGAGGATGGATCAGCTCCGTAACGGGATGCCGGCGACCTTGCTCGGCGCGGTCGTGTGGCGTAAGAGCCGCTTCAGCAACCCCAGCGGCAACTGCGTGGAGTTGGCGCAACTGCCCTGCGGCGGGGTCGCGGTGCGCAATTCGCGTGATCCGGAAGGTCCCGCACTGGTCTATGCGCACGGGGAGATCGATGCCTTCATCCGCGGGGTGAAAAGCGGGGAATTCGACGACCTCACCGGAGTGATAGTTGAAGAATAAAGTTCCATCTGGCATACAAGGGACGACGGGAGTAGCGTAAAGGCCCGCGACAGCCACACACGGTGGGCAGAGGTTCGCAATACGCGCACGAAGGACCTGTAGATGATCACATCGAATGCCCACGAGGAGCCTGTCGAGCCCGCCTTAATGGGGCAGGCGCGGGGCAGTTCCACGGTGCTGAGAATCGTGCTCGGCACCCAGTTGCGCCGGCTCCGCGAGAAGCGGCACATCACCCTCGACCAGGCGGGCAACGCCATCCGGGCCTCCCACTCGAAGGTCAGCCGGATGGAGAACGGCCGGGTCAGCTTCCGGGTGCGGGACGTGGCCGACCTTCTGACGCTGTACGGCGTGACGGCCGAGGAGGACCGCGCTCCGCTGCTGGCCCTGGTCGAGCGGGCCAACCTGCCCGGGTGGTGGCACGACTACGGCGACGTGCTGCCGACGTGGTTCGAGACCTACGTCAGCCTGGAGGCGGCCGCCTCCGTCATCCGCAACTACGAGGTCCAGTTCGTCCCCGGCCTGCTGCAGAGCGAGGAGTACGCCCGCGCCGTCATCCGGCTCGGCTTCCCCGACGCCCCCGAGGAGGAGATCCGGCGCCGGGTGGACCTGCGCATGGCCCGCCGGCGGATCCTGGACGGCGCCCAGTCCCCCCACCTGTGGGCCGTGCTGGACGAGGCGGTGCTGCGCCGCCCGCTCGGCGGGGCCGAGGTGATGCGCGGCCAGATCGACCACATCCTGCAGATGATCCGCAAGCCCAACGTGACCGTCCAGATCGCGCCGTTCAGCATCGGCGGGCACGCCGCGGCCGGCGGTCCCTTCAGCCTCCTGCGCTTCGCCCAGCCCGACCTGCCCGACATCGTCTACATGGAGCAGCTCACCAGCGCGGTCTATCTGGACAAGCGCACCGACGTCGACCGTTACCTCGAGGTGATGGAGCGCCTGTGCATCGAGGCCGAGCAGGCCTCGAAGACCGAGGACATCCTCCTGCGGATGCGCGACGCGCTCTGACCGGGGCGGGAGCGCACCCATCGGTTAGAAGTTCGTCCCGCGGCCAACTCTCCTCTCCAAAGTGGTATAGAGAGGGTCCAATCCGGGCAAAGTTGTGCGGTGCGGCAGTTGGTCGACGAGATTTTCACGATCCTGATCGTGTTCGGGCTCACCGGGATGGCACTGCTCGCCATCTCGGTGATCGTTCTCATCGTGCTCGCGGTACTGGCCGTGACCACCGGCCGGGAGCGCGAGGAGGCGCAGACTCCCTGGAGGTAGGCGATGCGGCAGCTCAGTGCGGTGGACACGCAGTTCCTGAACTTCGAGACCGCGACGAACGTGGCGAACATCGCCGGGCTGGCGATCCTGGACGGCAAGCTGACCCGGGCGGACCTGCTGGCCCTGCTGGCCGACCGGCTCCACGCGGCGGCGCCGCTGCGCCGGCGGCTCGTCTCCGTCCCGCTCGGCCTGGACCACCCGTACTGGACCGAGGACTCCTCGATCGACCTCGACTATCACGTGCGCGAGCTGGCGCTGCCCTTCCCCGGCAACGAGGAGCAGCTCGGCGAGCAGGTGGCCCGCATCCACTCCCGCCGCCTGGACCGCCGCCGCCCGCTGTGGGAGATGTACCTGATCCACGGGCTGGCCGGCGGCAGGATGGCCCTGTACACCAAGGTCCACCACGCCGCGGTCGACGGCGTCACCGGTGCCGACGTGCTCGCCTCGCTGATGGACACCTCTCCCGAGCCCGCGGAGCGCCTGCCCGCCCCCTCCACCGTGGGGGAGGAGCAGATCGGCACGCGGGACATGATCGGCAGGGCGGTCGCCAAGGCCGTCGTCAACCCGGCCACCACGGTCAGGTTCCTGGTCGAGGCCGTCCCGCACCTGGACGAGATCCCCGTCGTGTCGCAGGTGCCCGGGGCCGGGCTGGTCTCCCGCCTCACCCGCGACCTGGCGCGCCGCCTGACCGGCGGGAACCGGGTGCCGGACCTGCCCAGGATGGCCGTACCGCGCACCCCCTTCAGCGGGCGCATCAGCGGCCACCGCAGGTTCGCCTTCGCCGCGCTGCCGCTGGCCGACGTCAAACGGGTCAAGAACGCCTTCGGCGCCACGGTCAACGACGTGGTGATGACGCTCTGCGCGGGGGCGCTGCGGCAGTGGCTGCTCAAGCACGACGCGCTGCCCGAGCGGCCGCTGGTCGCCGGGGTGCCGTTCTCGCTGCGCGCGCCGGGCGACCAGAGCGGCGGCAACCAGGTCACCATAATGATCACCACGCTGGCCACGCAGATCGCCGACCCGGTGGAGCGGCTGCGCGCCGTACAGGAGGCGATGAAGCGGATCAAGGACCGTTCCGCGCTCGCCCCCGCCTCCTGGCTCCAGCAGGTCAGCGACATGATGCCCGCGGCGCTGACCGGCCTGGCCGCCCGCGCGGCGTTCAACATGTTCGCCGGGACCGCGGGACCGATCAACGTGGTGATCTCCAACGTCCCCGGCCCGCAGATCCCGCTCTACGTCTGCGGCGTACGGCTGGTGGCCTACCACCCGGTGTCGGTCGTCACCGACGCCAGCGGGGGCCTCAACATCACCGTCTTCTCCTACGACGGCTCCCTGGACGTGGGGGTGATCTCCTGCCGGGACATGGTGCCCGACGTGTGGACGATCACCGACTATCTGAAGCAGGAGCTGTCGGAGCTCATGGTCATCGCCGAGACGTAGTGCTCTCGTCGGTCAGCAGCAGCGACTTGCCGGGGGCGTCCTCCTCGAACAGGAGGGTCTTCTCCAGGCAGACGACCGAGCCGTGGTCCTCCCGCTTGACGAAGCGGACGTCGTCGGCCAGCGCCTGCATGATGAGCAGCCCCCGGCCGGACTCGGCGCTCGGGGAGACCTGGCGGGCCCCCGAGAAGTCGAAGCCGCTGCCGGCGTCCACGACCTTGATGCTGCAGCGGTCACGGCTCAGCTCGGTGCGGACGGTGTAGTCGTCGCTGTCGTCGGCGTGTTTGATCACGTTGGAGCAGGCCTCGGAGAGCATCAGCTGGATGTCCTCGCGGATGTGACGCTGCACGCCCAGGGCGTCCAGGGACGAGTCCAGCATCTGCCTGATGACCGGAACACTCGCTGCGTCGCGCGGCAGGCGCAACGCGATCGTGGCTTCCACAGTTCTCTCCTCAGGTGGGTCTCGAAGCCCCGGACTCGGGACGGTCTCCCGTCCGCGCGACGGCGGCGGACCCGGCCGGCGCGGGCGCGCCCCGCACCGGCCGGGACGTCGTCACCGGGCGAAGGCGTCCACGGCGGCCTGGCAGAACGCCTTGAGATCGTCGGGCTTCCGGCTGGTGATCAAGGGGCTGGAACCTCCGGTGCAGACCACGACCTCCCGGTCCACCCACGTGGCACCGGCGTTGCGCAGGTCGGTCTTCAGGCTCGGCCAGGAGGTGACCGTACGGTCGCGCACCACGTCGGCCTCGATCAGCGTCCAGGGCGCGTGGCAGATGGCGGCCACGGGCTTGCCGGCGTCGAAGAAGTCCTTGACGAACTGCACGGCGCCGGGCTCGGTCCGCAGGAAATCGGGGTTGGCGACGCCGCCGGGCAGGACCAGCCCGTCGAACTCCCCGGCCGAGACCCCGTCCACGGTGGCGTCCACCGGGAAGCGGTCGGCCTTGTCCAGGTGGTTGAAGGCCTGGACCGTGCCGCTCTGCGTGGAGATCAGCTTGGGTGTCCCGCCCGCCTGCTGTACGGCCTTCCACGGCTCGGTGAGCTCCACCTGTTCGATGCCCTCGGGGGCCACGAGGAAGGCGATCGTCTTACCGTTGAGCATGATGTCCCCTATGACGTCTCGCGTGGTTTTTCAGCTTGCGTCCTAGCGGCACGTGCCCCCGAGGAGGCGATCCATGCGAGATGTGGGGGACTCAAGAACGAGTTTTGCGCCTTCGCAGGCCTGAGGCGATGAGCCGGGCGACCAGCTCGCGTGAGGAGACGGCCTCGGCTCCCAGTGTGAGCGCGCGCTCGTAGACGGTCTCGGGCACGTCGTAGTGGTCGCGGTCGAAGGCCCGGGGCGGAACGCCCAGCAGCTCGGCGAAGGCGTGCAGCTCCTCGACGGAGGAGTCGCTGACCAAGTGGGACCAGAGCAGCCCGCGCGGGCCCGGCCAGTCGGGCGGGTCGATGAGGACGCTCATCGCCGCAGCAGATCGAAGGCGACCTCCAGGCCGGCGGCCCGGCGCTCCTCCTCCGGCACCTCCTCCTCCAGGATGAAGGAGGCGGCGTGCAGGGCGAAGACGGCCATGGAGTTCCTCAGCCGGGTGGCGACGGGGTCGGCGGGCTCCACCAGGAAGGTGATCAGGTCGAACATCCGCTCCCTGGTCTTGCCCATGACCGGATGGTGCTTGAGCGCCGTCTGGTTGCGCTCGAAGAAGCGCATGATCTCGCGGTGCCGCCCGCTGTGCAGGTCGTCGGCGTAGCGGCGGATCAGCTCGCGCCGGGTCTCCTCGGTGCGCGGCTGCCTCTCGGCCCAGGCGAGCAGCTCCTCGACCGCGTGCAGCCGTTTCTCGGCCAGGCTGGCGACGATGTCGTCCTTGGTCCTGAAGTGGTAGTAGAGGGCGGCCTTGGTCACGCCGAGGGACTCGGCTATCTCGCGGAGCGAGGTCGCCTCGTAGCCCTGCTCGGTGAAGAGCGTCAGAGCGATCTCCTGGATCCGCGTGCGGGTGTCGGCCTGATCCCTCATGGTTTCCTTCACGGCGAAATCTACTTGACGGCCGGTAAGTGACCGGCCTACATTCCGAGCATATCCGACACTTGCCGGTCGGCAAGTAATCAAGATCAAGTAATTGAGATCCAGTAAGCAGGATCCTTCATGGGGGCGAAGCACGTGACACAGGTCGAAGCCGTGCCGGCACGGCGACGTGAGGTCATGGTAGTGCTACCGGGCCTGATGCTCGCGATAGTCCTGGCCATGCTCGACAACATGATCGTAGGCACCGCCATGCCCCGCATCGTGGCGGAGCTCGGCGGCCTGACCCACCTGTCCTGGGTGGTGACGGCCTACGTGCTGGGCACCACCGTCTCCACCCCCATCTGGGGCAAGATCGGCGACCTGTACGGCCGGAAGACCATCTTCCTGGCCTCCATCGTCATCTTCATGATCGGCTCGGCGCTGTGCGGCATGGCCGGCTCGCCGATGCTGGGCGGTCCCGACGGCGGCATGACCCAGCTCATCGCCTTCCGCGCGCTGCAGGGACTGGGCGCGGGCGGCCTGATGGTCAACGCCATGGCCATCATCGGCGACCTGGTCCCGCCGCGTGAGCGCGGCCAGTACCAGGGCATCATGGCGGGCGTCATGTCGCTGGCGATGATCGCCGGCCCGCTCGTCGGCGGCTTCATCACCGACCACCTCGACTGGCGCTGGGCCTTCTACGTGAACCTGCCCATCGGGTTCGTCTCCCTGGCCCTGCTCGCGGTGAAGCTGAAGCTGCCCAGGCACCGCACCGAGCACCGCATCGACTGGCTGGGCGCCGGCCTGCTGTCGATCGGCATCACCGCCCTGGTCCTGGTCACCACCTGGGGCGGCAACGAGTACGACTGGGGCTCGCCGCAGATCCTCGGCCTGATCGGCCTCGCCGTGGTGACCCTGGCCCTGTTCATCCCGGTCGAGCGCCGCGCCGCCGAGCCGATCATGCCGCTGGCCCTGTTCCGAAACCGCAACTTCACGCTGATCTCCCTGGTCGGCTTCCTGCTCGGCTTCGCCATGTTCGGCGCGATCAACTTCCTGCCGCTGTTCCAGCAGACCGTCCAGGGCGCCTCGGCCACCAACTCCGGCCTGCTGATGCTGCCGATGATGGGCGCCGCCATGGTGATCTCCCTGTTCGTCGGCCGCGCCATCACCACCACCGGCAAGTACAAGATCTATCCGATCATCGGCGGCGCCGGCATGGCGCTCGGCATGTGGCTGCTGTCGCTGATGGACGTCGACACCCCCTCCTGGCAGACCGGCGTCTTCATCGCGGTCCTCGGCGCGGGCATGGGCTTCCTGATGCAGACGACCATGCTCATCGCGCAGAACAGCGTGGAGCAGAAGGACCTGGGCGTGGCCAGCAGCTCCTCGACCTTCTTCCGGTCCATCGGCGGCTCGTTCGGCGTCTCGCTGTTCGGCGCGGTCTTCAACCACCAGCTCAGCGACAACCTGACGGCCAAGCTCGGCCCCGCGGGGGAGAAGCTCGCCTCCGGCGGCGGCCAGTTCGACCCCGCCGCCCTGCACGAGCTGCCGGCGCCCGTCCTGAACGGCTTCCTGGAGTCGCTGGCGACCTCCATCTCCAGCGTGTTCTGGTGGGCGATCCCCTTCGCCGTCCTGGTCCCGCTGCTGGCGGCCTTCATCAAGGAGATCCCGCTGCGCAGCGGTTTCGGGCAGGACGACAAGGACGAGACCCCGGTCCCGGCCGCCCTCGACTGAGCCGCCGGCAGGCCCCCGGCCCGGCCGGGGGCCGCGGCAACCGCCAAGCGGCGACCCAGCGGAAAGCAAGTCGGCCGGGGAACACTCGGCGTCATGGACACCACCACCGCGACCGCCGCCGGATACCTCACCCGGCGGCCCGTGACGCAGGACGTCACGGCCATCTACGAGCTGATCTCCCTGTGCGACACGCAGGTGATCGGCAAGGCGGACATGACCCTGGAGGACGTCGCCGACCAGATCAACGAGCCCGCCTTCGACAAGGACAGGGACGGCTGGGTCGTCCACGACGAGGACGGGCGGCTGGTCGGCTGGGCCTGGGCCTGCCGCAAGGGCCGCAGCGCCAACGTGGAGATCGACGTGGTGGTCCACCCCGAGGCCCGCTCCCTCACCGACCGCCTGTGGGACGCGGCGACCGGACGGGCCTCGCAGATCGCCGCGGAGCTCGGCCACGACCACGCGGTCGTGGACATCGGCCTGTACCGGGAGGACAGCGGCAAGCGCGCCGTGGCCGCCGCCCGCGGGTTCGCCCCCGCCACCAGCTTCATCCGGATGCTCGTCGACCACGAGGGGACGGTCGCCGCGCCCGCCCCGCCCGGCGGCGTGACGCTGCACGACGGGCTCGGCGAGGAGGCGCGCCGCCAGGGCCACGCGGTCCAGCAGGCGGGCTTCGCCGACCACTTCGGCTTCACCCCGAAGGGCTTCGAGGAGTGGTTCGCCGACCTCGACTCCTCCAGCAGCACCGACTGGTCGCAGCTGCTGGTGGCCCGGGTCGGCGGCGAGCCCGCGGCGATGCTGCTCGGCACCGACATGTTCGCCGGGGACGAGAACTGCGGATACGTCCGCCAGCTCGCCGTCCTGCCCGCCTTCCGTGGCCGGGGCCTGGGCCGGTTCATGCTCCGTACGGCGTTCGCCGCCGACGCGCGGCGCGGCCGGGCCGGCACCTACCTGCACGTCGACGCCAACAACAGCACCCCCGCGCTCGACCTCTACCTGTCGGTGGGCATGCGCCAGGTGCTGGCCATCGACGTCTGGCGCCGCACGGTCTGACCCCGGCCGCGGGTACGGCTCAGCGCGGGAGCCGTACCCGCAGCAGGGGCAGCGCGCACGCCCCCGCGGCCAGGGCCGTGACCGCCAGCGCGGCGGCGGTGGCGGCGGCCGACCCTCCGCCCAGGTACAGGGTGCCGAACGTGGCCACTCCCACCACCTGGCCGAGCTGGGTCACCATCACGAACAGCCCGCTGGCGTCGGGGGCGTCGGCCGGGTCGACGTGGGTGAGGGCCACCGCGAGCACCGGGCTGAACGTCCCGCCCAGGCCCGCCCCCGTCACCGCCAGGGCCAGGGCCGTCAGCGGCCGCTGCCCGCTCTCCAGCGCGGGCGCCAGCAGCAGGTAGCCGAGCGCGGCCACGCTGAACGACACGACGATCATCCGCCGCCGCAGCCGCTCGGGCAGCCGCTGCCAGTTGAGGCTGACAGCCGCGAAAGCCACCGCCGCGGGCAGGAACGTCAGCCCCGCCTCGACCGGGTCGGCGCCCAGCCGGCCCTGCAGGTGCAGCGCGACGCAGAACAGGAAGCCGCCGTAGGTCGCCATCGCCCCGAAGACGGCCAGCGCGGACGGGACGACCCCGGGCGCGCCGAGCACCCGCGCCGGCACCAGCGGGGCGGCGGCCCGCCGCTCCACCAGCATGAAGATCCCGGCGAAGACCGCGCTCGCGGCCATCGCCGCCCAGCCCCACAGCGGCCAGTCCTGCTCGTGACCCAGCACCAGGGGCACCACCAGCAGGCTCACCGCCAGCGAGAGCGTGACGATCCCCGGGACGTCCAGCGCGCGGCCGGCGCGCGGCCCGGCGTCGGGCAGCAGCCGTGCCCCGGCCACGAGCAGGGCCAGGCCGATCGGCACGTTCACCAGGAACACCGGCCGCCAGGCGGTGCCGAACAGGTCGGCGGAGACCAGGACGCCGCCCAGCACCTGGCCGACGATCGCGGCCCCGGAGATCACGGTGGCGTAGAGGCTGAGCGCCCGCGCCCTGGCCGCCCCGGCGAAGTTCGTCTGGATCAGGCTCAGCACCTGCGGCACCATCAGCGCCGACCCGGCCCCCTGCAGCAGCCGGAAGGCGATCAGCTGCCCGGCGGAGGCGGCCAGGCCGCAGGCGAGCGAGGCGGCGGTGAACAGCGCCAGCCCGGACAGGAACAGCCGCCGCCCGCCGTGCCGGCCGCCGAGCCGGGCACCGGTGATCAGCAGCATGGCGTAGGCGACCGTGTAACCGGAAATGATCATTTGGAGTCCCGATCCGGACGCGCCGAGGTCGGAACGGATCACCGGGGAGGCGACGTTGACGATGGAGACGTCGAGGATGGCCATGAACTGCCCGGTCAGGAGGATCGTCAGCAGCCATGGCGGGCGCAGCGCCGGGGGAGCCCCGGCGGGGGCGGAGATCGTGGTCATGGGACGAGCCTGGGGCCGGGCGGATACGGGTGGTGAGAGCCTGCCGATCCTGGTACTGCCAGCACCTGGCACGCCGGCCGCCTGTCGGCCAGCATGGAGCGATGACCGTGATCCAGCCGGACGCCCGCGACGCAACCGGCCCGTCCGCCGCCCGGCCGCGCACCCGCAGGCCGGAGGCCGGGACCGGAAGCCGGGAGACGGCGGGGGCCGGGGCCGGGAACCCGCCGGCGGACCGGCCGGAGGCGCCTGCCCCTGGCGCCGGGCGCCGGCCGGTGGAGGAGGGGGCCCGGAACCCGCCGGCGGACCGGTTGCGGGCGCGCCGCCGTACCGAACTGGCGGCCTTCCTGCGCAGCCGCCGCGAGCGCATCACCCCGGCCGACGTCGGCCTGCCGCCGGGGCTGCGCCGCCGTACGCCCGGACTGCGCCGTGAGGAGGTCGCCCAGCTCGCCGGGGTCGGCGTCACCTGGTACACCTGGCTGGAGCAGGGACGGCCGATCAACGTCAGCGTGCAGGTGCTCGACGCGATCTCCCGCACCCTGGGGCTGGACCAGGCCGAGCACGAGCACCTCTACCGGCTCGCCGACGTCCCCCAGGTGACCGACGCCGGGGGATGCCGCGTGCTGGAGCCCGAGACGCAGGTCATCCTCGACCAGCTCGACCCGATCCCCGCCGTGGTCTACAACGCCCGTTACGACGTGCTGGCCTGGAACGCCGCCTACGATCGGTTGTTCCCCATCCTGACGACGCAGCCGCTCATCACCCGCAACGCGCTCTGGCAGCTGTTCGTCTCCCGCGACTGCTGCACCCCGGTGGTCAACCGGGAGGAGGAGCTGCCGCAGATGGTGGCCACCCTGCGTGCCGGGTTCGGCCGTCACCTCGGTGAACCCGCCTGGACCGACCTGGTCCGCCGCCTGTCGGCCGCCAGCCCCGAGTTCGCCCGGATGTGGGCCACCCACGACGTGGCCAGGCCCGGCAGCCGTATGAAGATCTTCCAGCACAGCGCCGCCGGGCTGATCCGCACCGTCTCGACGAGCATGGCCCTGACCTCGCCGCCGGAGGCGCGCATGGTGGTCTACACCCCCGTCGACGACGACAGCCGCGAGCGCATCGCGTGGCTGATGGCCCACCCCGAGGTCCCGGCGGTCGATCACGTCCACTGAGCCGGCACGGCCCGCCGGAGCCCGCGTACGGCCGAGCCGCCGTGACCGGGTGAGAGTCCGGCCCCGGGGCTCAGGGCGTCACGCGGTGCCGGGCCAGGTGGGCCAGGACGGACTGGTTGGCCTCCCAGCCGTCGGGGAACTTCACCGGCACGCCCAGCTGGACCGGCTCGGCCGAGGGGTGGGCGTCCAGCAGCTCGGGGATCCCCGCCCGCGCCACCACGATGCACGCGTGCCGGTGCCGGGAGGTGAGCACGCACAGCCGCCCCGACTCCAGGTGGAAGGCGGTGGCGTCGCGCCGCCCGGACAGCGGGTGCAGCACGATCGTCACGTCGTACTCCCGGCCCTGGAGGCGGTTGGCCGTGTCCACCGTGATCTCCGGCGGCACCCCGGCCGCGCGGATGGCCGCCACCTGGTCGCGGTGGGCCGCGCCGATCGCGATCCGGTCGGCCGTGACCCGGTGGCTGCCGCGCTCGGAGTGCGCCACCGGGGCCCGCTGCAGCAGCCGTACGGCCAGCAGGGCCACGGCCTGCACCGCCTCGGCGTCGGTGCGCACGGTGTGCCGGCTGGGCAGCTCGTACAGGGCCCAGCCCGAGGCGGCCGCCTCCTCCAGCGCCCGGTCGTAGGAGGTGCGCATGCCGTTGACCGTCAGCTCCAGCGCCCGGTCGGCGTGCGTGGTCCCCGAGCGGAACCCGGTGAAGGGGTAGAACGCCTCCGAGACCACCGGCCCCGCCGAGGCGGGCAGCCGCCAGGAGACCGGCAGCCGGTGCACCGGCAGGTCCGGGTTGTGCCGCAGCAGCACCGAGACGGCGCTCTGCACCGGGTCCCACGACAGGCCCGCCCAGCGGTCGCCGTCGACGATCGAGAACGGGTCCAGCTGCCCGGGGTCGCCCACGAACAGCGACCGCTCGAACAGCGAGGCGATGCGCAGCAGCTTGTCCGAACGCATCTGGTAGGCCTCGTCGACGATCGCCCACGGCCAGACCCGGTCGCCGATCCAGGCCCACTTGTCCGCCGTGGCGATCACCACCGCCGGGTCGCCCAGGTCGGGCAGCTTGGTCGCCACCGAGACGTTGGAGTGGGCGAGGATCCGCTGGGGGGTGAGGTACCCGCTCGCCGACAGGCGGCCGACCGTCAGGCCGGGGTGCTCGGTCGCCAGCCGCTCCACCAGGTCGTCGACCTGCTCGTTGGTCTGCGCGACGATCATCAGCGGCTCGCCGGTCTCCGCGATGTGCCCGGCGGCCCTGACCACCAGCGTGGACTTGCCCGCGCCCGGCGGGGAGTCGACGACCACGCCGCGATGGCGCGGCAGGTCGGCCAGCACGCCGGCGACCACCGCCGCCGCCTCCCGCTGCGGGGTCAGGGGCTCGACGACCCTCAGCGTCATGACCACTCCTCCTGGGCGTCGTCGTCATCGGGGACGTACTCCTGCGGCGGGCCCCCGTGGGTCCACGGCGTGTTCTCCGGGTCGGGCAGCGCGGCCGAGCTCTGGAAGTCGTCGGTCAGGGAGGTGTAGCAGACCCGCTCGCCCGGCTCGGGCACCGATCCGGGGGCGGGGACCTTGCCCCGGCCCATCCCCTTGGTGATCTTCAGGAGGATCTCGCCCTCGGCGAACCCGAGGACCTCGGCCCCGTGGCCGCGCCGGTCCGGGCTGCCCACCGCGGTGCCGGGCGCCAGCCGTACCGGATCGTCGGTGCGCACCCTGATCAGCGGCCGGAGCTTGCGGGAGCGGCCCTCGCCCTCGAAGTGCTCGGGCTCGGCGCCGGTGACCACCCCGGCGAACGCCTCGCCGGTCAGCCGGTACTCGGCCATGACCAGCGGGTCGTCGTAGGCCCGCTGCACGTCGTAGCCGGCCCGCGCCCGCTCCAGCCCGGCCAGCCGGGCCGCCGCGCTCACCGCGCCGTCCCTGCGCGCCTGCGGCGGAGCGCCCTCGGCGATGCGCTCGACGAAGCGGGTGAACGACCCGCGGTCGACCTCCCACCGGCCGGCGACCCGCGAGCCCTCCGGCAGCGCGCGCAGCAATTCCACCGCCCGCCACATCAGCCGCCAGGCCGGCTCCAGCTGGGAGCGCAGCGCCTGGGCGATCCGCTCCACGGCCCGGCTCGTCGGCGCCTCCTCGTAGGCGCGGATCGCCGGGGCCAGCACCTCGTTGTCGAAGCCCGGGTCGGTCGCGGGACCGGCGGGCGGCCACAGCAGCGGGTCCTCCGCCTCCTGCGCGGCGCGCCGGCCGTCCATCCCCGCGGGTGGATCGATCCACCCCAGCAGCGCCGCCAGGTTGGCGTCCTCCAGGCTGCTCTGCCCGGTGGCCCAGTGCGTGCCCAGCACCTCCGTCACCGCCAGCAGCAGCGAGGAGCCCGGCTGGGCCGACCGGTCGGCGAAGTAGGTCAGCCACCGGCCCAGCAGCGGCACCGACGGATGTACCGGGTAGGGCCCCTCGGCCCGCCGGAAGCGGGTGGAGCGGCCCAGAAGCCCGGTGAAGGCCGCCGCGGGCCGGTTCGGCACGAGGATCTGCGGGGCGTCCAGGCAGCGTTCGTACGGCTCGCCGCCCCGCTTCTCCACCGTCTCGGTGGTCTTGCCGAACCCCTCGATGTACGGCAGCAGCACCTCGGCCAGCTCTGCGGCGAAGGCGAAACGCAGGTCCCGGTTGCGCGGCTGCGGCACCACCAGCAGCCGGGGGTGCTCCGGATCGGTGCCGACCATCGCCCCCAGCGGGGCGGCGGCCTCACCGGCCATCCGGAGCGGGATGAAGACCATGGGGCGGTCCGAGAGGTGGCAGTGCCGGACCGTGGCGATCGGCTGCGCCACGCCCTCGCGGACCGCGCGCAACCGGGCCAGGGCGGTCAGGGCGCTCACGCGAGGCACTCCTGTCGCAGGCGGTTCGCCAGCCGCAGGAGGCGGGCGACCTCCTCCTGGTCCCCGGCGGGCTCGGCCGTGCCCTCGGCCAGGGCGAGCGCCTCGGTCATCCGGGACACCCCGCCGAGCTGGTCGCGGATCTGACGGCCGAGCAGGTCGGTCGAGCCGCAGACGCGGGCCTCGTCCCGGCAGAACATGCACATGTCGCAGGTCGACAGGCAGTCCGGCGCGTACCGGGCCGGCACGCGCGCCAGGGCCTCGGCCAGCTCGGCCGCCGGGCGGGTCGGCACGCCCTCGGAGTCCGGGTCGAGGGAGAAGGTGAGCCCCGGCGGCAGGTCCTCCACCAGGCGGTCGACCCGGGTCATCCGGGTCAGCTGCCGCTTGAGCACCGCCAGCTGCCTGCGCACGTCCAGCAGCGTCGCGGTCGGGCGGTTGGCGAAGTTCTCGGGGCAGACGAGCACCACGTCGTGGGAGACGCGCCCGGGGTCGTGGCCCAGCTCGGCCATGAGCGTGCGCAGCGCCAGCACGTAGACCGCCGCCTGGCGGGCCGCGGCCGCGACCTTCTCCGGCTCGGCCTGGCCGTCGATCACGGCGAAGGACTTGATCTCCACGATGTGGAAGCGCCCGCCGAGCTGGAAGGCCACCACGTCGGGTTCGAGGTAGCAGGTGTGCCCGGCGATCTCCAGGCTGAACAGCGGGTGGTCGTAGAAGACCGCGCTGTCCTCGCTCTCGCGCGCGGCCCGGTCGATCAGCGCCCGGGTGTGCGAGGCGCGCAGGTGCGAGCCGACGTTCTCCACGTCCTGGTAGCCCACCTGGGCCACCGGCAGCCCGAGCAGCTCCCGCATCAGGCGCAGCAGCTCGGCGCAGCCGTTCTCCTTCACCAGGGTCTCGAACACGTTCCCGCGGGTGATGGCGAACTGCGACTGGCCGAACGGGGCGGGGAAGCCCAGATGCCGGGCCGTGCCGTCCTTGTCGACCCCGGCGGCGTCCAGCACGGCCCGCCGGGCGCACCCGGGGTTGGCCGCCAGCGCCGCGACGGCGCGGGCGTCGTGCGCGCGGGGCGGCACCGGGCCGCGCAGCGCGTCCAGCCGCTTCACCGGACGTCCCTGTCGTGCCCGTCCATCAACAGGCCCCTCTCAGAGTGGTCATGGCGGAGGCGCCGAACAGGCGCTCCGCGTCCGTCAGTTGCCTGCCCGCCCGCGCCGCGACCTCGGCCCGCTGGGCGGCGTCGGCGGGCAGGTGCACCTCCAGCTCGGCGCGGGCCGCGCGGATCGCGGTCAGCGGGTCGGCCGGAGCGAAGCCCTCGACCGCGCCGGGGATGTTCTGCGCCATGCGGGTCAGCAGCCGGACCGCGCCGGGCGGCGGGTCGGTCAGCCGGGTCAGGTGCTCGGCGATGCGCATGGTCGCGGTGAGGTAGTCGACGCGCGGGCTCAGCGGCCCCACCACCCGTGCCTGCGGCGGCCAGGTGCTGTCGGCCAGCAGCCCGCGGGCGGGGGAGAGGCGGTCGGTCAGCGCGGCGCACAGGTAGTACGGCCTGGCGTAGGGGTCGGCGCGGAAGGAGCGCTCCTCGTCCCTGCGCAGGCTGGTGAGCTGCGGGCCCCGCAGCGCCCCGGAGAAGAAGGCCTCGTTCACCGTGACGATCAGCTTGGCCGCGGCCGGCACACCGAGCAGGACCAGCGCCTGGTGCACCTGCTCGCGGATCGGCATCAGCGACGTCCCGGTCTCGCGGGGGGCCGGTCTGGCCGCCGCCGGCTCCTCGGCGACGACCGCCTCGTCCCAGGCCAGCTCGGCCCGGCGCAGGTCCGTCCGGAGCGAGCGGGCCAGCGCGCCGTCACGCGCCTTGACGGCGCGGCGCACCTCGGCGCGGAGCTCGGCTATGCGCCGTTCCAGCGCATCCAGCGATTCGCTCACGGCATCCACTCACGGCATTCACTCACGGCATTCACTCACGGGCCGGATCGTAACAGGAGTTCCGCCTGTTTCCCCGTGTCTCCCTTGAGTTCCAGCGATTTCCAGCATTAAAGTGCGTCCCATGTGGTGGTAGCACAGAGGCAAGGGGGCATCGCGATGCGTAACATCTCGCACGGCCGTTCCGTTCACCTGCTGGACGTGGAGAACCTGGTCGGCGCCCCGCGCCCCGCCACCGCGGAGGTGGTCACCATGATGGACCACTATCGCCGCCGTGTTCCCGCCGGTTTCATGGATCAGTATGTCGCCGCGGTCAACCACGGCGCCCTGGTCCCGGTCGGCCTCGCTCTGGCGGGCATCCAGATCCTGGTGCGCTCCGGTCGCGACGGCGCCGACGAGGCGCTGTGCGAGGTGATCCGCCTCGACCATCTCGACACCCGCTTCGAGCGCGTGGTCATCGGCTCCGGCGACGGCGTCTTCACCGACCTCGCCGAGTGGCTGCGCCGCAGCGGCGTCCAGGTCGTGGTGGTCTCCCGCCCCGGCGCCCTGAGCCGCCGCCTGCGCCGTACGGCCGGCCAGGTCATCCCCCTGGAGCCGGCCGCCTGACCGCGCCCGCCGTACCCGGGCGGGACGACCGGCGGGGCACGTGACCGCAGGGCGTTTCGGGGGCATCGTGGATGTGCCACGGCACACGCGGCGCGGGGGCGCCGTAACCCACGCGATCAGCGGGGGTTAGGGTCGTCCGCGTCTCTGTCACGAACTCGACCAGGGGGTGGTGAGATGGCCACGTCCGTCTCGCCGGAGGACGGTTCCCGGATCCGCCAGTGGCTGCTGCACGGCCTGCCGCGCTCGGACGCCAAGACGACCGGCCCCCACCACGAGGAGACGCCGGGCCACCAGCACGCCTGGTGGCAGGTGATGTGCCTGACCGGCGTGGACTACTTCTCCACCCTGGGCTACCAGCCGGGCATCGCCGCGCTGGCCGCCGGGGCGCTCAGCCCGATCGCCACGCTGCTGCTGGTGGCGCTGACCCTGTTCGGGGCGCTGCCCACCTACCGGGCGGTGGCCGCCGAGAGCCCGCACGGGCTGGGCTCGCTGTCGATGCTGGAGAGCCTGCTGCCCGGCTGGCGGGGCAAGCTGCTGGTGCTGTTCCTGCTGGGCTTCGTGGCCACCGCGTTCATCGTGACGATCACGCTGTCGGCCGCCGACGCCACCGCCCACGTGCTGCACAACCCGTTCGTGCCCGAGTTCTTCTCCGGCTGGCAGGTGCCGGTGACGCTGGCGCTGATCGCCGGGCTGGGCGGGGTTTTCCTGGCCGGCTTCAGCGAGGCGATCTCCATCGCGGTGGTGCTGGTCGCCGTCTACCTGGCGCTGAACCTCGTCGTCGTGGGCGTCGCGGTCGAGCACGTGCTCGCCGAGCCGTCCCTGGTCGCCGACTGGGGCGCCGCGCTGACGGCCGAGCACCCCAGCCCGATGGCGATGATCGCCGTCTCGCTGTACGTCATGCCCAAGCTCGCCCTGGGCCTGTCCGGCTTCGAGACCGGGGTGGCGGTGATGCCGCTGGTCAAGGGGGACCTGATCCAGCGGATCAGGGGGACGAAGAAGCTGCTGACCACCGCGGCGGTGATCATGAGTGGCTTCCTGATCGCCTCCAGCTTCACCACCACGGTGCTGATCCCGCCCGCGGAGTTCGAGGAGGGCGGCAGCGCCAACGGCCGGGCCCTGGCCTATCTGGCGCACCGGTTCCTTGGCGACTGGTTCGGCACCGCCTACGACGTCTCCACGATCGCGATCCTGTGGTTCGCCGGCGCCTCCGCGCTCGCGGGACTGCTCAACATCGTCCCGCGCTACCTGCCCCGCTACGGCATGGCCCCGGACTGGTCGCGCGCGGCCCGGCCGATGGTGCTGGTCTTCACCGCGATCTCCTTCGTCATCACGCTGTTCTTCGGCGCCGACGTCGAATCCCAGGGCGGGGCGTACGCCACCGGCGTGCTGGCGCTGATCCTGTCGGCGGCGATCGCGGTGACGTTGTCGATGTGGAGGAGGGGCCGCACCGGCACCGCCGTCCCGTTCGGCGTCATCACCCTGATCTTCGCCTACGCCACCGTGGCCAACATCATCGAGCGGCCCGACGGTCTGGTGATCGCGCTGTTCTTCGTCCTGGCGATCGTGGTGACCTCGCTGATCTCCCGGGCCACCCGCTCCACCGAACTGCGCGTCACCCGCATCACCCTGGACGACACCGCCCGGCGCTACATCAACGAGGCCGGCGAGATCCATCTGATCGCCAACGAGCCGCACGAGCGCGACTGCAAGGAGTACGTCGACAAGGCCCGCGAGGCCTGGGAGCTGCACCGGCTGCGCAAGGCCGAGGGGCTGATCTTCCTGGAGGTGACCGTCCCTGACGCCTCGGAGTTCGCCTCCGAGGTGCGGGTGGTGGGCGAGGAGCGCTACGGCTTCCGCATCCTGCGCATGGAGAGCCCGACCGTGGCCAACGCGATCGCCGCGCTGCTGCTGTACCTGCGCGACGAGACCGGCAAGACGCCGAACGTCTACTTCCACTGGGCCGCCGAGGGCAATCCGATCGGCGCGCTGCTGCGCTATCTGGTCTTCGGCGGCGGCGACATCCCGCCGCTGACCCGCGAGGTGCTGCGCCAGGCCGAGCCCGACGCCGGGCGCCGTCCCCTGGTCCACGTCGGCTGACCGGCGCATCGGCATTTCCGGAAAAGCCGATGCGGTGTCTTTCGGAAATGTCAGTGAAGGACCATACCGTGGAGGAATGGCGCACAGTGTCTTTCATCGTCGGTATGGGATCGACCTCGATCTCACCGAAGACGACCTCGGCCATCCCGACCGCCCAGGTCTCCTCGACGAGCTTTACCGCAACTATCACCCGGACCTGCTCTACTGCCTGGACCCCTACGAGCACGAGGGCATGGCCTGCCCGGGATTCATGACCATCAGGAAAAAGAACGGCCGCCCCCACGCGATGCACGTCCCCACGGGGGAGCTGAAAGAGACCGGCGCGCAAAGCGATCTGCACAAGGCGCTCCGGGAATACACCGCGCGAACCGCCGACCGCGAGGGATTCACCGCCGATGTCGAGGAACGCCCCGCAAACGGCCGGGGCCGTACCGACGTCGTCGTCACCGGTGAGGGCGGAAGGAAACTCGGCTACGAAATCCAGTTGTCGGCCATCGCCACGGGATCGGTGGACAAGCGCACCCGCATGGCCCGATCCGGTGGCCTGACCCCGCTGTGGCTGGTCAACGACGAGAACGCCATGCCCATCGACCGCGCCCCCTGGGCCCGGCTGAACGTCTTCACCTGGAAGGACGTCGGGCGCGAGGCGCTGCCCGTGCGCGGCGGGGTCAAGAGGCTGCGCATGCTGACCTGCGACTGGGACAACCCCGCGCCGTGCCCGCAGCTGGGCTACGGCCGCTGCGGGGGACGTCACGGCAGCTGGGAGCCCGCCCGCGGCCTCTACTACGACGACATGATCGTCAAGACGGCCTCCGGGGACCTGGTGCCGCTGTACATGGAGCGCGCCGACGGCCGCCGCCGGTGGTACCTGTGGGTCACCCCGGCCGACAAGGAGACGTTCCTGCAGGGCCGCCCGGAGCAGACGCCGCCGGAGGCCGGGGGGAGCGCCGGGCACGGGCGGGAGGACGCCCCGCTGCCCCGCTACCGCACCGACGAGCTCCTGGAGGAGCTGGCGCGTCCCCGCGACAGCGGCGACCCGATCGACGCCTCGGACTGGCTGCCCGCCGCACCCGCCGAGGACTACGTGACGCCGCGCAAGTCCCGCGGCTATCTCGTCCCAGGCGACCTCATCGTCCTGCAGCGCGCCTACTACGAGGCCGACGCCCGCTGCGCGGAGATCTCCGCCGGGCACCCCCGCCCCACCGACGTCGCGGCCGGGCGGGCCGAGCTCACCCAGGAGCACCGGCGCGAGCTCGCCGAGGCCCGCGAGCGGCGCCTGCGCCTGGCCGAGGCGCTCAACCGGCACCCGTGGTGGAGCAGCATCGGCAACCGCCACTTCGGCAAGCTGGCCCTGACCGCCGCGGCGAGGTCCAACCGGGCCAGGGGACCGGCCGCCAGGTGAGTTCATGTTGCTTTATATAAGCGAGCCCTGAAATATTGGGTCCATGCACGCGTTCGACGTTCTCGGTGACCCGGTGCGCCGCCGGATCCTGGAGCTGCTCGCGGATGGGGAGCGGGCGGCCGGGGAGATCGGCGCCGTGGTCCAGGCGGAGTTCGGGATCTCCCAGCCGGGGGTCTCCCAGCACCTGCGCGTGCTGCGCGACAACGGCTTCACGACCGTGCGCGCCGAGGGCACCCGCCGTCTGTACTCCGTCGATCCCGGTCCCCTGCAGGAGGTGGACGTGTGGCTGGAGAACTTCCGTCGCTTCTGGGCCCAGCGTCTTGACGCCCTGGGCACCGAGCTCGCCAGGGGCAGGCGCGAGCGCCGGGCGAAGGAGAACGGCGGGGCCGGGGGATCCGCCCGGCGGCCGGTGGAGGGGGAGGACGGTCCCGGCACCGGGGACTGAACGCCCGGGACCGGAGTACGGCGCGCCGTACCGGCCCCCACCTTCCGGTACGGCGCGCCGTACCCGCCCCCCTTCCCCCCCGGTGGCGGGTCAGACGGTGACGAAGTCCGCGATGATGATCGTGGCGTCCTCCTTCGGCTCGGCGGCGGCCATCTCGTCGTACAGCCCGTCCAGGCACGCGGCGGGGGAGGCGCCGTCGGTGAACAGCTCCGTCAGACGTGAGGCGCCGAGGGTCCGCATCGCGCCGTCGGTGACGATGGCGATGCGGTCGCCCGGCTGGAGCGCCACGGTGCCGAGCTCGGGGCTGAGCTCGGGCATCAGGCCGATCCCGCGCAGCGAGGAGCCGTCCTCGGAGGAGTGCAGGGTGGTGAGCGGCCGGGGTCTGCCGCCCTTGGCGCAGTGCCAGATCGCGCCGTCGCCGACGTGGGCGAAGCGCAGGCACGGGTTCTCGCCCGCGTCGAGGACGACCACGTCCAGCGTGCTGGTCAGACCGGACATGGCGGAGTTGCGCAGGGCGGCGGTGCGCACGGCCCGGTGCGCCGCCTGCGCGCACTCGTCGATGCCCTTCTCGCTCCTGTCGCCGTACTGGGGCCGGGCGACGACCACGGCGCCCAGGGTCAGGGCCGCGGCGGTGTGGCCGAACTGCGTGCCGCCCCCGCCGTCGGCCGCCGCGATCAGCCGTTCCTGGACGACGTACTCGTCGGAGGGATAGCCGTGCGAACCCTCGTAGGTGCCGCCGGCCACCACCAGCCGGGGCCGGGCCGCCGGCGCGCCGGGCGGCCAGGGACCCTGACGGCCGCGGACGGCCATCACCGACAGGCAGCCGAGCAGGATCGTGATCACGGTGAAGGTCATGAAACCCCCTCTCGCCGCGCCCCTCGCGACACGTGCCCAGTACACGCCCGCGCGAGGAGATGCGACTGACGGCCGATCGGCCGTCGTGCCGCGGGGCCGGCGGCCGCCCAGGGTCGAGGGGACGGTGCACAGCCGTCGGCACAAGCCGGTCCGAGGGAAACGACATGCGAACCATGACCCCGTCCGCCGCGACCCGGAAGATGCATTCCCGTTGCTTTGTGCGCACCATGCTCATCCATATCCGGTGCGTTATGGTGAGATCCGTCCGGTGCTCCCATCGCGAGCGGGCGGCTCATGCCTCACAGTGCTTCCACGAGATACGACTCGGCGGCCAGGCAGCTGGACAAGGCCGTCGCGCGCACCGGCGCCGGTGCGCGCGGCACGGTGGGCCTGGTGGCGGTCGTCGCCGCGCTGCTCGGTGCCGTCCCGCCGGTCTCCGCCCTGTGGCTGGCGCCCATGCTGGCCCTCGATCTCGTGTGGACCGTGCTGTTCCTGCGCCTGGCCTGGCGCAGGGAGACGCTGCCCGGATGGCTGGCGGCCGGTGATGTGGCCATCACCGTCGCGCTGTGCCTCGCGCAGCGCCATCTCGTGGCTCCGGAGTCCCTCGACACGGGATCGAGCTGGGTCGCGGGGCTGGTCACGATGACGGTCATCATCGCCGGCGTCACCTGGCGGCCCCCGGTGGCGGTCCCCCTGGGTCTGATCGTGGCGGGGGCCTACCTGGCCGGGGTACGGCTCGCCTCCCCCTCCCACGACGTGGTCGGCACCCTGGGGATCCACCTGGTCCAGGTCCTCGCGATCGCGGTGCTGATGACGCTGCTGCGCCGCTCCGCCGCCTCGGCCGACGCCTTCCTGCGGCGGGGCGCGCGCGCCGAGGTCGCGCTCATGGTGGAGAGGCTCCGGCGCGAGGACGAGCTGGGGCAGGTCAGCAGCATCCACGAGACGTCGCTGCACACGCTGACGATGATCGGCCTGGGCGTCTACGACGAGCCCACGCCCACCCTGCGCGACCAGGCCGAGGCCGACCTGGCGGCGCTGGAGAAGCTGCGGGACACGCCGCGAGCGGCCTCCGCCCCCATCGCCCTGGACGCCCTGCTGGAGGAGGTGGCCGGGCGGGCCACGAGCCTGCAGGTCCGCAGGAAACTGACGCCGCAGACGGTGCCCGAGGACGTCGCGGAGCGTTTCGCCCGCGCCGTCGCCGAGGCGCTGGCGAACATCGCGCTGCACTCCGGGGTGCGCGAGGCCGAGCTGGTCTCGATGAGGAACAACGGTGAGATCCGGGTGGAGATCGCCGACGGGGGGCGCGGCTTCGACCAGGACCGGCTGCCACCCGATCGGTTCGGCGTCCGCGGCTCGATCCTCGACATGATGCGCTCGGTGCCGAACGGCGGCGCCGAGATCTCCTCCGGGGCCCAGGGCACCCGGGTGAGCCTGTGGTGGCGGCCGTGATCGACGACATCGAGCAGGTGGCGCGGCGCTACGCCCGCTACACCGCGCTGGGCGCGGCGGTCATCGCGATCCTGTGGCACATCGGCTACGACCTGACGGTCACCCTCCTCGGGTGGGACGGCTTGCGCCGGCCGGAGCTGGCCGGGGCGGCCTGGATCGTCTACACCGTGATCGCCGTGATCGCCACGCTGTCGCTGTGGCGCACCTCCCGCGGACCGGCGAGGATACGGGAGCTGGCCGTCGCCGCGCTGGCCGTGGACGTCGCGGTGATCGCGGCCTGCCGTCCGGAGGATCTGCTGGGCATCAGCGACTGGGCCTGGGGGTCGGTGGGCTGGCTCGGCGTCATGCTGACGTGGGACCGGCCGCGCTGGCGGGTGGAGCTGTCGGCCTTCCTGGCCGCCAACGCCGGCATCATGCTGACGGCGATGATCGCGACCGGGACGCTCGACCGCGTCTCCATCGCCAAGTACCTGGTGGTCATCGTCGGCGGCATCACCATGCAGCTCGGCTACGCGGCGGGCTGCGAAACCCTGCGCGCCCGCGCCGAGGACGCCGTCCTGCTGGCCCGCAGGCTCGCCGCCGACGAGGCCTGGCGGGAGTCCGCCTGGCGCATCCACGCCGACCGGCTGCGCCGCTACGACGCCATCCGCGACGCGGCGGAGTCGCTGCTGAGGGAGCTGGCCGACGGCGCCGACCCCGGGGATCCCCGGGTGCGCGAGAACTGCACGGCCGGGGCGATGCGGCTGCGCCGGCTCATCACCGAGCGCGAGGACATGCCCGACGAGCTGGTGTCGGCGCTGCGCGAACGCATCGAGGCGGCCGAGCGGCGCAAGGTCCTGGTGACGGCGCCGCCGCTCGGCGGCAACCTGCCCGACCTGCCGGAGGGCGTACGGGAGGACCTGCTCAGGGCGCCCATCCGGGCGCTGGACGGGGCCAGGTCACGGGCCAGGGTCACCGTGTCCGCGATGTCCACCATGGTGAGCGTGGCCGTCGTGGCCGACGCCGACGAGCCGTCCGTCACCGCGGGCCCGGTACGCGAGCCCAGCGGGGTCGTGGTCACCTACCAGCGGCAGGAAGGGGAGATATGGGTCAACAGCATCTGGGAGTGCCCGCGGACGGACCCGTGACGGTCGCGCTCGTGGAGGACCACCAGGTCGTGGTGGACGGCGTCAGGTCGTGGTTCGCCACGCCCGGCCCGGTGGAGCTGGTCGCCCAGGGGCCCACGATCGAGTCCGTCCTCGGCGCGACCGCCGACGTGCTGCTGCTCGACCTCAACCTCAACGGCACCATGGTCGTCGACCGGGTCGCCGAGCTGTGCGCGGGCGGGCAGCGGATCATCGTCTTCTCCGAGCACGAGGAGCCGGAGACGGTGCGCGCCGTACTGGACGCGGGGGCCTCGGCGTTCATCGGCAAGGGGAGGGCCACCCGGGACTCCTGCCTGGAGACCATCCTCGAGGTGGCCGCCGACCGGCCGAGCGTGACGCCGCCGATGGCGCAGGCGATCGCGACGGACGAGCGCCCGCACCGGCCGCAGCTGTCGGACAAGGAGCGGGCCGCGCTGCTGTTCTGGTTCCAGTCGATGTCGAAGGCGTCGGTGGCGGCGCGGATGGGGATCAAGGAGCGGACCGTGCGCCAGTACATCGACCGGGCCAGGGTCAAGTACGCGGCGGCGGGACGGCCCGCGCCCACCAAGGAGAAACTGCTCATCTGCGCCATCCAGGACGGGCTGATCCACCCCGACGAGGTGACCGTCTACACCTCCCTCGCCGCGGGGGCGGGCGGGGAACCCGGATAGATCGAGGTGGCGGCGGTCAGGACGAACGCCGTGACGTCCTCGACGTACTGCTCGCTGCGCGCCGTCATCTCCGCCCGCAGGTCCTCGGGCGTGGCCAGCACGTGGTTGAGCAGCCCGCCCAGCAGGGTGTCGAGGATGAGCGTCGGGGACGCCTGCTCGCCCAGTTCGCCGCGCGCGATGGCACGGCGGACGACGGCGCGGGCCTCCAGCACCCGCGAGCGCTGCACGCCCGCCGCCAGCCCGGCGAACAGCTCCGGGCAGGCGTGGGCCTCCACGCGCAGGCGCAGGCCCGCCAGCCCGTACGGGCCCAGGTAGTAGCCCATGGCCGAGCGGGCCAGCTCCAGCAGGTCCTCCCGCAGCGAGCCGGTGTCGATGGTGATGGCGGGCAGCACCAGGGCCCGCTCCAGGGCCTCGGTGATCAGCCTCTCCCGGGTCGGCCAGCGCCGGTAGATCGCCGCCTTGCCGATCCCGGCGCGCCGAGCCACCGCGTCGAGTGTGAACTTGGCCCAGCCGAGCTCGGCGTAGAGCTCGACGGCGGCCCGCAGCGCCTTGCGGTCCACCTCGGCGTCGCGCGGCCGGCCCGGTCCGGTGGCGGCGGTCAGGGGCTCGGACACGGCGTCACCTCCCGGACGGAACAGTCCCGGACAGAACAGTAACGCCCTTGCCCCGTCCCTCCGGCGGGGTTACGCTCCGACCGGTTAGAGACGAAAAATGTCTATAAATATCGCCTGGTCGTACGGTACGGCACCAGGCCGATCCGCCGCTGGAGCATGAAGATGACACTGCCGGACCTCGATCCCCGCACGCCGGTCATCGTCGGCGTGGGACAGGCGTCGGAGCGGATCGGCGAGCCCGGCTACCGCCGCCTGTCACCGGTCGAACTGGCCGCGGCGGCGGCGCGGGAGGCGCTGGCCGACACCGGGGCGGACGCCGCGGCGGTGGCCGCCGCCGTCGACACCGTGGCGGGCGTGCGGCAGTTCGAGATCTCCGCGCCCGGCGTCCCCTCGCCGCTGGGCAGATCCGACAACTACCCCCGTTCGGTCGCCGGGCGCGTCGGGGCCGATCCCCGCCGGGCGATCCTGGAGGTCGTCGGCGGGCAGGCGCCCCAGCACCTGGTCAACGAGCTGGCCGGGACGATCGCGGCCGGATCGGCCGAGGTCGCCCTCATCTTCGGGTCCGAGGCCATCTCGACCGTCGGGCACCTGGCCGGGGCGCCGGACAGGCCCGACTTCGGCGAGACCGTCGGCGGCGACCTGGAGGACCGGGGCTACGGCCTGGAGGGTCTCGTCTCGCCGGTGCAGCTCGCCCACCGCCTGATGGACGCGCCCAGCCAGTACGCGCTGTTCGACAACGCGCGCCGGGCCCGGCTCGGCCAGAGCAGGCAGGAGTACGCCGCCGGCATGGGCGCGCTGTTCGCCCCGTTCACCAAGGTCGCCGCCGCCAACCCGCACGCCGCCGCCCCCACCGAGCGCGGCGCGCGGGAGCTCGTCACCCCGACCGAGACCAACCGGATCATCGCCGAGCCGTACACCCGCTACATCGTCGCCCGGGAGAAGGTCAACCAGGGGGCGGCCGTCCTGCTGATGTCCGTGGCCGCCGCCCGGCGGCTCGGTGTCCCGCAGGAGCGGTGGGTCTTCCTGCACGGCCACGCCGACCTGCGCGAGCGCGACCTGCTGGACCGCCCCGACCTCGGTGCCGGCCCGGCCGCCGTGACCGCGGCCCGGCACGCCCTGGAGCAGGCCGGCGTCGGCGTGGACGATCTGGAGGCCGTCGATCTGTACAGCTGCTTCCCCATCGCGGTGACCAACGTCTGCGACGGCCTCGGCCTGCCGGTCGACGGGTCGCGGGAGCTGACGCTCACCGGCGGCCTGCCCTTCTTCGGCGGCCCCGGCAACAACTACTCCATGCACGCCGTCGCCGAGGTCGTGCACCGGATGCGCGCGCTGCCCGGCTCCTACGGCATGGTCGGCGCCAACGGCGGTTCGCTGAGCAAGTACTCCGTCGGCGTCTACTCCACCACCGCCGTCCCCTGGCGCCCGGACCGCAGCGCCGAGCTCCAGGCCGAGATCGACTCTGCGCCCCCGGTCGAGCAGGCCGCCACCGCCGACGGCTGGGCCACGATCGAGACCTACACCGTCAAGCACCGCCGCAGCGGGAAGCGCACCGGCATCGTGGTCGGCCGGCTGGAGGCCGACGGCCGCCGCTTCCTGGCCGTGACCGCCGACGGCGACGAGGCCGCGCTCGGCCTGCTGGCCGCCGAGCAGCCCGTCGGCGGGCGGGTGTACGTGCGTTCCTCCGGCCCGGTCAACCAGGTGACCGTCAACGGGTGACCGCCGGCGCCGGGTGATCGCCGAGATTCAGCGGGTGCGCACCCTCGTGGTGACGGGCTTGGTGAACCGGAACTCGTGGAACCTCTCCCGCGCCTGCTTCCTGCTGTAGTGGCGGGCGTACTGCGCCTCGTTCAGCGGCTCGAAGCTGTCGAAGCCCAGGCGGGCCGTGGCGGTCCGCTTCGCCCTGGCGGGCAGGCGTGCGGACATGACGATCCGCCCCTGGTGCGGCATCTGGACGTGGGCGTCGCACCAGGTGCCGTCGGCGTACCGGCGGCAGGGCAGGACGGCCAGGCGCTTGCCCGCGGTGTCGTAGAGCGTCGCCTTGGACGGGCCGCGCGCCCCGGCGGGGAACCTGCCCCCGACCCAGAAGGCGCCCCAGTAGGGGGCGAAGGAGGGCGTCCAGGTCTGGGAGTAGTCGATGACATAGGTGACCTTGCCGCCGGGGCGGGCCGTGGGCGTGGCCCGGACCTTCACGGCGATGGAGATGAGCGGGTCGGCCGAGACCGGGGCCGCCGCGACGGGGACGGCCGGGGCGAGCCCGGTCAAGGTGAGGGCCAGACCTGCGGTGAGACCGAGAACGCGGCGCATGAGACCTCCTGGGGTTCCGGAACCGCCAACGACCATGACGTACGGGAGGCCGTGACGGTTCACGGCTCTCGTACGGCGTCCGCGCCCGGCCGCCGGGTTCGGCGGTCGTCAGGGTTCGGCGGCCGGGGCGGAGGCCGCGACGGGGACGGCCGCGGGCTCGTTCCTGCGGGTCGGCAGGGCCGCGGTGATCGCCGCGGCCAGGAGGGCGGCGCCGCAGCCCACGAGCATGCCGGTGCGGAAGCCGGCCTCGGAGGGCAGGCTGTG
Organism: Paraplanobispora takensis; assembly: GCF_016863195.1. GTDB lineage: Bacteria > Actinomycetota > Actinomycetes > Streptosporangiales > Streptosporangiaceae > Planobispora > Planobispora takensis. Next base: position 9,674 of record NZ_BOOK01000030.1, on the reverse strand, counting down.
GCCGCCGAACGAGATGGTCATCTGGGACAGGATGACGCCGACCACCGCCGCCGACACCGTGGTGCCGATGGAGCGCATCAGGGTGTTGAAGCTGTTGGCGGCGGCGGTCTCGGAGCGGGGCACGGCGCCCATGATGAGGGCGGGCATCGCGCCGTAGGCGAACCCGACGCCGATGCTGCACACGCAGGTCACGACCAGCAGCCCCCAGGCGGAGCCGAGCAGGAGTACGGACGAGCCGTACCCGAGCGCCATGACCAGGCTCCCGGCGAGCAGGGTGACCTTGGGGCCGCGCGCGGCCGACAGGCGGGCGCCGACCGGGGAGACGAGCATCATCATCAGGCCCGAGGGGGCCATCCACAGCCCGGCGGCCAGCATCGACTGGCCCAGGCCGTACCCGGTGGCCGAGGGGAGCTGCAGGATCTGCATGACGATCAGCGCCTGGGCGTACATCGCGAAGCCGACCACGATCGAGGCCAGGTTGGTCAGCAGCACCTGCGGCCGGGCGGTGACGCGCAGGTCGACCAGCGGGTCCCCGGTCCGCAGCTCCCACCGGCCCCACACGAGCAGGACGAGCGCCGCGGCGGCCGGCAGCCCGAGCGTGGCGCCGCTCGCCCAGCCCCAGTCCGCGCCCTTGGACACGCCCAGCAGCAGGCACACCAGGCCGACGCCGAGGCCGATCGCGCCCACGACGTCGACGCGGCCCCCGGCCGTGGCGGAGGCGGCGGGGACCAGCACCCGGATGAGCACGGCCACCAGCAGGCCCAGTACGGCGGTGGCCCAGAACAGCACCCGCCAGCTGGCGTACTCGGCGACGGCGGCCGCGACCGGCAGGCCGAGCGCGCCGCCGATGCCCATGGACGAGCTCATCAGCGCGATGGAGGGGCCGACCCGCTCGGGCGGCAGCGCGTCGCGCAGGGCGCTGATGCCCAGAGGGATCATGCCCATGCCCATGCCCTGCAGGCCCCGGCCGATGATCATGGGGGTCAGCGATCCGGCGACCGCGCACACGACGCAGCCCAGGATGAGCGGGACCGCGCAGGCGAGCATCATGCGCCGCTTGCCGTACATGTCGCCCAGCCGTCCCATCACCGGCGTCGTGACGGCCCCGGCCAGCAGGGTGACCGTGACCACCCAGGAGGCGTCGGAGGCGGTGGTGTCCAGTATCTTCGGCAGCTCGCCGATCAGCGGGATGACCAGGGTCTGGGTGAGCGAGGCGACGATGCCGGCCACCGCCATCACGGTGACGACTCCGTCGGGGCGGGGACCGGATCCCGGCTCGTCCACGTGGATGCCCTTCTCGCCGGAGATCGGAAGCGATGTGCACTCTACACATATTGTGCTTCCCGCACCCCGGCCGCCCGGCAGAGATCACCGGACCACGAGCGCCGGATGCCTCGGGTCGTCCATCCGGACGACGACGTCGGCGCTCTCCGCGGGCTCGGCCTCCTGCTCGTAGCGCTCGTAGGCGGGCAGCGTCCAGTGCAGCTCCGGCGGGGTCCTGCGGGCCAGCGCTGCCGGGGACAGCCACAGGTGGACCGTCAGGTCGAACGGCAGCCGGCGGCCCAGCAGCAGCGCGCCGTCCAGCAGCAGCACCCCGCCCGGGGGCATGGTGACGTACGGCGCGCGGGTGGCCCGGTCGATCGTGGTGTCCCAGAGCGAGGGCAGCACCTTGCCCGGGCCGCCGGGCTCCAGCGGTCCCAGGACCTCGCGGTCCAGCCCGCCGACGTCCAGCCAGTCGGTGTAGAAGGCGTCGGGGTCGGTCCTGCCGTACTCGAACCGCAGCGACGCCGGGCGCAGGAAGTCGGCCGCGGAGACCCGCAGCACCTCCCGGCCGCTCATCCGCAGCGGCTCGACCAGGGCGTCGGCGAGGTCGCCCGGCACGGCGGCGGGCGCGCCGTCGACCGCCACCCGCGTCCAGGAGTCCCTGGGCCTCGCGATGACCAGATCGGTGATCTCCTCGACCAGCGCCGACGGGGAAATCGGACGTATGCGCACCCTGCCATCCTGCCGAACGCCACCGGGGCGAAGGCGCGCAGGGAGGCGGGGACCGTGAACTCGAAGCGGGGCACCGGGTGAGAGAGGGTGATGACACCGCGGACCCCGGCCGATCCGGGGCCGGACGATCGGAGCCCGATTGATCGCGCACGCAGACCGCCCGGGTGCGGCCCACGGCGCCGACGACGCCGAGGTGATCCGGCGTTCCCTCGACGAACCGGACGCCTTCGCGCTGCTGTTCGACCGGCACGCGCCGGAACTCCACCGGTACGTCACCCGGCGGCTGGGCGACTCCCTGGCCGACGACATCGTGTCCGACACCTTCCTGGCCGCGTTCCGGCGGCGCGACCGCTACGACACGACCCGGCCGGACGCCCGCCCCTGGCTGTACGGCATCGCCGCCAACCTGATCGGAAAGCACCGCCGCACGGAGGTCCGCTCCTACCGGGCGCTGGCCAGGACCGGCGCCGACGAGGTGGCCGAGAGCTACGCCGACCGGGTGGAGGCCGAGGTGACGGCCTCGGCCGCCCAGCGGGAGCTGGCCGGGGCGCTGGCGTCCCTGTCGGTGGGGGACAGGGACGTGCTGCTGCTGGTCGCGTGGGCCGACCTGAGCTACGAGGAGGTCGCCGACGCGCTGGACATCCCCGTCGGCACGGTGCGCTCACGGCTGCACCGGGCCAGGAAGAGGACCCGCGCCGCGCTCGGCGGCGTCGATCCCACGGCTGTCGAGGAGGGGACGCGCCATGGATGACCTGGAGACGCTGCGCGGGATGCGCGCGGAGGCGCCGCGGGCGGAGGCCGACCGGCTGCGGCCCGCCCGGGACCGCCTGCTGACGGAGGCCGCCGCCGTGTCGGCCGGGCGGGGGCGGGCACGGCGGGCGTGGCGCCGGTCCGGCGGCCGGGGCGCAGTCATGCGGCGCCGGTCCATCGGCCGGGCCGGGGTCGTGCTCGCCGGGGCCCTCGCCCTCGTGACGGCCGTCGCGCTGGTGGTCGCACAGGCGGGCGGACGGTCCGGCGGGGAGGGGGGAACGGCGCACGGCGGCCCTCCGCAGGCCGTGCGGTACGCCGACAAGGCCGTGGTGCTCGAACAGGCGGCCCTCGTCGCCGGGTCCCGGTCGACGGCCTCGGAACCGCGCCCGGACCAGTGGCTGTACCGCAAGTACGTCGTCCGGCAGCCCGGGCAGGACTCCGAACCGCGGGTGTTCGAGGAGTGGACCCGCTACGACGGCCGCCAGAGGGCCGGGTATGACCCCATGGGACGGTTCGAGGTCACCGACGTCCCGCCGGATCCCGGCGACGACGACCTCTCACCCGAGGCGTACGCCGGAAAACTCCGCAAGCTGCCCCGGGACCCGGACAAGCTCCTCGCGCATGTCCGCGGGGACCGGCACTGGATCGACCTGCCGGCCGAGGAGGCGCACCTGACCGAGGACCCCGACGTGCGGGCTTTCCGGGTGCTCTCGCTCTATCTGGAGCAGGCGGCCTATCTGGGGCAGGCGGCCGCCATGCCGCCGAAGCTGGAGGCGGCGATCTACCGCGCCATGGCGCGGATCCCCGGGGTCGGGGTGGCGCTCGACGTCAGGGACGCGGTGGGCCGGCCGGGCATCGGCGTCTTCCACACGCCCGCGGGGCAGCCCCTGATGCGGGAGTATCTCGTCCTGCAGCCGGAGACCTTCCGCTGCCTCGGGTCCTCCAGGGTGTGGCTGCGCGACGAGCGGATCGGCTCGGAGCTGGTCTTCCCCTCGGGCAGCGTCTACAGCTCCGCGGAGACGGCCTCGGCCATCGTGGACCGGCCGGGGGAGCGGTCCTGACGGTGCGGCCCGGTGACCGGCCCCGGCCGGGGGTCACCGGGCCGCTCACCGGGGTTCAGCCCTCGATCTCCATGCGGTCACCGGACCAGAAGACGTGGAAGACCCCCTCGCGGTCGATGCGCCGGTAGGTGTGGGCGCCGAAGAAGTCCCGCTGGCCCTGGATCAGCGCGGCCGGCAGCCGCTCGGCGCGCAGCGCGTCGTAGTAGGCCAGCGCGCTGGAGAAGCCCGGTGCCGGGATGCCCAGCTCCACGGCCCGGGCCACCACCCGCCGCCACGCGTCCTGCGCCACGGCCAGGGCGTCGGTGAAGTACGGCGCGACCAGCAGGGTCGCGGGCGTCCGCGCCGCCTCGTAGGCCTCGCGGATGCGGTCGAGGAAGACGGCCCGGATGATGCAGCCGCCCCGCCAGATGGTGGCCAGCGCGCCCGGGTCCACGTTCCAGCCGTACTCGGCGCTGCCTGCGCGGATCTGGTCGAAGCCCTGGGCGTAGGCGACGATCTTCGAGGCGTACAGCGCCTGCCGTACGTCCTCCACGAAGTCCGTGCCGGCCTGGGCCTCGCGCGCGGGCCCCGCCGTGCGGGGAGTGGGGCCGGGCAGGCCGCGCGCCGCCTGACGCAGCTCCACGGCACCGGAGGTCGCGCGGGCGAACACCGCCTCGGCGATGCCGCTCACCGGGACCCCGAGGTCCAGCGCGATCTGCACCGTCCAGCGGCCGGTGCCCTTCTGCTCGGCCCGGTCGGCGACGACGTCCACGAACGGCTTGCCGGTCGAGGCGTCGACCTGCCGGAGCACCTCGGCGGTGATCTCGATCAGATAGGACGACAGCTCGCCCCGGTTCCACTCGGCGAAGACGTCGGCCAGCTCGGCCGGGGACAGGTCCAGGCCCTGCCGGAGCAGGTCGTAGGCCTCGGCGATGAGCTGCATGTCGGCGTACTCGATGCCGTTGTGCACCATCTTCACGAAGTGCCCGGCGCCGTCGGGGCCGATGTGCGTGCAGCACGGCACCCCGCCGACCTTCGCGGCGATGTCCTCCAGCAGCGGGCCGAGCGCCGCGTAGGACTCCGCGGACCCGCCCGGCATGATGCTCGGCCCGAGCAGCGCCCCCTCCTCGCCGCCGGACACCCCGGCCCCGACGAAGTGGATCCCGCGCTCGCGCATCGCCGCCTCCCGGCGGCGGGTGTCGAGGAAGTGCGCGTTGCCGCCGTCGACGAGCATGTCACCCGGCTCCAGCAGCGGGGCGAACTCCTCGATCACCGCGTCGGTCGGCGCGCCCGCCTTGACCATGACGAGGATGCGCCGGGGACGCTCCAGCGCCGCGACCAGCTCCTGCGGCGTCTCACACGGGACGAACTCCCCCTCGTGGCCGAACTCCTCGACCAGGGCCTTCGTGCGGTACTGCGACCTGTTGTGCACGGCCACCACGTGCCCGTGCCTGGCCAGGTTCCTGGCGAGGTTCGCCCCCATCACCGCGAGGCCGGTCACGCCTATACGAGCCTGAGTCATCGTGGGTCACTCCCTTCACGGCCACGATGCCAGGGTGTGTCCGGCTACGGATCAGTATGGGCGGAAAACGCTGCCGGCTTCTTCGGACCCGGCGACCCCGCCGAGGCAGCGGTAGGTGCGGTCGCCCCCGTCGAACTGCGCCTTCGAGGGCGGCAGCACCGTCGAGCGCCACTTCCCGGCCGGGATCGCGCGGGCGTCGCCGGTCCGGGAGGCGAGCATGATCCGCGCTGAGCACACCTGCCTGACGATCGGGTGCCGGGCCACGGTCTGCTGGTCGTAGGTCCGGACGTCGGCGGGCAACGTGGCGATCGCGTAGGTCTCCCAGGCGTGCTTCTCCTCGCAGCCGAGTGATCCGGCGCCCGCGTCGGCGACCCGCCCGCCCCAGCACTCGGCCTCCGCCACGCACGCGGCGCCCGCCCCGGAGACCGCCGCCGCCGGGCAGGCCGAGGTGACCGTCTCGGGTTTGGCGAGATCCGGTGTGTCCGAGGTGTCCTGCTCGGTCCCGTTCTGCGCCTCGGGGCCGGACTGCGTGGTCCCGGGGCCGGAGTCGCGCTTCTCCTCCAGGTACATCAGCCCGGCTCCGGCCAGCAGCAGGATCACGAACGCCGCCACCACGGCGACGAACACCTTCGTGCTCGGACCGCCGGGAGCCGCCGGGACCGTCGCGGGCGTCTGGGTGCTGGCGGCGGCGCGGACCCCCGGCGAGGTCATGTGCGCGCGCATCTGCTCCACGCCCCCGCCCGGCCCGCCGTACGGCCCGGCTCCCGGCTGCCCCGTCTGCACGCCGTACGGCGGGGGCGCGGTGGCCGGATGCGGGACCGCCGGGCCGGGCCGGTGGGCCTGCGCGGCACCCGGCCGGTGCGCCGGCGCGGGACCTCCGAGACCCGGCAGCGACGGGTGCCCCTGCGCTGGGCCTCCGAGGCCGGGCAGTGACGGGTGCGCCTGCACGGAGCCGGACGGGCGGGGGAGCGGCCGGGAGGCGGAGGCGTGACGCTCCATGTGCAGGTCGGTGAGGGCGTCGCGCAGCGCGGCCACCGACGGGGTACGGCGGGCCGGATCGGTGGCCAGGGCCTGACGGAGCACCTCGGTCAGCTCCGGGGGCACGCCCGGGAGCTCCGGGATCGGCTGCCGGTGCAGGGCCATGATGACCGCGATGTTGACCACGCCGCTCTCCGGGAAGCGCGGCGGGCGGCCCGACAGCAGCGCGTACAGCGTGGCGGCCAGGGAGTAGACATCCCCCAGGGCGTTGGGCTCCACCAGCTCGAACGCCTCGGGCGGCGCGTAGGCGGGGGTGAGCGACTCGCGGGTCACCGACACCTCGCCGCCCGCCGACGGCATCGTGGCCAGCCCGAAGTCCGACAGCACCACGTTGCCGTAGCGGTTGACCAGGATGTTGGCGGGCTTGATGTCGCGGTGCAGCACCCCGGCGGCGTGCGCGGCCGCCAGGGCGTCCCCGATCCGGATGCCGATGTCGGCGACCTCGGCGGGGGCCAGCCGCCCCTCGGCGCGGATCCTGTCCAGCAGGGAGCCGCCCGGGCACAGCTCCAGCACCATGTACGGCCTGCCGTCGGGCAGCACCCCGGCGTCGTAGACGTGGGCGACGTGCGGGTGGCCGGACAGCGCCCCGGCCGAGGTGACCTCGCGCATGAAGCGGCGCCGGTCGCGCTCGGAGACGAGCACCCGGTTGTCGATCTTGAGTGCCACCTCCCGGTCCACGGCCAGCTGCCGGGCCCGGTAGACGATTCCGAAACCGCCCTGACCGAGGACGCCGGCCACCTCGTAACCCGGCACCGCCACGGCACCTGTTCCGGTCACCTGCCACCTCCTGGAGAGATCGGAAAGATTACCGGAAACTCGCTTTCATCCCACTTGAACGCCTGGTTCCGACGGGTTGTGGATCAGCTTCACGCCTATGCTGTTTCCTCCGGAAAGGATCAATCCCTCCGGGAAAGACCAAGAGGGGAAGAACGCCGTCGTCCCCCGAGATCTCCTGCGAGATCTCCTCGAGAGAGGGAAAGCCGTGAGCGGACGCGATCCGGATCGCCGCCGGGCCCTCCTGGACGCCGCGGACCGGGTGATCAGGAGGGAGGGGCCGCAGGCGTCCATGGCCGCGATCGCGGCCGAGGCCGGGATCACCAAGCCCATCCTCTACCGGCACTTCGGCGACAAGAGCGGGCTCTACCAGGCACTGGCGAACCGGCACGTCAACGTCGTGATCGGCCTGCTGCGCGAGCAGTTCGACAAGGCCGACGCCGACCTGCGCGGCCGGGCCCGATCGACGATCACCGCCTACCTCGACATGATCGGCTCCAACCTCAACCTGTACCGGTTCCTGTTCCACCGGGCGGGAGCGGAGGACAGCCGGACCCACTCCCAGATGGCCGCGATCGTCCGCGGCCTGGGGGAGGAGCTCGGCGAGGTGATCGCCGCCACGGCGGAGGGCATCGACCCGGTCCGCGCACAAGTGCTCGGGCACGCCTTCGTCGGGATGGTCCAGGCCACCGGAGACTGGTGGCTGGAGCATCCCGAGGTCGACCGTACCGAGGTGGTCGAGGGCCTGGTCAGTGTGATCGTGGCGGCGATGTCGGCCACCGTGCCGCGCTGACGCGCGGCCCTCGTGTGGTCTTCTCCGTCACTCCCCGAAGCGGGAGAGCTTGCCGTGCGCCCGGGCGTACCGCAGCGCCCATCCGAACAGGCCCAGCGTCGCCGCCAGGTAGACGACGTCCAGCGCCGCGGCCCACGCCAGGCTGTCCCACGGTACGGCGCCGCCGTTCAGCACGGTCCGCATGCCGGTGAACACGTGGGTGGCCGGTATGAACGAGGCGATCGTCTGGAGCGGGGCGGGCAGCACCTCCACCGGGTAGAAGATCCCGGCCAGCGGCTGTACGACGAAGACCAGCGACCACGCGATCACCTGCGCGTTCTCGCCGAAGCGCAGGACCGCCGAGATGCCCACGAGCCCCAGCGACCAGCCCATCACCAGCAGCAGCGCCATGAACGGAAGCAGGGCCACACCGAAGCTGGTGATGCCGAACCCGTAGAAGGCCAGCGCCAGGCCCGCCATGACCGCGATGGCGAAGACCACCTTGCCGAAGGAGAACACGATCAGGCCGATCACGTACTCGACGGTGGACAGCGGGCTCACCTGGACGTTGAGCAGGTTCCTGCTCCAGATGTCCTCCAGGAACGCGATCGAGATCTCGTTGCTGGCCTTCTGCAGCACCTGCCAGAGCAGTACGGCGCCGAGCAGGAAGGCCGCCACGAACGGGACCTGCTGCGACTGCAGGAACAGGGTCACGAACCCCCAGACCATCAGCTCGACCGTGGGCCAGAACACGATCTCGAACATCCGGATCGGGCTGCGGCGCAGGGCGGCGAAGTCCCGCATGACGACGCCGCCGATGCGCGCCCTGCGGGCGGCGAAACCGAGCGGGGGATGGGTGACGGTCACGATGGGCGCGCTCTCGGTCATGATCGGGCCACCTTGAGGAAGACCTCCTCCAGACTCTCGGCGCCGTAGACGCCGGCGAGCTCGGCGGCGCTGCCGCTGGCGACGATGCGCCCGGAGGACATGAAGTGGATGCGGTCGCACATGCGCTCCACCTCCTGCATGTTGTGCGAGGTGATCAGCATCGCCCGGCCGTTCTCCCTGGCCAGGCGGACCAGGAGGCTGCGGATCCGGTCACCGGCGTCCGGGTCGAGGTTGGCGGTGGGCTCGTCGAGGATGAGCAGGCTCGGCTCGTTGACCAGCGCCTTGGCCAGCTGCACGCGGGTGCGCTGACCGGAGGAGAGCTCCATCACCTTGCGCTTGCGCAGCGGGCCGAGGTCCAGCAGCTCGATCAGCTCCCCGACGCGTGACTTCGGATCGCGCACGCCGTACAGGCGGGCGAAGACGTCCAGGACCTCGCGGACGTGCAGGACGCCGGGGAGGTCCACGTAGCTCGCGGCGAAGTTGATTCGGCTGAGGGCCTCGACGCGGTGGCCGGCCAGCTCCATGCCGAACATGCGGATGCTTCCGGAGTCCGGTGTGATGAGTCCCAGGAGCATGTGCAGGGTGGTGGACTTGCCCGCTCCGTTCGGTCCGAGCAGCCCGATGATCTCACCGGTGCCGACGTCGAGGCTGACCCCGTCGACGGCGGTGACGTTAGCGAATGTCTTCTTCAGATCGACGGCCTCGAGAATCGACACCGAACAAGCGTGTGCTCCGGCGCACGCCCGGCGCAAAGGGTTTTCGCGGGGGTGGTGGGCCGCGTAATTGATTTGACGGGGTGCGCGCAGGTTCGTATTGTTCACAGGCCCGTTGAAGCGGCGGCGACGCCGGCGACACGGGACCTCCTCTGATCCCGACGGATGGTTCGACAAGGGCC
>NZ_BOOK01000029.1 GCF_016863195.1 Paraplanobispora takensis | reverse complement strand
CCCTCCGAGGATGCCGCGCGCCGTGGCCCAGCCCAGACCCAGCGCGAGCACCGCGCCGATGCCCAGGGCCACCATCATGGTGGTGCGGTTGCCTGTGTAGGTGTCAGTGGTGTCCTCGGCGGCTGCGGCGGCGTGCTCCGCCTCCGCATCGATCATCTTCGCCAGTCCGCCGAGCATCCGCTGGATGATCGGGCCGGCCTCACCGTCGCGGACCGTGCTCCAGGTCTCGATGTCACCGGCCCGGCCGGCGGGCAGCAGCTTGGCGTCGCGCAGAGCGACATAGGCGTCCAGGTCCCGGCTGAAGTCCTGCAGAACGGCGCGCTGAGCGCCCGTGAACGGGTGCGTGCCGTAGTCGGCCAGGACCTCGCGCAGCTGGGCCTCGGTCTCCTCGATCGAGTTCTCGTACTTCTGCTTGGCCGCAGCGTCCGGTGAGACGGCGTGGTTGACCGCGTCCAGGCGCATCTGCATGGTCAGCCGCCGCAGGTTGGCCGCGTCCTTCAGGCCGTCGAAGTTGTAGGTGTACATGGCCCGGGCGTTGTCGTGGGAGACGCTCAGGGCGTTGATCCCCAGCGCTCCGACCGCCACTCCGACCAGCACTGCGACCACGACGGACGTGAGGATCTTCGTGCCGACTCCGCGGTCGCGGACGGCGGACGTGAACGTGCGGGGGGTTCGGCCTGCGGGGAGAGGCGTACTCATGGCGGATCTCATCTCATCTTCATCTGCGGTTCCGCCGGATCCATCGGCGTGGAGATGAGACCGCTGAGGGGACGAAAGTCCCCTCCCGACGTGGCGTACGCCCCTCTTTCACGGGCCCCGCGCTCAGCCCTCCAGCTTGTACTCCTGCAGGGATCCGGCGAGCTGGACCGCGAGCTCCTCGGCGTCGAGGCGCCTCTCGATCTGCTTCAGATCGGCGATCTTGGCGGCGGTCTCCGCGCGGCGGGGGGCCAGCAGGGTGCAGCAGTCCTCGTCGGGGAGCTCGGAGATCGCCAGCGTGCCGATCCGCCGGGCGGTGGCCATGATCTCGGTCTTGTCGAGGCCGATGAGCGGGCGCAGGATCGGCAGGTCGACCGCGTCGTCCTGGGCGGTGATGTTCTGCAGGGTCTGGGAGGAGACCTGGCCCAGGGAGTCGCCGGTCACCAGCGCCCCGGCCTTCAGGCGGTGCGCGACCTCCTCGGCGGTCTTCAGCATCAGGCGGCGCTGCGCGATGACCGCCAGGCGGTCCTGGCCGGAGGCCTTGATCGACTGCTGCGCCTTGCCGAACGGGACGACCCACAGGCGGGACCCGCCCTGGAACCTGTCCAGGGCCCGCACCAGCGCGTACGCCTTGTAGATGGACTCCGAGGTGGTGAACGGGATCCCGGAGAAGTGCAGGAAGTCCACGCGCAGGCCGCGGCGCATCATCCGGTAGGCGGCCACCGGCGAGTCGATGCCGCCGGACATCAGGACCAGGCCCCGGCCGCTGGTGCCGACCGGCAGGCCGCCCTGGCCGGGCAGGCCGCCGGTGTAGACGAAGACCTCGTCGCGGTCCACCTCGATGGAGACCACCAGCTCGGGGTTCTTCAGGTCGACCGGCAGGCCGTAGATGTCGTTGAGCTCGCCGCCGACCGTGCGGTCGATCTGCATGGAGGTCAGCGGGAAGCGCTTGTCGCGGCGGCGCGAGCGCACGGCGAAGGAGACGCCGCGCCTGACGTCCTCGCGGTCGGCCAGCAGCTCGATGGCGGCCTTGGTGACCGCGCCCGGGTCCTTGGCCACCCGCCAGGCCCGGTGGACCCAGACCAGGCCGGGGACGTAGGTGATCCGCTCGGCGACCGCGTCGGCGACCTCGGCGTCGGTCCCCTCGGGCAGGAAGACCGCGATGACGCCGTGGCGCTGGCGCAGGTCGACCTTGAAGGGGAACTCCTTCAGCGCCGTCCGGATGTTGGCCTGCAGCCGCCGTTCGAAGACCTCACGGTTGTTTCCCTTGAGGACGACCTCGCCCAGCTTGAGCAGAACGCAGGGCTCGCCCAGGGCGGACATGGTCATGGTGGAACCTCCGGTGGAACAGCGGGGGACGGGGAACGTACCGCTGGAGTCAGTGTCTCGCGGAACCGCTATCTGGCAACGCCGCGTCCCGGTCACTTTAGTCCCGCCTAGGACTCGTCGAGTCCCTGCTCGATGGCGTACCGCACGAGCTCGACGCGGTTGTGGAGCTGGAGCTTGTTCAGCGTGTTCTGCACGTGGTTCTGGACGGTCCGGTGCGAGAGCACCAGCCGCTCGGCGATCTGCTTGTAGGACAGTCCCTTGGCGACCAGCCGGAGCACCTCGGTCTCCCGGTCGGTCAGGCGCGGGCCCTGCGCGGGGGCGGGCTGGGCGGCCAGCCGGCGGTACTCCCCCAGCACGAGGCCGGCCAGCCCGGGGGTGAACACCGCCTCGCCCCCGGCGGTGCGGCGCACGGCCTCCAGGAAATCCTCCTTGCTCGCGGACTTCAGCAGGTATCCGGCCGCACCGGCCTTGACCGCCTCCAGCACGTCGTCCTGCTCACCGCTGGCCGACAGCACCAGCACCCGGGGCGGCGGATCCGCCGCGGCCAGGCCCCTGGCCACCTCCACCCCGGACAGGTCGGGCAGCTGCAGGTCCAGTACGACGATCTCGGGTCGTACGGCCGCGGCCACGCGCAGCGCCTGGGCGCCCTCGCCGACCGCGGCCACCACCTCGTATCCGGCCTCGGCCAGGTCCCTGGCCACCCCGTCCCGCCACATCGGGTGGTCGTCCACCACCATCACGCGCACCCGACCAGCTTAGGACGAGACTCCCGGCCCCGGCGATCACCGGGGAGAGCGGTCCCTACCGCGGCTGCGGGACGGACATCTCGATCTCGGTGCCCCGGCCGGGGGCGGAGACGACCGTGACCGCCCCGCCCAGGTCCTCCACCCGTCCGCGGATCGACTGGGCCATGCCCAGCCGGCCGGTGGCGGCGGCCTGCTCCAGGCGGCCCTCGGGGATGCCCGGCCCCTCGTCGCGGACGGTCACGGTGACCGTCCCGTCGTCGCTCTCGGCGAACACCCACGCCGGGGCCCGCTCCCCGCAGTGCCGGGCCACGTTGTCCAGCGCGGCCCCGACGGCCGCGGACAGCTCGCCGGCCACGGCGGCCGGCAGGGTCAGCGGGGTGCCCGGGACCGAGACGGTGACCGAGCCCGAGCCGTACCGCTGCAGCAGGACGCGCAGGTCCACCGAGCCCTCGGGGGGCGTGCCGGGCCGGAGGCTGACCAGCTCGCGCAGCGCGGCCTCCTGCTCGCCGGCGAGGCGGCCCAGCTCGGCGGCCTCGCCGCCGACCTCCTGCCCGCGCCGCTGCACCAGGGCCAGCACCTGCAGCACCGAGTCGTGGATGCCCCGCGCGAGCCGTTCGCGCTCGCGGCCGGCGGCCTCCAGCTCGATCGCCTCCTGCATGCGCGCCTCGGCCTTCCTGGCCAGCCGGGCGACGTGCCCGACCAGCACGCCGGCCAGGAACAGCAGCACGGTCCCGTTGATCGGCAGCTTCTCGAACTCCATGCCGCCCGCCCCGCGCATCCACAGGTCGGCCAGCGACACGATGGCGGCCGCCACCGCTCCCACCCGGCGCCCGCCGTACACCCCCCAGGCCAGCACCGCGCCGCCCATCCAGGTGGCGGTGATCGGCAGGCTGTCCTCCCGGTAGCCCCCCTGCACCGCGGGGGTGGCCAGCAGGCATCCGACGGTGACGAGCATGTCGGCGGCCAGCAGCGGCCGGCCCCTGAACTCCTCGACGGAGTAGGCGAAGACGGTGGCGACGGTCCACAGGGCCATGACGCCGAGCACCAGCCAGCCGATCGCCGGGTGGGCGTATCCCCCGGCGCGCAGGAACACGACCAGCGCGTAGACGAGGGAGGCGGCGCGGAAGACCGCGACGGTCCGCCAGAACGATCCCTCCACTGCCGTCATCACTCGACCCTATCGGCCATGTCACCGGCCGCACGCTGCGACGACGCGGCCGGGCGGACAGCCGGGAGGGGTCCGTCCCGTGTTCCGGCGCGGGATCGTACGGCTTGCGCCTCCGTGGGCCGCCTTATCGAGGCGCAAGCCGTACTTGGAGGGGGTGCCGGGCGGTGAACCGCCTTGCGCACGCGAGGTTAGGACGGACCGCTTGCAAACGGCTTGCACGCCGGACGGCGCCGGGCCGGGCCGCCGGAGGGCGGTCCCGGCCCGGAGCCGTGCGGGCGGCTGTCAGCCGTCAGCCGAAGAAGACCTCCGCCTCCGCGTAGCGGTCGACCGGCACGGTCTTCAGTTCACTGGTCGCCTCGTCCAGGCCGACCGGGACGATCTCGGTGCCCCGCAGGGCAACCATCGTGCCGAACTCGCCCTCGTGCACCGCGTCGATGGCCCGCAGGCCGAAGCGGGTGGCGAGCACCCGATCGAAGGCGGTGGGCGTGCCGCCGCGCTGGATGTGGCCGAGCACGGTGGTGCGGGCCTCCTTGCCGGTCCGCTTCTCGATCTCCTTGGCGAGCGTCTCGCCGATGCCGCCCAGCCGGACGTGGCCGAAGGCGTCGAGCTCGCCGTCCTGCAGGGCCATCTGGCCCTCCATCGGGTGGGCGCCCTCGGCGACCACGATGATCGGCGCGTAGCGGGTCTTGAAGCGCGACTCGACGTAGGCGCAGACCCGGTCGATGTCGAAGGGCTTCTCCGGGATGAGGATGACGTTGGCGCCCGCCGCCATGCCGGCGTGCAGCGCGATCCAGCCCGCGTGACGGCCCATGACCTCGCAGATCAGCGCGCGGTGGTGGGACTCGGCGGTGGTGTGCAGCCGGTCGATCGCCTCCATGGCGATGTTGACGGCCGTGTCGAAGCCGAAGGTGTAGTCGGTGGCGTTGAGGTCGTTGTCGATCGTCTTGGGCACCCCGACGACCTTCACGTCCTTGTCGAAGAGCTGCTTGGCGACACCGAGGGTGTCCTCGCCGCCGATCGCGATGAGGGCGTCGACCCCCATGGAGGCGAGGTTGTCCTTGATCTTCTCGACGCCGCCCTCGATCTTGATCGGGTTGGTCCGCGACGAGCCCAGGATCGTGCCACCGCGCGGCAGGATGCCCCTGACCGCCTGGATGTCCAGCGGCATGGTCTCGCCCTCGAGCGGACCGCGCCAGCCGTCGCGGAATCCGACGAACTCGTGTCCGTAGACGCCCACACCCTTGCGCACGACGGCGCGGATAACGGCGTTCAGGCCGGGGCAGTCGCCGCCCCCGGTCAACACTCCAATACGCATGGCATCCTCCGGTGGTGGTTCCGAGGCAAGACGGCCAGACTAAGTGGGGTGAAGCGGCCGGCGGGGGATTTCGCCGCCGACGTTCCGCATTCTGCCTTCCCCGTATGCCAATGGTCTAGACCAAATGAAGAGGAGTGCTCGTATGCCGGTTCTCGCGATCGACGCCGGTACCACCGGAGTCACCGCGCTCATCGTGAACGAGGACGGACGGATCGACGGGCGCGGATACCGGGAGTTCGCTCAGCACTTCCCCGAGCCCGGCTGGGTGGAGCACGTCCCCGAGGAGATCTGGCAGGCGACGCTGGCCGCCTGCCGGATCGCACTGGACCGGTCGGGCACCGCCCCGTCCTGCGTCGGCATCACCAACCAGCGCGAGACCGCCGTGGTCTGGGACACCCGCACCCTCGCCGCGCCCCGGCCCGCGATCGTCTGGCAGGACCGCCGCACCGCCGGCCTCTGCGCGCGCCTGCGCGAGGCGGGCCACGAGCCGCGGGTCGCCGAGCTGACCGGCCTGCGGCTGGACCCCTACTTCACCGGCAGCAAGTTCGCCTGGATGGCCGAGCACGACCCCCGCTCCTGGGAGGAGGTGACCGGGGGCCGGGCGGTCGTGGGCACCGTGGACTCCTATCTGGTGGCCCGGATGACCGGGGGCGCCCGGCACGTCACCGACCCCTCCAACGCCTCCCGCACGCTCCTGTACGACCTGGAGGCGGGCGGCTGGTCGCCGGAGCTGTGCGAGCTGTTCGGCGTCCCGGAGAGCGCGCTGCCGGAGATCGTGCCGAACCACGGGGAGATCGGCCGGACCGATCCCGAGTCCTTCCTCGGCCTGGACCTGCCGATCAGCGGCATGGCCGGGGACCAGCAGGCCGCGCTCTTCGGGCAGACCTGTTTCACCCCGGGTGATGTGAAATGCACCTACGGGACAGGATCCTTCATCCTGATCAACACCGGCAACGAGATCGTCAGGTCGCAGGCGGGGCTGCTGACCACGGTGGCCTGGCAGACCCCCTCAGGAGAGATCACCTACGCCCTGGAGGGCTCGATCTTCGTCACCGGGGCCGCCGTGCAGTGGCTGCGCGACGGGCTCGGCCTGATCGCCACCGCGCCCGAGTCCGAGGCGCTGGCGCGAACGGTCCCCGACAGCGGCGGCGTGGTGTTCGTCCCCGCCCTGACCGGTCTCGGCGCGCCGCACTGGGACCCCGACGCCCGGGGCAGCGTCTTCGGCATCACCCGGGGAACCACCCGGGGCCATCTGGCCCGGGCGACCCTGGAGGCGATCGCGTTCGAGGTGCGGGACGTCGTGGAGGTCATGACGGGCGCCGCGGGCCTGAAGATGCCCGCGCTGAAGGCCGACGGCGGAGCGAGCGGCAACGACCTGCTCATGCAGTTCCAGGCCGACCAGCTCGGCACCCCGGTGGAGCGCCCGGCGATCCAGGAGACCACCGCGCTGGGGGCGGCCTTCCTGGCCGGGCTCGGCTCCGGGGTGTGGTCCTCCGCCGGCGAGCTGCGCGCCACCTGGGACCTGCAGCGGCGCTTCGAGCCCGGCCGGCGCGACGACGCCGCCTACGCCCGCTGGCTCAAGGCCGTCGACCGGGCCCGCTCCTGGGCCTGAGCCCCCGGCCGCACCGGGTCCCGCCCCGTGGGTGGGCGGGGCCCGTAGGGCGGGAGCCCGCCCCTGTGCGGGGCCCGTACGGCGGGCGGGGGCCCGCTCCGGCGCCGGACCCGGTACGGCGGGCGGGGCTCAGCGCAGCGGCAGCACGCACGAGGGCGTGCCGACGGAGAGCTTGCCGGCCGGAGCCTGCGGGATCCCGTCCTCCAGCGGCAGGACGGCGACGTCCGCGGAGTTCTGGTTGGCGACGTGCACACGCCCGCCGGTGATCGCGAAGTGGCGCGGCCAGGCGCCGCCGCAGGAGACCTCGGCGAGCCTGTCCAGGCCGGGCGCCGAGAACACCGCGATGGTGTCGGGCCCCCGGTTGGCGACGTAGACGCGGCCGTCGTGCGCCTCCAGGTGCGAGGGGTGGTTCTCGCCCTGCTCACCGCTGGCGGCGGCGACCGCGACCTCGCGCCAGTCCGCGTCGTAGGCGCGGACCGTGCCGTCCAGCTCCCCGGCCACGTACCAGTGCCCGCCGTGCCACGCCATGTGCCGGGGCCCCATGCCGGCGGCCAGCCGTACCGGGCCGTCGGGATGCTCGACCACCCGGTCCCCCTCGGCTGCGAAGCGGCGGACCTCGTCGGCTCCCAGGTCGGTGACGTACAGCACGCCGTCCTCGCCGAAGGTCGCCTGGTGGGCGTGGGCGCCCTCGCGGCCGGGGAAGGACTGGACGGTGGTGAGCAGCCCGGCCTCGCCGATGCCGTGCACGCTCACCGTGCCGTCACCGTAGTTGGCCACGGCCAGCAGCGTCCCGGCCGGGTTCACCGCCAGGTGGCACGGGGAGGAGCCCTCACTGGAACGCCGGGCGAGCAACTCCAGGCCCTCGTCCGCTCCCCGGGCGAAGACGCTCACCGTGCCCTGCTCGCTCTCCCCCACCGCGTACAGCACCGGCAGGCGGGGGTGGGCGGCCAGGAAGGACGGGCCCGGGGCCGCCGTCTCGGCGAGCGTCTTGCCGCCCTCCAGGTCGACAAGGGAGATGCCGGGGCCGGAGCCACCGGTGTCCGGGGTGTATCCACCGATATACGCAGTCTCAAGCATCATGCTCCCATCGCCACAGTTATCGGATTTATCAGCCAGTCTGCGAAGGTAGCGCAGCCCTCCCCCGCCGGGACCTCTCTACCACCGGGTAATGTGCCCACCCGTCGTCGTTAATTCTTGACTGAGTCAAAGGAATAATTGATAGTGTCAAGCATGGACGACCACGTGGCGGAGGTCCGCGCCTTCAATCGCTTCTACACCGAGGTCATCGGCGTGCTCGACCAGGGGATGCTCGGCACCCCCTACTCCCTGACCGAGGCCAGGGTGCTGTTCGAGCTGGACCGGCACGACCGCATGGAGGCCGGTGAGCTGCGGCGGCTGCTCGGGCTCGACGCCGGATACCTCAGCCGGATCCTCAGCCGTTTCACCGCCGACGGGCTGGTGGCCCGCGAGCGGTCGGCGGCCGACGCGCGACGGCAGGTGATCGTGCTCACCGAGACGGGCCGGGCCACTTTCAAGGCCCTCGACGAGCGCTCGGCGCAGGACGTGCACGACCTGCTCCACGGGATCGCCGGGGAGGACCGGCGGCGGCTGGTCGCGAGCATGGCGACGATCAAGGAGATCCTCGGCCGGGCCCCGCGGCGGGAGCCGTACGTCATCAGGCCGCCGCGGCCCGGCGACCTGGGCTGGGTGGTGCACCGCCACGGCGTCCTCTACAGCGCCGAGTACGGCTGGGGCCGGGACTTCGAGGCCCTGGTGGCCAGGATCGTCGCCGACTACGCCGACGAGCACGACCCCCGGCGGGAGGCCGGGTGGATCGCGGAGGTGGACGGCGAGCGGGCCGGATGCGTCTTCTGCGTGCGCAAGGACGACGAGACGGCCCAGCTCCGTCTGCTCCTGGTCGAGCCGTCGGCCCGGGGCATGGGCATCGGCGCGCGCCTGGTGGACGAGTGCCTGCGCTTCGCCCGGGAGGCCGGCTACCGGCGGATCATGTTCTGGACCAGGGACGTCCTGGTCAGCGCCCGGCGGATCTACCAGGCGGCGGGCTTCGAGCTGCTCCGGGAGGAGCCGGGCGAGGGCTTCAGCGAGCAGATCTGGGCCCGCGAACTGTGAGCGGCGCGCCCCGGGACGGGAGTCCTCCCGGCCCCGCCGGGGCGCCGCCGTACGCCTGACCGGCGCCGCGGGTCAGCGCTGGGCCTGCATCGTCCAGTGGTGCTTCTCGACGTCCTGGGTGACGGCGATGAGGATGTCCTGCGAGGCGGGGTCGGCCTCGCCGGCGGCCTCGACGCGCTCGCGCATCCTGCGGCCGATCGACTCCAGCATGTCCGTCAGCGCGGCGACGGCCTTGGTCGTGTCCAGATAGCCGGACTCGGCCCGGGGAACCTCGCCGGAGGCCGCGATGACCGGGCCGAGCCGGCGGACCCTCCCGCCGGCTCGGCCGGCCGGCGTCAGCGCAGGCCCGCCAGGAGGGCCGCGGTCCTGGCGTAGGTGACCGGGCCGGCGCTCCAGTCGGCGTCGACGGGGGTGATGCTGACCTTGCCCGCGGCCAGCGCGGACAGGTCGCTGCCCGCCTCGCCGGTCGCGTCCGCACGGAAGGAGGCCTTCATGGTGAAGGTGTCCGGACCGGCCGGTCGGTAGCCGTGGGTGAACAGCTCCTCGCGGGTCTGGCGGGTGAGCGCGACGCCGGTCGGCGGGGCCAGACCGGGACGGGTCGGGTAGTTGACGTTGAGCCCGGCGTGCTCGGGCAGCAGGCGCCCGCCCCGGGCCCTGTCGCGGAGCCGCTCCACGAGCTTGACGGTGAAGTCGGCGGTGGCGGGCATGTTGGCGATCGTGTTCTGCGTGTTCGCGGAGTCGAACTCGGTGCTCACCGCGATGGCGGGCACGCCCAGGTCGATCGCGGTGATCGCCGCGCCGACCGTGCCCGAGTTGTTGACGATCGCGCCGATGTTCTGGCCGAAGTTGGTGCCGGAGACCACCAGGTCGACCTTGCGCCCGGCGAAGACGTGGCCCAGGCCGAACAGGACCGAGTCGCCCGGGGTTCCGGTGACGGCCCAGACCTTGTCGGCGACCTTCCTGGCGGTGACCTGGAGGCCGTCCTCCACGGTGCGCTTGACGCTCGCCCCGCTCTGGTTGACGGCCGGGGCGACGATCGTGACGTCGTGCCCGGCGGCGGTGAGCCTGTCGAAGACGGCCTTGATCCCGGGGGCGTCGTAGCCGTCGTCGTTGCTCAGCAGGATGGTCAGCGGCTGCCGCGCTCCGGTCTTCTGTGGGGGTGCGGCCGTGGCCCCGGCCGCGGTCGCGGGCAGGACGGGCGCGAGGAAGGACGCGGCCGCGAGGACGGCGGCCAGCCGTCGGTTCAGGTTCATGGGGGGCTCCTGAGGTCTCCGCGGCGAGGGTTCGCCGCGGAGTGAGCATGGACCATGATGCCGAGTAAGCGGTAGGTGACTTTATTTATTCGTTATATAGCGTCGATGGCGGTGTACGGTCACGCCCCCTCGCGCAACAGCTTGGCGAAGGCCTCCACCAGCGCCGGAAGGCCGACCGCCTGCGGGTCCAGCAGCCACTGCAGCTGCACCCCGTCCTGGACGGCGAGCAGGAGGGCCGCGCCCTCGGCGGGCGTCAGGCCGCCCGGCAGGGTCTCGCCCAGCTCGGCCCGGAGCGCCGCCGCGGCCAGCTCGCGCATCCTGGCGTAGCGCTCCACGAAGTAGTCGCGGGCCGGATGGCCCTCGGTGACGCTCTCGGCCGCCAGCACGGTGAACGCCTGCAGCACGCCGGGGCGGGTGACGTTGTACTCGGCCAGCTGGACGATGTGCTCCAGCCTGGGCGAGGCCCCGCCCTCGGCGAGCATGCGCAGCGAGTCGACGCGCTCGCGCAGGTCGAGCATCTCGACGAGCAGGCGCTCCTTGTTCGGGAAGTAGTGCAGCAGCCCCTGCTGGGACAGGCCCGCCCGCTCGGCCACGGCCGCCAGCGGCGCGCCGCGGAAACCGCGCTCGGCGAAGACCTCCAGGGCCGCCAGCAGGATGCCGGCCCGGCGGCCCGACGCCCGCTCCTCCACGGCGCCGCGGCCGGGTCCCGCCGGCTCCCGCGCGACGGCGCCGGGACCGGTCCCGGCATCGGATTCCGAAGCGGGCACGGGACCGGGGCCCGTCCCGGAGACACCCGCGGGGCCGGTCCCGGGGGCGGGCGCGACGGCGGGTGCGGGACCGGGGGACTCCGTGTCGAGACCGCGGCCGTCCGGCGTGATCGACCGGATCAGCCGTTCGGCGTACTGCCGGAACTGCCCGGCCATGTCCACGGAGTCGGGCCGCAGGCACCACTGGATCTGCAGGCCGTCCATGACGGCGGCGACCTCCCTGGCGATCGCGCCGTGGTCGACGTCGCCGCGCAGCTCCCCGCTCTGCGACCCCTCGCGCAGGGAGTCCTCGATCAGGCCGAGCACCATGGCGTAGCGGCCGGTGAAGTAGGCGTGGGCCGGATGGCCGGGATCGGCCGCCTCGCCGGCGAGCGTGGTGAACATCCGCACCAGGCCGGGCTGGGAGGCGTTGAACTCCGCCAGGCGAACCAGCGTGCGCAGCGCCTCGGCCGCCGATCGCGGTCTGCGGGCGAACTCCCGCGCGGAGGCGAGCTCGTCGCGGTGCTCCAGGGCCGCGAGCATCAGCTGCTCCTTGGTCCGGAAGTGGTGCAGCACCCCCGGCTGGGTGATGCCGACCTCCTCGGCGATGCGGGCCAGCGAGGTGGCGTGGTAGCCGCGGTCGGCGAAGTGCTTGACCGCGACCTCGATGATGCGCCGCCTGCGCGCGTCGCCGACTCCGTACCCTCCGCGCGCGCCACGGCCGGAACGGGCGGACGCGGACGGCGGCGGGGGGGTGCGAGGGCTCACCCGGACAGCCTATGACCCCTCCGGCAGGCGGACCGCACCGCAGGAGGGGCGGCGCGAGCTGGGGATGGACGACCATCGCGACCGCCGGTGTGACCTGAATCACTCCTCCGAAAACTTACTAAGCAATAAGTTTTTACGTACCGTTGACGCACTCGTCGCCCCGGCGAGCTCTCCCCCACCGGCTTCTTGCGAGGAGGACCCATGACCCAGGTTCATGGGGACACCGGCGCGGGCGTGCGCGCCCCCGGTGACGGCACCGCGGGCTGGGCGATCGCCCATCTCGGCGTCAACGCCACCCTGGCGGCGCCGACCTCGATCATCCCCGACCACGTCCCCGACCGTCAGCGGACCCGGGTCTCCGGCCTGGTCGGCATGATGACCTCGGTCGCCATGGTCGCCATGGCCGTCGACCTCGCGCTCGCCGTACAGCTCGTGCGCTCGGTGCGCTGATCACTGACTGTCCCGGAAAAGCCCACTGTCTCGGAAAAATTAGAGGGGACCTTCGAAGATGCCGCCCTATCAGGACCCGGCGCTGCCGGTCGAGGAGCGGGTCGCCGACCTCCTGGAGCGGATGACGCTCCAGGAGAAGGCCGGCCTGATGTTCCACACCATGCTGGCCATGAACGCCGACGGCACCCCGGTCGAGGACCCGGCCGTCCAGCCCGGCGGCGCGACCACCACCGAGATGGTGCGGGACAGGCTGATGAGCCACTTCAACCTGCTGGGCGGCGCGGGCCCCCGGCAGATGGCGATGTGGCACAACCACCTGCAGGAGATGGCGGCCGGGACCCGGCTCGGCATCCCGGTCACCGTCTCCACCGACCCCCGGCACGCCTTCACCGACAACCCCGGTACGGCGATGCTCGCCGGGGCGTTCTCCCGGTGGCCGGAGACCACGGGCCTGGCCGCGGTCGGCGACGTCGAGCTGGTGCGCCGCCACGCCGACGTGGTGCGCCGGGAGTACCTGGCCGTGGGCATCCGGGTCGCGCTGCACCCGCAGATCGACCTGGCCACCGAGCCCCGGTGGTCGCGCATCGGCGGCACCTTCGGCGCCGACGCCGAGCTGACCTCGCGCCTGGTGACGGCCTACCTGGAGGGGATGCGCGGGCCGGGGTCCGGCGCGGAGAGCGTGGCCTGCATGGTCAAGCACTTCCCCGGCGGCGGCCCGCAGAAGGACGGCGAGGACCCGCACTTCGCCTACGGCAAGGAGCAGATCTATCCGGGCGGCAACTTCGACTATCACCTGGCGCCGTTCCGGGCCGCCGTCGCCGCCGGGGCCACGCAGATCATGCCGTACTACGGCGTGCCGGTCGGCACCCCCTACGAGGAGGTGGGCTTCGGCTTCAACAAGCAGGTCGTCACCGGCCTGCTCCGCGGGGAGCTCGGCTTCGACGGCATCGTCTGCACCGACTGGCAACTGCTCAACGACACCCGCATCGGCCCGCACCGCATGGAGGCCAAGGCCTGGGGCGTGGAGCACCTCACCCCGGCCGAGCGCGCGCTCAAGGCGATCGATGCGGGGGCGGACCAGTTCGGCGGCGAGGCCTGCCCGGAGCTGATCGTCGAGCTGGTGCGCGGCGGGCCGGTGAGCGAGGAGCGGATCGACGCCTCGGTCCGGCGGCTGCTGCGCGAGAAGTTCCGGCTCGGCCTGTTCGAGCACCGCTTCGTCGACCCGGACCTGGCCGAGGAGATCGTGGGCAGCGCGGAGTTCCTGGCCCTGGGCGAGAGCGCGCAGCGCCGCTCCCTGACGGTGCTGACCGGCGAGGGCGTACTGCCGCTGCGGGGCCGCCCGCGCCTGTACGCCGAGGGCGTCGATGCGGCGGTCGCCGCCGAGTACGCCGAACCGGTGGCCGACCCGGCCGAGGCGGACGTGGCGCTGCTGCGCCTGCCCACCCCGTACGAGCCGCGCACCGGCGGCTTCTTCGAGACGTTCTTCCGGGCCGGGTCGCTGGCCTTCGACGACGAGCGGCTCAAGGAGATCCTCGCCGTGCTGGAGGCGGTGCCCACGGTGGTGGCCGTCCGCCTGGAGCGGCCCGCGGTCATCCCGGAGATCGCCGAGCGCGCCGCCGCTCTCGTGGGCGAGTACGGCGCGGACGACCGGGCCGTGCTCGACGTCGTCTTCGGCCGGGCCGCGCCCGCCGGGCGGCTCCCGTTCGAGCTGCCCCGCTCGATGGAGGCGGTCCGGAGCAGCCGCTCCGACGTGCCGGGCGACACCGCGGACCCGCTGTTCCCCATCGGCCACGGACTGGACATCGCGACCTGAGCTTCCCCGCGGATCAGCCGGACAGGCCGGCCCGCTCGTGCAGGCGGCGCAGGAGGGGCGGGGCCCACCAGTTGGCGGGTCCCGCCAGCCGCATGAAGGCGGGGACCAGGATCGCCCGGATCACCGTGGCGTCCACCAGGATGGCCACCGCCATGCCGACGCCGAGCATCTGCACGAACACCACCTCGGCGGTGGCGTAGACGGCGAAGGACAGGCCCAGGACGGCCCCTGCCGCGGTGACGACCGGGGCGCCGCGCCGCAGTCCCGCCGCCACGGCGGCGACGGTGTCCCCGGTCCGGTCGTGCTCCTCCTTGATCCGGGAGAGCACGAACACCTCGTAGTCCATCGACAGTCCGTAGGCCACGCAGAACATCAGGACGGGGATGCTCGGATCGAGGCTGCCGGTGGGGGTGAACCCGAGCAGGCCCGACAGGTTGCCGTCCTGGTAGACCCGGACGAGGGTGCCGAACATCACCGCGAGGCTGAGCAGGTTGAGCACCGTCGCCTTGAGCGGGATCAGCACGCTGCCGGTCATCAGGAACAGGATCACGGACGTCACCGCGAACATGAGGCCGAGCAGCAGCGGCAGCCGGTCCACCACCGAGGCCCGGTAGTCCGCCAGCTCGGCCGGGTAACCGCCGACCAGGACCGCGAAGGGCGCTCGGAGCGCCCGCACCTGCTCCACCAGGCGGACCGGGTCGGCCGCCATCAGCTCGGCCGTGGGGACCACCG
Organism: Paraplanobispora takensis; assembly: GCF_016863195.1. Classification (GTDB taxonomy): domain Bacteria; phylum Actinomycetota; class Actinomycetes; order Streptosporangiales; family Streptosporangiaceae; genus Planobispora; species Planobispora takensis. The sequence continues at coordinate 197,141 of NZ_BOOK01000029.1, read as the reverse complement.
ACAGCCACGTCCCCTCCGAGCCGGTGAAGCGCGCCGGCTCGCCCTCCCCCGCCCGCGTTCCCCGGGAGAACGAGCCCGCCGCCGAGTCGACCTGCGCCACGCCGGGCAGCCGGGACAGCGCCGCGGCGTACTCCGCCGTCTCCGCCCCGGTGGCCCGGCCGGCCGAGACGACCTGGAGCGCGTCGGTCTCCTCGGCCGGGAACTCCTGGCGGATCACTTCCTGGGTCTGCCGGGCGGGCGCGGAGGCGGGCAGGATCCGGTCGTCGGCCACGCCGAACCGCAGGCCCAGGAAGGGCGAGCCGAGCAGGAGGAGGACGAGCGCGGCGGCGCCGCCGTACAGGACGGGCCGGCTCATGACCCGTACGGCCAGCCGGTGCCAGAACCCGCCGGGGCCGGTGTCCCCCGGATGTCCCGCCGGATGTCCCGGACGCCGCGCCCGGCCGGGCCGGGGCAGCACCCGGTGCCCCACCGTCGCGAGGATCGCGGGGAGCACGACGACCGCGCCCGCCACTCCGCCGGCGACCACCGCGATCCCGGCGTAGGCGAAGGAGCGCAGGAAGTCGAACGGCAGCGCCAGCAGCACCGCCATCGACGCCGCGACGGTCACCCCGCTGAAGACGACCGTGCGGCCGGCCCGCTCGACGCTCAGCGCCACCGCCTCGTGGAGGTCGTGACCGGCCCGGACCTCCTCCCGGAAGCGGGAGATCACGAACAGCGCGTAGTCGACGCCCAGGCCCAGCCCCATGGCCAGAGTGAGGTTCAGCGCGAAGGTGGAGACCTCGGCGAACGCCAGCACCCCGCGCAGCAGGGCCAGCGCCGTCACCATGGCGAACACCCCGGCCGCGAGCGGCAGGAGGGCGGCGAGCGGACGGCGCAGCAGGAACAGGAGCAGCACGAAGGCCAGCGGGAAGATGACCAGTTCGGCACGGACGAAGTCCTGCCTGGCCAGCGGGACCGTCTGGCGGAACACCTCCTCGCCGCCGCCCGCCCGCACCTCGATGACGCCGTCGCCGGCACTGTCACCGGCACCGGCGCCGCCTCCCCCGGTTCCCCGGGTGACCTCGGAGAGCAGGGCGGGGAGGATCCGCGAGCGGACGGTGCCGGCGTCTCCGGGGATGCGCGCCACGACCAGGGCGTGCCGGCCGTCCCGGCTGCGCAGGGTCGCGGGGTTGCCGCGCGTCCAGTAGGAGGCCGCCTCGGCGACCCCCCGCGACGCGGCCACCTTCCGGGTCAGCTCCCGGCCGGCGGCGGTGACGGCCGGGGCGTCCACGTCGCCGCTCCTGGCGGTGACGAGCAGGACCAGGTCCACGCTGCCGGTCCCGAACCGCCGGGCCAGCTCGCCGGCCGCCCGGTCGGACTCCGAGCCGGGCGCCTCGAAGCGCGCCAGGGAGAAACCCGCCACCGCCTGGGCCGCGAGCAGGCCCATGGCCAGCGTCGCCAGCAGCGACAGGACCAGCACCGCGCGGCGCCGCCTGACCAGCGTGTGTCCCAGGCGGCGCAGGAGCACGGGGGCGGGCGGCGCCTCCCGCATGAGCTCGTCGACCCTCATGATCACCCCGAAACTCGGTAAACTACTCGTGTTTTACGATTCGGGATAGGAATACAAGTAAATGCTCGCATTTGTCAACGAGGGATGGCGCGCCCGTGGAGTCCGGCATGTCCGGTGAGCCCCGCACGGTCAGGCGGCAGGCGCGCGGCCTCAAGCGCATGGAGGAGATCCTCGACGCCGCCGAAGCGGTGATCGCCGAGATCGGCTACGCGGAGATGACCACCAACGCGGTCGCCGCGCGGGCGGGGATGTCCCCGGGCTCGCTGTACCAGTTCTTCCGCAACAAGGACGAGATCCTCGACGGCCTGCTCTCCCGCTTCACCGACGGCAGGCGCGCGCACTGGCAGGCGCGGCTGACCGGGGACGTCGCCCGGATGCCGCTGCCCGAACTGGTCGGCCTGCTCGTCGACGAGATCGTCGCCTACAAGGCCGCCCGGCCCGCCTACTGGGCGCTGCTGCACGGCTCGGCCACCGGGGACCGGCTGGCGGCGGCCTCGGAGCGGCTGCACCTGGCGGTCTCCGAACAGCTGGCCGGACTCCTCGCGCTCCGCGCCCCGCACCTGGAGGCGGAGCGCGGGCTGCTGCTGGCCACGATGGCGGTGGCGACCGTCAAGGCGGTGATGCCCCTGATCGCGGGGGCGCCCCCGGAGCGGGCCGCCGAGCTGACCGGCGAACTCAAGGCCATGTTGCTGGCCTATCTCGCGCCCTCCCTGGATCCCGCCCCATAGGGCCGGGGTCCGGCGGGGACGGGGTGCTCAGCGGCGGAAGGGGCCGGTGACCTCGTAGGTGACGCCGTCGGTCCCGGCGGCGTCACCGCGGGCGCCGCGCTGGGAGGAGAAGTACAGGCGGGTGCCGTCCGGGGAGAAGGCGGGGCCGGTGACCTCGGAACCGGAGTGGCCCTCGATCCGCAGGAACGGCGCCACCTGCCGGTCGGGCGTGATCAGATTGATCTCCATGTTCCCGCCGTCCTCGGCGACGTAGAGGTCCCCGCCGAGGGTGCCGGTGATGTTGTCCACCCCGCTCAGCGGGGAGTCGGCGTCGTAGACGATCTCCAGGCGCTCGTTCTCGGCGTCGTAGGCCCACACCCGGTTGTCGCCCTTGGTGGTGAAGAAGCACACGCCGTCGGCGTAGTGGCAGCCCTCTCCCCCGGAGAAGTGCTTGGCCTGCGTCACCTGCCGCCGGGTCGGCGTCAGCGGCGCCGCCGGGTTGGGCACCCGGCGCCAGGTCACCGGGCCGGCGTCGGCGCTCGCGCAGAGCACCTCCAGCCGCCCGCTCGTCAGGTCGCCCCAGGTGTCGGGCAGGAACCGGTAGAAGCAGCCGTCGCTCTCGTCCTCGGTCAGATAGACGACCCGCCGGTCGGGGTCGCAGGCGGCGGCCTCGTGCTTGAAGCGTCCCATGGCCAGGCGCGGCATGGCGGCGCGCGCGCCGTACGGGTCGCACTCGAAGACCCGCCCGCGGAAGATCTCCTCGCACGACAGCCAGGTGTCCCACGGGGTGCGCCCGCCGGCGCAGTTGAGGTTGGTGCCCGACAGGATCCGGTAGGCCTGGCGGATCTCGCCGCCGGGACCGAACCTGATCGCCGAGGCGCCGCCGATGAGGGGGACCTCGGAGTTGGAGACGTAGATCCAGCCGTCGCCGTCGGCGAAGCACGCGCCGCCGTCGGGCGCGGGATGCCAGAGCAGCCCGCCGACCCTGCGGCCGGTGCGGGCCACGATCCTGCCGGTGAAGCCCTGCGGCAGCGCGATCCCGTTGGCGTCGGGGACGCCGGGCGGCCCGTAGGGACTCGCCGCCGTCAGGGCGGTGGCGCGGGCGGCTCCCTGCCAGAGCGATCCGGTGAACGCCGCTCCGGCGGCCAGCCCTCCGGCGCGTAACAACGTACGGCGAAGCATGACGCCTCCTCGTTGCCTTCACGGTAGGCGGAAAGTCGATCAAATTCACATGAACGGGACTGTCCTACCGACTCAAACTTTCCGGAAACCAATGGGCAAGCGGTTCCCGCGAATCAGTTCCGGAGACGGGCGAGGCGACCCGTTGACGCATACTACGTTCAGCGATACATGTCGTATATGGCACTACGCGAGCAGAGCTATCTGATCCTGCTGGCCCTGGCCGACGGCCCGCTGCACGGATACGGGGTCGTCAAGGCGGTGCGGGAGCTGTCGGAGGACCGTGTGCGCCTGGGTCCCGGCACCCTGTACGGCGCGCTCGACCGGCTGGCCCGTGACGGCCTGGTGGCCGTGGTCAAGGAGGAGGTCGTCGACGGCCGCCACCGCCGTTACTACGACCTGACCGGCCACGGCCGCACCCTGCTGACCGAGGAGACCGCCCGCCTGGCCCGCCTGGCCGCCGCGGCGCAGCACCGCCTGCGGCCGAACCCGGGCCTGCAGACATGACGATCCCGCGTCACCCGGAGACGACACGACTCGGATGGGAGATGACATGACCCGGCCCGACGACCACGCCACGGCCCCCGACCGGCCTCCCGTCCCCGCCGAGGCCTACGAGCGCCGCTGCCGCAGCCTGCTCCGGCTGGCCTATCCCCCGCGGTTCATCGAGACGCGGGGCGAGGAGGTCCTGGGCACCCTGCTCGACCTGGCCCCGCCGGGCGCCGACCGGCCCGACGCGCGCACCGTGCTGGACGTGCTGCGCGGCGGGGTGGCACTGCGCCTGCGTGAGCGCCCGCCGCTGGGGCACTGGCTGCTCTACCGGGGATTCGGCAGGCGCCTGCCCTTCCGCTATCGCTGGTGGGCCCGCGACGACATCCGGGGCTCGCTCTTCGTCGAGCGGTTCCTCGTGACGTGGCTGCTGCTCGTCCTCCCGTTCACCATCCTGGATGTGTACGGCCTCATCGTCTCCGGCGCGGACAACTGGTGGGGTTTCCTGTTCTGGGTGGGGGTCTGGTACCTGTTCGCGCGGGCCGGCCGCAGGGACAGCAGGCACAAGCTGCTGGCCAAGCACGAGTTCAACCCCGACGGGACCTCCTACACTCCGCTGCCGCTCCCGGACCGCCGAGTGTGACGGTCAGATCCGCGAGCGTCAGGACGCGGTGCAGGTGGTGGACCCCGGCGGGGAGCCCGGCGGCGGCGCGGGCCGCCGCCGCGGCGATCACCGCGGTGGCCCGTGACTGCCCGTGGCCGCCCAGCCATCTGGTCGTGCCGTCCCGCCCCCTGGCCATGGCCAGCCACCGGTCGCCTCCCGGCAGGTGCAGCCCGCGCGGCGCCCTCGACGCCCCCGGCACCCGGGTCAGCGCCGCCAGCGCCGCCGTCGCGGCCCTGGAGTCGAGGCCGAAGTAGGTCCGTACGGCGACGCCCAGATCACGGGTGAGCACGTGCTGGTCGGAGTAGTCGGCCCGGTACAGGCGCCGTGGGCCCTGACCGGGAAGGACGAAGCGCCGGCCGAGGGTGTAGTTGCGGACCCGCCGTCCCGTGGCGGGGTCGCGGAAGCCCCGGCCGAGCAGGTCGTACGCCCAGGCGGTCGAGGCGTCGCCGTGGCGCTCCCCCGCCCCGAGCAGGAGGGCGATGTCGATGGGGGTGTCCGGGCTCTCGCCGTGCACCTCGGCGGCGAGCAGGTTGGTCAGGCCCGGCGCGAGGCCCACGCTCAGGAGCACGGGCGCACGCGGGGTGAGCCGTTCCAGCGCGGCGACGTAGCCGGTGGTGGCGGTGACGTCGACGAAGGCCGCACCCGCGCCGGTGACGGCCTCCGCCACCGCCGGATCCTCGGCCCCGGCGGCGTTGACGACCACGTCCACTCCGGACAGCGCGGCGGCGAGGGTGCGCGGTTCGCGCAGGTCGACCACGACGTCGGCCAGGCGGGGGTTGCGCCCGGCCGCGAGCGCCTCCTCGCCCCGGCCGCGCAGCTCCGCGACGATCCCGGCCCCGACCGCGCCGTACCCGCCGAGCACCAGGGCCCTCACGCGGGCCGGACCACGAGCCGGCCGACGAGGGCGCTGACGCGCTCACGCCGGATCGCGTGGCCGGTGAAGGCGGCCCGGGCGGCGGCCTCGGCCCGTCGCAGGGCGGGGCGGAAGTCGTAGATCCACACCTGCCCGCCGGGGCGCAGCACGCGGGCGAGCTCGCGGACCCCCGCCTCGGCGTCGGCCCAGTGGTGCTGGCTCATGGTCGACACGACGAGGTCGAAGGCGTCGTCGTGATAGGGCAGGTGGGCGACGTCGCCGACGGTGAAGCTCAGCCGCTCGTCCGTTCCGGCCGTGCGCCGCGCGTAGTCGATCATTTCGGCGGACAGGTCGAGCCCCTCGACGTGGAGCCCGGGGCACCGCCGCGCGATCGCCGCCGGGACCCGTCCCGGCCCGGTCCCCACGTCCAGCACCCGCCCGCCGCCGGGCAGCGAGGCGCCCGCGACGTCGGCGACGGTCCGCGCGTAGACGGGCCGGAATCCGAAGACCCTGCTCATCCGGTCGTAGAGGCGGGGCTGGTCGAAGAACCCGAACATGGTGCCGTGCAGACCCATCGGTCCTCCTATAGTTGTGTGGCACAACTGTGATGACGCCAACCATAGGACGGATAGTTGTACAACACAACTCATAGGAGCGGGTTCCCCGAGGACGATCTGCGCCGCCTGCTCCGGCTGCTGGTCCGCACGGGCCGGCTGTTCGAACCGCGGGAGCACGCCGGCCTGCGCGTCTCCATGTCGGAGATATTCGCCCTGGGCGAGCTGGGCGACGCCGGCACGCTCTCCCAGAACGAGCTCGCCGCCCGGCTCGGCCTGGAGAAGAGCACCGTGAGCCGGCTCGCCGCGGCGCTGGAGCGCCGGGGCTGGCTGTCACGCGAGCGCGATCCGGGCAACCGGCGTTTCTACCGCCTGGGCCTGACACCGGAGGGACGGGCCGTCACCGAACGCATCGGCCGGGAGTTCCACCAGGCGCACGCCGCCCTGTTCGAGGCCCTCACCCCGGCCGAGCTCGAAGGGCTCACCCTCGGCCTGAGCGGCCTGATCCGCGTCTTCGGCGAGCACGACGGCTGAGGCGGGGCCGACGGCCGACGGGGGGCCGACGGCTACGCCTCCGCCGGTCCGGTCTCGAACGTACGGTTCCACCAGGCGGTCCAGCGCGCCTGCAGGTCGGAGAACGCGGCGTCGTCGAGGTCGTAGGCGGTGAGCACCATCATGGCGCCGCTCTCGGGCTTCCCGGGCGGGACCGGGTTCTGCACCGCGACCAGCAGGCCGTCACCCCAGCCGGCCACGGTGAGGCCGAGCTGGCGCTCCGAGCGGAACCACACCTCGCCGCGCAGCCTCTCCCCGGCGGGGCCCTCCAGCTCGTACGGACTTCCGGGGGCCGACCCGGCGGCGGCCGTCAGGCCGGCGGCCCGGAGAACCGGCCCGCCTCCCCCGCCGGACAGGAACACGGTCCGCCGATCGGCGCCCGGATGCCGCTCCAGGGCGAACCTGAGCTGGTGGACGAAGGTGATCCAGCCCTCGGTCATGTCGTCGTAGTAGAGCTCCCACTCCGAGCTTTCGGGGTTGCTGCCGCGCGGGGGGCGGGTCAGCCGGAGCCGGGTCCGGCCGCCGAGGTCGGCCAGCTCGAAGCGGTCGCCGCCCTGGACCTCCAGCCGGTACTCGGCTGCGGACTCGACGACGTCTCGGTGGTAGATGAACTCGATCTCCTTGTCGAGCTCGTCGCAGTGCCAGCCGTGCCAGCGGCGGAGCTGCTCGGTGTCGCGCAGGGCCTCCCACACCTCCTCGACGGGAGCGGAGATCGTGACCTCGACGAAGAACGGCTCATCTGTCATCTTCGGCTCCTTGCCGGGGAGTGGGGTGTCCCCCGGCGAGGAGGCGGTAGGACCGCCCGCCGGGAGTGTCGAACCGGGCGGCGACCTGCGCGACCGCCTCGGCGAGTTCGTCGGTGAAGCGGTGCACGTCGCCCGGGGCCTCGAACCGCACCTCGGCCTCGAGGGTGAACGTGAGCAGCCGGACGCCCCGCCGGTCGGCCGCGGCGGCCATGCGGGTGACCTCGCGCACGGTGCCGGCGGCCGCCTCGACGAGGTGCTCGGCGGCGTACCGGTCGGCGATGCGCTCGAAGCCGTCACCGGGCTCGGCGCCGGACGACCCGCCGGGCTCGGCGCCGGACGGCTCACCGGTCTCGGTGGGTGACAGCACGCCGGGGTCGACGAGGAAGGCGTTGGCGGTGGCCCGCATGATCCTCTCGGCGAACCCCCGCCGCGGGCGCTCCTCGACCAGCTCGATCAGCCCCGCCTGCTCCAGGGCCTTGAAGTGGTAGTTCACCCGCTGACGGGGCAGGCCGAGCTCGGCCGCGAGCCGGGCGGCCGACGCCGGCTCCCGCAGGCGCGCCAGCAACCGGCGGCGGATGGGAGTGAGCGCCACCCGGAGGCGGTCGGGCTCGTCCATGAGCGTCATCTCTGTCGCGGACACGCCTCCATGGAAGAATAGAAAAATTAATTTGTCAATTGGCGGCCGGGGCCTCGCGAGCGAGGCCCCGGAATCAGCGACCGGCGGGTTCCGCCGCGAGGCCGGCGGCGCGGGGCCCCTGGCGGCTCTCGTCCGGCCGGGCCCCGCGCCTGATCCGCATCGACACCACGGCGGCCACGATGCTCAGCGCCCCGGCGACGTACCAGGCGGGCGCGTAGTCGCCGAAGTGGTCCCTGGTGAGCCCCGCCGCGGTCGCCGCCAGGGCCGCGCCGATCTGGTGCGAGGCGAAGACCCACCCGAACACCACCGGCCCCGCCTCGCCGAAGTGCTCCCGGCACAGGGCGACGGTGGGCGGTACGGTGGCCACCCAGTCCAGGCCGTAGAAGATGATGAACACCAGCATGCTCGGGTGCGCCGACGCCGCGAAGAGCTGCGGCAGCACCAGCAGGGACGCCCCGCGCAGCGCGTAGTAGACGGCCAGCAGGATCCGCGAGTCGACGCGGTCGGTGAGCCACCCGGAGAACACGGTTCCGGCGATGTCGAAGATCCCGACCAGCGCGAGCAGGCCGGCGGCGGTGGTCACGGGCATCCCGTGGTCGTGCGCCGCGGGGATGAAGTGCGTGCCGACCAGACCGTTGGTCGTCGCGCCGCAGATCGCGAACCCCGCGGCCAGGAACCAGAACGCCCTGGTCCCGGCCGCCTCCCTCAGCGCGCCGATCGCCCGCCGGGCCGGCCCCACCGCGGGCACGGAACCCGTCGCGGCGCCCCGTCCGGAACCGGCGCCCCGCGCGACACCCTGTCCGGGACCGGTTCCCGTCGCGGCGCCCTGTCCGGGACCGGCGCCCCGCGCGGGACCGCCTCCCGTCCGGACGTCCCGGCCGGGGCCGGGGACCGGCTCGGGCTCCGCGGCGCCGTACGGCCTCAGGCCCACGTCGGCGGGGCGTTCCCGCAGCAACAGCAGCACCGGCGGGACCACGGCCAGCGCGGCGCCGGCGGTCACCAGGGAGGCGGCCCGCCAGCCGTGGGCCTCCGACAGCGCCGCCACCAGCGGCAGGAACACCAGCTGACCGGTCGCGCCTCCGGCGGTGAGCACCCCGGTCACCAGGCCGCGGTGCCGTACGAACCACCGGCCGGTGACCGTCGCCACCAGCGCCAGCGCCATCGACCCGGTCCCCAGCCCGACCAGCACGCCCCACAGCAGCACGAGCTGCCAGCTCGTCGTCATGAACACCGTCAGGCCGCTGCCCAGCGCCACCAGCGACAGCGCGCACGCGATCACCCTGCGGATGCCGAAGCGCTCCATCAGGGCCGCGGCGAACGGCGCCGTGAGCCCGAACAGCAGCAGGTTGACCGACACGGCCAGCGAGATCGTGCCCCTGCTCCAGCCGAACTCCCGCTGCAGCGGCTCGATCAGCGCGCCGGGGGTCGCCCGGAAACCCGCCGCGCCCACCAGCGCCACGAACGTCACCGCGGCCACCGTCCATGCCCAGTGCAGCCTGGGACGTGCTTCTGTCCGTGTCATGGGGTCAAGGATCGGGCACGCGCCGCCCGCGGAACCAGTGGCCGGAAAGCCATCATGTGAAAGAATCGGGCCATGGAGCCTCACCGCATCGCCGTCCTCGCCCTCGACGACCTGGTCCCCTTCGACCTGGGCACCGTGACGCAGATCTTCGGTGCCGCCCGCGACGACCTGGACCGGCGCCTCTACCGGGTCCGGGTCTGCGGTCCCGGCGCGCGGCCGGTCCGGACGTCGGCGGGCTTCCAGATCGTGCCCGAGTACGGCCTGGAGGAGCTGGCGCGGGCCGACACCGTGGTGGTGCCCGGCTTCCACGCGGCCAACGAGGCGATGCGTTCGGGGACGCTCCCGCCGGAGGTCCGGGACGCGCTGACCGCCGCCGCCCGCACCCGCCGCGTCATGTCGGTCTGCACCGGGGCGTTCGCCCTGGCCGCGGCCGGACTGCTCGACGGCAGGCCGGCGACCACGCACTGGATGCACGCCGGGCGCTTCCGCGAGCTGTTCCCCCTCGTCGAGCTCGACCCGGACGTCCTGTTCGTCGACGACGGCGACATCCTCACCTCGGCCGGCGTCGGCGCGGGCGTCGACCTGTGCCTGCACGTCGTGCGCAGCGACCACGGGAGCGAGGTCGGCAACCGCGTGGCGCGGCGCTGCGTGATGCCGCCGTGGCGGCCGGGCGGCCAGGCGCAGTACATCGAGCATCCGGTCCCGGCCACGCCCGACGCCTCCACCGCCCCCGCGCGCGTCTGGGCGCTGGCGCACCTGGACGAGCGGCTCGACCTGCGCTCGCTGGCCGGCCAGGTCCGGATGAGCGTGCGCACCTTCACCCGGCGCTTCCGCGAGGAGACCGGGATGAGCCCGGGCCGGTGGATCGTCCAGCAGCGCGTCGAGCGCGCCCGTCACCTGCTGGAGACCACCGACCTGCCGGTCGACCTCGTCGCCCGGCACGCGGGCTTCGGTACCGGCGCCGCCCTGCGCCAGCAGATGGCCGCCGTCCTGGGTGTGGCGCCCAGCGCCTATCGCAGGACGTTCCAGTCCTCCCGCCCGGTCACCGCCGTGAAGTGAACCGGGTCCGCCGTTCGCCCCGACATTGACACTGTCATTATTACAGTGTCATTCTGAGGGCATGGAATGGACGATCGGCGAACTGGTGGAGCACGCCTCCACCGTGCTCACCCCGGACGGGCGGCTCAACGGCCGGGTCAGGGACGTGCCGAACGAGCGCCTCGTCCGGTGGTACGCCACGATCGGCCTGCTCGACCCGCCCCTGTCCCGGCGCGGACGGGTGGCCCTGTACGGCAGGCGCCACCTGCTCCAGCTCGTCGCCGTCAAGCGCCGCCAGGCGGAGGGCCGGAGCATCGCCGAGATCCAGGTCGAGCTGGCCGGGGCCACGGACCGGGCCCTGGAGGAGATCGCCCGCCTGCGCACCGTCCCGGACGCCCCCGCTGCGCTCACCGGGCCCGCCGGGGCCGCCGATCGGGCCGGAGCGGCGGATCAGGCCGGTGCGATGGATCGAACCGGCGCGACGGCTCCGGCCGGAGCGGCCCGGGCACCCGGCGTCACGGGAGCACCCGCCCGCCCGCGCTTCTGGACCGACCCGCCCGCGCCGGATCCCGGCCTGCTCCTCCCGGATCCCGGCCCGGCCGTTCCGGCCGAGTCGGGCGCGACCGGGGTGAGCACGGCCGATCCGGACGCGGCCGATCCGGGCGCGGCCGGGCCGGCGGATCACGAGGTGGAGGCCGCCGTGTTCTCCGGCGGGCTCTCCGCTCCCGGCGCCCCCGTGACCGCGGTGCCCGCCGTACGGCTCGCACCCGGGGTGACGCTCCTGCTCGACGGCGCCGCCCGTCCCCTCTCCGACGACGACCTCGCCGCGATCGGCGCCGCCTCACGGGCGCTGGTCTCGGCCCTCCGTATGCGCGAACTCGCCCCTCCGGAAGGAAACCACCGATGATCACTTCGATCACCCCGCTACGGCCGGACGAGTGCGCGCCGGTCCCCGACGCCGGGATGGGAGCACTCACCACCGAGCGCGGAAACCTGCCCCTGGAGAGCGTCGACGTCACCGCCGAGCTGTCCGGCCTGGTCGCCGGAGTGAAGGTGACCCAGGGCTTCCGCAACCCGTTCGACGTGCCGCTGGAGGCGACCTACATCTTCCCGCTGCCCGACCGGGCCGCCGTGACGGCCTTCAGGATGGAGGCCGACGGGCGGATCGTCGAGGGCGTGCTCAAGGAGCGCGGCCAGGCCAGGGCCGACTACGACCAGGCCGTCGCCGAGGGCAGGCGGGCCGCCATCGCCGAGGAGGACCGGCCCGACGTCTTCACCATCAGGGTCGGCAACATCGTGCCGGGCGAGCGGGTCACCGTGCACCTGACGCTGGACCAGCCGCTCCCCTACGAGGACGGCGCGGCGACCTTCCGCTTCCCCCTGGTCGTCGCCCCGCGTTACATCCCCGGCGTCCCGCTCGACGGCGAGCAGGCCGGCGACGGCTGGGCGCCGGACACCGACGCGGTGCCCGACGCCTCCCGGATCACCCCGCCCGTGCTGCTGCCCGGCTTCCCCAACCCGGTGCGGCTCTCGCTGGCGGCCACGATCGACACCGCCGGGCTGGAGCTGCAGGAGGTCCGCTCCAGCCTGCACACGGTCCTGCAGGAGGGCGGCACGGTACGGCTGCAGCCGGGCGAGCGCCTGGACCGCGACTTCATCCTGCGCCTGTCGTTCGGCGCCTCCTCCTGCCTCACGCTGGTCCCCGACGCCGAGGGCGAGGAGGGCACGTTCGCGCTGACCGTCGTCCCGCCGCAGGCGCCGGCCACCGCCACGCCCAAGGACGTCGTGCTCGTGCTCGACCGGTCGGGCAGCATGGGCGGCTGGAAGATGGTCGCCGCCCGGCGCGCGGCCGCCCGCATCATCGACACCCTGACCGGCGCCGACCGGTTCGCGGTGCTGTCCTTCGACACCGTGGTGGAGCGGCCCGAGCGGCTCGACGGCGGGCTCGTGGAGGCCTCCGACCGCAACCGCTACCGGGCGGTCGAGCACCTGGCGCGGCTGGAGGCCCGCGGCGGCACCGAGATGCTCGACCCGCTGCGCCAGGCCGTCGCGATGCTGGGCGACTCCTCCAGGGACCGCGTCCTGGTGCTGGTCACCGACGGGCAGGTCGGCAACGAGACCCAGATCATCAAGGAGGTCGGCAGCCGCCTGGTCGGGGTGCGGGTCCACACGGTCGGCATCGACCGGGCGGTCAACGCCGGGTTCCTGAGCCGGCTGAGCGGCCTGGGCGGGGGCCGGTGCGAGCTGGTGGAGTCGGAGGACCGGCTGGATGAGGCGATGGAGCACATCCACCGCAGGATCGGCTCGCCGGTGGTCACCGACCTGTCCCTCAAGGGCGACGGGCTCGACCCGGTGCCCGGCGAGACCGGCCGGCTCGGCTCGATCTACCCCGGCGTGCCGCTGACCGTGCACGGCCGCTACCGGGGCGCCGCCTCCGGCGCGGTGGTCCTGCACGGCACGGACGCCTCCGGGCAGTCGTGGGAGCGGCGGATCACCGGGACGCGGGTGGACAACCCCGCGGTGCGGTCGATCTGGGCGCGGGCGCGGCTCCGCGACCTGGAGGACCGCTACGCCGCCGGCGACCACTCGGTCGAGGAGAAGATCCTGGCGACCTCCCTGCGGTACGGCGTGCTCTGCCGCTTCACCGCGTTCGTCGCGGTCGACTCGCGGGTGGTCGCCGAGGGCGGCCCGGAACACCGGGTGGTCCAGCCGGTGGAGCTGCCCAGCGGCTGGGAGACGGGTCCCGCCGCCGCTCCGATGGCCGCCGCTCCGATGGCGTGGATGTCGGCTCCCGCGGCCATGGGCGCGCCGCCCGCCGCTCCCGCGGCCGCGCCGCGGCCGGCCGCTCCGGGGGGCGCCCCCCGCGGCGCGTCCCGGCCCACGGCGGCGTTCGACTGGATGGAGCAGGAGCGCTCCGCCGACCCGTTCCAGGAGACCGAGCGGTTCTTCCCGCGCGCGGACAAGTCCGTGGCCGGCTCGACCGTCCCGGTCCCCCCGCCGCACATGATCACGCCGTACCCTCCGGCTCCCGCCCCCACCCCGGCCGCACAGGAGGCGCTGCGGGCCCAGCTGGCCGAGGAGCTCCGCCGGCTGCGGGCCGCCGAGTCCCTGCGGGCCGCCGACCGGCTGCGTTACCTGGCCGACCTCGGCGACCGGCTGGCGGCGCTGGCCACCTCCCTCGGCGGGCACGCGGAACTGGACGCCCTGGCCCGTGACCTGACGGCGCCCGAGCCCGCCGCCGACGTGGACACGCTGTGGCGGCTGGCCGTACACACGCTGGAGACCCTGATCGGCGGCGGACAGGAGAAGAGGCGACGCCCGTTCTGGAAGCGGTGAGGCGTACCGGCGGGGGCCCGCATCGACCTTCAGAAGCTATTTAGGTTAGCCTTACCTAAGTTTGGTAGGACACACCTGAAAGCAGGAGAGTCATGAGGGCATCTATCCGCCGGCGCTGGGCCGCCGCCGTCGTCGCGGCGTCCACCGTGCTGGGCCTTGCGGCCTGCGGGTCCGGCACGGAGGCCGCCCCGGCGCAGAGCGCGAGCGGCGCCGCAGGCACGGGCGGGACGCGGAGCGTCCAGCACGAGGCGGGGACCACGGAGGTGCCGGCCTCCCCCAAGCGCGTCGTCTCGGTGGCCGTCACCCTGACCGGCCACCTGCTCGCGCTGGAGGCGCCGCTGGTCGCCTCCCAGGCCACCCCGCCCAGCCCGATCACCTCGGCGAACGGGTTCTTCTCCCAGTGGGCCGACGTCGCCGAGCAGCGGGGCGTCCAGGTGCTCTACCAGGGCTTCGAAGCCGACGTCGAGAAGGTCATCGCGGCCAAGCCCGACCTGATCATCGGTTCGGCCTCCGGCGCGGACAGCACCCTGAAGATCTACGACCGGCTGAAGAGCATCGCGCCGACCGTGCTGTTCCGGCACGACAACCTCTCCTGGCAGGAGCTCACCACCAAGCTGGGGGGCGCGCTGGGCCTGGAGGCGAACGCCAAGAAGGTCATCGACGCCTACGACCGGCGCGTGACCGAGGTGAAGAGCGCGATCAAGAAGCCCGGACAGGACGCGGTGCTGCTGCGCGACAACAACACCGACATCCCCGTGTTCACCGAGGCCTCCGCCCAGGGCGCGCTGCTGGCCTCGCTCGGCTTCACCCTCCACCCCCTCGACGCCTCCCTGGCCGCCGCCGACACCCGGGAGGGCGGCGAGCGCAAGGACATCGTGAGCGTCGCGCAGGAGAACGTGCTCAAGGCGTTCGGCGACAGTTCGCTCTTCTTCGTCAGCCACAGCGCCGAGGAGATCACCGCCACCCAGGCCAAGCCGCTCTGGAAGGACCTGTCGGCCGTCGCCGACAAGCGGGTCTACGACCTGGGCCTGGACTCCTTCCGCATCGACTACTACAGCGCGTCCAACATCATCGACCGCGTCGAGAAGCAGTTCGCCGGCTGACGCCGCGCCCGTCCCGGGCCGCCCCCCGCATCCGGCGGTCAGGAGCGGCCCGCCCGCCACTCACGGTGGAGCAGCCAGGCGAGGTAGAGACCGCCCAGACCCCCGGTCAGCACCCCCACGGGCAGCTGGCCGGGGGTCGGCAGCCGCTGGACCGCCAGGTCGGCGC
The DNA here is from genome assembly GCF_016863195.1 of Paraplanobispora takensis. Classification (GTDB taxonomy): domain Bacteria; phylum Actinomycetota; class Actinomycetes; order Streptosporangiales; family Streptosporangiaceae; genus Planobispora; species Planobispora takensis. The sequence goes on along the minus strand of NZ_BOOK01000029.1, from coordinate 182,046 downwards.
CCGCCAGCAGCAGTGCGCCGACGGCCGAGGCCGAGGCGACGCCCGCCCCCGGGGCCCGGGTCAGCCGCCGGGCGAGCTGCGGGGCGGCCAGGGCGACGAAGGCGATGGGGCCGGCGGCCGAGACCGCGATCCCCGACAGCGCCACGGCCACCAGCAGCAGGGCGAAGCGCAGGCGCTCCACCCGCATGCCGAGAGCGCCGGCCGCGTCGTCGCCCATCTCCATGGTGCCCAGCGACCGGCCCAGCGCCAGCGCGGCGGGCAGCAGTACGGCCGTCGCCGCGGCCACCGGCCCCACCCGCTCCCAGCCCGCTCCGGCCAGACTGCCCACCAGCCACACCTTGGCCCCCTGCGACTCGTACAGGTCGGCCCTGGTCAGCAGGTAGGCGATGACCGAGTGGAGCATGGCGGTGACCGCGACGCCCACCATGATCAGCCGAGTGCCCTGCACCCCGCGCGTGTAGGACAGCGCGTAGACCGCCAGGGCCGCGAGCAGGCCGCAGGCCAGCGCGCCGGCGGCGACGCCCAGGGGCGTGGGGGCGCCGACGACGAGGATCACCAGGACCGCTCCCGCCGCCGCGCCCGCGTTCACCCCGACGACGTCCGGGCTGCCGAGCGGATTGCGCGACAGGCTCTGCACGACGGCGCCCCCCGCGCCGAGCGCCGCCCCCACCAGGAGGGCGAGCGCCGCCCGCGGGGCGCGCAGCTCGTAGACGACCATCTCGCTCATGGCGTCGCCCCCGCCGAACAGGGTCTTGACGACGTCGCCGACCGGCACCGCGGACCCGGTGCCCATGGCGACCAGCACGACCGCGGCCGTGAGGGCCAGCAGGACCGCGACGACCGCCGACGCGCGGAGGTGGACCCGCACGGAGATCCGGCGGGAGGGAGTGCTGAGGATGCGGTAGACGCTCACGGGAGGAGGTCCTTCGAGACGGGAGGACGGGCCGGTCGCGGGCGGGCGGCCCGTCGGCGGGGAGAGAACGACTTGATCGGGGAGGGCCGGTCCGGAGGGATCCGAGGGCTCGGCCGGGGACGCCCGGAGACGGTTCACAGGCGGACGGCCCGTCGGCGGCGCAGGAGATAGATCAGCACGGGGGCTCCGACGAACGCGGTGACGATGCCGCTCTCCAGCTCGCCCGGCCGCACCACCACCCTGCCGACGACGTCGGCGGTGAGCAGCAGGACCGGGGCGAGGACGGCCGAGTAGGCCAGGACCCAGCGGTTGTCCGGCCCGGTGAAGGCGCGTACGGCGTGCGGGGCCATGAGCCCGATGAACCCGATGGGGCCGGCGGCGGCGGTCGCCGCGCCGCAGAGCAGCATGATCGCCGCGGCCCCGCCGAGCCGGACCCGGGCCAGGTTCACGCCCAGGCCCTGGCCGGCCTGCTCGCCCAGGGCGATGGCGTTGAGCCCCCGCCCGAGCCCGAGCGCGAGCACCGCGCCCACGACGACGAACGGCGCGATCTCCGCGACGACCGCGGCGTCCCGGCCGGCGAGCGCCCCCACGTCCCAGAAGCGCCACCGGTCGAACGCCCCGGCGTCCAGGGTGAGCATCGCCTCGACGGCCGAGAGCAGGGCGGCGCTGACGGCCGCGCCGGCGAGCACCAGCCGGGCGGGACCGGCCGCACCGCGCCCGGTCGTGCCCAGGACGTAGACGGCGGCCGCGGCCGCGGCCGCCCCCGCCATGGAGAACCACACCCAGGACCGCATGTCCGTGACGTCGAAGAACACGATGGAGCCGACCACGGCCAGCGACGCCCCGGAGTTGACGCCGAGCAGGCCGGGATCGGCCAGCGGGTTGCGGGTGAGCCCCTGCATGAGCGCCCCGGCCAGCCCGAGCGCCGCGCCGACGCACAGGCCCAGGAGCGTCCGGGGCACGCGCAGGTCGTGGACGATCGCGGCGCTCTCCCCGCCGGTGGGGTTCCACAGCTGCTGCCAGACCTCCCCGAGCGGGATCGCCTGGGCGCCGACCGCGATGCTGAGCACCGTCACCGCTCCCAGTGCCGCGCAGGAGAGGGCCAGTCCGGTCCACCGCATCAGGCCCTCCGGCGGTCGGGTACGGCGGGCGCGGGAACGCTCCGGCGCTCGGATACGGCCGGTGCGGAGACGCTCCGACGGGCGGGATCGGCCGGTGCGGAGATCTCCCGGCGGCCGGATGAGTCGGATGAGCTGGACGAATTGGACGAGGTGGAGGCGGGGAGGCTCCGGATGTCCGGAGCGGGCCGGGTCACTCGTCCTCGTCGTCTCGATGGTGGTCGTGGTCGGCCTCGCCGCGCTTCCAATAGCCGTCGACGTCGACCTGCTCCGGCGCCAGCCCCCGCTCCTCCCTCAGGTGGCGGCGGATCGGCCTGAGCGTGCGGGCCTCGCCCGCGACCCAGGCGTAGCCCGTGCCGCCGGGCAGGTCGGCCGCGCGGACGGCCCGCTCCAGCAGGTCGGTCGTCCCGGGCTCGGCGGTGCCCCGGTGCAGCCAGGTCAGGCTGACGCCCTCGCGCACGGTCAGCGGTTGCTCCTCCTGCGGGCCCGCGACCTCGGCGAAAGCGATCACCTTCACTCCGGCGGGCAGCGCCTCCAGCCAGCGGCCCAGCGCGGGGATCCCCGTCTCCTCGGCGGCCAGCAGGTACCAGTCGTACACCGGGGGCACGACCACCGAACCGCGCGGCCCGAGGACCCCGAGCCGCATGCCGGGCTCGGCGCGCTCCGCCCAGGCGGAGGCGACGCCGTCGCCGTGCACGACCATGTCCACATCCAGCTCCAGCGCCTCGGGCCGGTGGTGGCGGACGGTGTAGTCACGGGTGATCGGCTCGACCTGGCCCCGGACCCAGGCGTCGTTCTCGACGACGGCCGGCACCGGCAGCTCGGCGCCGGGTGCGGGGAAGCAGAGCTTGACGTGGTCGGTGGGCGCCTGCTTGCAGAAGCCCCGCAGCTCCGGGCCGCCCAGGGTGACGCGCACGGTGCCGGGGGTGATCCGGTCCACCCGCCTGACCTCGAGCAGCCGGTAGGCGAGGGGATGCCGGACGACGGCGGGGCGCGGCGGAGTCATGGGTTCTCACGGTCCCTTCGTGGGATCTCCCCGGCCCTTCACGGGGTGCCGCCCCGTGAAGGGCACCCGGTGCCCGCGCCGGGAGGCCGCCGGGCGCGGCACGGGAGATCACTGATGATGTTACTTAGGAAAGCCTAACCTAATTTGAACCCGAGATCCGTACGGGCCCCACGCTCGTCCCCGCCGCACGAAATCGAGGATCCCTATAATCCGCGCATGATCGAGTACGAGGGGTTCCCCGGACGGGTGGGTCGGACCTTCGCGGGGTCGCAGTCGTGGTGGCCGCCGCGGGCGTCGGCGGCGGGGAAGCCCAACATCGTCATCGTGCTCGCCGACGACGTGGGCTTCTCCGACCTGGGCTGCTACGGGTCGGAGATCCCCACCCCGCACCTGGACGCGCTGGCCGCCGGCGGGGTGCAGTGGACGAACTTCCACGTCACCCCCATGTGCTCGCCGACCAGGGCGGCTCTGCTGACCGGGGTCAACCCGCACCTGGCCGGGGTCGGCCACGTCGCCAACTCCGATCCGGGCTTCCCCGGATACGCCGGGGAGATCTCCCGCGACGCGGTCACCGCGGCCGAGATATTCCGGGATGCCGGGTGGGCCACGTTCGCGGTCGGCAAGTGGCACCTGACCAAGGACTCCGACATGTCGGACGCCGGGCCCCGGCACGCCTGGCCGCTGCAGCGGGGGTTCGAGCGCTTCTACGGCTTCCTGGAGGCCTTCACCAACTTCCACCACCCGCACCGGCTGGTGGAGGACAACCACACGGTCGAGGTGGACCGCTATCCCGACGGCTACTACCTGACCGACGACCTCACCGACCGGGCCACCGGCATGATCCGCCGGCTCAGGGCCTCGGACCCGGACCGGCCCTTCCTCCTGTACTTCGCGCACGGCGCCGCGCACGCGCCCCTGCAGGCCAGGGCCGAGGACGTCGCCGCGCACCGGGGCGCCTACGACGCGGGCTGGGACGTGATCAGGGAGCGCAGGCACCGGCGACAGATCGAGCTGGGCCTGCTCCCGCCGGGCACTCCCCTGCCGCCCCGCGACGCCGTACCCGGCGACGACGTACCGGCCTGGGACTCCCTGAGCGGGGACGAGCGCCGGCTGTTCGCCAGATACATGGAGGTCTACGCGGCGATGATCTCCAGTATCGACGCGAGCACGGGACGGCTGCGCGCCGTCCTGGAGGAGCTCGGCGAGCTGGAGAACACGATCTTCATCTTCACCTCCGACAACGGCGGCTCCCGCGAGGGCGAGGAGCGCGGCACCACGCAGTACTTCCGCACGCTGCTGTCGAAGAACAGCGGGCACGACCGCGAGGACTTCACCGCCGACCTGGCCGGGATCGACCTGGTCGGCGGGCCGCGGACGCTGGCGCACTATCCGCGCGGCTGGGCGACGGTCTCCAACACGCCCTTCCGGCTCTACAAGATCAACACTCACGCGGGCGGCCACTCGGTGCCGCTGCTGTTCTCCTGGCCGGCGGGCCTGGACGCCTCGGGCCTGCGCGACCGGTGGGCCTTCGTCACCGACCTGCTGCCGACTCTGCTCGACCTCACCGGGGTCGAGGCCGCCGAGGGCCTGCCCCGGACGGGGGTCTCGATGGGCGGCCCGCTGCGCGAGGCGGCGGCCGGACACGATCACACCGAGCAGTACTTCGAGCTGGCCGGCAACCGGGGCTTCTACCGCGACGGCTGGGAGATCGTGACCCGGCACCGGCCGCTGACCCCGTTCGGCGACCACGAGTGGGAGCTGTACGACCAGAGCGCCGACCGCGTCCAGCTGCGCGACCTGGCCGCCGAGCGGCCCGGCCTCGTCGCCGAGCTGGCCGCCGCCTGGGAGGAGGCCGCCCGGGAGAACCTGGTGTACCCGCTGGACGAGGGCTCGCGCCTGCGTTATCTGCTGCGCCCGCCGTGGCACGCCGACGCCGGCCCGGTACGGCTGACGCCCGCCGTGCACACCCTGGAGCGGTGGCGCTCGCTCCAGCTGGTCCAGTGGCGCTCCTTCAGCGTGGAGGCGGAGATCGCCGAGCCGGGCGAGGGCGTGCTGGTGGCCCACGGCGACCAGGGCGGCGGCTACGTGCTGTACGTCGAGGGCGGGGAGCTCCTCTTCGCGCTCAACGCCTACGGGGTGATGCACGAGCTGCGGGCGGGGGCCGTACCGGAGCGGACCGCGCGGGTGGAGGTGAGCGCGCCGGGCGGCTGGGTGTGGGACGTCACCGTGCTGGCCGACGGCGAGGAGCGGGCGTCGGCGGCGGGCCTGCCGATGCTCGCGGCGATGTCCCCCTTCGAGGGGATCGACGTGGGGATCGACCGCCGCTCCCCCGTCTCCTGGGACCTGTACGAGGCCCGCGGGCCGTTCCCCTTCTCCGGCGTCCTGACCGCCGTCACCTACACTCCCGGGCCCTTCGCGCCCGACGCGGGACAGAATTTCCTGGAGATCGTCAGGGAGATCGGCCTGCGCTACGAGTGACGTAGAGTGGCGGAATGGTGATTCTCGACGGTGGGCTGGCGACCCATCTGGAGGCGCTCGGCGCGGACCTGCGCGACGAACTCTGGTCGGCGAAACTCCTGCTGGAGAACCCCTCGGTGATCCGCCAGGCGCACCTCGACTACTTCGCCGCCGGAGCGCAGGTGGCGACCACAGCGAGTTACCAGGCGAGCATCCCGGCGTTCCTGCGCCGCGGGCTGAGCGTCGCCGAGGCGGAGGACCTCATCCAGCTGTCGGTGCGCCTGGCCACCGAGGCCAGGGACGCCCACGGGGAGGGCGCGGTGGCCGCCAGCGTCGGGCCGTACGGTGCCTACCTCGCCAACGGCGCCGAGTACACCGGCGACTACGACCTCGACGAGGACGGCCTGTTCGCCTGGCACCGCGACCGCTGGGAGATCCTGGCCTCCGCCGGGGCCGACTTCCTGGCCTGCGAGACCATCCCCTCCATCGTCGAGGCCCGCGCGCTCAAGCGCCTGCTCGGCCGGACTCCGGGGGTGCGGGCCTGGATCAGCTTCTCCTGCCGCGACGGCGAGCGCATCAGCGACGGCACCCCGATGGAGGAGGTCGCCGCACTGTTCGCCGGCGACCAGCGGATCCTCGCGGTCGGGATCAACTGCACCGCGCCGCGCCACGTCTCCAGCCTGATCGAGCGGGTCAAGGGCAAGCCCGTCATGGTCTACCCCAACTCGGGCGAGACCTGGGACGCCGGGCGACGCCGCTGGACCGGCCTGGCCGACCCGGTCGAGTTCGGCGCCGCCGCGGCCGAGTGGCACACCGCCGGCGCGGCCTTCGTCGGCGGCTGCTGCCGTACCACCCCGGAGCACATCCGGCAGATCCGCGCGCACGCCGACCGGCTGTGACACCGACTGTGACACCGGCGCCCGCGAGGCGCCGGTGCCGCCGTCGATGTCACGACCGGCCGCTCAGCCCACGGGGACGGCGGTACGGCGGCGCCGCAGGAGCCCGTCGACGGACAGGGCGCCCCCGCCGCTGAAGGCGATCATCAGGCTCGCCGCGGCCAGGGCGAGGACGAACTCGTAGCCGCCCTTGTCCGCCATGAACCCGTTGGCCCCGTGGACGAACAGGATCGCCCCGAGCATGTCGAGGGCGAGCAGGGTGCCGGCGATCGGCAGGGCGGCGCCCAGGATGAGGGCCACACCCCCGGCGACCTCGACGACCGCCACCGCGGGCGCCGCCACACCCGCCAGCGGGACGCCGATCTGCTCGAAGAAGGCCGTCGTCCCCGACAGCCCGCCGGTGAACTTGGTCAAGCCGTGCACGAAGAAGATCACGCCGATGGCGATACGGCCCAGCAGCAGGGCGATGGATCGCGCCTGGTCCAGCATCACGCCTCCAGTGGTTCGAATTTGAACAACCTCCACCATGCCAGATAGTTCAAATTCAAACAACCAGTAGACTGAGCGAATGACAGGAGCACGATGGCTGGACGCGCGTGAGATGGCCGCCTGGCGGGCCTATCTGTCCGCGTCCCATCTGCTGGAACGACGCGTCGAAGAACAGCTGAAGGCCGAGTCGGGCCTGACCCACGCCCAGTACGAGATCCTCGCCCGCCTCTCCGACGCCCCCGACCGGCGGCTGCGGATGACCGAGCTCGCCCGCGGGGTCGTGGTCTCCAAGAGCGGGCTGACCTACCAGATCGGCCAGCTGGAGAAGCGGGGGCTGGTCGAGCGGGCCACCTGTCCCTCCGACGACCGCGGCGTCCTGGCCGTGCTCACCGACCGGGGCGTGGAGTGCCTGCGCCGCACCGCCCCGGGCCACGTCGCCGTCGTCCGCGAGGTGCTGATCGACCTGCTGACCCCCGACGAGCTGGAGATGATGACCCGCGTCATGAGCAAGGTGGAGGCGGCGACGCGCGCCTCGGCGGGCCCTCTTCCGTGAAAGGGCCCGCCGGGGGGCGGAGAGTGTGGGGACCGGGCACGCGGCGGCGCCCGGCGGGAGGTCAGCCGACCGTGACGGGAGTCCGGGCCACCGAACCGTCGGCGCAGAAGACGTAGACGTTGTGCTCGCCGGCCCGGGCTCCGGCGGAGACGGTGATCGCCGGATACCAGGCGACGGCCGGGACGTCCGGGACGTTCTGGCGGGCGGCGAACGCGGTCGAGACGACCTTGGCGACCTTGCTGCCGGAGCAGACCGCGGTCACGGTGACCTTCTGCCCGCGGGCGGCGGTGCGCGGCTTGACCCCGACTCCCGCGCTGATCACCGACAACCCGCCGGGGGCGGGGGTGGACGGGGTCGCGGTCGCGGACGGCTTGGCGGTCGGGGTCGGGGTCGGGGTCGGAGTGGACGGCTTAGTGGTCGGAGTCGCGGACGGCTTGGCGGTCGGGGTCGGCGCCGGGGCGCCGCCCGGCAGGACGAGCGAGACCCGCGCGCCGGCCGCCGACTGCGACAGCACCGTCAGCGTGACGCCCCGGCCCTTGACGCTCCTGCCCACGGCCAGGGGCGTGCTGCCCTTGGCCGTGGTGGCGGGCGTGGTGTCGATCTGGATCGCCTTGTGGTAGTCCCCCTTGGGCACGAGGTAGACGATGACGCCCTCGGCGACGTCGGCGTCCGGCCCGTGGCCCCGCTTGCGGTACTCCGCCACCAGCCGGTCCGTGCCGCCCTGCAACGGGAGGTCCAGGAAGCGCCGGCCGGAGGCGTAGAGCGGCGCCAGCGTGTGGGTGCCGGAGGCGGTGGGGACGATCCGCTCGGCGCCGGTGTGCCACTTCAGCTTGACCAGCGCGGGGGCGGACAGGCCGACGCCGGGCCCGCCGCCGCCCATCACCGAGCTCTTGCCGCGATATCCGGCCGACGCGCAGTCCGACAGCGTGCCCTCGGTGCACGCCGAGGTGCCCTCGTGGCCGAGACCGAGGTTGTGACCGATCTCGTGGATGGTGCCGGCGGCGCTGTAGCCGTCGGGCATCCAGCTCGTCGCGCCGCCCACGGTGGCCAGGCCCGCCCAGCCGCAGCCGCCGGAGGGCATGATGATGGAGACGTGCTCGAACGCGGCGCGGTCGACGCCGCGGGCCTTCATCTGCTCCTCGACCTTGGTGCGCATCAGGGCGGTGTCACAGCCGGCCGGCATGGCGAGTTTCCAGGGGCCGAACACCTGGCCGGAGAAGGTGACCCGGCCCTGCGAGGCCTTCTCGAAGTAGGTGGCCACCGAGGTCCCGGACCCGAAGAAGATCTCTTTCGCCTTGGCCGTGGCGGCCGCCTTGTCGGGGTGGCCCTTGTCCTGGAAGTCGACCAGGACCACGGCGGCGTCGCGGACCTCCGGCGCGGCCTGCGCCGCCTGCGCGGGTGCGGGCAGTACGGCCGGCGACACCGCGGCCAGGGCGACGATCACGGGCGGGATCCAGGCGGACGTGCGGCGCTTCATGGAGGGAACTCTCCTCGGGGGCATGCAAAGGCGACACCCGCACCGCAAAGGAGGTAAAAGTGCAAAAAACCGTCTTATGCCACTTTTAAGGCATCTTTAGCCAGCAGCAAAGGCGGGGGCCGGCCGCGCCGCCCGCGCGGGCGCCGATCGCCCGCGCCCGGCGGTCCAGTCGTGACGTCCTGTTCGGCCGGGCGCCCGGCCGCTCAGTCCTTGGCGCCCCGTTCGGCCAGGCGTGTGGCCTCGGCCTTGGCGCTCGCGGCGTACTTGTCGACGTACTCCTGACCGGACAGCTCCATCAGCGCGTACATGATCTCGTCGGTGACGGCGCGCAGGACCAGGCGGTCCTCCTCCATGCCGTAGTAGCGCGAGAAGTCCAGCGGCTTGCCGAACTTCACGCCGGGGCGGATGCCCAGCTTGGGGAGGGGGCGGCCGGGGGGCATCATCTCGAAGGTGTTGACCATGGCCCACGGGATCACCGGCACGCGGGACTCCAGCGCCAGCCGGGCCACCCCGGTCTTGCCCTTGTAGAGGCGGCCGTCGTGGGATCGGGTGCCCTCGGGATAGATGCCGAGCACCTGCCCCTCGCCCAGGATGCGCAGGCCCGTGCGGAGCGCCGCCTCGCTGGCCTTGCCGCCGGAGCGGTCGATCGGCACGGTGCCGACGCCGCTGAAGAACGCTCTGCTGATCATCCCCTTGACGCCCTTGCCGGTGAAGTACTCGGCCTTGCCGAGGGAGATCACCTTGCGCGGCAGGAACAGGGCCCCGAAGAAGTGGTCGGCGAACGACAGGTGGTTGCCGGCCAGGATCACCGGCCCCTCCTTCGGCACGTTCTCCACCCCTTCCACCCATGGGCGGAAGATCAGATGGAGGAAGGGCCAGAGGATGGCCTTCACCACCCAGTAGAACACTCGGGGCTCCTTCGATTGTCCGGCAGCGACCTGGAGTTATCTTCCCATCTTCGGCCTCTGTCACCTACACCGCCAAACAACCCAAATCACCCCCTCGCAAAACATGCCCCAAGCATGCGACGATCGGGCGAACCTGACGAGGAGCCACCCATGCCTGTGATGCCTGGCGCGGAGCCGTACCACCACTCGGGCGGCCAGGTCGGCGTTCTGCTCTGCCACGGATTCACCGGGTCTCCGCAATCGTTGCGCCCCTGGGGGGAATACCTGGCCGAGGCGGGCCTGACCGTGGCGCTGCCCCGACTGCCCGGTCACGGGACGACCTGGCAGGAGATGAACCACACCCGCTGGGAGGACTGGTACGCCGAGCTCGACAAGGCCCTGGCGGACCTGCGCGGCCGGTGCGCCGAGGTCTTCGTGATGGGCCTGTCCCTGGGCGGTTGCATGGCCCTGCGGCTGGCCGAGGTGCACGGCGAGGGCGTCAAGGGGGTGGTCGTCGTCAACCCGTCGATCGCCAACGACGTGCCCCTGCTCAAGCTGGCGCCGCTGCTCAAGCTCTTCGTCCCCTCGGTCCCCGGGGTGGCCGGTGACATCAAGAAGGAGGGGGCCACCGAGCTCGGCTACACGCGCACGCCGGTCAGGGCCGCGGCGAGCCTGCCGCAGCTGTGGGCGCTGACCCAGGCCGGGCTGGACGAACTGAGCCAGCCGGTGCTGGTCTTCCACAGTCCGCAGGATCATGTAGTGAAACCCACCAGTGTCCGGATTCTTCGTGAGAAGCTGACCAGGGGAAATCTGCGCGTGCTGGAGCTCGCCGACAGCTACCATGTCGCGACGCTCGACAACGACGCCGATCAGATCTTCGCGGGGAGCCTGGAGTTCGTCCGCGCGAATGCCTCTGTACCCTTGCAAAGAGACTGATCGCGGGTGGGGGATGCGCGGTCTTCGGGAGGAAGTGGACGGCCTATGAGTGACAGGCCCAGCTAAGTGACACCTCAAAGCGATGAGGACGAGGTCTGGCGGCAGATCGTCGCGTCCTTCAACGACACCGCCGAGCGCGAACCGGGCGACCAGCCCTGGCCGGACAGCGAGAACCTCCCGGCCGAACCCTCCCGGCGCGTGGTCAGGCAGCCGGAGGAGAGCGGGCGGGTGCTGCCCGACGGCGACGAGCCCGGTGACCACGCCGAGGTCGCGGCCGAGCGGGAGGGCGCCGAGGACGACGAGGGCCACTACGTGCCTCCGCCGCCCCCTCCCCTGCCCAAGACCGACGCCACCACCAAGATCGCCTGGCTGGCCCTGTTCGGCGGCCCCGCCTATCTGCTGGTGACCGCGGCGGCGGGCTGGCAGCTGGAGGGCTGGGCGCTGTTCACCGCGGTCGCCGCGTTCATCGGCGGCTTCGTGGCCCTGGTCGTGCGGATGGGCGACGGCCCGCCCAACGACTCCGGCTGGGACGACGGCGCCGTCGTCTGAGGCGCCCGCCGCGGTCCGGCCGGGCGCTACGACTTGACGCGCTCGGGTGCGCCCGTGCCGAAGCGCTCGATCACGTCGGTGAAGCGGCCGTCGTCGTCCACCACGTGGCCGACGGTCCACACCGTGCCCGTGCCGGGCAGGTAGGTGGCCGACTGGAGCCTGATCGTCCGGGGCGTCGCGGGCGCGGCCCCGCGCAGGACCTTGACCGCGTGACCGTCGTAGCGCAGCAGGAACGCCTCCGCCGGCCGCGCCGGATCGGCTCCCGAGACCCAGAAGCGGCTCTTGCGGTCGCCGGTCACTCCGTACAGGCGCACGTCGCCCCCGGGCACGGACACCCGGGACCACTTCTTGCCGTTCCAGGACAGCAGCAGCGGGTCGATCTCGCCCGAGGAGCGGTAGATCCCGCCGACGGCCAGAGCCCGCTTGGCTCCGTTGAAGTGCACGTCGCGCAGGTATCCGCCCGGGATGTCGGGCACGGGGAAGGGCTTCCAGTGCCCGCCGGACAACCGCATGATCAGCGGCTTGTCCCCGGTCTCGCCCACCGCCCAGCCGTCGCTCTTGGACGGCAGCGCCACGCCGTACAGCGTGCCGTCGCCGTCGACCTGGGTGAGCTTCCACTTCCCCCCGGTGCCGGTGACGATCAGGGGCTGCCGGTCGCGGCTGCCCACGACGACCGTCCGGGCCGAGGTGGCCGCCACCCCGGCCAGCCAGTCGTTCAGCCGCAGGGGGCCGACGGCGACGCGGTCGAAGGCCGATCCGTCACCCCTGGCGAGGTACGGCGTGCCGTCGTGGCCCTCGCCCACCGCCCACAGCTCGTCGGCCGACGCCGCGGCGACCGAGCGCAGCAGCGCGGCGCCGGTGGGGTCGTTGCGGATGGGCACCTCGGTCCACGCGCTGCCGTTCCAGTGCGCGATGGCGCTGCGGCTCTGCCAGACGTCCCAGACGCTCTGCTGACCCACCGCCCACACGTTGGTGGCCGAGATCCCGGCCACGTCGGAGAGCGACCCGTCGCTGCTCAGCCGCGCCGTGGCAGGCGCCTGCCAGGCCTCCGCCGACGGTGGGCGGACGGGATCTGCGTGCGCGGCGGCCGTCGGAAAGGGGGACGCCAGGAGCAGCCCCGATGCGCACAGGGCCAGCGCACGCCGCAGAAAGCGACGAGTCATGCTCCAAATGGTACGGGCCGGGCTCACTCCTCGTGCGTGCTTCTCCCCGCCACGGCCAGCTCGGCGAGCACCGGCCGATGGTCGCTCGCCGCGGCCAGGAGGGCGGGGTCGGCCTCGGCGCCGCCGCAGGAGACCACCCGCAGCCCGGCCACCGCGAAGATCGCGTCGATGCGCAGGTGCGGTCCGCGGGCGGGGAAGGTCAGGCCGTCGCCGCGCGGCGCGAGCGGGTAGCAGTCGGGCAGCTTCCCGGCGATGTACCGCCAGGAGGGCCGGTCGGACTTCTCGTTGATGTCCCCCGCCAGCACGGGCAGCGCGTCGAAGCGGCCGGCGACGTCGTACAGGATCTGCACCGCCTCGCGGGCGTGGTACAGGCGCGCGCCCTCGTTGAGGTCGAGGTGGATGGAGCCGACCGCCACCCGGACGCCGCCGCTCTCCACCACGGCGACGGCGATCGCCCGCTGCTCCAGGCCGAAGAAGAACCGCAGCCGGCGGCCCTCGCCGTGCAGCACCCGGACCCCGGGCCCGGCCAGGACGGCCACGCCCCCGACGCGCAGTCCCGCGGCCACCCTCAGCCCTCCGGAGGCCGCCAGGTTCCTGCGCTTGCGGCGCCAGCACAGGAACCGGGGGGCCTCCTGGACGCAGAGCACGTCGGCCCGCAGCGCGGTCATGACCTGCCCGAGCGCCACCACGTCGTCACGCATGGCACGCACGTTGTAGCTGGCGACTCTGAGCAGCACGGCGACCTCCCGGGAACACCCGTGAGCCGAGCGTAACCGGACCGGCGATATCCGGCGATAACACCCCCCTCCCCATCCGGTCCCCCGGAACCGCACGGCCCGGTGGAGCGGGCGGTTCCGGGGAGCGGACGGCTCGGGGGTACGGGCGGCTCCGCGGGACGGAGGGCTCAGCGGTTGCGGGCGAGGTCGGCGGCGCCGACCAGACCGGCGGAGGCGCCCAGCTCGGCCAGGCGGATGTCGGCCAGCGGACGGTGCCCGCGCCCGGTCAGATGACGGGCGAAGGCCTCGCGGACCTGGTCGATCCAGAGGTCGGCGGCGCGCGAGACGCCGCCGCCCAGGACGAAGCAGCCGGGGTCGAACACGGCGGCCAGGTCGCTCAGTCCCTGGCCCAGCCACTCGGCCATCGAGGAGAAGGCGGCGAGCGCCGCCGGGTCGCCCGCGCGGGCGGCCTCGGTCACCTCCGTGCCCTCGATGTCGCCGGGCGAGCCGCCCGCGATCTCCAGCAGCCCGGCCGCCCGTTCGGGGTCGGCCTCGGCGATCAGCCGGGCCTCGGCGACCAGGGCGTTGCCGCTGGCGTACTGCTCCCAGCAGCCGAGGTTGCCGCACCCGCACGGACGGCCCTCGGGGACCACCTGCATGTGCCCGAGCTCGGCGCCCATGCCCCAGCGCCCGCGGTAGAGGGCTCCGTCGAACACCATGCCGCCGCCGATGCCGGTGCCGACGGTCACGCACACCAGATGGCTCTCGTTCCGCCCGGCGCCGAACCTGGCCTCGCCCCACGCCGTGGCGTTGCCGTCGTTCTCCACCACGACGGGCAGGCCGACCAGCTCGGCGACCTTCTTCTGCAGCGGTTCCTCGCGCCAGGCCAGGTTGGGGGCGAAACGCACGACCGAGCGGGTCTCGTCGACGAAGCCCGCCGCGCCGAGGCCGACGGCCTCGATCTGCCGGCCCCTGCTCAGCTCGCCGACCACCTCGGCGATCGTCTCGGCGACCTTCTCGGGGTTCTCCGCCGGAGTCGGGCGCAGGAGCTGTTCGACTATCTGCCCCTGCTCGTCCACGACGCCCGCCGCGACCTTGGTGCCGCCGATGTCAATGCCGATGGTCAGCGCCATCTCTCACCTTTCCCGCCGGGGATCACCCCAGGTCGATGTGCTCCACGGGGGTATCTTCCCGCGACGCGTCACGTTCTTTCGCCCGCTGTGAGGGCGAGGGCCGGTTGATCGCGTCGACGGCCGACTTCAGCGCGGCGAACAGCTCGGAGCCCGCCTGCATCAGGTGATCGGCGACCTGCCCGCCGGACTCCCGCTGCGCCGCCATGGCACGGCAGACGGGGCAGGCCCGGCAGATGTACTCATCCTCGTGCTCGGAGACCGCCTCCTCCCACACGTCCCTGCGGCCGCCGCGGGAGCCGCCGCCGGAGAAGGCGCTGCCGAACCCGGTCATGGTGCCCTTGATCAGGTTCTTCCGCAGCTCCCTGGTGGCCCTGCGCTGGATCGTGTCGAAGAGCCTGAAGGCCTCCTCGGCCGCGCTCCCGAGCGGGTCGGAGCCGCGGGGGGCGTCCCCGCCGCGAGGCGCGTCCGTGCCGCGGGACGCGCCCTCACCACGCGGGGCGTCCCCGCCCCCGGGTGTCTGCGTGCCACGCGGGGCGTCCTCGTTGCGCGGAGTCTCGTCGTTGCGCGGGGCGTCGTCATCGCGGGGCTTCTGGGCGCCGCCGTTCATTTCACCGTTGTCAGTCATCTGGCCCTCCCGCATCGAACCGTACCCGGAGACGGCCGTCGGAGAGCGCGGCCTCCCGCACGCTTCTGCGGGCCAGCGCCGCGGGCAGGGCCAGGACCCGGCGGTAGGGGCCGATGGTGACGATCAGCTCGTCGCCCTTCCTGACGAGGTCGACCTCCCCCTTCTCGGCGAGCGGCAGCGCCAGGATCAGCTCGCCCTCGGGGGTGATCCGCAGCGGCGGCTCCACCGCGGGCGCGGCGAAGGGGTCGCTCTCGCCGTACATGGCCTCGGCGACGCCGGCCAGGGCGTCGAGGCCGACGGGCTCGGCCTCCAGATAGGGCACCCGGTGGACGGGCAGCGGCGCGAAGGACTGCTCCACCTCGGCCAGGTGCCCCGCCTGGGCGGCCGCCCACCGCTGCCGCCACGGGTCGGCGCCCTCGGCGGGGAAGACCCGGTTGGCGATCACCGCGTCGACGCGGTAGCCGTACAGGCTCAGGGAGGTGAGGGTACGGCGGGCCTCGGCCAGCACGACGGCCTCGGGCGTCAGCACCAGGCGGACGCTGGCGCCGGGGCCGGTGAGCAGCTCGCGCACCTCCATCAGCCCCCGGTGCAGGCGCTCGCCCGCGCCGACCACGTGGTCGTCGGGCACGCTGACCATCGCCACCCTGCGCACCAGGGGCGCCAGGGTGCGAAGCAGCCGCCTGCCGACCGGGAGCAGCCGGTTGACGTGCCAGTCGAGCGCCTCGGGCAGCGCGAGCAGCCGGAGCGTCTCGGCGGTGGGCGCGCAGTCGATGACGATCACGTCCCAGCTCCCGGTGCGGGCCTGCTCGCGCAGCTCCAGCAGCGCGATGACCTCCTCGGCGCCGGGCAGCACCGTGATCTCCTCGGCGGTGACCTCGTCCAGGCCCAGCTCGGCGAAGAACCCCCGGGCGTAGTCGCGCAGCTCACCCCACTGGCGTTCCAGCGACCGCTGGGTGTCGACCTGGTACAGGTGCAGGCCGGGGGCGATCTGGGCCGGCTCGGGGCCGGGGCTCGCTCCGAGCGCGTCGGCCAGCGAGTGCGCGGTGTCGGTGGAGACCACGAGCGTCTTGAGCCCGGACCGGGCGGCGAGGACGGCGGTGGCCGCCGCGGCGGTCGTCTTGCCGACCCCGCCCTTGCCGGTGAACAGCAGGACCCGGGTCACTCGGTCTCCTCCACCGGTCGCGTCCGGGCGCCGTGCCCGGTCACCCGGCCTCGACGCGCTTCTTCAGCCCCTTCAGGGCGGTGTCGATGATGACCTTCTCCGCTTTTCGCTTGATCATGCCGATCATCGGGACCTTGAGGTCGACGGCCAGCTCATAGGTGACCTCGGTGCCCGCGCCCGTCTCGGCCAGGCGGTAGCTGCCGGTGAGGCCGGAGACCATCTTCCCGGCCTCGGCGATGACCCAGTCGACGGACTCGTCCCCGTGCCAGGTGTAGGCGAGGGTGTACTCGTCGCTGATCGGGCCCGCGTCCAGGACGAACCTGACCCGGTCGGGGCGCCCGTCCTCCCCGTTGGACAGGACCTGGGCGGACTTCACCTGACCCGCCCACTCCGGGTACGCGGCGAAGTCGGCGATCACCGTCATGACGGTCGACCGGCCCGCGCCGATCGTGATGCTGGAAGTGGTGCGATCAGCCATGGGGTTACCGTACTCGCTCAGGCTTTCCTGGCGTACGTCCGGCTCACACCCGGCCGCGAAGATCCTCCCGCGCCGCCCGGATCACCGGTTGCCCGGATCACCGGTGGCACGGCCCACCGGTGGCACGGCTCACCACTCGAGGGCGAAGGGCACCCCCCTGCCCCGGAAGTGGCCCACGTTGAGGCACTCGGTCCTGCCGATGCGGGTGCGCGCCGACAGCGGCTGGTGCACGTGGCCGAAGAGGGCGTAGCGCGGCTGGGTCCGCCTGATCGCCTCCAGCGTGGCCTCGCTGCCCCGCTCGAACCGGCGGGCGACCACGTCGTACAGCAGCTCGGGCACGGCCGGCGGGATGTGGCAGCACAATACGTCCACCTCGCCGACCGCCTCGACCTTGCGGGCGAACTCCTCGTCGTCGATCTCGTTCGGCGTGCGGTACGGCGTGCGCAGCCCGCCCCCGACGAAGCCGAACCGCAGGCCCCCGATCTCGACGGTCTCCCCGTCCAGCACGTGGTGGCCGGAGCGCGCGTACTCGGGCCAGTAGCGCGGCAGGTCCACGTTGCCCGGCGTGAGGTAGGCGGGGGTCGGCATGGCGGCGAAGATCTCGCCGTACTGGCGGCGGACGGAGCGTTCGATGTGATCGCGCGGGTCGCCCTCCAGCGAGGCCCACAGCGCGGCGGACATGGCCCTGGCCTCGTCGAAGCGCTTGGCGGTGCGCAGGGCGATGAACTCCGCGGCCCGCTCGGCCCCGAACAGCTCGGCGAAGATCCCCTGCGAGTGGTCGTCGTAGTCGACGAACAGGATCAGGTCGCCCAGGCAGATCAGCGCGTCGGCGCCTTCTCCCGCACGGGCCAGGGCGTCGGCTCTTCCGTGCACATCGCTGACGACATGAACCCGCATGCCCGACATCCTAGCGATCGACCGGTTCCTCCACGGTGCGCGTGAGAGGTGTGAGTGAGATGCGCCATAGCGGCGGCCCCGCATGTCAGACGGCCGCACCCGGCGGCACTGATAACGTGAAATCGCCCTTGGTAACGCCTGCAGTGGTAACGCCTGAGTGACAAATCTACCCACGCGTAACTTCTCGCGGTAGCTTCCAGGAACCATCGATCCGTGCGTCCCAGGAGTGATCCCCGTGCGCGAGTACAGTGTCCCCGTGCTGGTGGACGTCCCCGCCTCCGCCAACCTGACCGACACGGTGTTCCAGCGGGCCGAGCAGGAGCCCGGCTCGATCGTCCTGCGCCGCAAGGCCGGCGACGACTGGATCGCCGTCACCGCCCGGGAGTTCCGCGACCAGGTCGCCGCCGCGGCCAAGGGTCTGATCGCGGCGGGGATCGAGCCCGGCGACCGGGTCGCGCTGATGTCGCGCACCCGCTACGAGTGGACCGTCGCCGACTACGCCATCCTGGCCGCGGGCGCGGTCACCGTGCCGATATACGAGACCTCCTCCGCCGACCAGGTGAAGTGGATCGTGTCCGACAGCGGCACCAAGGCGATCTTCGTGGAGCTGGAGTCGCACGAGGAGACCGTCCGCGAGGTCCTGCCGGAGCTGGAGGACCTGAAGGACATCTGGCGCTTCGAGGGCGGCGCGGTGGAGGAGCTGACGGCCGCCGGGGCCGAGGTCTCCGACGAGACGCTGAACGAGCGCAGGGGCTCGCGCGGCGTCGCCGACCTCGCCACGATCGTCTACACCTCCGGGACCACCGGCATGCCCAAGGGCTGCCGCCTGACCCACGACAACCTGCTGTTCACCGCGCGCAACGTGGCAGGCGGCCCGCTGGAGCGGCTGTTCACCGTCGACGGCCGCGCGGTGCTGCTGTTCCTGCCCCTGGCCCACGTGTTCGCCCGCATCATCCAGACCGTGCTGGTCGAGACCGGCACGATCCTGGCGCACACCCCGAACATGAAGAACGTCGGCCCCGACCTGCAGGGCTTCAAGCCGACGTTCCTGCTCGGCGTGCCCCGCGTGTTCGAGAAGGTCTACAACACCGCCGAGCAGAAGGCCACCGCCGAGGGCAAGGGCAAGATCTTCCACGCCGCGGCGGACGCCGCGATCGCGTGGAGCCGGGCGGAGTCCTCCGGCGGAGCCGGGCTCGGCCTCAAGCTCAAGCACACGCTGTTCGACAAGCTGGTGTACGGCAAGCTGCGCGCGGCCACCGGCGGCAACCTGTCGGTCGCGATCTCCGGCGGCTCGGCCCTGGGCGAGCGGCTCGGCCACTTCTTCCGGGGCGTGGGCATCGAGATCGTCGAAGGCTGGGGGCTGACCGAGACCTCCGCCCCGTCCACGGTCAACATCCCCGGCGCCAACAAGATCGGCACCGTCGGCAAGCCGTTCCCCGGCGTCACGGTCGCCATCGCCGACGACGGCGAGGTCCTCGTCAAGGGCCGCCACATCTTCGACGGCTACTGGAACAACGACAAGGCCACCGCCGAGGCGATCGACTCCGACGGCTGGTTCCACACCGGTGACATCGGCGAGCTCGACGCCGACGGCTACGTGAAGATCACCGGCCGCAAGAAGGAGATCCTCGTCACCGCCGCGGGCAAGAACGTCGCCCCGGCCCCGATGGAGGACCGCATCCGCGCCCACCCCCTGGTCAGCCAGGCGATGGTGGTCGGCGACGACAAGCCCTTCGTGGCCGCGATCGTCACCCTCGACCCCGAGGCGCTGGAGCAGTGGAAGGCCGCCAACGGCAAGGAGTCGGCCACCATCGCCGAGCTGAGCGCCGACCCGGCGATCGTCGCCGAGGTGCAGAAGGCCGTGGACGACGCCAACCGGTCGGTGTCCAAGGCCGAGCAGATCAAGAAGTTCTCGATCCTCGACATCGACATCACCGAGGAGAGCGGTCACCTCACCCCGACCCTCAAGGTCAAGCGCAACGTCGTGATGCGCGACTTCGCCAAGCACGTCGACGACCTGTACAGCTAGGACGAGGAAAGCCTGAGGCGTCAGGCGGGGTACGGCGGCGCGTTCCGGTCAGGACTCCTTGATCACGGCGACGCCGCCCGCGGGTACGGTGCCCGGGAAGGGCTCCCCGGTGAGCAGGTCGAGGCCAGCGGCCTCCAGCGGGGCGGCGTCGGCGCCGTGGTTGATCGCGAACAGGTAGGACGGGCCGCCCGGGTGCGCGCGCCGTACCAGCTCCAGGCCCGTTACCGCGCCCGGCGCGGGGCGCACCCCCGCCTCGCCCGTGATCCGGGTGAGCAGGCGGATCAGGGAGGGGTCGTCGAGGCGGGTGGAGAGGTACCAGGCCGCGCCGCCGCCGCGGGCGTTGCGGGTGATCGCCGGAACCCCGTCCAGGACGCGGGCCCACGGGTCGGCCACCGGGTCCGCGTCGCCCGCCGTGTAGGAGGCGATCACCTCGGCCGTGACGGCCCGGCCGTGCTCGCGCCAGATCCGGCCGGTCGACCCGTCCGAGAGCGTGACCGTGCCGCCCTCGGCCAGCGGGACGAACTCCTCCATCCGCACGCCCAGCACCTCCCGCAGAGCGCCGGGGTAGCCGCCGGGCCAGATGCGGTCGTTGTCGTCGGCGACCCCGCTGTAGGCGCCGGCGACCAGGGTGCCGCCCGCCTCCACGTAGGAGAGCAGGGCCGAGCGGGCCGTCTCCCCCAGCAGGTACTGGGCGGGCAGCAGGACCAGCCGGTACGGCGTGAGGTCGCCGTGCGGCGGGACGAAGTCGGCGGTGATCCCCAGCCGCCACAGCGCCCGGTGCCAGGCGGCGATCTCGTCGCGGGCGGTCATGTCGACGCTGGGGTGGCCTGGCCGCTCCTGCGCCCACACGCCCGGCCAGTCGAACACGATCGCCACGTCGGCGGTGACCCGGGAGCCCTCGACCTCCGTCAGCCGTCCCAGGTCCGCGCCCAGCTCGCACACCTCCCGCCAGATGCGGGAGTCGGTCCCGGCGTGCGGGATCATCCCGGAGTGGTGCCGCTCGGCTCCGGCCAGGGAGGCCCTCCACTGGAAGAAGAGCGCGCCGTCGGACCCGCGCGCCACGTGCGCCAGCGAGTTGCGGCGCATCTGGCCGGGCGTCTTGGGGATGTTGCGCGGCTGCCAGTTGACCGCGCTCGTGGAGTGCTCCATCAGCAGCCACGGCGCTCCCCCGGCCAGCCCCCGGGTGACGTCGGCGGCGAAGGCCAGGTCGATGTGGGAGTCGGGGTCGTCGGCGCGCAGGTAGTGATCGGTGGCGACCACGTCCACGTGCGGGGCCCACTGCCAGTAGTCGATCTCCCAGTGCACCCCGGCCATGAAGTTGGTGGTCACCGGGACGTCGGGGGTGACCTCGCGCAGCACCTCCAGCTCGGCCAGATGGCAGGCCAGCAGCTCGGCCGAGCTGAAGCGGCGGAAGTCGAGATCGTGGGCCGGGTTGAGGAAACTGGGCGTCCTGCGCGGCGGCAGCACCTCCTCGAAGGAGGTGTACTCCTGCGACCAGAAGCGGGTGCCCCACGCCTCGTTGAGGCCGGGCAGGTCATAGCGCTTGCGCAGCCAGTCGCGGAAGGCCGCCGCCGAGGTGTCGCAGTAGCAGCGGGAGACGTGACAGCCGTACTCGTTGCCGATGTGCCACATCCGCAACGCCGGATGCCCGGCGTAGTGCTCGGCCATCGCCCGCGCCAGCCGTACGGCCGCCGCCCGGTAGTGGGGCGAGGAGGGGCAGTAGGCCTGGCGGCTGCCCGGCCACAGCCGCGCGCCGTCGGCGTCGACCGGCAGCGACTCCGGATGGGACGCGGAGAACCAGGGCGGCGGGCTGGCCGTCGCCGTGGCCAGGTCGACGCCGATCCCGTTGTCCGCGAGCAGCCCGAGCACGCGATCCAGCCAGCCGAAGCGGTAGGAGCCCTCCTCCGGTTCCAGGGACGCCCAGGAGAACACCCCGACCGTCACGAGGTTGACCCCGGCCTCACGCATCCGGGCCACATCGTCGGCCCAGACGTCCTCCGACCACTGCTCGGGGTTGTAGTCACCGCCAAAATACATGATGTCACCATAAACGAACATCGTTATGAGAACATCCGTTGACAACCCCATGAAAGGGACATTCCATGTGGAAGAATGTGAGCGATATCGGGGGAAACTGAGCGTTCCGGTCAGGAGGAACCATCATGACCCAACGACCGCCGATGTCCCGCCGGGCCATGTCTCCCGCGCCTTCCATGTCCCGTTGGGCGACGCCTCCGACGAGGTTCCGAAGAAGTCGCTGGAGACCGTGGTCAAGTCGTTCACCCAGGCCCAGGTGAAGATCAACACAGTCGACCGCAACACCTTCCAGGAGAACATCAACCGCTATCTGCGGGGCACGCCCGACGACGCGTTCACCTGGTTCGCCGGCTACCGGATGCAGTTCTTCGCCGAGCAGGGCCTGGCCGTCGACATCTCCGACGTGTGGCAGCAGATCGGCGGCGACTACACCCCGGCCTTCAAGGCCGCCTCGACCGGAGCCGACGGCAAGCAGTACTTCGTGCCGTTCACCTACTATCCGTGGGCCGTCTTCTACCGCAAGAGCCTCTGGCGGGAGAAGGGCTACGAGGTCCCCGGGACGCTCGACGAGTTCACGGCGCTGGCCCGCAAGATGAAGGCCGACGGGCTCATCCCGATCGCCTTCGCCGACAAGGACGGCTGGCCGGCCATGGGCACCTTCGACATCGTCGACATGCGGGCCAACGGCTACGACTTCCACATCTCCCTGATGGCCGGCAAGGAGTCGTGGGCCGACCCCAGGGTCAAGCAGGTCTTCGAGACCTGGCGCGGCCTGCTGGAGCACCACCAGACCGGCGCCAACGGCCGCACCTGGCAGGAGGCCGCCCAGTCGCTGCAGCAGAAGAAGACCGGCATGTACCTGCTGGGCATGTTCGTCGCCCAGCAGTTCCCCGAGGACGAGCGCGACGACCTGGACTTCTTCGCCTTCCCCGAGATCAACCCGCAGTTCGGCCAGGACTCGGTGGAGGCGCCCGTCGACGGCTACATGATCTCCGCCAAGGCCAAGAACGTGGACGGGGCCAAGCAGCTCCTCAAGCACTTCGCCGCCGCGTCCTCGCAGAACATCGCCACCGGCCTCGACCCCGGGACGCTGGCCGCCAGCTCCAAGGCCGACACCTCCGGCTACAGCTCCCTGCAGAAGCGCGGCGCCGAGCTGGTCTCGCAGGCCGCCCACATCTCCCAGTTCCTCGACCGCGACACCCGCCCGGACTTCGCCTCGACCGTCATGATCCCCGCCTTCCAGCGGTTCATCGGCGAGCCGGACGACATCGACGCGCTGCTGAAGGACATCGAGGCGCAGAAGGTGAACATCTTCCGGTGACGGCGCTGCGCGGCTCCCCCGCGACGGCCCGCCGCACCCGGCGCGCCCGCCGCTACTCCACCCGCGACGTGGTGGTCCTGGTGATCGGCCTGGGCATCGCCGTCCTGGTCGACCTGGCCGTGGTCTGGGGCCCCACGCTGGCCTCGGTGGCGCTGTCGGGCACCGACTGGAACGGCATCTCCAAGCTGCGCTGGATCGGCGGCGACAACTACCGCGACCTGACCACCGAGTACCCGCCGTTCTGGACCGCCGTCCGCAACAACGTGCTCTGGCTCGGCTTCATCGCCCAGCTCGTCTACTCCCAGGACTACGGCGTGCTCAACGCGGTCACCGGGATGAACACCGACTGGCTGGGCGATCCGTCGATCAACATCTGGGTCGTCATGGTCGCCGCGGCCTGGCGGCACGTCGGCTACGTGATGATCATCTATCTCGCCGGGCTGAAGGCCGTAGACCCCGCCCTGAAGGAGGCCGCGGCCATCGACGGCGCGAACGAGCGTCAGGCCTTCTTCCGGGTGGTCTTCCCGGTGCTGCGGCCGATCAACGTCATCGTCCTGGTGATCACGGTCATCGAGGCGCTGCGCGCGTTCGACATCGTCTACGCCATCAACAAGGGCAGGAACGGCCTGGAACTGCTGTCGGTCCTGGTCACCGAGAACATCGTCGGCGAGACCAGCCGGATCGGCTTCGGCTCGGCGATCGCGGTGGTCCTGCTGGTGATCTCGATGGGGTTCATCGTCACCTACCTGACACAGGTGTTCAAGGAGGAGCGATGACCTCCGCCCGCCTCCCGCAGGAGACCGGCCCCCGCCGCTCCGGGGAGGGCCGATGACCTCGACCCTCACCGAGCCCGCCCGGACGGCCCCGGCGGACCCGCCCCCGCCCTCCCGCTGCGCCTCCTGCTGCACGCCTTCCTCTTCCCGGTCGCGCTGGGGTGGCTGGCCCCGCCGGCGCTGGCCGTCTACGCCTCGCTCCGGCCGTACGAGGAGACCGCGCGGCTCGGCTACTTCTCCCTGCCGGAGACGCTCACGCTCGACTACTACAGCGAGGCGTGGACCCAGGCGGAGCTGCCGAAGTACTATCTCAACACGCTGATCATCGTGATCCCCGGGGTCGCGCTGACGCTGGCGCTGGCCTCGTTCACCGCCTTCACCATCGCCCGGCTGCGCCTTCCCGGCCGCCGGATCCTGCTGGTGGTCTTCACCGCCGGGAACCTGCTGCCGCCCCAGGTGCTCATCACCCCGCTCTACACGGTTTACACGATGGTGCCGCTGCCGTGGTGGATGTCGGACTCGCTGTCGCTGTACGACTCCTACCTGGGGCTGATCCTGGTCCACGTGGGCTTCCAGTTCGGGTTCTGCGTCTTCGTGCTGGCCAACTTCATGAGCACGATCCCGGAGGGGATCTCCGAGGCGGCCATGGTGGACGGGGCCGGCGTGTGGCGGCGCTACTGGCAGCTGACGCTGCCGCTGTGCCGCCCGGCGCTGGCCGCGCTGGGCACGCTCCAGTTCACCTGGATGTACAACGACTTCCTGTGGGCCCTGGTCCTGATGTCCTCGGGCGACAAGCTCCCGGTGACCAGCGCGCTGAACAACCTGCGGGGCCAGTTCTTCACCGACTACAACCTGCTGGCGGCCGGCTCGGTGCTCGTCGCGCTGCCCACGCTGATCGTCTTCCAGATGCTGCACAAGCAGTTCGTCGCCGGGCTCACGCTCGGCTCCACCAAGGGGTGACCCGGGCCCCGGACCGGCGGGACCCGCGGGGTCAGGGGCCGGGCGGCGGCTACGGCGTCTGCGCCGGTTCGAGCAGTTCGGCGAACCGGGCGGCGACCAGGTCCCAGCCCCACTCCCGGGCCACCCACTCGCGCCCGCGCCGGCCCATCGCGCGGGCGCGGGCCGGGTCGCCGAGCAGGTCGACCAGCGCCTCCCCCACCGCCCGCGGCGAGGTGCCGTCCACGACGAGGCCGGTCTCTCCGTGCACCACCGCGTCGGGCGCGCCTCCCGACGAGCCCGCCACGACCGGCAGGCCGCTGGCCGAGGCCTCCAGATAGACGATGCCGAGCCCCTCCACGTCGATGCCGCCCAGCCGGGTACGGCACGGCATGGCGAACACATCCCCGAGGGCGAAGAACCGGGGCAGGTCGGCGGCGCCCACCGAGCCGGTCAGCACCACCGACGAGCCCAGGTCCAGGGAGGCGACCAGGCGCTCCAGCCTCCCCCGGTACGGCCCGCCGCCCACCAGCAGCAGCTTGGCCTCCGGTACGGCCCGCAGCACCCGGGGCCAGGCGCGGATCAGCACGTCCTGACCCTTGCGCGGCACCAGCCGGGAGACGCAGACGACCACCGGCCCGGTGCCGAGGGCGGCCAGGACGCGGGAGATCGTGAAATCCCCGGACCCGGAGCCGGGACGGACGGGAAACGCAGAGCCGTCGGAGGTGGGAAGCACGGAACCGGCGGCCGCGGGGGCACCGGTGCCGGGGTCGCCGTCCGGCCGCCGGGCCGGTCCGGCGGCGGTCTCCGGGGAGAACACCTCGGTGTCCACGCCGGGCGTGAGCCGTACCAGCTTGCCCTCGGGGATCACCGTGGCCAGCAGCCGCCGCGTGTACTCCCCCAGATAGGTGACCACGTCCGCGTGGGCGCCGATCCTGGCCAGCATCCGGCGGGCGACCGGGACCCGCGCCCAGGACGCCTCGTGGCCGTGGGTGAGCATGATGACGCGTCCCACCCCGGCCGCGCGCATCCGCGGCGCCAGCAGGCCCAGCGGGGCCGCGGCGCCGAACACCGCCGTCTCGCACCCGAAGCGCGCGACCAGTTCCCCGGCCCGGCGGGCGACCGCGCGGGTGGGGAGCATCAGGGAGGTGGGGTGGCGCACGACGGGGTACGGCTGGCGCGCGTCGAAGTCCTCGCAGCCGGGCCAGCGGGGCGCGTAGACGACCACCGACTCCGGAGGCAGGCAGGCGGCCAGCCCGTGCACGAACGACTGGATGCCGCCCGGACGGGGCGGGAAGTCGTTGGTGACGATCAGTGTGCGCTTCACGGCTCCGGCAGGCCGTTCAGCGCTGCCCACGAGCGGGCCATGGCGATGCGCTCGGGTATCGGAGGATGGGAGGCATAAAGAACATATTCAACGACATCCGGCGACAAATCAGAAATGTTGGATATCGCGAGTCGCTTCTGCATGGCGACGAACATCGCCGGATCCCGGGTCAGGTCCAGCGCGTGGGCGTCGGCGCGGGCCTCGACCTGCCTGCTGACCACGTTCTGCACGGGACCGGACAGCACCGTGGCCAGGCTCACCAGCCCGATCAGCAGGCCCGCCGCGGCGGGGTCGGCGACCGAGGCCACCCCGCTGCGGCGCCGTACGACCCCCCAGGAGGTCACGAGATAGAGCAGGCACGCCCCGCAGGCCGCGCCCAGCCCGCCGACCAGCGTGCCGTACAGCACGTCCCCGTTGTCGGCGTGACCGAGCTCGTGCGCCACGACCAGCTTCACCTCCTCGGCCGGCGCCTTGAGCAGCGTGTCGTAGACCACGATCCTGCGCGTGGCCCCGAACCCGGAGACGTAGGCGTTGAGCGCGGTGGTCCTGCGGGAGGCGTCGGCCACGAGCACGTCCTCCACCGGTACGCCGTCGCGGGCGGCCATGGCCAGCAGATCGTCGCGCAGGGGCCCGGCGGCCATCGGCGTGAAGTCGTTGAAGACCGGCTCGATCAGCACCGGGTAGACGAACGAGGCGGCCACCGTCAGGGTGAAGGCCCCGAGCGCGGCGGGGATCCACCAGCGCCGCATCCGCCGGGCGAGCGCCACCACGGCGAGCACCATGACGGCGGTCAGCCCGGTCCTGATGCCGATGCTCTTGATCCGGTCGGCGCTCCAGGTCAGCCAGGTCTGGGTGGACAGGCCGTAGTCGCGCAGATGGGTCTCCTGCCACATGCCGAGCGGCCAGCGCACGATCTCCACGGCCACCGTCACGGCCACGACGCCGAGCAGCACCCGCAGCCACCACGGCCCCCTCAGCCTGCCCAGCAGCCGCGCGCCGAGGGGGGTGGCCACCAGCAGCCCGGCCGTCACCAGGGTCAGGCCGAGAGAGAGGTAGGCGGGCGGGCCCACCACCGCGTCGAAGGCCGCCGAGCGGGCGATCTGCCCGGCGGTGAAGTCGCGGGCCGCCTCCGGCGTGACCGGCGGCGCGCCGGAGGGCAGCGGCCGCCACGGCGTGGTGAACGCCACGACCGCCAGCGTGGCCGCCCCGAGGACCACCAGCGCCCACCCCGCCGCCCGCACCCCCGAGGGCGCCTGCGCCGCACTCCGGCTCATCGGCCGCTCACCGCCTCCACGCGCCCCACGGACCCGCTCACCGCCTCCACGCGTCCCATCGGCCGTTCGGCTTCCCCTCGTCTCACAGGTCCGCTCGCCGCTTCCACGCGTCCCATCGGCCGTTCACCGCTCCCGTCCGCCGCGCGGGCCGTACGATCTCCCGTGCCGCCCGTCCCGCCGCCCTCGTCCCATGCCGTTGCGGCATATCGAACCTAGTGCCCCTCCCGCCGATCTTCGCCCCGTCGCGTCGCCCGGGGCCGTACCGGAGGATCTCAGCCGAGTTCCCGGCGGAGGTAGTCGCGCCAGCCGGCAGCGAAGGCGGCCGGGGACAGGCCGAGCACGGCCTCGATGTCGCCGCCGTGAGAAGGAGGCCCGGATCCGCCGGGCGAGGGTCCGCCGCCGTAGAGCCGCACGAGGGCCCGCTCCCCGAAACGCCCGGCGATGTAGCGGCAGGCGAGCCAGGCCTCCTCGTAGACCTGTGGCAGCCGTGCGGCGCCGGGGGCGAAGTCGGCGGGGCCGGGCAGGCCGTCGGGCAGGGTGCCCGCCCGGACCTCCCCGGCCAGTTCGGCGGCGACCGTACGGACGTCCAGCCCGCTGCCCGAGTATCCGACGTAGTCGGCGAACCCCTCCGACAGCCACGTCGGCACCCGTCCGCCCCGCGTCGCCCCGGTGGCCACGTGGGTCAGCTCGTGGGCGACGACCACGTCCCTGCCGATCCGGCTCAATCTGGCGTAGCCGCTCGGCACGACGATCACCCGGTCGGCCGTGGCCATCGCGGCCAGTCCGTCGCTGGCACCGGCGCCCGCGAGAACCTCGGCCCCGGCGTCGGTCTCCGGGAACAGGATCACCGGGCGGACCGGCCCCCAGATCGCGGCGACCTTGCGGCGGGCCCGCTCGGCCCTGGCGGCCAGATCGGCCAGCAGGCCGGAGTGGGCCCGGTGGCCGATGACGACGTAGCGCTCGCCGCGGAGCACCTTCGCGCCGGGCCACGGTTCCCGCGCGAGCGGCGCGTCACCGGCGGCCTGCGCGGCGCCCGCCAGTGTCAGCATCCCGGCCAGTACGGCGCGGCGGCTGCGCGGGACGGACATCGGATCGGCGGCTCCTGCGCTGCGCGGAGGGGTGGGGGCGACGGGCCCGCGCCGGGGGACGGGGCCCGGGGTCCCACGCCCTGAGGGCGGGGCTCAAGCTTGAGGCCGGGGCCCAGGCTTGAGGTCAGGGCTCAGGCTTGCGGCCGGGGCCGGGGTTGGGGCTCAGGCTTGAGGCCGGAGGTCCGGGCACAAGGACCATAACAGGACCCGGCCCGGGCGTCCTGCCGTACCGGCGGGAAGGCCCCGCCCGGCTCCACTGAGCCGGACGGGGCCTTCACTCGGATCAACCGCCGGGACGGACCGCTCCCGAGAAGGACGATCTGTACCAGCCCTTCAGGCTCACGATCCGGACGGTCTTGCCGCTGCTCGGCGAGTGGACCATCCTCCCCTTGCCGACGTACATGCCGACGTGGCCCTTACCCCGGAAGAACATCAGGTCGCCGGGGCGCAGGTCGCGCCACGAGACCTTCTTCCTGACGGCCCGGTACTGGCTGTAGGTGACCCTGGGGAGCTTGACTCCCGCCGAGCGCCACGAGTACTGGACCAGTCCGGAGCAGTCGAACGCGCCGGGGCCGCTGGCTCCCCACCGGTAGGGGGCGCCGACCTTCTTCTTGGCCGTCGCGACGGCTTTGGCCGCTCTCGACTTCTGCCGCGCGGCCCGGCTCATCGTGACCTTCACCTTGGCGCTCGCCTCGGCTCCCACGATGGCCTTCACCTGTGCCGCTGTCGCGCTGTCCGTCTTCGCCTGCGCCGCTGTGGAGTTCATCATGACCGCTCCGGCTGAGGCGGTCAGACTGAGGGCGAGTCCGCCGATGGAAAGGCGGAAAAGGCGTGACGAGCAGGGATTGTGCAGGGTTGTAGACAGGATTTCTCCTTGGGACTTCCACTGATGCCTACCGGGTTAGCTGACGGATTCGGGCAGGGAAGACGCCCTACGGCATGGCGATGCCGATTCACCCCTGGTCACAGGTTCGTGCCTGTTGGGTCCCCGGTTCCGTGCCTCCTGGCTGCACGGATTCGGCAGGCCGCTTTCGCCTCATTGGCGCTTCGGGCGGCCGGATGGATTTCTATGCGGACATCGGCACTGGAGGGGCCGACATTCAGTGCGACGGCATGGCTTGCTCGCCGCGACGCCAGAAGGTACTCGGATCAGTAAATTTCAGCAAAGCATTCCCCATCGGGAGTGGGTCGCTACGCCTTGATCACAGATCTATAACCCCTGCGCAATCGGCAGTTCCGCTGTCTCAATATGACTCTCGTCACATTCCCCGGAGTGGATCCTGAAAAACGTCACTTCCGTCACACGAGTCACACCAGTATTGATCTTGGTCGCGGCGCGACCATGGATGATCAAGGAATCCGGGGAGGGAGGCGCAGGATATGAGCGCGACTCGAAAAGGATTTCGGAGCGGCTGGAAGGATTTCAGGCGACCGAGAAGGTCTCCGGAGCGCGGAGACTCCGACACGACGCGTCACCGGCACGGAATTGAAAAGACCGCTTCATTCCCGGAAGGCCCCTCCCGGCGCCTCCCCGCCACGCGCCATTTACGCCCCGGCTTTCCCCGCCCACCCGGGAGACGCTTTTCCGCCGCCGCCCGACGTGCCCTTCCGCAGCGTCGCGGGGTGAACGCCGAGATCGCCGTGGAACGATCCCGACGCATTTATGGCCACCTCCGCCGGAGGACGGAACGGAGATCGATATTTACGGAGAGGCTTCCCGGCATTTATCGTCCCGGCGTCCGGAAATGCCCTGACAGGCGCCGTCCACGGAAAAGGAATTCTGTCAAGGCCCGGTGAATCCGGGGATCAGGGGCGGACCGCGCCGACGAGGCGGCGGCCGTAGGAGGACAGGCTGACGACCTTGACGACGTCCCCGGTCTGCGGGGCGTGGACGATCTGCCCGTCGCCGGCGTAGAGGCTCACGTGCCCCAGCCCCTCGCTGAAGATCAGGTCCCCGGGCTGGAGATCGTCCAGGGAGACCTTGCGGCCGGCGCCCCAGCTCCACTGCTCCCAGGTCGTCCGGGGGAGGCTGACCCCTCCGGCGCGCCAGGCGGCCTGGACCAGGCCGGAGCAGTCCCAGCCGCCGGGCCCGGTCCCGCCGTACTGGTACGGCTTGCCGACCTGGGCGAAGGCGAAGTCCAGCGCCGAGCGGGCGTTGCCGGAGGCCGGTCCGGTGTAGGCGATGCCCGTGCTGCTGGGGTCGCCGGTCCTGAAGGCGCCCAGCTCGCGCAGGAGCTTGGTCTGCGCCTTGACCATCTTGTCGGCCTTGGCCTTCTCCTCGGCCAGCTCGTCGCGCGTCTCATCGGCCTCGGCCAGAGCGGTCTTGGCCTTGTCCCTGCTCGTCCGCAGGGCCTCGTTGGCCTCGTCGAAGGCGTTGAGGGACTGGGCCCGCGAGGCCGACATCTGGTCGACCGTCGCCAGGCCGCTGAGCATCGCGCCGGGGTCGGGCTGGGTGAACAGGCCCTCCCAGCCGGTCAGGCCGCCCACCTGGTAGGTGCTGACCGCCATCGTGACGAGTTCCTTGCGCAGCCCGGAGACCTTCGCGTTCTGACGCGTGAGGTCGGCGTTGAGATCCCGGTACTTCTTCTTGGCCCGCTTCAGCTTCTCGCCGGCCTGGTTGTACTTCTCGACGATCTCGTCGGCCTCGTGGTTGAGCTTCTCCAGCTTCTTCTTGGCCTCGGCGATCGTCGGCTTCGGCTCGGCGGAGGCACCGCCGACCGGCAGGAGGGGCAGCAGGAGAGCCGCAAGCACCAGTCCGGCCGCCACAGGCATCCGCCCGGAACTCTTCGGCATACCCGCCACGGTCACGACGACGCCCCTCCCGCGCAAAGACCTGGGCGAAATAGTACAGAATCGGTAAGGCCGAACTCACCTTTTCGGATGTTTTACCCGCTACTCATGCGTATCGGCTACCGGATCCGCACCCATCGCCCCTGCGTACGGCCCCGCCGTCCCGCCGCGAACCTCCCGAACGGACCGCCGCGCACGCGGCGAAGAGCAGGTCCGCAATTCCGGTCGGCCAGGAGGCCCGGGTCAGGCGCGGCCCAGGCGCTTGAGGAGCAGCCCGGCCGGGACCGGTCTGGCGCCCATCCGGCGCACGGACTCGGCCACCTCCCGGTCGGAGGAGACCACCGCCAGAGCGCGCCCGACGGGCTCGGCCCGTACGAGCTGGCGGATCAGGTCGTCGGCGATCTGCCCGGGCGCGCTGAACAGCACCCGCACGCCCCGCGGGGCCGAGACCGGCACCGGGCCGTTCAGCTCGGCGCCGTCGAAGACGCAGGTCAGTTCGGTGCGGGTCTGGGCGTACAGCGCGCCGAGCCCGGTGAGCAGGCGGTTGCGCTGGTCGGCCAGGGTGAGCGTGCCGTAACCGGTCTTGGTCACGTTGTAGCCGTCCACGATCACGTGGATCTGCGGCAGCGTGAGCAACTGGTCGAGCAGCGCGGGATCGTCGTCGGCGAGCGCCCGCGCGGGCACCGCCCGGACCCCCGGGCTGCCCGGGGTGACCGAGGCGACGGAGTCGGCGGGCCTGACGATGCTGGAGGGCAGGGCCAGCTCCCGGCGCAGACCGGACGCGGCGTCCTGGAGGGCGTCGAGCAGCATCCGGACCTTGGTGTCCTCCACGCTGCGGCCCTCGCGTGCGGCCCGGCGGGTGGCCTCCAACTGCCGCTCGGAGTCGGCCAGGCGCTCGCGCAGGCGCCGCAGCTCGCTCTCCCCCGCGCTGCCCGCCGAGGCGGCGGCGGTCCTGGCCTCCTGGGCGGCCTCCTCCATCGCCGCGGCCCGCGCCTCGGCCGTCTTGGCCCGCTCGCGGGCGTCGTGCAGCTTGCGGCGCAGGTCGGAGATCTCCCCGCGGGCGGCCTTGAGCTGCTCGCGCAGCCGGTCGGACTCCTCCTTGGCGGAGGTCTTCTGCGCCGCCAGCTGCTCGCGCAGCCGCAGGAGCGTCTGCTCCAGCGCGGAGCCCTCCGCGACGGCCGCCGAGCGCTCGATGTCGGTGCGGGCGGTCTCGATCATCTCCTCCCAGCCGGGCGGCCGGGTGAGGTAGGCGGCGGCGGCCACCATGACGGGCTCGGCGGCCGGCGGGACGGAGCCCTCCGCCAGACCGGCGACCAGCTCCGGCCAGCCGGCGGCCAGGGCCTCCGCGACGACCTCGCGGAACTCCTTGTCGTTCTCCAGCTGCGCGGCGATCGGCGTGCCGCCCAGTTTGGCCCGCTTGCGCGGGTCGAACTTGGCGATGTTGCGCAGCGGCGGCGGCACCGACGCGGCGGGCATCGAACCGAGGATCTGGGCTGCCAGTTCCACGACGTGTAAGCGGACCTGCTCCGGCAGCGGACGAGACAGGCCCTCTCCGGCTGAACTCATCACGGCCCCTACTCGGATTGGTCTATCTGTCAAGGGTACGGGCATCGCGCCCGGGCGCCGACCGGATAAGAGATCGAACGCCATCTGACCTGCTCGTGAACGTTTTGTGGACAAGCGTTTGGTTGGCGTTGTACGACTGTGTCGGCGGCGTGACGACGGACGCCGTACCCCCCGGCCCCAGGAGACCGCGATGGACGAACGGCGTGAGCAGGACGGGACGATGCGGACCTCCACCCGCGACCTGGACGAACTCCACGGCCGGATGCGCTCGTGGCTGAGCGGGCGCCTGGGCTGCCCGGTCACGCTGTCGGAGCTGAGCCATCCCTCGGGCAACGGCATGTCCAGCGAGACCCTCCTGTTCGACGCCTCCTGGGCCTCCGGGGAGGGCGGCAGGAAGGTCGAGTGCGTCGCCCGGATGGCCCCGGCGAGCGAGGCGGTGCCGGTCTTCCCCAGCTACGACCTCGGCAGGCAGTTCGAGGTCATGCGGATGGCCAGAGAGCGCGCGGGCGTCCCCGCGCCCCGCACCCTGTGGTTCGAGCCCGACCCCGAGCCCCTCGGCGCGCCGTTCTTCGTGATGGAGCGCCTCTCCGGGCGGGTCCCGCCGGACGTGCTGCCCTACACCTTCGAGGGCTGGCTCCTGGAGGCCTCGCCCGCCGAGCGCGAGGGGCTGCAGCGGGAGAGCGTGGCCGTCCTGGCCAGGCTGCACGACGCCCCGTTCACCGTCCAGGAGCTGCGCCCCCTCCAGCTCGACGGCCCCGGGGACTCCGCGCTGCGCAGGCACGTCGACGACCAGCGGGCCTACTACGAGTGGGCGCACTCCTCGATGCGGATCCCGCTGCTGGAGCGGGCCTTCGACTGGCTGGAGGAGCACTGGCCGGCCGACCCCGGCCCCGACGTGCTCAGCTGGGGCGACGCGCGCATCGGGAACATGATCTATCACGGCTTCACGCCGGTGGCGGTGCTCGACTGGGAGATGGCGGCCGTCGGCCCCCGGGAGCTGGACATCTCCTGGATGATCTTCCTGCACCGCTTCTTCCAGGACATCACCGAGGTCATGGAGCTGCCGGGACTGCCCGACTTCATGCGGCGCGAGGACGTCTGCCGGGCCTACGAGGAGATGACCGGCTACCGGCCGCGCGACATGGAGTTCTACGAGATGTACGCCGCTCTCCGGCACGGCGTCATCATGGCCCGCGTCTGGCACCGGCGGATCCACTTCGGCGAGCAGCCCATGCCCGCCGACCCCGACGACCTGGTCATGCACCGGGCCACCATCGAGCGGATGCTCGACGGGAGCTACTGGGCCTGACCCCGCCCACCGGCGAGCGCGGGTCCGGCGGGCGCTACCGGGACAGGTCCCTCCGGCCGGCGAGCAGGCGGACGGTGAGCTCCGTCCGGTTGGCGAGGCCGAGCTTGACGAGGATGTTGCGCACGTGGCTCTCGACGGTGCGCTCGCTCAGGACGAGCCGGTCGGCGATCTGCCGGTTCGACAGCGCCCGGACGACCAGGTCGGCCACCTCGCGCTCCCGTGCGGTCAGCGGGGCCAGCGGATCACCGGCGCGCCGGCGGGCCTCCAGGTCGGCGATCAGACGGTCGGCGCGGGCCAGCGGTCCCGGCAGGTCCAGCCGCCTGGCCTCGGCCGCGGCCCGTACGGCGAGCGCCGCCGCCTCCGCGTGGTCGCCGCCGGCCCCCCTGCGCCGCAGCACGTCGGCGAGGGCGAGCCGGGTGTGCACGAGCCAGGGCCCGGCACCGAGCCGCAGGTCGACCTCCGCCGCGCCCCGCAGGGCGTCCGCGGCCTCGTCGAGCCGACCCATGACGGCGGCCATCCGGCCGACGGCCCGCGCGCAGGAGCCGCCGCAGAAACTGTCGGCGTTGCCCGGCAGGCCTCCGGCGGCGGCCCAGGGCAGCCAGTGGGCGTGCGCCCAGCCCGCGGCCTCCTCGTCCCCGAAGGCCTCGACGAGCTCGGTCATGTTCTGCAGGACGACCCTCCCCCGCATCCCGCGCACCGGCTCCCGCAGCAGCAGGCGCAGGCGCTCGTATCCGGCGAAGGCCTCCTCACGGGCCCCGTCGAGGTACAGGCGCAGCACGTGGGCGGCCTCGACGACCGGGACCGGGGGCAACGCCGCGAAGACCTCCCGGTAGCCGCCGGGGATCTCGCGCCGGTCCCCGCGTACGAGCGCCAGGAGCCCTCCGAACATCTCCGTGAACGCCGAGGCCATCGCGTCGCCCATCCGGGCGGCGGTCTCCCCCGCCTCCGCCGACAGGGAACGGGCGCGCCCGAACCGGCCGGACAGCGCCTCGCGCGCCGCCGCCGTACGCAGGTGGTACCACCGGGCGGCGGTCAGACGCGTGGCCGCGGCGACTTCGGCCAGCCGGGCGATCTCGTCGTCGACGGCGGCGACGTCCACGAGCTGGTAGGCCGCGTCGGCGCGCCAGACGTGCCCCTGTACGGCGGCCATCGCCTGCCCGGAGCGCAG
Organism: Paraplanobispora takensis; assembly: GCF_016863195.1. Taxonomy (GTDB): domain Bacteria; phylum Actinomycetota; class Actinomycetes; order Streptosporangiales; family Streptosporangiaceae; genus Planobispora; species Planobispora takensis. Next base: position 146,973 of record NZ_BOOK01000029.1, on the reverse strand, counting down.
CCCGACGCGCACCGCCAGGTCCCCCATCCGCAGGCGCTCCCCCACGTCCTCCGGCCGGTCGAGCAGCCCGGCCCTGGCCCGTGCCGCGTCCAGCGACGCGACCGGGTCCCCGCACGACCCGGCCAGCCGCCACGCCCGCCCCGCCGCCTCCCCGCTCCCGGACCGCCCGGCCTCCACCTCCGTGCACGCCTTGCGGGCGAGCACCCGGGCCCGCACGACCTCCCAGCCGACGGCACCGCCGTCCCCCCGGAGGCGCGTCCCGTCCGCCACGTCGCCGCCCCACCGGGCCCGCGGCTCCTCCGCGGCGCCGTCGTCCCGCCGGGAGCCCGCCGCGTCCACCGTGATGTCGAGGGCCGACAGAGCGCGGTCGCACAAGGCGGTCACCGTCGTGAGGACCGCGGGGTCGCCCGCCCTGCGGACGACGAGCGCGGCCGAGGCGAGCAGGTCCGGGCGCCCGGCGGACTCCGCGGCGTCCGCCGCGGCGTGGCAGTGGCGCAGGCTCTGGGGGATGCGGCCCGCCACGTATTCGGCGCAGGCGAGCTCGACGAGGAGTCCGGCCCGTTCGGCCGGTGCGGCTCCCGTCCTGTCCAGGGCGTCCAGGGCGTGCCCGAGCGACCGGACCGCCTCCTCGGGGGCCGGTGTCCGCGACGCGTGCGCGGCGGCGGCCCGCGCCCACCGCACCGTGGCCCGCAGCGCCCCGAGGTCGTCTCCGGCCCGCCGCCAGTGCGCCGCGACACGGGCGGCGTGGGCGAGGCCGGCGCCCGCCCGCCGCTGCAGGATCTCGGCCGCCCTGCGGTGCAGCGCGGCGGCGGCCGCCGGTTCCACCGCGACACCCTCGCGGACCAGGGCGTGGGCGAAGCGGTAGCGAGGCTGTGAGGTGTCGTCGGCGCGGACCAGCAGGCCCGCCTCGACCAGCGCCTCCAACCGGCCGGAGACCGTGTCCGGCGGCACGCCCCGGATCTCGGCGAGAAGCCCGGCGTCGACGTCCTCGCCGAGCACCGCCGCGGCCTCCACCGTGTCCCGGACCGCCGGGTCGAGCCCGCCGAGCATCCCCAGAACGAGGAGACGCAGATCCGCCGGAGGCAACTCGGGGAGCCGCCTCCCAGCGCCCGCCAGACCCTCGCCACAGGCTTTCCCGGATCCCCGGCCGTCGGCCCCGCCCGGCCCCCGGCTGCCCGCTTCCTCCCGGCCGTCGGCTCCGTTGGGCTCCCCGCCACCCGCTTCCTCCCGGCCGTCGGCTCCACCCGGCCCCCGGTCACCGGCTTCGGCCAGTGCCCGCGCCATCGCCGACACCAGCAGCGGAAGCCCGCCGGTGCGCTCATGCACCGGGCGGGCGAGATCGGCGCCGCCCGGCAGGGGTGCGAGGTAGTGCGCGACGTCCCGCTCGGTGAACGGGGCGAGTGAGATCGTCCGCGCGGCCCCGCTGCGGGCGACCTCGGCGAGGGTCCCGGCGAAGGCGGCTCGTCCGGCGGCGTCCCGATGCGTCGCGACGACGAGCAGCCGGGAACCCGCGATCTCCGCCGCGATCCGGCGGAGCAGCCCCAGGGAGGCCTCGTCGGCGTCGTGAAGATCCTCGATCACCACCACGAGACCCCGCGCGGCCTCCGCCGCCCCGATGAGGGCATCGGCCAGACAGGCGAGCAGCCTGAAACGCGCCGCCGCAGTCTCCGCCGCGTCCCCGGCGTCCCCGGGAACGGCCCTCCCTGCCGCGTCCGCGGGAATGCCCCTCTCCGCCGCCTGAACGCGCGTCCCGGCCACCGGAACAGGCTCCCCTGCCGCCGGAATGGACATCCCCGCCGATACGGCTTCCCGAGCGACCCTTACCGCTTCCACCACGCCCGGGACGGCTTCCCGCTCGACCTGTACGGCCTCCGCCGTGGGCGGGACGGCCTGCTCCGGGGTTTCTCCGAGGACCGTTCTCACCGCCTCCGCGGCCTGCAGGAGGGCGTTTCCTGACGGTGTGCCGGTCAGGACGCGGGAGGCCGCGCGCAGCCACGGCCACAGCGGTGGGACGCCGTCCTCGGCGGGGCAGCGGCCTCGCAGGACGTTCGGGTCACCGGCGAAGGCCTCATCCACCAGGCGGGACTTTCCGATGCCGGCGGGGCCCGACACGAGGACGACCCCGCCCCGGCCCCGCCGGGCGTCCGCCGCCATCTCGCGCAGCGTCGTCGTCTCGCGCTCGCGTCCGACGAAGACGTCCGGCCGCCGGTCGATGCCCACCTCCCCAGTGTGTCAGCGCCACGGCCGCAGACCAGTGCCCGTCCGGCCTCCCCGCGGGCGACCGGCGCGCCGTACCGCGACACGGAACCGCGACACCCTCACCGGCAGAGCACGCAGCGAGAAACATCGGCCGTCGACACGTACGACCATGTTCTGATCACGTGCCCGCCGGATCCCGGAGGGACCGCGGACGCGCGACGGAGCCGGATCCGCCGTGCCCCGGGCCCGAACGGACAGGACCTGATGAGGAGCCGGCTCATGAGCAACCAAGCCGTCGACGAGTTCGTGCGGGTCAAAGTCGCACCGGAGCACCGGCCCATCGTCGCGATCCTGCGCGACCTCATGAAGGGGCACGCTCCCGCCGCCGAGGAGGTGATCATGTACGGCTCCCCCGCCTGGAAGGGGTCCAAGGCTCTGGCCATCATCAGTGTCAGCAAGACCCACCTCACCTTCGCCTTCGAGCGGGGCGCCGAGTTCACCGACCGGTACGGCCTGCTGGAGGGGGTCGGGAAGAAGACCCGGCACGTCAAGCTCAAGAAGGTGGAGGACGTCAACCGTGAGGCCCTGAGCGACTACATCACCCAGGCCGCCGAACTCGACGCGAAGTAGACGAAGAAAACGGGGCCGTCACGGCGGTGCGGAGCCGCCGGGACGGACCACGCCGACGAGTCCCGCCCCTCCCCGGCGACCCGCCGGCACGGCCGGCCGGCACGACGAAGCCCCGGCGCGCCGGCACAGGCGACCGGCGTGCCAGGGCGGATCGCCCGCCTGTCAGTGCAGGTGGCCCGCGTCGTGGACTATCAGTGCGATCTGGACGCGGTTGTTCAGGCCGAACTTGGTCAGGATCCGTGAGACGTGGGCCTTGACCGTGGCCACGCTCATGTAGAGCTCGGTGGCGATCTCCGCGTTGGACCTGCCCCTGCCGACCGCCACCGCGACCTCGTGCTCGCGCTCGCTGAGCCCGGCCAGCAGTCCCAGCGCCCGTTCGCGGCGGGTCACCGCGCCGCCGTCGGCGACGTGGGCGATGAGCTGGCGGGTCACGGCGGGCGACAGGATGGGCTCGCCCGCCCCGACCTTGCGGATCGCGGCGACCAGCTCGCCCGGCGGGGTGTCCTTGAGCAGGAACCCGGCCGCCCCGGCGCGCAGCGCGCGCAGCACCTGGGCGTCGGCGTGGAAGGTCGTCAGGATGACCACCTCGGGGGCCGGGGCGCAGGACCGCAGGCGCTCGGTCGCGGTCAGCCCGTCCACGCGGGGCATCCGGATGTCCATCAGCACCACGTCCGGCCGGTGCTCGGCCACCAGCGGCTGCACCTCGTCCCCGTCCGCGGCCTCTGCGACGACGGCGATGTCGTCGGCGCCGCCCAGGATCATCGACAGCCCGGCCCGGACGAGCGCGTCGTCGTCGACGACCAGCACCCGGATCGGCCGCGCGGGGAGGGAGGAGTTCATGTCGATCACGTTAGCCGCGCTCTCCGTCGCACCGGTCATGCCCTCCCCCTCCGCCCGTCTTCCCGGTCTCCTCACGCCGCCCCCGCGGCGTCGGCCACGTCCTCGGCCCGCCACGGCAGCCACGCGCTGAGCCGGAAGCGGCCGTCGGGCGCCCTGCCGTACTCCAGGCGCCCGCCCATGAGCTGGGCCCGCTCGGTGAGGCCGATCAGGCCGGTGCCGCTGCCCGGGATGGCCTGGCCCCCGGTCAGGGGATTGCGGATCTCCAGGGTGAGCCCGTCGCCGGGCCCGCCCGCGACCACCACGCTCACCGGCGCGGCGGCGGCGTGCTTGCGGGCGTTGGTCAGCCCCTCCTGCGCGATCCGGTAGACGTTGCGGCCCAGCCCCGCCGGGACCTCCCCGTGGTCGCCGATCCTCAGGTCGAGGGTGACGTCCATGCCCGCCGCCCTGGACTCCTCGGCCAGGCCGGCCAGGTCCGCCAGCGTCGGCTGCGGCCGGTCGGGGGTGGTGTCCTCCGCGCCGTGCCGGAGCACGCCGATGACCTCGCGCAGGTCCTGGAGCGCCTGGTGGGCGCCCGAGCGGATGACTCCGGCCGCCTTGGCCGCGTCCTCGGCCGGCATGCCCCGGTGGTACTCCAGCGCGCCCGCGTGCACGCTGAGCAGCGAGAGCCGGTGGGCGAGCACGTCGTGCATCTCCCGGGCGATGCGCTCGCGCTCCAGGTGCCTGGCCCGCTCCACCCGCAGCTCGGCCTCCGCCTCGGAGCGCTCGGCCCGCTCGCGCAGGGAGACCACGAGCTGCCGGCGGGCCCGTACGAACATCCCCCACATCACGACCACCAGCGTGACCAGCGTCCACAGCGTCATCGCCCACCCGGCGGGCAGGGTGGGGTCCGGGCGCAGTTTCACATAGACGGGGATCGTCAGCAGGTGGACCGCGACCACCGGCGCCGCGATCTTGAACGGCCGGTGCACGACCACCGTGAACATCGCCGCCACGGCCGCCCCGCCCGAGACGCTCGACAGGACCGAGACCGGCGCGAGCACGAGGGCCAGCCCCACGGGCCAGCGGCGGCGCAGCCACACCGAGACGCACGCGGCGAAACCGATGAGCTGGTCGGCGATCCGCATCGGCTCGGGCAGCCCGACCTCGGCCTGCACGGTCTCCACCGACAGGAGACCGAGGCCGGCGGCCAGCAGGAAGACGATGATGTCCACGATCCAGTCGCGGGTCGAGCGGCGGACCCGGGCCCTCTCCTGCCGCGGCGCGTCCCGCAGGCTCCCCGGCAGCAGCCACCGGTACTCCGTCACGTGCTGGGTCACGTTCACTGACATTACGAGTAGTTCATGCGCTTTCGGAACCGACCAAAGTCGATCCGCCGCCGACCTTGGGAGCAGCCGGTCGCCCCATACCGGAAACGACGGTCCGGCGTGCCGTGAGCGGCCCCGCCGCGCTAAATGTCGGTCGGTCCTCTTATGGTCATGACCGTGGAAAACGCCGTGCAGGGAACGCTGGACGAGCTGGGCACCCCGCTCGACCAGATCACGTTCGTGGTCTTCGACCTGGAGACCACGGGCGTCTCCGCGGGCGAGCACGCGATCACCGAGATCGGCGCGGTCAAGGTCAGGGGCGGTCAGGTGCTGGGCGAGTTCGGCACCCTGGTCGACCCCGGGACGCCGATCCCCCCGTTCATCTCGGTGCTGACCGGCATCACCGACGTCATGGTCGCCGCGGCGCCGAAGATCGACTCGGTCCTGCCGGCCTTCCTGGAGTTCGCCCGGGGCAGCACGCTGGTGGCCCACAACGCCGGGTTCGACGTGGGGTTCGTCAAGGCGGCCTGCGCGGCCCACGGCTACCCGCCGCCCGACCATCCCGTGGTCGACACGGTCACCCTGGCGCGCAAGCTCCTGACCCGCGACGAGGCGCCCAACTGCAAGCTCTCCACGCTGGCCAAGATCTTCAGCTCGACCGAGCCCTGCCACCGCGCGCTGTCCGACGCCAGGGCCACCGTCGACGTGCTGCACGCGCTCCTGGAGCGCGCCGGGTCCTTCGGCGTGCACACCCTGGAGGAGCTCAAGGGCTTCGTCCGCGCCCCCTCGCCCGAGCAGCGCCGCAAGCGGCACCTGGCCGACGCGGTGCCCTCCGCCCCGGGCGTCTACGTGTTCGAGGACGAGCGCGGCGACCCGCTCTACGTGGGCAAGAGCGTCAACCTGCGCACCCGGGTGCGCAGTTACTTCACCGCGAGCGAGACCCGCCCCCGGATCCGGGAGATGGTCGGCATCGCCGTGCGGGTCCGGACGATCGTCTGCGCGACCGCGCTGGAGGCCGAGATCAGGGAGCTGCGGCTGATCGGTTCGGCCAAGCCCCGCTACAACCGCAGGTCCCGCTTCCCGGAGAAGGTCGTCTGGCTCAAGCTCACCGACGAGCCCTTCCCCCGCCTGTCGATCGTCCGCGAGATCAAGGACGACGGGGCCGGCTACCTCGGCCCGTTCACCAGCGCCCGCACCGCCGAGGAGGCGCGCGCCGCGCTGCACGAGGCGATCCCGCTGCGCCAGTGCACCGACAAGATCCCGCTGCGGCTCACCGGGCGCGCCCTGCGCTCGGCGTGCGCGCTGGCCGGGCTCGGCAGGTGCGGGGCGCCGTGCGAGGGCCGCCAGAGCGCCGAGGAGTACGGCGCGCACGCCGCCGCCGCCCGGCAGGCCATGGAGCTGGACGCCGCCCCGGTCTTCTCCGCGATCGAGGCCCGGATGGACCGGCTGTCAGGGGACCAGCGCTACGAGGAGGCCGCCGCCGACCGCGACCGGCTGGCCGCCTACGTGCGCGCCTCGGCCCGGATGCAGCGGCTGCGGTCGCTGACCTCCATCCCGCAGATGGTGGCGGCCGGCCCGCTGCCCGACGGCCGCTGGGACGTCCACGTCATCCGCTACGGCCGCCTGGCCTCGGCCGGGGTGCTGGACAAGGGCGTCCACCCCACGCCCGTCGTGGACGCCCTGGTGGCCACCGCGGAGACCGTCGCCACGGGTCCCGGTCCGATCCCCGCGGCCAGCGCCGAGGAGACCGAGTGCATCCTGCGCTGGCTGGAGTCCCCGGGGGTGCGGCTGGTCCAGGTGGAGGGCACCTGGAGCCTGCCGGTCTCGGGCGCGGGCCGGCTCATGGGGCGCATCGAGCGCGCCTACCGGCCGGGAGACGCCGAGCCGCGCCGGTGGCGTGAGGGCCGCCCCGAACGCTGACGGCTCTCCCGCCGGAAGACGCTCGCGGGCACTGCGCGGATCTCCGGCGCAGTGACGGCGACGCCCGGCCGGGGCGCTGATAACTTCGGATGCGGCAAGCCGTACTCAACGAGGAGGAAGCGCGTGGTCACCGCGATCGTGCACATCAACGCCGAGGTGGACCGGATCCCCGAGGTCGCCCAGACGATCGCCGAGATCGACGGGGTGAGCGAGGTCTACTCCATCACCGGCGAATACGACCTGATGGCCATGGTGCGCGTCGCCGCCTACGAGGAGATCGCCGAGGTGGTCCCCGGCCGGATCAACAAGGTGGCCGGAGTCCTGCACACCGAGACGCACATCGCCTTCCGCGCCTACTCACGGCACGATCTCGACGCCGCCTTCTCCATCGGGCTCAGCGAGTCGGACTGACGCGGGCGGGTCCGCGGCCCGCCGTGGCGGAGGGGACCCGCGCCGCTCACCGGCCGTGGGCAGGCGGGCCCGCACCTCGAAGCCGCCCTCGGCGCGGGGCGCGGCCTCCAGCGTCCCGCCGAACAGGGTGACCCGCTCCCGCATGCCGACCAGCCCGGTGCCCGCGGTCACGGCGGGCCCGGCCCGGCCGTCGTCGCGGACCAGGACGTCGAGGAAGCCGGGCCGCCAGCGCAGCGTGACGCGGGCCGAGCTCGCCCCCGCGTGCCGCAGGGTGTTGCGCAGCGCCTCCTGGACGATCCGGTAGGCCGACAGCTCCAGCGCGGGACCGACCTCGACCGGCCTGCCGTCCTCGACCACGTCCACCCGCAGCCCTTCGGCGCGCACCTTGGCCAGCAGGTCGGACAGGTCCGACAGCCGGGGCTGGGGCGTCCTGGCGCCCGCCGCGTCCCCGGCGCGGAGCAGCCCCAGTATGCGCTGCAGCTCGGCGAGCGCCTGGCGGCCGGACTCCTCGGCCGCCCGGAGGGTCTGCCTGGCCCGCTCCGGGTCCTTATCCATGATCATCCGTCCGGCGCCGACGCCGAGCGTCATCATGCTGATCCCGTGGGCCACCATGTCGTGGAGCTCGCGCGCGATACGGCCGCGTTCCCCGGTCACCGCGGCGCGGGCCAGCGCCTCCCGCTGGCCGGCCAGCTTCAGCCGCTCGCCGCGCAGGCTCGCGGCCAGGGACCGGCGGTCGCGGGCGAGCCGGACGACGGCCGCGGTCAGGCCGGCCAGCGCCACCAGGAGCAGGGCCACGATCAGGTCAGCACGCCACATGACGGCCATGTAAGCATCCGGCCGGGACGCGGGCGTCCCCTCACGGGAGGAGGGTTCGTCCTCCCGTGAGGGGAGAACGCCCGCGTCACGAACGACACGGTCCGGGCGGGGACGTCACGACCGCGGGGACGTCACGACCGCGAGGTCGTGCTGGCCTCGATCCAGCGCTCCAGGGTGGCGGCGGCGGCGCCGGAGTCGACCGCGCGGGTGGCGCGGGAGTACGCCTCGATCATCGCGGCGTCCAGGTCGTCGCCGGGCCCGTCGAGCGCGACCAGGGCGGCGGCGGCGTTCAGCAGCACCGCGTCGCGGACCGGGCCGGTCTTGCCGCCGAGGAAGTCGTGCACCGCGCGGGCGTTGAAGGCGACGTCGCCGCCGCGCAGCGCGTCGGCCTCCGCGCGCGGGATGCCGAGCACGGCCGGGTCGAAGACGGTCTGCGTGGCGGTGCCGTCGCGGACCACCCAGACCGTGGAGGTGGTGGCGATGGTCAGCTCGTCGAGCCCGTCGTCGCCCCGGAACACCAGGGCGGAGACGCCCCGCTCGGCGAAGACGCCGGCCACGACGGGCAGCATGCGCGCGTCGTAGACGCCGATCGCCTGGGCGGCCGGGCGGGCCGGGTTGGTCAGCGGGCCGAGGAAGTTGAAGACCGTCGGCACGCCGATCTCCTTGCGCGGCGGACCGGCGAAGCGCAGCGCGGGGTGGTAGACCGGCGCGAAGCAGAAGGCGATGCCCGCCTCGACGGCGACCCGGGCGGTGTCGGCCGGCGCCAGGTCGAGCGCGACGCCGAGGTGCTCCAGCACGTCGGCGGCGCCGCAGGAGGAGGAGGCGGCCCGGTTGCCGTGCTTGACCACCCGCGCCCCCGCGCCCGCGGCCACGATCGCGGCCATGGTCGAGACGTTGACCGTGTGGGCGCGGTCGCCTCCGGTGCCGACGATGTCGACCACGGGACCCTCGACCGTCAGCGGGGTGGCCAGCTCCAGCATCGTGCGGGCCAGACCGGTCACCTCGGCGACCGTCTCCCCCTTCGCGCGCAGCGCCACGGCGAATCCGGCGATCTGCGCGGGACTCGCCGAGCCGGACATGATCTCTTTCATCGCCCAGGCGGTCTCGTCCGCCGTCAGGTGCTCACCGGCGAGCAGCGCCGACAGCAGCGCGGGCCAGGTGGTGCGCGCGTCCATAGGGATCTCCAGAGGGGCCAGAGGGGGCCAGAGGGGGGTTGCCGGTCTTCTCTTCTAGCGGGCGGTGAGACGGGTGGAGAGGCGGCGGCGCATCAGGTCGGCGACGGTCTCGGCCAGCACCACGGGGTCGATCGGGAGCGCCACGACGGCCTCGGCCTTGGACCACTCGGCCAGCCAGCGGTCGTCGCGGCGGGCGATCAGCAGGCAGATCGGGGGGCAGTCGTGGACCTCGTCCTTGGCCTGGCGGGCCACGCCCATGCCTCCGGCCGGCTTGGCCTCGCCGTCGAGGACGGCGACGTCGATCTCACCCGAGTCGAAGTGCTGGACGACCTTCGCGTGGGTGGCGCACTCCACGATCTCCACGAGGGGCACGTCGGCGGCGGGGCGCCAGCCGATCGCCTGACGCACCTTCTCGCGGGTGCTTGCGTCGTCGCTGTAGACGAGGACCCTCATCTTGTCGTCGGTGCTCAAGGTCGCGCTCACTATCGCTCGTCGATGTATGGTCACCTGGGATGCTACCGGTCACCCCGCTCACAGACCCAGACCGGAGGCATCGACAGGGCATTTGCCCCCTACGTCCAGATTAGAGGGACGGTTGACCCCCCTATCGGGGGGTCGTGCGGCGACCCGGACAGGGGAGCCGCAATAATGCTGCCCGTGGCGACAGCATCCGCAATCTCAACGACGACGACAGCCCACTCGTCCAACAAACCTGACTTGGTCAGTGTCGGGACGATCGTCTGGCTGTCCTCCGAGCTCATGTTCTTCGCGGCGCTGTTCGCGATGTACTTCACCATCCGGTCGGTGAGTCTCGGCCAGGGACTGCCCTGGCCCGAGGCCCATCTGAACGTCCCGTTCTCGTTGGCCAACACGATCATCCTGGTCCTGTCGAGTGTGACCTGTCAGCTGGGCGTCTGGGCGGCTGAGAAGGGCCAGGTCGGCAAGCTGCGTTTCTGGTACATCGTCAGCTTCCTGATGGGCGCCGTGTTCGTCGGCGGCCAGCTGTACGAGTACAGCCAGCTGGTCGCAGAAGGCCACACCCTGTCGCACACCGCGTACGACTCGGTGTTCTACCTGACCACGGGCTTCCACGGACTCCACGTGACCGGTGGACTGATCGCGTTCCTGTTCATGCTGGGACGTACGTACGCCGCGAAGCGCTTCACCCGTGAGCAGGCGACCAGCGCGATCGTCGTGTCCTACTACTGGCACTTCGTCGACGTGGTCTGGATTGGCCTTTTCGTGACCATCTATGGCATTCATTAAGGAATCGGGGATCTCTGTGAATAGGATCACCGCTAGGCGGCGGCATCCCCTCGCGAGATACGCCGTCCTGCTTCTGACCTTGGGGCTGCTGGGTGTCGCGTACACCCTGGCGGCCCCGACGAGCGAGCGGGCCGACGCGGCCATCGCGTCCGGCAGGGCCGACGACGTGGCGGAGGGCAAGAAGCTCTTCGAGCAGAGCTGCGCCAGCTGCCACGGTCTCAACGCCGAGGGCATCGCCAACCGCGGTCCCAGCCTCGTGGGCGTCGGCGCGGCGTCGGTGGACTTCCAGGTCAGCAGCGGCCGTATGCCCCTGGCCCAGCTCGGCGCCCAGGCCCCGCGCAAGAAGCCGGCCCCCTGGGTCAACGAGGACACCATCCGCCAGCTGGGCGCCTACGTCCAGTCTCTCGGCGGCGGACCCACCGTCCCGACGCAGGAGATGGTCGACCCCGCCAAGGGCGACAAGTCCAAGGGCGGCCAGCTGTTCCGCGCGAACTGCATCCAGTGCCACAACTTCGTCGGCTCCGGTGGCGCCCTGACGCAGGGCAAGTACGCCCCGCCGCTGCACGACGCCACTCCCCGGCAGATCTACGAGGCCATGGTCACCGGCCCGCAGGCGATGCCGGTGTTCAACGACAGCATCATCACTCCCGAGCAGAAGCGGGACATGATCGCCTACATCGTGGGCGTTCGTGAGGAGCCCAACCCCGGTGGTGCGGGCCTCGGCCGCATCGGCCCGGTCACCGAGGGTCTGGTGGCATGGATCGTGGGCATCAGCCTCCTCGCTCTGGCCGCCATCTGGATCACCGCAAAGAGGCGACAGGCCCAATGACAGACAACAAGCACGACATCGAGCAGCCCGAAGAGCGCGTCCCCAGGCGCGTCATCGGCACTCCTGCGCCCGCGGCGAGCACCTCGCTGCTCGGCCCCGACGAGACGCCCGGTGAGCTCAGTGTCGCCGGCGTCGACCTGCAGGACGAGAAGACCGCGAAGAAGGGCGAGAAGCTCGCCGCCCTCTGCTTCACGATCACGTTCCTGGCCGGCATCGCGTTCGTCGTCTCCTACGTGGTCTTCCAGGTCGGCGACCTCGAGAGCACGCAGACGTCCACGCTGGCCCTGGGCGGCTCGCTCACGCTGGCGCTTCTCGCGCTGGCCTCGGGCCTGGTGGTCTGGGTCCGCATGGTCATGCCGAAGTACAAGCTGATCCAGGAGCGCCACGCGATGGCCTCCGACCGCGAGACCCGGTCCTACGTCGGCGAGACCTTCCTGCAGGGCGCGGCCGAGAGCGGCATCACCAAGCGGCCGCTGCTGCGCCGTACGCTCCTGGCCGCCGCGGCCCCGCTGGGCCTGGCCCCGCTGGTGCTCCTGCGCGACCTCGGCCCGAGCTACACGAACTTCGACGAGAAGCTGCGCCACACCGTCTGGGGCGAGAAGACCAAGGAGGGCAAGCCGCGCAGGCTCGTCGTCGAGGGCAGCGGCGCTCCCATCCGCGCGGCGGACTTCAACTCGCCCGGAGGTATCCTGTCGGTTGTCCCCGAGGGATACGAACACGACCTGAACGCGCTGGCCAAGGCCACACTGATCCTGATCAAGTTCCGTCCGGACGAGATCAAGTCGGGCACGAACGTGAACTGGACTCACGACGGCATCGTGGCCTACTCCAAGATCTGCACGCACGTCGGCTGCCCCGCGGCCCTGTACGAGCAGACCACCCACCACATCCTGTGTCCGTGCCACCAGTCGACCTTCGACGCCGCCGACGGCGCCAAGGTCATCTTCGGCCCGGCCGCCCGACCCCTGCCACAGCTGCCGATTGCCGTGGACGATGAGGGGTATCTCGTCGCCACGGCCGACTTCGCCGTCCCCGTCGGTCCCAGCTTCTGGGAGCGCGGCGACGCCGAGGCCGAGGTCATTGAGAAGGGAGGCCAATCGTGAGCCCCTCCGGCGGCCCCGACGCAAACGTGCCCCAGGCCATCGCAGGTCCGAGCGGGTTCCTCGACGACCGTCTCGGTGCGGGAAACTTCCTCAAGCGCAACCTGCGCAAGGTCTTCCCCGACCACTGGTCGTTCCTGCTGGGTGAGATCGCGCTCTACTCGTTCATCATCCTGCTGCTGACCGGTACCTTCCTGACGTTCTTCTTCAAGCCCAGCATGGAGCACGTCATCTACGACGGCGCCTACGAGCCGCTCAAGGGCGTCGGGATGTCCGCGGCCTACGCCTCGTCGCTGGAGATCAGCTTCGACGTCCGCGGCGGTCTGCTCATGCGGCAGATGCACCACTGGGCCGCCCTGCTGTTCGTCGCCGGCATGATGGTGCACATGCTCCGCGTGTTCTTCACCGGTGCATACCGCAAGCCGCGCGAGCTGAACTGGCTGATCGGCGTCCTGCTGCTGACGCTGGCCCTGGCCGAGGGCCTGACCGGCTACTCCCTCCCCGACGACCTGCTCTCCGGCGCCGGTCTGCGGATCACCGAGGGTGTGGCGATCTCGCTGCCGCTGGTCGGCACCTGGATCACGTTCTTCCTGTTCGGCGGCGAGTATCCGGGTGAGGACGTCATCTCCCGGTTCTACTCGCTGCACATCCTGCTCATCCCGGGCATCCTGCTGGCGCTCATCTCCGCCCACATGATCCTGATGTGGGTGCAGAAGCACACGCAGATGCCGGGCAAGGGCCGTACGAACAACAACGTGGTGGGCGCCCCGTTCTACCCGGCCTTCATGGCCAAGGCCGGCGCCTACTTCATGTTCACCTTCGGCGTCATCGCGCTGCTGGGCACCTTCGCCCAGATCAACCCGATCTGGATCTTCGGCCCCTACACGCCGGCGGACATCTCGGCGGGCTCCCAGCCCGACTTCTACATGGGCTTCCTGGAAGGCGCGCTGCGTCTGATGCCCTCGTGGGAGATCAACTTCCTGGGCTTCACGCTCCCCATGAGCGTGCTGATACCCGCGCTGGTCCCGATGGGCATCATCATGACCGGCCTGGCGGTCTATCCGTTCGCCGAACGGTGGATCACCGGCGACAACCGCGAGCACCACGTCGTCGACCGTCCCCGCAACAACCCGCACCGCACCTCGATCGGCATCTCCGCGATCACGTTCTACGGTGTGCTGTGGCTGCTGGGCGCCAACGACGAGATCTCCTGGGTCTTCAAGGTCTCGCTGAACTGGACGACCTACATCGGCCGGGTCCTGATCTTCGTGGCGCCGGTCATCGCCTACATCGTCACCTACCGGATCTGCCTCGGCCTGCAGCGCAAGGACGCGGCGATCATCGGGCACGGTGTGGAGTCGGGCGTCATCAAGCGCCTGCCCCACGGCGAGTACATCGAGGTCCACGTGCCGCCGTCGGCGGACATCGAGGCCCACATGCGGGGCAAGGAGCCGGTTCCGGTCCTCACCGGCGCCGACACCGAGCCCGGCGGCATCCCGCCCAAGGGCATGCGCGGCCCCATCGGCAAGCTCAAGGCCAGGATGAGCACCGCGTACGGCGGCGAGAAGATCCCGCTGGACGACGGTCACCACGACGGCCACCACGACGGTCACGGCGACGAGCACGCGGCCGTCGGAGCGGGCGGGGACGACAAGTCCATCACCCGCTGAGCCGGGACCGGCGGGACCGGTCCACTGCTCCACTGCGACAGGCGAAAGGCCCGGGCGGATCACCGCCCGGGCCTTTCGGTTCCTCTCCCCAGCGGGCTCCTCCCCGTACGGCGGCGCCGGAAACCCCCGGCCGCCCACCGGAAGGTCCCGTGCCTCGTCAGAAGCCCTTCCGGTCCCGTCAGAAGCCCTCTCGCCCCGGTTCGCCGGGGGCCAGGCGGTCAGCGCCGGGGGCCAGGCGGTCAGGCCTGGAGCTCGGGCGGTGGAGTCAGGCCGTCTCGGTGACGAAGCCCAGGGTGCCGCTCCAGCGGGTCCACTCCGACCAGTCCTCCTGCCAGTGGCCCCAGCCGTTGAGGGGCTCGAGCACACGGGGCGAACCGGTGATGATGATCGGGTCGCCGATCAGGGTGTTGTCGATGAACCACTTCGCGTGGCCGGGGCTGACGTTGACGCAGCCGTGGCTGACGTTGGCGCTCCCCTGCGATCCGACGGACCAGGGCGCGCTGTGGACGTACTCGCCGCTGTTGGAGATGCGCACGGTGTTGTAGACGGTCTTGCGGTAGTAACCCGGCTGGCCGGGGCCGATGCCGGGCGAGACCATGATGGTCACCGGCTCGCGGGACATCGCCAGGTGGACGCCGCTGGTGGTGTGGTACTTCCACTGGCCGCCCTGGCCGGCGCTCATCGGGATCGTGCGGATCCTCTTGCCGTCGCGCTTGACCGTCAGGTGGTGGCTCTGGATGCTGCCCTGGGTGATCTGGGAGCGGCCGACCTTGAAGTCGAGGACGCGGTCGGCCCTGCCGTACAGGCCCTCGCCGCCGCGGACCCCCGTCAGGCGGGCCTCCAGCCGGACCTTGGTGTAGGCCGGCCAGAAGCGCTTGGGCCGGAAGTGGACCGTCCTGTCGTCGAACCAGTGCCAGGCGCCCTGGACCGGCTTGGAGGTGCGGACCGTCAGGTTCCGCTCGACCTCGACGCGGTCGGAGATGTCCCGGTCGAAGGTGATCATGATGGGCATGCCGACGCCCACGGTGAGGCCGGTGTAGTCCCTGTCCGGCGTGAGGCTCGCGATGGAGAAGCGGTCCTCGGCCTTGACCGTGGAGAAGGAGCTGGTGGTCTCCGTCGTCTCCCCGTCGGGGTTGACCGCCTCCACGGTGACCTTGTAGGTGGCCCCGGGAGCCGCCGTCCCCCGGCTGCGCCACTGAGTCTTGTCGGCGCTCAGAACGCCCGCCAGAGAGCCCTTGGAGCCCTTCACGCTGACCTTCTTCAGCGTCCCGCCCCGGGCGCCGATCAGGACGGGCATGTCGGTCGGCACGTCCCCGCTGCTGTCGGCGGGCGTCACGAGCACGGTCGCGGCGGCCCGTACGGCCCCCGGAGCCGATCCCGCGTTCTGAGCGGGATCCGCCCACCCGGTCGCGGCGTCCGCCGCCGAACACGCCGTCACCAGTGACAGGGCCACCAGCCCCGGCGCATAGGTCGAACCACGGATCGCCTGCCCCACGTGAACTCCCCCGTTCTCCGCCTGATCTACTACAGTCCGTTACTACCCGGAGCAAGCGGCACGGCACCCGACACATCCCCTCTGAGCTGCCAATAAACGCCAAAAAGCGGGCCACGGAGGTTTCCGTGGCCCGCTTGGGCGCAGGGCCCGCCGTACCGGATCCGCGGGCGGGTCCGGTACGTGCGGCTCAGTGCGAGAAGTTGCCCCGGTAGTACTCGAAGACGAACCCGACCATGCTCATGACCACCGCGAAGACGCCGATCATGAACAGCCACCAGCCGATGACGAAGCCGAGCGCGGTGAGCGCGACCGACAGGCAGACGAACAGCGGCCACCAGCTGTGCGGGCTGAAGAAGCCGAGCTCCCCCGCGCCGTCGCTGATCTCGCCCTGCTTGTCGTCCTCCGGCTGGGCCCCGATGCGGCGGGCCGTGTACATCAGGTAGTAGCCGATCATGAGGGCGAAGCCCACCGAGATGGCCATCGCCGTCGTGCCGACCGGCTCCTTGGACCAGTACCAGTAGACGACGTCCACCGCGGCGAAGAAGATGCCGATCAGGATGAACATCCAGCCCTGAACCTTCATCGGACCTCCTCCAGCTCACGCTCGGCCGGCGTGACGTGCGGGTGCTTGAGATCGAACGCCGGGCGCTCGGAGCGGATGCGCGGCAGCGAGGTGAAGTTGTGCCGCGGCGGCGGGCACGAGGTGGCCCACTCCAGGGAGTTGCCGTAGCCCCACGGGTCGTCGACCGTGACCTTGGGCGCGGTCTTGGCCGTCTTCCACACGTTGTAGAGGAACGGCAGCGTCGAGGCGCCCAGGACGAACGCGCCGACCGAGGAGACCATGTTCAGGTCGGTGAAGCCGTCGATCGGGCTGTAGTCGGCGTAGCGGCGCGGGAAGCCCTGCGCGCCCAGCCAGTGCTGCACCAGGAAGGTGGTGTGGAAGCCGATGAACAGCGTCCAGAAGTGGAACTTGCCCAGGGTGTCGTTGAGCATCTTGCCGGTGAACTTCGGCCACCAGAAGTAGAAGCCGGCGAACATCGCGAACACCACGGTGCCGAAGACCACGTAGTGGAAGTGCGCCACCACGAAGTAGGAGTCGGTCACCTGGAAGTCCAGCGGCGGCGAGGCCAGGATGACACCGGTCAGACCGCCGAACAGGAAGGTGACCAGGAAGCCGATCGAGAACAGCATCGGCGACTCGAAGCTCAGGTGGCCGCGCCACATGGTGCCGATCCAGTTGAAGAACTTCACCCCGGTCGGGACCGCGATCAGGAAGGTCATGAAGGAGAAGAACGGCAGCAGCACCTGGCCGGTCGGGAACATGTGGTGCGCCCACACGGTGATCGACAGCCCGGCGATGGCGATGGTGGCGCCCACCAGGCCGATGTAGCCGAACAGCGGCTTGCGGCTGAAGACCGGCAGGACCTCCGTCACGATGCCGAAGAACGGCAGCGCGATGATGTAGACCTCCGGATGGCCGAAGAACCAGAACAGGTGCTGCCACAGCAGCGGCCCGCCGGTGGCCGGATCGAAGATGTGGGTGCCCAGCTTGCGGTCGGCGGCCAGCGCCAGCAGCGCCGCGGCCAGCACCGGGAAGGCCATCAGCACCAGGATCGAGGTCAGCAGCACGTTCCAGGTGAACATCGGCATGCGGAACATGGTCATGCCGGGCGCGCGCATGCAGACGATCGTGGTGATGAAGTTGACCGCGCCCAGGATCGTGCCCAGACCGCTCATGGTCAGGCCCAGGATCCACAGGTCGCCGCCGATGCCGGGGGAGGAGACCGAGTTCGACAGCGGGGTGTAGGCGAACCAGCCGAAGCTGGCCGCTCCGTCGGGGGTCAGGAAACCCGAGATGGCGATGAGGCTGCCGAACAGGAACAGCCAGTAGCTGACCATGTTCAGCCGGGGGAAGGCCACGTCCGGCGCGCCGATCTGCAGCGGCATCAGCTCGTTGGCGAAACCGGCGAACAGCGGCGTGGCGAACATCAGCAGCATGATCGTGCCGTGCATGGTGAACAGCTGGTTGAACTGCTCGTTGCTGACCACCTGCAGGCCCGGCTGGGCCAGCTCGGCGCGGATGACCAGCGCCATGACGCCGCCGATCAGGAAGAACGCGAACGAGGTGATCAAATAGAGATGTCCGATGACCTTGTGGTCGGTGGACGACGCCCACTTCGCGATGATCGACCCCTTGCGGGTCGCCATCACCGAGGGGACGGGAACGTTCTGTGCGGTCACTGGGCACCCGCCTGGCTAGCGATGTACTGGTCGAACTCGGCCTGCGTGACGAGCTTGACGTTGAAGAGCATCCGGCTGTGGTCGACGCCGCACAGCTCCGCGCAGCGGCCGGCGTAGACGCCGGGCGCGTTCAGCGTGTTGACCTGGAAGCGGTTGTCCACACCCGGGATCACGTCGAGCTTGAACTTGAACGCCGGCACCCAGAAGGAGTGGATGACGTCCGGCGACTGGAGATTGAACTGGATCCGCTTGTTCACCGGGAGGACCAGCTGGGGGCCCTTCTCGTAGTTGTCGGCGGGGATCCCGACGACCTGGGCCGTCTTGCCGTTCACCTCGGTCGTGAAACGCCAGCTCCACTGGAACGCCTCGACCTTGACCGTCACGTCGGGCTTCTGCGACATGTCGGTCAGGTAGTTCTGGTCGCGCGCGGTGAAGAAGAACAGCACGCTGATCATGATCAGCGGCACGATCGTGTACAGCATCTCGATCGGAAGGTTGTACCGCACCTGGGGCGGCAGCTCGTTCGAGTTCTTCCGCTTGCGGTGGAAG
The DNA here is from genome assembly GCF_016863195.1 of Paraplanobispora takensis. Taxonomy (GTDB): domain Bacteria; phylum Actinomycetota; class Actinomycetes; order Streptosporangiales; family Streptosporangiaceae; genus Planobispora; species Planobispora takensis. Next base: position 128,528 of record NZ_BOOK01000029.1, on the reverse strand, counting down.
GCCACGGACCACAGGATCAGGCCCCACACGACCACGCCGGTGGCCAGGGCGGCGATCCAGGATCCGTTCCACAGACTCTGGACGACCTCGGACTGCTCGGTGATGCCCTCAGGCATGCCGCCACGGGACCAGTCTTCAGCACTACACGCCGTCGCGGACACCAGCAGCAGCGCCAGAGCGGCAGTGCGTGGCACCCGGCGGCGGGCCAACGGACGCCGTGCAGAACGGCGGGTCGGACTCACGGATCGCCTACCCCACAGATGAAGCCCAAGAGTCACTCCTGGGCGGTCGTTTATTCAGATTCACAACTGACAGTTCACAGCTTCACGCTTTGGGACACATTAGCGCGGGCTGCCTCCGGCCTCCCGCGCAGCCCCCGATTGTGTCGCGCGTGATGCGACGATTGGTGCGTGGCGTACTTCGACGCGGCCTCCACCGAGCCGCTGCATCCCCGGGCCCGGGAGGCCCTGACTGCGGCGCTCGACGCCGGATGGGCCGACCCGGCGAGGCTGTACGGCCCCGCACGCCGGGCAAGGATGTTACTGGAAGGGGCCAGGGCGGAGGTCGCCGAGGTGCTCGGCTGCCGCCCGGACGAGGTGTCCTTCACCGCCTCCGGCACCCAGGCGGTCCACCTCGGCGTCCTGGGGGTCCTGCGCGGCCGGCACCGGGCGGGGCGGCGCCTGGTCGTCTCGGCGGTGGAGCACTCCAGCGTGCTGCACTCCGGGGAGGTCCACGAGCGCGAGGGCGGCACGGTGGAGACCGTCGGCGTCGGCCTCACCGGGGTGGTGGACCTGGCGGCCTTCGGCGAGGCGGTCCGCGCCGGGGGTACGGCCCTGGCGTGCCTGCAGAGCGCCAACCACGAGGTCGGCACGCTCCAGCCGGTCGCCGAGGCGGCGGAGCTGTGCGCCGGGGCGGGGGTCCCGCTGCTGGTGGACGCCGCCCAGACGGCGGGCCGGATGCCCGTTCCCCCGGGCTGGTCGGTGCTGACCGCCAGCGCGCACAAGTGGGGCGGCCCCGCGGGCGTCGGTGTGCTGGCGGTGCGCAAGGGCGTGCGGTGGCGCGGCCCGCTGCCCCAGGACGAGCGCGAGAACCGGGTCCCGGGCTTCGAGAACGTGCCCGCGATCGTCGCCGCGGCCGCCGCGCTGCGCGCCGCCGCGGCCGAGGCGGAGCGGGAGGGGGCCCGGCTGGCGGCGCTGGTCGACCGGATCCGGGCGGAGGTCCCCCGGCTCGTGCCGGACGTGGAGGTCATCGGCGAGCCCGTCGCGCGGGCCCCGCACATCGTGACCTTCTCGTGCCTCTACGTGGAGGGGGAGGCGCTTCTCGTGGAGCTGGACAAGGCCGGATTCGCCGTTTCGTCCGGCAGTTCGTGCACGGCGAGTACGCTTCGTCCATCGCATGTCCTGGAGGCCATGGGCGTGCTCACCCACGGCAACGTCCGGGTGTCGCTGCCCCGTGGCGCCTCCGGGGCCGACGTCGACCGTTTCCTGTCCGTCCTGCCGGACGCCGTCCGCAGGATCCGGGAGGAGGCGGGAGTAAAATCATGATCAGGACTCGGGGAGTGAGTGACGCGATGACGCCCAGGCACACCGCCGCCCAGCAGGCCGCCCAGGCTCCGGCGCTGACCGTCGACGCCCTGGGCAAGAAGTGCCCGATCCCCATCATCATGCTCGCCGAGCAGATCAACCACGTCCCGCTGAACGCGGTCGTCTCCGTCCTGGCCGACGATCCGGCGGCCTTCACCGACATCCCGGCCTGGTGCCGGCTGAAGTCGCACCACCACGTGGGCAGCCACGAGCTCCCGCAGGGCGGCTGGGCCATCCACGTGCGGCGCAACTACTGAGCCGTCCACCTGCGGGGCGACCAGTGGATACGCCCGGAAAGTGGGTAGGAGCCCACCCGGAACACAACCACACGTTTCGGGGGGAAACAGGGATGAGCGGGGAAACCGCCAAGGACGTGATGAACCCGGGGTGTCAGTGCATCGGAGAGAACCAGTCTCTCCTGGACGCCGCACGGATGATGAAGGACATCGGCGTCGGAGCGCTGCCGATCTGCGGGACCGACGACCGGCTCAAGGGCATCATCACCGACCGCGACATCGTCGTGAAGTGCCTGGCAGCGGGCGGGGACCCCGCGCAGATCACCGCGGGTGAGCTGGCCACCGGCCTGGTCTGGGTCTCCGCCGAGGCCAGCGTCGAGGAGGCGCTGGCCAAGATGGAGCAGAACCAGATCAAGCGGCTGCCGGTGATCGACAACGGGCGCATCGTCGGCATGATCAGCGAAGCGGACCTCGCCAAGAACCTGCCGGACGACCAGCTCGCCGACTTCGTCCACCGCGTCTACGCGGGAGTCTGACCGGCGCAGAGGCGGTACGGCGGGCGCCGGGCGTCGTGCCGGCGCCCGCCGGGGACGCCGGGCTCGATGACAGGGCGTGCGGGGCCGCCGGATGTCGCGACGGCGCACGCCGGGGCCGTCAGGCGTAGTGGCAGCGCACGTGCCCGGCCACCTCGCCGGCGGCCTCTGCGCCGTAGGCGGCGGCGAAGCGCTCCAGGAAGACCTGCTGGCCGAGCTCGTACTCCTGGCCGCCGACGCGCTCCAGGACGTGGGTGGCGGTCAGGTTGCCGATCTGGCCGCAGCGCTCCAGGGACAGGTCCCAGGCGAGACCGGCCAGGAAGCCGGAGCGGAAGGCGTCGCCGACGCCGGTGGGGTCGGCCTTGCCGAGCTCGGGGGCCGCCGGGACGTGCAGGGACGGCTCGCCCTTGCGGTCGATCACGACGCCCTTGGGACCGAGCGTGGTGACGCGGACCTCGACCCGGTCGAGGATCTCCTCGCCGGACCAGCCGGTCTTCTGCTCGATCAGACCCTTCTCGTAGTCGTTGCCGAACAGGTAGGCGGCGCCGTCGACCAGCTGGCGGATCTGCTCGCCGGGCATGCGGGCCAGCTGCTGGGAGGGGTCGGCCGCGAACGGGATGCCGCGCTGGCGGGCCTCGTCGGTGTGGCGGAGCATCGCGTCGGGGTCGTTGGGGCTGATCAGCACCAGGTCGAGCCCGCCCACGCGCTCGGCGATCGGCTGCAGCTCGATCAGCCGGGCCTCGGCCATCGCGCCGGTGTAGAACGAGGCGATCTGGTTGTGGTCCTCGTCCGTGGTGCACAGGAACCGTGCGGTGTGGTGGGTCTCGGAGACGTACACCGAGTCGCAGTCGACCCCGTGCCGCTCCAGCCAGGAGCGGTAGTCGGCGAAGTCCGTGCCGACCGCGCCGACGAGGATCGGCGACAGGCCCAGGCAGCCCATCCCGAAGGTGATGTTGGCCGCGCAGCCGCCGCGGCGGACCTGCAGGTCGTCCACGAGGAACGAGAGGGAGACCCGATCGAGCTGCTCGGCGATGAGCTGGTCGCCGAAGCGGCCCGGGAAGGTCATCAGATGGTCGGTCGCGATGGAGCCGGTGACGGCGATGCGCACGGGATCCTTCTCCTCGTTGTCAGCATCTTCGGAAAATGAGCCACGCAAGAATACGCGAACTCATGGCACGTGAAAGCCCTGTCGGGTGAGGAACATCTCACCCGGCAGGGCTTCCCGGCCCGTCCCGGCGGACGGAACCGCCCAGTCGAACGACTAGTTGAACGAGTCGCCGCAGGCGCAGGAGCCCGTGGCGTTCGGGTTGTCGATCGTGAAGCCCTGCTTCTCGATCGTGTCGACGAAGTCGATGGTGGCGCCCATGAGGTACGGCGCGCTCATACGGTCGGTGACCACACTCACGCCGTTGAAGTCGGAGACGATGTCGCCGTCCATCGAACGGTCGTCGAAGAAGAGCTGGTAGCGCAGGCCGGAGCAGCCACCGGGCTGCACGGCCACGCGCAGCTGGAGTCCCTCCTCGCCCTGCTGCTCCAGCAGGCTCTTGACCTTCGCCGCGGCCGCGTCACTGAGGATCAGGCCCTGCGCCGTGGTCTCGCTGCTCTCAACCGACATGTGGTGACTCCCGCGTCTGCGTCAGCCGCCCGCCTGGAGCGGCTGTCTGTTTCTGACGTCCTTCTTAGACGCTACCAACACCTGCCCACTGCCACACATTCCACGACCCCTCCACCCTCCGGAATAAATCCCTCAAACCGTGTGTCATCATTAGTCGTCATTCCGACGATAAGGGGGTGTGGTCGTGACGACCACTGAGACCGGGCTTCCGCTCTTCGTTCTCGGCCGGAGCGCCGACCCGCACAGCGAGCGCGGCGTGGACTGTCCCGGAGAGCTGCCGGCGGCGTCCGACCCGGCGCTGGTCGAGCGGGCCAGGCGCGCCAAGGCGGCGCTCGGCGACCGGGTCTTCGTGCTCGGCCACCACTACCAGCGCGACGAGGTCATCCAGTTCGCCGACGTGACCGGGGACTCGTTCAAACTCGCCCGGGAGGCCGCGGCGCGGCCCGAGGCCGAGTACATCGTCTTCTGCGGCGTGCACTTCATGGCCGAGTCGGCGGACATCCTGACCGGCGACGCGCAGAAGGTCGTGCTGCCCGACATGGCGGCCGGGTGCTCGATGGCCGACATGGCGACCTTCGACCAGGTCGAGGAGTGCTGGGAGGCGCTGGAGGACGCCGGGATCGCGGACGTCACCGTCCCGGTGACCTACATGAACTCCAGCGCCGACATCAAGGCGTTCTGCGGCCGCAACGGCGGCGCCGTGTGCACCTCCTCCAACGCCCGGCGGGCCCTGGACTGGGCCTTCTCCCGCGGCGAGAAGGTGCTGTTCCTGCCCGACCAGCACCTGGGCCGCAACACCGCGGTGCTGGAGATGGGCCTGTCGCTGGACGACTGCGTCGTCTACAACCCGCACCGCCCGAACGGCGGGCTGACCGTCCAGCAGCTGCGCGACGCGAAGATGATCCTGTGGCGCGGGCACTGCTCGGTGCACGGCCGCTTCTCGGCGCAGAACGTCGACGACGTGCGCGAGCGCATCCCGGGCGTCAACGTGCTGGTCCACCCCGAGTGCAAGCACGAGGTGGTCGTCAAGGCCGACTACGTCGGCTCGACCGAGTACATCATCAACAAGCTCCAGGACGCCCCGGCCGGCTCCTCCTGGGCCGTCGGCACCGAGTTGAACCTCGTCAAGCGGCTGGGGGCGATGTTCCCCGACAAGAACGTGACGTTCCTGGACAAGACCGTCTGCTACTGCTCGACGATGAACCGCATCGACCTGCCGCACCTGGTATGGGCGCTGGAGTCCCTGGCCGCGGGCCAGGTCGTCAACCAGATCACGGTGGACGCCGACACCACCCACTGGGCCAAGGTCGCCCTGGACCGGATGCTCGCCCTCCCGTGACCCCGCCGCGCCCGGACCCCTCCGGGCGCGCAGGGCACGGGCACGTGAGGAGGCCCCGGCGGTGCGCCGGGGCCTCCTCACGTGTCAGGGAACGCCGTACGTCTCAGGGAACGCGGTACGTGTCAGGGAACGCCGTGCGTCACTTCACCCGGGTGTAGCGCATGAACTGCTGCTCGTACTCCTTGGCGTTGGTGCTGACGGCGAGCACCCGCTTCACCTGCCCCTTGAAGTCGATCACCACGGCCTCGTGGGTGGAGCCCTTCTGCTGCCATGCCACGATGTGCTGGTCGTCGTACCAGCCGACGAGCCGCTTGGTGTCGAACGGGACCCGGGCCTCGGGCTCGGCGTCCGCCGTCGTGGACCACACGCAGATCTCCTTGTCCTGCTCGGAGGCCCCCTTGCAGTGGGTCATCAGCAGCGTGCCGGAGGGGTTGATGTCGTCGCCCTCGACGGTGAGCGGGGTGCCCACGTCCAGCAGGGTCTGCAGCACGACGCCGCTCTGCGGGTCGTAGAAGCGGATGCGCTGGGTCTTGCCGGCCAGCGCCCACGTGCCGACCGCCCGGCCGTCGCCACGCCAGAAGTAGCTCCAGGTGCCCGCGTCCTTCTCCTTCACCTTGATGACCTTGGCCTTCTTGGTGGCGACGTCGACGACCGCGAACCCGTACGGGTTGCTCTTGTCGCCGACCAGCTCGTACAGCGTCACCAGCGCCTTCTTCCCGTCCGGCGACCACTGCGGCAGCGTCGGGTAGACCGGATACTTGGTGATCTTGACCTGGTCCGCGGAGCCGGCGGCCCGGTCGATGATCGAGAGCTGGAAGTAGTTGTCCGCGCTGTACTTCTTGTCGGTGCCGAGCGCCTTGGCGCCCGAGACGTCCACCGTGTAGTCGTAGTAGTCGTCGTTCTTGGCGAAGCCGTTCCCGCCGTTCTCGCGGGCGTAGAGGAAGAAGTTCTTGCCCGACGTCAGCGTGTAGGACGTCAGCTTGATCGGATCCTTGTCGCTCTCGTGGATCGTGATCGAGCTGCCCGGGAGCTTGATCTGACGCTCCGCCTCGGGGATCGCCGCGACGGCCGGGGTGGGGGTGCCGGAGGGTCCGCCGCTGTTGGCGACCGGCGTCGGCGAGGGGCCGTCCTCCCCGGTTTCGCCGCCGGAGCGCTGGATCAGCAGTGTGACCCCGACCGCGATGAGCGCGACCACCAGGCCGGAGGCGACCGCGACCCAGACCCGGCGCACCCGTCCGCCGCCACCGGAGGTGCCGGGCTGCTGGCCCTGCATGCCGTACGGCGAGGCGCCCTGGGACGGTCCCCCGTAGAGCTGTCCGGGGAAGGTGGCCTGGCCCTGCGGCGGGAAGCCGCCCGGACCGGTCTGGTGCGGCGGATAGCCCCCGGGCCCCTGCTGGAAGGCGGCCTGCCCCTGCGGCTGGCCGTGCGGCTGCTGGAACCCGCCGGGGCCGGTCTGGTGGGGCGGGAAGCCACCCGGGCCCGTCTGGTGCGGCGGGAAGCCGCCGGGGCCGGTCTGGTGCGGCGGATAGCCTCCGGGCCCCTGCGGCTGCTGGAACCCGCCCGGGCCCCTCTGGTAGGGCGGGAACCCGCCGGGACCGGTCTGGTGCGGCGGGTAACCGCCGGGGCCCTGCTGGTGGGCGTACCCCTCGGGACCGGTCTGCTGGGCGGCGGCCACGCCCTCCATGAGGATGCCCCGGGGCGCGGCGGGCGGCGGCGTGCCGGGGGCGGTCGGGACGGTGTGGCCGAGCAGGCGCATCAGGGCCTCGCCCGCCGTCGGGCGCCGGCCGGCGTCCTTGGCCAGGCACTGGCCCACCAGCTCGCGCAGGGCCGGGTCGGTGAGGGCCGACAGGTCCGGCTCCACGTTCATGATGCGGTTGAAGATCGCGGGCAGGCTGTCGGTGCCGAACGGCGGCTGCCCGGTGGCCGCGAAGACCATGGTGCAGCCCCAGGCGAACATGTCGGCGGGTGAGCCGGCGGCCTCGCCGGCGAGCTGCTCGGGGGTCATGTAGGCGGGCGTGCCGATCGCCATCGCGGTCAGCGTCGAGGTCCGGTCGAGGGCCTTGGCGATGCCGAAGTCGATGACGCGGGGACCGTCGGAGGCCAGCAGCACGTTGGACGGCTTGAAGTCCCGGTGCACGATCCCCGCCTGGTGGATCGCCACGAGCGCGGTGACCGTGCCGATCGCGAGCCGGTGCAGGGACGAGCCCGTGCGGGGCCCCTCGCCGGCCACCACCGCGTCGAGCGTCGGCCCGTCGATGTACTCGCTGACGATGTACGGCCGGTTCTGGTCCACTCCGGTGTCCAGAACAGCGGCGGTGCAGAAGGCCGAGACGCGCTGGGTCGTGCTGACCTCGCGAACGAAACGTTCCAAAGCCTCCTCGTCCTGAGCGAGGTCGGCGCGGAGGAGCTTCACCGCGACGCTGGCTCCGTCGGGGGACTCGCCGAGGTATACCGTGCCCTGGCCACCCTCCCCGAGGCGCGCGGTGAGCCGGTACTCCCGCACCCTCTCGGGATCCCCGGGCCGCAGGGGCGCAAGGTCCGGCATAACGACACCCTCCTTTTGGGCTTTTTGTGTCCCATTGTGAGGGCAAAAGGTAACGGCCCGCACATCATGCATGGGCCATCCTGACAGGACCCACGGCCGGATCCCGGTCCCGGCGGACCGGGCCCGTGCCGTACGGTCAGATCATCCCGGGATGAGGCCCTCGTCGCCGAGCATCTCCCGGACCTCCTCCATGGAGGCGTCGGCCGGGGGAAGGATCAGCTCCGAGGGCTCCAGGCTGTCGTCGGGGAGCGTCTTGCCCACGTGCCGCACCTGGTCCAGCAGGGCGTGCAACCGGGTCCTGAAGGTGTCCTCGTCCCCCGCCTCGATCGCCGCCTCCAGCTGACCGTCCAGGTCGTTGAGGACGGTCAGATCACCGGGAGCGATCTCCACCTGCCCCTCGCCCATGATTCGAACGATCACTGGCCCTCCCCCGGCTGGCGGTACTGCTGAGTCGGCTCGGACTGCGGCTGCGACTGCTGGTACGGCTGCTGCTGCGGCTGCTGGTAGGGCTGCTGCTGCGGCGGGCCCGGCTCGATCGCGCTCTTGGGCGCCGGCGCCTGGCCCAGCTCGGCCTTCATCCGGGCGATCTCCAGCTCCACGTCGTTGCCGCCGCCCATGCGGTCGAGCTCCGCCTGGATGTCGTCGCCGCGCGAACCGCTGAAGTCGTCGAGCGCGCCGCTGGCGAGCAGCTCGTCGATGGCGCCGGCCCGCGCCTGCATCTGCGCGGTCTTGTCCTCGGCGCGCTGGATCGCCAGGCCCACGTCGCCCATCTCCTCGGAGATGCCGGAGAAGGCCTCGTTGATCCGGGTCTGCGCCTCGGCGGCGGTGTAAGTGGCCTTGATGGTCTCCTTGCGCGTGCGGAAGGAGTCAACCTTGGCCTGAAGCCGATGGGAAGCGGTGGTGAGCTTCTCCTCCTCGGCCTGCAGGTTGTCATGCTGCACCCGCAGGTCGGCGATCTGGGTCTGCAGGCTGCTGCGCCGGGTCAGGGCCTCGCGGGCCAGGTCCTCCCGGCCGACGCCCAGCGCCTTGCGGCCCTGGTCCTCCAGCTTGCGCGCCTGCGCCTCGATCTGGTTGATCTGCAGTTCCACCCGCTTACGCGATGTCGCGACATCGGCCACACCCCGGCGCACCTTCTGCAGCAGCTCCAGCTGCCGCTGATAGGAGTAGTCCAGGGTTTCGCGCGGATCCTCCATTTTGTCCAAGGCGTTGTTCGCCTTGGACTTAAAGATCAAGGAAAGTCTCTTCATCACGCTCATGCGCGTCGGCCGTCCCCTTCTTCAAATGCGCTTCGGGTCGCCCCGGTGATTCCTGCCCCCAGGAAAGCGGCGGGCCCACATAGGGTTCACCCTACGCATAACGCACGGGGGCGTCACTAAGTTGCAGTCCCGGTAGGCTGACGTTGTGTTCCGACGTACCCAAGCCGCCGCGGACGACTCCCCCGCCTCCGCCGCCGATCCGAAGCCCGTGGGCAAGGGGCGTCCCACCCCCAAGCGCAGGGACGCCGAAGGCCGTCGCCGCCAGCCGGTGAACGCTCCGCAGAACCGCAAAGAGGCCTACAAGAACCTCCGCGAGCGCCAGGCCGCCGACCGCGCCAAGGCCCGCGAGGGCATGCTGCGCGGTGACGAGCGATACTTCCCCGTCCGCGACCGGGGGCCGGTGCGCAAGTTCGCCCGCGACTGGGTCGACTCCCGCCGCCTGGTCAGCCAGTACTTCCTGCCGTTCTCCCTGGTCATCCTGTTGCTGACCTGGATCCCCTTCCCCCAGCAGATCCGCGCCTACGTCTACGTGTCGGTGATCACGATCGGCTGGCCGCTCATGATGGTCGGCGTCCTGCTGACCTCGATCTGGGTGGCCTGGAAGGTCAAGAAGCTCGCGGCCGAGAAGTTCCCCGGCGAGAGCCTCAAGGGAGTCGGCTTCTACGCGGCGATGCGCGCGCTGCAGATCCGCAAGCTGCGCTTCCCGCCGCCCCAGTTCCTGCCCGGCGGCAGGCCCGTCCCGCCGAAGAAGTAGCCCGGTCTGCGAAAGGCCCCGCGGTCCCCCGACGGAACCGCGGGGCCTTTCGCGCGTACCCGGCCTCCGTGCCCGCCCGGGCCTTCCGCATGACGGGGCTCTCACGTGCCCGGATCTTTGGGAGGACGGCCGTGCCGGGCCGTCTCAGTTCCGGACGGTCTCCCAGCTCAACGTGCCGCCGTCGACGACGGGCCTCCACTGGCCCACGGTCCCGCCCCGCTCCAGAGCGTCGGCCGTCATCCTCAGCAGGGCGTGATAGGAGGGGATCCGCACGCCCCCGAGCTCGAAGCTCGTCTCCCCCTCATCGCCGGTCCGTCCGACGTCGCGCCGGATCGAGTCGACCACCAGGTGGTTGCCGCTCCCGTCCGCGCCGACCGGGATCATCCGCCCCTCCCACGAGCCGACGCGCGGACCGATGCGGTCACCGGCGCCGATCCCGCAGAGCCTCCGCCAGGTGTCGCGGATGTCGCGCACGTTCATGGCCTCGTACAGGAAGATCGTAAGTCCGGAGCCCTTGTTGAGGACGCTCCCGTTGTGCCGCAGGAGCGAGGCCCGCAGGTCGCCGGGGAAGCGCAGGCCCATCTGCGCCTCGGCGATCGCGATCGTCCGGGCGCGGGCGGGCGGGGAGAGCGTGCGGTGGGTCCTGGGCGCGTTGGCTTCGAGCCACCGCTCGATCCGCCGCCACTGCCGGTTCACCGCCCGGGTCACCCTGGGGTCGACCTCGCGCACCGCCGGAGTCTCCGTCCCCGGCCGGCAGTCCTCCTCAGCCGCCGTGCCGGAGGAGTCGGCGGACGGTGCGGCGGAGGAGTCGGCGGACGTCGCCGAGGGCGCGGGGGGCTCCTCGAAGCGCTCCGCCACGGGGACGGTCTCCTCGGAGAAGACCGCCCTCTCCACCGCCCGGGTGGCGAAGACCAGCACGCACAGCGCGATCACGACCGATCCCCAGCGGACCACGCGGCGGCGGATCACCTCTTTCCGGGCCGCGGGCGCCTCCGCCGCGGGAGGTCCCCCGGGGTGGCCCGCCGGACCGGCGCCGACCGGCGTCTCCCGCCCGGGCACGGCATCGGAGCCCGCCGCTCCCCTCGGGGAGGGCGGGGTCCGCGGGGACACCCGGACCTCGGAGCCCGCCGGGGCGCGCCGGAGCCGGAGCACCGCCACGACGACGACCGCCGTGACGGCGGCCGCGAGCGCGAGCCGTACCCATCGAGAACTGATCAACCGCCGCACGCCGGGCAGGGTATCCCGAATCAATCCACCGGAGAGCGCCTAATAGGGTCGGAGCATGGAATTCCGTCACCTTGGCCGCAGCGGTCTCATGGTCAGCGAGATCAGCTACGGCAACTGGATCACGCACGGCTCCCAGGTCGAGGAGGACGCCGCCAAGGAATGCGTGAAGGCGGCGCTCGACGAGGGGATCACCACCTTCGACACGGCCGACGTCTACGCCGGCACCCGCGCGGAGGAGGTGCTCGGCCGCGCGCTGAAGGGCGTGCGGCGCGAGTCGCTGGAGATCTTCACGAAGGTCTACTGGCCGACCGGCTCCGGCCCGAACGACCGCGGCCTGTCCCGCAAGCACATCACCGAGTCGATCCACGGCTCGCTCCGCCGTCTGCAGACCGACTACGTCGACCTCTACCAGGCCCACCGCTTCGACGTCGAGACCCCCCTCGAGGAGACCCTCAAGACCTTCGACGACCTCGTACGTCAGGGCAAGGTCCTCTACGTCGGCGTCAGCGAGTGGAACGCCGAGCAGATCGCCGCCGCCCTGAAGATCGCCGACGAGATGGGCTTCGACCGCCTGGTCTCCAACCAGCCGCAGTACTCCATGCTGTGGCGGGTCATCGAGTCCGAGGTCGTACCCCTGTGCGAGAAGGAGGGCCTGAGCCAGATCGTCTGGTCCCCGATCGCGCAGGGCGTGCTCACCGGCAAGTACCTGCCGGGCCGGCCGCCGCCCGCGGGCTCCCGGGCCACCGACCCCACCGGCGGCAACTTCATCTCCCGGATGCTCACCGACGAGGTGCTCACCCGCGTTCAGGAGCTCAAGCCGATCGCCGCCGACCTCGGCCTGACCATGGCCCAGCTCGCGGTGGCGTGGGTGCTGCAGAACCCGAACGTGGCCTCCGCGATCGTCGGCGCCACCAGGCCGGAGCAGGTCCGCGACAACGTCAAGGCCGCCGGTGTGAAGCTGGACGCCGAGGTGCTGAAGAAGATCGACGACGCTCTCGGCCCGATCGTCGAGCGCGACCCGGCCAAGACCGTCAGCCCCGCCAAGCGCCCGTAGGCAACCGGCTGCAGAGCCCCGGGATCTCCCCTTCGCCCGGAGATCCCGGGGCTCCGCCGCTTCCGGCGCCGACGGGCCGCGTCGGCTCATCGGCGGCCGTGCCGGCTCATTCGGGGCGCAGCGACATCCCCTCGTACTCCGGCCGGCCGTCCTCCAGGAGACTGACCTGCTCCACCCCGGCCTCCAGCAGCTGACGCCAGTTCTCACCGAGCCAGGACTCCGCGTCGGCCTGGTTCGGGAACGTGTCGGCCGGCAGGGCCCCACCGGCCAGCTCGCCACCGTCAGCGTTCTCGTAACGCCAGCGCCACGTCATTCCACACGCCCCTCTCGCCGGTTGTCGCCGTCGCCCTTGACGGCTCAGCGAACCCTACTATCCCCCGATCTTCCAGCTCCGACTCCGGGATCGCGCCACCCGCGTCCCCTCTCCCGGTCACCCGTGCCCTCCCGTTCCGCACGCTCCTCCCCGGCGGCGGTCCCGTCCAGCCCGCCGGCCCCCGAGCGGCCGGGGTCCCGCCCCGGGCGTGCGACCCTTGCGGGGTGAAAGTCCTGATCGAGGGGACGGCCGGGCCGCTCGGCTGGCCCGTCCCGGGGTGCGGCTGCGCGTCCTGCGCCCGCCGGCCCTCCCCCCGCCGGCCCTTCGGCGCCGTCGCCGACGGTCGCGCACCGCTCCCGCCGGACGGCGGCGCCGTCGTCCTCCCCGACGGCACGCGACTGCTGTACGCGCCGGCGGGCTTCGACCCCGCGGACGCCCCCGCCGGGGACGGGCCCTGCGACCTGGTGCTGATCGACGTGCTGGACCGGCCGGAACGGCTGGGCGAGCTGCGTCGCCGGGGTCTGGCCGGGGAGGGCACCCCGGTCGTGGCCGTGGGGATCGACCACCGGGTGCCGTCCGAGGCCGAGCTGGAGCGCAGGCTCGCGCTGTGGGGGGTACGCGCCGTACCCGACGGCACGGTGCTCGACACCCGCGAGGCCGCGCCCGCCCGGCCCCCGCAGCCGCGCCGGACGCTCCTGCTGGGCGGGTCGCGCTCGGGCAAGTCGGCCGAGGCGGAGCTGCGGCTGCTGGCCGAGCCCGAGGTCGTCTACGTGGCGACCGGGCCCTCCGGCGGGGACGACCCGGAGTGGCTGGCGCGGGTACGCGGCCACCGGGAGCGCCGCCCGGCCTGCTGGGAGACGGCCGAGACCACGGATCTGACCGGACTGCTGCGGACCTCGCGGGCGCCGCTGCTCATCGACGGTCTCGGCACCTGGATCGCCGCCGTCTTCGACGAGTGCGGGGCGTGGGAGGGCGGCGCGGCGGCCCGGCAACGGGTGGACGCACGCTGCGACGAACTGGTGGCCGCGTGGCGGGAGACGCGCTCGCGCGTGGTGGCCGTCTCCGACGAGGTCGGCCTGGGCGTGGTCCCGGCCACCTCCAGCGGCCGGGCCTTCCGCGACGCCCTGGGCCGGCTGAACCAGCGCCTGGCCGCCGAGTCCGAGGACGTCGCCCTGGTCGTCGCCGGCCGCCTCCTCCCCCTCCCGATCTGACCCCGCCCCTCGCCTCCTCCCCCTCCCGATCCGACCCGCCCCCCGGCCGGCTCTCCCCTGCCGGCCCGGTCCCGTCCGGCCCTCGGCCACCTCCTCCCTGCCGGCCCGGTCCCGTCGGGCCCCGGCGACCGCTCCCCCTCGGCGCGCCCCGTACCTGCCCGGCTCCCCCGGCGGGACCGGCGCTACGATCACCGCTTGTGCCCGAGACACCGCCCCCGGAGGGTTCCCAGGACCCGGACGGCCCGGACGCCACAGGGAACGGGCCCGCGGACTCCCCGGGACCGGACGCTCCCGGGCGGCCGTCCACGCTCGCCGACGGGTTCCGGCTGGCGGTCGGTACGCTGACCGTCTTCCCGGTACGGCCGGGCGTGGTCGACCGCCGGGCCGGAGGCCGGGCGATGGTGCTCGCCCCGCTGGTGGGGGCGGCGCTCGGGGTGGCCGCCACGGCCGTGCTGGTGGCCGCGCTGTGGCTGGGGATCTCCCCGCTGCTCGCCTCGGCGCTGGCCGTGGGCACGCTCGCACTGCTCACCCGGGCGCTGCACCTGGACGGGCTGGCCGACCTGGCCGACGGGCTGGGCAGCGGCAAGCCCGCGGACCGGGCCCTGGACATCATGAAGCGCTCCGACATCGGCCCGTTCGGCGTCGTGACGCTCGTCCTCACTCTGCTGGTCCAGGTGGCGGCGCTGACCGAGGCGGTGACGGCGGGAGCCGGGCCGCCCGCGCTGGTGACGGCCTGCGTCGCCGGACGGCTGGCGCTCACCTGGGCCTGCCGCGAGCACGTGCCCGCCGCCCGGCCCGGCGGGCTCGGCTCCATGGTGGCGGGCACCGTACGGCGCGGCCCCGCGCTGGCCGCCACCGTGCTCTCGCTCGCGGGCGTGGCCGTCCTGGCCTCCGCGTTCCGCCCGGGGGCCCTCGGCGCACTGCCCGCGGCGGCGGTGGTCGCGGGCCTGCCGGCGGCCTGGGCGCTGCGGCGCAGGGCGGTGCGGCGGCTGGGCGGGATCACCGGGGACGTGCTCGGCGCGCTCGTCGAGACCGCCACCGCCGCCGCGCTGGTGGTCTGCGCGGCGGTATGGTGACGCGCCGCCGCCAGACCCCGCGAGACGGGAGCCCGTGGCGGCGCGGCCGAGGACTCTCCCCGGTCAGGTGGTGACCGGGGCGGACGACCGTACCGGCCGGCGGGCGAACAGCACCGCGGAGATCACCGCCAGCATGGCCGAGCCGACCAGCCCGGTGATCCCGGCGACCGCGAGGTTCGGCGGGGCGGCGGCGTCGCCCAGCAGCAGGGGCAGACCCGCCGAGGCGTTCAGCGCGCCGTGGCCGACGACCGCGGGCCAGACGCTGCCGGTGCGGAGCCTGAACCAGCCGAGCAGCGTCCCGTAGGCGACGCAGAAGACGACGAACATCGGCGCGGCCCAGGCCCCGAGCTCGGGGTAGTTGTAGCCGCGCAGGGTCAGCGGGGCGTGCCAGGCGCCCCAGATCACCCCGGACAGCAGCAGCGCCCGCGCGGTGCCCAGCGGCATCAGGCGCGGCAGCAGCCAGCCCCGCCAGCCCCACTCCTCGCCGAACGCGGCGATCGAGTTGATCAGCGGGGCGACCGTCACCGCCGAGACGGCCTGTACCGCGGCCAGGACCGCCGGGTCGACCGGGATCTCCTGCCCGGGGGTGGCCTGCGCGAGGGTCTGCCGGTACAGGCCGAGCCCGGCGAGGTCCAGCGTGAGCAGCCCGAGGGCGGCGCTGAGCGCGATCGCCGCGACGGTCAGCAGCGGGGTGCCGAACCAGGCGAGCGCGAATAGGGCGATCGTGCGCCTCCTGTTCTCCCCCAGGGTCAGGCCGGTCCGCGCGGCCCACTCGCGCCGGGCCGTGCCGGGAAGCCCGCGCCGCCTGCCGTACAGCCACACGGCCAGCACCCCGAGCGCCGGGGTGAACATGATCGCCACACTGATCGCGGCGGCGGGCGGGGAGCCGAGGGCGACCTCCCCCACCCAGAAAGGGAGCGCGAGCAGCCAGGACAGGCCGAACGCGACGAGCAGGAACAACCGGAGGTCCGGGGAACGGCGTGGCACGAGGGCACCTTCCTTCGGGCACGGGGAACCGGCCTCCCCGGTCGGGACGGGGCGGCGGAGCACGGGGAGGCGGGTCGGAGGTCGCCGGCCCCGGCGGCGTAGACGTTCAGGAGCCGGGGTCTCCGCGGTAGACGTTCAGGGGCCGGCGGTCTCGGCGGCAGGCGTTCAGGAGCCGGCGGTCTCGGCGATGTAGGCGTTCAGCAGGGCGGCGCCGCGCTCGGCGTCGTCGGCGGAGACCGCGAACTCCCCTCCTCCGGTGCGGCGGATGACCAGGACGTCGCCGCCGCGCAGCATGAGGGTGGTCCGCCCGCTGCCGGGCACGACGCGGATCCCCCAGCCGCCGACCTCGGCGGGGCTGCGCCGCTCCGCCCAGGCCGACTCGATCGCGTCGGCCGGGGTACGGCGGGCGGGCCGGCCCCACGGCCCGAACCCGACGCGCAGGCCCTCCGCGTCGACCCTGGTCTGGACCGTGGCCGTGGCCACCCCCATCAGCCCGATGGGGATGGAGACGGCCAGGGCGATCCAGGCGGCGGTGGCCTCCAGCACGCCCAGCACGGCGAGCCCGGTGATGACCATCGCCGCCAGCAGGGCCGTGGTGGTCAGGCCGATCAGCCAGGGGTTGGAGACCCGGCTCACCCAGACCGCGCGCTGCCCGGGCCGGAGCCGCATGATCGGCTTGTCCGCCGACGACCGGTCCGGGACTCGGTCCGGCTCACCCCGGCCGAGGTAGCCCGCGAGCACGCCCGCCGCGGCGCTCGCGGCGATCACGACGGCGACGTGCCACCCGGGCAGCAGCGCCTCGTGCCAGGTGGCGGCGTCGAGATTGGCGTTGAGGGTGACGGCCTGCATGCCGAGCGCGAACACCGCTCCGCCCAGCAGGAAGCCCCACCAGTGCACGCGGGGCAGCCTCGCGCGCAGGACCGCGCCGTGCAGCGCGGAGCCGAGCAACCCGGCCCAGATCACCGCCCACAGGGCCACGGAGAAGACCAGGGCGACGCCGAAGGACGCGTTCCCGTCGGGGACGGATCCACCGCTCCAGTGGGTGGCCAGCGGGTCGGGCAGGCGGTCGCGGAGCATCAGGGGCGCCGCGACCAGGACCGCGGTGACGAACGAGCCCCAGACGGCGGCGACGGTGACCGCGCGGCCCCGCGAGGGGACCGGCGCAACCGCACCCGGGGCGTTCCGGCCGGGTGAGAAGACGGGCATGCTTCCTCCTGTCCGAGAGGCGGGGGCGTTCCGGTCCGCGGCGTTCCGGTCGAGGGCGGGCGCGGTCATGAGAGCTCCCTGATGATGTGGATCACTTCTTCCGGGCCGTAGCCGTACCGGTCGGCCTCGGCGAGCAGCTCACGCGCCGCCTCCACCAGCACCGCGTGGGCGTCGGGACGGCCGAGCACGCTGACGCCGCGACCGCGGCGGAACTCCAGCAGGCCCTCGTCGCGCAGGTCGCGCAGCGCGCGCAGCACCGTGTTGGCGTTGATGCCGAGCGCGCCCGCCAGATCGCGGGCGGGCGGCAGGCGGTCCCCGGGCGCGTAGGAGCCGTCGGCGATGGCGCGACGGATCGCCCCGGCCACTTGTTCATGCAGGGGGCGGAGGTCGTTCAGATCCAGAGTGAGCAACATGGTGCTATCGACAATAGCACCATTCTAGAAATGGAGCCAATCCGATTAGCATCATTCCCGGATTACCTATAGGTAGGATGAACCCGCGTTTCCGTATACGAGGCGGCGAGGACTAGCATCTCCTTACGTGACCACTGTGCGGCTGAACCCAAGTGACAACGTCGTCTCTTTCGACACCGATGCGCTGGTCGTCGGGATCCACACCGGCCCGGAGGGCCTGCGGGCCGCCCCGGGCGCCGAGGGGCTCGACGAGGCGCTCGGCGGCAGACTGGCCGCAACTCTCGACGCCGTGGGCGTCAAGGGCAAGCCCGGCGAGATCGCCAAGGTCCCGACCTTCGGCGCCCTCACCGCTCCGCTCCTGGTCGTCGTCGGTCTCGGCGACGCCCCCGGGGGCGACTACGACCCCGAGACCCTCCGGCGCGCCGCGGGTGTCGCGACCCGCGCCCTGGCCGGGACCGCCCGCGTGGCGCTCGCCCTGCCCGCCGCCTCCGCCGAGCAGGCCGGCGCCCTGGCCCTGGGCGGGCTGCTCGGCGCCTACTCCTTCACCAAGTACCGGACCGGCGAGCAGCAGGTCGTCCCGGTGTCCGAGCTGACCGTGCTGAGCGGGGCCGACGGCGCCGAGGCGGCCGTCGAGCGCGCCTCCACCGTCGCGGCCTCCGTCTCCCTGGTCCGCGACCTCGTCAACACCCCGCCGTCGGACCTGTGGCCGTCCCGCTTCGCCGAGATCGCCGAGCAGACCGGCACCGAGGTGGGATTGTCGGTCGAGGTCCTCGACGAGACGGCCCTCAAGGAGGGCGGTTACGGCGGCATCGTGGCCGTCGGCCAGGGCTCGGTCAACCCGCCGCGCCTGGTCCGCCTGGCCTACAGCCACCCGGAGGCGGCCAAGACCGTCGCCTTCGTCGGCAAGGGCATCACCTTCGACTCGGGCGGCCTGTCGCTCAAGCCGACCACCTCCATGGACTGGATGAAGTCGGACATGGGCGGCGCGGGCGCGGTCTTCGGCGCGCTCGTCGCGATCGCCAGGCTGGGCCTGAAGGTCAACGCGGTCGGTTACCTCTGCCTGGCGGAGAACATGCCCAGCGGCACCGCCCAGCGCCCCTCCGACGTGTTCACCAGCTTCGCGGGCAAGACCGTGGAGGTGCTCGACACCGACGCCGAGGGCCGCCTGGTCCTGATCGACGGCATCGCCAGGGCGGGCCAGGACGACCCGGACCTGATCGTCGACATCGCCACGCTCACCGGCGCGCAGATCGTCGCGCTCGGCTGGCGTACGGCGGGCGTCATGGCCAACGACGACGCGCTGCGCGAGGAGGTCGTCGCGGTGGCGGGCGAGCAGGGCGAGGCCGCCTGGGGCATGCCCCTGCCGGAGGAACTGCGCAAGGGCCTCGACTCCCCCGTCGCCGACATCGCCAACCTGCACCCCGAGCGGTTCGGCGGCATGCTCACCGCGGGCATCTTCCTGCGGGAGTTCGTGCCGGACGGCGTCAAGTGGGCGCACATCGACATGGCCGGGCCCGCCTTCAACAAGGGCGAGCCGCACGGCTACACGCCGAAGGGCGGGACGGGTGCGATCACCCGGACCCTCGTCGGCATCGCCGAGCGTTACGCGGGCTGAGCGCCCCCGTCCGTCCCGCCCCTCAGGCTGGGCGGACGGGGCCCGCATCCGCCCCGCGCAGCGGGGCACGAGCGGCGCGGACAAGTGAAAAGATGCGGTTGCCGGGGCCGGGCCGACAGCGAGACCTCGGTGGCATACCAATCCGACAAGGAGCATTCCTGTGGCTGATGGCAGCGGCCCCTACGACATCGTCATCCTGGGCGGAGGCAGCGGCGGCTACGCCTGCGCCCTCCGGGCGGCGGAACTGGGCAAGACGGTCGCCCTGATCGAGAAGGACAAGATCGGCGGTACGTGCCTGCACCGGGGATGCATCCCCACCAAGGCCCTCCTGCACTCGGCGGAGGTCGCCGACGAGACCCGGGAGAGCGCGAGTTACGGCGTCAAGGCACGTTTCGAGGGCATCGACGTCCCCGCCGTCCACACGTTCAAGGACAAGATCGTCACTCGCGCCTGGAAGGGCGTGCAGGGCCTCCTCAAGAGCAAGGGCATCACGATCATCGAGGGTGAGGGCCGTCTCGCGGGCCCGAACCGCATCGCCGTGGGCGACACGATCTACGAGGGCCGCAACATCGTGCTGGCCACGGGCTCGGCGCCCAGGTCGCTGCCCGGCCTGGAGATCGACGGTGAGCGGATCATCACCAGCGAGCACGCGCTCAAGCTGGACCGCGTGCCGGCCTCGGTGGTCGTGCTCGGCGGCGGCGTCATCGGCGTGGAGTTCGCCAGCGTCTGGCGCTCCTTCGGCGCCGAGGTGACCATCGTCGAGGCCCTGCCCCACCTGCTCCCGCTGGAGGAGGAGTCCAGCTCCAAGCTGCTGGAGCGGGCCTTCCGCCGCCGCGGCATCAAGCAGGAGCTGGGCGTCTTCTTCGAGGGCGTCAAGACCACCGACACCGGCGTGGTCGTCACCCTCGCCAACGGCAAGACCATCGACGCCGAGCTGCTGCTGGTGGCCGTCGGCCGCGGCGCCGTCTCCTCCGGCATGGGCTTCGAGGAGGCGGGCATCGCGATCGAGCGCGGCACCGTCGTGGTGAACGAGCACTGCCAGACCAGCGTCCCCGGCGTCTACGCGGTCGGCGACCTCATCCCGACCCTGCAGCTGGCGCACGCCGGCTTCGCCGAGGGCATCATGGTGGCCGAGCACATCGCCGGCCTCAACCCGCCCGCGATCGACTACGACGGCATCCCGCGCATCACCTACTCCGACCCGGAGGTCGCCTCGGTCGGCATCACCTCGGCCCAGGCCCGGGAGCGCGGCTACGAGGTCGTGGAGGCGACCTACGACCTGGCGGGCAACCCCAAGAGCCAGATCCTCGGCACCCAGGGCGCGGTCAAGATCATCGCCCAGAAGAACGGCCCGGTGCTCGGCGTGCACATGGTGGGCCGCCGCATCGGCGAGCTCGTCACCGAGGGCCAGCTGATCTACAACTGGGAGGCCCTGCCCTCCGAGGTCGCCCAGCTCATCCACGCCCACCCGACCCAGTCCGAGGCCATCGGCGAGGCGATGCTCGTCCTGGCCGGCAAGCCGCTGCACGTCCACAACTAGCCGAAGCCCTCACTCGAAAGCGCGAGAGAAGACACCATGCCGAAGTCCGTACAGATGCCCCAGCTCGGCGAGAGCGTCACCGAGGGCACCGTCACCCGCTGGCTGAAGAAGGAGGGCGAGCGCGTCGAGGCCGACGAGCCGCTCCTCGAGGTCTCCACCGACAAGGTCGACACGGAGATCCCGTCCCCGGCGGCGGGCATCCTCACGAAGATCATTGTCGCCGAGGACGAGACCGTCGAGGTCGGCACCGAGCTGGCCCTGATCGACGAGAACGCCACCGAGGGCGCCGCCGCCCCGGCCGAGCCCGAGCCGGCCCCGCAGGCCGCCCCGGAGCCCGAGCCGGAGCCGGCCCCGCAGGCGCCGATCTCCTCGATCCCGCAGCCCGCCCCGCAGGCCCCGGCCCCGCAGGCTCCCGCGCCGCAGGCCGCCCCCGCCCCGCAGGCGGCCGCGCAGGCCCCGGCTCCGCAGGCCCCGGCCCCGCAGGCCCCGGCACAGCCGGCGGCCCCCGCCCCGGCGCCCGCGCCGTCCTCCGGTGAGAGCCCGTACGTCACGCCGCTGGTCCGCAAGCTCGCCGGCGAGCACAACGTGGACCTCGACAGCCTGAACGGCACCGGTGTCGGCGGCCGCATCCGCAAGCAGGACGTGCTGGAGGCCGCGCGCGCCCAGCGCGAGCGGGCCGCCGCCCCGGCCCCGCAGGCCGCCCCGGCTCCGGCCCCGCAGGCCGCGGCCCAGGAGCAGCCCGCCGCCGCCCAGGCTCCCGAGCCGGTCGAGGTGGACACGACCCTGCGCGGCCGTACCGAGAAGATGTCCCGCCTGCGGCAGACCATCGCCAAGCGCATGGTCGAGTCGCTGCAGGTCTCGGCCCAGCTCACCACCGTGGTCGAGGTCGACGTCACCAAGATCGCGCGGCTGCGCGACCGGGCGAAGGCCGAGTTCCAGCGGCGCGAGGGCGTCAAGCTCTCGTTCATGCCGTTCTTCGCCCTGGCCACCGTCGAGGCGCTCAAGCAGCACCCGAAGCTGAACGCCACGATCAACAGCGAGACCAACGAGGTGACCTACTTCGACGCCGAGCACCTCGGCTTCGCGACGGACACCGAGCGCGGCCTGCTCGTCCCGGTCATCAAGAACGCCGGCGACCTCAACATCGCCGGCCTCGCCCGTAAGATCGCCGACCTGGCCGAGCGCACCCGGGCCAACAAGGTGAGCCCGGACGAGATCACCGGCGGCACGTTCACGCTGACCAACACCGGCAGCCGCGGCGCGCTGTTCGACACGCCGATCCTCAACCAGCCGCAGGTCGGCATGCTGGGCACCGGCGCGGTCGTCAAGCGCCCGGTCGTCGTGGACACCCCCGAGGGTGAGGTCATCGCCGTGCGCTCGATGGTGTACCTCGCGCTCAGCTACGACCACCGCCTGGTCGACGGCGCCGACGCCGCCCGCTTCCTGGTGACGGTCAAGCGCCGTCTGGAGGAGGGCCGCTTCGAGAACCAGCTGGGCCTCAACGCCTAGTCCTCCTCGACGCCCACGGGCCGGTCCGCATCCCGCGGGCCGGCCCGTCCCGTTCCCGGGCGCCCGTCCCGTCCCCCGGCACCCGTCCCGTCCGCGGGCAACCGGCGCGGTCCGCCTCCCGAAGGGGACGGTGGAGGTCGGTTACATTGGGGAACATGACGATCATCGTGACGGGGTCCTCGGGGCTGCTGGGTTCGGCCCTGGTCGGCGCGTTGCGGGCCGACGGCTCCCGGGTGGTCAGACTGGTACGGCGGGCGCCGCAGGGCGGCGACGAGTCGTTCTGGAACCCGGCCAAGGGGCTCATCGACCCGGCCGCCCTGGAGGGCGCGCAGGCGGTGATCCACCTCGCCGGCGCGGGCGTCGGCGACCGCCGCTGGAGCGAGGAGCACAAGCGCGAGGTCATGCGCAGCCGGGTGGACGGCACCCGGACGCTGGCCGGGGCGCTGGCGAAGCTCTCGGCCCCGCCGGGGGTGTTCCTGTCCGGGTCCGCGATCGGCTACTACGGCGACACCGGCGACCGCGAGGTGGACGAGTCGAGCCCCTCCGGCGAGGGCTTCATGGCCGAGGTGGTCCGGGCGTGGGAGGCCGAGGCGGAGGTCGCCGCGGCGGCGGGCATACGGACGGTGCTGCTGCGCACCGGGCTGGTGCTGAGCCGCGAGGGCGGCATGCTGACCCGGATTCTGCCGATCTTCAAGCTCGGCCTGGGCGCGCCGCTCGGCTCGGGCGGGCAGTACTGGTCGTGGATCTCCGTCGAGGACTGGGTGGAGGCCGTACGGCACCTCCTGCGGACCGAGGAGGTCGAGGGTCCGGTGAACCTGACCGCGCCGGAGCCGGTGACCAACGCCGAGTTCACCAGGGCCCTGGGCCGGGCCGTGCACCGGCCCACGATGCCGCTGGCGGTTCCCGGGCCCGTGCTGCGCGCCGCGATCGGGGAGTTCGCGCAGGAGGGCGTGCTGGCCGGGCAGCGCGTGATACCCCGGCGCCTGGTGGGGACGGGCTACGCGTTCCGGCATAACCACCTCAACGACGCACTCTTCGCCGTACTCTAGGGGCGCAGTTCGTACGGAGAGTCATCGGGAGATCACGCATGAGCAGGTCAGGTCAGTCCCACATCCTCGCGATCGGCGGCGGTTCGTTCCGCCCGTCGGCCCGTTACGGGTTCATCGAGGCCAGCGCCCTGCTGCGCTACGGTCTCGACCTGACCGGCCAGGACCGTCCACGACTGGGACTGCTGGCCACCGCGACGGGTGACGACTCGGAGTGGCTGCTGAAGATGTACGGGGCGTTCCGCGACTGGGACGTCGAGGTCAGCCACCTGACCGTTTTCCCGATGCCCAACGTGGAGGATCCGCGCGAGTGGGTCCTGAGCCAGGACATGATCTACGTCAGCGGCGGCAGCGTGGCCAACCTCGTGGCGCTGTGGCGGCTGCACGGCCTGGACGACGTCTTCGAGGAGGCCTGGCGGGCGGGTGTGGTCCTGGCCGGGCAGAGCGCGGGCGCGCTGTGCTGGCACGTGGGCGGCAACACCGATTCCTTCGGGCCGACGCTGCAGGCGTGGGCGGAGGGCCTGGCCATGCTGCCCTACTCCTGCGGCGTGCACTACGACTCCGACCCCCAGCGCCGTCAGCTGCTGCACGCCTCGGTGGCCTCGGGCGAGCTGCCCGGCGGCTACGCCGCCGACGAGGGCGTCGCCCTGCACTACGTGGGCACCGACTTCATCCAGGCCGTCAGCGTGAGCCCCGACGGCTACGCCTACAAGGTCGAGCTCGACGGGGCCGGCGGGGTCAAGGAGTTCCGCATCGAGCCCCGGCTTCTCATGTCGTGACGGCGAGCGGGTCAACTAGTCTTTGTCCGTGAGCGAGCTGGCGATCGTCCGACTTGGCGTCGATGTCCCCTATGAGCAGGCATGGGACCTCCAGCGGCGGATCCACGCCCGGAGGGCGGCCGGGGAGATGCCCGACGCCTGCATGATGCTCGAACACGCTCCGGTCTACACGGCGGGCAGACGTACGGCCGCGCACGAGCGGCCCTCCGACGGCACCCCGGTCATCGACGTCGACCGGGGTGGCCGGATCACCTGGCACGGCCCCGGCCAGCTCGTCGGCTATCCCATCATCCGGCTGGGCGAGCGGCTGGACGTCGTCGCCTACGTCCGGCTGCTGGAGGAGGTCCTCATCCAGGTCTGCTCCGACTTCGGGGTTCAGGCGCGCCGGGTCGAGGGCCTCAGCGGGGTGTGGGCGCCGGGCGACGCCTCCCACGGCCTGCCCGACCGGCAGGTGGGCGCGATCGGCATCCGGGTCACCCGGGGCGTCACCATGCACGGTTACTCCCTCAACTGCGTCAACGACCCGAGCTGGTACAACCGGATCGACCCCTGCGGGATCAGCGGCGCCGGGGTCTCCTCGCTGTCGGCCGAGACCGGCCGCCGGATCGTGGTCGACGACGTCATGCCCTACGCCGAGAAGCGCCTGGCCGAGGCGCTCGGCATGCAGTCCTTCGACCTGCCGGAGGAGGATCTCTTCCGGCGCTGACCCGGGGCGTGCCGGACTCCGCGGAGACGTAGGATAATCCGGTGACCCCCTGGCGATCCCAGGTTCCGCAAAGCGTAGGGTGATACACGTGAGCGAGCGCAGCGAGCGAACCGACCGGCACCACAGCAGCCTGGTCGTGCGACCGGCGAAGGAGGAAGCATGACCGTTTCCCCGGATGGCCGCAAGCTCCTCCGCCTGGAGGTTCGCAACGCCGAGACCCCCATCGAGAAGAAGCCCGAGTGGATCAAGACCCGGTTCCGCACCGGTCCCAACCACACCGAGCTGCGGGCGCTGGTCAAGCGCGAGGGTCTGCACACCGTCTGCCAGGAGGCCGGCTGCCCCAACATCTCCGAGTGCTGGGAGGACCGCGAGGCGACCTTCCTCATCGGCGGCGACCAGTGCACCCGGCGCTGTGACTTCTGCCAGATCGACACCGGCAAGCCCAAGGAGTACGACACCGACGAGCCGCGCCGCGTGGCCGAGTCGGTCCGCCAGATGGGCCTCAACTACGCCACGGTGACCGGCGTCGCCCGTGACGACCTGCCCGACGGCGGCGCGTGGCTGTACGCCGAGACCGCCCGGCAGATCCACGCCCTGCTGCCCGGCTGCGGCGTCGAGCTGCTGGTCCCCGACTTCAACGGTGACGACGCGCAGCTGGAGGAGGTCTTCTCCGCCCGGCCCGAGGTGTTCGCGCACAACATCGAGACCGTGCCGCGGATCTTCAAGCGCATCCGCCCAGCCTTCCGCTACGAGCGCTCCCTGGAAGTGATCACCAAGGCCCGCCGGGCCGGGCTGGTGACCAAGTCCAACCTGATCCTGGGCATGGGCGAGGAGCCGGAGGAGGTCGTCCAGGCCATGCGCGACCTGCACGAGGCCGGGTGCGACCTGCTGACCGTCACGCAGTACCTCCGGCCCACCCCGCGCCACCACCCGGTGACGCGCTGGGTCAAGCCCGAGGAGTTCGTGCAGTTCCAGAAGGACGCCGAGGCGATCGGCTTCGCCGGGGTCATGTCCGGCCCGCTGGTCCGCTCCTCCTACCGGGCCGGCCGCCTGTACAAGCAGGCCGTCGAGGCCCGCCAGCACGCGTAGACGCCCGCGGACGGAAGGGCAAGGGCCCCGCGCACCCGCGCGGGGCCCTTGCCGTTAACCCGGCCCGGCAGCGCGTGCAACGATCCGATCTCGGCGCCTACCGGACGCTCGGTATGCAGAGTGAGACTGGCGCCGTGGACATCGAAGAACTGATCGCGAAGCTCGATCTGCGTGCCAAGGTGCGCCTGCTGACCGGGGCGGACACCTGGTCGCTGCCGGCGATGCCCGAGATCGGGCTCGATCGGCTGGTGATGAGCGACGGCCCGATCGGGGTGCGCGGCGAGCAGTGGACCGCCGCCGACCCCTCGATCGCCCTGCCCAGTCCCACCGCGCTGGCGGCGACCTGGGACCTCGCGCTGGTCCGCCGGGCCGGGCGGCTGCTCGCCCAGGAGGCCCGGCGCAAGGGCGTGCACGTGCTGCTGGCCCCGACCCTCAACCTGCACCGCAGCCCACTGGGCGGGCGCCACTTCGAGTGCTTCTCCGAGGACCCGTACCTGACCGGTGAGATCGGCGCCGCCTACGTCGAGGGCGTGCAGGAGGGCGGCGTGGCCACCACGCCCAAGCACTTCGTGGCCAACGACTTCGAGACCGAGCGGTTCACGGTCAGCGTGAAGGTGAGCGACAAGACGCTGCGCGAGGTCTATCTGGCGCCGTTCGAGCGGGTGGTGCGGGCCGGCGCCTGGGGCGTCATGGCCGCCTACAACGCGGTCAACGGGATCACGATGACCGAGCACCGGGCCCTGCAGCGGGACCTGCTGAAGGGCGAGTGGGGCTTCGACGGCTTCGTCGTCTCCGACTGGACCGCCGCCCGCTCCACCGAGGCCACCGCCGAGGGCGGCCTCGACGTCGCCATGCCCGGCCCGTCCGGCCCCTGGGGCGGGAAGCTGGAGGCCGCCGTCCGCGAGGGCCGCGTCCCCGAGGAGATCGTCGACGACCAGGTCCGCCGCGTCCTGCGCCTGGCCCGGCGCGTCGGCGCCCTGAAACCCCCCGGCGCCGGCACGGCGGGCGATGCCGTGGACGTTTCCGGGACCTCCCCGCACGACGCCGCTCTCTCCGGCGCCTCCCCGCAGGAGGCCACTCTCTCCGCCGCCGACGCCGCCGGTGCCTCCCTCTCCCCCGGCGCCGGTACGGCGGGCGGCGTCGCGGACGTCCCCGGCGCCGGCCGTACGGCGATCGACGGGGTGGCGCTCGCCAGGGAGGTGGCCGCGCGGTCGTTCACGTTGCTGCGCAACGAGGGCGGGCTGCTCCCGCTCGAGGGGATCCGGAGTGTGGCCCTGATCGGGTCGGCGGCCGGGGAGGCCAGGATCATGGGCGGGGGCAGCGCCCGGGTGTTCCCCGACCGGATCGTCTCGCCGCTGGACGGCCTGCGCGCCCGGGAGGGCGTCGAGGTCCGCCACGCCCGCGGCACCGATCCCCGGATACGGCTCGCGCCGCCGGCCGGCCCGGCCCGCGTGCTGTTCCTGGACCCGGAGGGGGAGGTCCTGGCCGAGCACCCCCTGGCCGCCGCCGAGGTGCGCCGGCTCGGCCGCCTGCCCGCGGACGTGGACGGCGAGCGCCTGGCCGCCGTGGAGATCCGCCTCAGCCACACCCCCGTCGCCGGCGGCGAGCACGAGTTCTCGGTCACGGGCGCCGGGGCGTACACCCTGACGGTCGACGGCGCCACGGTCCTCGACGAGGTCCTCGTCCCCGACGGCGGCGATCCCGGCGCCGCCTTCCTGTCCCCTCCGGAGCGGCGGGTCGCGGTCGCCCTCACCGAGGGCGTCCCGGTCGAGCTGAGCCTGCGGCATCGGACCGGGACGGTCGGCGGCATGGTCTTCGTGGCGTTCGCCCTGGGCCACGCCGCCCCCTCCCCCGGCGACGACGCGCTCATCGCCGAGGCCGTGCGCGCCGCGGCGGACGCCGACGTGGCCGTGGTGGTCGCCTCGACCACGCCGGAGGTCGAGAGCGAGGGCTTCGACCGCACCGGCCTGGCGCTGCCCGGACGCCAGGACGAGCTGATCGCGAAGGTCTCCGGGGCGAACCCGCGCACGATCGTGGTGGTCAACGCCGGATCCCCGGTGGAGATGCCGTGGCTGGAGCGGGTCCCGGCGGTCCTGCTGACCTGGTTCCCCGGCCAGGAGGCCGGCGACGCGCTGGCCGACGTGCTGTTCGGTGACGTGGAGCCGGGCGGCCGGCTGCCCACCACCTGGCCGGCCGCCCAGGCCGACGTGCCCGTGCTGGAGGTGACCCCGGTGGAGGGGGAGGTCGCCTACGACGAGGGCGTCTTCATCGGCTACCGCGCCTGGGAGCGCGCGGGACGCGAGCCCGCCTTCTGGTTCGGGCACGGCCTCGGGTACACCACCTGGTCCTACGGCACGATCACCGCCACGGCCAGGACGGTGAGCGTGGCGGTGACCAACACCGGGCGGCGCCCGGGCCGGGAGGTCGTGCAGTTCTATCTCTCGCCCGTGGAGCGCGACCCCGGACGACCCGCCCGCTGGCTGGCCGGCTTCGACGTCGTCGACGCCGAGCCGGGCCAGACGGTGATCACGACGGTCACTCTGCCCGAGCGCGCCTTCCAGGTGTGGACGGGCGAGGGCTGGAGGACCGTCTGCGGGGACTACACGGTCGAGGCGGGCCGCAGCGTCGCCGACCGGCCGCTCGGCGCCGTGGTGTCCGTCTGAGCCTCGCCGGACCCGCTCGCCGGACCCGCCGGGGTCAGCCGCGCCCGCCGTACCCCGCCGTGGCCCGTCGCATCCCGTCCGCCGGAGCCCCCTCGCGCCTCCGCGGGCGGGATCGGGGCATGCGATCGAAGGTCACGTTTTCATTTCTTGACTCCGGGATTTGTATCCTTCATACATGGCGAAGAAGCCGGAAAACCCGGAGAGCATGGGGCGCATCAAGCAGCTCCGCATGATCGCGCAGATCATCAAGCAGGCCAACCCGAAGGGTATGCCGATCGTCTACGCCTCGGCGCTCGGCACACTCGTGCTGTTCGTCGTGCTGGGCCTGGTCACGGGCTGGTGGCCGCTGTACATCATGGGCGTCATGCTGGCTCTCACCGTCGGCCTGGTGGTCTTCGGTCAGCTCGCCCAGAAGGCGCAGTACTCCATGCTGCAGGGTCAGCCGGGTGCCGCCGCCGCGATCCTGCAGGGCATGCGGGGCAACTGGGAGGTCACCCCGGCCGTCGCCGTCAACCGCGACCAGGACATCGTGCACCGCGTGGTCGGTTACCCGGGGATCATCCTGGTCTCCGAGGGCCCGGGCACCCGGGTGCAGAAGATGCTCGTCGCCGAGAAGAAGCGGGTCCAGCGGATCGCGCTCGACGTGCCGGTCTACGACGTCCAGGCCGGCGACGGCGAGGGCCAGATCCCGATCGGCAAGCTCCAGCGGCACCTGATGAAGCTGCCCCGCAACCTCAAGAAGCCGGCCGTCTACGAGATCAACAACCGGCTCAAGGCGCTCCCGCAGACGCTGCCGATGCCCAAGGGCCCGCTGCCGCGCGGGGCGAAGATGCCCCGTCCGAAGATGCGCTGATGTCGCCGGAGGGGGTCGGCCGTCACCGGGTCGACGCCACGGCGACCTCGCGGGCCAACCGCGGCTGGTGGGACGACGCGGCCGACGACTACCAGGCCGAGCACGGCGGGTTCCTGCGCGACTCCGGTTTCGTCTGGTGCCCCGAGGGGCTCGACGAGGCCGACGCGCGCCTGCTGGGCGACGTCGAGGGCAGGGACGTGCTGGAGATCGGCTGCGGCGCGGGCCAGTGCGGGCGGTGGCTGGCCGGCCGGGGCGCCCGGGTGGCCGCCTTCGACCTGTCCTTCCGCCAGCTCCAGCACTCGCGCCGGATCGACCTCGACCTCGGCACGCCGCTCCCCGCGGTGCAGGCCGACGCCGAGTCCGTGCCCTTCGCCGACGAGTCGTTCGACCTGGCCTGCTCGGCGTACGGCGCGCTGCCGTTCGTCGCCGATCCGGCGGCCGTGTTCGCCGAGATCCGCCGGGTCCTGCGGCCCGGCGGCCGTTTCGTCTTCTCCGTCAGCCATCCGGTCCGCTGGGCCTTCCCCGACGATCCGGGGCCCCGCGGCCTGACCTCCGACCGGTCCTACTTCGACCGCGCGCCGTACGTGGAGTTCGACGCCGGCGGACGGCCGAGCTACGTCGAGCACCACCGCACGATGGCCGACTGGGTGGGGCACATCGTGGCGTCGGGGCTGGTCCTGACGGCGCTGACCGAGCCGGAGTGGCCCGAGGGGCACGACCGGGTGTGGGGAGGCTGGAGCCCGCTGCGCGGCCGCCACCTGCCCGGCACCGCGATCTTCACCTGCGAACGGCCCGCCTGAGATCCGCGGGCCGGGGGCCTCTTCGCGCGCGGCCGGGGCGTCACACGGGCACGACCGTCACAGGCACACGACCGTCACGCCGCACGACCGTCACGCGCGCACGACCACGGTGTTCGCCGCGCGGTCGTGCAGGCCGCGCTGGTCGCGGTCCCAGATGAGCGCGGGCACGGCCAGGCACAGCAGCAGGCTGCGCAGTACGGCCGGCAGGAAGCCGGGGTTGCCCCCGTCGAGGGCGGCGACCCGGATGCCCAGCAGGCGCATGCCGAAGGTCATCCCCATGGTCCCCACCAGCAGGATGTTCACCAGCCCGAAGACGACCAGGGGGACCCACCCCTGCTCGGCGGGATTGATCCGCAGCAGGCCCTGGGCGATCGCCCAGGTGCAGATCATCCAGTCGATCAGCAGTGCGCCGATCCTGCGGCCGAACCCGGCCACCGCGCCGCTGCCCTCCTCGGGCAGCCCGAGCCGCTGTCCCGGGTAGCCCAGGTCGACTCCGGCCGACCTGACGCCGCCGAGCCAGGTCTGGGTCCAACGGGGCTGCTGCCTGCTGCTCATGTCCCCACCGTATCCGCCGGTGGGGCCGCCCTCTAACCCGCCCGAACCTGTTACCCGGATGAGGCGAAAGCCGTACATCATATGCACCGGCAGTCCCTTTAATCACTTTCGTTGCGGAGCACCCCCCAGTGTCAGATAACGACCTCGACGAGCGTTTCAACGCCCTCATGGAGCAGATCGACCGGCAGGAGCGCCGGAAGATGAGGAAGACGGCCGAGCGGGAGTGGGCTCACCTGCCCCGCTTCAGGCGCCGTCGCAGGTTGCGGATCACCGCGGCGGTGGCGGCCGTGGCGGTCGCGGGCGCCGGGGCGTTCGTCGCCTGGCGCCCGGAGGTCCTGGGACAGGCCGGTACGGCCCTGACAACCGCCCTGGCCGACGCCGTGCCCGAGGACGCCGACCGCGCCTTCGGGCCGGTCCCCGAGGAGACGACGCCCGTCGAGAGGGAGCCGGTCGCCGTGTCCCCCTTCGAGGGCTCCCCGGCGATGAAGTACGCCGACGGGGAGAAGGGCCTGACGATGCCGCGCCCCAAGGCGATGGGCGGGCTGAGCAAGAAGGAGGTCGCCGCCGCGCTCAGCCGTACCAGGGCCCTGCTCAAAGCCGCCCACCTCGATCGGCGTGTCCTGCTCAAGTCCGGGTCCAAGCCCTTTGCCGAACTTCTGGACCCCGGGGACCGGGTGTGGTTCCTGAAGAACCTCGACCGGAAGAAGACGAAGAAGAACAAGAAGGACTACTACAACACCCGCTATCTGCTGACCAGCTTCGCCCCCAGGACCACCGAGCTCGTCACCGACGTGATCAAGGTGCGCGGCAGGACCACGCTCTCCCCCTCCCGGGAGAACGGGTATCCGGGCGTCCGGGTCAAGGTGAACTACCTGTTCGTCTACGCCGTGCGGCGGCCGGGGCAGCCGGAGACCGCCATGCGGCTCGTCGCCCACAGCAAGCGTGAGTTCTTCGCCTACCGCGAGAACGGCAGGCCGGCGATCTGGCTCAAGCGGTGGAACAACAGCGTCGCGGGCGCCCGCTGCGACGTCGACGACGGTTTCGTACGCCCGTCCTACGACGACGCTCCCCTGGATGAGGAGGCGGCCAAGGCGACCGGCGCCCCGGTCGATCCGTACGACCTGGAGCAGAGGGACATCGAGGGCTGCGGGAGGACGACCGGAACGTGAAACCCGGGCAAAAGAAGGGTTTCTCCCCGTCTCACCCGGCCGGGGAGGGCTACCGTGGGATGCTCCCCCTTAACACGAGTGAAACAAACGAGACACGGGGCGGTAACGGCACAGGCCTACTTTCGGTCCGATAGCCCGTGCCCCTTGGGAGGTTCGCGTGTTCAACTCCGCCGACGGCGTCCTGAATTTCATCAAGGACGAAGGAGTTCAGTTCGTCGATGTCAGGTTCACCGACCTGCCCGGCACGACGCACCACTTCACCTTCCCCGCCGAGAACTTCGGTGCGAACGTCTTCTCCGACGGACTGATGTTCGACGGCTCCTCGATCCGCGGCTTCCAGGCCATCCACGAGTCGGACATGCTGCTGCTGCCCGACCCGTCCACGGCGGTGCTGGACCCCTTCCGCGACCACAAGACGCTCAACATCAACTTCTTCGTGCACGACCCGCTGACGGGTGAGGCCTACACCCGCGACCCGCGCAACGTGGCCCGCAAGGCCGAGGAGTACCTCCGGGGCACCGGCATCGCCGACACCGTCTACTTCGGCCCCGAGGCCGAGTTCTACATCTTCGACGACGTGCGGTTCCAGACCAGCGCCCACGAGAGCTACTACCACATCGACTCCATCGAGGGCGCCTGGAACACCGGCAAGGCCCAGGAGGGCGGCAACCTCGGCTACAAGCCGCGCTACAAGGGCGGCTACTTCCCCGTCCCGCCGATGGACCACTTCACCGACCTGCGCTCGGAGATGGTCCGCCGGCTCATCGAGGCGGGCATCGAGGTCGAGATGCAGCACCACGAGGTGGGCACCGCCGGCCAGGCCGAGATCGACTTCAAGTTCGGCACGCTGCTGAAGACCGCCGACAACCTGATGCTGTACAAGTACATCATCAAGAGCACGGCCCTGGAGTACGGCCACACGGTCACCTTCATGCCCAAGCCGATCTTCGGTGACAACGGCTCCGGCATGCACTGCCACCAGTCGCTGTGGAAGGACGGCTCGCCGCTGTTCTACGACGAGGTCGGCTACGCGGGCCTGTCCGACACCGCCCGTTACTACATCGGCGGCCTGCTCAAGCACGCCCCGTCGCTGCTGGCCTTCACCAACCCGACGGTCAACTCCTACCACCGCCTGGTCCCCGGCTACGAGGCCCCGGTCAACCTGGTCTACTCCCAGCGCAACCGCTCGGCCTGCATCCGCATCCCGATCACGGGCTCCAACCCCAAGGCCAAGCGCATCGAGTTCCGCGTGCCGGACCCGTCCTGCAACCCCTACTTCGCCTTCTCGGCCATGCTCATGGCCGGCATCGACGGCATCCGCAACAAGATCGAGCCGGTCGAGCCGGTCGACAAGGACCTCTACGAGCTGCCCCCGGAGGAGGCCCGCAACATCCCGCAGGTCCCCGGCTCCCTGCCCGAGGTGCTCGCCGCCCTGGAGGCCGACCACGAGTACCTGCTGGAGGGCGGCGTCTTCACCGCCGACCTGATCGAGACCTGGATCGCCTACAAGCGCGAGAACGAGGTCGACCCGATCCGCCTGCGCCCGCACCCGCACGAGTTCGAGCTCTACTACGACGTCTGACCGGTCGCCGCGCGGCGGTGCCGTACGTCGGGAATCGGAAGCCCGTGGGAAGGTCCTGCACCTTGCCGCGGGCTTTCCGCATGACGGGTTTTCCGCATGGCGGCTTTCCTTGGCGGACGGGGTGGACAGGGGCCGTGTCTTCGGCGATCATTCGTGGGTTCACGAACAATCGTTCGATGGGTTCGCGTCCGGACGCCGACCGCGTTCGTGCCGGAACACGTCGAGGAGGACACCATGGGCATGATCCACATCGATCTGTTCGCGACGCTCGACCTCGTCGGTCAGGCGCCGGGTGACCCCGAGGAGGACCCCGACGGTTTCCCGTTCGGGGGATGGCAGGCACCCCTGTTCGACGAGACGGTCGGCCGGCAGATCGGCGCCGGGATGGAGGGCATGGACGCCCTGCTCCTGGGCCGCAGGACCTACGACATCTTCGCCGCGTACTGGCCGGACCAGGTCGACGGCGTCGACGGCGGGATCGCCACGCTGTTCAACGGCATCCCGAAGTACGTCGCCTCACGGGGCAATCCGGACCTGAGCTGGGCGGGCTCGACGCAACTGGGACCCGACCTGGCGGGCGCCGTACGCGAGCTGCGTGACAAGCACGAGCACGTCCACGTGATCGGCAGCCTGAACCTGGTGCAGACCCTCCTGCGCGAGCGCCTCTTCGACCGGCTCGACCTGTGGATCTTCCCCATCACGCTCGGCGTCGGCAAGAAGGTGTTCGACGGCGGTGCGGTCCCCGCCAGCCTGGTGCTCCTCGAACCGCCCGTCGCCTCACCCAAGGGCGCCGTGCTCCTGCGGTACGGCCTCGGCGAGGGAACCCCCGTCACCGGGGACATGCGACGCGAAGACCGCGGCCTCGGCCCGGGCTGATCAGCTCACGTGCGGCCCGAAGCCGCCGCGGGAGCGGGCTCCTCACCAGTCGCGGGCGGCGACCAGTTCCTCCGCGTCCGCGTCGGTGAACCCGTATGCCTGCGCCACGAACCAGAAGTGGTCGCAGATGATCTCCCGCCCGACGGTGTCGATCATGCTGCCGGCCGCCTCGAACTCCTCCTGCAGGTCGTTGAACTCCTCCGTCGCGGGCTTGGTGAGGGCGTACAGCGCCGCCAGGTCCGACGGCCGCTCGGCCTCGATCCGCTCGCACAGCCTCAGCAGGATCGCTCCGCCCTTGTCTACGACGTGGTCGGGGAAGTATCCGTCGCCGTACATCTCCTTGAGAAAGACATGGCCGAGCACCTGCTGGTTCGTGAGCGGCATCGCGATCTCCCATCTTCACCGTGGAACTCTTCACCGTGGAACGACGTCCCGCATCCTGCACCACGCCACCGACAAACACCGCGCCACCGCAAACCCGGCTCACCGCAGCCGTGCCCCGGGCCGGTCACGGCGTCAGGAACGGCAGAGCGTGCCCTCGGCCGGGACCTTCCCGTCGAGCAGGTAGGCGTCGGCGACCTTCGTCGTGCAGGCGTTGACCCCGTAGGCGCCGTGCCCCTCGCCCTCGGACGTGACCAGGACGGCGGTCCCGAGCTGCGCGGTCAGCTTCGGCCCCCACGCGTACGGCGTGGCCGGGTCACCGGTCGTGGCCACCACCACGATCGGGGCCGAGCCGGTGGCGTCGACCTTCTTGGCCAGGTCGCTGCCGGCGAACGGCCAGCGCGCGCAGAGACTGCCGAGGCCGGCGCCGCCGAACATGGGGGCGATCTTCCTCGCCGCTGCCTCGGTCCCGGCCAGTTCGGCGGCGCCGGGCCGTTCGGTGCTGTCGGCGCAGCTGATGGCCGGGAAGCTGGTGAGCATGGTCGAGTAGGTGCCGTCGGCCCTGCGGCCGGTGTAGCTGTCGGCCATGGCCAGCAGGAGGCGGCCGTCGCCCTTGAGTGCCGCGCTCAGCGCCTGCTCCAGCACCGGCCAGGCCTGCCGGGAGTACAGCGCCGCCCCGATGCCGGTGGTCGCCAGCGTCTGGTTGAGCTCCCGCCCGCCCACCTTCAGCGGCTCGGAGTCCAGGCGCTTCCACAGTGCCCCGACCGTCTTGCCCGCGGTCTTGCGGGTCGCACCGAGCGCGCACCTGCCCGCGCCCTTGGCGGCGCAGTCGGCGAGGAACGCCTCGTACGAGCGCTGGAACCCTCTCATCTGGTCGAGAGTGCGCTGCCGGAAGGAGAGTGTGGGGTCCAGCGGGGCGTCCAGCAGGAAGCGGCCCACCTGCTCGGGGAACATCGTGGCGTAGACCGCGCCCAGATGCGTGCCGTACGACATGCCGAAGTAGTTCAGCCCGTCCTCGCCCAGCGCCGCGCGCAGCTGCTCCAGGTCCTGGGCCGCGTCGACGGTGCCCACATGCGGCAGGATCGGGCCGGAGGTCTTCTGACAGGCCCGGACGAACTCCGCCGTGGCCCGCCTGAGCCGGGCCCGTTCGGCCGGGGTGTCCGGGGAGCCGTCGGCGGCGTTGTACTTCTCCATCTCCCCGGCGCCGCCGCACCGCACGCCGGAGCTGCGCTCCACCCCTCGCGGGTCGAAGGAGACCAGGTCGTAGCGGGCGTTCAAGGCGGTATAGGCCGGGGCGGCCAGAGGGAGGATGTCCACGCCGGAGCCGCCGGGGCCGCCGAAGTTGAACACCAGCGACCCCAGCCGCCTGCCCGGGCCGGTGGCCTTGACGCGGATCAACGCCAGATCGACGGTCCCGCCCCGGGGATCCGCATAGTCGAGGGGGACGGTGAGCGTGCCGCACTCGGTGCCCGCGGGGAGCTTGCGGCCCTCGGCGGGCCGCATGCCGGCGCACGACCCCCAGGTGATCCATCCCTGGCCGGTGGCGCTCGGGCCGGTGCTCGCCGCCGCAGCCGGGCCACCGGTGGCGACCAGGGACAGTGCCAGGGGCAGGGTCGCGGCCATCGCCGTGATCTTCGCGGGGCGCGGGAGGGCTCTGTTCATGGCCTGGAACTCCTGAGGAAGTCGATGAGATGCGGTTTCCTTCAGGAAAGATCCTGTCCCGCCCCTCCTGCGCACGGACAGTCGCCGATATCACCGGACGCTTGTGGATCTTGCAGGCGAGCGCGGTGACAAATGTCATCCGGCGGCGTAGGCGGGGCGGGCTCCGCGGACGTTGAGCATGATGGCGTAGACGGAGGTCGAGGCGGTCATGAACAGCCAGTTGCGCTTCAGCCCGCCGAAGACCAGGTTGGAGGTCTTCTCCGGGAGCGGGAGCCTGCCGATCAGCGTGCCGTCGGGGGTGAAGCAGTGCACGCCCTCGTGGGTGGCGGCCCAGATGCGGCCGGTGTCGTCGAGCCTGATCCCGTCGAAGGAACCGGCCGCGCACTCGGCGAGCACCTTGCCGCCCGACAGCGTGCCGTCGTCGTGCACGTCGAAGGCCCGCAGGTGCTTGCGGCGGGTGTCGGCGACGTAGAGCTGCCGCTCGTCCGGGGAGAAGGCCAGCCCGTTGGGGCGGACGAAGTCACCGGCCACCAGGCGCACCTCGCCGGTGACCGGATCGGCGCGGTAGACGTTGTCCGCGCCGATCTCGCTTTCGGCGCGGTGTCCCTCGTAGTCGCTGGTGATGCCGTAGGAGGGGTCGGTGAACCAGATCGAGCCGTCGGACCTCACCACCACGTCGTTGGGGCTGTTGAGGCGTCTGCCCTCCCACCGGTCGGCGATGACGGTGATCGAGCCGTCGTGCTCGGTACGGGTCACCCGCCGGTTGCCCTGCTCGCAGGAGATCAGGCGGCCCCGGGCGTCCAGGGTGTGGCCGTTGGCGTATCCGGCCGGGACGCGGAACGGGCCCACGGCGCCGGTCAGCTCGTCCCAGCGGAGCATGCGGTCGTTGGGGATGTCGCTCCACAGCAGATAGCGGCCCGCGGGGACGTACACCGGTCCCTCGGCCCAGCGGCAGCCGTGGTGGAGGCGCTCGATCCGCTCGTCACCGCCCACCGTGGCGAAGCGCTCGTCCAGGACGTCGAACTCGGCCGGGACGGTCTCCCTCGTGAACTCTGTCATGAGAAGAGCAAACATCGCCGAATGCAGTTCCGTCAAACGCCTGATCCTCCTGATATGTTCATGTCATGGACGACGTCGACAGGATGCTGATCGGCCTGTTGCAGGAGGACGCCGCACGGCCGTACGCCGCGCTCGGAGCGGCGGTGGGCCTGTCGGCCGGCGCGGCCCACGAACGGGTCAGGAAGCTGCGCGAGCGCGGGCTGATCCGGCGGACCACGGTGGACATCGATCCGGTGGCGGCCGGCCGGGACGTGCTGGCGTACGTGATGGTCGACGGGAACACCTGGATGGGCGGGACCGGCGAGGCCCTGGCGGCGGTCCCGGAGATCGAGGAGGCCCACGTCATCGCGGGCCCGGCCTCGCTGCTGGTCAAGGTGCGCGCCTCCAGCACCCGGGAACTGCAGGACGTGCTGCGCCGGGTCTTCAAGATCGACGGGGTGACCGGGACGCAGACCGTCGTGGTGCTGGAGACCTTCTTCGAGCGCGGCGTCCACGTCCCGGGAGCCCCATCCGATTCAGGAGACAAGTGACGTTTCAGCGCGATGCAAGTGACTTCGGATATCCATAGAGGGCAACAAACCGCACAAGCAGGAGAACGAACAACCGTGTTCCGTACCGTCGCCCTCACCGCCGGCGCCATCGTCATCGCCCTGTCCTCGCTCGTCGCCTGCACCGTGGACGACGAGGCGTGCGCCGCCTCGGCCAGTGGTACGGCGATCGCCCCGTTCGCCCAGGCCACCAAGGGTCCCAAGGGCTCCTCGTCGAGCCAGAAGCCGAAGACCAAGAAGAAGGTCGACGTCGACATCGACGACTGCGACTGAGCGCGAGCACGCCTGAGCGCATCCGAGCACCTCAGCGGCCCCGCGCGCACGCCGCTCCCCGGTCACGCCGCGCGGGCCGGGGTTTCGTCCGGCAGAATAATTTTGATATAGCGCGATAAAACGGGGTTGGTGAAGGTGGCCGGACTCTCCGGAAGGGCGTCCGCCCGTCACCGGGGGACGGCCGCGGCGGCCGTGCTCGTGGCCGTCCTGCTGGGGACGAGCGCCTCGGTACCGATCCTGCCCGCCGTCACCCCGAACCGGCTGACCGCCATCGCCCACGCGATCCGGGCCGGGGACGGACGGCCCGGCTGGCCCGGCGGGGCGATCCCCTACTCCTGGGGCGGCGGCCACGCCGAGCGGCCCGGGCCCTCGCTGGGCACCTGCCGGGGCTATCGGGGCTCGATCAGACCGTGCCCCGCCACCAGGACCCGCGGCCTCGACTGCTCGGGACTGGCCCGCTGGGTCTATCACCTGGCCTACGGCCGCGACGTCCTGGGCCCGGGCAACACCGACGACCACGTCCGGCGGCTCACGAAGGTCCCGGCCCGGCTGGCGCGCCCGGGCGACCTCGTCTTCTACGGCACGGTGAAAAGGCGCAAGGTGAGGACCCACCACGTCGGCGTCTACATCGGCGAGGGCAAGATGATCAACGCGTTGCGCACCGGGACCACGGTCAGGATCGACCCCCTGACCCGGGTCAGGGGCTTCGCCGGGTTCTTCCGTTACCTTTGACCGGCCGGAGCCCGGTGATCGTCCCGGGCCCGGTCCGTGATGATCCCCGCCATCGAGGAGAGCCATGCGCCTGGGCGTGATGTTCGACCGCGACCTTCCCCCCGAGGACCTCGTCCCCTTCGCCCGCCGCCTGGACGGCGTCACGCAGGTCGACGACCTGTGGGTGGTGGAGGACCTGGGCTGGACGGGCTCGATCTCGTCGGCCGCCACGGCGCTGGCCGTCACCGAGCGGCTGCGCGTGGGCATCGGGATCACCCCGGCCCCGCTGCGCAACCCCGCCCTGCTGGCCATGGAGCTGGGCAACCTCGCCCGCGTGCACCCGCACCGCCTGGCCGCCGGGATCGGCCACGGCGTGCAGGAGTGGATGCGCGGCGTCGGGGCGCTCGCGCCCTCGCCGCTGGCGCTGCTGGAGGAGACCATCGTGGCGGTGCGGGCGCTGCTGCGCGGCGAGAGGGTCACCTGCGACGGCCGCGCCGTACGGCTGGACGGGATCGGCCTGGTGCATCCGCCCGCCGTACCGCCGCCGGTCCTGGCCGGTGTGGTACGGCCCCGCTCGCTGGAGCTGTCCGGGCGGGTGGCCCAGGGCACGATCCTGCCCGAGGGGTTCGACGCCGGGCGGGTACGGCGGGCCCGCGCGATGATCGGCGAGACCGGCGGCGACCACGAGGTGGTGGTGTTCGTCCACCTCTACGTCGGCGACGACCCCGAGGAGGTCCGCGCCGCCGTCCTGCCCGCGGCCACCGGACAGGCGGAGTTCCTGGGCGTCGCGCCGCACGAGGTGCCCATGGCCGCCGGACCGGCCGAGACCGCGGCCGGGGTCGTCAGGTCGCTGTGGGAGGCCGGGGCCGGCACCGTGGTGCTGCGCCCGATCGGGTCCGACCCTCTGGGCCACGTCGACCGGATCCTGCCCGCCCTGCGCTGATCCGGGTACGGCGCCGCCCGGGGAACCGGGCGGCGCCGTACCCGCACGGACCACGCCCCGGACGGGACCGCACCCGGGCAGACCGCGTCCCGGACGGACCGCACGGACCGCCGGACATGCCGCGCCGCAGGCACGCTCAGGAACGGTTGCGGAACCCGGTCAGGCGGCGCAGGACGTCCCACCAGAAGGGAGCGCCGAACAGCAGGGCGACGACCGTCAGGATGAAGCCGGGCCAGTGCCCCGGGCTGCTCACGCGGTCCCACCAGAGGGCGCCGTTCCAGTTCAGGGACGGGTCCTCACCGCCCGGCGGGATCGTGATGCTCACGATGGCGTGGTCGAAGACCTTGACCATGGCGGGCGAGCTGAGGGACTCGGTCACGCAGTCGTACGGCTTGGCCCCGGCGCACTTCTCCTCCAGCGCCGTCAGGCCCCCCTCGCTGCCGCCCGCGATGGCCGCCACCCCGGCCCGGAAGGCGTTGTCCCGCAGCAGCGTCTTGCCGTACTCCAGCGCGTCCATGCCGAACAGCAGCGTCAGCGTCACCCCGAGGGCGAACACCACCCACTTGACGTAGCGGCGGTAGAGGTTGGACAGGCGCTGCATCTCCCCGTCGAACCAGTTCTCCACGCCGCGGCGGAACTTCTCCAGGTCCCGCTGCGCGCCCTCCCACACGCCCCGCAGGTGCCCGGCCAGCGGGCTGTTGATGGCCTCCAGCTTGGTCAGCAGGCCCTCGACCCCGTCCTCCTCGGCGGAGACCAGCTCCATCACCGCGCCGGAGAAGCGCTCGGGCGGGATGTCGGAGATGCTGGTCCGCTTCCCCTTGGGGTGGTCGATCTCCTGCAGCCGCTGGTAGATCCGCTCGGTCATGTCGATCTTGGGGACCGGCTCGTCGGCGGCCAGCACGGTGGCGGGGTCCACCGGCACCGGCGCGACCACGGGGGGAGCCGGGTCCGGGCTGTGCTCGGGACGGGGGTCGTCCTTGGAGAAGGGCAGCTTGGCGAAGACGTCGGCGACCTTGGTGGGGATCCACGACTTCCCCTCCTCCGAACCGCCGTCCAGGGTGTCGCGCAGGTAGGCCCACAAAAACTTGCTGCGGATCCCGAGCATCCGGACGAAGGCCTCGTTGATCCCGCTGACCAGGAGCGACAGCAGCAGGAAGGCCAGGACGAGGCCGATGGCCAGATCAGCGTAAACGGATATCAAAACGGATCACCCGGACTGTTGATACACGCCGGTCAGAGCGGGCGCAACAGGAACCCGAAACCCCGTGGATATCGGTCTTTCCGGATCTGCCGGTCCTCGCGGAAGGACCCGTCGGTCCTCCTGGAGGAGTCGTCAGTCCCCGTAGAAGACGCGCTCCACGACGGTGCGGGCGCGGCGGGTGACGCGCAGATAGTCGTTCATGAAATCCTCGCTGCCCTCGGGCGGGTAGCCGAGGGCGCGGGCGATGAGCGCGCGCTCGCGGACGTCCGCCGGGATGGAGTCGGCCGCGCGGCCCTTGACCAGGACGATCGCGTCCCGGATCCGGGAGGCGAAGCACCAGGCCTCGGCCAGCACGGCCTCGTCGGCGGGGTCGAGCAGCTTCTCGGCGACCGCCGCGCGCAGCGCCTGCAGGGTCCGGGTGGTGCGCAGGGACGGCAGCCGCCCGGCGTGGCGCAGCTGGATGAGCTGGGCCACCCACTCCACGTCCGACAACCCGCCCCGGCCGAGCTTGGTGTGCAGGGTGGGGTCGGCCCCGCGCGGCAGCCGCTCGGCCTCCATCCGCGCCTTCAGTTTGCGGATCTGCAGCACGGCGGCGTCGGACACGCCCTCGGGCGGGTAGCGCAGCGGGTCGGCCAGGTGCAACAGGGCCACCCCGAGTCCGGCGTCCCCGGCGCAGAAACGGGCGCGCAGCAGCGCCTGGGCCTCCCACGGCGACGACCAGCGCCCGTAGTAGGCGGCGTAGGAGGCCAGCGTGCGGACCAGCGGCCCCTGGCGGCCCTCCGGGCGCAGGTCGGGGTCGACGGTCAGCGGCGGGTCGGGAGCCGGCAGGGCCAGCAGCCGGCGCAGCTCGTTGGCCACGGCGTGGGCGGCGTCGGTCGCCTCCTTCTCCGGCACCTCCGGCAGCGGCTCGTGGACGAACATCACGTCGGCGTCGCTGCCGTAGGAGCACTCCAGGCCGCCCAGGCGGCCCATCGCGATCACCGCGAACCGGGTGCCCAGCGGGGTCCGCCGCTCCATCTCGACCTTGGCGATCGCCGCGTCCAGGGCGGCCTGGATCGTCACGTCGTTGAGGTGGGACAGCGTCTGGCCGACCCGTTCGATGTCGATGATCCCGTCCAGGTCGGCGACCGCCGTACGGAACAGCTCCTTGCGCCGCAGCGCGCGCACGGCGGCGACCGCCGTCTCGGCCTGGTGCGGGTGGCGGCCGACCACGGTCCGCGCCTCCGACAGCAGCGCCTCGGGGCGCCGGGGTTCCAGTTCGGTGTCGGAGCCGAGCATCGCCACCGCCTCGGGGGCGTGCATCAGCAGACCGGTGGCGTATCTGCTGGTGCCCAGGAGCCTGGCCAGCCGGGCGGCCACCGCGGTCTCGTCGCGCAGCAGCCGCAGGTACCAGGCGGTGGCGCCGAGCTTGTCGGAGACCTGGCGGAATCCCAGCAGCCCGGCGTCGGGGTCGGGGGCGTCGGCGAACCAGCCGAGCATGACCGGCAGGAGCGTGCGCTGGATGGCGGCCCGGCGGGAGACGCCGCTGGTCAGCGCGCTGATGTGGCGCAGCGCCCCGGCGGGGTCGGTGTAGCCGAGCGCCTCCAGGCGGGCCTGGGCCGCGGCGGTGGACAGGCGGTCCTCCGACTCGGGCAGCCGGGCCACGGCCTGCAGCAGCGGCCGGTAGAACAGCTTCTCGTGCAGGCGGCGGGCCTCCATCGCGTGCCGCCTCCACCGGGTGGTGAACTCCCCCACCGGGTCGCTGGTCATGCCCAGCCCGCGCCCGAGCCGCCGCAGGTCGCCCTCCCCCTCGGGCACCACGTGGGTACGGCGCAGCCGGTGCAGCTGGATCAGGTGCTCGACCTGGCGCAGGAAGCTGTAGGCCTCGGCCAGTGCCTTGGCGTCGTCGCGGCCGACGTAGCCGCCCCGCGACAGCGCGGCCAGCGCGGGCAGCGTGGCGCGACGGCGCAGCATGGGGTCCAGGCGGCCGTGCACGAGCTGGAGCAGCTGGACGGCGAACTCGATGTCGCGCAGCCCGCCGGGGCCGAGCTTGATCTGCCGCTCGGCCTCCTCGACGCGGACGTGCGCCTCCACCCGGCGGCGCATCGCCTGCACGTCCTCGACGAACTTCTCGCGCGTGGCGGCCTGCCAGACCATCTCGTTCATCGCGGCGACGTAGCGTCCGCCGAGTCCGGGGTCCCCGGCGACCGGCCGGGCCTTCAGCAGCGCCTGGAACTCCCAGGTCTTGGCCCAGCGCCGGTAGTAGGCCTGGTGGCTGGCGAGGGTGCGCACCAGCGGCCCCGC
Source organism: Paraplanobispora takensis (assembly GCF_016863195.1). Taxonomy (GTDB): domain Bacteria; phylum Actinomycetota; class Actinomycetes; order Streptosporangiales; family Streptosporangiaceae; genus Planobispora; species Planobispora takensis. Next base: position 85,337 of record NZ_BOOK01000029.1, on the reverse strand, counting down.
CTTGCCCTCGGGGCGCAGCGCCGCGTCCACCTCCCACAGCGCGCCCTCGGGGGTGGTGGCCGAGCAGGCGCGCATCATCCCCTGGGCCAGCCGGGTGGCCAGCCGTACGGCCTGCGTCTCGTCGGCGCCCTCCCCGGCGTCCTCGCCGGGCTCGGCCACGAAGATCACGTCGACGTCGCTGATGTAGTTGAGCTCGCGTGCTCCGCACTTGCCCATGCCGATGACGGCCAGCCGTACGCCCGCGGCCTCGGGGTGCTCCGACCTGGCGACGGCGAGTCCCGCCTCCAGCGCGGCGCCGGCCAGCGCCGACAGCTCGGCTGTGACCTCGGCCAGCGAGGCCTCCCCGATGACGTCCCTGGCGGCCAGGTGCAGCAGGCGGCCCCGGTAGGCGACGCGCAGCGCGGACAGGGTCTCGGTGGAGGCGTCGCGGGCGCGCGGCCCGGGTTCGTCGGGTTCGGCTCCGACCGCCAGCAGCAGGTCGGTGCGGAGCTCCTCCTGCGACGGGCGGCGCGCGGCCGCCTCGCCCTCCAGCAGGCGCCGGTGCTCCGGATGCCTGACCACGTGGTCCCCGAGGGCGGCGCTGACGCCGAAGACGCCCAGGAGCCTGTCCCGCAGGCCGGGATCGGAACGGAGCGCTCCGAGAACGCTCGGATCCCGCTCGGCGAGCCGGTTGAGCGAGGTGAGCGCCAGGTCGGGATCGGCCGCGCCGACGAGGGAGTCCAGCAGTGCGACGTCGCCGACGGCCTCCGGCCCCAGCTCGTCGAGGAGCCGCTCGGCCCTGGCCCCGTCGGCGAAGCCGAGCCGGGCCAGCCGCCCGGCGGTCGTCTGCATGCGGGGCACGGTCTCCACCGCCCCTTCCTCGTCTCCGATCGCAAGCACCACTGACCTTCCTCAATCTTGCACCAGGGGATCAACGGCAAACACGCCACGTCGTCGGAGCGTCGCCGCCACGGTAGTTCGGAAACGGTGCGGAGTCGTCAGCGGTTTCTCCGCGTAATCAGCCGATCACGGCTTCCCGGCCACGGCGGCGAAGCGCTCGGCGAAGGGCCTCCAGCTCGCGACGAGCCGGGCCTCGGCGGCCTTGACCTCCGCGTTGAGGTCCTCGACGCGGTAGTCCTGGCCCGTCAGGTAGTCGGCGGAGTCATTCGTCCAGTTCACGAATATCTCCGGGGTGGCCTCGGGGTGGAACTGCACCGCCCAGGCCCGCTCCCCCAGCCGGTAGGCCTGGTTGGGATAGGCCTCCCCGGTCGCCAGCGGCACCGCCCCCTCGGGCAGGCGGGTCATCGCGTCACGGTGGTACTGCACCGCCACCGCGGGCTCCGGGCCGTCCAGCAGACCGCGCAGAAGCGGATCGTCCCGCCCGGCCGGGAGCGGCAGGACGCGGCACGCGCCGACCTCCAGGCCCCGCTCGCCGCGCTCGACGCTCCCCCCGCAGGCGAGCGTCATCAGCTGCGCCCCCAGGCAGATCCCCAGCGTCGGCACGCCGCCGGCGACCGAGCGGCGCAGCAGGTCGCGGGTGGCGGGCAGCCAGGGGTACTGCTCGTCCTCCCAGGCCGCCGCCTCGCCGCCGAGCACGACCAGCCCGTCGGCAGCGCGTTGCGGCACCGCCTCGCCCAGGTACGGCCGGGCGACCTCGCAGACGGCTCCGGCCCCGGTCAGCCACTCGGCGAGGTACCCCGGACCGGCTGCGGCCTCGTGTTCGATGACGGTAATCCTCATGCGGTAATTATGGGGCGTGCAGCCGGTTTTCCCGGGTCGCCGCAGGCCGGACTCATCGCAGGCCACGCTCGCCTCAGGCCGCGCTCGTCTCAGGCCGCGGCGCCCACCCGCCGGGCGGCCAGGCGCCCGGGATCCGGCCAGCGCACGTCCCAGGCCCAGCCGAAGCGCTCGAACAGCCAGATCAGCCGGGCACTGGGGTCGACCTGGCCGCGGAGCACGCCGTGCCGGGCGCAGGTGGGGTCGGCATGGTGCAGGTTGTGCCAGGCCTCGCCCAGCGAGATCACGGCCAGCCACCACACGTTCCGGGAGCGGTCCCTGACCGCGAACTCCTCCTTGCCGAAGGTGTGGCAGATCGAGTTGATCGACCACGTCACGTGGTGCTGGGCGAAGATGCGCACCAGCCCGCCCCAGAAGTAGGCGGTGAGCGCCGCGTGCCAGGAGCCGCCCCACAGCCCGCCGATCAGGGTGGGCAGTCCCAGCGAGAGCAGCACGACCGGCACGTACGCCAGGTCGTGGGACAGCAACCTGATCGGCCGGTCGGCGAGCAGGTCGGGGCAGAAGCGCCGCCGGGAGGTGCGCTCGGAACGGAACAGCCATCCCACGTGGGCGTGGAACAGGCCCTTGCCCAGCCCGACGAACCCCGGCCCGAACCGCCACGGCGAGTGCGGGTCGCCGTCCCGGTCGGCGTACTTGTGGTGGCGCCGGTGGTCGGCCACCCAGCGGATGACCGGCCCCTGCAGCGACATGCCGCCGGCGACCGCCAGCACCACCCGCAGCCAGGTCTTCGCCTGGAAGGAGCGGTGGGTGAAGTGCCGGTGGTAGCCGACGGTGATGCCGAACCCGGTGATCAGGTACATCACCACGGCGATGACCACGTCCCGCCAGCCCAGCCCCCAGCCCCAGGCGAAGGGGACGGCGGCCAGCACGGCCAGGAAGGGCACGACGACGAACAGGACGACGAGAAGGCGCTCGAACCACGGCACGGGTGCGGCGGCGAGGTCCGGCGGTGCGGCGGAAGGGGAGGCCATGTCCGCCGAAGGTAGTCGCGTCCCGCGACAAACTCTCCGCCCCGGATGGCGATTTATCCGGCGAAAATTATCACGCCGCTCATAAAGCGGCCCGGCCCCTCCCACGGGGTGGCGGAAGGGGCCGGATCACGGATCGTCGCGCTCCGGGCCGTCCCGGCCCCGGGCCGGAACGGTCCCGCGGGAGGGCGGCCTCAGGCCGGAACGATCCAGGTGGCCTTGGCGGCGGCGACCAGGGTGCCGTCCACCTCGTAGATCGCGCTCTCGCCGAAGAGCTTGCGACCCTCGCGGCCGGTGGCGCGGGCGACCACGGAGTAGGTGCCGCCGGGGTAGACGCGGCGGTGGACCCGGGCGGTCAGGCGGCCGAGCAGCGCGAACTCGCCGGGCCCGAAGTGGGCCCAGCCGGTGGCGCAGTCGAGCGCGGCCCAGACGACCGCGTCGGGGACGACTCCGTCCTGGTCGGTGACGGTCATCGGCACCCGCCAGCCGGCGGCGACCAGGTCGGCGCCCTCCACCCGGCCGGGGAAGATCCGCAGGCCGTCGCCGGGCTCGCGCATGCCGCAGGCGAAGCAGCCGGGGAAGGCGTGGCCCGTCAGTCCGGCGAAGCCGCGCTCGGCGTGGGCCGCCTCGTTGAAGGGCACGAACGCCGGGGCCTCGATGTCCTCGGCGACGGTGATCGCCTCGACCAGGAGGGTCTCGCCGTGGGTGAGGGTGGCGGTGTTGGCCAGCTGGCGCAGGTCCAGCTCGCTCTCCAGCGGCGTGGGCGCGTGCAGCGTCACCTCGACGGCCGAGTCGTGGCGGGCGCCGTGAAGCGCCTCGGAGACCGTGCCCGCGATCCATCCGCCGTTCGCCGAGCCCTCGGGGCCGCGGAAACGTGCCGGGACGGTCACCACGGTCTGCAGACCGGCAGCCGTCGTCATGCCGCACCTCCTGTCGCCTTTAAGGCGATTGATCCAGATATATAACCTGCATAGGGACCGACCGATTTTACCGGAACAGGGGTCGATAGCCCCAATCAGGGGTGACCGAAGACCTGATCCCGGTTGACGATCTACCCTTGACGCGGCGGTGAATCCTCTCCCGGCCGATCTCCTCCCGCCGGATCCCCCGCCGCCGGATCCCCTCCCGGTGAATCCCCTCCGTGCGCCCGATTCCGGATTCCCGCTCAGGGCCCGGCCGCGGTGCACACGTCCCGGTACGGCCGGCCGGGCACGTGACGCGCCCATTCGTCCGCGGTGAGGGTACGGCCGGCCCGGTCGCAGACCGCGCGGGCGACCCGCCCGGGGTCGAGGTCGGTGCGCCCGATGACCCCGTCGCGCCCGGCGCTGAGCAGCGTCCCGTCCGGGGTGACCGCCAGCGCGACCACGTCGTCGGTGTGCCCGGACAGGGCGACGACCTGCTCGCGGGTGGTCAGGTCCCACAGGCGGACCGTGTCGTCGCGCGAACCGGTGGCCAGCGTGTTGCCGGCCAGGGCGGTGGTCGTCACCAGCTCGGAGTGGCCCCGCAGCGGCGGGTCGGTGACCTGCCGGCTCCCGGCGTCCCACAGGCGGACCGAGCCGTCGGGATCGCCGACGAGCAGCGTGCGCCCGTCCCCGCTGTAACGCAGGACCGCGCTCTTGCGGGTGGCGGGGAACGCCGGGCGGGCCGCACCGGTGATCGCGGCCACGCTGACCCCCCTGTCCCCGAACACGCTCAGCTCCCCGCCGTCGGGGCGCACCGCCAGCCCCCAGCCCTGCTCCGGGCGGTCCAGGACCGTCGCCGACTCCTGCCGCCGCCCGGCCACGTCCCAGGAGACGATCGCGTCGTGGTCCACGGCGACCAGGCGCCGCCCGGCGGGATCGAAGGCGGGCAGGGTGATGTCCGGCTTCGGCAGCGTCGCCGGATCCCCCGGCAGCAGGCGGGGGCCGGTCCGGGCGAGCGTCCCGGCGGCCTTCCCGGACGCCGCGTCGACCAGGGTGATCTCGGCTCCCGCGACGGCGAGCGTGCGCCCGTCCGGGCTGAAGGCCAGGCGGTGATCGGTGTTCGTCTCGGCCGGCGGCAGGAACTCGTCCGTGTCGGGGTCGGCCCACGGGCCGGTGAGCCGGGCCCGGCGCCGTCCGGTCGCGGTGTCCCACAGCGCGAGCGTGGCCGTGCGGCTGCGGTAGTCGCGCGGGTTGCGCACCCTGAGCGTGGCCAGCAGGCTCCCGTCCGGGCTGAAGGCGGCGTCCACCAGGAAGCCCTCCCCGCCGGTCGCGAGCTTCGGCCTGGTCAGGTCCGCCACGTCCAGGACGCGCACGGACACCCCGTCGCCGACCACGAGGGTCCGGTCGTCGGGGCCGAAGCGCACGTCCTCGGGGTCGGCCAGGGCCAGCGGATGGCGCAGCACCCGGATGCCGTCGTAGGGCGCCCACGCCGCGTGGTCGATCCGCCACATGGTCACCTCGTGGCCGCCGCCGATCGCCAGGAACCGGCCGTCCCCGCTGAACTGCATCCCCCCGAAGTTCTCCCCCGGCTGGTAGCGCAGCGTCATGAACGGCCATTCCGGGCTCTCGCGGGGCCTGTACAGCTTCACCACGCCCGGCTCGCTGAGCACCGCCAGGGTCCTGCCGTCCGGGCTGAACTCCGTGTACATCGCCGGGTCGCCCGAGGCCGGCGAGGGCCAGCCGCCCTTCTCCGGGACGGTCCCGATCATCGTGCGCCGGTTCAGGTCCCAGACCTGGATGTCGGTGACGTAGCGGACGAGCGCGCCGTACCGGCCGTCCCCGCTGACCGACCCCCAGCGCTCCGCGGAGGTCTCGGGGAACCACCTGGGCAGCGTGCCGTCGCCCGAGTCCCGCCACTGCGCCAGCAACGCCTCGAACCCGTCGGACGACAGCTCCGACGGCGTGACCCGCCCGGTCCGCCCGTCCCAGACGCGGTCGCGGTCGCCCCGCATCGCCAGCCGGGTGCCGTCGGGGCTGAGCTGGAAGCCGTACACGTCCCGGGGGATGCCGGTGATCTTCGACACCTGCCTGCGGGTGGCGAGGTCCCAGATCCGCCCCTCCGTGCCGGCCACGACCGCCAGCCGCCCGCCGCGCGCGTCCATCACCGTGGCGGGCGGATCCTCCACGCTCGCCGGAAGCTCGCCCGCGGGGAGGGTGAACGCCGCCGTCTCCCGCTGTCCCGCCGACTCCAGCAGCGCCGTGCGGGCCTCGGGGACCGGGGCGGTCCTCCAGGCCGCCACGCCGAGCAGCCTGGCGGTCTCCGGGGCCACCGGGCGCAGCCGTCCGGCCTGCCCGGCCAGCGAGCGGGCCACCGCCTCGTCCAGCCGCGCGGCGACCTTCGTCCGCTCGGCGTCGGCGGCGCGGCGCTGCTGCTCGGCCAGGAGACCGGCCAGGACCGCGACGACCGTCAGCGTGGCCAGCGCAGTGGTGAACAGCCTGCGCCGCCGTACGGCACGCCGCGTGGCGGCCGTGCCCTCGTCCAGGAACCGGGTCTCCAGCGCGTTGAGGTCCACGTAGTGGCGGCCGGTGGTGGCCCACTCGCGGGCGATCTCCAGCGGGGTGCCCTGGTAGAGGTCGCCGGGCTTGCGGCCGTGCTCCTCCCACAGGCGGGCGGCCTCGCCCAGCCGCCGGTGGATCGGCAGCCCCGTGCGCTCGGCCTCCAGCCAGGAGTGCAGGCGCGGCCAGGCCCGCAGGAGCGCGGCGCCGGCCGGCCGTACCGTGCTCTCGTCCCGGAAGAGCAGCCCCGCCCGGATGAAGGCGGCCAGCACCGGCTCGTCACTCGGCGCGAACTCGCTCAGGGCGGCGCGGCGCACGGTGTCGGCGCCGCTGTCACCCGGGACCACCATGCGCAGCATGATGCGGGGCACCGCCTCCTGCCCGGCCGGGCCCAGCGCGGCGTAGACGTCCTCGGCGACCGCCCCGAGCCCGCGGGAGACGGTGTCGGGGCTCCGCGGGGCGCGCAGGCCCGCCGCGGCCCTGGCCCCCTCGTCGAGCAGGCCGCTCCCCTTGCCGACCAGCCCGAGCAGCAGGTCGCGGGCGGCCGGCCGGGCCTCGGGGTCCTTGTCCAGCGCGGCGGCGGCCAGGGAGCGCAGGGGCTCGGGCAGCATGTCCACCGACGGCTCGCGGGTGAGCACCCGGTGCATGACCGCGCCCACGCTGTCGGCCTCGAACGGGCTGTGCCCGGTCGCCGCGAACAGGACCGTCGCCCCCCAGGCGAAGACGTCGGCGGCGGGGCCCACCCGCGCGGCGGTCAGCGTCTCCGGGGCCATGTACGGCGGGGTGCCGACGACCTGGGCGGGGAAGCTGAGCGAGGTCTCCTTCGTCTTGGCGATGCCGAAGTCGATGACGCGGGGCCCGTCGGGGCCGATCAGCACGTTGTCCGGTTTGAGGTCGCGGTGCACGACGCCGGCCTCGTGGACGGCGGTCAGCGCGGTCGCGATCGCCACGGCCAGCCGCATGAGACGGTCGCCCTCGAACACCCCGCCCATCTCCACCGAGCGGCGCAGGCTCGGGCCCTCGACGTACTCGCTGACGATGTACGGCTTGGGCCCGGTCGTCTCGGCCGCGATCAGCCGCGCCGTGCAGAAGGAGGCGACCCGCTGCGCCGCGGCCGCCTCCCTGGCGAAGCGGTTGCGCAGCACCGGGTCGGCGGCCACGTCACCGTGCAGCACCTTGACCGCGACCCGGCGGCCCGTCTCGTCGTATGCGTCGTAGACGACTCCCTGGCCCCCCTGACCCAGCCTCCCGGCCAGCCAGTATCCCCCCAGCCGCTCCGGATCCCCCGGGGCGAGCCCGCTGCGTCCCACCGCACACCTCCACGACACCTGACGGTGGTTGGACGCACGGGGGGAGCGGGTTGTTCGCGCCGGAACCGGACCGGTCCCGCCCGCTGTCGCGAAGAGCCCGCCGGACTTCTCAGCCGGTCGGCGAATAGGAGAAATCGCGCGGCGTCAAGCGCCGGACTGGCAGGAAGCGGCACCCACGAACAACATGATGATCCTGTTTTGTCTGTTTTCGGAGAGCCGGGAGGCGCACATTCGAGGGCGTGAGGAAAATCGAGAACGCGTGAAAGGTGCGAGAAATGACGAACGCAGTGACTCATCCTTCCACTCTGCGCGCCGCCGCCAAGCCGTCGATCACGGTCCTGCCCGACCTGGTCTCCTGCGAAATCCAATGGCCGGAGCCGGAGACGTGGGTCAACCACGAGGGGAAGCCGGAGCCGTACATCTCCCTCGACTCCGGCGATCCGGGGGTGCGCGGGCTGTTCCGCTTCCGCCCCGAGACGGCCCTGCCGCTGAACCAGCTGGTGGAGGTGCTGCTGTGCGGGGACAGCACGCTGACGCGCGGGGAGCGCGAGCTGATCGCCACCTACGTGTCGGCGCTGAACGAGTGCCGGTTCTGCTTCTCCACCCACGCGGCGTTCACCGCCGTGCGCTTCCCCGAGGGGATGGAACTGGTGGACCGGGTGCTCGCCGACCCGGCCGGCGCCCCGGTCCCGGCCAAGCTCAAGGCCCTGCTGGCCATCGCCGGCGCGGTCCAGCGCAGCGGCAGGGCCGTCACCGGGGATCTGGTCGCCGAGGCCAGGCGCGAGGGCGCCACGGACGTCGAGATCCACGACACCGTGCTGATCGCCGCGGCCTTCTGCATGTTCAACCGCTACGTCGACGGCCTCGGGACGGTCGCCTCGGACGACCCGGCCCACTACGCCGAGCGGGCGCGGCGGACCGGGGGGTACGTGGCGGTGCTGGCCGAGGCGCTGCGCCAGGGGTGAGGAGCCGGTGCCGCCGGTGCGCGCACCGGCGGCACCGGAAGCCATCAGGCTCGCCGGAAGCCCTCAGGCTCATCGGCGCGAGCCCGTCAGGCTCATCGGCGTGAGCCCCGTCAGGCGAAGAACTCGTCGACGGCGTAGGCGTCCTGGGGGAAGCTCCAGCGCTCGCTGATCCTGCCGCCGGCGACGCGGAACACGTGCACGCCCCGCTCGTCCAGGACCCGGCCCTCGCGCTCGCCCCGGATGTGCAGCAGCGCGGCCACCCGCCCGTCGTCGGACAGGAAGGCGTCCGGCTCGAACCGCAGCACGCCGCCGAGCTCGATGAACTTCGCCAGGTAGCCGGCCACCTCCTCCTTGCCGCGGTAGTCGCCGGCCAGCGCGCCCCGGCCGGGGATGTGGAACGTCACGTCGTCGGCGAGCAGGTCGTCGCGGAACCGGTCCAGGTCGCCCTTGGCCAGGGCCTCGTAGCTCTCGCGGACGACCGTGACGTCCGGGTGTTCTGACATGAAAGGAACTCCTTGCGGTGGGATGAGCCTTCCGGAACGTGAGTGACGTTACGCCCGATTCACCGAAATCGACAATACGGCAATAACAGACTTACCGTATGGCCAGGCGGACCCGACAATTCCCGGAATAGTGACGAACCCTTATTGCAACAATAGGGGTGAATCCGGCATTGACAGCCGGACGGCGATGTGGCGATCATCAGGATCGGTCGGGCGGATTCGTTCGTCGCGTAAGTGGATTTTCCACGCGTCCGTATAAGGAGCGCCATGCCGCACATCTCCCTCAACTCCGACGACCCGGGAATCCGCGGCCTGTTCCGCTTCCGCCCCGAGACGGCCCTGCCGCTGAACCAGCTGGCCGAGGTGCTGCTGCGCGGAGAGAGCACGCTGACGCGCGGGGAGCGCGAGCTGATCGCGGCCTACGTCTCCGGCCTCAACGAGTGCCGGTTCTGCTGCTCCTCGCACTCCGCCTTCGCCGCGGCCCAGTTGCCCGAGGGCATGGAGCTGGTGGAGCAGGTGCGCGCCGACCCGGCCGGCGCGCCGATCCCGGCCAAGCTCAAGGCCCTGCTGGCCATCGCCGGCGCGGTCCAGCGCAGCGGCAGGGCCGTCACCGAGGACCTGATCCTCAGCGCCCGGCGCGAGGGCGCCACCGACGTCGAGATCCACGACACCGTGCTGATCGCCGCGGCCTTCTGCATGTTCAACCGCTACGTCGACGGCCTGGGCACCTTCGCCCCCGACGACCCGGCGGCCTATGCCGCGATGGCCGAGGTGATCGTCACGGCCGGATACGCGCGCGAGGCCGCCCCGGCGGAGCAGCGGGCCCGATGACGGCCGGAGCCGGGGGGCGCGCCCATCGCTATCTGATCATCGGTGCCGGTCCGGGCGGACTGCAGCTCAGCTACTTCCTGCAGCGCGCCGGGGCCGACTATCTCACCCTGGAGCGCGAGGCCGGGCCCGGGGGGTTCTTCCGCCGCTATCCGCGCCACCGCAGGCTGATCTCGCTGAACAAGGTCCACACCGGCCAGAAGGACCCGGAGATCGCCCTGCGCTGGGACTGGAACTCGCTGCTCAACGACGAGCCGGAGCTGATGTTCCCCCGCTACTCGCAGGATTACTTCCCCCAGGCCGACGACCTGGTCCGCTATCTCACCGACTTCCAGCGCGGGCACCGGCTCAACGTGCGCTTCTCCACGCCCGTCGACCGGATCGAGAAGACCGGCGACCGCTTCGCCGTACACGCCGGGGGTGAGGTCTTCCACGCCGAGTGCGTGATCGTCGCGGCCGGGTGGGGCGGGCCGTACGTCCCCGACATCCCCGGGATCGAGCTGGCCCGGGGGTATGAGGACATGCCCGTCTCCGGGGAGGACTTCACCGACCGGCGGGTCCTGATCATCGGTAAGGGCAACTCGGCGTTCGAGACCGCCCAGGCCCTGCTCGGCCACGCGGCGGTGGTCCACCTGGCCAGCCCGAGCCCGGTGCGCCTGGCCTGGACGAGCAAGCATCCCGGCCACGTGCGCGGCCAGTACGGCGCGCTGCTGGACAGCTACTGGTTCAAGACCCTGCACGGGGTGCTGGAGTGCGACGTCGACCGGATCCGGCGCGACGGCGACCACTTCGAGGTCGCCATCACCTACACCCTGGCCGACGGCGAGCAGGCGCTGCTGGAGTACGACGACGTGCTGCGCTGCACCGGCTTCACCATGGACACCTCGCTCTTCGACGACTCCTGCCTGCCCGAGCGCGTCCCCGGCGGGCGGCTTCCGGCGATCCGCCCCGACTTCCGGTCGGTCAACGTCGACGGCCTGTACTTCGCGGGCACCCTGATGCAGGCCCGCGACTTCAAACGCGCCTCCTCGGCGTTCATCGACGGGTTCCGCTACAACCTGCGCACCATGACCGCCCTGCTCCGCGAGCGCTACGAGGGCGTCCCGCTCGACCGGCGGACCCTTCCGGCCGACCCGGACGGGCTGACCACCGCCATGCTGGAGCGGGTCAACTACAGCTCGGCGCTGTGGACGCAGTTCGAGTACCTGTGCGACGTGTACGTGGTCGACGAGACCACCGGGGAGGTCACACGCTACGAGGACCTGCCGGAGGACTACGCGGTCGAGCGCTTCGGCGGGCACCCGCTGTACTTCACCGTCACCCTGCGCTGGGGGCGCCGGGACCATCCCGACGTGTTCGCCATCCGGCGGCACCCCACCCCCGAGCGGGCCGACGAGAGCGCCTTCCTGCACCCGGTCGTGCGGGCCTGGCGGCACCGTGAGCAGACGGGCGAGCAGCACCTGCTGGAGGACCTGATGGCCCGCTGGCTGGATCCGGTACGGCACGTGCGGCCGCTGCGCGACTTCCTGGCCGCGCGGCTCGCCTCAGGGGAGGCTCACCCGGCCTGAGCGGTGTCCCGCTCCACCAGCCGCGCCACCAGATCGTCGACCACGTCGGCGGGCCGCCCGCGCCGGCCGAGGGCGGCCCGCTGACGCGCCGCCCCGGTGCCGGCGGCGCGCAGCCACGCCATCCGCCCGCCGACCATGTCCAGGTCGCCGGTCTCCTCCAGGGCCGGGCCGATGTGCCGCAGCAACGCCTCCAGCAGCTCGCCGGCGGGCCGCAGCCGGCCGGTGCCGGGATCGACGCCGTGCCCGTCCAGGCCGTCGCGCGCCGCCCGCCAGTAGGCCGCGCGCAGCCGCTCGGCCGGCAGCGGCGGGCCCGGGTCGCCGCGCTCCACCCGCTGCAGGGACGTCACCACCAGGCCGCGCACCACGGCCGCGAGCATCGCCGACTCCCCCGCGGTGGCGGGCACGTCGGCCACCCGGACCTCCAGCGTCGGCAGCCGCGCGGACGGCCGTACGTCCCAGAAGATCGTCCCGGGGTCGACCAGCGCCCCCGACTCGGTCAGCGCCGCGATCGTCTCCTCGAACTCGGCGAGGGAGGCGAAGTACGGCGGCGGCCCGGCCACCGGCCACTTGCCCCAGCACAGGGCCCGCCAGCTGGCGTAGCCGGTGTCGCGTCCCGCCCACAGCGGCGAGTTGGCCGTCATCGCCAGCAGCACCGGCAGCCACGGCCGCAGGTGGTTGCCCACCAGCACCGCCCGCTCCCGGTCCGGCAGGTGCACGTGGACGTGCCCGGCGCAGATGGCCTGCTCGTCGTGGAGGGACCGGTAGGTGGCGATGCCCACCTCGTAGCGCGGGTCCTCGGTGATCAGCGGCGGGACGACGTCACCCAGGACCGGCGTCCCCGAGGCGACCACGGCGAGCCCCTCCCGCTGCGCCGCGGCGGCCATCGCCGCCCGCATCCGCCGTATCCGCTCCTCCAGCTCGGAGGTGCGCGCGCACGGCGCCGTCTTGGCCTCCACCTGGTACCGGGTGATCTCCGAGCTGACCGTCCCGCCGAGCTCGGCCGCGGCCCGCTCCAGCACCGCGGCCGCCCGGGGCGCCGCCTCGCGGGTGAGGGGGTCGACGACGAAGTACTCCTCCTCCACCCCCACCAGCGGGCAGAGCGCGTCGAAGGGCATCGGACGCGCGGAGTCCGCGGTCACGGTCATCTGCACTCCCAGCGGGGAACGCCTCCCCCGCGATCGACGGCACGGTGATCGACGCCGCCACACTATCGACCGGACCGCGACCGCACAGGCGGAAGATCGCCTTTCTCCCGGAAAGCAGGGGCCTGTCGTCGGCCGACAGGGGTGGTGGAGGAGGACGTCACGGGGCCGGGACGGTCACAACCCGTCATACGGATCGGCCGGGTCCCCCCGATCACCGTCGGCGGTGCTCGCGGAACCCCGCCTCGAATCGCAGGGCCCGCCCGGCCACCGCGGCGCCCAGGAAGACGAGGAGCACCTGGAACGGCGGGTCCCGGTCATGCCGGAGAGCGTCCCACGTTGATCCACAAGTGCGGAACCCCTCCGCGGTCCCGCAGCTGCTGCGTCCCTAGGGCGGGCTCCCCGCCGGGCCCCGCGGCTCACCTCCACGGGCGCGGGCAGAACCCTCGCGCCCGACCGGTCACCGCCGGCCTGCGGTCACAGGACCGGCAGATAGCGGCCGAGCTCGTATTCGGTGACCTGGCGGCGGTACTCGCTCCACTCGGCGCGCTTGTTGCGCAGGAAGTAGTCGAAGACGTGCTCGCCGAGGGTCTCGGCGACCAGTTCGCTGCGCTCCATGGTGGCGATGGCCTCGTCCAGGGACTGCGGGAGGGGGGCGATGCCGAGGGCGCGGCGTTCGGCGCTGGTCAGGGCCCAGACGTCGTCCTCGGCGCCGGGGGGCATCTCGTAGCCCTCCTCGATGCCCTTCAGACCGGCGGCGAGGATCACCGCGAAGGCGAGGTAGGGGTTGCAGGCGGAGTCGAGCGAGCGGAACTCGATGCGGGTGGAGCCGCTCTTGTGCGGCTTGTACATCGGCACGCGGACCAGGGCCGAGCGGTTGTTGTGGCCCCAGGAGATGTAGCTCGGGGCCTCGCCGCCCTGGCCGGCGATCGCCTCGGCGCCGCCCCACAGGCGCTTGTAGGAGTTGACCCACTGGTTGCAGACGGCGGTGATCTCGGCGGCGTGGGCCAGCAGGCCGCCGATGAAGGCGCGGCCGGTCTTGGACAGCTGGTACTCGGCGCCGGGCTCGTGGAAGGCGTTGCGGTCGCCCTCGAACAGCGACATGTGGGTGTGCATGCCGGAGCCGGGGTACTCGGTGAAGGGCTTGGGCATGAAGCTCGCCCAGATGCCCTGCTCCAGCGCGACCTCCTTCATGATCAGACGGAAGGTCATGATGTTGTCGGCGGTGGTGAGCGCGTCGGCGTAGCGCAGGTCGATCTCCTGCTGGCCGGGACCGCCTTCGTGGTGGCTGTACTCGACCGAGATGCCCATCGACTCCAGCATCATGATCGCCTGACGCCGGAAGTCGTGGCCGGAGCTGTGCGGGGTGTGGTCGAAGTAGCCGCCCTCGTCGATGGGCTCGGGCCGCGTGCCGCGCTCGGGCCGGTTCTTCAGCAGGAAGAACTCGACCTCGGGATGGGTGTAGAAGCTGAAGCCCATGTCGGAGGCCTTGGCCAGGGTCTTCTTGAGCACCCAGCGCGGGTCGGCGTGCGAAGGCGAGCCGTCCGGCATGAGGATGTCGCAGAACATCCGGGCCGCGCCCGGGTTCTCGCTGCGCCAGGGCAGGATCTGGAAGGTCGCCGGGTCGGGCTTGGCCAGCATGTCCGACTCGTAGACGCGGGCGAAGCCCTCGATGGCCGAGCCGTCGAAGCCGATGCCCTCGGCGAAGGCTCCCTCGAGCTCGGCCGGGGCGACGGCGACGGACTTGAGGAACCCGAGAACGTCGGTGAACCAGAGCCGGATGAACCGGATGTCGCGCTCCTCGAGCGTCCGGAGAACGAACTCCTGCTGGCGGTCCAAGGCCTCTCCTCCACTGACGGCGCGATGCGACACGCCTGGTCGTCTATCAGTCTGCCCGCTGCGTGTTTCGCACACGTTACGAGGAACGGCGCCGCGATACCGCATCGGCCTCGTCACGGCCCCGATCCCAGTGTCCTTCCCGCCGCGCCCGCACGGAACCGTGCCCGGCCGCCGGGATCCGGGAGCGGGAAGGCCGGGACATCAGGAGGAGCAGACCAGGGAGTCGCCGACCGGGGTACGGCTGTAGACGACCTCGCGGCCGAGCCGGCGGCGGGCCGCCAGCCCGCCGTCGGTCAGGACGGTCAGGTGCTGGCTGACCGCCCCGGGCGTGAGGTCCATCCGCCGGGCCAGGGCCGAGGTGGTGACCGGGTCGGCGAGGGCGGTGAGGATCTGCGCGCGGGTGCGGCCGATCAGCGCGGCCAGGGCGCCGGGCGCGGGCGGCGGGCCGGTGGTCCACAGGGTGCCGACGCCGGTGGCGGGGTAGATGAGCATCGGCTGGTACGGCTCGACCATCACGGCGGTGTCCGGCCACCAGAAGGCGGTCGGCACGAGCACCAGGCCGTCGCCGCCCAGCGGGGCGGAGTACTCCCAGCGGCGCGCGACGGCGAGCCTGTCGCCGCGCCAGGTGACGTTCGGGTGCAGGTCGGCGAAGAGCTCCCGGGCGCCGCCCGCGGCCAGCTGCCGGGAGCGGCGCGTCACCTCGCTCTCCAGCAGGCCGTGCACGCGGGGCCAGAACTCGGCGAAGGCAGCCTCCCAGTAGCGCCGGAGGGTGTCGGCGACCCGGGCCACCCCGGCCGCGGGGTCGGCGACGAACCGCTCGATGATCCGCGGGTCGGCCCCGGAGACCCAGCCCGCCTCCGCGGCGGCCCGATCGGGCGGCGTGCGCCGTACCCGCTCCAGCTCGGCGGCGAAGTCGGGCACCGGGGTCTCGGGGGTGGGGGTCATGAAGTCGACCATGTAGCCGTTCTTGGGGACCAGCGCGAACAGCTCGGACAGGTCCAGCCCGGCCAGGCGGGGCCGTACGGCGCGCACCCAGGGCAGGTGCAGGGAGCGCCTGGCCGGATCGCGGAGCGTGCGCAGGCTGGCCACCAGCTCCCAGATCGGCGAGAAGGCGAAGCGGATGCGGGCCACGTCGTGGGGGGCGAAGATCCACTCGACGTGGCAGGAGTTCTTCCGGGCCCCGCCCTCCTTCGATCCTTTAGGCACGGCTAAAAGATTCGCACCTTTACGAACACCTGTCCAACGCTGGTCCCATGACGACCACGACCCTCTCCAAGCCCACCTTCCTGCAATCCAAGATCGGCGGTCTGCCCCGGGCCTTCTGGGCGCTGTGGACGGGGACGCTGGTCAACCGGGTGGGCATGATGGTCGAGCCGTTCATCGGCGTCTACCTGACCCAGGCGCGCGGCATGTCCCTGGCCGCCGCGGGCGCGGTGATGGCGGTCTTCGGGGCGGGTTCGCTGATCTCACAGATCCTGGCGGGCTGGCTGGCCGACCGGCTGGGGCGGCGGATCACGCTGACCGGAGGCATGATCGCGACCGCCGCGACCATGGTCGCGCTGGGGGCCAGCACCTCGCTGCCCGCGATCGTGGCCGCGATGTTCGTGCTCGGCCTGACGCTCGACGCCTACCGGCCCGCCTCCAACGCGCTGGTGGCCGACCTGGTCTCCGCCGAGGACCGGCCGCGCGCCTACGGCCTGCTGTTCTGGGCGCTGAACCTGGGCTTCGCGGTGGCGATGGTCGTCGGCGGCTGGCTGGCCGAGGCGGGTTACGGCTGGATGTTCTGGTTCAACGCGACCACCGCGGTGATCTTCGGGCTGCTGGTGTGGCGGGCGGTGCCGGAGACCAGGCCGGAGCCGGACCGGCGCGAGGGCGCCGCGGGCGGCGGGTTCGGCACGGTGCTCGGGGACCGGCTGATGGTCGCCTATCTCGCGGTCTGCGTGCTCTCCAGCCTGGTCTACGCCCAGGCGTTCACGACCCTGCCGCTGGCCATGACCGGCGCGGGGTTCGGCGAGGTCGGCTACGGCCTGGTCATGGCCGTCAACGGCATCCTGATCGTGCTGATCCAGCCGCTGACGGCCGACTGGTTCGGCAGGCGGGACCACAGCACCACGCTCGCGATCGGGTTCGCGGTGATCGGCGGCGGCTTCGCGCTGACCGCCCTGGCCTCCAGCGTCATCGGGTACGCGCTCACCGTGGTCGTCTGGACGCTGGGCGAGATCGTCACCGCGGGCATCCCCGGCGCCATCGTGGCCTCCCTCGCCCCCGCGCACCTGCGCGGGCGCTACTCGGGCATGTTCGGCTTCTCCTGGTCGGCCGGGACCATGCTGGCCCCGCTGGTCGGCACCCGGCTGCTCGACGCCGGGCCCACCGCCCTCTGGCTGACCATCGGCGCGATCGAGCTGGTGGCCGCCGGCGGCCTGCTCGCGATCGGCCCGGCGCTGCGCCGCCGTACCGGATCAATATCGCGTTGAACGCATTTTGATTGAACATTTGCTCACTGCGACTAATGTCCCTCTAAGTCCGTACATAAAGGGGCCATATGACGCGCAAGCTGGGCGGATCGGCCCCGGCGAGCTTCTTCGCCGGGGCGAACGGCCGCATGCGCCTGGGCGGGGTGCTGATCGCCGTCCTGTCCGTGGCCCTCGAATGCACCAACATCGTGGTGACCGCCAAGCTGCCGCAGCCCGGCTACACCCCCCTGCCCTTCGCACCCGAGGACATGGCGGGCACGGCCTTCCCGATCTTCGGCGCCCTGCTGATCCTCCGGCGGCCCCGGCTGCTCATCGGCTGGCTGCTGGCCCTGGGCGGCCTGGCCTGCGCGGTCAACATCCTGGCGGCCAACGCCGCCCTGCTGCAGGCGCCCACTCCTTACGTCTTCGGCGCGCCCAAGCCGCTGTGGGTGATCGTCGGCCAGAGCTGGGCCCTGGCGACCTTCCTGCTGGGCGTGCTGCTGCCGCTGCTGTACCCGACCGGCCGCCTGCCCTCGCCCCGCTGGCGATATCTGATCGCCGCGGCCGTCCTGGTCGTGGGCGCCGACGCCCTGCGGTCGGCACTCGTCCTTCTGGAGGCGGTCGCGCCCGTGCCGGCCCTCACCGAGGCCCTGCGCGCTCTGACCTCGGGGGTGATGGGCCTGGCGTTCGCCTCGCTGGCGATCCGCCTGCGGCGCGCGGGACCGGCCGAGCGGCGCCAGATCATCTGGCCCCTGTTCGCGTTCGCGGGCCTGATCGTCCCGTGGGCGATCGGCGGCTCGGTCTGGTGGCTGGCCTCGTTCACCGTCCCGCTCATCCCGGCCGCGATCGCGTTCGCGATCCTGCGGCACGGGCTCTACGGCATCGACACCCTCCTCAGCCGCGCCCTGGTCGGCGCGGGCCTCGTCGGTGTCATCGGCGGCGCCTACGTCGCGGTGGTCGCGGCCTCCAGCGTGCTCCTGTCGGATGTGTACGAGATCGGCGGGCTGCTCGCCGCCCTGTGCGCCGGCGCCTTCTTCCACCCGCTGCGCACGCTGCTGCAGCGCGGCGTCGACCGGCTGCTCTACGGCAGCAGGGGCGACCCGGTGGCGCTGGCCGGGGAGCTGCGGCGGCGGCTGCAGCGGATCGACCCCGCCGAGGGCCTGCCCGCGGCGCTGGAGGTGCTGCGCGAAGGGCTGTCCGTCACCGGGGTGGCCGTGCGGTTCGCCGGGGAGCCCCCCGCCGGCGGGCAGGCCGGCGAGTGGCCCGCGCCGACGACCTCGGGCGAGCTCGGCGAGGTGGTCCGCGAGGTCGAGCTGGTCTGGCACGGCGAGCCGGTGGGCCGGCTGCTCATCGGCCCGCCGGGGGCCCGGCGGCTGCCCGCCGCGCACAACGAGCGTGTGATCGCCGCGCTCGCGCCGTACGTGGCCGATGCCGCCCACGCGGTCCGGCTGGTCGGCGCGCTGAGCCGCTCCCGCGAGCGGATCATCGCCGCCCGCGAGGAGGAGCGCCGCCGTCTCCGCCGCGACCTGCACGACGGCCTGGGGCAGTCGCTCAGCGGCATGGCCATGTCCATCAACGCGGCCCGCGGCTATCTGCACGAATCCCCCGAGAACGCCGAACGGCTGCTCGACGGACTGCGCTCCGGCATGGACAGCGTCACCAGCGACATCAGGCACCTGGTGTACGGCCTGCGCCCCCCGGCCCTGGACGACCTCGGCCTGGCCGGGGCGATCAGGGAGATGGCCGGGCCGGGCGTGCAGGTCGAGGTGGGCGGCGACCTGCACGGGCTGCCGGCCGCCGCCGAGGTGGCCGCCTACCGGATCGTCCAGGAGGCGCTGACCAACGTCCGCAAGCACGCGGGGGCCTCCGTCGTGCGCGTCTCGCTGGAGCGCGAGGGGCACCTGGGCGTCCGGGTGAGCGACGACGGGACGGGCGTGCCGCCCGACCGGCGCTCCGGTGTGGGGCTGGCCTCGATGCGCGAGCGCGCCGCCGAACTCGGCGGCACCTGCATGATCACATCGCCGCCCGGGGGCGGCACGGTGGTCGAGGCGGTGCTGCCCCTGACCCTCGACACGGAGCCCTGCCACTGACCCGATGTCCCACAGAACCCGCAGATCCCACAGCGAGTCTCACAACGGGATCTCACCGTGAGATCTCACCGTGAGATCCACAGCGAGCGAACGATGGTGAATGTTGCCGTATGACGTTAGTCCAGGTAGCCGTACCCTTACTGCTGCGATGCTGACATTCCGTGCACTAGGACCGTTCCAGGCGCGCCACGGTGATGTGGTGCTCGACCTGGGCGGACAACGCCAGATGGCGGTGCTCGCCCGGCTTCTCGTAGCCAAGGGCCGCGCCGTCCCTGTGAGCGTGCTCATCGACGAGCTCTGGCCGGGCGAGCCGCCGGCCCAGGCGCTGTCCACCATCCAGGGTTACGTGTCGCGGCTGCGCCGCGCGCTGGAGCCGGGCCGCGCGCCCCGCGAGGAGGCCGAGGTGCTGGTCTCGGCCCCGCCCGGGTACGCGCTGCGCGCCGAGACCGGGCAGGTTGACGCCTGGCGGTTCGAGAACGCGGTCAAGACGGACGGCCCCCCGGCCGCCGTGTGGGAGCGCATGGAGGAGGCGCTCTCCCTGTGGCGGGGGCCCGCGCTGGCCGAGTTCTCCGACCTGTCGTGGGCGGTGACCGAGGCCGGGCGGCTGGAGGAGCTCCGGCTGACCGCGGTCGAGCGGCGCGCCGACGCGGGGCTGGCGCTGGGCCACTCGGCGGCCCTGGTCGCGGACCTGGAGGCGCACGTGTCGGCCCACCCCCTCAGGGAGGAGGGCTGGCGGCTGCTGGCCCTGACCCTGTACCGCGGGGGCCGGCAGGGCGACGCGCTGGGAGCGCTCCGACGCGCCAGGACGGTGGTCCGCGAGGAGCTGGGCCTCGACCTCGGCGCCGCACTCCAGCGCCTGGAGTCCGACATCCTGGCCCAGGCCCCCCACCTGGACCTGCCCGCGGGACATCCGGTCACCGCGGTCCCGGCCGAGACGCCCGCCGCGCCCGCGGCCTCCCCCGTGCCCGCTCCGGCCGGGCCGCCGCCGCTGCGTGTCGTCGTGGTCGACGACCAGGCGCTGGTGCGCACCGGTCTGCGGGTGGTGCTGGACAGCGAGCCGGGCTTCGAGCTCGCCGGCGAGGCGTGCGACGGCGAGCAGGCGATCGCGATGGTCCGCGAGACCCGTCCCGACGTGGTGCTCATGGACATCCAGATGCCGCGCCTGGACGGCCTGACCGCCGCGCGGCGGATCCTCGCCGACGAGGACCCGCCGAAGGTGATCATGATGACCACGTTCGGCACCGACGACAACCTCTACTCGGCGCTGCGGGCCGGGGTCAGCGGCTTCGTGCTCAAGACCTCCGCGCCCGAACAGCTCATCACCGCCATGCGCGCCGCGCAGGCCGGTGACGCGCTGATCGACCCGGCCGTCACCACCCGCCTCATCTCCGCCTTCGCCGGGCGCACCGACCCCGCGGCCCCGCCCGCGCTGGCCGGTCTCGGCGACACCGAGCTCGACCTGCTCAAGCTGGTCGCCCGCGGGCTCACCAACCGGCAGATCGCCGCCACCCTGGCGGTCCCCGAGCAGTCGGTGGCCCAGTCCGTGAACAAGCTCCTGGACCACCTCGGCCTGTTCGACCGCGCCCAGCTCGTCGTCGCGGCCTACGAGTCCGGCCTGGTCAACCCCGGCGACGTGAGCAGGTAACCGATGTTCGGGCAGGCGGGAGGAGACCGGCGCGCCGCTCCCGGCGGGCAGGCCGCGCAGGATGCGGCGGACGGACCCGGACCGGGCGCACAGAATGCGGCGGACGGACCCGGACCGGGGATACAGGACGCGTCCGAGGGTCCCGGGCGGCCGGGCGCGCGGACCGCGCAGAGCCCCGGGCACGGAGTGGACGCGGTGGACGGGCCCGCCGGCACCGGCGACTTCGACGGGCCGCGTCCCAGTGCGATGGCCGCCTTCCTCGCCTCGCCCCGGGGAGTCCTCGCCGCCGTGACGGCCCTGGCCTCCGCCGTACTCACCGTATGGGGGTTCGTCACCGGTCTCGGCCTGCCGCCCGCGTGGAACACCGGCGTCCCGGCCACTCCCGACACCGCGGCGGGCCTGACCTTCCCCCTGATCGGGATCTTCCTGCTGGCGCACGGCGCGCCCCGGATCACCGGCTGGCTGATGTGCGCCGGCGGGCTGGGGTGCGCGGTCAACGCCTTCGCGACGTCGGCGACGCTGGCGGCCGGGGCCGCGGGCGACATGGCCGCCTCGGGATATTTCCGCCTGCTGATGAGCGTGGGCTGGGGGATCGGCGGCATGCTGCTGGGCGTCATCATGCCGCTGTTCTCCCCCGACGGCCGCCTGCCGTCGCGGCGCTGGCGGCCGGTGCTGGCGCTGTCGATCTCCATGCTCGTCCTCCAGACCTGCTACCAGCTCCTCCTCCCCTCGCCGCCCCGGGAGCGGTCGCGCTGGCCCGAGCCGATCCCCAACCCGATCGGCGTCGAGGCGCTCGCCTTCCACGCCGGCACCGTGCAGGCGGTCATCCAGGCGATCCTCGTGGGGCTCGTCGTGGTGGCCGTGATCTCCCTGGTGATGCGCTTCCGCCGGGCCGACCCGGCCGGGCGGCGCCAGATCGCCTGGCCGATGTCCGCTTTCGCCGTCTACACCTTCTTCCTGATCGGTGGGACGGACTGGTGGCCGATGTCCACGCTGTGGACCGCCATCACCGCCGTCGCGATCGCCTTCGCCGCGCTGCGCTACCGGCTGTACGGCATCGACACCGTGGTCAGCCGCGCCTTCGTCGCCGCGGGGCTGGTCGCCGCGGTCAGCCTGGTCTACTTCGGCGCGGGCGCCGTGGCCGGGGTGTTCCTGTCCGGCTACGACCGGATCGGCGGCCTGGCCGCCGCGCTGGTCGCCGGGGTGTTCTTCCACCCGCTGCGCAACCGGCTGCGGCGCCTGGTCGACCGGCTCATGTACGGCACGCACGGCGACCCCGCCGTCCTGGCCGCCCGGCTGGCCCGGCAGGTCGGCGAGGCCGAGCCCGCGGGCGCGCTGGGCGCCGTCGCCGCGGTGATCCGCGACGGGCTCGGCGTCACCGGGGTCGCGGTCGAGGTGCGCGACCTGGCGAGCCGGCGGGTGGAGCTCGGCACGCTGGGGCCGGCGCCCCGGGTGGTCCGGCTGGTCTGGCACGGCGAGCCGGTCGGCCGGCTGCTGCTCGGCCCGCCGGGGCCGCGCAGGTTCGCCGCCGCCCACAACGACCGGCTGATCGCCGTGGTCACGCCGTACGTCGCCGACGTGGTGCACGCCGTACGGATGACCGCCGACCTGCAGCGCTCGCGCGAGCGCATCCTGACCGCCCGCGAGGAGGAGCGCCGCCGCCTGCGCCGTGACCTGCACGACGGCCTGGGCCACGCGCTGGCCGACATGGCCATGGCGATCAACATGGCCCGGATCAGCCTGCGCACCGCGCCCGCCTCGGCCGACCGGCTCCTGCTCGACCTGCGCGGCGGGATGGACGCGGTCGGCCAGGAGATCAGGGAGCTGGTGTACGGCCTGCGCCCGCCCACCCTGGACGAGCTCGGCCTGGCGGGAGCCGTACGGGGCCTGGCGGCCGAGGGCGGTCTCCCGGTCACGGTGGAGGCCGAGGGGGACCTGTCCGACCTGCCCGCGGCGGCCGAGGTGGCCGCCTACCGGATCGCGCAGGAGGCGCTCACCAACGTCCGCAAGCACGCGCGGGCTCACTCGGCGACGGTCTCGCTGCGGCGAGAGGAGCGCCTGCTCGCGATCCGGATCACCGACGACGGGCGGGGGCTGCCCGAGGAGGCCCGCTCCGGCATCGGCCTGATCTCGATGCGCGAGCGCGCCACCGAGCTGGGCGGGACGTGCGTGATCGCGCCGGCTCCCGGCGGCGGCACGGTCGTGGAGGCCGTTCTGCCGGTCACCCGCTGACCCCGGCCCTGCTTCCGGCCCCGGCTCCGGCGCCTCTCCGCCGTCCCAGGTTTCGGTTGGGACAATTCCCGGACGATCGGTGAACCTTTCTTCCCTTCCAGGGTTCTAACCACCGATATCTACCGTTGATGAGGAGATCGTCCGTGAAGTACTGGGCTCTGGCCGCCGGCGCCGCACTCGCCGTGACCACCGCCGCCGTTCCGGCACAGGCCGCCGCCCCGGCGCCGCTGACCGGCAAGGGCGTCTACCTCAGCTATGGCAATGACATGCGGGTGTTCTCCGGCGGCCGCACGCTGTGGACGGCGCGCGGCGCCTCGCTCACCGGGCAGTTCTCCGCCTCCCCCGACGGCAGGAAGGTCGCCTGGATCGACGGCAAGGGCCGGCTGCACGTCTCCGGCCTCGACGGCGGCAAGGCCACCGACAAGATCGTCGCCAAGGGCGCGGCCGCCGGGGGCCCGTGTATGACCCCCGCCTGGTCGGCCGACTCCAGGCGGATCGCCTTCCCGCTGGCCGGCTCGGCCGAGCGCACGGCCGTCGCCGTGGTCGGCGCCGGGGGCAAGGGACTGGGCAGGCTCGGCACGACCCTGGGCCCCTGCCACCTGACCTGGTCGGCCGACGGCCGCACCCTGGCCGGATACGCCGGTGACACCGTGGGCGTCCACCTGCTGGACACCGGCTCGCGCGTCTCCAGGAAGGCGCCCGGCGTCAAGCTCGCCAACCACGTGGAGAGCCTGTCCCCCGACGGCCGCCGCGTCGTGGTCAACGCGATCGGCGCGAACGCGGACGCCGGGGACGGCTCCTGGCCGCTGTCCTTCACCCCGTCGGTCTACGACACGACGACCGGCAAGAAGATCGCCGTCCCCGTCAGGGGCAGGCTGCTGGGCGCCCGCTATCTGAAGGACGGCCGCCTGGTGGTCCGCGTCGCGGGCTCGCCCGCCAACACGCTGGTGGTGCTCAGCCCTTCGGGCGAGCGGCTGCAGAGCCTGAGCGAGAAGGCCGCCGACCGCGGGCGCGGGCTGCTGCAGATCATCGGCTGACCCCGGCCGTTCCCCGGCCGGGCGTGCGAGGTCTCCCCGGCCGGGCGTGCGGCGCCCTCTCGGGCGGGGGCGGCCGTAGGTCTCCCACCCGCAGCCGCCTGGGACGGAGCGCCGTGGATACGGGTGGATATGATCCGCGCGGGAGGGGAGGAACCCCTGCGGATACCGTCCGGGGCTCTGAAGGGGGAAACCCATGTGGTGGCGTGAGGCCGTCATCTACCAGGTGTACCTGCGCTCGTTCAGCGACGCCGACGGCGACGGCGTCGGCGACCTGGACGGGCTGCGGGCCCGGCTGGACTATCTGACCTCGCTGGGCGTCGACGGGATCTGGCTCAACCCGTGCTATCCCTCCCCCGGCGCCGACCACGGCTACGACGTGGCCGACTACACCGACATCGACGCCCGCTACGGCGGCCTGGCGGCCTTCGACCGGCTGCTGTCCGACGCCCACGAGCGCGGTCTGAAGGTGTTCATGGACCTGGTGCCCAACCACTGCTCGGTCGAGCATCCCTGGTTCCGGCAGGCCCTGGCCGGCGACCCGGCCGCGCGGGAGCGGTTCGTCTTCCGGCCCGGCCGCGGCGACGAGCCGCCCAACAACTGGCAGTCGGTCTTCGGCGGCCCGGCCTGGACCCGGGTGGACGACCAGTGGTACCTGCACAGCTTCGACCCCGGCCAGCCCGACTTCAACTGGCGCAACCCCGAGGTGGGCGACTACTTCGAGGACGTGCTGCGCTTCTGGTTCGACCGGGGCGTGGACGGCTTCCGCATCGACGTGGTCCACATGCTGTTCAAGCACCCCGACCTGCCCGACTGGCCGCACCATCCCGAGTACAACATCCTCGCCCAGAACCAGCCCGAGGTGCACGAGGTGCTGCGCCGCTGGCGCAAGCTCGCCGACGCCTGCGGCCGCACACTCGTCGGGGAGATCTGGGTGCCGACGGTGGGCGACCTGGCGCTCTATCTGCGGCCCGACGAGCTCCAGCAGGCGTTCTACTTCGACCTGCTCGTCTGCCCGTGGGAGGCCGCCCGCTTCCGCGCCTCCATCGACCGGGGGCTGCAGGAGATCGTATCCACCGGGGCCGTGATCACCTGGACGCTCGCCAACCACGACGTCCACCGGGCGGTGAGCCGCTTCGGCCTGGTCACCCGCACCGGCGGCCCGGACACCCGCCCGCGCGGCGTCGTGGACGTGGAACTGGGCGTGCGGCGGGCCCGCGCCGCGGCGCTGCTGGTACTGGCGCTGCCCGGCTCGGTCTACCTGTACCAGGGCGAGGAGATCGGTCTTCCCGAGGTGCTCGACCTGCCCGACGAGGCCCGGCAGGACCCCACCTGGTTCCGCTCCGGAGGGACCGAGCACGGCCGTGACGGCTGCCGGGTCCCACTGCCCTGGACCGCGCAGGGACCGTCGTTCGGCTTCTCCTGCGCGCAGGAGACCTGGCTGCCCCAGCCCTCCTGGTTCGGCGAATTCGCCGTCGAGGAGCAGATCGAGCGGGACGGCTCGACCTGGCGCCTGCACCGCGACGCCCTGCTGGCGCGCCCGGGCTTCGAGGGCCCGCTGGAGTGGCTGCCCACCGGCCGCGAGGACGTCCTGGCCTTCCGGCGCGGCGGCATGGTCTGCGTGACCGTCTTCGGCGACGAGCCGTACCGGACCGGCCGGGGCGTGCCGGTGCTCGCCTCCGAGGACGCGCCTCCCGGGACGGTGGCCGGCGGCGGCACGGCCTGGTTCCGCGAGTGACGCCCCGTTCCCCCGGGTAAGGGACGCCTTTCCCCGGGATCACCCCGGACCCGTCCGAGGCACGAGAACTAAGGTGAGAGCGTGGCTCAACTGCGAATCGCCCTTGCACAGACCAATCCCGCGGTCGGCGACCTGGCGGCCAACACCGCCAAGCTCGTCGAGTGGACCCGGCAGGCCGCCGACCGCGGCGCGCATCTGGCGGTCTTCACCGAGATGTTCCTCACCGGCTACCCGGTGGAGGACCTGGTACTGCGTTCCTCGTTCGTGGAAGCCTCGATCGCGGCGGTCGAGGCCGCGGCCCGGCGCCTGGCCGAGGAGGGGCTCGGCGAGATCCCGGTGGTCGTCGGATACGTCGACCGCGCCCGGCTGGCCCCCCGGGTCGGGCAGCCCAAGGGCGCCCCGCTCGACGCGGCGGCGCTGCTGCACCGGGGGCGGGTGGTCGCCAAGACCGCCAAGCACCACCTGCCGAACTACGGCGTCTTCGACGAGTACCGCTACTTCGTGCGCGGCGACCGGATGCCGGTCTTCCGGCTGCACGGAGTGGACGTGGCCATCGCGGTCTGCGAGGACCTGTGGCAGGACGGCGGCCCGGTCGCGGTGGCGGCCGAGGCCGGGGCCGGGCTGCTGGTGGTGCCGAACGCCTCGCCGTACGAACGGGGCAAGGACGACGCGCGCCTGGAGCTGGTCTCCCGGCGGGCCCGGGAGGCGGGCTGCGTCCTCGCCTACGCCAACCAGGTCGGCGGTCAGGACGAGCTGGTCTTCGACGGCGACTCGATCATCGTCTCCGCCTCGGGCGAGCTGATCGCGCGGGCCGCGCAGTTCACCGAGGAACTGCTGGTGGCGGATCTGGAGCTGCCCGAGGCCCGCCACGGGGGCGCCGCCGCCTCCGAGGTGGACGCCGGGGACGGCACCGTCATCACGGTGGAGCGGGTGGAGCTGTCGTCGAGCCCGCTGGAGCCGTACGACCCGCAGCCCCCGGCCGTCGCCGCGCACCTCGACGACACCGCCGAGGTCTACTCCGCCCTGGTCCTGTCGGTGCGCGACTACGTGGCCAAGAACGGCTTCCAGTCGGTCATCCTGGGCCTGTCCGGCGGCATCGACTCGGCGCTGACCGCCACCATCGCCTCCGACGCGATCGGCCCCGACCGCGTCCACGTGGTGCTGATGCCCTCGCAGTACTCCTCCGAGCACTCCCTGGGCGACGCCAACGAGCTGGTCGCGCGGCAGGGGGTGAAGGCCAGGATCGTCCCGATCAGCGACATCGTGACGGCCTTCGACAAGGAGCTGGCGCTGACCGGCCTGGCCGCGGAGAACCTCCAGGCGCGGGTGCGCGGCACCATCCTGATGGGCCTGTCCAACCAGCACGGCCACCTCGTCCTGACCACCGGCAACAAGAGCGAGCTGGCCACCGGCTACTCCACGCTCTACGGCGACTCCGCGGGCGGTTTCGCCCCGATCAAGGACGTCCCGAAGACCCTGGTCTGGAAGCTGTCGCGCTGGCGCAACGAGCAGGTCGGCGTCTCCGGCCCGTTCCTGTACGACTTCCCGGCGCCGCCGATCCCGGAGAACTCCATCGAGAAGGAGCCCAGCGCCGAGCTGCGCCCCGACCAGCGCGACACCGACTCCCTGCCGGAGTACGACGTGCTGGACCGTCTCCTGGACGACTACGTGGAGAAGGACATGGGCTCGGCCGAGCTCATCGCCGCGGGCCACGACCCCGAGCTGGTCGCCCGGATCATCCGCCTGGTCGACGTGGCCGAGTACAAGCGCCGCCAGTATCCCCCGGGCCCCAAGATCACGCCCAAGAACTTCGGCCGCGACCGCCGCCTGCCCATCACCAACCGGTGGCGCGAGAACCCGTCCTGACCACCGTCGCGGGGGCGCGCCGTTGCGCGCCCCCGCGCGGGGCCGGATGGTGGAGGGGCGGAGCCGGCCGGCCTGTTGAAGGTGATCGATCGATGACAGCGGATCCGCCCGGCGCGATCTGGCGGAGGTCCTCCCTGAGCGCCACCGGCGACTGCGTCGAACTCGGCGAGTTCGACGCCTGACCCGGCGGGCGTCGGCCGGAGAGACCTCAGCGGGGGACCAGACCGGCCATGATGTGGTCGGCGAGGCGCTCGGCGACGTTCTCCGACAGCTGCCCGCCCTCGCCGAAGCCGGCCGACTTGACGTACCACATCACCGTGCCGACCACCATCGCCATCGCGATCGGCAGGTCGAGGTCGGCCCGCAGCTCGCCCGTCTCGACGCCGCGGCGCAGCAGGGCCGCCAGCGCCTCCTGACGCGGCTTGATCGTCACCTGGCGGATGCGCTCGACCAGGCGGGGGTCGCGATCGTAGCCGTTCATCGCGATGTTCATCACGCATCGGCTGCGCACATCGCGCGCCTCCCGCTGCATGATCTCCAGGTAGGTGACCAGCCAGTCGCGGAACGGCCCTTCCTCCAGCGGGGGCAGAGGCGACTTCAGCACGGCGAGGGCGTCGACGACCAGATCCTCCTTGCTGGACCAGCGCCGGTAGATCGTGGTCTTGCCCACCCCCGCGCGGGCGGCGATGGCCTCGATCGACAGCTCGGCGAGACTGGTGCTCTCACCGATCAGGTCGAGGGTCGCCTCGATGATCGCCTTCTCCGCCTTGGCGCTGCGGGGGCGGCCCGCCGGGCGGCCCGCCCGAGTCCCGTCCGTGCCCGTCGTCTCGTCCGTGCTCGTCATAGCGGACCTACACTACCGCCGGTTCCTTGTCCTGATCCCGGTCCGGCGCCGCGGGGGCCTGGGCACCCTTGCCGGGCAGCCACCGGGCCACCATCAGGGCCCCCAGCAGGGCGATCCCGGCCGCGACCAGGGCGGTGATGTGCACACCGTCCATGAAGGCCCGCACCGCGGGCGTCACCAGCGCGGCGCCGCGCTCGCCGAGGCTCCCGGCCACGGCCATCGTGGCGGGCAGGGACTCGCCCGCCGCGTGCCGCAGGTTCTCCGGCAGGGCGGCCAGCGCCGGGGAGACCCCGTCGCGGTAGGCCGCCGAGAGCACCGAGCCGAGCAGCGCCACGCCGAGCGCGCCGGCCACCTGGCGGACGGTGTTGCTCATGGCCGAGCCGACCCCGGCCTTCTCCCGGGGCAGCGACTCCATGATCGCGGTGGTGGCGGGCGGCATGATGTTGGCCATCGCGGCGCCCTGGATGAAGAAGATGACCTCGATCACCACGATCGGGGTGTCGGTGCTCAGCAGCGCGTAGGAGGCCAGCGCGCCGGCCACGATCACCATGCTCACGGTGGCGGTCAGCCTGCCGCCGAAGCGCCCGGCCATCTGCTGGCTGAGCGGGGCGAAGATGAGCTGGGCCACCGCGAACGGGATCATCAGGGCCCCGGCCTGCAGCGGGCTGAAGTCCCGCACGATCTGCAGGTAGAAGACCAGGAAGAACATCGCGCCCATCATCGCGAAGAACACGATGCCGATCATGCCGATCGCGGTGGAGAACCGGGCGTCGCGGAAGTAGGTGACGTCGAAGGCCGGGTGGTCGATGCGGCGCTCCCACCAGACGAAGGCGCCCAGCACCGCCAGGCCCGCGATCGTCGGCAGGAGCACCTCGGCGCTGGCGACCGTGGCCAGCTCACCGCCGCGGATGATGCCGTAGGTGAGGGCGACGAGACCCACGATGGACAGCAGCACGCCCACCGGGTCGAGCTTGGACGGCCTGGGGTCGCGCGACTCGGGGACGACCGTTCCGATGAGCACCATGCTCACCAGCACGATCGGCACGTTGACCAGGAAGACCGAGCCCCACCAGAAGTGCTCCAGGAGCAGGCCGCCGGTGATGGGGCCGATGGCCACGGCCAGGCCCACGCCGGCCGCCCAGATGCCGATCGCCTTGCCGCGCTCCTGCGGCGGGAAGACGTTGGAGATGATCGCCAGCGTGGCCGGCATGATGGCGGCGCCGCCGATCCCCATGAACGCCCGGGCGGCGATCAGCTGCGCCGGGTCCTGGGCGTAGGCGCTGGCCAGCGAGGCCAGGCCGAACAGGATCATGCCGATCATCAGCATCCGCTTGCGGCCGGTCCGGTCGCCGATCACTCCGAAGGTGAACAGCAACCCGGCGAAGACCAGCGTGTAGGAGTTGATCGCCCACTCGAGCTGGCTCTGGGTCGCGCCCAGGCCCTCCTGCGGGTCGGCGATCGTCTTCAGCGCGACGTTGAGGATGGTGTTGTCCAGGACGACCACCAGGAGGCTGAAGACCAGCACTCCCAGGATCTGCCACCGCCGTGGATGGCCGAGCTGCGGTTCCATGAAGACCCCGTTTTTCGATACGGCAAAGTTTCGCAACGCGAGCGTATCGCTATATCTTCCGATACGCAACGGGCCCGTTTCGTATTAACCGATTGTTCACCCGGACCCTCCTACCCCGCACCGGGGAGGCGAGACGGCCTGGAGGGGATCAGACGGTCTGGAAGCCCTTGGCGTCTTCCTGTACGGCCCGCCCCCGCTGCTCGGCCTTGCGCCAGAACGGCAGCGCGATCAGCACCATGACCACGCCGACCAGCCCGGCGACGGCGAACGCCCAGCCGGGGCCGGCACTGTCGATGATCGCTCCGGCGACCGGCGACGCGACCGCGCCACCGATCAGCAGGGCCGTACCGTGCAGGCCCATGGCCTCACCCCTGGCCCCGGCGGGAACCCAGCGGCTCACCGCCTCCACCGTGGAGGAGAGTCCGGGGGCGCACAGCACGCCGGCCGGCACCAGGGCCAGCACCAGCCACCACCAGTGGCCGCCGACCAGCCCGACCGGGACGGTGAGCAGGCCCATGCCTCCGATCAGGACCAGCGGGGAGAACCCGCGCGGCAGCCCGCCGTACACGAAACCGCCGACCAGCGAGTAGAAGCACCACACCCCGATCGCCAGGCCGATCCAGGCCGTGTCACCGGCGCGCTCCACCTCCGCCACCAGGGAGAGCTCGCTGGCGGTGAGGATGAAGGTCGCCGCCGAGGTCGTGCCGAGCAGGGCGACCAGCCCGGGGGTCAGCCACCGGCCCCGCGGGACCTTCTCCACCGCCTCCTCCTTCTCCTCGGCGGAGCGGGTGGGCGGGTTCAGCAGGATCAGCGTCACGGCGGAACCGGTCAGACCGGCCGCGACGAGGCACATCGTCCACGTGCTGCCGAGCATCGCCGTACCGGCCGCGGCGAACGCGGGCCCGGACATGTAGGACAGCTCGACCAGCACCGAGTCGAGGGAGAAACCGGTCCTGCGCTGCTCCACCGGGACCATGGCGGCCAGGCACTGCCGGATCACGCTGAACACCGGCAGCGCCAGCAGACCCGCGACCACCGAGGCGACGACCAGCACGGGGTACGGCAGCGCCCAGGCGGAGACCCAGAAGGCCAGTTGCGCGGCGCCGGTCACCGACAGCACCGGCCGGAGGCCGTACCGGTCGACGAACCTCCCGGCCAGCGGCGAGCCGACGGCCATGCCCACCGTGGTCGCGGTGCCGACCGCGCCCGCCTCGAACCAGCCCATGCCCAGACCCCTGATGTGCAACGTCAGCGTGAGGCCGACTGCGGTGGACGGGATCCGTGCGATCAGTCCGACGATCAGCAGCGTCCGGACACCCGGAAGGGCCAACAGGCGACGGTAAGGTTCGATAGCCATCTTTATTGCTTACCTCCCCCCGTATTGTGGCGTACGCCTCCGACACTCCCGCCACCGGATTACCGGGGCGCCCGGGGGTGTTTAACCAGACGAACGCATGCCATCATCAGAAACGTCCGGGGACGCCACAGGGGCGCCTCGAGACTCTGGAGGGTTCTCATGTCCTCTTCCGTAACCAGCCGGCCGACCGCGCTCTACGGCGGCCAGGCGGGGCGAAGGGTCACCGTCCGCGACGTCGCCGCCGCCAAGGAGCGCGGTGAGAGGTGGCCGATGGTCACCGCCTACGACGCGATGACCGCCCGGATCTTCGACGAGGCCGGCATCCCGGTGCTGCTCGTCGGCGACTCGGCCGCCATGGTGGTCTACGGCTACGACTCCACGCTTCCGGTCTCGGTCGACGACCTCATGCCGCTGACCGCGGCCGTGGTCCGGGGCTCCTCGCGCGCGATGGTGGTGGCCGACCTGCCGTTCGGCTCCTACCAGGCCTCCCCCCAGCAGGCGCTGGAGACGGCCGTGCGGTTCATGAAGGAGGCGGGCGCCCACGCGGTCAAGCTGGAGGGCGGGCGCCGGGTGCTCCCCCAGGTCGAGGCGCTGGTCTCGGCCGGCATCCCGGTCATGGCCCACCTCGGCCTGACCCCCCAGTCGGTCAACGTCTTCGGCGGCTACCGGGTCCAGGGCCGCGGCCAGTCCGGTGACGAGCTGATGGCCGACGCCAAGGACCTCGAGGCCGCCGGCGCCTTCTCGGTCGTCCTGGAGTGCGTGCCGGCCGAACTGGCCGAGCGGGTCACGACCTCCCTGTCGATCCCGACGATCGGCATCGGCGCCGGTCCGTCCACCGATGCCCAGGTCCTCGTCTGGCAGGACCTCATGGGCCTCACCGAGCGCCCGGCCAAGTTCGTCAAGAAGTACTTCAACCTGGCCGAGGAGATGGACCAGGCCGTCCGCGCCTTCGCCGACGAGGTGACCGCGGGCGCCTTCCCCACCCCCGAGCACACCTACCACTGACCCACCCGCTCCGGCGCCGGTACGGCGGGCACCCTGACATCGCCCGCCTTCACCGGCGCCGTACGGTGGGCACACGCCACACCCGCCCACCGGCCTCATCCCCACCGGCGGCGGTACGGTGCACGGACGTTCCCGGCGCCGCCGTACGACGAGGCGGATCAGGCCAGGGTGGCGGGGTCGGTGTTGGAGCCGCAGACGATGACGGCCACGCGCTCCCCGGGTGCCGGGGTGTAGGCGCCGCAGCGCAGGGCGGCGAAGGCGGCGGCTCCGGCGTGCTCGGCCGCGACGTGGCAGGAGCGCCACAGCTCCCGGCGGGCCTCGATGATCGCCTCGTCGGGGACGAGGACGCTCTCGACCCCGGCGGCGGCGGTGACCTCGTAGGCGATCCGGCCGATCCGGCTGGCCCCGAGCGCGTCGGCGCCCACCCCGCTCACCTCGACCAGGACCGGTCCTCCGGCCGCCAGCGCCCGGTTCAGGGTGGGGATCAGCTCCGGTTCCACGGCGACCACCCGGGCCCGGCCCGCCACGGCCGCCGTGATCCCGGCGATCAGCCCGCCGCCGCCCACCGCGACCAGGACCGTGTCCACTCCCCCGGTCTGCTCCAGCGTCTCCAGGCCCACCGTCCCCTGTCCGGCGACCACGTCGGACTGGTCGTAGGCGTGGACCTCCAGGGCCCCCGTCTCCGCGGCCCGCTTGGCCGAGGCCTCGTACGCCTCGGCGTAGATCGATCCGACCTGGTTCACCTCGGCCCCCAGCGCCCGCAGCCCGGCGACCTTCACCGGGCTGGCCACCGTGGGCACGAAGATCTCCGCCCGCACGCCGAGCGCCCGCGCGACGTAGGCCACCGCCAGGCCGTGGTTGCCGCCGCTGGCCGCGATCAGCCCGGCCTCGGGCAGCTCACCGGCCTCCCGCGCGGCCAGCGCGCGGTTGAACCCGCCCCTGACCTTGAACGACCCGGAGTGCTGCATCGCCTCCAGCTTCAGGAAGAGCCCCGGGGAGAGCTCCAGCACCGGCGTCCGGCGGGCACGTCCCGCGATCCGCTCCGCCGCCCGCTCCACGTCCCCGATCGACACGCTCACCCGTGACTCCTCTCGGCTCGGAAAGACACTCGGAAAGACACGAAGTTCCCACTCTAACGATCGGCCGCCGGGCGCCGGGAGAGCGATGTCAGAGGGGTGTCACGAGAGCGCCTGGGCGAAGTCCGCCCACAGGTCCTCCACGTGCTCGATGCCGACCGCGACCCGGACGGTCCCCTCCTCGATCCCGTGCCGGGCGAGCTCCTCGGCGTTCAGCGACTTGTGCGAGGTGGTCGACGGCTGCATGACGAGCGTCTCGACACCGCCGAGCGAGGGGGCCAGCAGCGCCAGCCGTACCGAGCTCATGAACTTCTCCCCCGCCTCGCGCCCGCCGACCAGGTCGAAGGAGAAGACCCCGCCGAAGCCCGGCAGCAGCTTGCCCGCCAGCGCGTACGAGCGGTGGGAGGGCAGGCCCGGCCAGTGCACGACCGAGACCGCCGGGTGGGCGTCGAGCCGCAGGGCCAGCTCGTGGGCGTTGGCGCAGTGGCGCTCCATGCGCAGCGGCAGAGTCTGGATGCCGCGCAGGGTCAGCCAGGAGGCGAACGGGTCGGCGGTCGCCCCCAGGTTGGTGGAGAACTTCCAGACCTTGCGGTACAGCTCGTCGTCGGCGAAGACCGCGATGCCGCCGAGCACGTCGGCGTGGCCGCTCAGGTACTTGGTCGTGGAGTGGACCACGACGTCGGCGCCGTGCTCCAGCGGGCGGCACAGGATCGGCGAGGCGAAGGTGTTGTCCACCACCGAGATCAGCCCGGCCTCGCGGGCCACGCCGCACATCCCGGGCAGGTCGGCCACCTGCGTCACCGGGTTGGCGATCGTCTCCAGATAGACCAGCTTCGTGGACGGCCGGATCGCCTCGCGCAGCGCCTGCGGGTCGTCCTCGGGCACGTAGGTGACCTCGATCCCGAACCGCTCCACCAGGTCGCCGATCACCGAGGCGGTGCCGCCGTAGATGGCGTTCTGGGAGATCAGGTGGTCGCCGGGCCGCAGCAGCGCAAGGAGGACGGAGTTGATCGCCCCCATGCCGGAGGCGGTGGCCACGGCGGCGACGCCGCCCTCCAGACCCGCCACGGCCTCCTCCAGCGCGCGGACCGTGGGGTTGGACAGACGGCCGTAGACGAACGCCCCGTCGGGACGCTTCATGCCGTCGGCGAAGACGGCCGGGTCATCGAACACGAAGCCGGAGGTCTGGTAGAGCGGCGTCGCGATCGGGCGGCTGCCGTTCAGCGGCGGCTGGGGAAGGTGGACGGTCCGGGTCTCGGGTCGAAGATCAGTCATGTGACAAGGGTGTCCGTTCAACGTGGTGCCGGTCAGAGCCAATCGGGCAGGATTGGCTCATCATGCGAACCAATTTAGACGAGCTGACGGTACGGCTCGGCCGCTGGTCCTCCGGAAGGGGCCCGCTGTACCTGCTGCTCGCCATGCGGATCCGCGCCCTGATCGACGACGGCGAACTCTCCCCCGGCAGCCCGCTGCCGCCCGAGCGGGTCCTGGCCCGCAGGCTCGCGGTCGGCCGGGGCACCGTGGTCGCGGCCTACGACCAGCTCCAGCAGGAGGGCAAGGTGGTGCGCAGGCAGGGCAGCGGCACCCGGGTCGCCGCCGCCGCGCTGCCCGCCACCCGCACGCCGGCCGGCACGGCGGCCAACCCCCTGCTCCTGCACCTGCTGGACCTGCCGGACGACGTCGTCCTGCTGTCCTGCGTCGCCCCCGACGAGCCGCCGCCCGCCCTGGTCGAGGCCTACACCGAGGCCACCGCCGATCTCGCGGAGATCAGGCACGACATCGGCTATCACCCGGCCGGGCACCCGGTGCTGCGCGAGGCGCTGGCCGCCTACTACCGGGCGCGCGGGGTGCCCACCTCCCCCGGTGAGATCCTGGTCACCAACGGCGCGCAGCAGGCGCTGACGCTGCTGGCGAGCGTGTTCCTGTCCCCGGGCGACACCGTGCTGACCGAGGCGCCCACCTACCCCGGCGCGCTGGAGCCCTTCCGGGAGGCCGCCGCCCGGTTCCGCACCGCCTCGGACGCGGCGGAGTTCGGCGCGGCGCTGGCCGAGCGCCCCGCCCTCGGCTATCTGATCCCGACCGGGCACAACCCGACCGGTTCGGTGATGCCCGCGCTGGTCCGGCGCCACCTGGCCGCACTCGCCGCAGAGCACGACGTCCCCGTCATCGACGACGAGGTCCCGGCCGAGCTGTGCTTCTCCGGTGAGCCGCCCGCCCCGCTGTGCGCCTTCCACCCGGGCGAGCAGCTCATCACCGTCGGCTCGCTGAGCAAGATCGTCTGGGGTGGCCTGCGGGTCGGCTGGATCCGCGCGGCCCCACCGGCGATCTCCCGCCTCGCCCGCCTGCGGGCCATCCACGATCTGGGCGGCGACGTGCTGTCCCAGCTGGCCGCCGCCCGGCTGCTGGCCCGGATCGGCGAGCTGCGCCGCGAGCGCACCGCGGTGCTGCGGCGGCGCCACGACCACCTGCTGGCCGAGCTGGCCCGCGCGCTGCCCGCCTGGCGGGTCGAGCCCGCACTCGGCGGCCAGACCGTCTGGGTACGGCTGCCGCACGGCGACGCCGACGCCTTCGCCCAGGTGGCGCTGCGCCACCGGGTCGCGATCCCGCCGGGGCGGTCGTTCGACCCCTCCGGCGGGCACGGCGACTTCCTGCGGCTGCCGTTCCTGTTCCCCGAGCCCGAGCTGAGCGCGGCCGTCGGGCTGCTGGCCGCCGCCTGGCACGAGTACGACGGCAGCGGCCGGTCCCGGGCCCTGCAGCCGCTGGTGCTGTGAGGATCGGCGACCGCCGCCGGTCCCGTGCGGGCCCGCGGCGCTCAGACGTCGGTGACGCGGAAGCCGGCGTGGGCCTTGTAACGGCGGTTGATGGAGATCAGGTTGGCGGTGAGGGCCTCGACCTGGTGGGCGTTGCGCAGGCGGCCGCCGTACACGCCGCGGACCCCGGCGATCCGGCTGGCCAGCGCCTGGACGGTGTCGGTGGCCTCGCGGTCGTCGCCCAGGACGAGCACGTCCAGGTCGACCTCCTCCACCTCGGGGTCCAGCAGCAGGACGGCCGAGACGTGGTGGAAGGCCCCGACCACCCGGCTGTCCGGCAGGACCGCCGCGGCCTGCTGGGCGGCGCTGCCCTCCTCGACGGGCAGCGCGTAGGCGCCCTGCTTGTCGAAGCCCAGCGGGTTGACGCAGTCGATGACGATCTTCCCGGCCAGCTCGGCCCGCAGCGACTCCAGGGTGGCCCTGTGCCCGTCCCACGGCACCGCCACGATCACCACGTCCGCCTCGGCGGCCACGGCCGCGTTGGCGGCGCCACGCACCGACCCGGCTCCGGCGATGCTCTCCGCCGCCTCCCGCGCCCGCTCCTCGGTGCGCGATCCGATCAGAACGGTGTGCCCCGCCAGGGCGAACCGCCTGGCCAGACCCTTGCCCTGGTCGCCGGTGCCGCCCAGGATGCCGATCGAGACGCCGCTCACGTCCGGAAGGTCAGTGCTCACTCGTCGCTCCTCATCGTTGTCGGCCGTCCGGGCCGGGGCCCTCTCCGGAGGTCCTCAGGCCCGCCGCACGCTCTCCACGCCCAGATAATGCCAGGTCTGGGTTCCGCAGACAGTCTCAGGGTGCCTGGGGCACGATTGACGGCATGGACGCTGGGTCGGTGGCATTCTTACGCGAGGTCCTGGAGTCGACCACCTGGGTGGAGCGCACCCGCGAGCTGGGGCTCGCCCTGCGCACGACGCGCTCCCCGGGCGGCCTGCTGGTGGTCGGCACCCCCGCCGAGGAACCCTGGCACCTGACCGCGCACCTCGGCGACGAGGCGCGCCTGTCGGGCCTGCCGCAGCTGGCGCCCACCCTGGTGCGCTGGGCCCCGGCCCCGGACGCCCCCGATCATCTGCGCGTCGGCCTGGAGCGGATCGAGCGGGCGGAGCGCGGCGAGACGCTGTTCGTGGTGGCGCAGGAACAGGCGCCCGAGACTCTGCTGGAGCGGGTGAGCGACGCCCGCCGCGTCGGGGCGACGATCCTGGCCCTGGACGGCGGCGACCCCGAACTGGAGGGACTGGCCCACGACGCCCTGGCCGTCCCCGACCGCGCCCCGCTCTCCTTCGACGGCGCCCAGCACCTGGTGAGCATGGCCGCCGGCGAGGTCCCCCGCCGCCCCGGCTTCCGCGACCGCCTCGCCCGCCTCCTCGACCGCCTCAGCGGCCCCCGCCTCCCCGACTGACCCCCGACCCGGACCGCCGCCGCCCCACCCGCACGTCCCCACCCGACCGGCCCTCCGCGCGAGCCCGCGCCACCGGCGGGTCCGGGTCCGAGCGGGACGCGAGGAGGGTCGCCCTCACGCGCGGCGGTGCTCTCCCAGGCGGGCGGCCAGGCCGTCGGCGGCCTCGCGGAGTGCGGAGATGACGGCGGCCTGCACCGGATCGGGCTCTCCCGACCCGGTACGGCTGACGCGGATCACCGCGTCGAGCCTGCGCGCGCCGACCTCCGGGATCCCGGTGACCACGACCTCCCCGGCCGGGACCTCCAGCAGCGCCAACGAGGGCACGATCGCCACGCCGTGGCCCGCCGCGACCAGCGCCAGGACGGGCGGGAACTCCTCGATGACGTGGACCCGGCGCGGGGTGAAGCCGTGCAGGGCGGCCATCCGGTCCAGCGCGCGGGCGCACGCCTGGCCCGGCGGTCCCGCTATCCAGGGGACCTCTCCCAGCTCCGCGGCGTCGTCCGGGATCCCCGGCGCCCGCGCCCAGCCCGGCGGCGCGACGATCCGATAGCGGTCCAGGTAGATCCGGTGGACGGCCAGGGAGGGCGGCGCCGGGCCGGGGTCGTCCGCGTCGTGCTCGGTGATGGCCAGGTCGATCCCGCCGAGCCGCAGCTCCTCCAGCGCGCGCGGGCCGTACAGCTCGACGATCCGGGGGGTCAGCCGCGGATGGCGTTCGGCCAGGACCTCCAGGGCGGGCACCAGCAGATGGCGGATGACGGTGGGGAAGGCCGCGACGGACACCGGCCCGGACAGGCGCTCGGTGAAGCGGGTCAGCTCCCGGCGGGCCTCGGCGAGCTCCTCCTCGATCCGCTCGGCGTATCCGGCGAGCATCCGGCCGGCCGGGGTCAGGGCGATGCGGCGCTGCGACCGGTCGACCAGCGCCAGCCCCACCTCCCGCTCCAGCAGGGCGAGCTGCTGGGAGACCGCCGAGGGGGTCAGGTGCAGCGCCTCGGCCGCGCGCATCACACCGCCGCGGCGGGCCACCTCGTGCAGCACCCGCAGCCGCCGGGGATCGATGTCCATACAGCTCAGCTTACGTTGAAGGTAAGAAGACTTAACTTGCCCTTCAGTGCTCCCTCTCGAAATCATGGCTGCGTGAACATCTCCTCCGGCGGGGCGTGACCGGATGTCCCTCCTCGTCAACGTGCTCGGCTGGGCCGGGGCCGCCGCCCTGCTGTACGGCTACGCCATGGTCTCGGCCTCCCGGATGCCCGGCGACGGCATGCCGTACCAGCTGGTCAACCTCTCCGGCTCCGTCGCACTGATGATCAACACGGCCTATCACGCCGCCTGGCCGTCGGCGATTCTCAACGTCGTCTGGGGTGTGATCGGCGCGGTCTCCGTCGCCAAGCTGGTCGCGGCCCGGTCCAGGAAGAATGCGGTGAACGTCCCGTGACGCGAATGATCGAGCTGAGCCACCGGATCACCGAGGGCATGGTCACCTATCCGGGCGTGCCCGGACCCCGGCTGGGCGTGCACCTGAGCCGGGAGGCCTCTCGCGAGGTCTACGAACCGGGCACCGAGTTCCACATCGGCAGCATCGAGCTGGTCGCCAACACCGGCACCTACCTCGACACCCCTTACCACCGCTATCCCGACGGCCCCGACCTGTCCGGGGTGCCCCTGGAGAAGATCGCCGACCTGCCCGGCCTGGTCGTGCGGGCCGAGGGCCTGCGCTCGGCCGGCCTCGGCCTGCTGAAGGACCTCGACGTGCGCGGCAGGGCCGTACTGATCCACACCGGCTGGGACCGGCACTTCGGCACCGAGGCCTATCTGCGCGACCATCCCTATCTCGAACCCGAGGCCGCGCGGTGGCTCGCGGAGCAGGGGGCGGCGCTGGTCGGGATCGACTCGCTGAACATCGACGACACCCCGCCGCGCGGGCCGCGCCCGGCGCACACGGTGCTGCTGGGGGCGGGCATCCCGATCGTGGAGCACATGACCGGCCTGGCCGCGCTGCCCGACGCCGGATTCCGGTTCCACGCCGTCCCGCCCATGGTGGTGGGAATGGGGACCTTCCCGGTGCGGGCCTACGCGATCGCCGACGGCTAGGCGACCGGGGTCGGGCCCTCGCGGGCCGGGGAAGCCCGCGGGGGCCCGCACCGGGTCAGCCGTTGTTCCACTCCTTGTCCTGCTCGGCCCACTTCCTGTTGCGGTCGGACGCGGTCTTCAACGCGTCGGCCGCGGCCTCACGGGTCTCGTAGGGACCCATCCGGTCCTTGTTGGGGCAGCCCTTGTCGGGCTCGGCCGCCATGTGCTTCAGGCAGAACCACCACTGATCACCCATGGGACCATCCTGCCCGGTGTGAACCCCAACTAGACTTGGCAACCATGACGACAGTGCTCCAGCCCGGGCGGATCTCGCCCACGCGCAAGGTCCCCGCCCACATCCAGCGGCCGGAGTATGTCGGGAAGAAAGTCCCGAAGACCGGCGAGTCCGACGTCAAGTCTCCCGAGATCATCGAGCGGATGCGGGTCGCGGGCAGGATCGCCGCCCAGGCCCTGCAGGAGGTCGGCAAGCACGTGGCGCCGGGCGTCACCACCGACGAGCTCGACCGGATCGGCCACGAGTTCCTCGTCGAGCACGGCGCCTACCCCAGCACCCTGGGCTACCGGGGCTATCCCAAGTCCCTGTGCACCTCGATCAACGAGGTGATCTGCCACGGCATCCCCGACGACACCGTGCTGCGCGACGGCGACATCGTCAACGTCGACATCACCGCCTTCATCGGCGGCGTGCACGGCGACACCGACGCCACCTTCCTGGTGGGCGAGGTGGACGAGGAGTCACGCCTGCTGGTCGAGCGCACCCGCGAGGCCACCGACCGGGCCATCAAGGCCGTCGCCCCGGGCCGTCAGCTCAACGTGGTGGGCCGCATCATCGAGGCCTACGCCAAGCGCTTCGGCTACGGCGTGGTCCGTGACTTCACCGGCCACGGCATCGGCACGACCTTCCACTCCGGCCTGATCGTCCCGCACTACGACGATCCGTCGCTGGCGGTCACCCTCGAGCCGGGCATGACGTTCACCATCGAGCCCATGCTGACGCTCGGCACGATCGACTACGACATCTGGCCCGACGGCTGGACCGCGGTGACCAAGGACCGCAAGCGGACCGCCCAGTTCGAGCACACCGTGCTGGTTACCGAGACCGGTCACGAGATCCTGACGCTTCCCTAGGACGTCTCCCGGTTGCGGGGCACCGCGGCGGTGACGGTGGTGCCCTCGCCCGCGACCCCGCTGACCGACAGCGTGCCCCCGATCTCCTTGAGGTGGGTCCGCATCGCGGTGATGCCCCGGCCTGCGGCCGACCCGGCGAAACCGGCGCCGTGGTCGCTCACCGTCATGCGCAGGCCGTTCCCGCCGAGGGTGACGGCCACCGAGACGATCGGGGACCGGCTGTGCCGCTCGACGTTGGACAGCGCCTCCCCCAGTGTGGCCAGGACGGCGCGGGCGATGCGGGGAGGGGCGTCGTGGGCGGGCAGCGCCCAGATCTCCACGGTGATCCCGGTGCGGCTCGACCAGTCGGAGAGATGTTCCTCTAGGGCTTGGGCCAGGCTGCGCCCCTCGCGCATGCGGAGTTCTTCGGACACTCCTCAACCTTCCTGATGGCACGTGGCCGGTCACCGGTCCCCCCGACCGGACACGTGAGACGAGCGTGGTGCGTGACGAGCAGGCGCTGCACCCGCTGCGGCGATGCCCAAACTCCTGCTGAAAGGTTACCCGGAGGTGGGCGGAGCACCAGACGAAGGATAGAGGTCAGTAGCGGTCCGGCTACTCCGCGCGATGCCTTTTGTTGAGTTCTGCCAGGTAATCATTGTACGCGTCGAGCTCGGCGTCCCCGCTGCCTCCGGTGCGCGCCGCGACGGCGTCGGCGCGCCGGTCGGCGCGGCGGGCCTTGCGATCGTCGGCCCGCCACCACTGGAAGGCCAGCGCGATCAGCACGATCAGCGTCGGGATCTCCCCGAAGCCCCAGGCGATGGCGCCGCCGGTCCGCTGGTCGGCGATCGCGGAGGCGCCCCAGGTGCGGCCGAGCTGGTCGTACCAGTCGGCGGCGAGCGGGGTGCCCATGTTCATCAGCGCGATGCCGAAGAACGCGTGGAAGGGCATGGTCACGAACAGCAGGATCAACCGCGCCACGTGCGGCAGCCGGTGGGGCGCCGGGTCCACCCCGACGATCACCCAGAAGAACAGGCACCCGCTGAGCAGGAAGTGCACCGTCATCGCGATGTGGCCCAGGTGCTCCTCCATCGCCGAGGCGAACAGCGGCGTGAAGTACAGCGCGTAGGTCGAGACGATGAAGATCGCGGTGGCGATGGCCGGATGGCCGACGAACCGCACGAACCTGCTGTGCAGGATCGTGGTCAGCCACTCGCGCGGCCCGCGGTCGCCGCGCCGTACGGCGGGCTTGAGGGCGCGCAGGGCGAGGGTGACCGGGGCGCCGAGCACCAGGAAGATCGGGACCAGCATGGACAGCGTCATGTGCTCGGCCATGTGCGCGCTGAACAGCACCTTGGCGTAGCGGGCGACGCCGCTCTGGGTGGCGATGAGCAGGATCAGCACGCCGGTGAACCACGCGAGGGTACGGCCCCACGGCCAGGAGTCGCCGCGCCTGACCAGCCGCACGACCCCGGCGAGGTAGAAACCGGCGAGCAGGGCGATCAACGTGCCGGAGAACAGGTCGAACCACCACAGCGAGGCCAGGTTGGCCAGGGAGATCTCCGGCGGCATCGTGTAGCCGAGCACCTCGAAGGCCCGGTCCACCGGCAGGATCGCCGGGGGCGGCGCGGTGCGCGACAGCGCGACGGCCAGCCCCACGGCCGCGAACATGATCAGCACCTCGACGGAGGCGAACCTGATGAACGGGCCGGAGCCCCCGGAGGCGAGCCGGGGCAGGGTCCGCCTGCGGTGCCACCAGCCGGCGACGCCGAGCACCGCGAACGCCGCGGTCTTGGCCACCAGCAGCAGGCCGTAGGCGGAGGTGAACAGCTCGGCGACGGAGGTGAGCCTGGCCACCACGCTGAACAGGCCCGACAGGCCGACGCCGACGAAGCACCACAGCGCCATCGAGGAGAAGCGGGCGGCGGCGACCTCCAGGTGCGGCTGGCCGCGCAGCGCGTGGGCGCAGAGTACGGCGAGCCCGCCCACCCACAGCGCGAGGACGACCAGGTGCACCGCGACGCTGGTGGTGGCCAGGTCGTGGTTGGGCGAGGAGGCCGAGTGGCCGGTGAGCGCGGGCGGGAGCATGGTCGCCAGGGCGAGCACGAGCAGGCCGCCCGCCGCCCCCACGGTGATCGCGCCGCGGGCGAACAGCGCGACGGCCACCGCGAACAGCACGACCAGGGTGAGCGCGATGCCCTGGGAGACCTGGCTGGCGAAGCTGGTGAGCTCGTCGCCGCCCAGCACCTGGGTGACCGGCATGCCGAGCACCTCGGACAGGCTGAAGACCATCGCCGCCACCGCGGCGGCCGCCCAGGCGAGCGCGAACCAGGAGGCGGCCCGGACGTAGACCTGGGCGGGTTTGCCGAGCAGGCCCTTGTCACTGGGGAGGAAGACCGCGGCGGCCAGGAGGGTGCCCGCGGTGAGCACGCCCATGGCGTCCATCGTCAGCTTGGCCAGCGGCAGCCCCCAGCGGGTGAGCGCGCCCTCGTCGGACAGGCCGGGGATGATCCGCGGGAACGCCGCCCCGCCCGCGATCATCGCGGCCACCAGCGCGACCACGGCCGCGCCCGCGCCCGCGAGCGCCAGCCGTACCGTCCGGCCGTTTCCCGCGGCCTCGGTCGTCCGGCCGTTTCCGTCCTGCGCGGCCTTCATCGCCTGTCCCGTCCCATCCCGTCGCGGGGTGCCGCTCATGGCTGCTTCTTGTTGCGCATGCTGAAGAACAGCCCGATGCCGACGCCGGTCAGGCCGCCGACCACGAGCCAGGCCCAGCCGGGGATGCCGCCGGAACCCCCCTCGTCCGGGGCCGGTTCCGCCGCGACCGGCGAGCTCTCCGGCAGCGCGGAGGCCGTCTCCGACGGCGAAGGGGCCGCACTCGCACTGGCCGGGCCCGTGTCCGTCGCGGACGCCTCGGGGGTGGCGCTCGGCTCCGGGGTCCCCTCCAGGGTGAACGGGATCTCTCCCTCGATGGGGTGCCCGTCGGAGGAGACCACGCGGTAGGCGATGACGTATTCGCCCGGGGGGAGGTCGTCCTTGACCCGCTGGGTCACCACGGGACCGTCGACGGCGGCCTTGCCGTCCTGGTAGGTCGCGTCCCCGGTCCGTACGACCACCTTGGGGAAGCGCACCGTGGCGGTGAAGGTCAGCTTCACCTCCCGCAGGCTCTCGACCTTCGCCCCCTTGGCGGGGTTGCTGCTTTTGAGCGTGTCATGGGCGAGGGCCGGCGGGGCGAGGACCGTGCCGAGCACGAGGGTGGTCAGCAGGGCGAGCACGGCGGCGAAAGGGGAAGTCTTCATGGCAACCCCAAGGCTACCGACGCACCGGGCCGGTCCCGCGCCCCATCTCCGGAATGGGCGAAGATCTACAGTCCCACGCAGTCCAGCGCCTTCTGATAGGCCT
This sequence comes from Paraplanobispora takensis, assembly GCF_016863195.1. GTDB lineage: Bacteria > Actinomycetota > Actinomycetes > Streptosporangiales > Streptosporangiaceae > Planobispora > Planobispora takensis. The sequence goes on along the minus strand of NZ_BOOK01000029.1, from coordinate 41,267 downwards.
CGACACTGCGGTCGCTCTCGTTGATGCGCTCCAGGATCTGCGCAGCGGTCAGCCAGGACTGAGCGATGTGCCTGGTGGTCGGCAGCGGCTCCAGGAGGCCGGCGGCCGCCGCCAGCTCGCGGACGGCCTCCTCCGGCCTGCCGACCTCGGCGAAGGTCTGGCCCGCCACCAGACGGGCTTCCGTCTGCAGCTCGTTCGGGATGCCGTCCAGCATCTCGCAGACGGCCCGGATCTGGAGCTCCGCCTGCTCGGGGGCCCCGAGCAGCAGCTCGGCCCGGGCCAGGTTCAGCGCGCAGCGCAGCTTGTCGAGCACGGTGATCGCACTGTCCTGGAACTCCGCCTCCACCCGCACCAGCATGTCGCGGCAGAGCTTCGCGTCCAGCGGGCGTGCGATGAGCCGGACCCTGGCGTAGTCGCAACGGAACCGGGCGAGGCTGCGGACGTCGGCGTTCTCCGAGTGGATGGCGAGCGACTTGTCCATCAGGGCGACGGCCTCGTCTCCCCTGCCGGTCTCGATGGCGACGATCGCGGCCGCCCACTGCGCGAGGACGATCGCCCGCGGTGTGCCCACCAGTTCGGCTGCCGCGAGCAGCTCGTTTCCGAGCTGCTGGGCGCGGAGCAGGTCGCCGCGCTCCATGTGGGCGGCGAACAGGGTCGTGCCGAGCTCGATCAGCTTGTCGCTCCACGCGGGACGGACGGCACCGCCCAGGATCCGCTCGGCGACCTCCACGGCCTGCGTCAGATCGCCGCGCTCCCGGTAGCAACGGGACAGGGCGATCACGACGTTGACGTGCCGCTCCGGCGATATCTCCGCGGGGTCGGCGCTCCGGATCCTGTTCAGCAGGGCGATCGCCTCGTCCAGGTCGCCACAGGCCTCCGTCGCCAGCGCGAGGCCGTACTCCGCGTCCTGCCGCAGCTGGGGCAGGCCCGCGAGGCCTCCGCCGTCGAGCAACTCGGCGTAGCGTGCCCGGGCCTCGACCACCTCGCCGTTCTGCCGGGCCAGCTCGGCATATCTCAGGCCGAGCTCGATCTCCTCCATCTGCTCGGCTGTCACGCCGTTGATCAGATATGTGAGCGAGCAGTCCAGCTTCGCGGCGAGCAACTCCAGGACGGCGGGGGTCGGAGTGCGCTTCCCGCTCTCTATCAGAGAGACGTAACTATCGGAGAGTTCGGGGTGCGCAAGCTGGGCTTGAGAGAGTCCGCGCTGACGACGAACAGCCTTGATACGCTGTCCCACCAAGTCTTGACCAGCCACGTTACCCCTTGAAAGATGTCAGTTGAGCAGCGCCTACGACAGGAGTCTCCCCGTGCCTCGACGTCTTGCCTTGTCTGCCTTTGCTGTCCTGTTCACGGCCTCGGTGGCCGTCATGGGCAATGCTACGGCTGCAACCGCCGATTCGCCTGCTCAGGAGAAAGTTGTAATCCAGTCCATCGGCTGGGTCTACCCTGGCTGACACGACGGGATCCTCTCTCACTCCCAGTGGGTTCCGCGCCCCTTGCGGAACCCACTCTTTTCGGACCTAGCCATGCGCACAGAGATCCCGTAGCCGCTCCCCGCCGCTTCCCGGACGGCACTCCGCATGCGAAGTCGCCCCCAGAGCCCGCCCCTCGTCATCGTTCACCCCGTAACCCGGCCTGCGGCAGCCGTCCCGCGAACGGGTCCCCGTGCCGCGACCACCTGGCTTGAGCATTCCTTCAACGCAATCGCGTACTGCAAGAAAACCAAACTTCACCGTCCGGCACAAGAGAAGTCCGGACAGGCGGTCAATGGGATTACCGGATGACGACCCGGACGACCGACGGCGACGCGACAAGTTAACCCATCGGTAGCAATCTCCCTCCATGGAAACACCGGAAGATCAGCCGCTCCCGGAACATCCCGCCCCACAGGTCGCCGAACAGGCGGGAGGCCACCCCGGGCAGAGCGAGCACACCCGCCCGATCGAAATCCGGCGTCCATGCGCAGGGTGGTCGCGGCGACACCGTAAGCGACCATCCGTCGGCTACGCCATTTATTGAAAGCACGGGCCGGTCAAATAAATACACCGCCGATACATTATGGCGCCGCATCATCTATTGAGATCGCGGCTTGATTGGGAAACCTTTCACAGTTAGCCTCATAAGGCTATTTTTCGGGACATTCCAGATACTCTGCGGGTTACCGCCGTTCGAGGCCGCCACGTGAGATTTACGATCCCGAGCAACCTGGTGATGCGCCGTGCCGATGGTGACGCCGTTCCGCTGCCGCGCCTCAAGCACCGTCAGCTCCCGGCGGCACTGCTGCTGAGAGCCGGTGCACCGGTCTCCGCCGACGACCTGACGAAGGCCCTGTGGGACGGCACCCCTGACGACGGAGAGGCCGCGTGCCACCACTTCGAGCGTGCTCTCGACCTGTGGCACGGTGAGGCCATTCAGAACGCCCGGATCGGGCAAGCCGGCCCTGGCCGTCCGGGCCGCCCACGCGATCGCCGGGTCCTTCCCCGGCGGGCGGCTCTACGCCAGCCTGCACGGGGAACAGCGGGCACTCGGCAGCCTCGCGAGGCCGCAGCCTTCTGACTCGGGAACCCTGCCGGGATCCGGTCCGCGACCACAACACTCGCCAATACCGGGCCGCCCGTTTCGCGGTGTCCGCCGTGGCGGCCCCCGGACCCGCTTGATGTACTGCTGAAATGAGCGAGACCGAGACACGGCGGGGGCGGGGCGTCGGCGAGAGCGTGCTGCGCACCGACGGGACGCTGAAGGTGACGGGCGAGTTCGCCTACTCCTCCGACCTGTACCTCGCCGACATGATCTGGGGGTCGACCCTGCGCAGCCCGCATCCGTCGGCGTGGATCCGGTCGATCGACATCGGGCCCGCGCTGGCGATGCCGGGGGTGTTCGCCGTGCTCACCCACGAGGACGTGCCGGGTGAGAAGTTCTACGGGCTGGAGCGCAGGGACCAGCCGGTGCTCGCCGTCGACCGGGTCCGCTACCAGGGCGAGCCGGTGGCGCTGGTGGCCGCCGACCATCCCGAGCGGGCGCGGCGGGCGGCGCAGGCGATCGTGGTGGACTACGAGATCCGCGAGGCCGTGACCGACCCGTGGCGGGCCGCCTTCGACCCGGACTGCCCGCGGGTCCACGACTCCGGCAACGTGCTGCGCCACCAGCCGGTCCGGGTCGGCCTCGGCGCCGCGGACTTCGAGGCCCCGGTCGTGGTCACCGGGGAGTACGAGGTCGGCATGCAGGACCAGGCCTTCCTGGGGCCCGAGTCGGGCCTGGCCGTACCGGCCGAGGACGGCGGGGTGGACCTGTTCGTCGCCACCCAGTGGCTGCACGTGGACCGCGACCAGATCGCGCCGTGCCTCGGGCTCCCCGCAGAGAAGGTACGGGTGACCCTGGCCGGGGTGGGCGGCGCGTTCGGTGCCCGTGAGGACCTGTCCATGCAGGTCCACGCCTGCATGCTGGCGCTGCGCACCGGCCGGCCCGTGAAGATCGTCTACGGCCGGGAGGAGTCGTTCTTCGGGCACGTGCACCGGCACCCGGCCCGGATGCGCTACGAGCACGGCGCGACCCGCGACGGGAAGCTGCTCTACGTCAAGGCGGAGATCCTGCTGGACGGCGGCGCCTACTGCTCCTCCTCCCCGGCCGTGGTCGGCAACGCCGCCTCCCTCGGGGTGGGGCCGTACGAGGTGGGCAACGTCCACATCGACGCCTACGGCGTCTACAGCAACAACCCGCCCTGCGGGGCGATGCGCGGCTTCGGCGCGGTGCAGGCCTGCTTCGCCTACGAGTCGCAGATGGACAGGCTGGCCGAGGCGTGCGGGCTGGACCCGGTCGAGATCAGGGTCCGCAACGCCGTCTCCCAGGGCTCGCGGCTGGCCACCGGACAGGTGATCGACTCCCCCGCCCCGCTGGCCGGCATGCTGCGCGAGCTCGCCGCGATGCCGCTGCCGCCCGCGAGCGGGGAGGACCTGCTGGACATGCCCGGCGGCGTCTCGCAGACCACCCACGGCGAGGGCGTACGGCGCGGCGTCGGCTACGGCGTCGGCATCAAGAACATCTGCTTCTCCGAGGGCTTCGACGACTACTCCACCGCCCGGGTCCGGGTGGAGCTGCTCGGCGGCGAGCCGCACGTGCTGGTGCACACCGCGGCGGCCGAGGTCGGGCAGGGACTGGTGACGATCCAGGAGCAGATCGCCCGCACCGAGCTGGGCATCGACCGGGTGACGGTCGCCACGGCCGACACGGCGGTCGGCTCGGCGGGCTCCTCCTCGGCCTCCCGGCAGTCCTACGTCACCGGCGGCGCGGTCAGGGCCGCGTGCGAGGCCGTACGGGAACGGCTGGACAAGCTGCGGGCCGACGGCTCGACGGTGGCCGGGGTCCTGGAGCGCACCGGCCCGATCGAGGAGACCCGGGTCTACCGCCACCGCCCGACCTTCCCGATGGACCCGGTGACCGGGCAGGGCGACTCCCACACCCAGCTCGCGCTGTGCGTGCACCGCGCGGTGGTGGACGTCGACGTGGAGCTGGGCCTGGTCAAGGTGGTGGAGCTGGCGGCGGTGCAGGACGTCGGGAAGATCCTCAACCCGATCGCCCTGGAGGGGCAGATCCACGGCGGCACGGCGCAGGGGCTGGGGCTGGCCCTGATGGAGGAGGTCCAGGTCTCCGGCGGCGTGGTGCGCAACCCGTCGTTCACCGACTATCTGATCCCGACGGTCCTGGACATGCCGCCGATGAAGGTGTCGATCCTGGAGAACCCCGACCCGCACGCGCCGTACGGCCTGCGCGGCGCGGGCGAGCCCCCCACGCTGTCGTCCACCCCCGCGGTGGCGGCCGCCGTACGGGCCGCCACCGGGCTGGAACTGCCCCGGGTGCCGATCCGGCCCCATGACATCGCGCTGAGCGGGTAGGAAGCGAGAAGTCCCCCACGGTGAGAGGGGGACGGGTGGATCGGTTCTTCGAGCTGTCGGCACGGGGCACGACGGTCGGCAGGGAGGTCAGGGGCGGCCTGACCACGTTCATGGCGATGGCCTACATCATCCTGCTCAACCCGATCATCCTGGGCGGGGCGGCCGACGTCACCGGGGCGAAGCTGTCGATCCCGCAGCTGACCACGGCGACCGTCTTCGCCGCGGCGGTCAGCACGATCCTCATGGGCCTGGTCGGCAACGCGCCGTTCGGTCTCGCGGCGGGGCTGGGGCTCAACGCGGTGGTCGCCTACCAGGCCGCGCCGTACATGACCTGGGCCCAGGCCATGGGCCTGGTCGTGCTGGAGGGCCTGGTGATCGTGCTGCTGGCGGTCTCCGGGCTCCGGCAACTGATCATGAACGCCATCCCGCTCCCGCTCAAGCACGCCATCAGCGTGGGGATCGGCACCTTCATCGCGCTGATCGGGCTGGTGGACGCGGGGTTCGTCGCGGCGGGCACCGGGACGCCGGTGCAGCTGGGCGCGACAGGGCACCTGTCGGGCTGGCCGGTGGCGCTGTTCTGCTTCGGGCTGCTGCTGATGATCGTGCTGTACGTGCGCAGGACCCCGGCCGCCATCCTGATCGGCATCGCGGTCACGGCGGCGCTGGCGGTCGTGGTCGACTCCGTCGCGAAGGTCGACCCGGCCTCCTGGGGGGTGGTGGCCCCGCGCCTGCCCGACTCCCCGGTGGCCGCGCCGGACTTCGGGCTCATCGGCCAGGTGGACCTGTTCGGCGGGTTCGCCCGCGCGGGGGCGGTGACCGCCACGGTCGTGCTGTTCACCCTGGTGCTGTCGGGGTTCTTCGACGCGATGGGGACCGTCATCGGGGTCAGCGACGAGGCCGGGCTGGTCGACGAGCGGGGACGGGTCCCCCGGCTGGGGGCCGTCCTGACGGTGGACGGCGTGTCCGGGGCGATCGGCGGGCTCTCCAGCGCCTCGGCCGGCACGGTCTTCGTCGAGTCGGCGGCCGGCGTCGGCGAGGGGGCCAGGACCGGCCTGGCCGCCCTCGTCACCGGCGGCCTGTTCGCGGTGACGCTGCTGTTCACCCCGCTGGCGACGGTCGTCCCCGCCGCCGCGGCGGCGCCCGCTCTGGTGCTGGTGGGGGCGCTGATGATGACCCAGGCCAAGAACGTGCCCTGGGACGACCTGAGCGTGGCGATCCCGGCCTTCCTGACCATCGTGCTGATGCCGTTCACCTACAGCATCACCACCGGGCTGGGCAGCGGGATCATCGCCTATGTCGTGATCAAGGCGGGAACGGGCCGGTGGCGCGAGGTGCACCCGCTCCTGTACGCGGTCGCGGCCCTGTTCGTGGTCTTCTTCTGCGTCGGAGGGATCGAGGCCCTCCTGGAGGGCTGAGCGCCGGACCGCCCGGCGCCGTCCTCCGGCGGGTCACCGCATGTCGTCGAGGTCGCAGGCGACGTCGTCGCGGTCCTTGTCGACGTACCAGTAGTACTCCGCGTGGGTCTCCTTGTAGTACGGCCCGTAGCCGTCCTTGGCCGCCTCCTTGCAGTTGGGGTAGCGGGGGTCGTTGTCCCCCCCGCCCGTCCGGCGCCCGGTGGCCGTGTCCCTGGGGCTCGGCGTGACGGTGGCGGTGCCGGTGGGAGTCGCCGTCGGCCCGCCGGCCGGAGCGGTGACCTCGGCCCTGGCGGTCGCCGTCGGCGCGACGGCCGGAGCGGTGGTCGCGGGCGCCGGGTTCCCGGAGGGGGCCGCCGTCTCCGTGGAGGGCTGGAGCGGCTGCTGGAGCCCGGTGGAGGGGGTGGGCGTGCCGGGGCTCGCCCCGGGAGTCGCCCCGGAGGTCGCCACGGGCCCGCCCAGCCGGACGACCATGGCCTCGGCCTGTTCGCGGGTGAGGGAGCCGGAGATCCGCAGGGTGTCCTCGGTGATCACCTCGCCCACCCGGGGGGCCGCCACGACCTTGCCGCCCACGACGATCGCGAGCTGCTGCCGGGCCGCCTCCTCGGTCACACTGTTGATCTTGTCGCGGAACGCGGGCGCGAAGGCGATCCTGACGGAGTAGGTGCCGTTGCTCTCCCGTATCGACTCGATCTTCCGCACCGCGGTGATCTCGACCCCGGCGGCGACGATGTAGCAGAACTGCCCCGCGTCGTCGGGATAGCCCTCCGGGGACGTGCAGGGGCCCGGCTGGGCCGAGGTGACCGGGACGAAGTGGATGGGGGTCGCCAGCTTGCGCGGCGGCGGGGCTCCCAGCGGCGTGTCGGGGTTCCTGGTCATGAGCACGGCGATGGTGCCGAGCACGCCGGTGATCAGCACCACGAGGACCAGCGCGACGATCAGCGTCACGGTGGTGGCCCGGCTCGCGCGGGGCTCCTGCGGCATGCCGCCGGACGGCCCCGCCCCGGGGTCGCGGGGGCTCGCCGGCCCCTCGGGCCCGGCCCCCTGCGGGCCGCCGGGCCCTGCGGGTCCCTGAGGTCCCTGGGGTCCCTGAGGCCCCCGGCCGTGGGGTCCCTGCGGGGCATGGGGTCCCGGTGGGCCGTACGGCTGCCGCCCCGTCCTCTGCGGGGGCAGCGCGGGGCCGGAAGGGCCGGGCGCAGGCTCCCGGGGTCCGGGCGGCCCGCCCGCGTGCGTCTCCATCGTCATATCCAGCGTTCCTCACATCTGCTGGCCGCGAGCCTACCGATCTATGCAAGGACCGTGTAATCAACCGGTCAAGGCCGTTCCGACAGAACCCGCGGACAACACGGACCGCCGCGAAGGCTAACAGAGTGTCACCAGAAGCGATCGATTGCTTGCATGTTGTGCATGGTGGCCCTTTTCCCGGGAACGCAGAGTGAAGAGGAGACAGGCGCGAATCTTGGAGGGGTTGTGAAGATCGCAGTTCCCCGCGAGGTGAAGAACCACGAGTACCGCGTGGCCCTGACTCCCGCGGGAGTCCACGAATTCGTCCGGCACGGTCACCGCGTGTTCGTCGAGAAGGACGCCGGCGCCGGGTCGTCGATCCCCGATTCCGACTTCGAGGGCGCGGGGGCGACCATCCTCGCCTCGGCCGACGACGTGTGGGCGGAGGGCGACCTGGTCCTGAAGGTCAAGGAGCCGATCCCCGAGGAGTACCACCGGATGCGAAAGGGGCAGGTCCTGTTCACCTACCTGCACCTGGCCGCCTCCGAGACGTGCACCCGGGCCATGCTCGACTCCGGCGTCACGGGCGTCGCCTACGAGACCGTGCAGACCCCGAACGGGTTCCTGCCGCTGCTGGCCCCGATGTCGGAGGTGGCCGGGCGGCTGGCCCCGCAGGTGGGCGCCTACCACCTGATGCGGCAGGGCGGGGGGCGCGGCGTGCTCATGGGCGGCGTGTCGGGCGTGCACGCGGCCAACGTGGTGGTGATCGGCGCCGGGGTGTCCGGGATGAACGCCGCCGTCATCGCGCTGGGCATGCACGCCGAGGTGGTGCTGCTCGACCGCAACATCGACCGGCTCCGCCAGGCCGACGTCGTCTACAAGGGGCACTGCCAGACGGTCGCGTCGAACTCCTACGAGGTCGAGCGCGCGGTCCTGTCCGCCGACCTGGTCATCGGCGCGGTGCTGGTGCCCGGCGCCAAGGCCCCCAAGCTGGTCGGCAACGAACTGGTCTCGCGGATGCGGCCGGGCTCGGTGCTGGTGGACATCTCCATCGACCAGGGCGGCTGCTTCGAGGACTCCCGGCCGACCACCCACGCCGAACCGACGTACCAGGTCCACAACTCGGTCTTCTACTGCGTGGCCAACATGCCGGGCGCGGTCCCGCACACCTCGACCTACGCGCTGACCAACGTGACCCTGCCCTACGCCGTGGCCATCGCCGAGTCGGGCTGGCGCGACGCGCTGCGCGGCGACCCCGCGCTGGCCCTGGGCCTGAACACGCACGAGGGGCACCTGACCAACCAGCCCGTGGCCGAGGCGCACGGGCTGGAGGCGGTGCCCCTGGAGCAGGTGCTGGCCTGAGAACCACCGCCGGAGGCACTCCCGGGAGCACTGCTGAGAGCGCTGCCGGGAGCCGGCCGGTGACCGGGTACGGCGCCGCGGGGCGGCGGCCGTACCCGGCGCGGGAAGACCTCGCGACGGTCCCCGGAAGGGCGTCAGGGCGTCGTGGTCGGCGACGCGGACGGGCTGGCGCTGGCCGAGGGGGTCGCGCCGGCCTCGGGGATGGGGTTCTCGGCCGTCGTGGTGGTCAGCGGGCTGTCACAGGAGGCGCCGAGCTCGGGCGTCTCGGGGCCGTTCTTGTACTTCTGGATGAACTTCGGCAGGCGCGGGTCGTCGGCGCTGTCGAGCTTGAGCTGCTTGTTCCAGGAGCTGACCACGACCTTGGAGGGCAGGCCCGGGTACGGGCTCAGGAGCATGTAGTCGCTCGAGGCCAGTTCCTTGAGGATGTCCAGCTGGTCCTTGGGCAGGTCGGGCTGGTAGGTGATCCACACCGCGCCGTGCTCCATCGAGTGCACGGCGTTCTCGTTGTTGATCGGAGCGTCGTAGACCTGGCAGTTCTGCCAGGTGGAGTTGTGCTCCCCGCCCATGGGCGGGGTCTCCTTGTAGCTCACCTTGGTCTCGACGTGGAGACTGCCGGGATATTTGGCGCTGGTGACGGCGTCCAGCGAGGTCACCTTGGCCTGGTTGACGAGATAGAAGGCGACCAATCCGACGAGCAGGAGGACGACCGCGCCTCCGGCCCCCCACATCAGCAGCGCCGTCCTGCGCTCCTTGGCCTTCTGCTCGGCGCGCATTTTGGCGAGGTGGTCCCGCCTCGCCTGCGTCTTGTCCTTCGACATCGTTCCTCCACCCGGCACACAACTCCGGGTCACCTTATGCCCTCACGCCGTATGTGGAGAATAAGGGACGCGCAGTGCGTGATAACGCGGGGTTCCCCGGGATGAGTAGGCTTGGCGGGTAATGGAAAGCCCTGCTGAGAAGTCTCCGAACCCCAGAAGCCGCTTGGTGCTCGGCGTGTTGCTGGGCTGTCTGGCCGTGGCCGCGATCGTGTGGCTGATCATCGGACGGACCGCCGAGCCGAGCGACGCCTCCCCCGAGGCCGGCTTCGCCCGTGACATGGCCGTCCACCATTCACAGGCGGTGGAGATGGCCTTCATCGCCAGGGACGGCAGCACCGACGACAAGCTCCGGCTGCTCGCCTACGACATCATCGTCACGCAGACCGCCCAGCGCGGCATCTTCATGGGCTGGCTGCAGCAGTGGGGACTCGACCAGGCGTCCGAGCGTCCGGCGATGGCGTGGATGGCCGGTCACGGCCACGGCGGCACGACCGGGACGACCGCCGGGACGCCGGGCCGGATGCCGGGCATGGCCACCGAGGAGGAGCTCACGAGGCTCCGCCAGGCCACCGGGAAGGACCAGGAGATCCTCTTCCTCCAGCTCATGATCCGCCACCACGAGGGGGGTGTGATGATGGGAGAGGCCCTGCTGAAACTGTCCGACCGCGACGAGGTCGCCACGATGGCCCAGCACATCGTCGACGGGCAGAGCGGTGAGATCAAGCTGATGACCGACATGCTCAGGCAGCGGGGTGCCCAGCCGCTGCCTTCCATACGTGAATAACGCCGGTGGTCCCCAGCGCGGCCGGATTGCGGCCGGGGCAGCGGGGAGCCAGCCTGGCCGGAGGAGACTCAAGTGGTGAACGACGAGCCGGAGAACCGCCTGGAGGTGAGCATCTCCGCCGAGGTTGAGATGGGGCAGTACGCCAACTTCGCCTCGGTATGGCATACCCAGGATGGGTTCGTCCTGGACTTCGCGGTGATCACCAGACCGCCCCAGCTCGCCAACGACCCGTCCTCGGGTCAGCACTTCGTCAGCGTGCCGACCCGGATCGTCAGCCGGATCCGCATCCCGCCGAGCCAGGTGTTCGAGCTGATGAAGGCTCTGGAACAACAGCTCACCCAGTACGAGAACGAGACCGGCCAGAAGTGAGCCCCGCGCCCGGGGACCCGCCGCACGGCACGCGGCGGGCCCCGGGCGGCGGGACGCGCCTTCAGGCCAGGCCGATGGCCTGCCGGGCGGCCGCCAGCAGGCCGGAGGTCCGCTCGATCGCCTCGGTTGCGGCGGTCTCCAGCAGGCGGTCCAGCTCCGCGGGGTCGGCGCACAGGAGCCCGAAGCGTTCCCTGATCGGCGCCAGCGTCTCGGCGACCGCCTCGGCGACGTCCTTCTTGAGCGCACCGTAGGAGCCGTAGGACGACGGCTCCGCCGGCCGTCCCGAGCAGGCCGCCAGCAGATCCAGCAGGTTCGAGATCCCCGGTTTGGCCGCCGGGTCGTGGCGGACCTCGGTCCCGGAGTCGGTCACCGCCCTCATGATCTTGCGCCGGACGTCGGCGGGCGGGTCGAGCAGATGGATCGTCCCGGCGTCCGAGGCGCTGGACTTGCTCATCTTCGCGGTGGGCACGGCCAGGTCCATCACCCGCGCGGCGAAGCGGGGATGCACCGCCCGGGGCACGACGAAGGTCTCGCCGTACAGGTGGTTGAAGCGCAGCGCCAGGTCCCGGGTCAGTTCGAGGTGCTGGCGCTGGTCGTCGCCCACCGGCACCAGGTCCGCCCGGTGCAGCAGGATGTCGGCGGCCATCAACGCGGGATAGGTCAGCAGCGACAGCCGTACCTCCTTCTGGGCCGCCGCCTTCTCCTTGAACTGGATCATCCTGCGCATCTCACCCTCGTAGGCCGTGCTCTCCAGCAGGTAGGACAGCTCGGTGTGGGCGGGAACCCGCGACTGCAGATAGAGCAGGGAGCGGTCCAGGCCGCAGGCGAGCAGCAGGGCCGCCACCTCGCGGGTGCGGGTGCGCAGCGCCGCGGGGTCGTGCTTGACGGTCAGGGCGTGCAGGTCGGCGACGGCGTAGACGCAGTCGGCCTCGTCCTGGAGCCGTACGGCGGGCAGGATCGCGCCGAGGTAGTTGCCGAGCGTCAGCCGGCCGGTCGCCTGGAAGGCGGAGAAGACCCGTGTGGTCGTCGGCCGCCCGCCCGCCGGTGCAGGTGTCGGTGCGAGAGTCGGTGTCATCGTGTGTCCCCTTCGGTGCCGAGGGACCGCCGGACCGCCGGCCACGGGGAAAAGAAAAAGGCCGCCGGTGAACGGCGGCCGTTTTCTGTGCGCAGGCTGGGCTGGCTAGCGGGTCCGCCGGGAGGCGGCCCGCCACAGACCCGGACTGCGGTGGCTCATGCGGGGGATTGTATCTCCTCGGCCACGGCGGCGGCGAAGGCGTCGACGTCGGCCTCGGTGGTGTCGAACGCGGTCATCCAGCGGACCTCGCCGGTGGCCTCGTTCCAGGTGTAGAAGCGCAAGCGCTTCTGCAGCCGCTCGGTGACGTCCCGCGGCAGGATCGCGAAGACCGCGTTGGCCTGCACCGGGCGCGGGACCTGCACGCCCGGGATGCCGCGGACCGCCTCGGCCAGCCGCAGCGCCATCGCGTTGGCGTTGCGGGCGTTGCGCAGCCACAGGTCCCCGGCGAGCAGCGCCTCGAACTGCACCGAGACGAAGCGCATCTTGGAGGCCAGCTGCATCGCGCTCTTGCGCAGGTAACGCAGGCCGCGCACGGTGTCGGGGTTGAGCACGACGACGGCCTCGCCGAACATCAGCCCGGCCTTGGTGCCGCCGAAGGACAGCACGTCCACGCCCGCGTCGGTGGTGAACGCGCGCAGCGGCACGTCCAGCGCGGCGGCGGCGTTGGCGGCCCGGGCGCCGTCGAGGTGGACGAGCATGCCCAGGCCGTGGGCGTGCTCGCAGATCGCCGCGATCTCCTCGGGCGTGTACAGCGTGCCCAGCTCGGTCGTCTGCGTGATCGAGACGACCTTGGGCTGGGCGCGGTGCTCGTCGCCGAAGCCCCAGGCCTGCCGGTCGATCAGCTCGGGGGTGAGCTTGCCGTCCGGGGTGGCCACGGGCAGCAGCTTGAGCCCGGCCGTGCGCTCGGGGGCGCCGCCCTCGTCGGTGTGGATGTGCGCCGACTCGGCGCAGACCACGGCCTCCCAGTGGGCGGTCATCGCGCGCAGCGCGACCACGTTGGCGCCGGTGCCGTTGAAGACCGGCCAGGCCTCGGCGGCCGGGCCGAAGTGCCGGCGGAAGACGTCCTGGAGCGCCTCGGTGTAGACGTCGTCGCCGTAGGCGCTCTGGTGACCGCCGTTGGCGAGCGCGATCGCGGCGAGGATCTCCGGGTGGACTCCGGCGTAGTTGTCGCTGGCGAAGCCCTTGACCGCCGGGTCGTGCCTGCGGACCGCGTCGGTCGGACCGGCGGGGAGACCGGTCCCGCCGGTCACGGCTGCGGGTACTGCTTCCGTCACTGCGTGAGATCCATTCGGGTGCCGTTGGCGTCGGTGTCCCACAGGCCCTCGATCGCCGCCGCGAGGTCGTCGACGTCGGTGAAGCCGGGGAACTTCTTGTCGGGGTCGGCCGCGCGCATGGCCTCGTGCACCAGCGCCTTGACGACCAGGATGTTGGCGGTGGCCCCGGTGCCCTCCAGGGCGTCGGCGAAGGCCAGCGTCCACGCCTCGGCGGCGGCCTTGGCGGTGCCGTACGCCGCGTTGCCCTGGGTGGGCCTCTCGGCGGCCTTGGCGGAGACGATCGCGAACCGGCCGCGCTCGCTCGCCTTGAGCAGGGGCTCGAAGGCGAGGGTGAGGTGCTGTAGGGTGCGCACCAGCAGGTCGTGCAGGAGCGCCCAGTCCTCCAGCTTCGTCTCGGCGAAGGTCTTCGACCCGCGCCAGCCGCCGACCAGGTGCACGATGCCGTCCACGCGGCCGTGCTCGGCCTCGACGTCGGCGGCGAGCTTCTTCACCGCGTCGAAGTCGAGGAGATCGACGGGAAGGCTTCCGTCGGCGCCGGACTTGTCGAGGCCGATGACGGTGTGCCCCTTGTCCGCGAAGCGCCGGACGACCGCCCGGCCCGCGGGACCGGCCGCGCCGGCAACAAGAATGATCATGCTCGGATCCCCTTCGTGGAGTCGACGACCTCGCCGAGCTTACGGCGCAGGGCCTCGTAGAACATGCTCAGCGGGAACTCGTCGGGCAGCACCGCGTCCACCACGGCCTTCGGGCTGTTGCCCGCCGGGGGACGACCCCCGGGCCCCCGCGGGTCCTCGACCGGGAGGGCGTCCACGCCCCTGGCCCAGACCGAGGCCGGGTGCGGCTCGACGTAGGCCGCGACGAGCTCGTGCGCGGCCAGCCAGTGGGCGAGCTTGGAGCGGTCGATGCCGTCGCGGTAGAGCTTCTCCACCTCGCCGCGCAGATCGGCCACGCAGCCGGCGAGCCGGGCCCAGTCGACGCTGAGGCGGTTGTCGGTCCACCGTACGACGTCGTTGCGGTGCAGGTAGGCGAAGAGCAGCTGGCCGCCGAGGCCGTCGTAGTTGCGGACCCGGTCACCGGTGATCGGGAAGCGGAAGAGCCGGTCGAACAGGATCGCGTACTGGACGTAGCGGGCGTGCGGCACGCCCTCCGCCTCCAGCTTCACGGCCTCCCCGAACGCGGTCAGGTCGCAGCGCAGCTCCTCCAGGGAGTAGAGCCAGTACGGCATCCGCTGCTTGATCATGAACGGGTCGAACGGCAGGTCGCCGTGGCTGTGGGTGCGGTCGTGCACCAGGTCCCAGAGCACGAAGGTGTCCTGGGCCAGCTCCTGCGACTGCAGCAGGCGGGCGGCGTCCGGCGGCAGCGCCAGCTTCAGCGTCTCCGCGGCGGCCCGGCTGACCTTGCGGAAGCGGGCGGCCTCGCGGTCGCAGAAGATCCCGCCCCAGGTGAAGCGGGCCGGGGTCTGGCGGACCGCGACGGTCTCAGGGAAGAGCACGGCGGAGTTGGTGTCGTAGCCGGAGGTGAAGTCCTCGAAGGCGATCGGCACGAACATCGGGTTGTCGTAGCGGGTGCGCTCCAGTTCGGCCAGCCACTCGGGCCAGACGGTCCGGATCCACACGGCCTCGACGTGCCGGGAGGTGCTGCCGTTCTGGGTGTACATCGGGAAGACGACGAGGTGCTCCAGGCCGTCGACCCGCTGGGTGTCGGGGTGGAAGGCGTCGAGCGAGTCGAGGAAGTCCGGCACGCCCAGCCCCTGCTCGACCCACTTGCGGAAGTCGGCCACGACCGCGGCGAGGTAGGCCGCGTCGTGCGGGAAGCGCGGCGCGAGGGCCGTGACGTGCCCGACGATCTCGGAGATCAGCGCGACGGCCTCGTCCCGGTCGCCCTCGATCGAGCCGTCCTTGGCCTGCAGCGGCTTGAGCCGCTCGACCGCGTCCTTGAGCCGCCCGAACAACGAGCGCCCCTCATCCTGGAGGAGGTCGGCGGCGGCCCCTCCGGAGGCACCCTCCGCAGCCGCGGAGACACCCGCCGCACCGTTCGCTGCCACCCCGTTCCCCGAGGCTCCGTTCCCCGACACCCCGTTCCTCGACACCCCGTTCCTCGACATGTCCGGCGCGGTCGCGCCGGACATGTCGGACTTATCGCCCGACGTGGTCTTTGCTGGGATGCGGGAGACCCAGGTGATGAGGTTGCCCCACAGGGCGGCGTGGTCGTAGTCGGCGATCGAGTCGTCGCCGAACAGGTCGGAGTCGGCCAGCGCCACGACCCGTCCCGCACCGTGCCGTACGGCCACCGCCAGCGGGCGGCCCGCGGGGTCGGCGGTCGGGGAGGTGGAGAACAGCACGTCCGCGCCCTCGGGGGCGGTGAGCACTCCCGTGCGGTAGAAGCACGCCCGGCGGGCCCCGGCCAGCAGGTCCTCCTCGCCGCCCTCCCCCGCCACGCCCAGGACCCAGGAGGGCACGCCGTTGTGCGCGTTCCGGGGGTCCTGGACGGTGGCGTGCTCGACGCCGGCCCCGAAGCGGGCCAGCAGCTCGGCGAGGTTGTTGCCGTACTTGTCCTGCTCGTACTCGGCCAGGACGACGAGACCGCCTCCGTTGGTCACGTAGTCATCGATGGCGTCCAGCTCCTCGGCCGAGAAGACCGGGCTGCCCAGGCCGGTGGTGCGCTCCCAGCGGCCGGCCGACGGGTGGGCGATCACGAAGGCGTCGGCGGCGGCCAGCACGGCCGGGGTGACGGGACCCTCGGTGTGCGCCTCGACGGTGTGGCCCAGGCGGCGCAGCAGCTCGGCGGCGCGGGCGTAGCTGTTGTCGTCGGGGTGACCCGGATTCATCGTCTCGGCCGTGTCCCGCCGGATGGTCCAGGACTCGCTGTGCGCCTCGTCGAACAGCACTCGGGGGAACGCCCTCACGATAAATCCTCCCTCAGAATCAGCTCAATGCCGGAAAATATACACGGCTTGCCCCGTTTTGTGGACAGCCCTTATGGCCGTCTCTGAGGAGGTGGTGCGATCCGGCGGTCAGGCGGGCGACGACGGCGGCATGTTCCGCGCCCGCGTCACGGCCGTACGGCCCGGCGGGAGGCACGGCTCAACCGGAGACACGGCTCAACCGGAGACGCGGCCCGGTGAGAAGCACGGTTCAACCGGAGACACGGCTCAACGGGGACGCGGCCCGGTGAGAAGCACGGCTCAGCCGGAGATACGGCTCGGCCGGAGACGCCGGAGACGCCGGAGGCGGGGAGAGGGCGTCCGGCTCAGCCGGAGGCGCTGCCGGCCCGGACGTGGATCCGGTTCATCGGGACGGTCTCCGCCGCGACGGGGACCTCCTGCCGCCCGGCGGCCTCGGCGGCCTGCGGCTCGACGGCCGGACGGTCGTCGGCGGTCGCGGTCGCGGTGGCGCGGCAGGCACAGAACCCGACCTCCGCGATCAGCCGCAGCCGCTCACGGGTGTACTCGCCGGTGTCTCGCGCCGGCCGGACGCCTCCGCAGACGTCACACCGGTTGCGGCGATCGCTCATATCCGGTCTCCCTCGAGAAGAAAAACGGCGCCGGCCGGTGGGGGGCGGCAGGGCGGGCACGTGCGCGACCTCTTCCCGAGGGCCGGTCGGCCGCTCTGCGAACGACGCCACGGCCCATCTTCCCGGGATCGGATCTCTCCCGTCCCCAGATTAGGGCTCTCTCTGCGACTCTCAACCGAAAAAACAGAAACTTGGCTCACATGAGCACCAATCAAGCCGAAATTTTGCACTAAATGCAAAGAAATCCGGCTGAAAGCGGACTCGGCTCCGGGTTATGGCCTCCTGCCAAAAACGCGTAAAGAACGTCAAGTAATGGTCATAACCCAAGATCCGGACGACCCCATATCCCCGGTCACCCTCAGTACCCGGTCGGCCACCCCGGGGAGTGGGCCTGCGGGGCCGCCGGAACCCACGACCGCCACCGCGGACCGCCGCTTTACACCCTGATATCCCTCTCCCCTTTTCCAGCCATGGCAGTCGCCGGAAAACGCTCTGCCGCGCATACCGGGAAATCGATCCCGCGGTCCGGGAAAAGCAGAGACGGATAACCGTTGAAGCACATCTTCATCCGCTCGCCGCACGCCTGCGAATCGGCGGCGATGCGGCACCGGGCATCACGGAGTTCCCCGGTGTCCGCTTCGCCGTCCGGGGTCCGTCGCAGAGCTTCGGCGACCTCGGTCCCCTGCTCGGTCTCACCGACGACTACTCGGCCTTCCACCGGACCGAGGGCCGCGGTTCCGGCGGCGCATCCCGGGAGGGCCGGATTCCACTCGGTCCGCGCGAAGAACAACGGCACGGCGGACGCGTTCGCGAGCGCCCGCATCCAGACGGACGGCGACTTCCGGTAAGAACGCTTTCCGGCAAGAACGCTTTCCGGTGAAAGCGGGAACCGACCGCGGCCCCGGCCTCACCCGCCCGTGAACACCCCGGCGCGGGCGGCGGCCAGGGCCGCGGCGGCCGCGCGGTCGGCGACCGCCTCGTCGACCGGCTCGCCCGTGATGAACAGCCGGTAGTACAGCGGCGCCACGCAGGTCCTGATCACCTCGGCGGCGTCGGTGCCCGCGGGCATCTCCCCCCGCTCCACCGCGCGCCCGACGATGACGGCGGACTGCTCGTGGCGGGCGGCGAAGAAGGCGTGCAGCGCCCCGGCCGTGGGCGGGTTGCGCACGGCGGCCGAGATGAAGGCGGTCGAGACCGGGCCGGTCTCGGGGTCGGCGAAGCCGGTGACCACCAGACGGGCCAGCTCCCGCAGGTCGCCTGCGGCGTCACCGGTGTCGGGGACCGGCCACGGCTCGCCGCTCGCCAGGTCGAGCGCGTCGGCCGCCAGCCCCTCGACGCTCCCCCAGCGCCGGTAGACGGTGGTCTTGTGCACGCCGGAGCGCAGCGCGACGCCTTCCACGGTCAGGCCGTCGAAGCCCTTGTCCGCCAGCTCGGCGAGGGTGGCCGCGCGTACGGCCTCGCGGACTTTGGCGGTTCGCCCGCCGGGCCGTACGGCTCCGGGAGAGGTGCCGGGAGAAGTCATGGTCACTTCCGGTTGCGCGAGTCGGGTCTCATCGTCCATACTCATCTTAACGCAACTAAGTAGCTTTAAGAAGGAGTGAGCAGCCATGGGCTTCCCATCCGGCATCGCGACGACCCGTCCCCACCTCACTCCGGAGATCACCCCTGTCTGCTCAGCTGACCCTGCGGGGCATCTGTAAGTCCTACGGCGACCGCCTGATCCTCGACCACGTCTCCCTCACCGTCCGGCCCGGCGAGCGCGCCGGGATCGTCGGCGAGAACGGCAGCGGGAAGTCCACCCTGCTGCGGCTGGCCGCCGGCCTCGAAGCACCCGACGACGGCGAGGTCACCGTCGTCGCCGACGGCGGGACCGGCCATCTCGGCCCGTCCTCCGCCCCCCTGCCCGGTTCCGTCGTCCAGGACGCCGTCGACGCGGCTCTGGCCGGGCTGCGTGCGATGGAGTCCCGGATGCGGGAGCTGGAAGCGGCCCTCTCCGCGCCCGCCGCCCTACCCGGTGCTCTTCAGGAGCGGCTGGCCGAGTACGGCGAGCTGCTCGGCTCCTACGAGGCGCGCGGCGGCTACGAGGCGGACGCCCGCCTCGACAAGGCCCTGCACGGCCTCGGGCTCGGCGGCCTCGACCGCGACCGCCCGCTGGAGGGCCTGTCCGGCGGCGAGCGGGCCCGGCTCGGACTGGCCTGCCTGCTGGCGGCCTCCCCCGAGATCCTGCTGCTCGACGAGCCGACCGACCACCTCGACGACGCCGCCGCGCTGTGGCTGGAGGACCGGCTGCGCGCGCATCCGGGCATCGTGGTCGTGGTCTCGCACGACCGGCTCTTCCTGGAGCGGGTGGCCACCTCGATCCTGGAGGTCGAGGAGGGCCGGGTGACCCGGCACGGCGGTGGTTACGCCGCCTTCCTGGCCGGACGCGCGGCGGCCCGGCGGCGATGGGAGCAGTCATACGCCGACTGGTGCCGGGAGGTCGGGCGGGTCGAGGCGTTCGCCGCGACCACCGCGCATCGCGTCGCCCACGGCCGGGCCATGAAGGACGGCAACAAGATGGCCTACGACCGCAACGCGGGCCGGGTGCAGAGCTCGATCGCCGGCCGGGTCCGCCAGGCACAGGAACGCCTGCGGCACCTGCGGGCCGACCCCGTGCCCCGCCCGCCCGAGCCGCTCCGCTTCGCAGGCCGCTTCGGCGGCGGTACGGCGGGCGGACCGGACCGTCCGCTGGTCGAGCTGGACGGCGTGCGGGTCGGCGACCGGCTGGCGGTCGGGTCCCTCACCGTGGAGCCCGGGCAGCGGCTGCTGGTCCACGGCCCCAACGGCGCGGGCAAGTCCACTCTGCTGCGGGTCATGGCCGGGGACCTCGAACCCGAGGAGGGGACCGTACGGCGGCGCGGCCGGATCGGCTACCTGCCGCAGGAGGTCGTCTTCGCCGATCCGTCGCGGTCGGTGGCCGAGGCGTTCGCCGCGGGCAGGGCCGGGTATCCCGGGGAGCACCGCGCGCGGCTGCTGTCCCTGGGGCTGTTCCGGCCGGAGATCCTCGACGTGCCGGTCGGCGCGCTCTCGACCGGCCAGCGGCGGCGGCTCGGCCTGGCGCGGCTGCTCACCGAGGAGGCCGGCCTCCTGCTGCTGGACGAGCCGACCAACCACCTGTCGCCTGCGCTCGCCGAGGAGCTGGAGCAGGCTCTCGACCTCTACGAGGGCGCCGTCGTCCTCGTCTCGCACGACCGCGCGCTGCGCCGGCGGTTCACCGGCGCCCGGCTGGCGATGCGCGACGGCCGCCCCATCGTCCGCCACCTGCCGGAAGGAGCACGGCGTTGACCGTATCGATCGAGGAGTTCCGCGTGTCCGGTCCCGAGGCGGGGCCGTACGGGATCACCGCGGGTCCCGACGGAGCCCTGTGGTTCACCCTGGTCCACCAGGGCGCGATCGGCCGGATGACCCCGGCCGGGGACCTCGCCTCCCACCCGGTCGGCCCGGACTGCGGGCCGACCGTCATCACCGCGGGTCCCGACGGCGCGCTCTGGTTCACCCGGTACCGCGACCACCGGATCGGCCGGATCACCATCGGCGGGGAGGTCTCCTCCTTCGGCCTGCCGACCCCGCAGGCCGGGCCGTACGGGATCGCCGCGGGCCCGGACGGGGCGCTGTGGTTCACCGAGACCGGCGTCGACCGCATCGGCCGGATCACCACCGGCGGCGCGGTCACCGAGTTCCCCCTGCCCGTCTCCGGGGCGTTCCCGTCCGCGATCGCCGCCGGGGCGGACGGGATGTGGTTCACGATGAACGCGGCGAACGCGGTCGGCAGGATCGGCCCGGACGGCGAGGTCGCGGTCCATCGGCTGCCGACCGCCGGGGCGGCCCCGGTGGGGATCACGGCCGGGGCGGACGGCGCGATGTGGTTCGCCGAGATCGGCGCGGGCCAGATCGGCCGGATCACGCCCGACGGGAAGATCGAGGAGTTCCCGCTCCCCGACCGGCGGGCCCGGCCGCACGCCGTCGTCGCCGACGCCTCCGGCGGCTGCTGGTTCACCGCGTGGGGCACCGGGCGCGTCGGCCGGATCACCGCTGGGGGCCTGGTCGAGGAGCACGCGCTGCCGACCCCGGGCTCCGAGCCGCACGGCATCGCGGCCGGGCCCGGCGGGGCGGTGTGGGCGGCGCTGGAGATCGGCGTCATCGCCCGGATCAGCGTGGCCTCCTGATCCGGTCCAGGATTCCTTCAAGCGTCGTTTGTCCCCGGCGGGGACCGGGCAACCCTCCGGATTGGATAAGGACAGAGAAGGAGGAAGCACGTGAAAGAGCACGATTTTCTCAGCGTCATCTCGGACGAGACAGGACTTTCCCACGAGGAGGCCGAGATCCTCGTCGTCGCGACGCTGGAGACGCTCGCCGAACGCCTCACGCCCGACGAGGCCGACGACCTCGCCTCCGAGCTCCCGGAAGCTTTCAGGGAACCCCTGCTGACCGGCGGATCGCCCGAGGACTTCGGCGTGGAGGAGTTCGTCGAGCGGGTGGCCCGGCGTTCGACGGGTGACGTCGTCGACGTCAGGGAGGACATCCACGCGGTCTTCTCCGCGTTGCGCCTGGCGGTCACGCCCGGCGAGTTCGACGACGTGCTGGCCCATCTGCCCGGGGAGTACGCGCAGATCCTCTGAGCCGCCGCGCCTCCGGCCCGGCGGCTCCGGCGGGCGGACGATCACCGCTCCCCGGCGCGATAGCGTGACGGGTGTGACGAGTGAGGGTCCGGGCGGCGCTCCCGCCGGGGAGTGGGCGCCCGAGGAGGTCGTGCGGGAGGACCAGGCGGCCGCGCTGGTGGGAGAGCAGTTCCCGGATCTGCGCGGCGCGCCGGTCGAACTGCTGGCCACCGGCTGGGACAACACCGTCCATCTCGTCGGCGGACGGTGGATCTTCCGTTTCCCGCGCCGCGCCATCGCCCTGCCCGGGGTGGAGCGCGAGATCTCGATGCTGCCGGCGCTGGCGCCGAGGCTGCCGTTGCCGGTGCCGGTTCCCGCGCGCGTCGGACGGCCCGGCGACTCCTATCCGTGGCCCTTCTGGGGCGCGGAGCTGGTCCCCGGCCGGGAGCTGGCCGAGGCCGGCCTGTCCGGCGCCGGGCTGACGACGGCCGCCGCCGGGGCCGGTGCGTTCCTGCGCGCTCTGCACGACCCGGATCTCGCCGCCGAGGCGGGCGCGGGGCTGCCCGTCGACCCGATGCGCCGGGGCGACCCGGGCGTGCGGGCGCCGATGGCCCGCGAACGGCTGGCCGTACTCCACCGGCGGGGCCTGTGGCGGCCGGACCCGGCCGTCGAGCGTCTCCTCGCCGAGGGCGAGGCGGCCGAGCCGCCGCCCGGCCCTCCGGTGATCGTCCACGGTGACCTGCACCAGCGGCACCTGCTGGTCGGCCCGGAGGGCCGGGCGAGCGGCGTCATCGACTGGGGCGACCTGTGCCTGGCCGACCCGGCCGTCGACCTCTCCCTGGCCTACTCCGGGTTCTCCGGACAGGCCCGCGCCGCGCTGCTGTCGGCCTACGGCCGCCCGGTCGGCCCCGGGCGGGAGACGGCCGCGCGCGTGCTCGCGGTGTTCCTGTGCGCGGCGCTGGCCGACTACGCGGAGTCCACCGGCCGCGCCCGGCTGCTGGCCTCGTCGCTGGCAGGCATCCGGCGGGCCGTCTCCCCCTGAACGGCCCGCCCGGGTCGGGCCGTTCAGATCGGGCGGCTCAGATCAGGCCGAGGGCGAGCATCGCGTCGGCGACCCGCCTGAAGCCGTCGATGTTGGCTCCGGCCACGTAGTCGCCCGGCATGCCGTACTCGTCGGCGGTCGCCAGGCAGCGGGCGTGGATGTCGCGCATGATCTCCTGGAGGCGGCGCTCGGAGAACTCGAAGCTCCACGAGTCGCGGCTGGCGTTCTGCTGCATCTCCAGCGCGCTGGTGGCCACGCCTCCGGCGTTGGCGGCCTTGCCGGGCCCGAAGGCGACGCCCGCCTCCTGGAAGATCCGGATGCCCTCCGGCATGGTGGGCATGTTGGCGCCCTCGCCCACCGCGACGCATCCGCCGCGCACCAACGTCTCGGCGTCGCGGCCGGTGATCTCGTTCTGGGTGGCGGACGGCATCGCCACCTCGCAGGGCACCTCCCAGACGCTCCGTCCCGGCACGAAGGACGCCTCGCCGCCGCGGCGCTTGGCGTAGGCGTCCACCCGGAGCCGCTCGACATCCTTGACCTGCTTGAGCAGATCGAGGTCGATGCCCGCGTCGTCGACGACGTAGCCCGAGGAGTCGGAGCAGGCGACCACGACGCCGCCGAGCTGCTGGATCTTCTCGATCGTGTAGAGGGCGACGTTGCCGGAGCCGGAGACCACGACGCGCTTGCCGTCGAAGGAGGTGCCGCGGGCCTTGAGCATCTCGTCGACGAAGAACGCGCAGCCGTACCCGGTGGCCTCGGTGCGCACCTGGGCGCCGCCGTAGCTGAGGCCCTTGCCGGTGATCACACCGGACTCGTAGCGGTTGGTGATGCGCTTGTACTGGCCGAACAGATAGCCGACCTCCCGCCCGCCGACGCCGATGTCACCGGCGGGGACGTCGGTGTACTCGCCGATGTGACGGTAGAGCTCGGTCATGAAGCTCTGGCAGAAGCGCATGACCTCACGCTGGGAGCGGCCCTTGGGGTCGAAGTCCGAGCCGCCCTTGCCGCCGCCGATCGGCAGGCCGGTCAGGCTGTTCTTGAAGATCTGCTCGAAGCCGAGGAACTTGACGATGCCGAGGTAGACCGAGGGGTGGAAGCGCAGACCTCCCTTGTACGGCCCCAGCGCGCTGTTGAACTCGACCCGGAAGCCCCGGTTGATGTGCACCTCGCCGCGGTCGTCCTCCCACGGCACCCGGAAGATGATCTGCCGCTCGGGCTCGCAGATCCGCTCGATGATCTTGGAATCGGCGTACTCCGGATGCTTGGCCAAGACGGGTCCGATGCTCTCCAGCACCTCGCGGACGGCCTGGTGGAACTCGATCTCACCGGGGTTGCGGTGGAGGACGTTGTCGTAGATCGACGACAGCTTCTCGTGCAGCATCACAAATCTTCCTGATTGTCGGATCTCACAATCGTGGTCTAGACCTTATGAGATCGGACATACGGCCCCTCCATCACCCCCGGGGCGACCGGCTCTTACCTCCGCAGAGGGATCCCGGGTCAGCCCGGCGGCGGACGACCCGAGGTGGTCCCGCTGACTACCTTGCTCGGCATGAGGCCAGCTCAGGCCACCGCACAAGCAAGGAAACCGCCATGTTCAAAGACTCGGCCGACTTCCGGCGCGTCGCCTCCGGCGTGCTGCTGATCCTCGCCCCGCTCCTCCAGGCGATCGCCGTCGTCCTCGACCCCGGCACCTGGGGCGACGACCGCGAGGCGGTCAGCTTCGGCGACAACCCCGTCCTGGCCCAGGTCCAGTCGGTGCTCTACCACTGGGCGTATCTGCTGATGGCCCTGGCCGCCCTGGCCCTGCTGCACGTGATGCGCAAGCGCGCGACGGTGTTCGGCCACATCGCGGGCCCGCTCGTCGTCCTCGGCTACATCAACGCCTCAGGCCTGCTCATGGCCGACCCGGTGGAGTGGTGGCTCGGAAAGCACTACAGCCCCGAGGAGGCCACCCGGATCATGGACGAGATGGTGAACCTGCCCGGCGTCGTCTTCGGCTTCCAGATGCCCTGGATCTTCTTCGCCATCTTCGGCATGCCGGTCCTGGCGATCGGCGTCTGGCGGTCCGGCTTCGCCCACTGGTGGGTCCCGCTGGTCCTGGCGATCGGCTACGGCGGCTCGATGGCGGTGCCGTACGGCCCGGTGACCGTGCTGCTCTGGGGCATGCCGGTGGTCGCACTGGGCTCGCTCGGCGTGAAGATGCTCCGGATGAGCCGCGAGGAGTGGATCTCCCACTACCCCGCCGTCACCGCCGCCCCGAAGACCGAGGCCACCGTCTGAACCCTCATCCCGACGCCCTCATCTCCGACGCCTTCACCCCTCGACGGGACGACCCGGCCGCCGGGCGCCCTCCGCCTCGCGGAGCGTGTGCACGGTGGCCGGCGGCCTTGACGGGGTCAGCACGGCCGCGCCGGCGGCCAGGGCCAGGAAGCCCGCCCCGGCCCACAACGCGGGCCGCAGACCGGCCACGAACTCCTCCCCGCTCCCGTATCCGCCGCCGGCCGCGGCGAACAGCCCGGCCAGCACGGCCACGCCCATGACCACGCCGACCTGCCGGCCGGCGCTGTTGACCCCGGCGGCCACGCCCTCCTCCTCCACCGCGACGAAGTCCAGCGCCTGGCGCGGGCCGACCGCGAAGAACAGCCCCATGCCGGCCCCGGCGACCACCATCGCGGGCAGGAGCGCCGGATAGGGGACGGCCGGGGAGACGACCACCGCGAACCAGGCCAGCGCGCTCGCCTGCAGGACCGTGGCGGCCACCATGAGCCGCTTTACCCCGATCCGGTCGCCGAAGGCGCCGGCGAGCGGGGCGACGAGGACGGGCATCACCGTCCACGGCAGGGTGCGCAGCCCGGCGTCCAGAGGGGAGAAGCCAAGCACGTGCTGGAGGAACTGGGTCAGCAGGAAGATCGCGCCGAACATGCCGAACTGCACGAGCATCCCGACCAGGCTGGAGAGGGTGAACCCGCGGCGGCGGAACAGCCGGGGCGGGACCACCGGGTTGGCCACCCTGCGCTCCCAGGCGGCGAATCCGGCCAGCAGCAGCACTCCGGCCGCGATGGGCGCGATCACCTGCGGGCTTCCCCAGCCCAGGCTCGTGCTGCGCACCATGCCGTAGACGATCCCCAGCAGACCGGACGTGACCAGCAGGGTGCCCCGGACGTCGAGGCGGCCGTACGGGCCGTGGCTCTCGCTCAGGAGGCGGGCGGCCAGCGGGACGAGGACCAGCCCGATCGGGACGTTGATCCAGAACACCCAGTGCCAGTCGCCGATCTCGACGATCACGCCGCCGACCCACGGGCCGAGGGCGATGGCCAGCCCGCTCATCCCGGTGAACGCCGCGATGACCGCCCCGCGCCGCTCCGGTGCGGCCGCCCGGACCAGGAGGGTCAGCGAGAGCGGGAAGATCATCGCCGCCCCGATGCCCTGGACGGCGCGGGCCGCGATGAGGACCCCGGCGGCCGGGGCCATGGCGGCGGCGGCCGACGCGGCGGTGAACAGGGCGACCCCGCTGGTGAAGATCATGCGCCGGCCGAACCGGTCGCCGAGGATCGCGGCGGTGAGCAGGAAGATGGCGTACGTCAGCGTGTAGGCGTTGACCGTCCACTCCAGGCTCTCCAGGGAGGCGTGGAGATCCTGGCGGATGGTGGGCAGCGCGGTGGTGACGACGAGGTTGTCCATCGACGCCATGAACGCCGAGACCCCGGTGATCAGGAGCGTGGGCAGAACACCGCCGCGCTTGTCCACCGGGCACCTCCGTCCGGAGCCCGCGGGACTCCCGCCGGCAACAGAGACCGCCGCCGTACATCCGTCGACAACGGTTATATCCGTCATCGGACTCACCGCCCATAGCCTCACGGCACCCGGGCCGGAGCGGGGGCGGCGGACGACGGGTGTACGGCATGCGGCGTTCGGCGTGCCGCGGAGGGTACGGCGGGCTGCGGCTCGGCGGACGGATGAGCGCGGTGCCTGGTGGAGGGTACGGCGGGCGGGCCGGGTTACCCCCGCAAGGGGGAGGCCGGATCCGCCCCGCGGCGGACGACCCGGGGCGGGCCCGGCGACTACCTTCCCGTATGGAGGAAGCGCCCGGCGGGCAAGGCCGTACCGCCACCACCCCGCCGGTGTCACGGCCACCCCGCCCCGCACCCGCACCCGCATCCCCACCGAGGAGGGACGATCCCCGTGCCCGAGGACCGGCAGCGTCGGCGTTCCCCCCGGCGGAGCCTTCTCTACGTCACCGCCGCGCCGGGCCGCACCACGCCCGACTCGTACGCGAACACCACCGCCTGAGCCCGGTCCCGCAGATGCAGCTTCATCAGCACCCGCGCCACGTGGGTCTTGACCGTGGCCTCGCCGACGAAGAGCTCACCGGCGATCTCGGCGTTGGTCAGGCCGCGGGCCAGGAACCGCAGCACCTCCAGCTCGCGCGGCGTCAGGTCGGCCAGCTGGGGCGGGGGCGCGGGGTCGTGACGTCCGGCGAAGGAGGCGATCACGCGGGTGGTCACCGCCGGATCCAGCAGGGCGTCGCCGCCGACCACGACGCGGATGGCCTCCACGAGCTGCTCGGGCGGGGAGACCTTGAGCAGGAAGCCGCTGGTGCCCGCGCGCAGGGCGGCGTAGAGGTTCTCGTCGGTGTCGAAGGTGGTCAGCATGATCACCTTGGGCGGATCCGGCTGGTCGAGCAGCTGCCCGGCCGCGGTGAGGCCGTCCATGCGCGGCATGGAGATGTCCATCAGCACGATGTCCGGGCGCGTACGGCGGGCCACGGCCAGGGCCTCCACCCCGTCCGCGGCCTCCCCCACCACCTCCATGCCGGGCTCGCTCTCCACCACCAGCCGCAGCCCGGCACGGACCATCGCCTGGTCGTCGGCGATCACGATGCGGATGGTGTTCATACGAGAACCTCCTGGGAGATCGGAAGGCGTGCGTGGACGCGGAACCCGCCCTCGGGGCGCGGGCCCGCCTCGAAGGTCCCGCCGAACAGCTCGGCGCGCTCGCGCATGCCGATGAGGCCGTTGCCGGTCGACAGCTCGGACGGGGCGCCGCCGCCCCCGTCCAGGACCTCCAGCTCCACGGAGCCGGCGTGGTAGGCGACGCCGATCGAGATCTCGGACTCGCTCGCGTGCTTGACGGCGTTGGTGAGCGCCTCCTGGGCGATCCGGTAGGCCGACAGGTCGAGGCCGGGCGGGAGCCGTACCGGCTCGCCGTCGACCTCCAGGGTGATGCGCAGGCCCGAGGAGACCAGCGAGGTCACCGTGGTGGACAGCTGCGCCAGGCCAGGCTGCGGGATGCCCTCGTCGAGCGGCATGCGCAGGGCGCCGAGCATGACGCGCAGCTCCTCGACCGCCTCGCGGCCCGAGCGCTCGATGCCGAGCAGCGCGTCCTCGTCCCCGCCGCCCCGGCGGCGCAGCACCCCGGCCTGCATGACCATCATGCTCACGCTGTGCGCGACGACGTCGTGGAGCTCGCGGGCGATGCGGGCCCGCTCCTCGGCGACGGCCTCGGCGGCCCGGCGTTCCCTGTCACGTTCCAGGCGTACGGCGTGCTCGGCCAGACGGCGGACCCGGGCGGCGTAGGCGTGCACCGCCAGGCCGGTGAGGTAGGCGGCGCCGAAGACCACGGTCAGGAAGATGACCTCCTCGAAGGGGAGCAGGCGGTGGTCGACCGCCCCGGAGTCGAAGACGAGGATCCCGGTGACGGCCCAGGCCAGGCCGGGCCTGAAGGGCAGCTCGGCGCCCACGGTGTGGAAGACCAGCAGAAGGGAGAACAGCTGCCAGACCTGGCAGTGCTCGTAGCCCTGACGGTGCCAGGCGTACTGGGCCAGGATCATGAGGATGAAGACCGCGACGGGCGCCTTGCGGCGGAACCAGACCAGGACGCCTGTGACGAGCGCCTGGCCGATCCACCACAGTTCGGGCGTCTGCGCCGCACCGTACTCGGTGGCGACGGTGAACGCCTCCAGGGTCCCGAGCGCGATGATCGCGCCGCCGATCAGAAGATCGACTTTCGACACCGTGCGGAGGTGCCGAAGGACAGGGAAGGGAACCACCATGCGGGGAGACTAAACCCTCACGTCTCCATTGCATATAGGACAAAACGCCCAGCCAAGCCGCTTACAAGTCGGTCACAAGTGCCCGCCCGCCACCGGAGGCACGGCGGGCACTCCACGAATCCACTCGTGAACCTACTTACCGGGACGGAAAGGACACACTCCGTACGAACCGGTTGGCCAGGCTGTCGTCGCACCGGCTGGGCGCGCAGAAGTAGATCATGAGAGCCGGCTCGTCCGGGCGCTCCACCGCGTAGCCGATGAAGTCGAGCTGGCCGCCGCGCTGCGGATCGACGATCGAGCCCTCCAGCCGCACGGCGGACTGCCCGCCGACGCGCACCTGCACCACCTCGGAGAACACGTTGACCGTGCCGGGCAGCGACGACTGCAGCGTCTCCTGCAGTTGCTGGGCGCCGCCCCGCGGGTCGAGGGTGTCCAGGGTCTGGGCGTAGATCCCGGTGGCCTCCTCCGGGGCGGTCTTGATGATCTCGTTGACGTCGGCCCAGTCGGCGGTGACCGGCGTGCTGAACAGGGCCTGGAACTGCTCGGCCCGGGGCGAGGCGACCGTGAACACGTCGGCGTGCTGGACCGCGGTCCAGCCGGCGGGATGCTCGAAGGCCACCGGAACGGCGGCCGACCCCCGGTAGGGCACCCACTCGGTCTCACCGCCCCGCAGGATCACCGCGAGCACCGCCACCAGCGCGACGATCAGCGTGATCGCCACCCCGGCTCCGATGAGCACCCCCTTCTTGCGGGGCCCGGCGGTCTTCGGCCTGGTCCCGGTCGCCTGCGTGGAGTGCAGCTGCTGCCGCTCACCGGTCTGCACGGCCGGGCCCGCCTGCCCGGGCGGGTGGGGCTGGGTGGGGTACGGCGCCCCGGACGGGTGGGGCTGGGCCGGCTGCGGCGGCCCGGGCGGGTACGACTGCTCGCCCGGGTAGGACGGATACGGCGGATAGGACGAGCGGCCCGGGTGCGGCTGCTGGAGCCGATAGGACTGGCCGCTGATCGCGTCGCGCAGCTCGGCGATGAACTCCGTGCAGGTGGCGTAGCGCTGCTCGGGCGACTTGGCCAGCGCCCGCATCATCACCCCGTCGACCTCCATCGGGAGCTCGGACCGCAGCGTGCTGAGCGGTGTGGGCGCCTCGGCCAGGTGCGCCCACAGCAGGGCGATCTCGTTGTCGCGCTGGAACGGCAGCCGTCCGGACAGCGCCTCGTAGACCACGCAGGCCAGGCCGTACTGGTCGCAGCGGCCGTCGATGACCTCCTTGTTGATCTGCTCGGGCGACATGTAGCGGGGGGTGCCGATGAACTGGTCGGTCTGCGTCAGCCCGGAGATCGAGGTGCGGTGCTTGGTGATGCCGAAGTCGGTGAGGTAGACGTGCTCGCCCTCGGTGTGCCCGGCGATCAGGATGTTGGCGGGCTTGACGTCGCGGTGGATCAGGTCGTGGGCGTGCGAGGTGTCCAGCGCCGCGGCCACCTGCGCCGATATCCGGTTGACCTGGCTGATCGGCAGCGGCCCGCGATCGTAGAACAGGCGGCGCAGGTCGGGCCCGTCGACATAGCGCATCGCGATGTAGAGGGTGCCGTCGGAGGCGGCGTCCGCCTCGTAGATCGGGATGATGTTGGGGTGGTCGATGCTGGCGACCGTCCGCGACTCCAGGATGAAACGCTGGCGGAACCGGTCGTCCTCGCCCAGCAGCGGGTTGAGGACCTTCAGGGCCACCCGGCGGTCCAGCCGGGAGTCCACCGCGAGGTAGACCACGGCCATGCCGCCTTTGCCGATGACGTCTTCGACGTGGTAACCGGCGATCTCCTGGCCGATCAGGGCCCTCTCGTTCGACGGTGTCATCACGCCTCGACCGAGTGACCGCAGTAGCCGCAGAACCGGTGGGCGGGCCCCAGCCTCATCCCGCACGCGGTGCAGTATTTCTGGGCGGCGGCCCCGCCGGCGCCCCCGCCGGCCTGGGACCGCGGGCCGGTGTCATGGGCACGCGGGCCGGTGTCATGGGTCCGTGGACCGGTGTCGTGGGGCTTGGGGCCCGGGTCCCGGGCGACCAGCACGGGCTGACCGGGGGCGGACAGCTGGCCGGGCACGGACGGGCGGCCCGGGCCGGGCGACTGGCCCGGCGCGGGCGGCTGGCCAGGGCCCGTGGCGACCTTGGGCAGGGAGGGGAAGGAACGCCCGACCACCACGGTGGCGCTGGCCCCGTCGTCGAGCGTGCTCTGCCCGGCCGGGGTGACCGGCACCGCGGGGTAGGGCACGCCGCCCTCCCCGGTCCCGTTCCCGCCGTACTCCCCGGGCACGTCCCCGTCCGGCTCGGAGGCGGGCTGGCGGCGCAGGAACAGGATCGTTCCGACGATCACGAGGGCCACCAGGACGCCGCCGCCCACCAGGAACGGCCACAGCGGCAGGGCCGTCCCGCCGGGGTCCGGCTGCGCCGCGGCGCGCTTTGTCCCCTCGTCCTCGGCTGTGCCGCGCTTGGCCTGGGAGGTCTTCAGGTGCGCGGCGGCCACCGCGTGCCCGGGATACAGGTCCAGGACGCGCTCGAAGGCGGGCACGGCGTCGCCGTAGTACTTGGTGTGGAAGCGGGTCAGCGCCTGCTCGAACGCGGCGTCGATCGGGCCGCGCCGGGCGGTGACCTTGGCCGCCGCCAGCGCCTCGGTGACCTCCCGGATGCCGATCATCCGGCCGTCGTCGCCGCCGCCCACGAGCAGCCCGACGACCTCGCCCTTCTTGTCCTCGATCACCGGCCCGCCGCGCAGTCCCTGGTCGACCAGCTTGCCCACCTTGGGCGGCTCGTCGACCTTGCCCTCCGGGTCCTTGAACCGGCGCCCGCCGCTGCCGGCCGTACCGCCGGCCTGCAGGTGGGCGATGTCCACCTTCTCCTTCACGCCGGCCGAGGGCCGCCCGGTGAACCCGGCGACCGCGACCGGCGAGCCCTCCTTGTCGGGCACCTTGGCCGCCAGCGGCGCCGTGGGCATGCCCGCCCCGCCGTCGGCCCGGCTGACCGGCATCAGCACGGCCGGGCTCTCGGGCCGGTCACCGGTGTGCATGATCTCCGCCTTGAAGCCCTCGGCGTCGGCGGGGACGATGTTGGGGAAGACCTGGACCTCGGTGGTGACGTCGATGATGCAGGTCGCGGTCGGCTTCTTCGGCGGGTAGCACTCCTGCAGGTGCCGGTTGAGGGTCTCGTCCTTGAGGGTGTGCCGCTCGAAGTCGTCGGGGATCTTGACCTTGTGGTGCTCGGCGAAGATCTTGTTGGCCGCGTGGACCTCGACGTCCTTGTCCGTCTTCACCACGCCGGTCAGGGTGACCGTGGCCCCGTCGGGATTGACGACGGTGCCGGTGCCCACGCCTATCGGGACCTCGTAGCTCCGCTCGACGTGGACCAGCTCGCCGATGTGGTCGAGCAGGGTGATGTCCACGTGGGCCGTCGCCTCCACGCGGACGACCGCGGGGGTCACCAGGTCGGTGATCCCGCTGGGGTGTTCGTGGGCCAGGGCGGCGGGCATCGCGGCGACCGCGAGTGCCAGGCCGCCGAGGAGTGCCATAGCTGTTCTGAGCCGCCGCATCGTCACTCCCAAGAGGGGATAGGACAAGGGTCGCAACCTATCGCCTGAAGTCAAGAGAAGGCGAAATAGACAAGCGCTTGTTAGGGTAAATACTCTGCGATCCGTGATCGGCCGGGCGGGGCCGTGGGGCGCCCGTGAGCCGTCGGAGGAGGAGGGCTCGTGGGGTACGCGATCGGAGTCGACGTCGGCGGGACGTTCACGGACGTCGTCCTCAGCGGGCCGGGAGGCGAGATCGCGGTCGCCAAGTGCCTGAGCACCCACGACGACCCGGCCGAGGGAGTCCTCACCGGCGTGACCGCGGCGCTGGGCCGTACCGACCCCTCGCTGGTGACCCGGGTCGTGCACGCCACCACCCTGGCCACCAACGCCGTGCTGGAGCGCCGGGGCGTGCGGGTCGCCTACGTCACGACCCGCGGGTTCCGCTCCGCGATCCCGCTGGGCCGCTACGCCCGGGTCGAGGAGGACCGCTACGACCTGCGCTTCGATCCTCCCCCGCCGCCGGTCGCGGCCGAGGACTGCTTCGAGGTGCCCGAGCGGATCGGTGCCTCCGGAGCGGTGCTGACGCCGCTGGACGAGGAGGCGGTGGCCCGCGTCGGCGCGGAGATCGCACGGCGGGGCATCACCTCGGCGGCCGTCTGCCTGCTGCACTCCTACGCCGACCCGTCCCACGAGCGGCGGGTCGCGGAGATCCTGCGGGAGACGGTCCCGGCGGTGGTGATCTCCTCGGAGGTCTGGCCGGAGCTGCGGGAGTACGAACGGGCGACGACGACCATCATGTCGGCCTACGTGGGCCCGGTGATGGAGGGCTACCTGCGGCGGCTGGCCGCCCGGCTGGCCGGGATCGGGATCACCGCCCCGGTGCACGTGATGGAGTCGGGCGGCGGCGTGATGCCGGTCGAGCTGGCCGCGCGGCGGGCCGTGGCGACGATCGAGTCCGGCCCCGCGGCCGGGGTGCTGGCCGCCGCCGCGACCGGCCACCGCGACGCGATCTCCTTCGACATGGGCGGCACGACGGCCAAGGCCTGCGTGATCAGGGACGGCAGGCCGGAGATCACCCACGAGTTCCACGTCGGCGGCAAGGGCAGCTTCGGCGGGCGCCGGGCCGGGACGGGCGTGCCGGTCAAGACCCCGGCCATCGACCTGGCCGAGGTCGGGGCCGGCGGGGGGAGCATCGCCTGGGTGGACGCGGCCGGCGCCCTGCGGGTCGGGCCGCGCTCGGCGGGCTCGGCGCCCGGCCCGGCCTGCTACGGCCTCGGCGGCGAGGATCCGACCGTGACGGACGCCGACCTGGTGCTGGGCTACCTCGACCCCGCCTCCTTCGCCGGCGGCACGATCCGGCTCTCCCGGGACCTGGCGGACAAAGCCGTCGACCTGCGCCTGGCCGGGCCGCTGGGGGTGTCCCGGGCCGAGGCCGCGCACGCCGTGCACGAGATCGCCAACGCCTCGATGGGCTCGGCCGTGCACGTGGTGACCGTCCAGCGCGGCATCGACCCCCGCGGCTTCGTGATGGTCGCCTTCGGCGGCGCGGGGCCGATGCACGCCGCCCGGGTGGCCTCCCGCTTCGGCATCTCCACCGTCGTCGTCCCCGCCCGCTGCGGCGTCGCCTCGGCCGCCGGCCTGCTGGCCGGGGACCTGTCCGTCGACCGCGTGCGCTCGGCCCTGGACGCCGACCCCGGACGGGTCTTCGCCGAGCTGTCCGAGGCCGCGGCGGCCGACCTGGGCGTACAGCTCGGCGCCCCCGGTGTGAGGGTCGAGCGCTCGGCCGACGTCCGCTTCGCCGGCCAGGCGCACGACCTCACCGTCCCATGGTCGGACTCCCCCGCCGACCTGGCCGGGCGTTTCTCCGCCCGCTACGAGCAGGTCTACGGCATCGCCCAGCGCGGCCCCGTCGAGGTCGTCGGCTACCGCGTCCGCGTCACCCTCCCCGCCGCCCGCCGTACGGAGCCGCCGCCCGCCGCCCCGGCGGGGATCGGCGCCCCGGGTACGGCGCGGCGGACGGCGTACTTCGCCGAGGCCGGGGGGTACGTGGAGGTGCCGGTGTTCACCCGGGCGTCGCTGCGGGAGACGGACGGCCCGGCGATCGTGGAGGACCCGGAGTCGACGATCGTGGTGCCGCCCGGGTGGCGGGCGGTGCTCGCCGACGACATGGCGGTGGTCCTCACGACGCGGAACGGGGAGGGATCGCATGAGTGACGTGCTGACCGCCGAGGTGCTGCGCAACGCGCTGGTGGTGGCCGCGGAGGAGGCCAGCATCGTCGTCGTCCGGTCGGCCTACTCGACGTTCATCGTCGAGGGGTCGGACGCCTCGGCCGCCGTCCTCGACGCCGCGGGCCGTCTGGTCGCCCAGTCGATGGCCACCACCCTCATGAACAGCATGGCCCTCAAGGTCGCCCTGCCGGAGCTGCTGAAGGACATCCCCGCCGCCGCCATGCGCCCCGGCGAGGTGTTCGTGCTCAACGACGCCTACCGGGGCGGCGTGCACACCAACGACCTGCTGGTCTACCGGCCGGTCTTCGCCGGCGGCTCCCCCGTCTACTTCACCGCCACGATGATCCACGTCTCCGACCTGGGCGGCCTGTCGGCGGGCGGCATGGCGCCGCTGGCCACCGACATCTTCCTGGAGGGCCTGCAGCTCCCGCCGGTCCGCCTGGCCACCGCCGACGGCGTCGAGCCGGCGATCGAGGCGATCCTGCGGGCCAACAGCCGGACCCCGGACAAGGTCATGGGCGACGTGCGCGCCCTCATCGCGGGCACCGCCGTCGCCGCCGCCCGGGTCGAGGCGATGATCGCCGAGTACGGCCCCGCCGGGCTCGCCCGGGGAATCGACGACTATCTCGACTACACCGAGGCCAGGACCCGGATGGCCCTGGCCGGGCTGCCGCCGGGCCGCCACGTCTCCTCCTACCCGATCGACGACGACGGGATCGACACCGCGCGCTCCCACACGGTGCGGGTGGCGGTCACCGTGGAACGGGAGGCCGGGACCCCCGGGACGACGCGCGGCCCGCAGATCCCGGCGTCCGGGCGGGGACGGGTGATCGTGGACTTCACCGGGACGGACCCGCAGGTCCCGGCGGCGATCAACTCCTCGGCCTCGCAGTCGCTGGCCGCCGCGGTCTTCGCGGTCCGCTGCTTCCTCGACCCGACGATCGCGATGAACGACGGCTGCCTGCGGGCGATCGAGGTACGGCTCCCGCCCGGCTCGCTGCTCGACGCCCGATCCCCCTACCCGTGCGGCGGCCGGTTCGTACCGATCTACGCGGCGATGGAGGCGATCTTCCAGGCGCTGTCGGACGCGGCCCCCGAGCGCGCCATCGCCGCCAGCGGCATCCTGCAGCCGTTCTCCATCGCGGCGGCGCGCGCGCCGTACTGGATCCACCTGTCCTACGACTTCGGCGGGGTCGGGGCCCGGCACGGCAAGGACGGGCCGGACGCGACGGGCGTGCACTTCGGCATCGGGCGCAACTCGGTCCCGCAGGCCGAGCCGGTCGAGACCCGCTGCCCGCTGGTCGTGGAGTCGGTGGAGACCATCCCGGACTCCGGCGGTCCCGGCCGCCACCGCGGCGGCCTCGGCTCCCGGACGGTGATCCGCTTCCTGGCCGACGCGCACGTGACCACCCGCGGCGACCGCCTGCGCAACGCCCCGCCCGGCCGCTCCGGCGGCCTGGCCGGACGGCTCGGCGGCTTCCACCGCCGGCGCGCGGACGGCACGCTGGAACGGCTCGACTCCAAGGTCAACAACGCGCTGTTCCGCGCCGGGGAGGCGTTCGTGGTCGAGACCACGGGCGGCGGGGGCATCGGCTCGCCGTACGACCGCCCCCCGCAGGAGGTGGCGGCCGACCTGCGCGCCGGGAAGGTCACCGCCGAAGGCGCGGCACGCGACTACGGCGTCACCGTGCGGGAGGACGGAACGGTCACCCGGTGATCGCAGCCGGGACCGCGGACCACACGGGCGATCACAGCCGTGGACCGCGCGTGACGGCTGCCCGGGTCGTCACGGCCAGGGGCCGAGCTCGGGCAGGGAGCCGGTCTCGACGGTGACCGGCTTGGCGGGGGCCCGCCCGGCCAGCCAGGCGGCCAGGTCGCCCGCGTTCCCGCGCAGGACGACCGGGTCGCCGTCGCCGACGCTCCACCGGCGCTCGGCGTCGTCGGCGACCAGCGTCAGGTGCGTGCCCTCGGGGACGCGGGCGCCCAGGAAGTCCGCGACGTGGTCGCAGAAGTCGAGCGACCAGTCCGACGGCCGGTACCCCAGGTCCAGGTCGACCATGTGGATCTCGACCTCGCGCCAGCGGGCGTGGACGGTGTCGAAGAGAGTGGTGTCGCGGTAGCGCACGGGCCGCTTCCAGTCGTCCTCACCGGCCCGCGCCCAGGCCTCCGCGAGGGCGGCGTGCGCCCGGGCCAGGGCCGTACGGAGCTCCTGCGCCCCGCGGCCGGCCTCGCGCTCGATGGCGGCGGCGCGCCCGGCGGCCCCGCCGTCGTAGACGTCGATCAGCTCGCCGCGCCGGGCGTACTCCGCCTGGCGGGTGAAGGCGGCGGTGTTCTGCTCCAGATGGGTGATCACGTGGCCGCGCGACCAGTCCGGCAGCGCGGAGGGCGCCCGGACGTCCTCGTCGGCGAGGTCGGCGATCAGGTTCTCCAGGCGGCGCTGCCCGTCGAGGACGCGGGTTACAAGATCGTTCATTGTCATGAGGAGCAGGTTACCGGCTAATCCGGTAACTTCAACAGGGTGAGCACCTTCCGGTTCCACAGCGGGCGGCTCTGTCTGGACTTCATCGCCACCGTGGGCAGACGTGGCAGCGGACCCGTCGAGCGGCTGGAGACCCCCGCCGACCTGGCCCGATGGTTCACCGAGGCGGGCCTGACCGCCCCTGGCTCCCCCGCCCCGGCGGCGGGCGGGCCCGAGCTGCGTCAGGCCCGCGATCTCAGGGAGGCGATGTACGAGCTGTTCACCGCCTGCCGCCTGGAGCGGGAGATCCCGCCGGAGCCGCTGGCCGTCGTGAACGACTGGGCCGCCCGGCCCGCGCCGGCCGAACGCCTGGAGGCCGGCCCCGGCAACCGGCTCCGGCGGGTCCCGGGCGAGGCGACCGCGCAGACGCTGCTGGCCGGGATCGCCCGCGACGCCGTCGACCTGCTCGGCGGACCGCTGGCCGGGCGCGTGCGCGAATGCGACCTGCACCCGTGCACCCGGCTGTTCCTGGACACCAGCCGGTCCGGTCGCCGCCGCTGGTGCTCGATGGACGGCTGCGGCGCACGCGCCAAGATGGCCGCCTACCGGGCCCGCCGCGCCGCCCGCGAGGAGTCGTGACCCGCCCAGTCGCGGGCGCCCCGCCGTACGGCCCGGTGGACGGCGCGGGCCAGGCGGGCGCCCCAGACGGAGCGGGGACCGCCGAAGAGCTCCTCGGGCCCGTCGGCGCGGGCCAGCACGCAGACCGCGTCGGAGGCGGTGCCGGTGCAGGGGAAGCCCTCCTCGATCAGCGCCTGCGTCTTGGCCTCGGTCACCGTCATCACGGCGTTGACCAGGGCGGCGTCGCTCATCGCGACCGGGACGGCGGCGATGATGTTGATCGTGCCCGGCAAGTACACGGGTGCCAGCTCGGGGTCGGGCGCGCCCTCGGGGGCGGCGGCCCAGGTGGGCACGCGCAGGCCGACGGTGGCCACGGCGTGCGCTCCGCCGTCGGCCGCGCGGGTGAAGCGGCCGACCGAGGCGGCGGTGAGCATGCCGACCCCGGGTCCGGGCGGGGCCATCTCCAGCAGGTGCTCCACCGGGTCCATCCGCGCGTAGCCGCCGGGCACCTGCGCGTTGAGCACCCACTGCGCCGGGCCGATGCCGCCGCCGAGCATCGCCGAGGAGACCGCCCGCCAGCCGGGGCCGAGCTCCCACAGCAGCGAGGCCAGCCGTACGCCGTCCTCCGTGCGGTGGCCCAGCGCCAGACGGCCCGGCCCGCCGGCCTCCGTCGGGGGGATCGGGCTCATGGGCGCTCCAGATGGACCTCGGGCCTGCCGTCCGGGCCGGTCGCGATCCGGACGCGGGCGCCGAAGTGCTCGTCGATCAGTTTCCCGGTGAGGACCTCCGCCGGGGTGCCGGAGGCGGCCACCCGGCCCTCGGAGACCAGCATCATCGAGTCGGCGTACTGCCCGGCCACGCTCAGGTCGTGCAGGGTCGTGACCACGGTCAGCCCGTCGGCCAGCCGGAGCCGGTCGACCAGTTCCAGGACCTGCTGCTGGTGCCCGAGGTCGAGGGCGGTGGTGGGCTCGTCCAGCAGCAGGACGGGGGCCTGCTGGACCAGCGCCCTGGCCAGCACGACCCGCTGGCGCTCGCCGCCCGACAGACGGCCGAGCCTGCGGGAGGCGAAGGGCCCCAGGTCCAGCCGCTCCAGCACCGACGCCGTCACCTCGCGGTCGTGGCGGCTCTCGCGGCCCAGATAGGGGATGTACGGCGTGCGGCCGAGCAGGGCGTAGTCGAACACGGTCATGTCGGCCGGCAGCGCCGGGGCCTGGGGGGCGTAGGCGAGCAGCCGGGCCCGCTCTCGGGGCTTGAGCCGCCGGACGGGCGTGCCGTCGATGAGCACCTCGCCGGAGTACGGCAGCACCCCGGCCACCGCCTTCAGCAGCGTGGACTTGCCCGCGCCGTTGGCCCCGATCACGGCCAGCCAGTCGCCGCCGCGCACCTGCAGGCCGACGCCGGACAGCACGGTCCGAGAGTCCAGGACGACCGAGAGGCCGTGCGCTCTGATGTCGCTCATGGAGTCACTCCGCGGCTGCCGTACGGCTCATGTCTCCACCCGCTTCGTCACGCGCAGGACGGCGACGAAGAACGGGGCGCCGACGAACGCGGTGACCACCCCGATGGGCAGCTCCGCCGGGGCGAGCACGGTCCGGGCGAGCACGTCGCCGACGACCAGGAAGGCCGCCCCGCCCAGCAACGACAGCGGGAGCACGACGCGGTAGGAGCCCCCGGCCAGGCGGCGGACCACGTGCGGGACGACGATGCCGACGAAGCCGATCAGCCCGCTGACCGCGACGGCCGCGGCGGTGGCCAGGGAGGCGGCCAGCAGGACGACGAGCCGGACGCGGGCGGCGTGGAGGCCGAGGCTGACGGCCTCGTCGTCGCCGACCGACAGCACGTCGAGCAACCGCCCGTGCAGCAGCAGGGCCGCCACCGAGACCACGGCGTAGGGGATCACCAGCGTGATCCGGCTCCAGCCGCCGTCGACGGTGCCGAGGATCCAGCCGTAGATGCGCTGGAGGTCCTCCACACCGAGCTGCTGGACGAACGTCTGCACCGCGGTGAGGAAGGAGGTCACGGCGACCCCGGCGAGGACCAGCGTGGCGGTCCCGCCGCCCCGGCCCGCGACGTTGCCCAGGGCGTAGGCGAGCAGGACGCCGCCCACGGCCCCGGCGAAGGCGGCGGCGGGGACGGAAAGGGACTCGGTGTCACCCTTGAGCAGCACGATGACGACGGTGGTGGTGAGCCCGGCCCCGGCGGCGGCGCCGAGCAGGTAGGGGTCGGCCAGCGGGTTGCGGAACACCCCCTGGTAGGCGGCCCCGGCGATGGCCAGCAGGCCGCCGACGATCGCCCCGAGCACGACCCGGGGCAGCCGCAGCTCCAGCAGCAGCCCCTGCTCGACGGGGGCGAGCCCGGAGTCCGCGGAGACGAGGGGCAGCCAGTCGAGCAGTTGCAGGACCACTCTCCCGGGCGCGATGTCCGCCGCCCCGGCCAGCACCCCGGCCACCATGCTCGCCAGCAGCACGCCCACCGCCACGAGCAGGGCCGGCAGCCGCAGCCCGGTCGTCCGCCGTACCGGGGCGCCGGAACCCTCCGCGCCCCGCCCCGCCGCACCGGCGCCCTCGGGGGCCGGGCCGGGCGGGCGCGCCGTACCCCCGTCATCGGTGGCGGGGCCGGGCGTGCGCGCCGCGCCCCCGTTCTCGGAGGGAGGGCACCCGGAGACGGAGCCGTCCCCCGTCCCGCCGCCGGGCGGAACGGGGGGGCCGGATGGATCGGTCACTTATTCGGACGCGGCCTTCTGGACGGCGTCGCCGACCTGCTGGGCGAGGTCCGCGATGCGGGGCCCCCAGCGGGAGGCGATGTCGTCGTCGAGGGCGATGACGCGGTCGTTCCCGACGGCGGAGAGCTTGGACCAGCCGGGACGCTTGGCGATGACGTCGCGGGACTGGCCGCAGCACTTGGTGTCGGCCAGGAAGATGAGGTCGGGGTCGGCCTGGGCGACGAACTCGGCGGAGAGCTTGGGATAGCCGCCGGCCAGGTCCGGGGCCTTGTCGGCGATGTTGGTCAGGCCGAACAGGGCGTAGACCTGGCCGACGAAGGTGGTGGAGGTCACCGAGTAGGGCGTGGTGTCCAGCTCGTGATAGTAGGTGAGCTTCTTGTCCTTGGGCGCGGCGGCCACGGCCTGCTCGATCTTCTGCTTCATCCCGGCCACGACCTCCTGGGCCTTGGCGCTGTTGCCGGTGGCCGCACCGAGGTCGGTGACCTGGTCGTAGGCCTCCTCGAGCTTGGTGGCCGCGGGCTCCAGCAGCACCGGGACGTCGACCTTCTGCAGCTTGGCCACGATGCCGTCGACGTCGTTGGCCAGCACGACCAGGTCGGGCTTCTGCGCGATGATCGCCTCGGCGTTCGGCTTGAAGCCGGACAGGTCGGTCTTGGGGGCCTCCGCCGGGTGGTTGGACTGATCGTCGACCGCGACGACCTGGGCTCCGGCGTCGACGGCGAACAGGGTCTCGGTGGCGGTGGGCGACAGGGAGACGATCCGCTCGGGCCTCTTGGCGATGGTGACCGAGCCGTTGCCCCCCTCCACGGTGACGGGGAATCCCTCGGCAGCCGAAGCCGAGGCGGAGGCGGAGACCGACGCGGAGGCGGCGTCCTGCGGAGCGGTGGTGGAACTCTGACCGCATCCGGCCAGGGCCAGCGCACCGAGGAGCGCGCCCGCGAAGGCGGTACGTACGGGCCTCACGGAAGGTCCTTTCATCTGCGGGAACCGAGGACCCGTGGGAATCAGGACGGATCACCCTTTTCCACGAGGGTCGACGACGTCGGCGCGGCGGCAGTCGACCTGGCTCGGCCTCCGGGGCCATGACAGTTGCGGGACAGCGCCGGGCTCGCACCGGACTTCGCTGCGCGTCGCGCTTCGGACAGACGATATCAATCGTCCCCTCGGCCCGGATGTGCAGGGCTCACCGACACGGCGGGGGCTCTCCCCGCTGCTGACACGGCGGGGCCCGTCCCCC
>NZ_BOOK01000028.1 GCF_016863195.1 Paraplanobispora takensis | reverse complement strand
GGGGCCCGTCCCCCTGGGACGGGCCCCGCCGGAGTGACGTGCCGGGCGGGTCAGGCCACCGGCGCCCCGCGGTGCTCGCGGATCATCTCGGCGTAGCGGCGGCCGCTGGCCTTGACGGTGCGGGCCTGGGTGGCGTAGTCGACGTGCACCAGGCCGAAGCGCTTGTCGTAGCCGTAGGCCCACTCGAAGTTGTCCAGGAGCGACCAGGCGAAGTACCCGGCCAGCGGCGCGCCCCGCCGTACCGCGCGGGCGCAGGCCGCCAGGTGCTCCTCCAGGTGGACGGTCCGCTCGGGGTCGTCGACCGCGCCGTCCGGCCCGACCGCGTCGTGCCAGGCGGAGCCGCTCTCGGTGACGAAGATCTTCTCCACCCCGTACTCCCCGGTCAGGCGCATCAGCAGCTGCTCCAGCCCGTCGGCGTGCACCTCCCAGCCCATCGCGGTCGTCGTGGCGCCGGGCACCGGGACCTGGCGGGCGTGGGGGGCGGGCCCCCCGGGGTCGTCGGCGACGACCTGCCGGAAGTAGTAGTTCAGCCCGTGATAGTCCAGCGGCGCCGCGATCGTCTCCAGGTCGCCCTCCCGGACCGGCAGGTCGACGCCGTACACCTCGATCATGTCCTCGGGGTAGCCGCGGCCGGCGATCGGGTCGAGCCACCAGCGGTTGACGTGGCCGTCCAGGCGCCGGGCGGCGGCGCGGTCCTCGTCGCTGTCGGTGGCGGGCTCGCAGGGGCTGAGGTTGTTGACGATCCCGATGGAGGGCGCGCTGCGGGCGGCGGACCGGATCGCCTGCACGGCCAGCCCGTGGCCGAGGTGCAGGTGGTAGGAGGCCCGCACGGCCGCGGTCAGGTCGGTCAAGCCGGGGGCCATCCTGCCCTCCAGGTGGCCGAGCCAGGAGGAGCACAGCGGCTCGTTGAGGGTGGTCCAGTCGGTGACGCGGTCGCCCAGCGCCTCGGCGACCACCGCGGCGTACTCGGCGAAGCGCCGGGCGGTGTCCCGGCTCGGCCAGCCCCCGCGGTCCTGCAGCGCCTGCGGCAGGTCCCAGTGGTAGAGGGTCACGAATGGGCGGATGCCCGCCTCCAGCAGGGCGTCGACCAGCCGGTCGTAGAAGGCCAGCCCGCGCGGGTTGACCGCGCCGGACCCCTCCGGGATCACGCGGGGCCAGGCCACCGAGAAGCGGTAGGCGTCCACACCGAGGCGGCCGAGCAGGTCCACGTCCTCGGGCCAGCGGTGATAGTGGTCGCAGGCCACCTCACCGGTGTCGCCGTTGTCGATGGCGCCGGGGACCCGGGAGAAGGTGTCCCAGATGGAGGGCAGCCTGCCGTCCTCCGAGACCGCGCCCTCGATCTGGTAGGCCGAGGTGGCCACGCCCCAGGTGAAACCGGGACCGAAGGCGGACAGCGGGTCCATGTATGCGTTCTCCTTGCGAACGGGGATGGTTGGGTGCTGAGGGCGGTACGGCGCGCAGGCCACTCGGCTCACTTGACCGCGCCCGCGGTCAGGCCCTGGACCAGATAGCGCTGCAGCAGCAGGAAGCCGGCCACCACCGGGACGCTGACGACCAGGGAGGCGGCCATCAGCTGGTTCCAGTACACGTCGTTCTGGGTGGAGTAGCCCTGCAGGCCGACGGCCAGGGTGCGGGTGCTCTCGTCGGTCATCACCGACGCGAAGAGCACCTCGGCCCACGCGGTCATGAAGGCGTAGATGGTGACCGCGACGATGCCGGGCATCGCCGCCGGGATGACCACCCGGAGCAGGGCGCCGACCGGCCCGCTCCCGTCGACCTGGGCGGCCTCGTCCAGCGCCGTGGGGATGGAGTCGAAATAGCCGACCAGCATCCAGATGGAGAACGGCAGGGAGAAGGTCAGGTAGGTGATGATCAGACCGGTGCGGCTGCCGTACAGCTCCACGCCGATGGTGTTGCCGAGGTTCACGAAGATCATGAACAGCGGGAGCAGGAACAGGATGCCGGGGAACATCTGGGTGGACAGCACGGTGACGGAGAAGATCCTCCGTCCGGGGAAGCGGTAGCGGCTGATCGCGTACGCGGCGAAGATCGCGATCGTCACCGACGCCACGGCGGCGACGGAGGCCACGATCAGGCTGTTGGCGAAGTAGTGGGCCAGCGGCACCGTCCGCCAGATGTCGGCGAAGGGCTGCAGGCTGATCGTGGTGGGGATCCAGTGGAAGTCGCCCTGCACGTCCCCGAGCGGCTTGATGGAGGTGGTGGCCATCACATACAGCGGCAGGAGGGTGAACAGGCTCAGGAACCCGAGCACGATCCAGCGCGCCCAGGGCAGCCATCGGGGCTCACGCACGGGTCCTCCTGTGCGAGGTCGCCACCAGGTACACCGCGGTCACCAGCAGCAGGAACAGCAGGAGCAGCACGGACATCGCCGCGCCCGAGCCGAAGTTCCAGGTGACGAAGGAGCTCTGGTAGATGTGGATGGAGATCAGGTCGGCCTCCTGGGGGGCCGACCTGCCGAACAGCACGTAGGGCGTGTTGAAGTCGTTGAAGGTCCACAGGAACAGCACGAGCACCACGACCTGGTTGACCGGGCGCAGCATGGGCAGCGTGATCGAGCGCAGCTGCCGCCACCAGCCGGCCCCGTCGATCGCCGAGGCCTCGTAGAGGTCGCCGGAGATGTTCTGCACCCCGGCCATGAGCACCAGGAAGGCGAACGGCCAGACCCGCCAGACGTAGGTCACCAGCAGGGCGGCGAAGCTGTTGCCGCCGATGAGCCAGAACGGGCGCTCGTCCAGCAGGCCGGACTGCTCGACCAGGATGTGGTTGACCAGGCCGGAGTCGCGCTGGAACATGAAGCTCCAGGTGATCACCCCGGCGTAGGCGGGCAGCGCGTAGGGGGTCAGGAACAGGGTGCGCAGCACCCCGCGCCCGCGGAAGCCCCCCTGCATCAGCACCGCCGCGGCGGTCCCCAGCAGCCAGCACAGGCCGACCGCCAGCACGGTGAAGGCGACGGTGACGGTGAAGGACCGCAGCAGGGAGCCGCCCACCGCCGAGTCGAAGTCCACCGCGATCTCGTAGTTGGCCAGGCCGGCGCTCGGCGCCGCCGACCAGTTGCGGATGAAGAACTGGGTGAGCTTGAGGAAGCTCATCCAGATGCCGACCAGCATCGGCACCACGTGGATGAGGAGCTCCAGCACGATCGCCGGGAGGATCAGCAGGTACGGCAGGCCGAGGCGGCGCAGCCGTACCGGGATCAGGGCGGCGACCCGGCCCGGTCCCCCTCCGGACCGCGGGGGCCCGCCTTCCGGCGACCCGCTTGCGCGCCGGGCGCCGGGGCGCGGCGTGGTGGACGCGACCATGGACATCCTCTCGATCGGTGAAGGGATCCGCGGGAGGGTGCCGGGCGGCGCGCCGCCCGGCACCCTGGGTGGGCGGGAGGGGTCAGCTGCCGGCCAGCATCTTCTCGTTGGCCTCGGTCAGCTTGGCCTTGATCTGCGCGTCGGTGACCGGCTTGCCGCTGGCCACGTCGGCGAACAGCTCGTTCATCGCGGTGCCGACCAGCGTCTCGTACTGGCTCTCCTCGGGCACCTGGGGCAGGGGCGCCGCGGTGGTGGCGAGGATCTGCTGGAAGGCCTTGATGTGCTCCGTCTGGAAGGCGGGGTCGTCGTAGCCGTCGTTGACGGTGGGCAGCGAGCCGTAGGCCTTGTTGAGGTTCTGCTGCGTCTGCTTGCTCGTCATGAACTTGGCGAACTCCACGGCGGC
The DNA here is from genome assembly GCF_016863195.1 of Paraplanobispora takensis. Lineage (GTDB taxonomy): Bacteria > Actinomycetota > Actinomycetes > Streptosporangiales > Streptosporangiaceae > Planobispora > Planobispora takensis. The sequence continues at coordinate 9,686 of NZ_BOOK01000028.1, read as the reverse complement.
GTCCTGGTTCTTGCTGCTCTTGAAGATCGCCAGGTTGATGCCGGCCACCATGCCGTTGACCTGCTTGCCGCCCTGGGCGGGGTCCGGCAGCGGGATGGGGGCGACGCCGTACTCGTCCTCGCCCATGCCCGCGGCCTTCGCCGAGGAGGCGATGGACTGCCACATCAGCATCCCGGCCTTGCCGGAGGTGAAGTCCTGCACGGCCTGGGTGCCGTTGCCGTACTCCGCGTTGCTCGGGTTGACGATCTTGTGGACCGCCATCAGGTCCAGGAACTGCTTGGTCGCGGCGACCTGCTTGTCGGAGTCGAACTGCGGCTTGCCGGAGGCGTCGAACGGGTCGGCGCCGTGCTGCTGGCCGAAGATGAAGGCGTGGTGGGCGTTCTCGGTGACGCTGGCGCCCTCCACGGCCAGGCCCCACTTGCCGTCCTTGGTGAGCTTCTTGCCGCTCTCGATGAGCTCGTCCCAGGTCTTCGGCGGACCGTCGATGCCCGCGTCGGCGAACATCTTCTTGTTGTACATCAGGCCGTAGGTCATGCCGTAGATCGGGATCGCGGCGGGCGGCTGCCCCTGCGCCCCGGTCGCGGCCAGGCTCGGGCCGAGGAAGCGCTCCTTGCCGCCGAGCTTGCCCAGCAGCGCGTCGTCGAAGGGCACGAAGGCGCCGGTGGCCTGCAGCGAGGCCGACCAGGTGTTGCCGATGTTGAGCACGTCCGGGCCCTGGCCGGAGGTGGTGGCCGCGAGGATCCGGTTGAGCAGGTCGGCCCACGGGACGACCTCGACCTTCACCTCGATCCCGGTCTCCTTCTTGAAGCGGTCGAGCTCGGGCTTGAGGATCTCCTGGTCGGCCTCGAGGCTGGGACCCTGGTTGGACGCCCAGTAGGTGAGCGTCTTGGGGGCGCCGCTCTGGGCGGTGGAGCCGTCGCCGCTGCCGCCGTCGCCGCCGCAGGCGGAGGCGGCCAGCAGCAGGAACCCGGCCATGGCCGTGGTTGCGAGCTTTCGAATGCGCACGGTTGTTCCTTCGGTCGGTTGCGACTCCGGGCGTGGCGGGGAGTCGGGGGGTGGGTCCGGCACGTCCCGCGGCCTCGATGTGACCGTGATCGCGGGGCGGGGAGTGCGAGGGAATGCGGGAATTCAGTGATCTGCGGGCGTCACCGACGGGTTCTCGTCCGCTCCGCCCTGTGACGGCGGTCCTGCGGCCGAGACGCGGCCGACGCCCCCGGAGCGGCCGTGACCACCGCGGGAGGCGTGATGACCGGCCGGGCCATGGCTCGCAGGCCGGGACTTCGGGATGGATGCACGGTCTCTCCTCGATAGGGGTGCCCGCCGTACGGCGGCGAAGGAGAGCGCTCTCCAAGAGGGAGAGTGCCCCCGGGGACCGAGCACTGTCAAGCCTCGTTCCGGGAGCGGTCGCGGGCGGGCCCCGGCCGGGAGGGATCGCGTCAACGGGGGAAAACGCCTTCCCCCTACCGGCGCCGGCCCTCTTGAACGCTTATGAACTGGGGTTTCACTGAGATCGGCGGGCCCGCGCCGATTCCGGGACGCGGCCGGGAACACCGGCGGCCGGATGGCGGATCACCGGACAGCTCCCCCGCCGTTCCGGCGGCGCGGACGATCGGTTTCATATCGGCGACCGGCCAGATCTTGACATCGCCGCCCCTCGGGGCCACTCTCATTGGAGAGCGCTCTCCGTCCCAGGCTGCCCACCGTACGGCAGGCGACCTGCGCAAACGGCAGCGGCGGCGGCCCGATCCGAGAACCGGGCCGCCGCCGCGTGCGGGTGTGACCGGGTCCCGGGCCATGCGGCCCGGGACCCGGTGGCGCTATCCCTTGACCGCCCCCTGCATGATGCCGCCGATGATCTGCTTGCCGAGCAGGCCGAACACGATGACCAGCGGCAACGTGCCCAGCGCGGTGCCGGTCAGGCCGAGCACGTAGTCGTTGACGTATCCCGCGGCCAGCGTGGACAGCGCCACCTGCACCGTGGGGTTCTCCGGGGTCAGCACGACCAGCGGCCAGAAGTAGTCGTTCCACGCCGACATGAAGGTGAGCATGCCGAGCACGGCCGCCGCGGGGCGCGCGACCGGGACCACCACGTGCCAGAACAGCCCCCACGTGCTGCAGCCGTCCACCCGGCCCGCCTCCAGCAGCTCGGTCGGGAGCGCCCGGGACAGGTACTGCGTCATGAAGAAGACGCCGAACGCGCTGACCATGGCGGGCACGATCAGCGCGTACATCGTGCCGGTCCACTCCAGCTTCACCATGAGCATGTAGAGCGGGATGATCCCGAGCTGGGTCGGCACCATCATGGTCGCCACCGTGAGCAGCAGCAGGGCGTTGCGGCCGCGGAAGCGCAGCTTGGCGAAGGCGAACCCGGCCAGCGTGGAGAAGAACATCACCGACAGCGCGATGGAGCCGGAGACCAGGACGGAGTTGGCCAGCGCCAGCCCGAAGGGCACGGTGTCGAACACCCGGGCCACGTTGGCGAAGAAGTTCCCGCCGGGCACCAGCGGGGGCGGGACCTCCGCCAGCGCCGCGTTGTCCCGGGAGGCCACCACGACGCTGTAGTACAGCGGGATCGCCGAGAAGAAGGCCACCGCCGTCAACGTGAGGTAGATGAGCCTGCGGGGGGCGCCCGGGGTGCCCCGGCGGGCCGGGCGGGCCTTCGCCCGGCCGGCGGTCGTGCCGGTCATAGCAGTCCTCCCCTGCTCCGGCGGGTGATCAGGTAGTTGATGCCGGCGATCACGACGATGAAGACGAACATCATCCAGGAGATGGCCGAGGCGTAGCCGAGGTCCAGCTTGATGAAGTTCTCGTAGATGAACAGCGCCAGCGTCTGGTACTGCCGGTCCACGCCGCCGGTGAGGGTGTAGACGCCGAAGAGCAGCGGCTCGGCGAGCACCTGCATGGCCCCGATCGTCGAGGTGATGACGACGAAGACGATGGTGGGCTTGATCATCGGAATCGTGATCCTGCGCAGCTGGGTGAACTCGCCGGCCCCGTCGATGGTGGCCGCCTCGTACAGCTCGCGCGGCACGGCCTGCATGGCGGCCAGGAAGATCAGCGCATTGTAGCCGGTCCACCGCCACATGATCATGATGGAGATGGCGACGTGGGAGCTGGCCACCCCCTCGTTCCACGGCACGGCGTCGACGCCGAACCAGGAGAGCACCCAGTTGATCATGCCGAAGTCCCGGCCGAACAGCTGGCTGAAGATCACTACCACCGCGACCACGCTCGTCACGTTGGGCAGCAGCAGCGTGACGCGGAAGAAGGTCTGCGCCCGCAACGGCCGGTTGAGCAGGTGCGCCAGCCAGATGGCCAGCAGCAGCTGCGGGACGGTGGACAGCACCCCGATGGACAGGGTGTTGAAGGTGGCGTTCCAGAAGTAGTCGTCGGCCAGCAGTGTCCTGAAGTTGTCCAGGCCGACGAAGGTCTGCTCCTCGGAGAGCAGCACCCACTCGTGCAGGCTCACCCAGGCGGTGTAGGCCAGCGGGAACAGCCCGAACGCGGAGAAGAGCAGGAAGAACGGGGCCACGTACGCGTACGGCGAGCCCTTGACGTCGAGCTGGTGGACCAGGTGACGGCGCACGCGGTGGTGTGGTCGCACCGGTTTGCCCGGTGGGACCGCCGCCAGGCGGTCCGGCGCGCGGGTGGCCATGGCAGCTCCTTTCGGCGACTCGTGAGCAGGAAGGAAGCGGGGAGGGAATCGGCGGACCGGCCGCGCGGCCGGTCCGCCGGAGCGTCACTTGATCCTGCCGACGTCCTTCAGCGCCTGGGCCCAGGCCTCCTCCGGGTTCTGCTTGCCCTGCTCGACCCGCTGAAGGCCGTCGCCGAACGCCTTCAGGATGTCGCCGGCCTTCGGACCGACCTTCTGCGGCTTGAGCGCCTTGGCGGCGTCGGTGAAGATCTTGCCGATCGGGGCGTTGCCGAAGTACGGGTTGACGAACTCCGCCACGGCGGGGTCGTCGTACAGGACGGGCAGCGAGGGCAGCGCGCTGGCCTCCTTGAAGAGCTTGATCTGGCTCTCCTTGCTGGTCAGCAGGTCGATCAGCTCGGCCGCCTCCTTGGGGTGCTTGCCCTGCTTGGGCAGCATCAGGTGGGTGCCGCCCTGGTTGCCGCCGCCACCGGGCACCGCGGCGATGTCCCAGGCGCCCTCACCGGGGTTCTGGTCCTTGATCGTGCCGGTCTTCCAGGCCGGGCAGACCATGGTGGCGAAGGTCCCCTTGGCGATGCCGGTGTTCCACGGCGGGGTGAAGGCGGGCAGCTTGGCCGACAGACCCTCGTCGATCATCCGTACGCCCATGTCGAAGGCCTTGCGCACCTCCGGGTTGGTCCCGGCGATGATGTTGTACTGGTCGTCGTAGTAGCCGACCGGCGCCTGCTCGACCATGGCGCGGAAGTGCTCGCCGGGGCCGTCGGTGAACTTGGCGCCCGCCACGCCGGCCGCGACGAACTTCTTGCCCGTCTCGACGTACTGGTCCCAGGTGGGCCAGAGCTTGGAGACCTCCTCGCGGTCGGTGGGCAGCCCCGCCTTCTTGAACAGGTCGGGCCGGTAGCACATGGCCAGGCCGCCGACGTCGGTGCCCAGGCCCATGAGCGAGGAGCCGTCGTTGGAGACGCCCAGCTGCCACTTCCAGTCGAGGTACTCGCTCTGCCGCTTGTCCAGGCCGTAGTCCTTGAGGTTGTGGAACTTCTCCGGTGAGGGGGTGAACGCGCCGACGTAACCGCCCTCGACCGCCACGATGTCCGCGGCGCCCGCGCCGGTGGTCAGTTGCGTGACGAGGTTGGTGTGGTGGTCGTTGAACTGCGCCCTGCGCTCGACGATCTCCACATTGGGGTGGGTCTTCTTGAACTCCTCGTACAGCGGCGCGTAGTGGAAGTCGCTGAACAGGGCGACGGTCAGCTTGACCTTCTCGGCCGGCGCACCGCTGCCGGCCGGTCCGCTCGCGCTCGTGCCGCCGCTGCCGCAGGCGGCCACGCTCACGGTCAGCGCGACCGCGGCCAGCATGGGGCCGAGGAACCGGGGACGACGTGTGCCCATGGAACCCTCCTTGGGTCCTTGACGATCAGTGGGAGAGAGGGCCGGCGTGACCGTACGGCGTGCCACCCCGAGCGCGACACGCCGTACGGTCACGCAGACGCCGAACACGGTCCGCCGGGTATCCGCCGAGCGGGACCCGGATTGCGGACGTTTTCCGGAAGCGCTCTCCCAACGCAGGACGGCCCGGCTGCTTGTGGCCGCCACGGCCAGGCCGATCGGATCCAATTGCGGACTCTAAAGGGCTCTGAACTGCGGTTTGAGTGCAAAATCTCTCCTCAGTGCAGGGGGGTGCCCGACGCACGCGGCGACGAGAATGGAGAGAGCGCTCTCTGTGGTGAGAGCGTGCCCTGCCAGATCGGGCACTGTCAAGGCTTGATCCGCCATCGGCTCGAAACCTCCCGCACCCTTCCCCGTAACGGAGAGCGTCCCCGGAACACCGTCCCGCGCGGCCATTGACAGCACCCGCCGCCACCGGTGACGCTATGGGCTCATTGGAGAGCGCTCTCCATCAGGAGGAACCAACGGCGAAGGGAAACCGCGTGGGCACCGACGACCTCGACCATCTGGTGGAGAAGCTGAGCCTGGAGCAGAAAATCGGGCTGCTGTCCGGGGTCGGCGTCTGGCGCCTGCGGGGCGAGCCGGACATCGGGCTGCGCGCCATGGTCACCTCCGACGGCCCGGTCGGCGTGCGGGGGCCCGGCTGGGACGAGCGGAGCACCTCCCTGACCCTGCCCTCCGTCACCGCGGTGGCCGCGACCTGGGACGAGGAACTCGCCGAGGCGCTGGGCGGCCTGATCGCCTCCGAGGCTCGGCGCAAGGGCGTCCACATCGTGCTCGCCCCGACGCTCAACCTGCACCGCTCCCCGCTGGGCGGGCGCCACTTCGAGTGCTACTCCGAGGACCCGCTGCTGACCGGCCGGATCGGCGCCGCATACATCCGCGGCGTCCAGGCCGGCGGGGTGGCGGCCACCGCCAAGCACTACGTCGCCAACGACTCCGAGACCGAGCGGCTCACCCTGGACGCCCGGGTCGACGAGCGGACGCTGCGCGAGCTGTACCTGGCGCCGTTCGAGGCGGCGGTGGAGGCGGGGGTGTGGGCGGTCATGTCCGCCTACAACAAGGTGAACGGGACGACCATGTCGGAGAGCCCGCTGCTCTCCGACCCGCTCAAGAGCGAGTGGGGCTTCGACGGCGTGGTCGTGTCGGACTGGGGGGCCGTGCGCTCCACCGTCCCGTCGGCGCTCGCGGCCCAGGACCTGGCCATGCCGGGGCCCAACCCGCTGTGGGGCGAGGCGCTGATCGCCGCGGTGCGCTCCGGCGAGGTCCCGGAGAGCGTGATCGACGACAAGATCCGCCGCCTGCTCGGACTCGCCACCCGCGTCGGCGCCCTGACCCCCGCCACCCCGGACGACCCGGCTCTGATCGTCGCCACTCCGGGCAGCCCAGGCACGGCCGACCCGGGCACGTTCCCCACCGGCGCCGATTCGCGCACGTCGTCCGGCACCGGGTCCGGAACCGCCGTCTCGGCAGCGCCGGATCCGAGCGTGGCCGGGGCGCTGCTGCGCCGGGCCGTCTCCGCCAGCACCGTACTCCTGCGCAACGAGGGCCCGCTGCTCCCGCTGGACCCCGTACGGCTGCGCCGGGTCGCGGTGATCGGCCCGAACGCCGCCACCGCCCGGATCCAGGGCGGCGGCAGCGCGGGCGTCTACCCCGTCTCCACCGTGTCGCCGCTCGACGGCATCCGCGAGGCGCTGGCCGGGAAGGCGGAGGTGCACCACTCTCCCGGCGTCCGCATCGACACCCGGCCGACCCCGCTGGACACCGGCAACGCCCGCAACCCGCGGACCGGTGAGCCCGGCCTTCTGGTCCGGCTGCTGGACGCCGCCGGCGAGGAGGTCCACGCCGAGCACCGCCTGAGCGGGCGCCTGCCGGAACCCGGGTCGGTCCCCGCCGCCGTCGCCGTCGAGATCCGCGCCCTCCTGCGTCCCGGCGCCGGCGGCCCCTGGGAGCTGGCCTTCGCCGGGTGGGGGCGGGTCCGCCTGGAGGCCGAGGGCCGCGTGCTCCTCGACGAGGAGGTCGAGCTGGACACCGACGACCCCGCCGTCGTGCACCTGACCCCTCCCTATCGGCGCGCCCGGATCTCGACGGACGAGGACCGGGAGGTCGAGATCGTCGCCCGGCGGCACTTCGCCCCCGGCACCGGGGTCGCCTCGATCCTGGCCGCCGATCCCGTCCGGCAGGGCGCGCAGGACGAGCTGGCCGCCGCGGTCGAGCTCGCCCGCACCTGCGACGCGGCCGTCGTGGTGGTCGGCACCACGGAGGAGATCGAGAGCGAGGGCTTCGACCGCGAGCACCTGGAGCTGCCGGGCCGCCAGAACGAGCTCGTCCGCGCGGTGGCCGCCGTCTGCCCGGACACGGTCGTGGTCGTCAACTCGGGCGGCCCGGTGACCCTTCCCTGGCGCGAGGAGGTGCCCGCCGTACTGCTGAGCTGGTTCCCCGGGCAGGAGGCCGGGCACGGCCTGGCCGACGTCCTGTTCGGGGTCGCCGAACCCGGGGGCCGGCTGCCGACCACCTGGAGCGAGAGCGCGCTGTTCTCCACCGTCCCGGAGGACGGGGTCCTCACCTACGGGGAGGGGCTGGACATCGGCTACCGGGCCTGGCTGCGGGAGTCCACGCCGCCGGTGTACTGGTTCGGGCACGGGCTGGGCTACACGTCCTGGTCGTACGAGAGCCTCACCGTGCCCGAGCTGATCACGCCGGACGCCCCGCTCACGGTCCGGGTACGGCTGCGCAACACCGGCGGGCGCGCCGGGCGCGAGGTCGTGCAGGTCTACCTGTCGCGACCGGAGACGGCCGTGACCCGTCCGGTGCGATGGCTGGCCGGTTACGCGGCGGCCGTCGCGGAGCCGGGCGAGACCGTCGAGGTCGCCGTCGGCATCCGGCCGCGGGCCTTCCAGTACTGGTCGGCCGAGGCGGGCGGATGGCGCCTGGAGGAGGGCGCCTTCACGGTGCTGGCGGGCCGTTCGGCCGCCGACCTCCCGCTCGCGGCCACCACGATCGCGGATGCGAAAGCGCTGGTGGAGCCGTGAGTTTTCTTGGAGAGCGCTCTCCCGCTATGCTATAAAGAACCCTATGAGCGAAGGTCTCCCGCCGTCATCGGGATCATCCCCCACCCTGGAGGACGTGGCCCGGGCGGCGGGCGTCTCCCGAGCCACCGTCTCGCGCGTCATCAACGGCATCCGCAACGTCGACCCCGCCATCCAGGAGACGGTCAAGAAGGCCATCGCCGCCACCGGCTACGTCCCCAACCAGGCGGCCCGCTCCCTCGTCACACGCCGCACCGGGGCGATCGCCCTGGTGGTCTCCGGCGCGGGCGACGAGAGCGGGGAGGACCCCTTCCCCGGCCAGGTCTTCGCCGACCCGTTCTTCGGCCGCGTGGCCGGCGGCATCGTCGGCTTCCTGCGCCCCCGCGGGGTCCATCCGATCCTGATGTTCGCCGAGACCGCCGAGACCCGCGCCCAGGTGCTCGCCTACCTGCGCCAGGGCAACGCCGACGGGGCCGTGCTCGTCTCCACCAACGCCGACGACCCGCTCCCCAGACTGCTGGTCGAGGCGGGCCTGCCCGCCGTGCTCTTCGCCAGGCCCCCCGAGCCGCTCCCGATCAGCTACGTCGACGTCCAGCACCGGGCCGGCGCCAAGCTCGCCGCCGACCACCTGGTCGCCCGGGGCTGCAAGCGGATCGCCACCATCTCGGGCCCCATGGCGGTGCCCGCCAGCCAGGAGCGGCTGGCGGGCTTCAGGGACGCCATGGCGGTGCACGGCCAGCCCTACATCCCGTGGGTGGAGGGCAGTTTCACCTACCCCAGCGGCGAGGCGGCCATGGAGCGCCTGCTGGCCGAGCATCCCGACATCGACGGCGTCTTCGTCGCCAACGACGTGATGGCGCAGGCCGCTCTGGTGGTGCTGCGCCATCACGGCCGCCGGGTGCCCGAGGACGTGGCGGTGGTCGGCTTCGACGACAGCAGCGCGGCGCTGGCCTGCCGTCCCCCGCTCACCACCATCCGCCACCCCGTGGAGGACATGGCCGCCGAGATGGCGCGCCTGCTGCTGGCCCACATCGAGGAGCCGGAGCGGCAGGCGACCTCCGTCATCTTCGAACCCGCCCTCGTGATCCGGGAATCCGCCTGAGCCGATCCCGGACCCGCGCTCAGCGGCCCGAGGGCCGGCGCCGTGCGGCCACGACCATCAGGAAGCTCACGAGCAGCAGCCCGGCCGCCGTCCGGACGAGCCACCCGATCTCGACACCGGTGTAGGGAAGCTGCTCCCCGACCAGGCCGTACTCCGGAGTCTGCGGCGCCTGCCCCAGCGACTCCCCGGACGTGGTCTCGTCGGGCTCCGCCAGCCCGGGCGTCGCCTCACCGGGCGTGACCTCCTCCCCCGGCTCGGCCGGGCTCGGAGCGGATCCCTCACCCGGGGTCTCCCCACCGGGCTCAGCCGGACTCGGTGCCTCCCCACCCGGGGTTTCCCCGCCAGGAGTCTCCCCACCGGGCGTCTCCCCACCGGGCGTCTCTTCGCCCGGGGTTTCCCCGCCGGGCTCAGCCGGGTTCGGCGTCTCCCCACCAGGGGTTTCCCCACCAGGGGTTTCCCC
>NZ_BOOK01000027.1 GCF_016863195.1 Paraplanobispora takensis | reverse complement strand
TATGAGCTTCAGCGCGGCGGGGCCGCCACGGCAGGCTTTGATACAGGCCCTAGAGGTATCCGCCGAATTCCGCCGGGCACATGAGCGGATCTGTCGGTTCCCTCCGCCCGGCCCTGGTCGGACCCACCGAGCACCTTGATCCCTACAAGTGAGGCCCTTCCGATCCGGTCGTGCACACGTGTCCTCCGGTGCTCGCGTCCCGATCTCGTGTCACCGATGATGGACGGCATGACAGAGTCCCCCTCTGTGCCACCGGGTACCGGGCCGCTCGCACCGGGGTTCTCCGGAATCGACCCGGCGTTGATGAACGGGTTCATCGCGGAGCTCGAGCGGGCCGGGCGGGTGATCGCCGAGCAGGCCGAGAACATCCGCCGGGAGCTGACCGCCGCGGACCTGTCCGCCGCCGGGCTGGCTCCCGTCCGGGAGATCGGTGGCTGGGCCGAGCAGCAACTGCCCAAGCTGCGTCAACGGGTGGCGACCATCACCGCTCCCGGGCCCGAGATGCCCGGGATGACCGGTCGGGGTCTGCGGCCCTACCGGGAGGCGTCGCTGCTCGCTCCGGCCGAGGCCCGGCGTCAGGGGGCCGAGCTGGGCAGGCGGTTCGCCGCCATCGACCCGGACGCCTTCCGCCTCGCCGGGCCGTACGCCTCCGACGAGATCGCCGTGGCGCTGGGAGAGTTGGAGGCGCACCAGCACGACGCCGTCTTCACCGCCGCGTTCTTCGCCGCTCTCGGTCCGGCCGGGATCAGGCATGTCACCGCCGCTCTACGCCGCCTGCCCGATGATCAGCGGCCCGACGCGCTCGGTGTTGCCGGTACGGCTTTCGCCTCCGCGGTCGGCGGCGGGGCGGAGGTTCCCGGGTTCGCCGAGGTGATGAAGGCAGTGGAGAAGACGAGGGCCGAGGACACCGAGGGCATGGAGGCGGTCGCCGCCCTGCTGAGCCACGGCGACTACCCGGATGTGTGGCTGGCCGGAATCGCCGGGCTCGCCCTGGGATCCGGCAGCCGGATCAGCGGCTCGACCCTGGCGGGACTGCTCAACGCGCTGGGGAACAACCCCGCCGCTGCCCGCCTGGCGATCGGCTCGGCGGCCAGGTTCGGCCCCGACCCGGCTTCGCGGACTCTCTCCCTTCCCTTCGGGCCTCTCCCGCCGTTGCCGGATGAGTGGGACGGCAGGCCCGAATTGGCCGCGTTCCTGGAGGGGCTCAACGAGCGGGCACGGAAGACCCCCGAGACGGCGGAGGTCTTCGGACGCCTTCTGGCCGCGGCCTCCGGCGCCTACGACGAGAAGGACGGTGAACACGGCCGGGAGGCGGCGTTCTTCGCCTACACCGTGATGACCACGGCGGACGAGTGGTCGTTGAACGACGCGACCCGGATCCATTTGGCGGAGATCGCGGGCTCGTACGCCACGGAGATCACTCTGGGTGCGGATCTCGGTGACGCCGACGTGGCCGAGGACAGCGCCATGCGGACCACTCCGGGCCTGTTCGAGTGGACACCGGCTCCAGGGCTGCGCGGTGCCTTCAGGTTGAGCCCCGAGGACACCTTCCGCTTCATGACCACCTTCGCCGGTGACGCCGACGCGCGGCTCCGCTTCGACGAGGGCATGGGGGAGTTCCTGCACAGGGTTCTTCCGTATGCGTCGGACGCTGCGAAGAGCAGTGGGGATGTCGCTGCGCTGGACGACTTGTTCGCGGCTCTGGGCAACGTCCGGGGCACCGAGCTGGCGGCCGCCGTACGGGTGCTCAAACCCGGAGACGACGGTGCCGAGGCGGCGGAGGACGCCGAAAGCTTTCTATGGGGCCTCGGTATGGGAGCACTCGGGCTGGTTCAGCCCTTCGCTTCCATCCCCAGGACCTGGACTGCTCTGTCCACTGGAGTCTCCGGCTACTACACCTACGGCCGGGAAGTGGATGAGAAGGTGAAGAAGCTCCTGGAGTCGGATGAGGCAGAGACGTTGGGGCGCCGTCGTGACATGGCTCAACTCCTCATGGAACAGGGATTCACTGCCCGGACGCCTCCGGTCGGCGTCATCGCCGACTCTGATGGCGGCCTTCGCCCATTCGAGGACATCCTCAAAGAAGGTACGGAAGGAGTGAGAGCATTCGACCAATGGTTGGTCGACAATGGCATGGGAAAGGGCGATCATCTTTCCTTGGGAGAGGTGGCCGCGAAACAGGCCGATAACTTTATCGGAGCCAAGGGGAACTCGTACAATCGCAGAAGCACTTACACGAGCGGGCAGCTCACGACCGACTGAGACACTGGGTCTCGCCTCGTACGGCGTACCTGCCCTTCGTCGTGGAATCCAGCAGGATGACTGTCTTCGTGGATTCGTTCGTCATGCGGATCTCCGCGCCTGAGCTGTCGGCGATGTCATAGTCGGCGACTCGGTCCAAAGCGCTTGTCATGATGTTGTTCAGTATGTAAGGCGCCCGTTCCGGAGAGGAATCCGGTGCCGTTGCGGCGAAGGTGCGTTTGGCCTTGTCGTCTCCGCACGGGATGTCCTTGCCGCCCGGGTCGGTGACCTGCACGTTCTGGGCGCTCACCTCGTCGAGAAGCTTCAGAATGTGTGTCTTGAGGGTGGCGCCCGCCTCGGCCGCCGTCGGTTCGTTCTCACTGCATCCGGCCATGGCCAGACCGGCCGCCAGGAGCGTCGCGCCGAGCCGTACGGGAAGGCTTCGGTTGGAACGGGGCATTGGATACCCTCCAAAGAGCTGGCCGTCTGAGCGCACCATCTCATATCGTCCGGGAGAGCGCACAAGTCGTTCCAAGGAGAAAGGGGAAGCGTTTGATCCCCGAACCGCCGGATATGGCCCCTAATCCCCGTAGGGAAGAATTGGCGCGAGTGCTGGAGAAGGTGCGCATTCACGCGGCGCAGCTGGAGGCGGCGCTGGACCCGGCGCATGCGACGTTCACCGGTGAGGCCGTCTGGACGGGTCCGGCGGCGCGGGACTTCGCCGGAGAGCTGACCGGGCGCCGGGCGCGGCTGCGGGTGCTCGCCCAGCGGATCGTCGAGGAGCTGGAGGGCGAGTTGCGGGCCACGCCCGAGAAGGTGGCCCGGTCCTCGGCCGCGCGGTGAAGTGACTCGGCCCATGGCCGCGCGGCGGGGTCCACCGGCCACGTCCCTCACGCCGCCGCGCCGGATAGCTCAGGCTCGCCGCAGCGGATACCTCGCACCGTCGCGCCGGACACCTCGGGCCGGTCACACCCGGAGCCCTCAGCTCAGGCGGTGGCCGCCGTCGACGTGCAGCACCGTCGCGGTGATGAACCCGTTGCGCATCACCGACAGGAACGCCTGGGCGATGTCGTCGGGGGTGCCGATGCGCCGGGCCGGGAGGCGCTCGGACAGCTGGGTGAAGGCGGTCTGTTTGTCCATGCCGAGCTGGTCCCAGAGGGGGGTGTCCACCCAGCCAGGGGAGATCACGTTCACCCGTACGGGCGCCAGCTCGACGGCCAGCCCGTAGGCCAGCGAGGCGAGTGCGCCGTTGGCCGCGGCCACGATCGTGTTCGATCCGTTCGGCCGGTAGGCGTTGATGCCCGAGGTGTAGGTGATCGATCCGGTCACGTGTCCCGCCGCGTGCCTGCCGACCAGCCAGGCGCCCAGCAGCTTGGTGTCGATGACCGCCCGGGCGGTCGCGGTGGTGACGTCGGCGCTGCGGCCGTACGCCCCGGTCGCGTCCATCGCGGTGACCACCACGTGCTCCACCTGCCCCACCCGGTCGAACAGGCCGGCCACGTCCTCCGCCCGGCCGATGTCCGCCGTCACCGTGTCGAGCCCGCCCTGCGCGTCCCGTTCCAGCTCCGTCCGGGCCGCGGCGAGCTCTGTCCGGGCCGCGGCGAGCCGGTCGGCGGACCGGCCGACGATCGTCACGTCCATGCCCTCGGCGAGCAGGGTGCGGGCCAGGGCCAGGCCCATTCCTGAGCCGCCTCCGATGATCATTGCGTACGTCATGCCCCAAGGCTCCGACGCCCGGCCGGGGCAGGGAAGGCCGCCTGGTTCCTGGGTGTGACACGGCCACCCGCAGGCCGATCGTCAGGTGGCACACTCGGGGACGTGAACGCGATGGCGGAGTTCCTGCGGGTACGGCGCGGGCGGATCGGCCCGGCCGAGGTCGGGCTGCCCACCGGGCCGGGCACCCGGCGCACCCCCGGCCTGCGCCGTGAGGAGCTGGCCGCGCTGGCCGGTGTGAGCGTGGACTACTACACCCGCATCGAGCAGGGCCGGGAGAGCGCGCCCAGCGACGCGGTGCTGGACGCGCTGGCCCGGGCCCTGCGGCTCACCGACGACGAGCACGCCCACCTGCTCGCCCTGGCCGACCGGGCCGCCGGGCGGACGCCGCGCCGCCGGCCCCCCGAGCGGCAACCGGCCCGGCCCGGCCTGCGGCTGCTGCTGGACTCGCTCCGGCCCGGTCCGGCGTATGTGCTCAACGAGGTCAACGACGTGCTGGCCGCCAACCCCGAAGGGCTGGCCCTGTTGGCCGGGCTCGGAGAGTGGCCGCCCGCGCGGCGCAACGTGATCCGCTACACCTTCCTGCACCCGGCCGCGCGGACGCTCTTCGCCGACTGGGACAGGGTGGCCGCCAACGGCGTCGCGCACCTGCACACCGCCGAGCTGACCGCCCCGGAGCAGGTGGCCGCGCTGGTCGCCGAGCTGTCGGCGGCCAGCGGTGAGTTCGCCGCGCTGTGGCGCCGGCACGAGGTGTGGGTCAAGCGCGGCGGCCGGACCGTGTTCCGGCACCCGGTGATAGGCCCGCTCACTCTGGCCAACGAGGTGCTCGCCACCGCCGGTGACGGCCAGCGGATGCTGGTCTACCAGGCCGCGCCCGGTACGGCCGAGCACGACGCCCTGGTCCTGCTGGCGATGACCGTCCAGAGCGCGGACGCCGTGTGATGACCGCCCAGAGCGCGGACGTCGCGTGAGGCCGTGCCGGGACCGGACCAGCGCTCTGCAGGCGCCGGGGGCCCGGCGCGGTCAGCGGGGACCGGGGACGGCGGCGCCGGCCAGGAGGCGTTCGCACACCTCCAGCAGGCGTCGCCGGTGCACCCGGGCCTGTTCGGCGAAGCCCCGCTGCTCGGCGGCGTACTCGGCCCGTCCCTCGGGTGTCTCGATCCGGATCGCCCGGTAGCCGAGCGCGCTCAGGTCGTAAGGCGCGGCCCGCATGTCCACCGCGCGGATGTCACGGGCCAGCATGAAGCAGTCGGCGACCAGCTCGCTGCTCACCAGCGGCGACAGCTTGTACGCCCACTTGTACAGGTCCATGTTGGCGTGCAGGCAGCCCGGCTGCTCCAGTTCGTGCTGCCGCTGCCGTGTCGGCTGCAGCACGTTGAGCGGGCGCGCCTCGGGGGTGAAGAAGCGGAAGGCGTCGAAATGGCTGCACCGAACGCCGCGTTCCTCCACGACCCGGGCGATCTCCTCCCCGCTGAGCCGCAGCGGCCAGGACTCGTGCCGTATCTCCGTCGTCCGGTAGACCATCGCCCACTCGTGCAGGCCGAAGCAGCCGAAGTGCGCCGGACGTTCCGCGGTGGCGGCCAGCAGCCGCGCGGCCCACTCGACGGTGGCGCCGCGCCTGTCCATCAGCGCCGCGGTGTCGAGCGTGGCTCCCTCGGAAGTGTCGACGTAGTCGCGGCCGAGGTCGCGGGCCCCCTCCAGCACCACCCCGGCACCGGGGTGCCACTGCTGCAGCCGCGCGGGCCGGTATCCGTAGTAGGTGAACAGGAAGTCCTCGACGGGATGGGTCTCGCCCCGCGCCCGGCGCGCCAGGTGGGGCGCCGTCCACGCCTCGACCCGCCGCCGGTGGGCCTGCGCCCGCGCCCGCCACACTTCCGGCTCCAGAACCTCCACCGGTGAATGGTATGCGGGGGTCCGTACCGCCCGGCAAACCGATCACGCCCATCACCGGGCCCGCCGTACCGGTCGGCGCATCCGGCCGGCGCATCCGGCCGGAGGATTTATCCTCAACACGGCAGACGACGTCACGAGATGTTAAAACGATCTCCTCTATGTGTCACCCTTGGGGAGCGGGTCCCATGAAAGGGGCTGGCGGTCATGAGCGGAGGCGATCACATTCCCGGGCCGACTCTCATGATCCTGCCATCGGGAGGCCCGGCGGATCCGCCAGGCTTCGAGCCGGAGACCGTCGCGACGATACAGGCCCTGCTGGACGGCATCACGGCGCACGCCGCCTGGGAGGTGCCGATCCGTGACGAGGCCGGAGAGATCCTCGACTTCGAGATCCGGGCGGTCAGCCCGGACGCGCGGGACGTCCACGGCCGGACCGGCAAGGACCTGATCGGGATGCGCGCCTTCGGAGCCTACCCTCCCACGGAGGGCAGCTCTCTGCGCGAGGCCTACCTGCGCGTCCTGGAGACCGGCGAGCCCGAGGACATCCCCCAGTACGTCCACACGGAGGCCACCGAGGGCGTTCCCCACCGCTCGACGTACACCCTCAGAGTCGCCAGGGTCCACGGCGGGCTGCTCGTCACGTGGACCCACGACGACGAGGAGGAGCGGATCGCGGCGCGCCTGGCCAGCACCGAGCGCCTGGGCAACCTGGGCTGGGGCCGCTGGAACCTGGTCACCGGCGAGGTCGACTGGTCCGACCAGCTCTACCGCATGCACCGGCGGGATCCGGCCGACGGGCCGCTCGACCTGGAGCAGTACCGCGCCATCACCCACCCCGAGGACCTGACGATCGTCGATCAGGCGGTGGCCGCCTTCGACGACGGGGGCACCTCCTACGAATACGAGCTGCGGGTCCTCATCGGCGACGAGTACCGCGTCATCCGCAACATGGCCGAGGTCAGCCGGGACGCCGCGGGCGGGGCAGTGGAGATCTACGGCCTGATGCAGGACGTCACCGACTGGCGGCGCACCACCCACCAGCTCGCCGACGCCCGGCAGCGGCTGGAGGAGGAGTCACGGCTCGCCGCCGAGCTGCAGCACATCATCATGCCCGCGCAGGAGGAGATCCTCTCCCTGCCCGCCCTGCGGGTGGCCGTGCGCTACGACACGGCCGAGACCGCTCCGCTGGGCGGCGACTGGTACCAGGCGATCCCGCTGAGCGACGACGAGGCGCTGCTCGCCGTGGGCGACGTCGCCGGGAGCGGCCTGGCCGCCGCCGCCGCGATGGCCAAGCTCCGCCACGCGATCACCGGGCTGGGCTTCGCGGACCAGGGTCCCGACCGGATCCTGGTGACGCTGAACCGGCTCCTGCGCCGCATCCGTCCCGACGTGCTCGCCACCGCCGTCGTCGCCCGCTTCCGGGCGAAGGACCGCACGCTCACCTTCACCCACGCCGGACACCCGCCCATGCTGCTGGTCCGCGGCTCCCAAGTGCACCGGCTGCTCCACCCCGGCGTGCTGCTCGGGGTCTTCGATGACGTGACCTACAGCGCGGCGCAGGTACGGCTCCAGCCCGACGACCTGGTCGTGATGTTCACCGACGGTCTCATCGAGCTCCCGGGCCGCGACCTCTTCGAGGGCCTGGACCTGCTCGGCGAGAGCATCGCCGAGGCGGTGCGGGCGGCGCCCGCCGACCGGCTGGCCGCGGTGATGAGCGTGCTGGTGCCCAGCAACACCAGCGACGACACCTGCATCCTGGTCGCCCATCTCCGACCCGACAGCCCGGAAGTGCCATGATGTCCGACCTCCATATCCTGACCGCCACGACCCGGTTCACCGCCACCGGCGGCGAGGGCGTCGGCGTTCTGGCGGTCAAGGGAACCCTTGACTACACCACGCACGACCTGGCCATGGACTTCTTCGACCAGGCGTTCGCCCGGTTCGGCCCGAACCTCGTCGTGAACCTGCTGGAGGCCGACTTCCTCGACTCCCGGGCCACGGGGCTGCTGGCCTCGTGCTGGAAGCGCGCCACGGACGAGGGCGGGTGGCTGGCGCTGGTGGCGGTGGAGTCGAGCACGGCCCGGGTCCTGTGGATCACCGGGGTCGCCTCCCGCCTGCCGGTGTTCCCCACGGTCGAGGAGGCACTGGCGGCCGCGCCCTCCAGCTAGGACCGCGTCCCGGCCCGGGGGCGGGTTCCTCTACGCTGACCGGTGATGGACGACCTTCCGGGAACGGCCGCGACGGCCGTCGCCGTTTTCGCCGGGACCAATGTCGACGACCTCATCATCCTGACCGTGCTGTTCCTGTCCTTCCGCGCCTCCGGCCGGCCCCGCCCCTGGCAGATCGTCACCGGTCAGTACGCGGGCGTCGCGCTGCTCGTGGTGGTCTCGGCCGTGGCGGCGCTCGGCCTGACCGTCGTCCCCGACGAGTGGATCGGACTGCTCGGCCTGGTCCCTCTCGGGCTCGGCCTGTGGAACCTGGCCGGGGCCCTGCGCGGCGGCGACGGTGAACAGGCCCCGCCGGCGGCGACCGGTCTGCTGTCGGTGGCGGGGATCACCGTCGCCAACGGCGCCGACAACATCTCCGTCTACACCCCGCTGTTCCGCACCGTCGGTCTCGGCGCGAGCCTGGTCACCGTGGCCGTCTTCGCGGTCCTGATCGCGGTCTGGTGCGCGGCCGGGTCGTGGCTCGGCTCGCACAAGGCGGTGATCGCCGTGGTCGAGCGGTCCGGGCACTGGCTCGTGCCCGTCGTCTTCATCGTCATCGGCATGGTGATCATCATCGAGTCCGGCGTTCTCGGGCGTCTGACCGGCCTCCTGTGAGCGGTCCCCGGTAAGCGGTCTCCCGCGACCGGCCTCCTGCGACCGGCCTCCCGCGATCGGGCTCAGCCGGGCGGGGGGCTCAGCCGGGCGGGGGCTCAGCCGGGCGGGGGATCGGCGCTGGGCGCGGGATCGGGCCCGACGCTGGGAGCGCCGGTCCCGGGGCCGGTGGGCGGTGCACTGGGCGGCGCGGTGGCCCCCGGAGTGCCTCCGGGAGTGCCGCAGGCCCCGGCGGCCCGGCGTTCCTGGACGATCTGGTCGACGTTCTTGGTCTGGTAGGCCTGCGCCTCCTGCGGCGGCACGATGTACCGCCACGAGCCGTTCTCGTAGGCGAAGTCGTAGTCGTAGGCGGTGGGGTCGCCCGCGCGGGTGGCCGTGACCAGGGCGGTCTCACCGGTGATCGTGGTGTCGGTGATGGTGAACGACACGCCGGAGACGGTCTGCGGGCAGAGCTGGAACAGGCGGACGTACTCCTCCCGCGTGATCAGCGCCTGGGACTCGGTGGTCCACAGGTCCCAGAACGCGCCGGAGTCCCCGGAGGCGTAGGCGTCGAACGCCGTCTGGGCGGTCTGCCGCAGCTCCTCCTCCGACGGCTCCGCGCCCGGAGCGCCCGTGGCGGAAGGGGCCGCCGCGCCGTTCCGCGTCGCGGCAGGCGGGTTCAGCACGGCGACCACGATCATGATCGCCGCGATGAGGAAACCGGCGGCCACCAGGACGATGACGGCCACCCCCCGGCTGGTCTCGCCTTTCGGGGGCCGGCCGTACTGCAGCGGGTGGCCCACGTTCGGTCTCCGGGGCGGCTCGGAACGGATGAACATGATCGTAACGTCAGGTCGTCGGACTGGCCACGGTTGTCCGCCATCCCGAGACGTTCCATATGCAACCCGTTATGCGCATGTTCCACGTGGAACATCGACGGCCTCCCGGCCGCGGCCTCAGAGCTGCGCCAGCAGCCAGCCGGGTCCGGCGACGTCGGCGCCGTGACCGGTGACGCGCTCGCGCAGGGCGCGGTCGGCGGTGACGACGAGGACGCGCTCCCAGGGGCGGGTGTCCTGTACGGCGCGCACGATGGCGTCGTCGCCGCTGCCGGAGGCCTTCAGCAGGGTGACACCGGGCAGCGGCTCCACCGCGCGGGCGGCGCCCTCCACCACCATCATGATCATCGGGAACCAGCGGGCCGGCGCGGGCGGGGAGCCGGGGAGACCGCACAGACCGGCCGCGGCCAGGGCGCCGACCTCGGCCATCAGCTTGACGGTGGCCCCGGCGCGGTCCCGCCACCAGCCGTGCTCGGCGCGGGCGCCGACGATATTGGCGGTGTCGAGGACGATCACCAGCGGGCGGAGCGCCAGGCTGACGGCGGGCCAGGTCTCGGCGAAACCGGGATGGAGCTTGCGGGAGGCGACCTCGGACAGGGGCAGCCAGCGCAGATCGGTGCTCTCGCCGTTGGCCGGGGCGGCGGGCAGCAGCCCCTCCGCCTCGGCGATCACGGTCTCGAAGGACCAGCCGCCGTGGTCGTCGGTGTAGACGCCCTGCACGCGCAGGCCGTCCCCGTGCAGCGCGGCCTCCTCGCGGGCCTCGCGGAGCGCGCTGGTGATGGAGTCCTCGTGGCTGTCACGGGCGCCTCCGGGCAGGCCCCAGGTGCCGCCGTGATGACTCCACAGGGAGCGTTTCTGCATCAGGATGTGCGCCGTACCGCCGGGGTCGTGGTGCACGGCGAGCAGCCCGGCCGCCCCGTGCACGCCCCAGTGCCGATGCCCTCGCTCGCATTGGGCCCAGCCGTCCCCGTCACCGGCCACCATAGGCACCATGATGCACCACGGGGAGCCGGTCCCCGGAGGCGGTGGATCAAGGCGCACCACGAGGTGACCGGCCGGAGCGCGTAGCGACCGGAACGCGACCGGCAGGGGCTTGAACCCTCCGCGACGGGAGGTTCTAGCGTTGGCGCCGTGGCCGGGAAGGAAACCGCCGGACGTCGGTGGAGCATCGGAGAGCTGGCGCGGGCGAGCGGGCTGACCGTGCGCGCGCTGTACCACTACGACGAGATCGGTCTGCTGCGGGCCGGTGAGCGCACCGCCTCGGGGCACCGCCGTTACACCGGGGACGACGTGCGGCGGCTGTATCGGGTGCGTGCGCTGCGTGCGCTCGGCCTGCCGCTGGAGAAGATCGCCGAGGTGCTCGCGGATCCGGCCGACGACCTGGACACGATGCGCGCGCTGCTGGCCGTACAGCTCCGCGACCTGGAGGAGCAGGCCGGGCGGATCCATCGGCTCACGCAGGAGGTCCGCGGGTTGTTGTGCCGGATCGACGAGGAGTCGATGCCCGGTCCGGAGCAGTTCATGGCGACTTTGGAGATGATGTCGATGTTCGATGCCTATCTCACCCGGGAGCAGCAGGAGCAGCTGGCCGAGCGCAGGGCCGCGCTGGGTCCCGAGGGCGTGGAGGAGGCCAAGCTCCGGTGGGCCGGGCTGGTGGAGGAGCTCCTGGGTCACGCGCAGGCCGGCACCCCGGCCGACGATCCGCGGGTCCGGGCACTGGTCGCGCGCTGGGACGCGCTGGCGGACCGGTTCCACGCCGACGGCGAGGCCGGGGAGCGGACCAGGGCCGCCGCCCGGCGGATGTGGCGGGACAACGGCACCGAGATCAGCCGGAACCTGCCCTGGCCCGTCGACCGGATGACCGCCCTGGTCGCCTATGTGGAGCGGGTCCGGCGCTCGGAGGCGTGACCCGCTCGGAGGCGTGACCCGCTCGGAGGCGTGACCCGCTCGGAGGCGTGACCCGGGAGCCCCGGACGCCCGGGGACCCGGACGCCCGGAAGGCTCAGCGTGTCGCGCGGGACTCGTCCTCGACGGGCGGGAGGCCGGGTTCCGCGTCGCGGTGGTTGGCGTACACGCTCGTGGCCGTGACGGTGAGCAGGACCGCGACGATGACCCCCAGCGAGAGCAGGGTGGGGATCTCCGGGACCCAGGTCCAGATGCCGTGCGCCCAGTGCAGGACCAGCTTGACCCCGATGAAGGCGAGGATGAGGCCGAGCCCGTGGTTGAGGTGCCGCAGCTTGGTCAGGACGCCCTGCAGCACGAAATAGAGCGCCCGCAGTCCCAGCAGGGCGAAGGCGTTGGTGGCGAAGACGAGGAAGGGGTCCTCCGTCACGCCGTACACCGCCGGGACCGAGTCGACGGCGAACACGATGTCGGTGGCGAAGACGGCCACGATGGCCAGCACCAGCGGGGTCAGGGCGCGGCGCCCGTTCTCGCGGACGATCAGGCGCGAGCCGCGGTAGTCGTCGGTGACCGGCATGAAGCGCCGCAGCAGACGGACCGTCCGCATGGAGGAGATGTCGACCTCCTGCTCCGTGCCTTTCACCGCGTCCCTGAGGATCTTCACGGCGGTGAGGATCAGGATCCCGCCGAACAGCAGGAACGCCCAGGTGCCGCTCTGCAGGACGGCCGCGCCCAGCGCGATGAAGATCGCACGCAGGACCAGTGCCCCGATGATGCCGTACAGCAGGACCCGCTGGGCCAGCGCGGACGGGACCGCGAAGGCGGCCAGCAGCAGCATGAACACGAACAGGTTGTCCACCGACAGGGACTTCTCCACCACGTATCCGGTGAAGAACTCCAATGAGGTGCCGGACCCGAAGGCCGACCAGAGGTAGGCGCCGAAGATCATCGGCAGGATCAGGTAGAAGACCGACCAGCCCACCGCCTCGCGCATCCGCACCTCGTGCGGGCGCCGTGTCAGGAAGAAGTCCACCGCCAGCAATGCCACGAGGGCCACCACGGTGACGGTCCACATCTGTGGTGAGCCGATCGTCTGTATGTCGGCTGCGGGCAGGGTCGCCACGGCGGGCATGGGTCCTCCTCGAACGTGGTCGATCGTTCGAGGTCTCCTTCACCCTGTGCTTCACGGGTGGCCGTCCGGGGACGTTCTGGGACGTCCGTACTGACCGGAGCGACGCTTGGGAAGTACTCCCCTCACCACAAGGTTAGGCCAGTCTCCGGATGCTGCCCACCCCCGAATCGTGTCCGGTGCGGTTGACCAGGCACCTGACCAGGGCGGATAGTGGAATCGAAGCGGAGGGGAGTACCCGCCGTCCGACGCCCCGATCGTCATCACGGTCCCCGAAGACCGGCGGACCCGGCGGGGCGGCCCTCGGTACGAGGGTGTGGGAAGACCTTCGTCCTCGCGGTCACGTGCCCGCGACGAGGGCGAAGGAGGGCCCGATGTCGATCACCGTTTTCCTCGAAATCCTGCTGGGCGTCCTGCTGGTGGTCTCCACGATCGTCACCGCCGCCGTCCTGTGGCCGGGGAAACCCCGGCATCATTGATGATCCACAGCTGCTGAAGAGGAAGAGAAGGCGTGCGATCGTCAGAACGGCTCTGGCATCTTGCGAGCTCCTACGGCATGGGCGAACGGTTCACGGCCGTGTGGGTGCGGGGTCTGGAGGTGTGGGAGGCCGCCCGCCGGATGGGCGTGACGGTGGCGGACGTGGACGACTCCGCCGACTGCACCTGGCAGGCCCTGTCTGAAGGGTGGACGCCCGGCTACGAGTCGGCGGTGATCTGGGCCGGCAGGCTCACCGGGGACTGGATCCAGATCATCCGGCTCGGCGGCCACGGCTGCGCCGGGGACCCGCGGGAGTTGTCGTACGGCGGGCGGGCGTTCGCGGTGGGCTGGCACTTCAACGATCCAGGCAGGCTGCACTACGCCGCCGACGGACGCGGCACCGCCGGGTTCACCCTCTCCGGGCCCGCGGAGCGGTGGGGGGACGCGCTCGACCCCCACACGGAGGGACTGCTGCTCGACGTGCTGGACTCCGACTGGGAGAACGACCCGGAGCTGCCGCCGGGGTTCCGGGAGTACCTCGCCTGGGAGGAGGCCCGCATCGAAAGCGGCGAGGAATACGAGGACGTCGTCATCCCCGAGGAGTGGTGGGGCTTCGTCGACCTCGCCCACGCCGGCTACAGCCCGGCGGAGGCCGAGGGCCGCTCCTCGCTCCTGACGCTCGTCGGCCGGGTGACGGGCCGGGAGCTCGACAGGGAGTGGATGGACGGGACGCACACCCGCTATGTGATCCGCGAGCTCGCGTAGGTCCCGGCGGGCACGGGTCTCAGCCGCCGCCCTTGCTGAAGTGCTGGTAGTCCTTGGTGCCCGACCAGGAGCCGCCCCACTCCCAGCCGAGCCGGGCGAAGGCCTTGACCACCCGGTCGCCCGGGTTGACCACGCCGGGGGCGTTCACCGGGCGCTTGACGAACCTGCGGGCGTTGCGGTGGGCGAACGAGCCGTCGGCGGAGACGTAGGGGTTCTCCCGGGGGTTGATGTCGATGGCCCGGCCGTAGGCGTGCTTGGACCAGCTGCTCGACCCGGTCGCCGGGCGGCAGTTGAAGGCCGAGGTGTTGTCGGCCTCGATCGAGTCGAAGTCGTCGCCCTTGTAGACGTCGACGAGCTCCATCCGGTAGATCGGCCAGCGCCAGCCGTACAGGCGCCGGAAGACCGTGACCACGTCGTTCGCGACGTCCTCGTGCACGACCATCTCGCCGATGTGCGGCCGGTCGTCGAAGCCCCAGTAGGTCATGGTGATCAGGCGCAGGTCGCGCACCGGCACCGGGCATCCGGAGCGCCAGGAGTGCTCCAGGCGCTCGCGGGCGATCCGGGAGACCTTCGCCGAGAAGGGCGGGGGCCCGGCCGGGGACTGCGTCGGCGTCGGGGCGGCCGACGGCGGAGGGGACGTGGCCGGGGCGGTCGGCGCGGCCGGGGACGGCGGGCCGGTGGGTGAGAGCGTGGGCGAGGGCGGGAGGGAGGGCGAGACGGTCGGGGAGGGCGAGGGGGAGACGGCCGGGGTCGTCGAGGAACGCGTGGGCGGGAGGGGGCGGACGGACTCGGCGGTGGGGACCGCGACGGGGTCGGAGGAGCCGCAGGCGGCCAGCGTCAGGCAGGCCACCGCCGCGACGGCCACCCGCATAGGCGTCGTCACCGCCGCGACGGCCACCCGCATAGGCGTCGTCACCCCCGCGACGGCCCGGACGGGCGCCCTCAGCATCGTGAGCGCCCGAGCGGATTTCCCGAGCATCGCGACCGCCCGGACGTGTGTCCCGGGTCCGGCGTCCCTCACCTGCCCACCTCCCCCGCGGATCCGGCCTGCCCGGTGTGACCTGGACGGACACACCTCGTATGACACGACGGCTCCTAGCGTAGCCCTCCGGATACGACACGTGACGGCGTCCCGTACTTCCGCCGGGCGAGACCCGCCGGAGGGGCGGGACGGTGGCCCGGACCGGCCGCGCATCCTAATGTTTGCCGCATGGAGCCGGTGCTCGGGATCGGGGGGTGGGCCGTGCCGACGCACGGGCTGTTCGTCGGGCTCGGCGTGCTGACCGCGGCCGTGGTCTTCGTCGTGGAGGCCCGCCGCCGCGGCGCCCCCGCCGAGCAGTCGCTGGTCGCCGTCGCGGGCGCGCTCGTCGGCGGGGCGGTCGGCATGCGGCTGTCGGGCTGGGCCGAGCACCTCGACCCGGCGCTCAACCCCAGCCTGCTGGAAGCCTGGATGTTCGGCTCACGGAGCGTCCTGGGCGGGCTCACCGGGGCCTACGCGGGCGTGCTGATCGCCAAGAGGCTGATCGGCTACCGCGAGAGGACCGGCGACCTGTTCGCGCCCGCGGTCGCCCTCGGCATGGCGGTCGGCCGGATCGGCTGCCACCTCACCGAGGCCCCGGGACGTCCCACCACGCTGCCCTGGGGCGTGCACGCCCCCGCCTCCACCCCGGGCTGCCCCGGATGCCTGGCCGGGCAGACCATGCACCCGTCGTTCCTGTACGAGGCTGCCTTCCAGCTGCTGGCCTTCGCGGCGCTGTGGTGGTGGCTGCGCGGCAGGATCACCCGGCCGGGCGAGCTGTTCACCCTCTACGTCGCGGCCTACGCCGTCTTCCGCTTCCTGGTGGAGTTCACCCGGGCCAACGAGACGGTCTGGTTGGATCTCACCCGCCCGCAGTGGTTCCTCCTTCCCGGTCTGCTGCTGGTCGTCATCAGACTCCGGTACGGCTACCGCCGGGGCTTCTACGATGCGCTCGTCCGCAGACAGGAGATCCGCGCATGACCACGCCGCCGCCGCAGGGCCCGCAGGAGCCACACGACCCCGCAGGACCGCAGCACCCCGGAGGACCGCAGCATCCCGGAGGACCGCAGCACCCCGGGCAGCCGCAGCACCCGCAGGCCCCCCGCGATCACCACGGCTGGGGGACCCGCCGGCCGCCGCAGGGCCCGGGGGACTCGCCTCCCCAGGGTCCGGGAGGCCCGCCTCCGCAGGGGACGCCGCCCCCGTCCCACCCGGTCAGGTCCGCGGGGGCGACCGTCGGGGCGGCGTTCGGCGGCGTCTTCGGCTTCATGGTCATCAACCTGGCGATCGGGCTGATCGCGCTCAGGATCGCGTCCGGGACCGCCTTCGCGGTGGCCGCCGTGCTCCTCGCGCTGATCGCCTTCGGCGGCGGGTTCCTGCTGATCAGGACGGGCAAGCCTGCGGGGAACGGGCTGGGCATCGGGCTGATGATCGGCTGGGCGCTGGTCTCGATCATCTCGGCCGGCTTCTGCACCGGCCTCAACCCGGAGATGTACCGGTGACGGGGATGCCCCTGAGGGGCGACCGGATCCTGCGTTACGTCAACGCCTTCTGCCCGCGCTGCCACGACGCCGACCCCGAGCGCCCGCTGCACGACGTGCCGCGCCTGACCGGCTATCTCGCCGAGCGCGACGGCCGGGTCTATCTGGAGCGCGGCTGCCGGGTCCACGGCCTGGTCCGCACGCTGTACGACGAGGACCCGGAGATCCTCGCCTACCTGGAGGAGTGGACCGCCCCCACCAAGGCCCACCTCCCCGACGCGCCGGGGAACTTCGACCCCGTCCCGCAGGCCTACCTGCGCGGCCTCCCCGAGACGCAGACCCAGCACACCTGCATCCTGCTGGAGGACATCGCCGAGACCTGCAACCTGCGCTGCCCCACCTGCTTCGCGGGCTCCTCGCCCGACCTGCGCGGGGTCGTCCCGGTCGCCGACGTGCTGGCCAACGTCGACCAGCGCCTGGCCAGGGAGAACGGCCGCCTGGACGTGCTCATGCTGAGCGGCGGCGAGCCCACCCTCCACCCGGACCTGGGCCCGCTGCTGGAGGAGCTGGCAGCCCGGCCGGTCACCCGCATCCTGGTCAACACCAACGGGCTCCTGATCGCCCGCGACGACGCCCTGCTCGACCTGCTGGCCGGGCACCGCGACCGGGTCGAGGTCTACCTGCAGTACGACGGCACCTCCGCCGAGGCCTCGCGCCATCATCGGGGCGGGGACCTGCGGGCCCTCAAGGCGCAGGCCGTACGGCGGCTGTCGGAGCGGGAGATCTTCACGACCCTCGTGATGACGGCCGCGCTCGGCGTCAACGACACCGAGATCGGCGACGTCGTACGGCTCGCGCTCGACACGCCGTACGTGGGCGGGGTGTCCCTGCAGCCGCAGTTCGGCTCCGGGCGGTCCGGGGCGATCGACCCGATGGACCGGCTGACCCACACCGGCGTGCTCGGCCGCCTGGGCCCGCAGACCGGCGGGCTCGTCACCTGGCGCGACCTCACCGCGCTGCCGTGCTCGCACCCGCACTGCTGCTCCGTCGGATACATGATCCGTGACGACTCCGGCCGGTGGCGGTCGCTGACCGCGCTGATGGGACACGACCGGCTCAAGGAGAACCTCGGCCTCGTCTCCAACCGGATCGCCGACACCGAGATCCCCCGCGAGCTGCGCCTGGCCGTACAGGAGTCGCTGCTCGGGCTGCTGTCGGAGCAGTCGTCGCTGTCGCACCCGCAGATCGGCGAGGTGTGGCGGACCGTCTCGCAGAACTGCGACCTGGGCGTCTCCACGCTGTTGGCGGTGGCGTCCTCGGCGCTGCCCGGCCGCCGGCGCAGGATCCGCCGGATGCTCGGCGAGCGGGTGGTCCGCGTCACGGTGAAGCCGTTCATGGACATGTCGACGATGCTGGAGGAGCGGCTCGTGCAGTGCTGCGTCCACGTGGGCACCCGCTCGGACCAGGACCAGTGCGCCCCGTTCTGCGCGGTGCAGGCCTGGCCGGAGCTGTCGCGCCAGCGGCTGTCCTCGGTGGCCTCCTCGGAGACTCTTCTCACCGAGGTCTCCCCCTCCGGCGGAGGCGTACGGCTGCCGCTTCCCGATCCTTCTTGACGGGCCGGGTGGGCGACCTTTAGCCGAGCTTTTCTTCGGAAACTCTCGTCATTGTGTTCGATCCCGCGCTACAGTCGAAGGCGTCGGATCGAACACGGGTTCGGTCGATGTCCGTCCAGGTGAGGGGTGTGCCATGGCGATGCCCGCGACCTCCCCGGCGCTCCGAGCGCCCGCCCCGCGCCGCCCCTCCCTGCGACATGCGACACGCCATAACGCTTTCTACGGAAATCTAGGACGGCCGCTATATCCCGTCATAAAGTCCGAGAGCGTGGACCCCGTGCGCAACCCCTATGCCCCCGGCGCGGGCCAGCGCCCCCCGGAGCTCGCCGGGCGTGACCGCGAGCTGCAGCAGTTCGAGGTCGTCCTGGAGCGGGTGGCCCGCGGCCGTCCCGAGCGCAGCATGGTCATCACCGGCCTGCGCGGCGTCGGCAAGACCGTCCTGCTCAACACCTTCAAGTCGATGGCCATGCAGCGGCTGTGGGGCACCGGCAAGATCGAGGCCCGGCCCGACCGGTCGATCCGCCGTCCGGTGGCCGCCGCCCTGCACATGGCCATCCGCGAGCTGTCCCCCCGGCACCGCGCGCCCGAGCGCATCGAGGAGTTCCTCGGCGTGCTGAAGGCCTTCGCGATGCGCGACGCCTCCGCGGCCAAGGGCACCTCGCACTGGTCGCCCGGGATCGACGTGCCCGCCGCGCGCGGCCGGGCCGACTCCGGCGACCTGGAGATCGACCTCACCGAGCTGTTCGTCGACGCCGCCGCGGTCGCCACCGACCTGGGCGTCGGGATCGCCCTGTTCATCGACGAGATGCAGGACGTCCAGGTCGAGGACGTCTCGGCGCTGTGCGCCGCCTGCCACGAGCTCTCCCAGAGCGGCGGCCCGCTGATCGTGGTCGGCGCCGGCCTGCCGCACCTGCCCGGCGTCCTGTCGGCGAGCAAGAGCTACTCCGAGCGGCTCTTCCGCTACGCCAGGATCGACCGGCTCGACCGCGAGGCGGCCGACCTGGCACTCATCGCCCCGGCCCAGGGCGAGGGGGTCGAGTTCACCCAGGAGGCCCTCGACGCCCTCTACCAGGCGGCCGACGGCTACCCCTACTTCGTCCAGGCCTACGGCAAGGTCGCCTGGGACCTGGCGCTGCGCAGCCCGATCACCGCCGACGACGTCAAGGTCTCCGCCCCGGAGGCCGAGGAGGAGCTCGCGGTCGGGTTCTTCGGCAGCCGCTACGAGCGGGCCACCCCGGCCGAGCGCGACTACATGCACGCCATCGCCTCGATCGGCGACGAGCCGGTGGCCACGGCGGAGGTGGCCGAGTTGCTCGGCCGCAAGCCGTCCAGCCTCTCCCCGGCCCGCGACAGCCTCATCAAGAAGGGGCTGATCTACAGCGCCGAGCGCGGGCTGATCGCGTTCACCGTCCCGCACTTCGGAAAGTTTCTCCGTTCCCAACCGATCTGAACACGTGTTCGATATAGTGGGGAGCGGCTGCTAGCCCTCTATACGGCTCTCTAGTGGGGAAGCTAGAGAGCCGTATAGAGCTGAATCGTGCCGGGCCGCATGGCGGGCATGGGTCAGCATCCGGCGGGAGCGGGGCTGTGACCTGGCGGAGACCGGCTCCCGCCGGCTCTCCTCCGCTGTGGCCGGCTCCACGGTGACCGGCCGTCCCTCGGTGTCGACCAGGGCCACCCGCACCGCCGGGCGCCTGCCGATCAGGTGCACCGCGAAGACCACCTCCAGCCGGTTCCCCCCGGGATCGTGCCCCGGATAGACGAAGAACCGCCAGCACAGCTCCCGCCAGGAGTCGACCGGGTCGGGGCTCGCCAGGAACCTCATGTGCGCCTGCCAGGCCGTGCTCGCGCGCAGCCTGTTCAGGGCGGTCTCCGGGTCCATCCGGCGCTGCTCACAGGGCACGCGATAGCGGATCCGGGCGGCGGCCTCCTCGATCTCCGGAGAGAGCGCGGCGACCAGCAGCAGCCCGCAGGCCATGGCCAGGCCCTCGATCCAGGAGATCCCGGCCAGCACCGACCAGCCCGGGGCCGGGCCGACCCAGACCGTGCCCACGGCCATGGCGGTCAGCACCACCGTGCGCGCCAGCGACCGGGCGCCCACCGGGATCGCGCTGACGTCGCCGAAGCAGCCGCAGCCCGCGTCCGGCCGCCGGCGGCGCAGTTCCCACAGGACGTAGGCGGACACCGCGAAGAAGGCCGCCGCCCCCCAGCGGAAGAACGAGTGCCCGGTGAGCATCAGGCCGCCCAGCAGGACGGCCTCCCCGGCCGCGCAACCGAGCATCGCGGGCGCGCGCCACCGCTCGGCCACCAGCACCGCCGGTCCGAGCCCGCTCATCCCGCCGGGCTCGGAGTCGTGCGTGACGGTCCTGATCTTCGCCGTCATGCCCAGCGCCAGCAGTACGGCCAGCACCGGGATCTGCGCCGCGGCGATCGTGATCCACTCCTGTGCCACCTGTGTCACCCCAATCCGACCCGGGCATTGAAGCATCCCGTGGTCAGGTCCCCACCCAGTTCCACGAAAGAGGACGGCGACAGCTCCGCGATCCGGCCACGCGGAGACGTACCGCACTCCAGGCACCGGTCGCAGAACCGACCGGCGAGACAGCCGCATGTCACGATCGGGACGATCGAGGTGCGTCCCGCGCACACGTTGCGCATCTCCAGCATCGAGCCCAGTGCGAGATAGGGCAGCCTGGCGCAGGACACGCCCGCCTCGTCGCAGCCCGTGTCGGAGGACTCCAGCATCGGGTAGGCCGCTCCGCGCTCGTCGGCGTCGAAGGCGTCCGACCAGGTCGCGGTGCCCGAGATCCGCGACTGCGTGCCGCCGTACGACGGGGGCTGCTCGGGTACGGACGTCCACCGGTAGGGCGGCTGCGAGGTCGCGGGGAGCCGGGCGTGGGAGACGCCGTCCTCGCGCACGCCGATGGCGTCGAACAGATAGCCGGGCTCGAACTTCGGATGGCGGACCTGCAGGCGTCCCGAGGCGCCGTAGGGGATGACGACGGTGCGCCGTCCCCGGTGGGGTCCGCAGTAGAGCTCCATCGTGCGATCTCTCGCGCCCTTGCCGACATTCTGGATCACGCCGGTGATCCGGGTGATGTCCGCCCAGATCCGTTCGGCGACCCTGCCCCCCTTCACCGCCCTGACGATCACTTGGGCGCCCCTCGGCAGGTCGGCCGGAGCGACTGTCTCCCCCCGCCAGGCGGTCGCCCACGGCGCGATGACCAGACGTTCGTGATCGCCGTCCGGTGTCTCGATGATGATCAGATGCGGACTGATGTCCAGGATCTCCCCGGTGACGGCGTGCAGGAGCTCGCCCTCGTCGGCGACCGGCCCCGGGATCGCCGGATTTCGGCCAAGCGCGGCCGCGGCCAGGGCGTGGCGGCGGTCAACGCTCCGATGGAGCATCGTCACTTCCCCTCTTGTCGGCGAGGTGTTCCGGCCAGCGTCACACGATTTGCGATGGGCGGGGTCCGGTGCACACCAATAATTCCGACAGGGGCCCTACCAGGTAGCAAAATTCACATCCCCGGTAGAACGCCTTGATGCCCACGTCGGGTCAAACCCGTATCTAGTACCCCTTGCGTGCTCCGCCACCCAGCTGAATCGATCTTTGCACTCGTCAGGATGAAACCTGGATTCCGGTTCAGCCGTATCCGGGCCCGCGGCTGCGATTCTGACGACGAGACGTCCCATGACCACAGGCTGGTGATCGCAGTGACCGGCGGGATCCACGACGAGTTCCGTGAGTACGTCAGCGCTCGCGGACCGGCGCTCCTGCGCGCCGCCCACCAGGTCACCGGCAACCCCAACGAGGCCGAGGACCTGCTGCAGGCGGCCCTGGTCAAGACCTACCTCGCCTGGGAGCGCATCGAGGACCGCGCGGCCCTGGACGGCTACGTGCGCCGGACGATGGTCAACATCAACATCTCGTGGTGGCGGCGGCGCCGGCTGGAGGAGTACCCGTCGGACGAACTGCCGGAGCCGGTCCAGTCGATCGTCCACGGCTATCTGCCCGAGCGGGTGGAGCAGGCCCTCGAACGCCTGCCGGCCCGGATGCGGGCCGCGATCGTGCTGCGGTACTACGAGGACATGTCCGAGCCGGAGATCGCCAAGGCTCTGGGTGTCAGCGTCGGGACGGTCAAGAGCACCGTCTCACGGGGCATGGCGAAGCTCCGCGGGGCCCTGGGGGATGCGACTTCCGAGCAACTGTGCGCGGAGCCTGGGGAGATGGCTCCGGCGCGGCGGTGTGCGGAGCCTGAGGACACGGCCTCAGAGCGGCGGTGTGCGGAGCCCGCTGCCGTGGCTCCGGAACGGCGGCACCTGGAACCTCAGGGCTGAGCCTGCCCGGCGGACGCCGTTTCCTGCGCCGGCGCGTGCTCGGAACCGGCCGTCGCGCACGGCCGTACGGCGTCGCGGATGATCCGCAGCGTGTCCAGGAAGGCCGCGAGCCGGTCGGGGGCGAGCAGGCCGGTGAACCAGGTCTCGATGTCGACCAGGTGCTGGGGAAGCACGTCGGCGAGCCGGGCGGTGCCCGCCGCGGTGATCGCGGCGTAGGAGGCCCGGCGGTCGGTGGCGCACGCCTGCCGTACGACGAGACCCTCGCGCTCCAGCCGGTCCACGACGCGGGTGACCCCGCTGGTGGAGAGATTGGTCTGCGCGGCCAGGTCGCTCATGCGCAGCCGCTGACCGGGTGAGCGCGCCAGGCGGATCAGGGTCTCGAAGTCGATCTCTGAGACACCCGCGGCGGCCAGGGAAGGGGTCGTCTTCGCCGACAGGCCGGTGGAGACCTCCGCCAGGAGGCCCATCGCCGTCAACCGAGGGTCGTCGAAAGGAATCACGTTCACACTCTATGGGACGATAGTTGACGTGAGGAATATTCCTCGGGTAGAAATGTGTTGACGCAAACATCCGCACGGCAACTATCCCCTAAGGAGCCCCTCGTGAGCACTCGTACCTGGGAGAACCTCCAGATCCCCACCGCCGGCACCTTCACCCTCGACGTCGCCCACACCCGTGTCGGCTTCGTCGTCAAGCACATGATGGTGAGCAAGGTCCGCGGCAACTTCGGCGACTTCTCCGGCTCGGTCACGATCGCCGAGAACCCGCTGGACTCCTCCGCCGAGATCGCGATCAAGGCCGAGAGCATCAACACGGGCTCCGCCGACCGCGACGGCCACCTCCGCAGCGACGACTTCCTCGCCGCCGAGAAGTTCCCCGAGCTGACCTTCCGCAGCACCCGCGTCGCCGGTCACTCCGGTGAGGAGTTCACCCTCGTCGGCGACCTCACCATCCGTGACGTCACCAAGGAGGTCGAGCTCACCGTCGAGTACGGCGGCGCCGGCGTCAACCCCTGGGGCCAGGAGGTCTGGGGCTTCTCCATCACGACCGAGATCGACCGCGAGGAGTTCGGCCTCACCTGGAACCAGGCCCTGGAGGCCGGCGGCGTCCTCGTCGGCAAGAAGGTCAAGATCGAGATCGAGGGCGAGGCCAATCGCGCCTGATCTCGCGGTCCGCAACCGGGCCACGACCGATCATCCACAGCGAGGCTCCCCTCCCGTCCGGGAGGGGAGCCTCGCTGTGTTCATTAGCGCTGTGTTCGTCGACTGAGATGTTGTGTCTCGCTTGGCGAGAATCCACAGGCTTCCACCGCTCTCACCTGGGGAGATGTAAGACTATCCACAGATGTGGAGGAAGTTATCCACAGCGGTGGACAACTCTTCGGGCCGTTTTCCGGGCGCGCTCGGCCCTTCGGTGATACGTCCAGGACGGCCGGGCGCGATTGCACAAAGTTCAAGATGCTCTTGCACTTAGTTCAAGTCATGTCGTACGGTTCCATTGAACTTAGTTCAAGCAATCCGGCGGCAGGCCGGTCCCCAGGGACGAAACGAGGAGAACCCCATGAGCACCACCCTGATCGCCGTGATGCAGCTGCTCGTCGCCGCCGCGTTCGCGAGCATCCCGCTGGTCCGTCACCGCTACGGGGTCCGCGCGATGGGCCGGGCCGAGGCGGAGCTGACCCGCCAGGGCGTGCGGGCCACCGTGCTGACCGAGAACGGCATGCGCTTCGACGCCGGCGGCCACGAGACGTGGGCCCCCGGGGGCGTCGCCGCCGTCATGGCCGCGCTGGCCGGCCTCAACCTGGCCGCCGTCTCCTGGGCCGGCACCGCGACCTGGATCCTGCAGTCACTCGTCCTGGCCGGCAACTGCGTCATCCTCTACAGCCAGCTCACCGCCGTCACCTCCGTGCAGGCCGCCTTCGCCCGCAAGGGAGACCCGGAGCTGGCCCGCATCGACGTCCCCGTCCTGCTCAAGGCGGCCGAGGCGGGCTTCCCCGGCTGGACGTGGACCCTCCAGAACGTGCGCCACATCGTGGTCTTCGGCGCCTCGGCCGCCACCCTGGCGACCCTCGCCCTCGCCTGATCCGGCCCCGCCCGATCAGAGGACATCCCCCCACCCGGGCGACGCGCCCGGCAACCACTTTGCCGCCTCGCCCGATGGCCGGTACTCTGTGCTGAGCCACATGGCTACCAGGAGGCTTCGCCTAGTCAGGTCTATGGCGCCGCACTGCTAATGCGGTTTGGTGGCAACACCATCCGGGGTTCAAATCCCCGAGCCTCCGCCAGGTCAGAGGCCCTCATCCCGAACTCGGGACGAGGGCCTTTTTGATTT
The DNA here is from genome assembly GCF_016863195.1 of Paraplanobispora takensis. Classification (GTDB taxonomy): domain Bacteria; phylum Actinomycetota; class Actinomycetes; order Streptosporangiales; family Streptosporangiaceae; genus Planobispora; species Planobispora takensis. The sequence goes on along the minus strand of NZ_BOOK01000027.1, from coordinate 140,644 downwards.
CCGAGAGCGCTGGGTGAGCAATTAGGTGAGCAGTTGCGCTCACTCGCCCCACAGTGCCGCTCCCATGCGCGCGGTCGCGTCCTGGACCTGAGGGGACGCGACATGGGTGTACTTCTCCGTCGTCGTCACCCTCGTGTGCCCGAGGATCTCCTGCACGACGCGGATGTGCACACCCTGTTCGATGAGCAGCGTTCCGGCCGTGTGCCGGGCGTCGTGCAGGCGCCCGTCCCGGACTCCGGCGAGCTTGAGAATGCGCTTCCACTCCTTCCAGTCCTCCGTACGGCTCTCCGGTGTCCCGTCCGATCGCGGGAACAGCAGGTCGTGGTCCTGCCAGGCGTCACCCGCCACGAGCCGCTCCAGGTCCTGCGTCTCGCGGTGCGCTCGCAGGACGGGCAGCAGTTCCGGCGGGCACTGGAGCGTGAGTCTCCGCTTGCCCTTGCGGGGACGGAAGGCGATGCCCCCGCCCGTCCGCTGGGGACAGAACTGTGCGTGCTCCCTGCAATCTTTTCCACAGGGGTGCTTCGGGCATGTGTGCTTGCGGTTCTTGCAGCCAGTAGGGCAGTCGGATCTGTGGACATGGGCCCTGCACGGTGTCTTGCAGGGTGCCTTGTGCCGCTTCGCTCCACAGGCGTGCGGGTCGTCGCATCCGTGCCGGAAGTTGGCCTGTTGGACCTGGAACCACGCCCGGATCACGCCGGTATCCAGGTCGACGTACTGCCAGCGGAGCCCGAGCGCCTCACCCTGGCGGATGCCCAGGGCGAGGGCGACCGACCAGCGGGCGGCGTTGCGCCGCCCTTCGGCGGCCTTCAGGATGAGCCGGGCCTCCTCCCTGCTGAACGCCTCGATCTCCGTCTCGGCGGCGGCCGGCGCGTCGACGAGGGTCGCCACGTTGCGGTTGAGCTTCTCCCGTCGTACGGCGACGCTCAGCGCACGAGAGAGGATGCGATGAACCTTGAGGACCGTGCTCGTGGAACGTCCCTTCGCGTGCATCTGGCCGTACGCCTTGTCCAGGTGCTCGGGGAGCAGCCGGTTGAGGCGGTGCTGCCCCAGCAAGGGGACGATCCACACGCGGGTCTTGGACCGGTAGTCGTCGAGGGTACGGGGCGCCATCTTCCCCGATGCCACCAGCCGCGTGCAGACCGTGTCGAGGTAGAACTCCATCCATTCGGCCAGCGTCGGCACCCGGCTCGTCTGTGCGAGCCGTCCCGCCTCGCGGGCGTCCTCGAAGTCCTTCACCTTCTTTCTGAGCTGCTTCTCCGACTTCGACTTGCAGTGGCGCCGGTCGAGTGAGCCGTCGTCCTTGATGCCCATGGTCACGAATCCGTGCCAGTAGCCGTCGGATTCGCTGAAGAAGACCGACGACTCACCGTTCGCCGTCCTGGTGCCCTTCTCTGCGCGGGTCATCTTGATCACCTTCCTTCTGCTCTGCCTGTAGGCGGTCGACGTAGGTCTGAAGGGCGGAGGCGGGGATCTTGCGGCTCCGCCCGATGTGGACGGAGGAGATCTTGTTCTCTGCGAGGAGTTCATAGAGCTTCGTCCTGCTGATCCGGAGGGCTTCGGCGGCTTCGGGGATCGTGTAGAGCAGTGGAGGCGGGGGTGTGGTCTTCGTGATGGATCCCTCCTTTCGGGAGGGCATCCGACCTAAGGAAGAACGTAGTACGTTCACTGTGCGACGTTGAACGTAGTCCGTCAAGAGTCTTCGGATGCCCTCCGGTGAATGGTTACTTAGGGTGATGCCGCAGCGGTTTGTCTAAGCCCGCACTCATGCCCGTTACGTGCAGACGCGCGCGAGACATTAGACAATTAGACGATCACGGAGAGTCGCTTTCCACGCCGCGCCACCGTCCCCGGCTGACCTGCCGGACCTTGCCTTGCGTGTCGAGCTGGTTGAGCCGCCAGTACACCCAGGGACGGCTCATGCCGGTCGCCTCCATCAGTTGAGGCACGCTCACCCCTTCGTCGGGGGCGTCGTGCAGGGCGGCGTGGAGGGCTCCCTCCGCGATCTCCTGAGCGGTCTTGCGGTCGTGTTGCCGTACGGTCTCCGGCTCCTCCGCCATGTCGTCCGAACTGTCCTCGACGGCGGTCTCGGACACCGGGTCGAGGGCGGGCCGGCGGGGTGCGTGCCTGCCCGCCGCGTGCCGTACGGTCTCGTCTTCCAGTAGGTAGGTACGGGCACGACGCGGGATGTCGTGCTCAGGCGCACTGATGAGGAACTTGCCGGGGGCGTTGAGCGCGTCGGCATGCCATCCGGCCTTGTGCATGCCCTGTCCGAGGATCAGATCGACATCACGGCGCTCCCGAACCCGGAAGGAGATCCGTACATCCATCTGGGAACGGACGGCGCTGTTGCCCATGGCCTTCTGCGAGGGGCGTTGCGTGGCGGCTATGAGCGTGGTCGCGGGGGCGCGCCCGCGACGGGCGATGGAGTCGGCGTAGCGCACCGCTCCCGGGGCGTCGTCGACGAGTTCGGCGTACTCGTCGATGAGCACGATCAGCGCGGGAGCCTCGGATGAGGGCTCCCAGGTACGTTCCCCGCGCTGGGCGAGCGTCGCCGCTCTCGCATCCAGAACGGCGACGGCGTCCCTCAGGAGCGTCTCCGCCTCTCTGGGAGTGGTGGCGATCCTGTCGAGGCAGGACGCCCAGGGGAGAAGCTCCATGCCGCGCTTGAGATCGATGCCCCACACGATCACGTCGGGACAGGCGGAGAGGTTGCCCATGACGACGTTGACCCCGCCGCTCTTGCCCGACCCCGCGACGCCTCCCACGAGGGCGTGACGGCGGAGCAGGGAGACGAGAACGGGACTGCCGTCCTCGAAGACGCCCAGCTCGATCGGCTGGGTGATCGAGGTGGCGGACGGACCTGGCCATCCGATGGCGTCGGCGTGCGGGTCGGTCTCGATGATCCGCAGCTCCAGCCGGTTGGCGCGCTCGGGGATCGGCTGGATACGGGCGGCTCCCCTGCGGGTGCCGAGACCCGACTCGATGGCGGGCAGCTTCCCGATCGCCTCCTCCACGGTCTGCCCGCGAGCGAGCGCGATCCTGGCACGCCACCCCCACAGGTCCACCACGGCGGACTGAATGCGGGATCCGGCCAGACCGATCGCCTCCGCGATCTCCGGCCAGGCGTTCAGAGTGCGCTCCACACGGACCCGGGCGCGTCTACGACGGTGCGCCCACCACGGGATGGCGAAGAGGAATCCGCCGATGCCGAGCACGGCCGGGAGCGGTGGAGTGAACGGGTCGAGCGCGGCGGCAGCGGCGAGCCATCCGCCGATCAACAGGACGGTCGCGGCGGCGTAGCCGCGTTCTATGGGACGGGTCAGGTTGACCCACCGGCCGAAGAAGGCCAGTGCCCACGCGATGACTCCGGTGAGGATCAGGACGGTCGGCCACCACGTCGGGTAGGCGGCGTGCAGGATCATCCCGGTGACGAGCGTGAACAGCGCCGTGGTGAACGGTGCGAACTCGGAACGGTAACGCCAGAACCAGCGCCCGATGACGACCAGGAGCACGGAGCCGAAGTCCATGTCGTCGGTGAGGAGCACCATCGGTTCCACGCCGGACCGGCGGAGCCGGCGGGCGTTGCGTCGTATCCGACGACGGGAGATGCGGCGTCTTCTCATCGGGCATCACCGCCGTCCAGCTCATCGCGCAGATACCAGAGGTGGTCGGACTCGCCTTCGTGGTGGGCGGACAGGGTGGCACGAGCGGCGGCGATGAGATTGGCGCGAGAGTGACGGGCACGAGCGAGATCGGCACGGAGCCGGGCGACCTCGGCGATCAGGGTGAATGTGTCGTCCAGGGCGGCGAAGACGTGCTGCCACAGGTCGGCCAGGCTCAGGGTTGAGCGGGAGAAGGCGGTGACGAGCTGGCGAGCGATCTGGTTGCGGGTGAGGGCCTCCTGGAGATCACGGTCGGGGTAGGGGTGAGTGTTGGGCACTAGGCATCCCTCCTTCGGTCGGTGGGCGGGGTCATGAGCCGGTCAGCCAGCGCAGCGCGGCGCTGATCAGGCGGCGGATGTCCGGGGCGAGGGCGGTGGCGGCCAACAGGAAGCCGCACAGCAGGCAGACGAGTGCCTGCCACAGCCGCAGGTGCAGGTAGCGCCAGGCGATGAAGACGATCGCGCCCAGCAGCAGGACCAGGGGAATCGAGACGGTCAACGGGGATCACCTCCTTTCGCGGGTACGGGATCGGGCGCGGGGGGTTAGAGGCCGTCGTGGTGGGCCTTGCGGCGGTGCCAGCGGGCACGGGCGCGGCACTTGCGGCACCGGTCGGTGCCGGGGTCGGTCAGCGCGCCGCAAGGGCAGCGGCGGCCGTGTGGGGTGATAGCGCGCATCAGGGGGTCACCTCCTCACGTCGTGGGGTTCGGGCTCGGCGTCGGGGGAGCGCTGGACATGCGCGCCCAGCAGGTGGCGGGTGAGGGCCTGGACGAGAGTGCGGGGCGGAGCGGTCAGGTCTGTCCGGCGGTCTTCGGCGCGGATACCGATGGTCAGAGTGAGGAACAGCAGCAGCACGCCGGCGGCAAGGAACACCGCGAGATAGACGACGAACAGCGGAACGTTCATGACTCGGGCCTCCTCGGACAGGTCATGGAGAGCCGCGTCGAGGAGTGGCGCGGAGGCGTCGTCGCAGGTTGTAGGGTGAGCGTCTTTCTCATGGGGCATCCCTCCTCCTGGTTGACTCTAGGTAGAACGTCGAACGTAGTACGTTGACGAATGTACGTCCAACGTAGTACGTTCTGTCAAGAGTTCCCGAGCCGAGAAAACGAGAAAGACTGGAACCCGCCGGATTCTGGTTGGGAGACCTCAGATGGTGGAGATCAAAGCCCCTGTATCCCGCTGGAAGCAGGTCGCCGATTACCTGCGGGAACAGATCCTCACGGGCGCCTTTCCCTCCGGCCAGCCCTTGCCGTCCGAGCAGCAGTTAGCCGACGAGTTCGGCCTGTCCCGCCCGACCATCCGCCAGGCGATCAACGAGCTGAAGAGTGAGGGCCTGGTCGAGGTCAAGCGCCCTCGCGGCACCTTCGTCCGCTCGCCGTACGCCCGCCCCTCCCAGACGGAAGAGCGCGGCCTGACTCATGATGCGGACGGGCGGTATGCCGATGCCGGCGACATCGCCTGGCGGGATCTGGGCGATCCCGATTTCTATCGGGAGGATGCCACCGTGACCCACACCGAACTCCTCGGGATTCCGGCAGGAGAACCCATGCTCGTACGGGCCACCGTCCAGATCGCAGGCGACGCGCGCCGCTCCCACAAGCTGATCATGCCGTTCAGCGTCGCGACGGAGACGCCGTGGGCCGACGACCCCAGGCTGCCGGAGCCGGGTGATCTGTACGCCCACTTTGAGGCGAGCGCAAAGGGCCTGCACTGGACGGAGCACGTACGCGCCCGGATGCCCATGCCGGACGAGGCCGCAGCGCTCAACCTCCTTCCCGGCACGCCGCTTCTCCAGGTCACCAGGATCACGCACGCGGGCAAGACGCCAGTAGTCATGGAGGAGATCGCCGTACGCGGAGACGCGCTGGAGGTCTCCTATCCCCTGCCGTTGCACAAGACGCGAGCCACGAAATAGGCCGGGGGGACCGACTGATGATTCGGTCCCCACCCGGCATGCGGCGGCGCGGAGGAAGCCGGGCCTGCCCAGTTGGCTGAAAACCGGGCGGCTTCCCCCGCGCCTGCTCTACTGGATCTCGCCTCGCAGGAGGCGTTCCCAGAACTCCCGTGCCTTGTGGATAGGCATCCGGTGCGTCTCCTCGATGACGTGGCCGTCCGCCAGGCGCACTGTGCGTCGTACAAACGCCTGCCCGTTGACGTGACAGAGCTCGTAGCTCACATTCCTGCATCCACAGGTGTAGGCGACGACGCCCACAGGCTGTGGAGGAAGCCACTGCAACGGCTCGCACTCCGGTTGCCGGGGTGCGGGGTGCACGCTGAGGCAGGCCACCTCTTCAAGCCTTCTCACGCCGCGCATCCAGCGTCCCCGTCTTCCAGCTTTGCCTGAGCAGTAAGCAGGGTCAGGGCCTGCGCGATCAGCGCGGCCGTTTCCGGCGTGACACGTCCCAGCTCCACGAACCCGACACCGAACACGTTCACGTCGGCGCGGAGGTACGGCATCGCCTCAGGCAGTCCCACTGCACTGAGTGAATCCTTAAGATCGCGTACGGCATGCTGCGCCCGAGCCCAAGCCCTGACGTAACCCTTGCCCTCCTCCAGGACGAAGGCGGGATCTCCATCGATCCGGGCGAGTTGCTCGTCTCTCATGAGATGCGACCTCCTCCGTGAACGGCACGGAGTCGATGACGCTGTACATCGTCGAATTCGCACCACACGGCCTTGCCGCGCCCCGCCGGCTTCACGCCCCAGCGGTCGGCGTACCGCTCCACCAGGAGCAGACCCCTCCCGCCCAAGTCCAATGCACTCGGTGTCCTGACCGAAGGCAGGTTGACCGGATCTCCGTCCCGAACCTCAAGACGCAACGTCTCCGCCGCGTACGCGAGGAGAAGTGTCACGTCCTGCTCGCCGTTCGAGTGCTGGATGGCGTTGGTCACCAGCTCGGATGCGGCGAGTTCAACGGACTCGACGACCTGGGGAAGACGCCACCTGTCCAGCGTCATTCGGACCCATGCACGCGTACGCCCGACCCCTTGCGGAACGGGCGGGACGGTCACTGCCCTGGAGAGACAATCGTCAGGCACGTCCGGCATCCGGATCTTCCGCGACTCGTCAGCCAACTCGTCCCCGCAGAGAAGATTTCTTCGCCGCAGCACGGTCCCACCTCCCTTCTCAGCCAGAAGAGACGGCATCCTGTGCTCGTCCTGTCTGATGGGGAGTCTGTCTGTTAACTTCAGACCAGCCCATGAACCACCGATGCACCACCAGTGCACCGGCAATGCACCTCCCTCGTCCCCCGCCTAGGGAGCTGTTGTCCGTGGAAGTCGTCGACCAGTGGACCGGCCAGCTCGCCGGCGCGCTTCAGAAGGCACTCCGGCTGACCAACGAAGGGTTCGCCGGAGAGCTCGGTACGGCGGTGCGGACCGTGGCCAAGTGGAACGCGGAGCCGGAGCTCGTCCCGGTGCCGGAGATCCAGCGGGCGTTGGACACTTTGCTCTGCCGGGCGCCCGAGGATGCGAGAGCGCGGTTTGCCCGGATCGCTGCCACTGAGTCGATGTCTCCAGATGAGGCGGTCCGTTCAAGGAGGTTGCTCACCAGCGTTGGCGGTGCTCCCTCATCGGAAGCGGAAAGACGGCTCGCCGACGATCGGAACATCACCGCCGCGCTGCAGTGGCTGGATAAGCAGACGGGTGGGAGTCCCGGACGCAGCCGAAAGGCGGTGGCGGAGCGGCTCGCGAGTATCGACCCCTGCGAGCTACAGGATCGGGGTCGCCGACGCATCCTTATCAGCAGAGAGCAGATTGCGAACGCGCTCACCGAGTACTACGCCACCGGTCTTGGGGAGCATCAGCCGTACAGCACACAGGTGGATGGCCAGTCTGTCGCGACCAGCGTTCTCGTCAGGAAGCAGTGGCTTGACCTGGGGCTGGATCTCGCCGAAGGCGATCGGCTCCGACTGGATGATGATCCCGAAGCAGTCGTTTCCGTTGTGGTCGACGAGCTGGGCGCGGACGCGGCGACGCAACGCCTGGCGGAGACCCTCATCACCAACGCCCGCATCATCAATTCCCCTCTCTACAGGCTGACCGGGATCGATGTCTCTCATGAAGCGATCGAGGGGACCGTGGGTGTCACGGACTTCGTGAGCTACGCACTCACCATGGATCTCCTAGAAGCAGAGCTCATCGACGCTCTCGCCGAGGGCAGGCCCATGGTGCCCGGCAGTCTGCCGTTGCGTGACCGGTACCTGCCCGACGTGAACACCGTGGTCAACGTGGATCGGCGTCTGTGCGCGGGTGGGGCGCTCGCGCTGTTCGCGGTCGCCCGTCCCGGAAGTCGAGCACGTCGCGGCACCCCTGACTACCTATTGCTGATCCAGGAACGTTCCGGCCACGTGCTGAACTCGGCTCGCCGACTGGCCGTGATCCCGAAGGCGTTCCACGAGCCGCTCGTCGACTACGCGGACGACACGCAGCTCGCGGCGACCCTGGAGCGCGAGATGGAGGAAGAGCTCTTCGGGAGGGACGACGTCGACTCTACCGAGGGCGGCCTGGTCGACGCGGACCCGATGCACCCAACCCGCCTGTCAGAGCCCATGCGGTGGCTGTACGACCGCGCCGGAGGCTCTCACTGGCGCATGGAATGCACGGGGTTCGGGCTCAACCTGGTGAGCGGTAATTTCGAGTTCGCGAGCTTGATCGTCATAGAAGACGAGGAGTGGTGGACTCGGTACGGCGGCCGGATAAGGGCCAATTGGGAGTCACACGGCCTGAGGAGGTACTCCACCCTGGATCGTTCCGTGCTCAAGTCTCTGACTCTCGACCCAGCCTGGAGCAACGAGGGCCTCTTTGCTCTGACGCATGGTCTCCGACGTCTGGCCGACATCGATGATCAGCGGGTGAACCTTCCGACTATCGAATAGGAACCGTAACGGTTATGGCTGATAACTGGTACACGGGCAATGCGAACGATGACGCTGAGGAGAACCGGGGGTGGATCCTCGGGCACTTCATGGACCCGGACACGGGAGGTGTCCGCAGGACCGAAGACCTCGAAGTGAAGTGGGGGATCCACCCTGCAGGCCAGGAGCGTCACGAGTGGACCTCTAGCGACGACAGGACCGCGCTCATAGTCCTCGTTCAGGGACGCTTTCGCCTTAACCTCACGGTTGGCAGCGTGACCTTAGCCCGACAGGGTGACTACGTCGTCTGGGGGCCAGGCATTGACCACTCCTGGCAGGCAGAAGAAGACTCGACTGTGATCACTGTGCGCTGGCCATCCATAAGTTAGTAGGCGTCATAACCGTTTGGAAAAATGCAAATATAATAAATGGGTAATTTGCGGCCAACCTAGAACTTCTGAGTTCGCTTTAGTTAGGCTTATGTTAAGGGGGTGGAGAGCTGAATAGCGGACGATGGCGGGAGAGTAGGCTCTTCATAATTGTCATAGTATTAAGCGCGATGGCAGCAACTCCCGCTGTGCTCACGGTTGCCAAGGTAACAAATCCTTGGATTCTAGGCGGAGCTGCCGCTGGCGCAGCAATACTCCTTTTTCTCGCGGGAGTTTGGCAGGATCGATATAAGAAGATAATCTCTTCCCGAGATGACATATCTCTAAAATTCAAGGAGGAATGTCTCACTTTTCAAGATGGCCTCCCTCCTAAAGTTCGTCAGCTTATTAACCCAATTGCATTAGGGGTTCACTCTTCTATACCGTTAACCAATCACGAGGCGAGCAAGGGGCATGTGCCTCCTTACGTTTCCAGGGATATTGATTCGGAACTTCGTGCGCAACTCCTGGAGGGTGGATTTATACTAATCGTAGGTGATTCCACCGCAGGGAAATCGCGAGCCGCATTTGAAGCCATGCGCCAAACGCTTCATGAGCATACACTGATTGCGCCACGCGGGATGGGCGGCCTACGTGTTGCTATTACATATGCTTTGCGTTGCCAGAAAGCAGTCCTATGGCTAAATGATCTAGAATTCTATCTGCGCCCAGGCGGGCTTTCCAGGGAAGACATCATTCGCCTGGTTACGGGAGATAGATCTTCGAACGTGGTCCTAGCTACTATACGTTCGGCTGAACAAGACCGCCTTCTGCGGGAGCACTCTGACTCTGAGGGCTCAGGGGCGCCAACAGAGCGTGGCGTAAGAGAAGTATTTGAACAAGCATATCAAATCCGTATACGGAGGAAATTTAGCCAAAATGAGGTTGGTCGTGCTCGTGAGCTGGCAAATGATTCACGCATCGCCATGGCGTTGCAGCATAGCGGAACATTCGGTTTAGCCGAATATTTAGCGGCAGGCCCAGCTCTCCTGCGTGACTACGAGAATGCTTGGGACATCGGAGTTAACCCAAGGGGTGCTGCACTCGTATCTGCTGCTATTGATTGCAGGAGAGTAGGCTTTCTTGATTCTATTCCTCGTGGATTATTGGATCAGCTTCATGAGACTTATCTAGTCGAAGCAGGTGGCCATCGACTGAGACCTGAGTCGCTTGAGGATGCTTGGGAGTGGGCAACGCGTCCACGATACGCGACGACGGCTTTACTTACGACTAGCTCAAAAGAGGATGCGGTCGATGTATTTGACTATCTAGTGGATTTAAAGCAATCAACTCAAGTCGGGCAATGGTATGCGTCCAGTGAATTTATTGGCCATGCCTTAGCATATGCATCAGCCTCTGATTCTTTAGCTCTTGGAGAACATGCCTACTGGGCACGCCTGCTTTCTATTGGAAAAATTGCGTTTCGTCGAGCGCTGACGCTCTATGGAAAAACTAATGATGTACAGGGGCAGGCTAATGCATTCAAAGGAATCGGCGATATTAGTCATGCTGAGGATGATTATGCTGAAGCTGAGAAAATGTTCCAACGTGCCTGGGTTCTGTATAAGTCTATCAATGACCTAGGCGGCCAAGCCAAGGTTGCTCGCAGTCTTAGTGCTGTAGCAGCTGATAGTGATAAATGGGCTCACGCCGTGCAAGTTTATATGGAAATCGAAAAACTTCTTAGATCAATCCAAGATGGATGGGGAGGAATATATGTATGGAATGGATTGTCGGACTTGTTTTACCATAAAAACAGCTATGGTCCTCACGGCGACTTATATGAGGTCGCTAACAGCATGCACGATTCCATACTTTCGTGGGCAACCAAAGCTGCTTCTAGTGACCATGAACCTTGGAGTAAGAGTTCAGGCGATGACGTTGACCTAGGCGAGATTTCAGAATTGTACGAACGAATCGCCAGGATGTACGAGGATATAGGCGATTGGATCGGTCAAGGTTATGCGATGAAGGTCCTTGGTTCTATTTCTGAATTGTCATCAAATTTGAGTAGCGCTGTTGATTATTATGAGAAATCGTGGATGCTTTATCGTAATTCTGCAACCAGGCTTACAGCCCTCAGTGACGGTGCCGTCGGAAGGTCGGAAGTTACCCGCTATTGTGACGAATATAACCGCATAGCTGATGCTTATCGTGAGCAGAATGATCAAAGCCTTCCGAATTTCAGATATTCCGAAAAGCAGCTAGAAGTGATACGTAACCTTGATCGTGCTGCGCGTAATCTTGGACACGCCCGATCTAATTACCGTTCCGTCATCAATAATATCGATCTTTCTATCCTGAGAGATAGCATAAAAGACCTATGCGGTCAAGCGAAACATCTGCATTTACAATTGGCCTCACGGCCTATTGATGCTGTGCTGCGCGAGAGGCTTTCGATAATTATTGATGACATAGATACATCTCCATCTGTGAGAATCTTATTGGATCTCCCTTCTGTGGACAAGTGGACCAATTGATCATTGTTTGGATTGTGTGAGGTTGAGTGATCTAATTCCATGATCTACGGATTGAAGCATTAAATATCTCGCCCTGGAGCTGTTATCGCCTATGCTTGTGTTTAATCAATTCGACTTTCTGTTCTGATCGGCTTTCGTGATTCTATTAGGATATTTCGATGGAGGTAATTTTGTATTGTCCGCCAAGGTGCGGATTTTCGTTTAAGTGTTCTTCTAGTGCAGGTAAGAGCTCGCGAGTTGTTGTCATCGTGAGCTCCCACTCCTGGACCTCTTCCACGAGGTCCTTCCACCAGCGGAGCGAACGGATCGGACCGGCAATGCGGACCTCCGCCGCGAGTCTCGCCTGAAGGATGCTCCGGGCGAGCGCAACCGCCTCCTGCTCGCTCTCCGCCGTTGTGAACGCGCGTACGTACTCCGCCATCGGTCCCGTTCCCTTGGTGTCCGAGGTGAAAGATCGTCGAGCGCTTCAACCATAGTTCGCGGTCCCCGGACGCGGCAGAGGGCACGAGAAGGTGAGCAATCAGGTGAGCAGTTCGCCGACGTACGCCGGTGTCCGCTGACGTACGGCTTCCCAGCTCAGGACGCTTGCGGACACCGGCGGACGCTACATCAGATCACTGCTAATGCGGTTTGGGTTTACCGCCCATCCGGGGTTCAAATCCCCGAGCCTCCGCAGATCAAAGGCCCTCTTCCCATCTCGGGGAGAGGGCCTTTTCGGTTCTTCGGGGGTCCGGTGGTCAGGTGCGCAGGCCGCGCAGGAGGGTGAGCAGGGCCTGTTCGGCTTCGGGGCGGGGGTGGCCGGCGCCGACGAGGAGGGCGGTCTCGATGGCGGCGCCCAGCAGGATGCGGGCCAGGACGTCGGTGGGCTGGGGACGGATCAGGCCTTCGGCCACGGCCTGGGTGAGGGCGGCCTCGATCAGGCCGAGGCCGTGGCGGGACTCGATCTGCCGCCAGGTCTCCCAGCCGAGTACGGCGGGGGCGTCCAGGAGGGCGATGCGCCGGACGCCGGGCAGTTCGCAGGCGTCGAGGAAGATCGTGATGCCCTTTTCCAGAGCCGGCCAGGTGCCGGTGGCCGTGACCGTCGCGATCCGGGCGGTCAGCTCGGTCTCCAGTTCCTCGAAGACGGCCTGGAAGAGGGCGCGCTTGTCGCCGAACTGGTGCTGCAGGGCGCCGCGCGTCACGCCGGCCGCGGTGACGATCTCCTCGGCGGGCACCGCCGCGTAACCCTTCTCGGCGAACAGGGAGCGGGCGGCGGCGAGCAGGGCGGCCCGGGTCGCCCTGGTGCGGTCCTCCTGAGTGCGTCTCACGCGGTCAGTCTGGCAGGGCGAACTCCCTGACGAGATCGGCCACCACGCCGGGCCGGTCCTCGGTGATGAAGGTGTAGGAGTCGGTGACCGTCTCCAGCCGCGCGTCGGGGAGCCGCCCGGCCAGCCGGTGGGCCAGGGAGAGGGGGAACAGGCGTTCTTCCTGCGCCCAGACGAGCAGGACGGGCCGGTCGAAGTCCTTGAGCTCCTCGAACGCGGCCAGGGTGTGCCGGGGGTGGACACCCCGCAGGACCTTGCCCAGGTCCCGCCGGATCGCAGGGCTGCGCCGCATCGGCGTCAGGTAGGAGTCGGTGACCGCGGCCGGGAGGGGCCGCTTGGAGACGAGGCCGAAGACGAGCGGCAGCCGGTGCAGCGCGCGCAGCCGGGTGGCCTGGGCGATCAGCCAGGTCGTGCCGGGCAGCCACGCCAGTTTGGGGAGGAACTTGAACGGCTGGGGGAAGAACACCTCCAGCGCGTCGCAGGAGGCGAGCACGACCCGGCCGACGCGGGCGGGCATGCGGGCCATGAGGATCTGGACGAAGGCGCCTCCGGTGTCGTTGGCCACGAGCGTGACGTCGCGGAGGTCGAGGGCCTCCAGGAAGGCGTCGATCAGGGAGGCGACGCCCGGCGGGTCGAGGACGGCCTCCGGGCGCATCGGCAGGTCGTGAGCCCCCAGCGGCCAGGTCGGCACGATGCAGCGCAGCCCCGCGGCGGCCAGCGGCGGCACCTCGTGGCGCCAGATGCCGGCGTTGGTGAGGAGGCCGTGCACGAACACGACGGGCGGACCGGCACCCTCCTCCTGATAGGCGATGGTTCCCTGCGGCAGTGTCACGGTCTTCATGGTCTCAATGTTTCATACATTCGGAATGAATGTAAGTGCGAACCGTGGACGGCGTCGATCGGAGCCGAGCCGGTGAGGGCGTGCTCGCCCGCGAGGGGGTCGACGGCGGCGACCCAGAAACCGCCGTCGCGGTTGCGGTGGGTGCGCAGCGTCTCGATGAACTCGCGCCGAGCCCGGGCGTGCTCGGGGCTGCCGTACCGCAGGCCGGCGAACAGGGCGTGGTGGGGCGCCGCCACCGCGTCCAGCCGGTCGTCGCAGACCACCGTGGGCTCGGCCGTACCGAGATCGAGGATGAGCACCGAATCGGCCAGCACCAGCCATTGCAGGGTGTCACCGGTACGGCGCAGCATCACGGCCGTGGCCGAGGGGGACCCGGCGTGCAGCAGGTCGCAGGTGTCCCCATGCATGGAGGCGACCTGCCTGATACCGGAGGCGAAGACCTCGGTCAGGGAGCCGGGGTTCCGATTCAGTTCGGCCAGCAGGGTGGAACCGAGCGTGCGGGAGTACCACGCCACGCTGTGCGAGCAGCCCGACTCCAGCCCGGCCGGATCCCCGGCCCCGTCCAGGAGGACGACCGCGTCCGGGGTCGCGCCGACGAAGTCCTCGTTCGGCCGGTCGGGGCGGGCTGGTTCGCCGGCGAACGTGACGGGCACGCTCTCGGTCCTCCTCGTGGCGGGCAGGTGCCTTCATCCTCCATGGGGATCGGGCGCCTTGATTTTGCGCCGTGCCGCGTCCCGTCCGAGGACCGGCGATCGGGTCACCCGGTCCTGCGGTTCCTGTCGTATTCCTCGACCAGTTCGAGGAACTCGGATTCGGAGGCGGCGAACTTCGTGACGCCCTTCTCCGGATCGGTGGTCACGAAGTACAGCCAGGGCCCGGCGGCCGGCTTCAGGGCGGCGTCGATGGCGGCCTCGCCCGGGTTGCCGATCGGGCCGGGCGGCAGGCCGCGACGGAGGTAGGTGTTGTACGGCGAGCGGCTCGTCACATCCTTGACCGACGCCGTGCCGGGGCGCTTGCCGAGGCCGTACAGGACCGTGCTGTCCAGTTCCAGCCGCAGCTCGGGCCTGTGATCGAGCCGGTTGTAGACGACCCGCGCGATCTTGGGCATGTCGGCCGCGGTGGTGGCCTCGGCCTGGACGATGCTGGCCACGGTCAGGATCTCCAGCGGCGTGCGGCCGGCGCGTCCGGCGGCGTTCACCAGGTCGGCGTCCTCGGCGGCGCGGTTGAAACGGGCCACCATCGCGGAAAGGATCTCGCCGGGACTCGCGGTGGGTGAGATCTCGTAGACGCCGGGGAAGGCGAACCCCTCCAGCCCGCCCCCGGCGTAGGCCGGAAGGCCGCGGACCCCGCCCTTCCCGACGGCCCGCTCGAACTCCCGCACCGGCCTGCCGGTCGCCTTCGAGAGCCGCTTCAGGATGTCCGACAGCCGCGCTCCCTCCCACACGGTCACGGGGACCTTCCCCCGGCCGGTCTCTCCGGGGCCCGGCGGTTCCGTCACCACGGGGGTCCCGGCGGCGCCCTGCCCGGTGAGCGTCGCCGGGACCGGTGCCCGGGAGGACAGGCTCTGGCCCACGAGCACGGACCCGGCCGCCACCGCGACGACGGCCGCCGCGGCGGTCAGGGCGAGACCTCGGCGGCGGGGCCGGTTCCCGGAGCCGTGAAGGGACCCGGAGCCGTGAAGGGACCCGGAGCCGCGGAGGAACCGGTCCGGCGGGGGCGGCTGCTCCTCGTGCGCCATGTCGGAAAGAGTCTCGCGCAGCAGATCCTCGATGTTCATCGGAGCTCCCTCACGGCGTTCAGCTCGGGTGCGGCCTTCTTCAGGCGGTCCAGCGAGCGGTGGATCTGGCTGCGGACCGATCCCACCCCGATCCCGAGCACCCGCGCGATCTCGGTCTCGGACAGGTCCTCGAAGTACCGCAGGACGAGGACGGCCCGCTGCCGGGGCGTCAGCCGGGCGAGGGCCGAGCGCATCACCAGGCGCAGGTCGACGGTCTCGGCGTGCCCCTCGCCGGCCCGGTCGGGCAGCCAGCCGGTGGACACCTCCGTGACACGCGAACGGCGGCGCCACCGGCTCACCTGCTCGTGGTACATGGCGCGGCGGACGTAGCCCTCGATGGCCGCCGGGTCGCGCAGGCCGCGCCATCGGGCAGCCGTCTTCGCCAGCGCCGACTGCACCAGATCCTCGGCGGCGTGCCGGTCACCGGTCAGCAGGTACGCCGTACGGAACAGCGCGGCCGACCGATCGGTGACGAGCTCCCGGAACGCCGTCGCAAACCCTGGATCCACCCGGTCCTCCTCGTTGCGATGTCACCAAGCAAGGACGCGGGCGGGTCTCGGATCTATGCCGGTACGGTTCGGCCGGGCGTCACGCGCCGCCGGTCACGGCGATGACCTGGCCGGTGATGCCGGTGTTGGCCGCCGAGCCCAGGTAGACCACCGCGTTCGCGACCTCGGAGGCCTCCAGCAGGCGGCCGATCGGGGCCCTCTCGCTGTAGATGTGGCCCGCCGCCTCGACGATCGCGCCGTTGCGGGCGGTCCTGGTCAGGCCCGGCATGACGACGTTGGACAGGATGTCACCGTCGCGGCCGAGGCTGAAGGCGACCGAGCGGCTGAACCCGTGCAGGGCCCCCTTGGCCGCTCCGTAGTACTCGCCGCCGGCCATGCCGTCGGTGGCGATGCTGGAGGAGATGTGGACGAGCCGGCCGAAGCCCCGCTCGCGCATGACGGGGGTGACCAGGCGGCTGAGCCGCAGGGCGCCCTCGGTGTTCTCCCTCAGCATGGTCAGCCACTCGTCGTCGGCCACGTCCTCGAAGGAGGCGTCCTGTCCCGCCATCCGGCCCCAGCGGACCGCGTTGTTGACCAGCACGTCTATCCTGCCTGTCCGCGCCAGGACCTCGGCCACCAGGGCGGCGGCCGAGTCCGGCTCGCTCATCGCGTACGGCAGCGCCGTGCCGCCGATGTCCCCGGCCAGCTTCTCGGCCTCCTCGGAGGCGCTGTGGTAGGTGAGGACCACCTCGGCCCCCTCGGCCGCGTAACCCCGGGCGATCTCCCGGCCGATGCCGCCGGAGGCGCCGGTCACGATCACCGTGCGGCCCTTCAGACCCAGATCCATCAGAACTCCTTAAGTGGTTAACTAATTGGGCGGACCGCGCCCTCGGAGAATGAGGGTGCGGATGCTCAGACCAGACTGGTGATGGCCTTGCGCTGGGCCGGCGTCAGACCGGCCAGCCAGGCGACCTCGGCGTCATGCCAGACCTCGGTCACCGGCTTCTGCAGCGCCCTGCCCGCCTCGGTGAGCCAGACCCGCTGGACCCGGGCGTCCGCGTCGTCGCGGCGCCGGACCACCAGGCCCTGCTTCTCCAGGCCGCGCAACACCTGGGTGACGTTGGCGGCGGACACCTTGGCGCATCCGGCCAGCTCGCCCTGGCACAGCCCGTCCTGACGCCAGAGCTGGGCCAGGTAGACCTCCTGGCCCAGCCGCAGGCCCAGTCTTTCCAGGCCTGCGGCGATCTGGCGCTTGTGGGAGCCGAGTCGCGTGATCAGCGCGTACATCGTGCTGTCCAGCAGCGAGTAGCCGTCGTCCATGTCCTCGATTAGTTAACCACTTAAAGAGTCTTCAGCCAAGAGACTTATGCGCCCAGGTCCTGGAAGGTCGAGCTGACCTCGCGGAGCAGCGGGCCGTGCTCCTCGCCCTTGGTCTCCAGAGTCCAGGTGAGGATCTGGTGGAAGTCCTCGGCGCCCTCGACCAGGGTCACCCAGTAGGTGATGCGCACGCCCTGCGCCGTGCCGTGCAGCTCGTACTGCAGGGCCGGGTCGCCGTTGATCGTCAGCTGCTGGGGCCCGGTGACGTTGCTGTTGGTCAGCCGCTTCTGCATCTGCTCGATGACCAGCCTGGCGTAGCCCTCCAGCTCCAGGCTGCTGAGGTTGGCGTCGGACTGCGACTCGGTGATCACCATCAGGTACTGCTCTTTGGCGGTGTTGCCCTGCTGGACCTCGGCCTCGTCGAGGAGGGAGAGCGTCGTCCAGTCACCGGGGACGGTGAGCCTGCTCTTGCCGTCGGTGGCCGTGACCGTCTTGCCGTCCGGGATCTGGGACGTCGTCGGGTCCTCGGTCGCCGGAGGCGAGGAGCTCGGGGCCTCCGACGTCGGAGAGTCCGACGGAGGCGTCGAGGCCGGAGCCGAGCTCGACCCGGCGGTGGGAGTGGTCTTGTCGTCGTCACCCGTCACGACGATGAAGACCACGACCAGCGCGACGATGACCGCGGTGGCCACACCCACGACCCACGGCCAGACCGGCTTGCGCTTGGGCGGGCCGCTCTGGGGATACCAGGGGCCGCCCGGGCCCTGCTGCCCGGGGGGGAACTGCCGGGTCGGGTCGTGCGGCTGCTGGCCGTACGGCTGCTGCTGCTGCTGGCCGTAGGGAGGAAGCTGCTGGCCGTACGGCGGCTGTTGCTGGCCGTAGGGCTGGTTCGGTTGCTGCCAGGAACCGGCGGGCGGCTGTCCAGGCCCACCAGGGGGCTGCTGGCCTTGAGGTTCCTGCGGAGATGATGGAGGCCACATGAACGTAACCGTTCCCTTTGTCGGTCTCTGGAGCGTTCCTTGAGGATATGTGCTCCTGGCATCAGGACGGTCTCGTTAGTGGTACAACCGTCCCCGGACTTCACCATTCTCCGACGTACCCCCGCCGAAAAGGAATTCGGCGGGGGTGGAACCGGTTTCGCCGAGGTCGGACGGCTCAGCGGTGAACAGCGCCGGATGTCCGTTCGCAAGCCGCACCCGAATGTCATGCAACAGAACACGGGTCACCTGCGTCCCTGTGTTCGTGGAGTTCGCAGACTTCGTGGCCGCGCGGGCGGATGCGCTGTACCGGTACGGCTACGTCCTCACCGGTCACGCCGAGGACGCGGCCGACCTCGTACAGGAGGCGCTGCTGCGCCTGGGCGACGCGTGGCCGCGGGTGCAGCGGCGGGACGACCCCGAGGGGTACGTCCGCACCACCATGGCGC
The DNA here is from genome assembly GCF_016863195.1 of Paraplanobispora takensis. GTDB lineage: Bacteria > Actinomycetota > Actinomycetes > Streptosporangiales > Streptosporangiaceae > Planobispora > Planobispora takensis. The sequence continues at coordinate 122,072 of NZ_BOOK01000027.1, read as the reverse complement.
GCCTGCACATCAGCACCTGGCGGCGGCTGCGCCGGGAGCGCCTGGTGGCCGAGGTGCCGGAGAAGCCGTACACGCAGGACGGCTTCTCCGGTGACGCGGGGCTGTGGCACGAGCTGAAGGGCCTGCCGCCGAAACAGCGGGCGGTGCTGGTCCTGCGGTACTACGAGGGGTTGCCGGACCAGGAGATCGCCGAGCTGCTCGGCGTCTCTCGCGGGACGGTGCGCAGCCAGGCGGCGCGGGCGCTGGACAAGCTCAGGGTACGGGTGGCGGAACTGGAGACGGGGCGAGTGCGATGAACCAGTCCGGGGACGGGACGGGGCCGATGGGCGGCAGGAGCGAGGCGGATCTCGTCCGCACGCTCGCGAAGGCGGCGGACGCCGCGCCGGAGCCGGTCGGGGACCTGCTCGGCGTGATCGAACGACGTCGTGTACGGCGCACGCGCAGGCGGGCGCAGTCGATCCTCGCGGTCGCCGCGGTGATCACGGTGATCGGCGGCGGCACGGCGGTGGCGAGGGGGGTCTTCCCCCACAGGGGCGGGGAAGGCCCGATCCTCGCCGACGCCACCGCGACCGCGGTGACGTCGGAGAAACCCAGGCCCACGCCCACGCCGTCGCGGTCGGGGACGAAGGCGCCGGGCGCCTCCATCCGCCCGGCGGCCGAGGTCTGGCCGGCGGCGGTGTCGAAGATCCCGGCGAAGGCGGCGGACGGCTGGAAGTACCGCCCGATCACCGCGCTGAGCGCCACGGAGCTGCTGCTGGCCGCCGAGTCGTCCTTCGAGAAGGCGGGCCGGCTGGAGGTCTACGACACCGGGAGCGGGAGCCGTACGGTGCTGGCCGAGACGCCCGGCCCCGAGGGGGTGAAGGGGTATTTCGCGCAGAGCTTCGACGTGGGGGCCGAGCACGTCGTGTGGTACGGCGAGACTCCCAACAACGGCGACAAGTGGGCCGACTTCTGGGTGGTGCCCCGGTCGGGCGGTACGGCACGGCAGGTCGGCGAGGTCACGGGGGAGCAGTCCGAGGTGGACGCGGTCGGGGTCACCGCCGACTCCGTGGTCTGGTCGGTGGACAAGGGCGGGGTCTACCGCATGCCGCTGGACGGCGGGACTCCGGAGCGGATCGAGGGCACCGACGGGCTGCACCTGGTGTCATGGCCGTGGGCCGCCGACGTCGGCGAGCGCGATTTCCGGAAGCCGCAGACCAGGCTGGTCAACCTGGAGACGATGCAGGTCACCGAAGTGAAGGCCCCGGACGGGCTGACGGCGTTCGACTGCGGCCTGGAATGGTGCTTCGGCTCGGGGGACGGCGAGGACGACAGGGCCGTCGTGGAGCGGGCGGACGGTTCGCAGCACAGGACCCTGCCCGGCCTGGGGGCGCTCGGCGGGGACATCGTGCTCGCCCGGGACATGGGACTGTTCCACATCTCCGGCGTGGTGGGCCTGGACGGGCGGGGCGAGGAGATCGAGGATCACCATGTTCCTCTGCTCGCGTTGTACGACCCGCTCACCGGGACGCTGGCCGGGGCCGGGAGACGCGACCCGAAGGGGGGAGGCTACGGTCGCGGCACCTCCTCCTCACCCACCTCGATCATCTATTGGGACGACGACCGGAGGACCGTGGAGAAGTGCCGCATGGTCGAGGCCGACACCGCCCCCGCCTCCCGGCCGTCCGGGGCCCCCGCTCCCACCGGGAAGATCAAGAGCTGCGAGACGACAGAGGAGGGCGGCGGGAAGGAATTCACCGTCGTGAACCTTCTCGCGATCCCCAGAACGGAATAAAGTTCCGGATATGAGGATCTTCGCGAACGTCCAGGAGCTCAAGGCCGCCGTCGGCGAGCAGTTCGGCCCGACCGAGTGGCGGACCGTGACCCAGGAGCAGGTCAACCTGTTCGCCGACGCCACCGGCGACCACCAGTGGATCCACGTCGACGTCGAGGCCGCGGCCAAGGGCCCGTTCGGCGGGACCATCGCCCACGGCTATCTGAGCCTGTCGCTGCTGCCCTCGTTCATGATGGAGCTGGTCCGGGTGGACGGCCTGGCCATGGGCATCAACTACGGGCTCGACAAGGTCCGCTTCCCCACGCCGGTCCCGGTCGGCTCGCGGGTCCGGGCCCGGGGCGAGCTCGTGGACCTGAAGGGCACTCCCTCGGGGTACCTGTCGAAGCTGCGGATGACCGTCGAGGTCGAGGGCAGGGACAAGCCCGCCTGCGTCGCCGAGACGCTCTCCCTCTACGTCCCGGCGGAGAGCTCCTGAGCGAGGATGGCGGCCTGGACGCGGCTGCGCAGACCGAGTTTGTTCAGCAACCGGCTGACGTGGGTCTTCGTGGTCGCCTCCGCCATGTCCAGCTCCCGGGCGATCTCCGCGTTCGACAGCCCGCGGCCGATGCACTCCAGCACCTCCCGCTCCCGCGGGGTCAGGTTCTCGACCTGACGCGGCATGCTCGGCGGTACGGCGGAGCCGAAGGCGGAGATCAGCCGCCGGGTGACCGACGGCGCGATGAGGCCGTCACCCCGGGCGACCACCCGGACGGCGTCCACCAGCGCGTCGGCGTCGGTGTTCTTGAGCAGGAACCCGGCGGCCCCCGCGCGCAGCGCCCCGAACACGTACTCGTCGATGTCGAAAGTGGTCAGGATCAGCACGTCGGCGACCCCGCTCAGCTCGCGCGTCGCCGAGATCCCGTCCAGCTTCGGCATCCGGATGTCCATCAGCACCACGTCGGGCCGCTCGCGCACGGCCATGGCGACCGCCTCCTCCCCGTCCGAGGCCTCGCCGACGATCTCGATGTCGTCGTGACCGCCCAGGATGAGAACGATCCCGGCGCGGACGGCCGCGTGGTCGTCGGCGACCAGAACACGGATACTCACGGGGTCTCCCGGGGTTTCACGACGGGGCGCCGGCAGGGGAAGCAGCGCCGGGAAGTGCGGCGTCGGGGAGCACGCTGCTGGGGAGTACGGCGCGCACGCGCCAGCTCGCGCCGTACGGCCCGCTCTCGACGAGACCGTCGACGAGCGCGGCACGTTCCCGCATGCCGACGATGCCCGCCCCGGCCCCGGGAAGCCCGGACCGGTCTTCGGCGACGGGGTTGTCCACGGTGAGCACGACCTCGTCCGGCCGGTAGCCGACCACCATGTCCGCCTCCCTGCCCCCGTGCTTGAGCGCGTTGGTCAGGGCCTCCTGGAGGATCCGGTAGCCGGCGAGGTCGACCGGGGCGGGCAGCTCCCTGACCTCGCCGTCCACGCGGAACCGTACCTCCAGCCCCGCCTCCCGCGCCCGCTGCGCCAGCCCCTCCGCCTCGGACAGCCGCAGCCGGACCGCCTCGGCCTCCTCGCCGTCCTGCCGGAGCAGCCCGATCATCGAGCGCATCTCCGCCATCCCCTGGACGCTGTTCTCCCGGACGGACTCCAGCACCCGCCGCACGGTGGCCGCGTCCAGGTCCTTGCGCGACAGCACGGCCGTGGACTGGATGGCGATGGCACTGAAGTGGTTGGCGATCATGTCGTGCAGTTCCCGGGCCATCCTGGCCCGCTCGGCCTGCACCGCCGCCTTGCGGTCCAGCTCCGCCAGGCGCGCCACCTGCTCGGCCCGGGCCCGCTCGGCCACCGCCTGGTCCTCCAGTTGCCGCATGAACAGCGCGGTGAGGACGGGGGTGACGCCGACGAGGCCGGCCTGCACCAGCGAGACGGCGAAGACCGCGAAGTCCCTCAGCATGAACCCGGCCACCGCGCCGCCGACCACGGCGATGACCGAGGTGATGGTGAGCATCCACCGGCCCAGCGGGCGCGGGCCGTACCTGACGGCCGCGTAGAGGTTGTCGGTGACGATCAGGATGGTGCCCAGGGACGGCCCCAGCACGAAGTCGCCGATGAACGCCACGACCCCGAGCGCCAGGCAGAGGATAGGCCGGCTCCGCCGTACCGCGACTCCCAGGCACGTGATCAACAGCGGGCCGATGAGCAGGTAGGAGGGCGTCACCCGGGGGATGTAGGCGTTCGCGAGGATCAGGCTGAGGCCGACGGCGAAGGACGCCACCGCACACAGCACGTCGTTGCGTCTCACCCGTTCCACCAATGTCTCCAGCGGGCCCGGGTGTCCGATCCACGAGGCCCGTTTCATGCCATCCATCCCATCACCGCTGAGCACTCCTTTTGTCCAGCTGAAGTGTGGTCTGTCGTACATACAAGGATGTATGCGGATTCATCAGTGCGATCGTTGTCCCGGCCCGGACGCCCGATGACCATGGTCATATGATTTTGGGGATAATCATCGCCTGCGAGATCGGGTTCTGGGTCCTGCTGGGACTCGGGCTCGCCTCCCGCTACCTGTGGCGCAGGAAACGGCTCAGCACGGTGCTGCTCATCTCGGTGCCGCTGCTGGATCTGGTCCTCCTGGCCGCGGCGGTGATCGACATGCGCGGCGGCGCCGAGGCCGGCTGGCACCACGGCCTGGCCGCCGCCTATCTGGCCTACTCCATCGTCTTCGGCCACCGGACGATCAAATGGGCCGACGCGAAGTTCGCGCACCGCTTCGCCGGCGGACCCGAGCCCTGGAAGCCGCCGCCGGGCGGCATGGCCAGGGCGCGCTACGAGTGGATCGTGTGGCTCAAGATCCTCCTCGCGTACGGCATCGCCTGCGGCCTGCTGTTCGGATTGATCTTGCTGGTCGACGAGCCGTCCAGGACGGAGGCACTGGTCCAGATCATGAGGGATCTGAGCAGAATCCCGGTCATCGCCGCCATCTGGCCGGTGAGCTACACCCTGTTCCCCAAGAAGACCCCCGAGCCCTCGGCCGCCCCGTCCCCGGATGCTCCCGCCTCCCGGCCGACCGTCTGATGGCTCAAGCACCCATGTACGGTCTGGTAGAGTTCTCTCTGTCGCCGATCACCCCGGGTGCTCGGCACGAGGCAAGCGGCCGTAGCTCAATGGATAGAGCATCTGACTACGGATCAGAAGGTTAGGGGTTCGAGTCCTCTCGGCCGCGCCACACGAGGGCCCAGATCATCAGTTGATGACCTGGGCTTTTTCGTGTTCTGGATCACCTGCCGGTGTCCGGTGGTGTCCGGCTGTCATCCGTTGGCTCCGGTTGATCGTGCCGAATACGTGCCGAAGTTCGGGTGGGCGGGAGGAGCCCTCTGGGGTCGCGGTTCGACTCTCTCCCTGTCCGAAGCTGGTGTGTTCGAATCTTGCAGTCAAGAGGATGGCACGTATGGCCTGGTCCAGTAGCTGTTGTGTCAGTAGACCGTCAAGTTGTTCGAACGATTAGGCAACAGTGTTATCACTCCGTGACGGAATCAGTTGACCTCGGTTCCAAGATGCCGTGTACTGATATAGGCCAGTGAAAAGAGGTCCAGGGGACCTCTTCCCGCAGCAGTTGGGGGGATAGCTGGCCTTTAACTTGCCCTCCCCCAGGGCTTGAAGCAGGTCTTCAGTGTGGGTTCAACCGCTTCCATGAAGGCGCTATCTCCGCGCTCCAGGTTCCGCTGGACGGCCCACAGCCCGTAGTCGGCAACCTGAAGCCCCCAGCTTGTCGAAGACTCCCAGTGGCAAACCACGACCTCACGGTCCTGAGGTCCGTGATCTTCGCAGACCTCCTTGATCGCACTCTCGAACGCCCTCTTCCTCGCTGCTGTGCCAAGGGTGGCAACGACGACGTAGAGCGTGTCGCCCGGATCGGTGACCTGCTTGGCGATCTCCTTGAAGTGCAGGTACCACGCCATGCGATACAGATACAGCTCGCCCTTGCTCTTGACGTGGGAGTAAGCCTTCTCCTTGGCCAGGAAGGTGGCGTCAAACCGGGGCTGCTGAGCCTTGATCACATCGTAGACCTCCGTGCGGGTGCGGTAGTTGTCGTTTTTGGCGTGATATCCCCTGGGGAAGGCAAGGCCCGCTCGGGCGTGTGCAAGCCTGAGGCGCTGTCCCTGTCCGAGTGCGGCATCATGATCACCGTTGAAAGTTGCGGTTCCAATGCCGAAGTACTTCGAGCCGCCGCCGGCGATGTTGTAGTCGAGGTTGCCGGTCTCGTCGGTATACATGAACACCTCAGACATCGTTCGCCTTACCAGGTAGTGAGTCTCGGTATGTTCCGCCCAACGGCTATCACGATGGGTCTGCTTGCGTCCCCGCACGTTGGTGTGGTGCGACCCCGCACCTCGTAGAACCGAGACGTTATCTTGCGTTCCCCCAGGTGAAGGCCCCTGTGAAAATCGTGGCATCTAGGGCTTGTGAACGCAACGTGACTTGTTGACTCCCCTGTGGAAAACCTGGGGACAAGGTCCAGATTGTGGTGGATTGACTGTGGAGGGGGTTGGGGACCTTTTGTCTATGTCTGGGGATGATCGGCTGATCGACCAGGTCAAGGCATAGAAGTGATCGAATCGGACTGTGGATTAAAAAGATTCGAGGGAAGCTTGCGAGTCTGTCATTTGACCTAGCCGATGCCGCTTAAGCCAGGTGGTCAAGACGGTTCGGTGGTAGACGACTTTCGCCTCAGCACCTCACTGATCCGGCGCATGGACACCTCGTCCTGGCCTACGAGGCACTTGGCGTAGGTACGCAAGAGCACTTCCACGCTGTTGCCTGCCCATTCGGCCACCTGCTTCGGTGAGACGCCCGCGTTGAGCCAGGTGGACAGACAGGCATGCCGAAGGTCGTAGACCCGCTTGGCCAGCGGTGAACCGTACTCCTCTGGGCTGAGAGCGGCTCGACGTGCCTTATCCCAGACGCGTTGGATGGTGCTGGTGGCCAGTACACCACCGTGAGCACCGTGGAAAACCAGCCCGTCCGGACCGGCGCCGAAGGTCTTGAGGTGCTCACGGAGGATGGTGACGAGTTCAGGGGCACAAGGGACCGGGCGACTCTCCCCGTCAGGGCGGTGCTTCAAGCCGCGGTCGTCGCGTTGTTCGCCGGTATCGGTCCATGCTCTGCCCGCGTCCGGTGTTGCCCTGCTGAAGTACAGCTCTCCCCAGACATCCGGGACGTCCGGCAGGGTCAGATTCTTCTCGCGGAGGTTGACGGCCTCCTCGGGGCGCAGACCGGCGAAGTAAATGACGGCGAAGAACGGCATGAGTAGGGGGCCGCTCGGTTTCTGCGCCTGTACGGCTTGCAGCAGAGCACGAGCTTGGTCGGGGTTGACGACGGATTGCCGGTCCACTTGGGAAGTGCTCTTGCTTGTCTTCCATTTCAGGTCGGGGAGGGGGTTCCTGCTGAGGAGCTTCATCTCCACGGCGTGGGCCATAGCGTTGGACAGGATGGTGCGGTGCTTGCGCGAAGTACTCGCGGCAGCGCGCTTGCCGTCGAGTCGAGACGTGGCAGCGTTGAGCAGTGCCCGCGCGGTGGAGGGCGTCATGAGCGTGGAAACCGGCAGGCTGTTGCGTTTCACCCACGTCAGGACATCAGTGGTTCGCTCCGGGCAGTTCTCGCGCTCCTTGGTGTTGAACCCCCAGCGACGGAGCGCGGTCCGGACTTCTTTGGCGCTGTAAGGGCATGTTGTGCCGTTCAGCATCGCGGGTGTGGCCAGTGCCAGTGCATAGGCGATGCCGGCGCGGTGCTTGGCGGATGCGTCTTTCCACTTCATGTCCACGTACGCACAGGCAAAGTCGTACCAGTTCATTTCCGCCTGACTCGTGCGGCCCCATGAGATGGGTTCGCCAGCATCCAGGCTGAACGCTTCGCCCTTGCGGGCGGCGGACACCAGGCTTGACCGGAAGGACTCGGCTTGCGTGCTGTTGCGAAATGCCTTCTTCCAGGGCTTGTTGCCGGTCTTCCAACGGACGTAGTAGGTGGTGACCTTCGCACCCTTGTAGACCTCGGTCTTGTAGACACGAGCGTCGTAGGTGATGTTCTGCATCAGGCGGCGTCCTCCAGGGTGGTAAGCCAGCGGTCCAGGTCGGTACGGCGGATGCGTAGGTCTCCGTTGGGGAGCTTCAGGCAGCGCGGGGCGCGTCCCTTGGCTCGCCAGTCGTAGAAGGTGGATCGGGAGATCTGGAGTTCGTCGCAGAGTTCGGCGAGGGTGAGCGTCCCTCGTGGCTTGGCCGTGGCCATGGGTGGGTCTCCTTGCGCAGTGGTATGGGCAGGGCCGGAATGGCGGGCGGGTGCGCTTCTACTGCGGAGGGCTGAAACATCTCCGCATCTCCGCATCTCCGCAGAAGTGTCGTTGAGCTGGGGCGATGCGTGCGGAGACAGAAGATTCTGGAGTGACTCCATCTCCGCAAACGGGGGGTCATCTCCGCAAAATCTGCGGAGATGCGGAGATAACAGATCGGTAACTGCTTCTATCTCCGCAGCTGTTTCCGCTGGTAGAGGGCCGGTCTGCGGAGATGCGGAGATGCGGAGATGTTTCAGCGCTTCTCCGACTCGTTCAGGCATGGCACTCGACCCAAAAGGTGTTTCGGTCGCCGCGGTCGTTCTTGGCCGAGCGGATCACGTAGTCCCCGCGCCACCGCCCGACCTGGCCGGTCAGCAGCCGGCCCAGAGCCAGAGCATTGGGCAGGCGACCGCTGTGGGTGGTGATGAACTGGCCGTCCCAGCGGTCGTGTTCGTCGAGTCCAATGCGGTCGGGTTCGCCGGAGCGGCGCAGTTCGGCGGCGGTCATCGGTGTTGCGCCGTGCAGGGCATGCCAGCAGGCCAGGAAGGCCCGCCAGCGGGTTTCGTCTTCGTCGATGTCGCGCACATCGGCGGCATTGCTCAGAAAGCCGTCGATGTGGTGATGCGCCAGGAAGCCGCCCAGGGCGTGTGCCCAGGGGGTGAATTGGCGCATCGACAGCCCGCAGGCGCGCGGGGCGCCATGGTTGGTCCAGTCGAGAACGAGGATGAGCAGGTGCCACAGCACGGTGTGCTGGTTGGCCGGGACGGTGATCCATTGGTCCAGGTGCGGGATGCCGAACTGGCTTTGATCACGCTGTTCGGGCCGGGGCATGTTCGGATCCAGGTGCACCCGCACGGTGCGCGAGGCCATGTCCCCGCCGACTTGGAGGTTGTTGCCGGTGGCCATCCACAGCCGGTCGTTGACGGTGGCCACGTTGCGCGAGGCCCCGAGCTGGCGATCCGACCAGACGCCGGCGGTGACCAGCAGGGCCAGGGTGGGTGAGTCGATGACGGTGCCTTCGGCCAGGTTGTCCCACACGACCACGCCGACCTGTTCGGCCAGCACCGCGGTGATGCTCTTGCGCAGTTCTTCTTCGGTGTAGGCCCACGGCATCACGCGCTGGCCATACAGCATGCCGGGGCCGCCGGTCAGGATGGACTTGCCGGAGGCGGGCATGGTGGCATCGATCAGGGCGAACGGGGTCAGCGAGCGGGTGAAGTGCCGCAGGATCGGGGTGGCCAGCAAGGCGATGTAGTTGGCTCGATCGGCCGGGCTGGCCCAGGGGAAGTCCCGCAGGAAGCGATTGAGCAGGAAGTCGCGGGCGGTGTGCACCTGCTCGGGGGTGGGCCGCTCGGGCACCGGTGGCAGCGCCACCTTCGAGGCGAGATACAGCCCCGTGGCCGGGTCGTAGCCGGGGTGCTGCAACAAGGTGCCGTCGCGGCGCAGCACGGGGGCGCCGATCACCCCGCGCAGCGGCGGCACCCCGGGCCAGGTCTTGCCGGCCAGCACCGAGGAGAGGATCTCCCGGGGCGGGGTGACCTCTTGTTCATACATCTCCATCCCGCCGTCGCTTTTGCGCGAGCGCAGTTGGTAGACGTAGGCGTGTTCGGCCAGCAGACCGGCCAGCGTGGCCGGGGTGATCGGGCTGGCGGTGACGGGCAGGGGGGAGTCCTCATCGGCGGCCGGGTTGACCTGGCCGCCGGAGACGGTCTCCATGTGCACCAGGGCGCCGCCGCAGACGTAGGTGTCGGGCAGGAGCTTGCCGGTCAGCTCGGCCTTGAGGACACGGATGGTTTCGGGTCCGGAGCCGACTTGCACCCGCGTGGAGCCGTTCATGCGGGCACGCTTCGGGGCCGAAGGGCGCCGCGCCGGAAGCCCGAGCGGATGGTCTTGCGGGCCGGGCCTGGCGGGTAGCCGATGCGCGCTGCAGCCTCCAGCAGGAGGGTTTCAACGGTGGCCGCATCCAGGGCGCCACCGGCCACGAGCTGTCCCAGGGAGGCGGCGGCGCCGTACAGAGTGACGTTGCGGTTGCCCTCGCAGGCAGCGGCGATCTTTTCCAGGCTCGCGCAGATCGCGGTATCCAGGTAGGCGCCGCGGCGCCCGGAGAGCACCGGCAGCACGACGGGCCGGGGCGGCGGTAACGGCGCGGGACGGAGCCGTTCGGCCAGCCAGGCCGGGAGCGGCGCCGGGGGCACGGCGTGTAGCACCTCATAGATGCCTGCCCCGTCCGGCAGGTCCACGATGCTGCCGGGGCCGACGACGTAGCCGCCATCGGCGCGGGTGTCGATCAGCCAGCCCAGGCCGGTGCCGCGCTCGCCGGAGGTGTTGCCCAAGACGATGTCGTCGGGGGCGGTGAAGTACAGGTGCAGGCCGCCGCGGCGGGTGCGCACGGTGAAGGTCTCCCAGGGCACCGGTTGGCCGGCCTGGTCACAGATCAGGGCGAAGACGTCGGCGCCATCGCCCACGCCGGGAAGGTTCCAGCGGGCGGGCGGGTGTTCGTCGGGCTTGGGCATATCCAGGTCGATGACGACCAGGTGAGAGGGGCCGGTGGCGATGCCGACGTTGTAGCGCGTTCGGGTCCAGCAGCGGCGGATGGTCTGCGGGTCGGTGGTGTGGCGCTGCTTCCACGGCCAGTCCTTGAGCGGGACCTTGTCGCCGGGAACGAGGGGGAAGACGTGCCAGCCGCGGGCGGCGGCGGCCAGCGCGTAGCGAAGCTGTGGGGTGCTCACAGGAGTCTCCTTCAAAACAGGGCATCCGGGACGGGCACGGCGCGGGTGCGGGCACGGCGGCGTTCGGCCAGTAGGGCGGCGTGGCAGGCGTCGCACAGCACCATCAGCTCCGCCGTCGGGAGCGTCGCGGCCCGGGTGAGAGGCACATCGGCGCGCGGCACGATGTGCAGCGGCTTTTCAGGGCTGCGGACGACCAGGCAGATGCCACCGGTCGGCTTGTGGGGCCGTCCACAGCTTGTGGACGAATCGGTGCGGCACTGGCAGGCCACGGCCGCGCGAAGGACGAGATCGGCAAGACGATCGGTGCTCATGCCGCCCACCTCGCTTCTGTGGTCAGGGCGGCGGCGACGGCGCGGCCGATGTGCAGGGTGTAGGCGGGCGGGATGGCTTCGGCCAGTTCGCGCCGCACGTCGGTCCAGTCGATGCCCATCGCGGTCTGCCATTCGGCGATCGAGCCTTTGCCGCCGCCCTCGCCGTAGACGGCGAGCATGTCGCCGTCGTGGAAGCGACCGTGCCGCCAGCCGCGCACCCGGTGCCCGGCGTGGCTGGGGTGGGCGGGTTGGGGCACGGCCAGGCCGTGCAGCTCGAACTGTCGATGCCGAAACACGCGCAGGGGCGGGAACATCAGCCCGCACAGCAGCAGGTCACAGCGCATGCGGGCGCGGCCGATCGGGTTTTCGATGATCCATGGGCGGCCGGTGGACAGCAGCGCCGTACGGGTGGCGGCCAGCAGGCTGCGGTGGGTGCTGCGGCCCTGGTTGGTGCCGGCCGTCAGGGTGCAGTCGGCCTGACAGGGCGGGCAGGCGCCGATGATGTCGAAGTCGGTTCCGTGCTCGCGCACGAAGGCCAGGGCGTCGCCTTGGACGAAGGTGAACGGGTAGTTGGGCTGGGGGGCGATGTCCACGCCGGTGACCTCGAAGCCGGCCAGGTGGTAGCCCATGGAGGCGCCGCCGGCGCAGCAGAACAGGTCCAGCAGGCGCAGACCGTTGGGCTTGCGCCGAGGAAGCGCCGGAGGGGTGGACAGGATGCTCATGCGGTCACCTCCGGGCCGATGCAGGGCGGTGTCTTGCCGCCGTCGTAGTTGTCGGTGTAGGTCCCGTCGGGAAGGCGCCACTCGGTGAACCAGCGGCGCCCGTACGGGGAGGGGCGCTTTTGCGCGTGGGTGCCGCACTCGGTGCAGGTGGCGTTGTAGGCGTCGCGGCGGGTCCAGCGGTGGCGCCTGCTGGCCGTGGGGGCGGTCATCGGGTGCCGTCCCGGTGCATGCGGCGGAAGTGCGTATAGAGCTGCCAGCCGATGCGGGGGCGCATCCCGGTGCCGGAGCAGGCGCGGCAGGTGCGGTTCTTGCCGCCGGGAGCGCACCGGGCGCAGCGTCCCCATGGGGAGGCGAGACAGAAGCCGATGTAACAGAAAGTGACGATGGGTAGGCAGAGGACTAGTAGGACGATGGCGCTTGCCATGAGGGCCTCCAGGGCCGATTTTCGGGGTTTTCGCAGGTCGCGCTCTAGGCGCTAGGTCGCTGGTAGATCGGGAAATCGGGCTCTAGGCGGGCCTCTAGGTCTAGAGGGGGAAGCCTCTAGACCTAGAGGCGAATCCAGGCTCAGGAACCGGCGCCGGAATCCCGTTTTCCATCACGTTCCGTGATGGCGTTCAGGACGTCGTCCCAGGCGATGCCGATCCGGTTGGCGCCCTTGCCGCCACCGGGTGGGGTGCCCCAGACCTGACCCGTCTTGACGCCGTAGGGCTTGAGGGCGTTGGTGAGTTGCGCGGTCTTGGCCGGGCCCTCCTGCTCCGCCCATGGGCCGTAGACCTCGGGGCGCAGTTCGGCCAGCCGGTCCACCACGATCTCGTTCCACACCTTGGCCTCGCTCCCGACGCGCACGGCGACGACGTCGGCCAGCAGGTCATAGGCGGGTGCGCTGGCTTCGGGCTGGTCTCCGGCGGCATGGCCGGTCAGTCTCCCGGCGGCCTTGCGCAGGGCGTGCGCCCGATCGGCGATGAGCTGGGTGGCGGTGGTGTTGAGGTAGGCGGCCTTGACCACCTTGGGCATCGGGGTGGCGCCGATCAGGTAGCCGGTGCCGGCGTCCCCGCCCTGGTCCGGCGGGCCGGGCACGAACAGGGTGGCGCGGATGCCGTTCTGGTAGGCCGAGGTGCCCAGGATCATGTCGTTCTCGGTCTGACCGGCTACCCGCAGGCAGAACCGGATGGACACGTTCGCGCTCACCCCGGTGGGCAGGCTGTTTTTGTCCGGGCGCTGGGTGGCCAGGATCAGCACCACGCCCAGCGCGCGGCCCAGCTTGATGACGAATTCGGCGTCCTCACCGGCCTGCTTGCCGTAGATGGGATGGGCGAACAGGTTCTGGCACTCGTCGATGATGCAGGCCAGCGGGTGCAGACCGAGTGAGCGCTTGTCGGCGATGGCCCGGGTCACCTTCTTGTCCGGGCACAGGTCCGCCGGTAGCTTTTTGAGTGCTCCGGCGCGGCGCATGACCTCCTGCTTCAGTAGGGCCAGCGAGGCGGCGGCATAGGCGATGGATGCATCGTCGATGCCGGAGACGTAGCGGTGGCAGACCTGCTCATACGGGTCCAGGTCGCCGGAGCCCTTCAGTTCGTGGAACCACGCCTCAGCGGTGGGGTCGAGCACGATGCCGGCGGCCAGCTCGCGCACGGAGGCGGTCTTGCCCTGGCCGGGCTGGGAGCCGATCAGCATGTTGTTTTCGATGAACGGCACGGTGATCAGCCGTCCGCGCGGGTCGTTGCCGAACGGGATGCCCTTGAACACATCGTGGCTGGTGGCCTTGAGCAGCGGGGACTTGACGATGGTCTTGGACAGGTCCCGATCCCCGACCCATAGGATCAGCCGTCCCTCGTGGATGGAGGAATCACCTTCGGGCCAGATGCAGCCCAGCGGGCGACGCAGGCCAGAAGCCAGGCGGGAGCGCTTGTCCAGCACATCGCCCACGGTCACCCCGTAGGGCAGGTCCAGATCGGCGCGCCAGCCGGGGCCGTCGCGGGTGATCGGCGCCACGAAGTTGACATCGGCCTTGGCGTTGAGCCCGGAGACCCCCAGCACGGTCAGGGCACGCACCACGATGTCTGAGGTGAGCTTTTCCACCCGGGTCGGCAGGACCGCGCGGTCGATGAGCGGCCGGTCGGCCGGGCGGCCGACGATTCCCAGGACGGCTATGGCCGCCGCGAGCGCCGTCCATTGGGCAGCAGTGGGCGCGGAGGCGACCATGAGCGAGGCGATCAGCAGCGTGACCAGCGCGGCGCCGCTCACCCAGACCCGTAGCCGCACCCGCGAATCGCGCTGGCGGGACAGCTTCAGGTAGGACTCGGGGTCGGCCTTGACCACGGTGGCCAGCCGCACCGGCTCGCCCTCCAGGTCGAGGGTCCAGCGCGTCATGCCGTAGACCAGGCGGGCCAGGCCGCGCGGGGCACGCAGGGTCAGCCGGGTGGCATACAGCGGGGTGCGGGCGAGCTGGTAGCCGGTCACGTAGGCGGCGTACTCGCCCGCCCACTTCAGGGTCTCGATGGCCTCGGTGCGCGAGCGCAGCCACACCGGCACGATCGGCCGGCGGGTGCGGTTCTTGTCGGCCAGCTCAGATCGCCAGTCGCGCTCCGCCTCGCCGGGCTGATCCACCCGAACGATCTCGCCCTCCAGCACCGGGCCATCGGCCGGGGCGTCCTGCTCAGGGGTGGTGGGCGGGTAGGGGTGGCGGCGCTCGCGAGCGGCCTCCAGGGAGAGCACCTCAGCAGCGGGACCACTGTCCGGGCCGGTGGCCGGTGCGGCTGGCGGGTGCTCGGGTAGGGCGGTCAGCTCGGTGGGCGGGGTGGGGTGATGGCCGTTGGTGGTCGGGTGGTCGGTCATGATGGGGTCACCTCGTTGCCGTTGCTGCGGGCGGGGTTGCGGGGCGCGGCCACTGTTCTTGGCGGAGTGGGGGCCGCGTCCCGTACGGGACGGATCGGGGACGGGGTGCGCTCGCCTGCTGTCTGCTTGGCGGCCTGAATGCGCAGCTGCATTGCGCGGTAGAGGGGTTGCAGCTCGGCGAGCACCTGATGTACGGCGGCGCTCTTGCCCTGGCCGGGTCGTGCGCCGATCAGCCAGTCATTGCCCTGGTTGCAGCCGGACAGGATCATCTGGCCTTCATCGACCATGAACACGATCGGCAGGTCAGCCGCGGTGGGCGGGGTGGGCGTGGTCATCGGTCTTCTCCCGACAGAGCGAGGGATTCCAGATCGTTGGGGCTGAGGGTGGCGGAGGCGGTGACGAAGTCGAAGCCCCCGTTGGTGGGACGGAAGCGGTCCACCAAGATGCGGGTGAGGGAGCCGCGCATGTCGCGGACGTTGCCGCGCAGCAGGTTGTCCTTGGGGTGGTCGGCGGCCAGGTCGAGTTGGCGCTGTACCTCGGAGGAGTTGGTCAGCGTGGTGCACACCGCGTGCTCGCCGTCGATGTACTCCACCAGGAGGGTGCGTCTGCCGAAGACGTCGCGGCGGTCGCGCCAGACGCTTCCGGGGGTGACGGGGTGGGTGGGCTGGATCTTCTTGGTCATCGGGTCTCTCCTTCTGTCAGGGCGTCGCGTACCGCGCGGGCGCTGTCCATACCGCACCGCAGGGTCCGCTGAATGCGGTTGGCGCTCGGGGCGGCGGGCAGTGCGCCGTCGTCGATCAGCCGTTGTGCGTGTGCGGTCAGGGCGGTGATGTCGGTCCTGCCGGGGCCGGTGTTGGCCCTGTACGTAGGGCCGGTAAGGGGGCCGTGGTCCAGGCCGGTGAAGGCGGCCAGGATGATGGGCAGGGCGGTGACGATGGCCACCGCGACGATCGCTCCCAGGATGTGCAGCACCAGCCGGGAGAAGCTGAAGTGCTCTGCCACGAGGGGTAGATACGGCCAGGCGTTCATGCCGACCGTCAGGGCCAGGAACAGCCATTCGATGCGGATCAGGGCGGGGGCGGTGATGGGCTGGCCGCGGGTGGCAGTGTAGGCGCGGGCGCCAACGATGACCAGCAGGGCCAGCGACAGGAACGGCTCGACCAGCCAGGCGAACACCCACGCTGGGGACCAGGCCGGGGCGTCGTCGGCGGCGAACGCCTGTACACCCGCAGTAGACCAGGCCAACGCGAGAGTCAGCGAGACCAGGGCGGCGGTGATGAGCAGGCGCCGCATCCGGGCGGCCTGCCAGGCCCGCATGGTCGGGTCTTGAGCCAGCGCGTGCAGTCGGGCCGCTTCATGCGCGGCTTTACGGCGCTTGCGGACCTTGGGCGTGTCCAGCAGCAACGGTGTGTCGTCGTCCTGGAGGTCGGCCAGGGCGTGCGCTTCGGCGACTTCGGCGCGAAGCTGCCGCACGCGCCGGGTCTCGCCGGGCATGACCGGCGGGCGCGACGCCCGGCGGGCAGCTTCTTCGGCGAGGAGGTGTTCCAGTGCGGCCAGGCCGCGCGAGACGTCCTCGGGCGTGGGCTCCGGGGTTGGGGTGGTGACGCTCATGCGTGGGTTCTCCTTGTGATGGTCGTGCGGGGGTGGGTGATGCGGTGCAGTCGGGCGCGGGTGGCCGGATGGCTGCCGACCAGCCAGCCGATGCGCGCATACCAGTGCGGTTCGTCGGCCAGATGCGCGGTGAGCGTGGCGGCGACGATGGCGGTTCCGGGCTGGCCGATGCGATCCAGCAGCACGGCGGCGTAGGCATCGGCGGCGTACTCGGCGCGACGCTGGCACCAGGTCGAAGCCAGGTAGGCGGTGATGGCGACGATGGCCAACGTCAGCACCAGGGCGCCGGGCAGGCGCGCGGTCCAGACCAGCGCGGCACCGAAGGCCGACCAGGCGCTCAGCCGCTCCAGCATTGGGACGGCCGGGGCGGTGGGGTGGCCGAGGGCGTGGTGGGCGATCTCGTGGGCGATGGTGCCGTGCAGCGCGGCCGATCCGGTGTTGGCCAGCAGGTCCGTGCCGATGCCGACCAGCGGCACCGGAGTACAGCGGCGCGTCTCGGCACAGGCGTTGTCGCCCAGCTCGGGGCACAGATAGACCAGCAGGCCGGGCAGATGGGCGGCGGTGCGCAGGGTGCCGGCCAGCTCCGCCACCGCGGCGGGAGAAGGGGTACTCATGCCGTCCACCCCCGCTTCCAGCAGGCCGGGCAGTAGGGCCGGTCGCACCAGTTGGCCGGGCAGGCCGACCAGGCGCGGGCCACAGCGTCGGTGTGCTGGCCGTGCATGGCCGCGCGAGCGATCAGGCGCCGGGCGCGAGCCCAGATCAGCAGGTCGCCCAGATGCACCCGCAATGCCAAGGTCAGGGTGGTCATGCCGCCCACCTCCGTGCCAGAGTCGCGGGGTGAGGGCCGGTCCAGGTCCGGCGCAGCCGATCGACGGCGGCGATGTCGGGCAGGTCCTTGGGACGGCGGGCGGCCTGCTTCCAGGCCAGCACATCCCCGAGCCGCATGAACGGCAGGCCGTCGATGAGATCGGCCGTAGCGATCAGGCGCTCGGTGGGCCAGCCGGGGGTCCAGCGGTCCACGAACTCGATGGCCGCACGCGGGTGGTGGATGACCAGGCCGTGCCCGGACAGGGCCGGGCACGGGGCACCGAGCGTGGTGACGATGTCCCAGGCGGGGCCGGTGGCCAGCACATCCAGATCCCCCAGGCGGGCACGCAGGCCACGGATGTAGAGGGCAGCCGATCCGCAGATCACATAGAAGCCGCGGGGCAGGTGCAGAGCGGCCAGGGTGGCGAACAGTCCGGCCGGATCGGTCAGCAGCACCCGCGGCGTAGGGCTGATGTCGGGGGCGGGGAGCAGGGTGAGACTCATCGGTGGACTCCCTTCGGCAGAACGGGCTTGGCGATGTCGCGGTGCTCGGTGGCGGCGCTGATGTCCAGGTCATCCAGCGCGCTGGCCAGGGCTTCGGCCAGGGCGACCGAGCGGTGCCGCCCGCCCACGCAGCCGATGGCGATGCGCACCGGCCGGCCGGTGGAGGTCTGGGGCAGCAGGCCAAGCGCGATGAGGGTCAGGAAGCGCACGGTGTCGGTGGCGCCGGAGGTGGTCATCACGTGCTCGCGCACCACCTCATCCAGGCCGGTGTGCTGCCGCATGGCCGGGTCGTGGTGCGGGTTGCGCAGCGAGTCGCGCACATCCAGGCTGAGGTCCGCCACGGGCGGGATGCCGTGGCCGTAGCCGAAGGAGATCACGATGACCTCCGGTCTCGGCTGGTCGAGGACGTCCCGCAACAGGTCTGTGTGCGCGGCGAAGATGGTCCCGCCGTAGACCGCCTTCAGACCGGCAGCCAAGGTGGCGTAGTCGTCGGCGCGCACCCAGGCGGCGCGGGCGGCGTCGTCGGCTCCGACCACGGCAGGCAGGTTGCCGCGGCAGACACTTCCCAGGTCACACTGAGCGGGAACGGTGACCATCCATGCCTCATCGGAGGCGCGGGGATCGGGCACGTAGCGGGCTGGGAGCGGCTGCCAGTGCGTGTTGTCCCCGAGGTGCAGGCCGG
Source organism: Paraplanobispora takensis (assembly GCF_016863195.1). Taxonomy (GTDB): domain Bacteria; phylum Actinomycetota; class Actinomycetes; order Streptosporangiales; family Streptosporangiaceae; genus Planobispora; species Planobispora takensis. Next base: position 103,796 of record NZ_BOOK01000027.1, on the reverse strand, counting down.
TCTCTTCGGCCAGCTCGCGCACCGCGGCCTCAGCCAGGTCCTCACCGGGGTCCACGCATCCGCCGGGCAGGGCCCAACCGTGACCGTCTTCGCGCTCGACCATGACCAGCCAGCGGCGGCCGTGTTCGTCGGTGGCGGTCACGATGGCGTCGGCGCAGAGCTGTTCTCCCCAGTGGCCCAGCTCGTTGCGGCCGAAGCGGATGCCGGTGGGTGCGTACGGGTTGACGGGCCGGCCGTCCACCACGGTGAACGGGATGGAGGCGGCGGTCTGGCGGGGAGCCCAGTCGATGCGGGTGGGGTCGGTCTCCGGGTCGGCCCAGCCGTCGCGGATGCCGATGGTCAGGACGTCGGGGTGGGTGTAGGTGCGGGTGGTGGTGCTCATGGTTGGCAGGTCTCCTTGCCGGGTCAGATGGTGATGATCAGGGCGGCGATGAACAGCCAGCCGATGTGCCAGGACTGGTCGAGGGCGTAGGCGCCGGTGCCCAGGTGGGGTGCGTCGTCGCGGCCGGGGCGCGAGGCGCCCAGCTCATAGAAGCCGCGCTTGCCGATCGCGGTAGCCAGGGCGGCGAGGGTGACGCGCCGGTCGGCCCAGTAGTGGGAGGCGGCGTCCACCGCGAGGCCGATCAGCAGGGCCGGCGGGTGCACCGTCAGGTCGGTGACCAGCGCGAGTGCGGCCAGCGCGGCGGCCTTGGTCAGGGTGAGGGTGGTCACGTGCTTCAGGCAGGCGATGCGCCCGGCGGTGGTGGGCGCGGCTTTGGCGCATGCCTGGTGGTGGGTCTGCACCCAGTGGTCGCCCACGCTGTGGGCGGCGAACAGGGCGGCGAAGGTCGCGGCGAAGGCGGCCAGGTCGGTGGTCATGGGGATCACCTCGCAAGTCAGTAGGAACGGGAGCGGGCCAGGCGGCGGCACATCCGGCAGGCGCCGATGCAGCGGCCCCCGTGGATGGGGCAGCGCTGAATCTGGCGGACGGTGCTGCCACAGCGGTGGCAGCCGGTGGCGCGGTGGGAGCGGGCGCCGCAGTCCAGGCAGGAGAAGCGGGCCATCACGCCACCTCGCGGGCGCCGGCGGTGGCCATGGTGCGGATCTCGTCAGCCGTCTGGCCTGCCCACACCCCGACCGCGGGGCGGATGGCCAGGGCGTAGGCCAGGCACTCGATACGGGCCGGGCATCCGGCGCAGATTTCCTTAGCCACGGCCTCACGGGCCTCGCGCACCGAGTCGGGCTCAACCTCATCGGGGCCGGTGAACAGCTCCGCGTCGGTGGTGTCGCAGGCCGGAACGGCATCGATCAGCGCGTCACGCAGATCGGCGATGTCGTCGGCGCCGAGCCGGGCCAGGTGGTAGCGCTCGGGACGAACCTTGCCCCCACCGGCGGTGGGGAGAAGCGGGACGGTCCTCATGATGGTGGGCTCCTTGTCTGTGGTCGGGTCAGCCGAAGTTGCTGGCGAAGGTGCCGATGGCATCGGCCAGCGCAATCAAGCCGTTCAGGGCGCTGGTAGCGAAGGCCGCGGCCTTCTCGGGCTGCCGGACGATGAAGATCAGCGCCAGGACCAGGAGCAAGGTCGGGAGAAAGCGGCCGGTCGCTTTCGGGGTGGGAAGCATCGGAAACATCCTTTGGTCGAGGGCGGTACGTCTCGTGCAGGGGTCCTGCACGCCTCTACCGTAAACCACCCCTGCACGAATCGGCAAGGGGCCCTTTCCGGAAAGTGCACCTTCACGGCAAGAGCCCCTGCACGTAGGATGTGCGCATGAGTGACGAGGAGGACAAGCGACTGTCCTCGCTTCTGCATGCCTTCACCGCAGCCACCGAGCGCACCGAGCGAGCTGTGTTGGGTGACCAGGACCTCGATAGGGCATTCCGGCGCGTGGATGACGTGAGCGAGCACGTTCGCAAGCTGTATGAGCAACTGACGGCCTTGCGATCGCAGATCGCTGCACAGATCTACGAGAAGGAAAAATTGAGCCTGAGCGTCCTAGCTGAGAGGTGGGGAATGAGTAAAACTAGGGCGGGACAGATAATCCGCGCAGCCAAGCAGGGCGAACAAGGAGGAAATCAGTGAACGAAACAGCAAAGGTGCGGATAGAGGTCTGGCCCGTAGCGGCCGACGAAATAGGACTATGGCTTGTTAGCGGGCTAGATGCCTGGCGTAGCGGAAATGTCCCCTATGACACCGGGCCCCGCGAAGAAGTCCAACTCATTCTCGATCAGCAGAATGTGGGTGACAGCCTGCGTGTCATTCACTCAACAAGTTGGCGAGCAGAAGATGGGCATGTCGTCCTGACCTACATCGCAGCCCTCAATGCGCCTGGCCTAGCAAGACAGAACTGGGCAGATGCCACCCCCATCTCTCCGGAGCTTGCAAGCTCCGTAGGGCGCCCGGTACCCACTCCGGCGACTGGCGAGCCGACGCCTCGGCATATTGACGTGCTCCTTCACGGTCTTCGCCACTTTAGGTTCCTGACCCTTACGGATGGACCGGCCAGGGATGCGCTTGGAGAGCTTTGGAGACAGCACCTCGAAGCGTTCGCCCCCGCACTTTCGGGAATGTACGAGTACCCCGACGAGCCCCTCACAATTGATCCGAAGATCCTGGATCATTAGTACCTGGTGATGTCGGATTCGTCGTGGATGCGGCCGCGCTGCACACCGAAGGCGGCCTGCAGGTGCACCATGACCCGGACGTGGGCATAGTGATCAGTCGAATATCGGCGGTCCGGGCTCTGTCCGAGGAGCTGGCCCACCACAGCTCCATCTGCGCGGCGATCCGGTTGGCGTTGGGAGAGGTGTTAACCCGGGCTGGCTATCAGGTCACCTGTGGCCGAACCCATGGGGAGGTCATCGTCCAGGTGCCTGCAGCTGAGGATTAGCCGGATCCGGGCAAGCGGAGGTCGGCCTCAACGGCTGACGCTGACAACAGGTTCAGTGCACGGAAGCTGGCGCCCCTTTGAAGCCTGGAGTGGGCCGTTAGGGTTGGCCTTGACTCGTCTCACGTGCCAGCTCAAGAAGTCAAGCAGTTTCGACCTGACATGTATCTATCCATCGCGCTAACACGCTGAATGCTGTCAGATACTCCAAGGCTTCTTGCTCGTCCCAATCAAGTGTGTGTTGGTGAACGGCGACGTTTCGGATCCCAGTGAAGCATCCTGAGGAAAACGCGACTGCCCCTTCCTGACGGCTTTTCCAAGTCTCGGTGTTTCGGTCCCCAGGGAATCTGAAGCGCGGCGCTCCAGGTCTTGGATCTTCTCGTGTAAAGCCTTGCTTTAAAAGGTTTCCTTCAGAGATGTCCTTTCTTCCTAGCTTCGCCTGGGCATGAGCGCTGATCGCCCTTGCTGCCTGCTCTACAGCTTCCCGATGATGGCCGGCATCCCAAAACGTAGAAGCGGCGTCCCATACCCATGGGTGGAGTTGTGATGCATGAATTGACGGACCTTTGGGCCCTAGGTTTTCCTCGACCTCTCGGAGGTCTATCAGCATGCCAAGTGCAACATTTGCATGTTGTCTTATTTCCCATCGGCTGTCCCAGCTGTAGCGCGCCGCTAATTCCGGATCCAGGCGCTGCATAATGGTATGAGCTGTTGGCGATAAGCGGAGAACGAGCTGCTCTGCTTCTTCGGTGGCTTGATGACTGGTGTTGGCGTATGAGGCATTATCAAGCGTAAGAAGCGCGTCACAGTAAGCTTCTAAACGGTTAATGCACCACTCGATATTCACGATACGAAGTGTAACCTTAGCTTCCTCTCCGTACACCGGAATCAGGTAAGACGTCTTATGCGGGACCCAGGGCATATCTGCATGGGTTGCCTTCTTATGGTCCTGGTCAGCCTGGGCTGGTTACCGCTCAACAGCACGGGGTGGGCTCTTGGTCAGAGTTCAGCTTTGCGGTGGTCGCCATGGTGATCCTCGGACGGGAAGATCGAAGCCAACGACGCTGCTCGCCCTACGTGACTGTGCCCTCACGACGCTGTCCACAGTGCGGAGCCGCGGACTATGGATCAGTCTTGCGAGTGGCCGCACCATCGAGCTGGCGAAGCATGGCGCTCGATGCGGTTGGCTCACCCGTCTTGGCCAGCCTGGCGGAACAGCTCCACGGCCCTATCCAGCTCGATGTCAGGGCTATCAGTGAGTTGGTAGACGGCTGGACCAGACCCTCAGCCGTACTCAAAATCATTCTACATCCGAAAGTGACAGAATCGACATATAAGACAAAAGCCATAAATCTAGCACTCAAGAAACACTTGCCACCCTTAACGCGATTAACATCAAACGACTTCAGTTCACAGTGGAACAAAATGGGACAAATGGTGCAATCCCGGCCTTGATTAGATGGAGAATGTGTCGGAGGGGCTCAATGAAACTATATACGGGGTATGGATTTACGCTTGCTCTGGCATCTGCTGCAATGCTTGCTAGCTGCAGTAGTCAGGTGGCGCCATCTAATAACTCGACATCGCAGGCTCCGAGCCTCAGTAGCCAGAACCCTGTGACGAAAGAAGATCCTGCTATTGAAACACCTACCCCCGGAGACGGGAAGCTTGCCTGTGAAATCCTCACCCCTGCGTCGGCAGCTGTATTTGCAGGACTGCCTTTAGACGTCACCCTAACATCGACCGAAAGCGCTGGCGAGGGATCTTCCAACGCGCCTTATGTGATCAGATCTATATTCCCAAATGTTCAATCCTGGAGCGAGTGTACACGGGCATCGGGCGGCACAGAAAAGCCCTTATCCGAAATTGGGAACGCCTCGATCATCATCGCGGAAATGAGCGATGACCTGACGGCAAAAAGGTATATAAACGACTATATGCAGAATAGGGCACGATCTTCATCCGCGACTCAAATACCTAACGGAGAGGACGGGTTTTCCTATTCTGGTGACATTCCTACCACAAGTAGCCGAACATGCATAGTCGGTGCTCGATTTAAGAAAACTGACATCCTTTTAGTTAGCCAGACGGGCAAGCCATGTGCTCATGCTGCAATGAGTGGTTTTTTAGGGATTGTCGGTAAGCGGTTTTTATAGACGGCCAGGGGAGTGCCACGTGGGATATCTACACTAGGTGGGAACTGTGAAGGGGTTCAGAAAATGGTTTAGCGAGCTGGACGGTGGGGCCAAGGGAGCAGTCGCCGCAGCTGTCATTGCCGGCTTGTTTGCAGTCGTCGTAGCTCTCGTGCAGGGCGCCTTCGCGTTACTCGGTGGCGGAGGGGGCGCCAATAAGGAAGCGAGTCCGGGTTCACCTTCGCGCGCCAGCGCAAGTATTTCTGTAATTCCCAGTGCAGAAGTCCCTATAATCCCAAGCGCAGAATCTACGTCTGCTACTAGTCCAGAAACTAGTCCTTCGATGCCATCTCCTTCCTCAACTGAACGCACAGCCTCCGCTCTCTCTAGCAGTACACCCGATCCTTCAGACCTAACCAATCTGTTACTGATAGAGTTGAAGGTTTACGCGAACGGATCGAGAAAGATAGGAATCAACCCTGATACGTTTAGAAGCCCCATGGAGTGGGGCTTCGACTCAAAGATTTCCGGAGACGATGGGCCATTAAGCGGCGGATGTTATCTCCGGGTGATCTTATATAAAGATAAGACTCCAGTTTATTCAAGGAGAACGATATGTAATAACAGCGTCAGTAATATCTCTACCCTTGGTCCTGGCGTTTATCGTCTCGTTGGGCACGTCACCACGGACTGGGGGGCGGCAGGAAGTGAAGAAAAGGTCTTCAAGGTAGGCGAGGGATGATCGAAAAAGTAGAACATGGGTTCTTTTCAGCGTGGCGACGCTGGTCGGTGCAGGTGTGGGAGGCCGGTATTGAAGCGGGATGGGGCCCCGATGGGATAGTCGGTCAATATCCGATGCTCCGGTCCGGAGTCTCGTTACCGTTTTACTGGGTCATGATTTCGCTAGCCTACGACGGACGATCACAGGTGAATCGACGTCCTCGAATGGTCGTAGAGGGCCGTTCGGGTACGGGCTCGACCGTCCTGATGCGCCGGATTCGATCGCCTCACAGAGGCTCTCAGGCTTGATCATGCCGAATGCGTGCCGAGACTCGGGCTGTTGGCGAGGTGATCAGTGCTCCCCTGCTGGTCAAGCGATATGGCTCGTTCGTGTGAGGCTTCCACTACGGATCAGAAGGTTAGGGGTTCGAGTCCTCTCGGCCGCGCCACCCACAGAAGGCCCTTGAACAGGCGATACGCCGTTCAGGGCCTTCTTGCTTTCCGGATCTTCCGGTTCGTTCGGTCATTCGCCCCCGTTGGCCTCCGACAACTCGCGGGTACGGCGCAGCAGGGCTTCCCGGACCTCGTCCGGGGACAGGACTCGCAGCGGGGTGCCCAGGCCGAGGAGATAGTCGGCGAGCTGGCCGGCGTCGTTGGCGCCGATTTCGACGATGGTGGCATCGGGCCCGTCCGGGTGATGGGTGCCGATCGTCGGTGGCACCAGCCGCAGAGCCCGGTCCATGGGGTGCGGGAGGCGGACTCTCCCATACAGGGGGTACACGACGCCGGCGATGCCCTGGGAGACGAGCAGGGCCGGGTCGGGCGGGTCGAGGAGCTCGACCGGCTGTCCGGTCGGCTGCAGGTGCACCACCCGGTCGGCCCGGAACGTCCGCCACTGGTCCCGGGCCACGTCCCGGGCGACGAAATACCAGCGCAGGCCCGTGTGCACCAGGCGGTAGGGGTCGACGTCCCGGACACTGTCCTTGCCCGCATGGTCGCGGTAGGACAGACGGGCGCGCTCGCCACGGCGACAGGCGGCGGCCAGCTCCAGCAGCGCGCCGGGGGAGATTTGAGGCCCCTCCGGCCGGGGAGTGTGGACGACGGTGGCGTCCATCTCGGCCAGCCGGTCGGCGATCCGAGGCGGCAGGACCTGCCGCAGTTTCAGCAGCGCCGACAGCGCGGCCTGGTCGCTGCCCAGGACGCCGCTGAGCGCGGCCTCACGTAGGGCGACGGCCACGGCCAGCGCCTCCTCGTCGTCGAGGATCAGCGGCGGCACCCGGGTGCCGCCGCCGAGCCGGTAACCGCCCCAGGGCCCGGGGTCGGACTCGATGCAGTAGCCCAGCTCCCGCAGCCGGGCGACGTCCCGCCGCACCGTGCGGTCGGTGACCGCCATCCGCTCGGCCAGTTCGCGGCAGGTCCAGGCCGGCCGTGCGGACAGCAGCGAGACCAGTCGCAGCAGGCGGGCGGGAGTGCTGATCACAACTCGCAGTGTTCCTCATGACCAGGACCGGATCTGTCCTGGTCGGGTCCTAGTGTCCCTCCCATGAGTACGGAAATCACAACCGCACCGGCGATCCGTCTGCTGTCGATCGACTTCGACTGCCCGGACCCCGTCGAGCTGGCCCGTTTCTACGGCGAGGCCCTCGGCCTGCCCGTCGTCTACTCCAGCGACGACTTCGTCCTGCTCGGCCGGGAGGGTTCACCGGGGCTGGGCTTCATCCGGGTGGCGGACTACCGGCCTCCGACCTGGCCCGACCCCTCCCAGGGCAAGCAGGCCCACATGGAGCTGGGAGTCGAGGACCTGGAGGCGGCTCAGGCGCGGATGCTGGCCCTGGGCGCCACCGAACCCCCGGTCCAACCGCATCCCGAGGAGCGGAGGGTCTTGCTGGACCCCGCAGGCCACCCGTTCTGCATCTCCACGCAGAGCTGAGCGCCGGTCGCAGCGAGTTCGGGTCCGCGGCCGTCAGTTCGGGCAGGCGTCGTGGCAGGCGCCGAAGCGCGCGGCGTCCGGCCGGGTGAAGCCGGTCTCGGGCGTCCCCCGCACCGCCTCGGTCATCGCCTCCTTCCAGATCAGGGCGGGAATCGACGTGCCGTCCACCCGGGGGTAGCGGTGGCCGCCGATGGTGACGTCGGACAGCGGATACTGGTGCCCACGGGGGTCGCCGAGGCTGACGGCCGAGGCCAGGCCGGGGGTGTAGCCGGCGTACCAGGCGGCGAGGAAGGCGTCGACCGTGCCGGGCATGCCCGCCGCCTCACGGCCGAGGCCCTTGAGCGTGCTCTTCGCCAAGGCGTCCGACAGCAGTCCGGTGACCGCGTCGGCGACCGCCGGGTCCAGGACCTGCCGGCAGCGCGGCGGGAAGGATCTCGGGGCACCGGAGCCGTCCCGGATCTCCGTGATCATCGTCGGCTCACAGAAACGGCCGCGGGCGGCGAGGGTCGCGTAGGAGTTGGCCACCGAGACGGGGTCGACCTCGTCGATGCCCAGGGTGAACGTCTCCAGCTCCCGGAGCGGCCCTCCGTCGGCGCGCCTGAGTCCGAGCCGCTCGGCCATCCTGACGGTCTCGCACAGACCGACCTTCTCCTCCAAGCGCATGTAGAAGGTGTTCACCGCGTCCCGGGTGCCTGATCGCAGGGTGACGAACCGGTCCCCCTTCTTCTCCGGATTCAAGATGACGTGGGCCGGCTCACCGACAGCCTGGCCCGCGCAGTTCTTGAACGCCCCGGAGTCCTGGGGGCGGTACTGGTCCGAGACGGGGAAGCCGTCGTCATACCGCAGGCCGGCCGCGAGCGCGACGGTCAGGGTGTAGGGCATCGCGGTCGTGCCCTGCCGGAAGGCCGGCCCGTCGGCGGCCCAGCGGCTGGCGGCCATGGCCCTGATGGCGCCTTCGCCCGGAACGATCATGACCTGGGTGGCGATCTGCGGGTCGTCGCGGTGGACACGGGCGTCGATGGCCTGCTGCGCCGCCCGCTGGAGCCGCCGGTCGATCGTCGTCCGGATCGTCAGGCCGTCGCGGGTGAGCAGGCGCGGGTCCTCGGCGAGAAGCCGCTCTCTGACATGCCGGCAGAGGTGGGGGTACTCGCTGCCCGTGCAGTCGCCGGAGAACTCCTCGATGACGGCGCCCTCGACATCCAGCAGCACGCTCTTTCGGGCCACGGGGGAGGCGGAGGCCGTGACGGTGGAATCCGGGGCCGCGCGCTCCTCACCCGTATCGCCGTCCGCCGCGCTCCGCAATATCAGCAGGACCGTGATCAGCGCACCCGTCGCGGCGACACTCAAGAGAACCAGCAATGCCTTCATCGTCGCCCCCGGTGCACCTCACTCGATATTCGGATCATCCGGGAACGGTGCGGCTCGGACAACCGGCCGGAATCCGGAACGGCGGCGGCGGCCTTCTCGCCTCCGGTGCTCACCCGGTCTCTTCCCCGTCTCCGGGAGCCGGTCGTCCCGGTTGATTCAGGCAAGAGACGGATCGCGCTACCGTGCGTCCATGCAGGACGACGTCACCCCGCCCCCGCCCCCGCCCCCGGCAGCAGACCGACGGACCGGCGCCGTCGGTGAGGGCGGGCATGCGGCCGGCAAGGAGATCTGCCGGTGTTTCGATCAGTACCGGATCCGCCGGCCGCGCGTGGTCCGTTTCCACGCCCAGCGTCAGGACACGACGTCCGCCGCCTGGCATCGCCTGCTCGAGGCGGTGGAAGAGGCGGCGGCCGACGGCCGGGAGGAGTTCCGGCCCCTGGCCGGGCTCAGCCCCGAGGAACAGCGTCAGATCATCACCCTGCCGCCGACCATCGCCAAGCTCACCGAGGTCAGGCACCTGATGCTCTACGGCAGCAACCTGGTGCGGATCCCGCCCGAGATCGGTGCCATGACCGGCCTGCAGCGCTTCACCCCGTACACCTCGAACCGCCTGCACTGGTTTCCCTACGAGCTGATCCGGTGCCCGCGGTTGAAGTCCGGCACGGTCAGCATCCGCTCGCTGTACGGCAACGCCAAGATCCGGCCGCCGTTCCCTCCGCTCCAGCCGGGCAGGACCTCGACCCGCGACCTCGACCTCGGCGACCTCGACCCCGAGGTGTGGGGCGCCGAGTCGATCCGGGCATGCAGCGTCTGCGACCGGCCGATCGCCGCGGCCGGGCTCCACCAGGTCTGGATCTCCTTGCGGGTCGGCGCCGATGTGCTGCCGTTCCTGGTCAACGCCTGCTCGCCGGACTGCGTCGCCGCCCTTCCGGCTCCCGCGGAGGGCTACGTTCCCACGCCGCACACCGGCGGACCCGGCATCGTCCAGCCGCGCGCCGACTACGCGTGAGGCCGGACACGGTTCGACGACGCCGCTGCGGGCCCCGGCCGCGTGGGCGGGGCTCATCTTGATCTTCGTGGCGCCGTCGGGGATAGTCGGTGTACCTGCGCGACCGTAGCTCATCGGACCTGAAAGGCACTGCATGAGAAGGTTTCTGCGTCGACGGTTCCTCGTCCCCCTCGCGCTGGCGTCCATGACCGGGGCGCTCCTCAGCGCGCCCCCGGCGCACGCCGCAAGATCGGACTGCCCCGGCAACGCGTTCTGCCTGTGGGTGGACGCCAACTATCCGGGAAGACCGTGGTCCATCGGGGGAGACTGGGACTACGGCACCTGCTGGAACCTGCCGCCGTCCATCAACAACAAGGCCAGCTCGACGTACAACCGGAGGGCTCGCGGCATCACCCTCTATGACGGCGCCAACTGCACGACCATGATCGGTGAGATCGGTCCGCAGAGGTTCTATCCGACGCTGAGCATCAACGACAAGATCACCTCGATCCGGTTCGAGTCGTGGTGATAGAGGGCTGAACGGCGACGTCGCGTCCGCTCAAGAGGCGGCAGGCTCCGCCTCTTGAGCGGGCTCGGAGCCGGTGCCGGAGGTGAGGATCCGGGCATTCGACAGCAGCGGACGGGACGTGCGGGCAAGCCGGCCCGAGCTGTCAGCGGAGATCGACGTGCTTCACCCCGATGCCCGCGAACTCTCCGGGCGGTGGGTGCGCAGGGTGGCGAACAGGCCTCGGTCGCGGGTGCCGACGAGGGCGTGCTCCGCTCCGTCGAGCGGGGCGCCGCGGTAGGTGAGCGGAACCAGGTAGGCGACCGGATGGGTGCCGGAGGCGTCGGTGACCACCATGAACTCGATGCCGGCCTCGCCCTCCGGGTCGTCCAGGCGGAAGCCGCCGGCCTTGGTCGGTTCCGGGTTCCCCGTGCCGCCGGAGTACCACGGCCGGGAGGGGAGCCAGGCGGTGAGCAGTTCCAGCTTGGTCGGCTTCAGGACGGTGCGGTGGATGACGGCCATGCCCGGGGTTCTCTTCCGTCACGCGGGTCTTCGATCTTCGCATCCTCCCATCCGCCGGCCGTACGCCGGCATGCGCGTCCGCCCGGTCGACCGATGCGCCTTCGCGGAAAGGGCCGTGAAAGGGGGCTCCCCGTCCGGGGAGCCCTTTTCTGTGATTCGGAGCCTGTGAGGCCACAGCTGATCGATGCGGGCGATGTACGGCTTCAGCCGATGTGGGCGGCGGCCGGACTCAGCGCTCGTCGACGACCTGGCCGTTCTGCGCCGTCGCGTCCTTGGTGAGCGCCATGGTCAGCGGGGACTCCGGGAAGGTGGCGATGGCGGCGAGCGCGGCGCCCATCTGCGCGCCGCTCTCCCAGTGCCAGGTGTCGCTGTAGGTGCCGTCGTCGAGCTTGACCAGACGGGTCGTCGTCAGCCCGGGATGCGTCTCCCGGACGGTGCCGATCAGCGAGGCCCGGCGGGCCAGGAACTCCTCCAGGTCGGCGGGGTCGACCGAGTAGGTGTGGGACCGGATGACAGACATGGGAGACCGATTCCTTCACCAGGTGCCGGCGGTCTGCCGGATGGGGGCGTTGAGGCGGTTGAAAAGGTTGGTCACGGCGATCATCAGGAGGATCGTGGCCAGTTCCTGCTCGTCGAAGTGGTCGGTGGCCGCGTCCCAGATCTCGTCGGGCACCGCGTCGGCGCGGTCGGCCAGCCGGGTGGCGGCCTCGGCCAGCTGCAGGGCGGCGCGCTCGGCGTCGGTGTAGTACGGCGCCTCGCGCCAGGCGGACACCAGGCCGATCCGCTCGTCGCTCACGCCCAGCTTCCTGAGCTTCTTCAGGCCGCCGTCCACGCAGAAGCTGCAGCCGTTGATCTGGCTGACCCGCAGGTGCACCAGGTCCAGGAGCTCCTCGGGGACGTTCTGCGACTGGACGGCCTGCATCAGCCCCTGGATCGGCTGCATCGTGGCCGGAATGACCGTGGCGGGGTTCTTCATCCGTGCTTGCATCGTTCTCGCTCCTCAGCGGTGTCGTCGTGCCGGTCTCGGCGGTGCCGTTGTGCTGACGAGAATGAGGATGTCTGTCCGGGTTGATACATTCGCGATGCGTCGACGATGGAAGGCGATACGTGGGGACACGCTTCACGCTCTTGGGCCCGGTGCAGGTGACCGCCGACGGCGGTGCGGTGCAAGGCATCGCTCCGCGGCATCGCGCGGTGCTCGCCTACCTGCTGCTCAACGCCGGACGGGTGATCAGCATGGAGAAGCTGATCGACGCCGTCTGGGGCTACGACCAGCCCGACACCGCCCGGTCGCAGATCCACGCCGCGATCACCGCCCTCCGCAGGGCGCTGCGCGGCGTCGGCGCCGACCACATCCTCCAGACCCGGCCGGGCGGCTACGTCGCGCTCCCCGAGCCCGGCCAGCTCGACGTGCAGGACTTCGCCGACCTGGTCGCGGAGGGACGGTTCCGGGACGCGCTGGAGCTGTGGAACGGCGACGCGCTGGCCGACGTGCAGGCCGGTTACGCGCAGGGCTCCCGCGCGCTGCTGGACGACCGGCGGCTGACGGCGGTCGAGCGCCTCATGGAGGCCGAGCTCGAGGCGGGTCGCCACGCCCGGGTGCTCGACGAGCTGGCCGGCCACGTGGCGGCCAACCCGCTGCGGGAGCGCCTCGTCGGCCAGCTCGTCCTGGCCCTGCACCGCTCCGGGCGGCAGGCCGACGCCCTGGCCGCGGCCCGGTCGTACCGTACGGCTCTCGCCGAGGAGCAGGGCCTCGACCCCGGCCACGCCTTCGCCGAGCTGGAGCGGGCGGTCCTGGCCGACGCCCCCGCGCTCCAGGTCAAGCCCGAGACCGAGGCCGAGACCGAGGTCAGGGAGAAGGCCCGGTCGAACTTCCTGCCCTACGACATCCCCGACTTCGCCGGCCGTACCACCGAACTGGACCGGCTCGTCGCGGAGCACATGAGCACGATCGTGACGATCGACGGCATGGCCGGCATCGGCAAGACCACGCTCGCGGTCCGCGCCGCCCACCGCCTGGCCGGCCGTTTCCCGGACGGCCAGCTCTTCATCGACATGCGGGCGCACACCGCGGGTCAGGATCCGCTCCCGGCCTCCGCCGCGCTCGAGGCCCTGCTGCGGCAGCTCGGCCTGACCGACGTCCCGACGGCGGAGGCCGAGCGGAGCGCCCTGTGGCGCGCGGAGCTGGCGCAGCGCCGCGTGGTCGTCGTCCTCGACAACGTGGCCGACGACGAGCACGTGCGCCCGCTGCTCCCCGGCGTCTCCGACAGCCTCCTGCTGATCACCAGCCGGCGGCGGCTGATCGGCCTGGACGGCGCGCACGCGCTGTCGGTGGAGGTGCTGCCGTCCGAGGACGCCGTCGCGCTCTTCGGGAGCATCGTGGGCGAGCGGGCCGCCGGTGAGCCGGAGGCCGTACGCCAGGTGCTGGAGTTGTGCGGATACCTTCCGCTGGCCATCCGGATCTCCGCGGCGCGCCTGCAGCACCGGCCCCGGTGGACGGTGTCCTACCTGGCCGGACGCCTGCACGACGAGCGGCGGCGGCTCGCCGAACTGGCGACCTCCGAGCGGAGCGTCGCGGCGGCGTTCACGGTCTCGTACGAGCAGCTCAGTACGGCGGAGCAGCGGATGTTCCGGCTGCTCGGGCTGGCGCCCGGCCAGGACATCGAGCCGCACGCCGCGGCGGCCCTGGCCGACGTCTCGGTGTTCGAGGCCGAGGATCTGCTGGAGAACCTCCTGGACGCGCACATGCTCCTGCAGCGCGAGCCGGGCCGTTACACCCTGCACGACCTGCTGCGCGAGCACGCCCGCTCCCTCGCCGAGGACGACCCCGCGCTCATGCGCCTGCTGCTGCACTATCTGCACCGGTCCCGCTCGGCGGTCAAGCAGCTGTTCCCCCACAGCGTCCCCGACCGGCCGAACATGCCGCCCCAGATCACGCCCGTGGAGCCCGTCGGCGGGGCGGCCGAGGCCATCGGCTGGCTCGACGCCGAGCGCTCCAACATCATCGCGACCGTGGTCCACGGGCCCAACGTGTGCATCAGCCACCTCGCCGTGGCGCTGAGCCCCTACCTCGACCGCCAGGCCCACCACGACGACGCCCTGACCCTGCACTCCATCGCGCTGCAGCGCAGCCGCGCGCTCGGGGAGCGCGCCATGCCGCCGGGCCGGGCGCTCGCCGACCTCTCCTGGACCCACTGGCGGCGCGGCGACTACGAGCGGTCCGAGGACCTCGCCCACCAGGCGCTCGAGGCCTGCGATGACGCGTATGAGAGGTCGCTCGCGCTCAACGCCCTCGGCAACGTGGCCTGGCGCCGCCGCGAGAGCGCCAGGGCCGAGCAGTACCTCAAGCAGGCGCTCGACCTCACCCGGATCGCCGGCGACTGGTCCCGGGAGGGGTTCGTGCTCGCCGACCTCGGCATGATCCTGGTCCAGACGGGCCGCCACGAGGAGGCCCGCCGCCATCTGGACCTGGCCCTGGCCCTGCACCGCAAGGAGGGCAACACGCTGGGCGAGGCGCGCGTCCTCAACCACATCGGCGTGGCCCTGCGGCACCAGGGCAGGGCCGAGGAGGCGATGGCCCGCCATCGCGAGGCCGGGAGGCTCTACCGGGCCATGGGCAACGGCAGCGACGAGGCCGCGGCCTTCAACGGGCTGGGCGAGGCGGTCCTGTCGCTGGGCGATCCGGCGCGGGCGGTCGACGAGCACACCGCGGCGCTCGCCCTCGCCGGTACGGCCCGCAACCGGCCCGAGCAGGCCCGCGCGCACGACGGCCTGGCCAGGGCCCACCTGAGCCTCGCACACGACGACCGGGCGCGCGAGCACGGACGCGCGGCCCTGCGGCTCTACGAGGAGCTCGGTGTCCCCGAGACCGACGAGGTGCGCGCCCTCCTCGAAAGCACCTGACGCCCGAGTCCGAGGCGGCCCGAGCCCGAGGCGGCCCGAGTCCGAGTCGGCCCGGGGCCGGTCCGTCCGGCCCCGGGCCGCTGTCACCGGGTCATGCAGACGGTTCCGTTGAGGGTGAAGACGGAGGGCAGCACGTTCGGTCCGCTGTAGTTGCCGACGAATCCGATCGTGGCCGTCGCGCCGGTGGGCAGCGAGCCGTTGCCGGGCTCGTTGACGACCTTGACCTCCCGCCCGTTCTGCGTCCAGACGGCGCTCCAGCCGCTGCCCAGGCTCTGCCAGGTCGTGGGCCAGCTGAAGGTCAGGGTCCAGCCGTTGACCGGCGCGCCGTGGTTGGTGATCTCGACGGCGCCGACGTAGCCGCTGGCCCAGTCGGTCTGTTTGGTCAGCCGTACCGAGCAGGAACCGGAGGCGGGCGTGCCGGTCGTGAACGTCAGCGGCGCGGAGGGCGGGGAGACGCCGCCGCCGCTGTCCCGAGCGATCACGTTGACCGTGTAGCGCGTGCCCGGCCGCAGGTTGGCGGCGGTGAGCGAGGTGCCGTCGGTCTCGCCGATCTGCTCGCTGACGGCTCCGTTCTGACGGTAGACCTCGTACTTCACGATCGGGCGCGCACCGGCGGGGGCGGCGGGCCAGGAGATCGTGGCGGTCCCGTCCGTCACGTCCGAGGCCGCCGGCTGCCCCGGCGCACCCGGCAGGCCCGGCTGGGCGGAGGCGGGACGCAGGATGACCGCGGTCAGCGACAGGGGCGGCAGCGTCTGGCCGGTCGCGCTGCCCGCGGTCGCACTGGTGATGCCCGTGGCGCCGTTGGTGTGGGTCAGCACCGTGGGAGCCCCGGACGCCGGGCTGAAGCCGGAGTAGTCGATCTCGACGGGGTAGGAGGTGTCGGACGAGGTGTTGATCATCAGGACGGCCAGCCCGCCGTCGGCGCGGCGTACGGCGTGCGCGGCGACCTTCGCCTGGTCGCTCGCGGCCCGGATGAACCGGTCGCCGGGGCGGGCGAACCTGCTCACCATCTGGATCGCGTAGTACGGCGCGAAGGGCGTGTTCAGCGCCGGTTCGCAGACGCTGCCGTCGGAGGTGCACGTCCCGCTCGACAGCAGGCCGAAGTCGCCGTAGTCGGTGTGCCCCTCGACCTGGGTGACGTTGCCGATGCCGTTGTGGACGTTCCACCAGTCGACGGTGAACACCCCGTTGGCCAGCAGCGTCGCGTAGGCGTCGGCGGCGGCCAGCGCGCCGGGCTGGGTGTTGGTGCCGTTGCTGCTGCTGCCGGTGTTGAACTCGGTCATCGCGATGCCGATCCGCTCGGAGCCGGCCCCGGCGTGCTCGGCGATCTGCCGGCGAACGAGGTGGATCATGTCGGGGATCTGCGCGGTTTTGTCCAGGGCGCCGGGGTACCAGTGCAGGATCACGAAGTCGATCTTCTGCCCGGCGGTGGACAGGACGACCTCGTTCCAGCTGCCGGCGTCGCCGTCGCCGACCAGCGCGTCGGGCCAGTTGGCCGGGGTGGTCAGCACCGCGCCGATCTCGATGGTCGGGTCGACGGCCTTCATCGCGTCGGAGTAGGCCACGACGTGGCGCGCGTACTCGGCCGGGCTCTTGTCGGCGTGGTCGTCCGCCTCCCAGGCGGTGCCGTAGTGGCCGTTGCCGTAGTTCTCGTTGCCGATCTCCCAGTACTTGACGCCGTAGCCCTTGGTGACGTTGGCGTGCCGTACCCAGGCCGCGGCCTCCTGCGCGGTGCCGGTGCCGTAGTTGGCGGTCACCATCGGCTGCGCCCCGATGCGTCGTACGCCGCGCATGAACGTCTCGAAGTCGGTGTCGGGCGCCACGTAGCCGCCGGGAGCGGTGTGGTCGGCCCAGTGGTAGATGTCGGAGTAGGAGCCGCCGGGATAGCGCAGCAGCTTCATGCCCGCGTCCTTGAGCAGGTCCGCGGTCGCGTCGGTGCCCAGGTTGCTGTCCCAGATCGCATGGTTGGTACCGATGCCGGTCTCGGGGACGGGGGCGAGCGCGGCACGGGCGTTGACGGTCACGGCGACCGGGGCGGCGTCACCGGTGTCATCGGCGTGCGCGGCGGGGACGTTCAGGGCGGCCAGCGTCAGCAGAACGGCGGACGCGGCCCGTAACAGAGATCTCGGCATCGGCGTACCTCGCAACGGGTAGCGGCATTCACTCGACGCCCCCTGACCGAGGCACCATGATCATGGATGTCCGCCCCGCATCCGGTCAACCGGTGATGAAACTTTCACGCCGCAGGGGCGCTCAGGTGTTCCCGGAGTCTTCCGGGATGGGCTCGTTCTGCCTGCGGACGTACTCCCGCAGCGCGGCCTCGCCGATGACCTCGTCGGCGGGCGGGGCGGTGACGACGAGGCGGGACCCCCAGCGGGTGTAACGCGTGTCGCTCCGCTTGACCAGCGGATCCTTGCCCGTTCCCACGGTGTCGGTGGTGACCAGGCGGGTGGGCAGGCCGCGGCGGTCGGTCCAGAGCCGCCAGGAGACCTTCCCCTTGCTCTTGGCGGTGACGGGCCGGCCCGAGGTCCAGCTGAGGAAGGTCCCCTTGGACACCTTGCTCAGCTCGCGGTAACCGATGGTGCCCCGGTAGAGGAAACCGCCGGAGACGGGCGTGCTCGTCGAGCACTTCAGCACGGCCTTCATCGTGGCCGGGTCGTACAGGTCGATCGGCTGCAGGCTGGCGTCCTGCGCCATGTCCCGGGCCGCGGCCCCCCGGTGATCGTTCGGGAACCGGATCCACTTCCTGCCCTCGGGAACCGGTCCCGGATAGGTGTTCCTGGAGTCGTACACGTTCTTGCCGACGCGGATCACCCGGTAGGGCTCCGACTTCTCGGACGGGAGTCCCCCGCCCTTCGGCCGGGACAGGTTCCACCAGGTGAACTTCGCCGCCACCGGACCCGACGGGGACAGCTGGAGGTCACCGCTGATCCTGGTCCCGCTCCCGGAGACCTTCGACTTCTCACCGAAGAAATAGCGGCTGGTCTCGGAGATCCGGACGCCGCGCTCGTCGCGCGACTGCCGATCGACCGCCCGCACCGGATCGGGGGCGCCCGCCCGCACGACGGCGGTGCTCGCGGCGGCGGGACTCGCGGTGACCGGTACGGACGCGAGCAGTACGGCGACCGCCGGGACAACCCATCGCCTCATAGGGGATCCGTCCTTGTCCTCGCGTGCCGTTCAGCTCGTCTGTGGAAATTCTTGCACGGTATCCGGCGGAAAGGAGAAGCTCCCCTGGGATGGTATGGGCGTTCCTCCGGGGCCGTGGGCCGGTCAGGGAGCGAGGGTGATCACAACGTTGCCGCTCTTGTGGCCGGTCTCGACATAGCGGTGCGCCTCGGCCAGCCGCTCGAAGGGATAGCGCCGGTCGATGACGATCCGCAGCTTCCCCGCCTCGATGAGCTCCTTGACGAAGACCAGGGCGTCGTTCTTGTCCACCGACATCCCCGTCACCACCTTCCTGCCGCGCGACAGCGACGTCCCCAGCGACAGGAAGGTGTTGTGCAGCCCCGTGGTGGCCACGTACCGGCCCGTGGGCGTCAGTACGGCTCTGGCCCGCGAGAACGAGGTCTTGCCCAGGGTGTCGAAGACGATGTCGTAGGCCGCGCCGCTCCGGCTGTAGTCCTCCTCGGTGTAGTCGATCACCTCGTCGGCCCCCAGCTCGGTGACCAGGGCGGTGTTCCGGGGGCCGCACACCGCCGTGACGTGCGCTCCGAAGTGTTTGGCGAGTTGCACGGCGTAGGTGCCGATGCTGCCGGACGCGCCGTACACCAGGATCTTCCGGCCGTCGCGGGCCCCGGCCTTGCGGAGGAAGTACAGCGCCGTCGAGGCGCCGTCCACCGCGGCGGCGGCCTCCTCGAAGCCGGTGTTCACCGGCTTGGGCGCCAGCGAGGCCCGCTGCGGCAGGCACACGTACTCGGCGTTGGCGCCGAGCCGGAACCCGGTGAACCCGAAGACCTCGTCACCGGGCCGGAACCGGGTGACCCCGGCGCCCACCTCCTCGACCTCCCCGGCCAGCTCGGTGCCCAGCCTGCGCATCCTGGCCCGTGGGCGGAGGATCCCGAGGACGACCCTGCCCCACAGCGGCTCGCCGCGGCGCATGGCGCACTCCGCCGAGGTGACCGTCATCGCCCGCACGCGGATGAGCACCTCGCCCTCCCGGGGTTCCGGCTTGGGCACCTGGTGCAGGGTGAGGACCTCGGGAGGGCCGAACCGGGTGTAGACGGCTGCTCTCATGCGCCCACTTCCTGTCATGGCTGTACGGAAAAGACCGGTACGACCAAGAATCGTTCATACGAGCTGTGGAGAGGCTGAGAGAGCTGTAGAGAAGCTGAGAGACTGGGACCCCTCCCGGAACCGGATGGAGTCGACCGTGGCCGATCTGACTGCAGACCTGTTCGTGACGCTCGACGGCTTCGCCGCCGGGGTGGACACCGGCGCCTTCTTCGACTGTCCGGGCGCGGACCTCGACGCGTGGGTGCGCCGGGAGAGCGAGGCGCCCCAGATCCTGGTCATGGGGCGCGTCACCTATGAGGCACTGGCGGAGATCTCGTCCTCGGCCGTCGACGAGGCGAGCGCCCGGATGAACGACCTCCCGAAGGCCGTCTTCTCCAACACCCTGCGAGAGCCGCTCTCCTGGAAGAACACGCGGCTCATCCACGGTGACCTCGCCGAGGGGATCGGGGCGCTCAAGTGGGAGTCGGAGGTACCGCTGCGCTCGATCGGCAGCCTCATGCTGGTGCGGGGCCTGCTGGAGCTGGGGCTGGTCGACCGGCTCCGGCTGATGGTCTTCCCCCTCACACTGGGCGGCGACGGGCGGGAACCCGCCTTCGCGGGCCACCCCCGGACCGGCCTGGAGCTGGCCGGGACGAGGGTGCTCGACTCGCGTCTCGTCCTGCTGGAGTACCGGCCGGAGGGGGTCAGCCCTCCAGTACGGCCGGCGTGAGGTACTCGGCCGGAGCCCCGATCACGACGGCGACCGCACCGGTGATCACCGTGACGTCCACCGTGTATCCGGCCCCGCCGGTGGGCCCGGTCCGGTGGCGTGCGGTGCCCTCTACCGCGCTCCTCCGATCGTGAGCACGGCCTTTCCCCTGATGCGCCGGTCCCGCAGGTCGACCAGGACCGACGCGCTGTCGGCCCAGTCGGCGACCCGGCCCACCTCTGGCCGGAGCCGTCCGGTGTCCACGAGCCGGACCAGGGTCTCCAGGTCGGGACCGTAGGGGTCGCCGGCGTAGTGGAAGTGCCTGATGCTCGCGCCCTCGGGGCCGTCGAACAGGTCGAAGAAGTTCAGGGTGACCGGGGTACGGCTGGCCTGGCCGTACCAGAGGAGGGTGCCGCCGGGGCGCAGCCGGGCGAGCGCGGCCGGCAGGGCGGGGCCGCCGGTGGACTCCAGCACCAGGTCGAAGGTCCCCCGCGCGTCGGCGAGGTCGTGCACGACGTGCGCGGCGCCCAGCTCGGTCAGCCGCCGCCCGCGCTCCGGCGAGGCCGTCACCGCGGTGACCTCCGCCCCGGCGTTGGCGGCGAGCTCGGTGAGGTAGTGACCGACCCCGCCGGAGGCGCCGGTGAGCAGCAGGCGGGCGCCCGTCACCGCGCCCGCCGTACGCAGCAGGCGCAGTGCCGTGATGCCGGCGAGCGGGAGCGCGGCGGCCTCGACGGCGCCGACCGAGTCCGGCAGGACGGCCAGCGAGTGGGTCGGCACGGCGGCGTACTCGGCCCAGCCCCCGGCGGGCGGGTGGCCGACGACGCGCGTGCCGACGGCGGGACCGGTGCCGTCGGCGGCGGCCTGCACGACCAGGCCGGCGACGTCCTTGCCGGGGCGCAGCCCGGGGTCGGGGTTCTCCAGCAGGAACGTCTCGCCCCTGTTGACCGAGAACGCCTCGACCCTGATCAGGGCCTCGTCGGCGGCGGGAACGGGCTGGGTGTCTTCGGCGAGCTCGACGGGGCTGGAGGGCTCGCCCGTGGCGATCAATCTCTTCATGACGACCATGAAAGCCACCCGGCCCCTGCGGCGGCCAACAACCGGCGCGAGTGGCCGACAACCGGTGGTTGTCATCTAAGGTGAGGCCGTGGATCTCGACCTCGCGCAGGTGCGTGCGTTCGTGCTCGCGGCGGAGGAACTGCACTTCGGCAGGGCGGCCGAGCGGTTGTCGATCTCCCAGCAGGCCCTGTCCAAGCGGATCGCCGCGCTGGAGACCCGGCTCGGCGCCCGCCTGTTCGACCGCGGTGGTCAGGGGGTACGCCTCACCGGGCCCGGCGGGCGTTTCCTCGACCCCGCCCGGCGGGCGCTGGCCGCGGGCGAGCTGGCCGCCGCGGCGGTCACCGAGGTACGGCGGCCCCTGCGGGTGGACGTCTGGGGACACCTCTACGCGCCGATGCGCACGCTCGCCCAGGTGGCGGCCCGTGACGAGCGGCTCGAACTGGAGCTGGGGCACGGGCGCGACCTGCCGTCGGTGTCGGCCGCGCTCCTGCACCACGAGATCGACGCCGGTTTCGGCCGGGTCCACCCGCCCCTGGACGACGGCCTCACCCACCGCCTGGTACGGCTGGAGCCGGTCGACGCGGTGGTCAGCGCCGGCCATCCGCTGGCGGCGGAGCCGTACCTGAGACCGGACCAGCTGCGCGGCAGCGTGCTGTGGACCCCCGGGCCGCTGGACCGCCTCGACTTCCTGCGCCGCTTCGCCGACCGCTTCGGCGTCGCCGGGCACGCCGGCGGTCCCAACCTGGGACTGGACCACTTCGCGGCCCGGATCGTGGCGGATCCCACCTTTTTCTCCCTGTTCCCCGCCGACAGCGCTCTTCCCGAGATCCCGGGGATCCGTTCGATCCCCCTGCTGGAGCCGACGCCCCTGTACGCGTGGTCGCTCCTGTGGCGGCGGGAGGAGACCGGTCATCTCCTCGACCCCCTGCTGGCCGCCGTCGTCGAGGAGGGCCGGCGGAACCGGTGGATGGAGTACGACCCCCGCCGCGACTGGCTGCCCTGACCCTCACGGCCGGGGCCGGCGCAGAACGGTCAGCGTGACGAGGAGGGCGGCGGCGAGCAGGGCGGCGGAGGTGCCGAAGGCCAGGTGATAGCCGCCGGTCAGCGCGGAGGCCTCGCCGTCCCCGGCCGCCAGCAGCTCCCGGGTGCGCGAGGCGGCGAGCGTGGACAGCACCGCGACGCCGACGGCCATGCCGATCTGCTGGGTGGTGTTGAACAGCCCGGAGGCCAGGCCGGCGTCGTCGGCCCGGGCGCCGGACATGCCCAGTGAGGTCAGCGACGGGAGCACCAGCCCGCCGCCCGCGATGAGCAGCATCACCGGGAGCAGGTCGGGGACGTAGTCCGCGTCCACCGGGACGCGGACGAGCCAGCCCATCGCCCCGAGCAGGAGCACCAGGCCGGCCGTCAGGACGGCCCGCTCGCCGAACCGGGTGCTGAGCCGGGCCGAGACGAACAGGGACACCCCGCCGATGGACACCGCCGCGGGGAGCATCGCCAGGCCGGTCGCGAGCGCACCGTAGCCGAGGACCTTCTGCATGTAGAGCGCGACGATGATCTGGAAGGCGAACATGGCCGACAGCGTCAGCATCTGGACCAGGTTGGCACCCGCGACGTTGCGCGAGCGGAGGATGCGCAGGGGCATCAGCGGGGTCGCGGCGGTCGCCTGGCGGACGAAGAAGGCGGCCAGCAGGGCGAGCGAGGCGGCGCCGAGGCCGAGGGTGCGCGCGGCGAGCCAGCCGTACTCCTCGATCTTGACCACGGTGTAGATGCCCAGCATCAGCCCGGCGGTGACCAGCACGGCGCCGATGACGTCGGCTCCGGCGGCGAACCCGATCCCGCGGTCGTCCGGCAGCGCCCGTACCGCCAGCACGACGGTGACCAGCCCGATCGGCAGGTTGATGAAGAAGATCCAGTTCCAGCTGAACGCGTCGGTGAGGATCCCGCCCAGGACCTGGCCGATCGAGGCCCCGGCGGCGCCGGTGAAGCTGAAGACGCCGATCGCCTTCGCCCGCTCCGCGGGCGCGGTGAACAACGTCACCAGGATGCCCAGGACCACGGCGGAGGCCATGGCGCTGCCGACGCCCTGGCCGAACCGGGCGGCGATCAGCAGGCCGGGCCCGTCGGCCAGTCCGGCCAGCAGCGACGCGGCGGTGAAGACCGCGTTCCCCGCCAGGAACATGACCTTGCGGCCGATGAGGTCGCCCAGGCGACCGGCCAGCAGCAGCAGTCCGCCGAAGGCGATCAGGTAGGCGTTGACGGTCCAGCTGAGCCCGGCGGGCGAGAAGCCCAGATCCTGCTGGATGGCGGGCATCGCCACGGTCACGATGCTGCCGTCCAGGATCGTCATCAGCATCGCGGCCGACAGCACGATCAGTGCCGGCCACCGCGATCGGGGCCTGGCGGGGGTCTGCTGGGGAGAGGGGGTGGTACGCGACATGACGGCCTCCTGTCCGGAAGGGAACAGGAGTGACCGTAGCAGATAGTTTTGTTAGAGACGATATCTTTCGGTCCTACTTTGTGCGCTGCCGTGCCCGCCGTACCGGCTGCGGAACCTCGGCCGGGGTCGCCAGGTGCCCCGTCACCAGGCGGTTCAGGGCGCGCACGAGCACCTCGCGCTCGTCGTCGGGCAGCGAGCACAGGGCGTCCCTGTGCACGCCGTCGACGATCTCCTGGCTCCGCTTGGCGACCTCCGCGCCCTTGCCGGTGACCGCGATGATCCGGGCCCGCCGGTCCGTGCCGGACGGGCGGCGCTCGGCGAGGCCGGCCTCCTCCAGGGCGTCGACGGTGACGACCATCGTGGTCTTGTCCATGTCGCCGAGCTCGGCCAGCTGGATCTGCGTGCGCTCCTCCTCCAGGGCGTGGACCAGCACGCAGTGCATGCGCGGCGTCAGCCCGATCTCGGCGAGCGCCGCCGCCATCCGGGTTCTCAGGACGTGGCCGGTGTGGTCCAGCAGGAACGACAGGTCCGTCTCGGTGCGGGTGGGTGCCATGGCGGTCATCCCTCTAGCGTACGTAGCAGACGGTCCCGTTCCGGATTATCCGCAAGGGATCGCGCCGGGCGGAGCGGGACATATGTGATGGACATCCGCCGCGGGCGTCTGTCACGATGGTGAGCATGATCGTTGGAAAGGACGACGCCACCCTCATCCGGTGAGCGCTCTGGTGCAGCGGGAAGCTGCCGCAATCCGCGAAGAATGGCTGGGCCTGGCGCTGTCGGCGCTGCCCGCCGACCGTCCGGCCGCACAG
The DNA here is from genome assembly GCF_016863195.1 of Paraplanobispora takensis. Lineage (GTDB taxonomy): Bacteria > Actinomycetota > Actinomycetes > Streptosporangiales > Streptosporangiaceae > Planobispora > Planobispora takensis. The sequence goes on along the minus strand of NZ_BOOK01000027.1, from coordinate 79,638 downwards.
GCCGCCATCTCGGAGCTGTACCGCCTGATCGGGCAGGCTCCACCCCGTTTCCACTGGGTCTCCTCACCCGCGGCGGCCCTGGTGACCGCCCCGCCGGGGACGCGGCCACGGCCGTCGGACGCCGTCGAGAACCTGTCCGGATGGCCCCTGCCGCCGCTCCTCACCTCCGCGATGAGAGAGCTGTGCCGCGAGCTCGACGCCCGGGTCAGATGGGTCCACCAGCCGATGGACCAGATGATCCGCCGGCGGGTCCGCGGCCCGCTCTCGCGATCCGCCGACAGGTCGCTCCGCATGGCGCTGTGGTCGGCGCACCATCCGCGGGACCACCCGGCGAACACCTGGTACGGCACGCAGTGCGTCTCGTGGATCGCCCACTACGACGCCCTGCGCCGGGCGGCCGGCGTGGTCTTCACCCCGGAGCAGACCCGGCGGTTCGAGGCGTGGGCCACGGTGGCCCGCTCGTGCGGCTGGTGGTGGCCCGGCGAGGAGGTGTGCGTCGTGTCCGAGCGGCCCGTGGAGGTGCGCACGGAGCCGGGGGGCGACGACGGCGAGGTGCGGCTGCACTGCGCGGACGGCCCGGCCGTGCGGTACGCGGACGGGTGGGACGTGCACGCCTGGCACGGCACCCGCGTGCCCGCCTGGGTGATCACGGATCCGGGCGTCCGGCGGATCGAGCAGGAGGCCAACGTCGAGGTCAGGCGGTGCGCGATCGAGCGCATCGGCTGGGAGGCCTACATCGAGGGGGCCGGGTTGCGCCCGATCGCCTCCGCCCCCGACCCCGGCAATCCCGGGTCCGAACTACGGCTGTTCGCCATGCGGCGGGGAAGCCGGGTCCTCCTGGCGGTCAACGGCTCCCTCGAACGCGACGGGCGCCGCCGCCGGTACGGACTGGTCGTGCCGGACTTCCTCGACGACCCGATCGCCGCCGCCGGCTGGACCTACGGGCTGTCCGCCGAGCAGTACTCCCTTCTCGTCCGCCGAACCTGAGGTGATCTCCATGACTGTGACGACGACTTCCGTACCGACCGCCCAGACTGCTCCGACCGCTCAGGCCGCGCCGGCCGTCCGGACCGTGACGCTCGCCTCGCTCTCGCGGCAGACCGGTCTCGCCGTACTCGACCACCTCGAACAGTCGGTGAGCATCCCCGTCGTCGACGGGCTCCAGGCCCAGGGCGACCTCATCGTCATCCCGCTCTCCGTCCTCGGGCTCTCCGTACGGCCCCGGCCCTGGGCGCGCTGGACGGAGGTGCCTCCCCAGGGGGTCGAGCTCCTGCGCGGCGAGGCCGGGGGCAACCCGCACACGCTCGTCGCCGACCCGGGCACGTGCCGCTGGACGACCGAGGTGATGGACGCCGAAGGACTGGCGATCGGCCTGTTCGAGACCTCGGCCGTGGCCTACCTGCTGCATCCCGAGCACGGCGCCACGGGATGCGCGCCGGGCGCCTACGCGGTCCGGCGGCAGCGGGAGCACGGCGAGCATGGATGGCGCCGGACCCGCTTCGTCGCCGACTGATCACCGGAGCCTTCCGGCTCTCCGCCTGACGCTCCCCGCGCCGGAGTGTCAGGCGGGACCCTACGCCGGGACCAGGCCGTGGACCTCCGCGAGCAGTTCGAAGGAGCGCAGCCACGCCTTCCTGTCCGGGGCCGCGGAGACGACGATCAGCTCGTCGGCCTGGGCGTGCGCGGCGAAACGGCCGAGGTGGTCCTCGACCTCGGCCGCGGTGCCGACGGCGGAGTACTTGGTCATCTGCACGATCTGCTGCCCGGCGGGGGATTCGAGGATCATGTCCGCCTCCTCCGGGGTGAACGTCCGGTCCCGGCCGAGGAACAGCGCCACCCGCTTGCGCTTGGCGGACAGGAACTGCTCCTGCGCCTCCTGCGTGGTGTCCGCCGCGATGACGTTGACGCCGGCGATGACGTACGGGCGCTCCAGCTGCGCGGACGGCTTGAACTCGCGCCGGTAGAGGGCGACGGCCTCCTCCAGCGCGTTCGGGGCGAAGTGGGAGGCGAAGGCGTACGGGAGCCCGAGCGCGGCGGCGAGCTGGGCGCCGAACAGCGAGGAGCCCAGGATGTACAGCGGCACGTCGGTGCCCTTGCCCGGCGTCGCGTCGACGCCCGGGATGCGGGACTGGCCGGTCAGGTATCCCTGCAGCTCCAGGACGTCCTGGGGGAACCCGTCGGCGGAGGACGGCGTGCGGCGCAGGGCGCGCATGGTCTTCTGGTCGCTGCCCGGCGCCCGGCCGAGCCCGAGGTCGATGCGTCCCGGGTGCAGCGACTCCAGGGTGCCGAACTGCTCGGCGATGGTCAGCGGCGAGTGGTTGGGGAGCATGACGCCCCCGGCGCCCAGGCGGATCGTGCGCGTGTGCGCGGCCACGTGCGCGATGAGCACGCTGGTGGCCGAGGACGCGATGGTCGGCATGTTGTGGTGCTCGGCGTACCAGATCCGCCGGTAACCCCACTCCTCGGCCCGCCGGGCCAGCGTCACGCTGGCGTTCAGGCTGTCTCGCACCGTCTCTCCCTCACCGATGTGGGCCAGGTCGAGGATGGAGAGGGGAAGAGCCATGGGAACACGCCTTTCGCCGGGAAAGCCTTCGTCGAGGGAGCTTCGGCCGGGAGGACTCCGGCCGGGAGAGGGGCCCGCGTCCCGGCCGTGGGCCGCGGCCTCGGTACAGGCGGTGCAACAGCCGTGATCGTGCGGATATTTCTGGCCGGATGCCGCGTTCGTCACACTCACCGCGGCCCCGGCGGCCACTCCCTCATCGGGGCCATCTATAGGGAGAAGATGCCCTAAAGTCGGGCAAATGGTCCCGACGTCTCCCCGACTGACCTGGCTGGATGCCGTACGGGGTCCCGCCGCGCTGGCCGTCGCGATGCACCACGCCGGCTGGACCTTCATCCCGGGCCTCTGGGGAGAGGTGGACCGCAGGATCGACGTCGGGACCTGGGGCGTCTTCGTGTTCTTCCTGGTCAGCGGCTATATCATCCCCGCCTCCCTGGAGCGGCGCGGCGACGTCCGGGCCTTCTGGATCGGCCGGGCCTTCCGGCTGCTGCCCCTGCTGCTCGTCGCGCTCGTCCTGGCGCTCCTGCTCGCGTACGCCGGGGCGCTCGCTCTCCATCCGGGCCTGAGCGCGCGGCCCCTGCCCCTGGTGGTCCTGGGGAACCTGACCATGCTGCAGGAACTGCTCGGCGTGCCCGCCGTCGTCGACGTGATGTGGACGCTCTCCTACGAGATGGCGTTCTACCTGCTGACCGTCGGGCTGTTCGCCGTACGGCGGGCGCACGGGTCGGCCGCGGTCGCGATCGCGCTGGCCCTGTCGGCCGTACCCCTCGGACTCGTGCTGACCCGCCCCGTGATCAGCGGTCGTGCCGACCTGCTCGCCGCGACTCTGGGGCTCGCGGTCGTCGCGGTCGTCGTCGTGTCGGCGCGGGCCCGCGGCGGGGTGGGTACGGCCGCCGCGGTGGCGGGCGGCTTCCTCGGCCTGGCGCTGGTGATCCTGGGCAGCCGGATCGGCCCGTGGCAGGGGCTGATCGTCCTGGCCGCGATGTTCGCCGGCACGGCCGTGTACCGCGCCGAGCAGGGGACGATCCGGTGGCGTACCGCCGTCGCCGCCGTGGTGACGGTCCTGGTCTGCGGGATCCCGGCCAAGGACGACCCCGGCTGGGCACCGGCGATCCTGCTGGCCGCCGCCTTCTTCGCGGCCGCGTTCGCGATGCGGCACCGCGAGTTCCCCGGATGGCTCGCCCACCTCGGGGTGATCAGCTTCTCCCTCTATCTGCTCCACCCGCTCCTGCTGCGGGTGAGCCCGAACCTCGTGCTGTTCCTCCTCCTGCTGGTGCCGCTCGCCCACCTGACCCACCGCCTGGTCGAGGAGCCCGGCCGGCGCCTCGGCCGGCGGCTGTCGCGGCCCGCCCGGTCGTCCCGGCCCGCCGCGGAGAGCCCGGCCGACCCCCTGGACCCCTTGGCGGACGGTGATACGCGGCCCCGAGCATGATCGTTCGGCACTGGCTAGGATCGGCTCGTACGAGCCCGTCGAGCTCACACGAGCCTGTTCCTGGAGAGCGGTGACCGAGCACACGCGTCCGGACGGCCGCCCGCGCAACTCTCTCGCGGTGGCCGCGTCGGGGCTGTCCCGCCTCGGACGGCTGCGCGACCTGCCGGTCATCCTGATGCTGGCGTGGGTGGGCTGGCTCGCCATCCCCTGGCCGTCGAGCGCTCCCGGTCAGGCTCCCGGCGGCTCCAGCCAGGCTCCCGGCGGCTCCAGCCACGTCCCCGGCGGCCCAGACCGCGTTCCCAGCGGTCCCGGCCACGTCCCCGGCCGGGTCTCCGGCGATTCCGGTAAGGCTTCTGCCGATTCCGGCCAGGTCCGCGGTACGGCCGACCGGCCGGTGAGCACGGCCGCCTGGGCGGCCCCCACCGTGGCCCCGGCCCACCCGGTACCGCTCGTGAAGCGCGTCCCCGCGGTGACCCCGGCCGACCCGGCGGCGCTCGTGGAAAGCGCCGGGTCACCGGCGGACGTCCGGGAGCTGATCGCCGCGGAACGGGCCCGCATCGCCGGGGAGGTGCACGACGTCGCCGGGCACGATCTGGCGACCATCGCCATGCAGGCGGGGGTCGCCCTGCTCGTCTTCGACGAGAACCCCGCCCAGGCCCGCGCGTCGCTGGAGGCCATCCGCTCGACCAGCACGCAGGCGCTCGGCCGCCTGCGCTTCGCGCTCGACGCCCTCGACCCGGGGAGAGCGGGTCACGACCTGCCCCTGCTGATCGACGGGGTCCGGGCGGCGGGGCTGCCCGTCGACGTCGAGCCCGCCGATCCGGAGGTCCCCGGCCACCTGGAGGACGTGGTCTACCGGGTCGTGCGCGAGTCCCTGACCAACGTCATGCGGCACGCCGGGCCGACCAGGGCCCTGGTGAGCGTCACCGGCGGCCCGCGCGAGCTCGTCCTGGAGGTGGCCGACCGGGGCGGCGGCCCCTCGGGCACGGCCGAGGGCCGGGGGATGGCCGGGATGCGGGCCCGGGTGACGGAGTCCGGCGGGACGTTCAGCGCGGGCCCCCGGGAGGGCGGCGGCTTCCGGGTCGTGGCCCGGTTCCCCGCGGAGTCCGCGTGACGGCGCGGGCCGTGCGGGCTGGTTCCCGCGGAGCCCGCGCGACGGCGCGGGCCGTACGATCCGGGCGTCCTGTGGGCGGGGGCGTCGGGTGACCTCGCGGACGGGGCCGATCCGGGTGGCGCTCGCCGACGACCAGGCCGTCGTGCGCATGGGGCTCCGGGCGCTCATCGACCGCGAGCCCGGCCTGGAGTTCGCCGGTGAGGCCGCCGACGGCGCCGCGGCCCTGCGGCTGCTGGGCGAGACCCGCCCCGACGTCCTCCTCCTCGACGTCCGCATGCCCGGCATGGACGGCATCGAGACCCTTCGGGCCATCGCCGCCGACCCGGAGGTCAGCGCCACCCGGGTGATCGTCGTCACCACCTTCGAGGTCGACAGCTACGTCTTCGCCGCCCTGCAGGCCGGGGCCAGCGGGTTCGTCCTCAAGGACAGTGCCCCCGAGGAGCTCGTCCACGCGATCAGGGTCGTCGCCGCGGGTGAGGCGCTGCTGTCCCCCTCCGTCACCAGGAAGGTCATCGGCCTGTTCGGCCGCCACGACGTCACCCCGGTCGAGGGCCTCGACACCCTCACGCCCCGGGAGCGGGAGATGGTCGCCTGGGTCGCCACCGGCCGGTCGAACGACGAGATCGCCAAGGAACTGGTCATCAGCCCCGACACGGTCCGCACCCACGTCAGCCGCGCCATGGTCAAGCTGCACGCCCGCGACCGGGCCCAGCTGGTCGTCTTCGCCGTCAGGTCCGGTCTGACGATTCCTTGAGGAAGCCCCGGTAGGCGCGCTGCTCCAGGTGCGCCTCGATCTGCTTCACCGTCTCCAGCCCCACGCCGACCATGATGAGGACGGTCGTCCCGCCGAAGGGGAAGTCCGTCTGGCTCGACGGGTCGTCCAGGATCGCGAACGCGATGATCGGGATCAGGGACAGCGCGCCGAGGTAGGCGGCCCCCGGCGCGGTCAGCCGCGAGAGCACGAACCGCAGGTAGGCGGCGGTGGCCCGGCCCGGCCGGACGCCGGGGACGAACCCGCCGTAGCGCATGATGCCGTCGGCCACCTCCGCCGGGTCGAAGGTGATCGAGGTGTAGAGGTAGGTGAACGCCACGATCAGCGCGTAGTAGCCCAGCATGTAGACCGGGTGGTCGCCCGAGACGAGATAGCGCGTGACCCATTCGCCGACCGGTCCCGTCCCGCCCGTCAGCTGCGCGGCCATCTGCGGCACGACCAGCAGGGACGAGGCGAGGATGACCGGGACGATCCCGGCCTGGTTGACCTTCAGCGGCAGGTAGGTCGAGGTCCCGCCGTACACCCTGCGCCCGACCACCCGCCTGGCGTACTGCACCGGGATCCGCCGCTGCGCCTGCTCGATGAACACCACCGCCGCCACCAGGAAGACGCCCGAGACCAGCATCGTCACCAGCGCGACCGGGTTGAGCACGAAGATCTTCGACAGGTAGGACGGGAACACGGCGACCACCTGGGTGAAGATCAGGATCGACATGCCGTTCCCGATCCCGCGCTCGGTGATCAGCTCGCCCAGCCACATGATCACGCACGTCCCCGCCACCATGGTGGACACGATCACCGCCACCGTCGTCGGGCTCTGGTCGTGCAGCAGTCGCCGGTCGCAGTTGGGGAAGATCCGGCCCGCGCGGGCCAGCGACACGACGGTGGCGGCGTTGATCACGGCCAGCGCCACCGTCAGATAGCGCGTGTACTGCGTGATCTTCGCCTGCCCCTGCCGTCCCTCCTTCCTGAGCGCCTCAAGGCGCGGGACCGCCGTGGCGAGCAGCTGGACCACGATGCCGGCGGTGACGTACGGCATGACCCCCAGGGCGAACACCGACAGCTTCAGCATCGCCCCGCCGCTGAAGAGCTGCACCATGTCGACGAGCCCGCTGTCGGACCTGCTCAGGCACTCCCGCACCGCGATCACGTTCACGCCCGGCGCGGGCAGGACCTGCCCGAACCGGAACAACACGATCATGGCCAGGGTGAAGAGCAGCTTCCCGCGGAGATCGGGGACGCGGAAGGCGCGGACGAGGAGGGTGAGCATGCGGCCGAGTCTGGCCGCGCGGGCCCCGGCGGGAATCCGCTCACCGGAGGCTCCGCCGTACGCAGATCCGCGTACCCGCACCGGCGTCGCACACGGCGCGCACGGCGCACACGGCGCACACGGCGCGCACGTCGGTGGCGCGTACGGCGGTCGCGGTGGCGCGTACGGCGGTCGCGGGTCGGCCGGCGCGGGTTCAGCCCTCCGGGACGAGGGCGTTGAGCGCGTCGGTGAGCTGCTCCTCCTCGTAGGCGAAGTGGGACTCCAGCTCGGCCGAGAGCCGGTCGAACTCCGCCCGGACCCGCTCCGGATCCGACCCGCCGGGATCGGCCAGGAGCGTCCGCAGGCGGTGGACGGCGCCGGCCACCGCCACGTGCTCGCGCCGCAGCCTCTCCAGTACCGGGCGGAGCTCGGGGTGATGGCGTTCGAGGATGGGGAACCCGGTCCCGTCCTCGCGGGTGTGGTGCGTGTGGAGCGCATCGCAGAACGCCAGGCAGTGATCGCGCAGATCCGTGCCCAGGCGAGCCCGGGGCGGGGCGTCCCGCCGGCCGGCGAGGAACTCCTCCAGCTCCCCGCGTACGGCCGTCAGGTCCCGGCGGAGCCCGGCGTGGATCCGCGCCAGGTCGTCGCCGATCCTGCGGGCCCGTTCGCGGTCCACCGGGTGCAGGGCGATCACGGGGATGATCCGTGAGGTCCCGGCCTGGTAAGTGGCGAAGGCGGGCACGATCGCGGCCTGGCGGGCGTAGACCCCGTCCCGTTCCTCGCCGCGGAGCACGACCGCCGTCGCGGCGCGGGTCTCGACCCGGTGGCCGTCACCGATCTCGAAGGTGACCCGGGGACGGGCCAGCAGATTGTGGTACCAGGCCGGGTGGCGGTCGGACCCGGCGTTGGTGGCGAAGACGAAGACGCGGTCGTCCTCCCGCAGATAGGCGGCCGGGTTCGTCCGCGGCCTGCCGGTCCTCGCGCCGGTCGTCGTCAGCAGCAGCAGGGGCGCGCCCTCGAACCTGCCGCCGACCCTGCCGCCGTTCTTCCGGAACTCCTCGATGACCTGCCGGTTGAAGTCGATGACCTGCTGCTGGGAATAGTCGGCCACGTGGTGACCCTCCTGGTCGTACGGAGACACGGCTGGATAGCCTCCGGGGCAACGGAGAACTTTTGCTTTGTAAGCAAAGCTATTTTGGAGATCAAGCTATGTCAACCGACGGCCTGAGCGTCGAAGCCGGAGTCCGGACGCTGCTGCTCCTGATGCCCCGCATGGTCGGGCGGATCAAGCGCGTCAAGGTCCCGGAGCAGCTGCAGTCGCTCAACCTCGCCCCCCGGCACCTGTCGCTGCTGGCGTACCTGCTCTTCGACGGGCCGCTCGGCGTCAACGAGCTGGCCGCCCGGCTCGAGGTCGCCCCGGCGACGGTGAGCCTGATGGTCGGCGACCTGAGCCGCAGGGGCGTGGTCGAGCGGCGCGAGGACGACGCCGACCGCCGCCGCACGATCGTGGCCATCGCCGAGGAGAGCCGCGAGTCGGTCGACAGGTGGCTGGCCAGGGGGGCGCGCGCCTGGCGCAAGGCGCTGGAGCCGCTGACGCCCGCCGAGCGGCTGCTGTTCGTCGAGACGCTGCGGGCCTACGAGCGCGAGGTCCTCGCCGAGGAGGGGGAGGAGCGCGAGGGCTGAGGCCCGGACCGGAGGCTCCGCCGTACGTGGTCGGCGTACCCGGACCGGAGGCTCCGCCGTACGCGATTCGCGTACCCGCACCGGCGGAGCCCCGGGGTCAGAGCGCGGGGTTCCGTACGGCGGCGGCCACCGCCGCACCGCCCCGGGGGGACAGCGTGATCGTGTAGTGGTTGACGCCGTCCACGGTGGACTCCGTGACGCCGGGCAGCCACTCGGTGGCCCGGCCGGGGGCGTACAGCGGCAGGTCAGGCTCGTCCAGCATGCCGCGGGCCGCCCGCAGGAACACGGCGGGCACCGGCAGCGGCCCGGGGACGGCGCCGGGCAGCGCGTACACCTCGGGCGCGTCGGCGAGCGCGGCCTCCAGCCGGCACGCGGCCTCGAACCGGTCGCCCACCTCCACCAGGTCGTAGTCGGCGTAGGCGGCGCACGCCTCGGTCCACTCGGCGAAGGCCGGGTGCGCGCGCCACAGGTCCCGGCCCTCCTCCCGGGTCGCGAACGTCCGTCCCAGCCGCGCCACGATCGGCCCCACCGTGCGCTCGATCGCCTCCCGTACGGTGCCCGCGCCCTCGGGCAGGGGGAGCGGCGCCCCGCCGTCCACCAGGACGAGCCGGTCCACCAGGTCCCGGTGGCGGCGGGCGGTCTCGGCCACGACGAAGCCGCCCATCGAGTGCCCGGTCAGCAGGGCCGGCCCGCCGCCGTAATGGTCGATCACGGCGGCGAGGTCGTCGGCGTGCGCCGCCATGCCGTACGGCTCGGGCAGGTCCCGGCTGCCGCCCCGGCCGCGCAGGTCCACCGCGACGAAGCGGTGGTCGCGTCCCAGATCCGGGCCGACGAGCGTCCAGGCCAGGTGGGAGGAGGTGATGCCGTGGGCGGCGACGACCAGCGGGCCGCGCTCGCCCCACACCCCTACCCGCAGCGTGCCGCCCCGGACGGGCACCCGCTCCCGGCGATGAACCGGCTCGCTCACCGGTTCACTCACCGGCCTCCGCGTCGGCCGCCGCGGCCTCCTTCACGACGCGGGCCATGACCGCGGCGAAGTCGGTGGCGCGCTCGATGTGCGGGCTGTGCCCCACCCCTTCGTAGACGATTTCCTCGTAGGAGCCCCCGGCCTCGGCGTACCGGTCGAGGACCGCCCTGGTCTCGGTGACCATCGGCTGGGGCGGGCAGATCTCCTCGCCCGGCCAGCCGGGCACCGCGCCGAGCTTGCCGAGATAGGCCAGATCGAACAGGGAGGTGTCCGAGACGATCTGGTCGGCGTCGCCCCGCACCCAGGTCACCGGCGGCTTGCCGGGGACCGCGACCAGGTCGTCGGCGATGCCGAACCACTGCGGCGCCATGGAGTTGAGCACGCCGCGCCGTCCGGCGCCCGCGCCCGGCCACTCGTCGCCGGGAGCCGCGTCGCCCGGATAGTTCCCCTCGCCGATCGCGGTGGACAGGACCGTGTCGAGCAGCAGTTCCTCGTCCGCGCCCAGGCTCGCCGGGTCGGCCACGTAGTACGTGCGCAGGATCATCCGGGGGCTGGCGGGCGACTCGTCGGTGCGGTCACCGGCCGCCAGGCGGGCCACGAAGTCGGGGTTGGCCGCGCCCGCCCCGCCCAGGCCGAAGCCGTACGGCGACAGCGGCGCCTCCAGGACCAGCGCGGCGATCCGCTCGGGGGCGTCGATCAGCAGCTGCATCGCCACGCCGCCGCCCATGGAGTGGCCCACCACGACCGGGCGGGCGCCGGCCGGGAAGACCTCCTCCGCCTCCAGCAGGGCGGCCAGGTCGTCGGAGAAGTCGCGCAGCCCGCGGGTGGCGTCGACCGGCGCGGCCTCGGTGCCGCCGTAGCCGCGCAGGTCGGGCGCGACGATCCGCCAGTGCTCGGGCAGCAGCCGTACCAGCGGCTCCCAGAACGCCCCGGAGGAGCAGTTGCCGTGGACCAGCAGCACGGGCGGGCCATCGATGGGTCCGCGGACCATGAGGTTGTGCCGCAGACCACGAGCGGTGAGTTCCATGTACGAATCCTGCCAAGGGGGACCCCGGCCGGCAGTGTGGTCCGGCGACATACTTTCCGCCGCCGCATGTCGGCCGGCGACGCCGTCCCCGGGGACGGTGCCCCGGGGCGCCTCGCGGATCAGAGACGGACGATCATCTTTCCGGTGTTCTCGCCCCGCATCAGGCCGATGAACGCGGCCGGGGCGTTCTCCAGGCCGTCGACCACGGTCTCCTGCGCGGAGATGCGGCCCTCCCGCAGCCAGCCGCCGACCTCCGCGATCATGTCGCGCATCCGGGAGGAGTGGTCGCCGACGATGAAGCCGCGCAGGGTGAGCCGCTTGCCGACGGCGAGGAAGAGGTTGCGCGGGGCGGGAGAGGGCTCGGTGGCGTTGTAGACCGCGATCGCGCCGCACATGGCGACCCGGCCGCCGGTGTTGAGCGAGTCGATCGCCGCTTCCAGGTGGTCGGCGCCGACGTTGTCGAAGTAGACGTCGATGCCGTCGGGGGCCGCCTTGCGGAGCTGCTCGGTGACCGGGCCGTTGCGGTAGTTGAAGGCCGCGTCGAAGCCGAGGTCGTACAGGTTGGAGACCTTCTCGTCGGAGCCCGCGCTGCCGATGACGCGCGAGGCCCCCTTCAGCTTGGCGATCTGGCCGACGAGGCTGCCCACCGCCCCGGCGGCGCCCGAGACGAAGACCGCCTCGCCCTCCTTGAAGGAGGCCACGTCGAGGAGGCCGGCGTAGGCGGTGAGGCCGGGCATGCCCAGCACGCCGAGGTAGGCGGTGGGGGAGACCCCCTCGATCGGGTCGACCTTGCGCACCCGGGTGGCGTCGGTGACCACCTGCTCGCGCCATCCGTAGCCGTGCAGGACGAGGTCCCCCTCGGCCAGGCCGGGCGCCCGCGACTCGACGACCTCGCCGACCGCCCCGCCCTCCAGCGGCTCGCCGAGCTTGAACGGGGGTACGTACGACTTGGCGTCGTTCATGCGGCCCCGCATGTACGGATCGACCGACATGAACAGGTTGCGGACCAGCACCTGGCCCTCCTGCGGGGCGGGCGGCGTCACCTCCACCAGGTCGAAGTCGTCCGGGGTCGGCCAGCCGGAGGGGCGCGAGGCGAGATTGATCTGCCGAGACATATGAGCTCCGTCAAAGGTTGATGTACGTCAAATATAATCACCCCATGAACGTGACCGGTGAAGTGGTGGCTCTGATGGGAGAGGTGGCGGCCCGCTACAACAGGAGATACGAGGAGGCCGCCGGGCGGCACCGGCTGACCGCCCTGCAGGCCAAGATGCTCGTGCTGATCGCCGCCGGGCCCCTGCCCATGAGGCGCATCGCGCGCCTGTTCAACTGCGACCCGTCCAACGTCACCGGCATCGTGGACCGCCTGGAGGGGCGCGGCCTCCTGCGGCGCGAGGCCGATCCCGCCGACCGGAGGGTGAAGAACATCACGCTCACCCCCGACGGCCGGCGGGCCGTCACGGAACTGCGCCGCTCCCTCGGCTTCGCGGCCGCGCCGCTGGGCGCGCTGGAGGAGTCGGAGCGGATCCAGCTGCGGGACCTGCTGAAGAAGATGCTGGCCGCCGACGAGACCGCCGGCGAGACCGTCCGTGAGATCGCTGACGGGACCGCCGGGGAGGCCGCGGAGGAGGCCGGGCCGCTCACACGGTGAGCGTGAACGCGCCGAGCTCCTCCATCCGGCGCAGGAAGGGCAGGGCGTGGAAGGCCTCGGCGGCGCTGAGGACGCCGGCCTTGGCGGTCTCCCTGCCCTCGGCCAGCAGCAGGGCCGCCTCGACCGAGGCCACCGCGCCGACCCACCAGATGTCGGTGCCCCTGATGTGCGCGTTGCGGCCGCCGCCCCCGGCCGCGACGGCCTGGACGGCGACCATGAACTCCGTGCGCGCCCGTTCGGCCGCGTCGGCGTCCACGCTGGTGAAGATCTGCTCCTCCTCGAAGGTGCTGGAGGTCAGCTGGGACTCCACGGTGCGGACGGGGACGTGCCTGGGGATGGTGACCATCTCCCCGGAGGGGAAGGGCGCGATCATCGTGCGGGGGCCGATGGGCGGGGGGAAGGGGAAGACGGTGTTGCGGATCTCGACCGGTCCCGTGCGCAGGACCCCGTCGGTGTAGGTCACCCTGTCGATCTCGCCGATCAGCAGCTCCGCCGTCTTGATCGCGGCCTTCGTCATGCGCCAGCCGGTGACCCGGTAGCCCACCGTGATCCGGTCGACCTCGGACATGCCCTCGGTCACGACCGCGGCCAGCAGATCGGCGAGCGCGCCGTAGAAGCTCATCTGGGGGATCATCACGGCGCCGGTGCGCTGGGCCTGCGCCTGAAGGGACTCGAACAGGTGCTTGACGTGGCGCGGCTCGATGGCGTGGTCGACGTAGTGGCAACCGGCCGCCGCCGCGGCGGCGGCGACCGGCTCGCCGGTCCGGGCGTAGGGCCCGGCGCAGTGGATCAGGACGGAGGCGTTCTCGGCGAGCTCGCGCAGGGCGGCCCGGTCGTCCAGGGGCGCGAGGTGGACCCGCACGCGCCGCGGGGAGTCCAGCTCCTCGGCGAGGGCCCGCAACGCTCCGGCGTCACGGCCGGACAGCACGATGTCCTGGTCCCGGGAGAGCAGCTCGGCGGCGACCAGGCGGCCCGTGTGCCCGTTGGCGCCGTAGATTGCGATGGGCGGTGCGTTCATGACCGGCTCGCTTTCATACCGAGGGTATGTAACTGTTCGAATCGAACGTATGTTCCATCGAGTGTCCCGTCAAGGACCACCGCGCGACCGGTCCGCCGGGAGGGAAGCGTTCCGCAGGTGAGCCTGCGGAGAAGGGAGGGCGGATCGATGCCCGCCAAGGACGGCGCCGTGGTCCGGCGGACCCAGGCCGAGCGTTCGAGTGCGACCTCGTCCCGGCTGCTCGCGACCGCGGAGGAGATGTTCGGCCGGGACGGCTACGCCGCCACGTCGCTCGCCGCCGTCGCCGCGGCGGCCGGGATGACGAAGGGCGCGGCCTACCACCACTTCCCCGGCAAGGCCGGGCTGTTCCGCGAGGTGTTCGTCCGCAGGTTGCGCCGGGCCGCCACCGCGCTGGAGCGCGTGGCCGCGCACGCCCCCGACTCCTGGTCCGCCCTGCGGGAGGGGTGCCGGACCTTCCTGGAGTGCTGCACGGACCCGGGGTTCCGGCAGATCGTGCTGCTGGACGGGCCGGCCGTGCTCGGCTGGGACGCGGTCCGCGAGATCGAGTATGAGCACCTGCTGCGGGTGCTGCGGGACGGCATGCGCGTCGCCGCGGCGGAGGGGTGGATCGCCGGCGGGGATCTCGACGTCCGTTCGCAGCTGGTCTTCGGCGCGCTCTGCGAGGCGGGCATGATGCTGGCCAGGTCCCCCGATCCGGAGGGTGCGTTCCCCGCGGTGGCCGGGGAGGCCGAGCGCCTCCTGGGCGCGCTCGTCCGCGGGTGAGGCGGCCCGGCCGGGCGGTCAGCCGGTGCGCCGCCGCTGGGCCGCCTCGGCGTCCAGGACGGTGCCGAGCAGGCCGGGGAACAGGGTGTCGAGGTCGTGGCGGCGCAGCGCGTTCATCTTCGCCGTGCCCCGGTAGACCTGGTTGATCACGCCGGCCTCGCGCAGCACCCGGAAGTGGTGGGTGGTGGTCGACTTGCTGACCGCCAGCTCGATCGCCGAGCAGGCCGCCTCCCGCCCCTCGCCCAGGTCGGCGAGGAAGCGCACCACCTGCAGGCGCATCGGGTCGGACAGGGCGTGCAGTACGGCCTCCAGGCGGATCTCCTCAAGCCGAGGGTGCTCCAGGGCCCTGGCGGTTGCGGTCGACACGGCGGCTCCTCCCGTCGGAGCGTTCATTGTACGACGAATATCGTAATTTGACATTCGTCGTAGTACGATGACTATCGTATCAATGGACGGCCGGAGCCCGTGGTGGGCGATCCCCGACCGAGTCCGGTGACCCCCGACCGAGGAGCATGTCGTGAGCGCGTTGTTCGAGCCGTTGACGGTGCGGGACCTGAGCATCCCCAACCGGGTCTGGATGGCCCCGATGTGCCAGTACTGCGCGGCCGTCGAGGGCCCGGAGCAGGCAGTGCCGACCGACTGGCACCTCGCCCACCTGGGCGCCAGGGCGGTGGGCGGGGCCGGCCTGATCATCACCGAGGCGACCGCGGTCGCACCCGAGGGCCGGATCAGCCCGGCCGACCTCGGCCTGTGGAACGACCGCCAGCAGGAGGGCTTCGCCCGCATCACCGCGTTCCTGCGCGAGCACGGCGCCGTGCCCGGCATCCAGCTCGCGCACGCCGGCCGCAAGGCCTCCACCGACCGCACCTGGCTCGGCGGCGCCCCGGTCGGCCCGGACCGGCACGGCTGGCAGCCGGTCGGCCCGAGCCCGCTCGCCTTCGCCGACGGCTATCCCGTGCCGGCCGAGCTGAGCGTGGACGAGATCGGGCGGATCGTCGAGGGGTTCGCCTCCGCCGCGCGGCGGGCGCTGGCCGCCGGCTTCCAGGTGGCCGAGGTGCACGGCGCGCACGGCTATCTCATCAACGAGTTCCTGTCCCCCCACACCAACCGGCGCACCGACGCCTACGGCGGCTCCTACGAGAACCGCACCAGGTTCGCGCTCGAGGTGGTGGACGCCGTCCGCGCGGTCTGGCCGGACGGGTTGCCGGTCTTCTTCCGGATCTCGGCCACCGACTGGCTGACGGAGAATCCCGAGGACGGCCGGGAGGGCTGGACCGGGGACGACACGGTGCGCTTCGCCAAGGACCTGCTCGCCCACGGCGTCGATCTGCTGGACACCTCCACCGGAGGCAACGCGCCGAACGCCCGCATCCCCGCCGGGCCCGGCTATCAGGTCCCGTTCGCCGCCCGGGTGAAGGCCGAGACGGACCTGCCGGTGGCCGCCGTCGGCCTGATCACCGAGGCCCGGCAGGCGGAGGAGATCGTCGCCTCGGGGCAGGCGGACGCGGTGCTGCTCGGCAGGGAACTGCTGCGCAACCCGTACTGGCCGAACCTGGCGGCGCGCGAGCTCGCGGAGCTCGGGGCCGCGGCGCGCTGGCCCGACCAGTATCACCGCGCGGTCTGACCGCGCCTCGTCCCGTCCCTGAACCTCGTCCCCTCCCTGAACAGGGAGGGGGGCGAGGAGACGTAGGAGACCAGCGCATCGGCCGCGCCGGCGACGTCGCTCACGGGGTGGCGCTTCTCGGCGCACTGCCAGGAGAAGAACCGGCCGCCGTAGCCGACGAACACCCAGACGGGCATGGGCGATGTCCGGAGGTGGACGACCAGGGCTTCCCCGCGCAGATCGGCGGGGACTCCGCGCTCTGCGAGGTGGGCGCGGAGCCTTTCCAGGGATTCGGCCTCTGCCATCCCCCCACTATCTCTCACTCAGAGTTAATTATCCATTACCTGGAGTCACAAAGCGAGAATTGGGCCCCTTGCCGCCCATCTCGATCGTCACACCTCAGGCGTCACGGCGGCGCAGCATCAGATAGCCGCCGATGAGGGCGGCGGCGGCCCAGAGGGCGAGGATGCCCATCCCGGCCCACGGGCCGTACGGGCGGCCGAAGCCCGGATCCCCGGGCGGGCCGGTGAGGCGCATGATCACCATGCCTGCCTGATCCGGCAGATACTGCGCGACGACCTTCACCTTCGGGACGTTGCCGAGCCCCTGGGAGCCGAGGAAGAACACCGGGAGCAGGACGCCGAGCGAGAGCGCCGGGCTGCGCAGCATCGCCGTCACTCCGGCGGCGAAGACGCAGATGAGCGTCAGATAGAGGCATGAGCCGAGGACGGCCTGCGGCACCCCGTCAGCGTCCGGGGGCATGCCGTACCGGCCCAGGCCCGCCTGCGCCGCGAAGAAGGCGGCCGGGACGGTGACCACCGCGACGCCCAGCACCGTCAGCGCCACGGCGAGCATCTTGCCGCCGTAGAACGCGCCGCGCCGGGGAACCGCCGTCAGGGAGGCGTGGATGGTCCCGGAGGAGTACTCGCCGCCCACGGTCAGGACCGCGAACACCACCAGGGGGAGCTGGCCGAGGGTGAGGCTGTAGAAGGTGGCGAAGAGCAGGGCGGCGGGCTCGGGCCGCTCCTGAGCCGTGTCGGAGAAGCCGGCGCTGAAGCTCAGCCCCAGCAGATAGCCGAGACCGGCGCTGAGGGCGACGCCCAGCAGCAGGGTCACGGGCGTCGATCGCAGAGTCCTGATCTTGACCCATTCGGCGGCGAGGACCGCGCGCGCGGAGGCCATGTCCATCACCGCCTCCCGGCCCGGCGCTCCCCGGAAGGCGGCCGCACGGCCCGGCGGCCCGCGCCGTCCCCGGTGTCGGGCGCCGCCGTCCGGTCATTCGTGCCGCCCCCGGTGTCGGGCGCTTCCTGGCGGTCCGTGCCGTCTGCGGTGTCCGGTGCCGCCGTCCGGTCGTTCGCCCCCTCTCCGGTGAGCCGCATGAACGCCTCCTCCAGCGACGCCGTCTCCGTGGCGATCTCGTGCACCGTCAGGCCGCTCGCCGCGGCCAGCTCGCCGACTCCCGCGGCCTCCGTCCCGTACGCCTCCAGCGTGCCGTCCGCCGCCTGCCGTACCCGGACGCCGGCCGCGGTCAGCGCCCGGCGCATCCGCTCGGGCTCGGGTGTGCGGATCCGGACGTGGGAGCGGGAGTTGGCCTCGATGAACTCCCGCGTGGAGGTGTCGGCGAGGAGCCGGCCGCGGCCGATCACGACGAGGTGGTCCGCGGTGAGCGCCATCTCGCCCATCAGGTGGCTGGAGACGAACACCGTCCGGCCCTCGGCGGCCAGCCCCCTCATGAGGTTGCGGATCCACCGGACCCCCTCCGGGTCCAGCCCGTTGACCGGCTCGTCGAGCAGGAGCACCGGCGGGTCCCCCAGCAACGCGGCGGCGATGCCGAGCCGCTGGGTCATGCCGAGCGAGAAGCCCCGGACCCGCCGGCGGGCGGCCTTCTCCAGCCCGACCAGCTCCAGCACCTCCCGGACGCGGGCGGCGGGGATCCGGTTGCTCCGCGCCAGCCAGAGCAGGTGGCCGTACGCGCTGCGACCGGGGTGGACGTCCCGGGTCTCCAGCATGGCCCCGACCCGCCGCAGGGGGCCGGACAGCTCCCGGTAGCGCCGGCCGTCGATGAGGACCCGGCCCCCGGTGGGGTGGTCGAGACCCAGCGCCATCCGCATCGTGGTGGATTTGCCGGCCCCGTTCGGGCCGAGGAACCCGGTCACCCGGCCCGGCCGCACGGTGAAGGAGAGCCCGTCGACCGCGACCGTGTCCCCGTACCTCTTGCTGAGGTTCTGTATGTCGATCACGCGGCTCACGCTAGGAACCGGGGCCGGTCCCGCGCAGTCCTCGAAAGTGCCCGGTTCCCGCCGACGAAAGTCGACAGGCGAGCCGGAACGGCGGCCGGGACGTAGTCTGCGCAGCATGGGCCGACACCGCAGCACGGGCCGACACCTCCTCGCCGTCGTCGTGGTCCTGGCCGACACGGCGCTCGTGGTGACCAGGGGACAGGGCGCTCTGCTGTCGTGGGGCACGGCGGGATACGCGCTGGCCGCGGGGCTGGTGATCGTGCTGTGCCGCCGGTCCCCGGCGGGGGCGTTCGTGTCCGCGCTGACCCTCGCCTCGCTGACCGGCGGCACGTATTTCCTCCTGCTGTGGACCGCCTACCACGCCGGGCGCGGGATCACCTCGCGGCGGGGCCTGGCCGTGGCCGTCGGCGCGGCGTCCGGCGGCCTCGCCGTGCAGCTCGTGCTCCTGCCCCCGTCCGTGACGGAGGCCCCCTCCTTCGTGTACGCCTATCTCGTGTTCGCCGCGCTGCCGCTGCTGGTCGGCCGGTACCTCGCCCAGCACGAGCGGCTGGTCTCGACGCTCGACCGGCACAACCGGCGGCTCCGGCAGGAACGGGAGCTCCTGGCCGAGCGGGAGCGGCTGCGCGAGCGGCTGAGGATCGCCCGGGACATGCACGACTCCCTCGGGCACCGGCTCAGCCTCGTGTCGGTCCAGGCGGCGGCGCTGGAGGTGTCGCCGCTGCCCGCCGCGGAACGGCAGGCGGTCCGGCAGCTGGCGGGAGCGGCGCGCGCCGCGATGGACGAGCTGTACGAGCTGGTCGGGGCGCTGCGGGCGCAGGACGAGCCGCCGCCCGCACGGTCGTTCGGCGCGGAGACCCTCGCAACGCTGCTGGAGGGGTTCCGGGCGGCCGGGGTCACGGTGGAGCTGCGGTGGCGGGGGGAGGCCCGGGCGTTGTCCCCGGAGGCGGGGCAGGCGGTGTACCGGGTGGTCGAGGAGGGGCTGACCAACGCGGTCAAGCACGCCCCGGGCCTGCCGGTCGCGGTGAGCGCCGCGTGGGAGCCGGACGCGCTGCTGGTCACCGTGTCCAACCCCGTACCGGACCGTCCGGTCTCGCCGGTCACCGTCTCCGGCCCCGCACCGGGCCGCCCGGCCCCCGCGGGCCCCGGCGGTTCCGGGCACGGCCTGGCCGGGCTGGGTGAGCGGGTACGGCTCGCCGGCGGGTTCCTGGACCACCGAGGGTCGGCCGGGGAGTTCCGGCTCTTCGCGATGGTGCCGGCCGCCGGTGCGGAGACGGCCGAGGGGGAGGCCCCCGGAGAGATCTCCGGCGGGCCGTCCGGGGCGGAACGCGCCCGCACGGTCGCGCTCGGCCTCCTCACGGCGATCGCGATGATCGGCATCCTGTCCGCGGGCGTCGCGGTGGGGGTGAGATGAGGTGATCAGGGTCCTGGTCGCCGACGACGAGCCGCTGATCACGGCCGGCATCCGCACCGTGCTGGAGTCGGCGGGCGACATCGAGGTGGTCGCCGAGGCGGCGGACGGCAGAGCGGCCGTCGAGGGGGCGATCAGGTGCCGGGCCGACGTGGCGCTGGTCGACATCAACATGCCGGTGCTGGACGGCCTGGGCGCGGCCGAGGAGCTGCGCCGCCGGATGCCGGGGCTGCGGACCGTGGTGCTCACGGCCTTCGGCGCGGAGCCGAACGTGCTGCGCGCCGTGCAGAACGGCGTGGCCGGTTTCCTGCTCAAGAACTGCACGCCCGACGAGCTGATCCGCGCGGTCCGGGCGGCGCACCGCGGGGACGCCTACCTGTCCCCCGCGGTGGCCCGGACGGTCCTGGACATGGTCACGCCGGGCGAGGCCCACCGCCGCAGGGAGGCGGCCGGCCTGCTGGCGGCGCTGGCCCCCCGGGAGTCGGAGGTGGCGGGCCTGCTGGCCGAAGGGTTGTCCAACGCCGAGATCGGCCGCCGGATGAACATGAGCGAGACGACCATCAAGACCTACGTGAGCCGGATCCTGGCCAAGCTCGGCTGCTCGAACCGCGTCCAGGCCGCCCTGCTCGTCCGGGACGCCGGCTCCCGCGGCTGACGCGGCCGGCACCGGCGGCGCGGCCGTCAGACGGGGATGGAGATCCCGAGGCCGCCGCGGGTCCGCGCGCCGTACCTCTCCTTCTCGCGGGCGATGTCGAGGGGCTTGATGCCCTTGCGCCCCTCCAGGACCTCCGGGGTGATGAGGTCGGCGGGCAGCAGCCAGGAGACCTCGAACTCCAGCCCGTCGGGGTCCTTGGCGTACAGCGCCTTGGTGGTGGAGTGGTCGGAGGCGCCGACCAGGGCGTCGAGCTCCGCGAGCTTGACGGCGATCCGCTCCAGCTCCTCCAGGGTGTCCACCTCCCAGGCCAGGTGATAGAGCCCGACGGTGGAGCGTCCCGCGCCGGAGGGGCCCGCCTGCGCGCCGATCTCGAACAGGCCGAGGTCGTGGTCGTTGGTCGAGCCCGAGGCCTGCAGGAACGCCGCGCCCGGCATCCCCATGACGACCTCGAAGCCGAGGGCCTCCCGGTAGAAGGCGACGCTGCGCTCGACGTCGCGCACGAACAGGACCGCGTGGTTGAGACGCTGGACCGGCATGGTCCCTCCCCGAGGTGGAAAGTTGAACTCTCAAGCATTGTACCTTTCGACGATTGAGGCCTCAACTAGGCTTGACCCATGACGAGATGGCTGGACGACGGCGAGCAACGCACCTGGAGGGCGTTCCTGGCCGCCTCACAGCGCATTCAGGAGGAGCTGGACCGCCAGCTGCAACGGGACTCCGGGATGCCGCACACCTACTACGCGATCCTGGTGCGGCTGTCCGAGGCGGAAAAGCGCAAGATGCGCATGAGCGAACTGGCGGGGAGCGTGGGCTCCTCGCCGAGCAGGCTCTCGCACGCGG
This sequence comes from Paraplanobispora takensis, assembly GCF_016863195.1. GTDB lineage: Bacteria > Actinomycetota > Actinomycetes > Streptosporangiales > Streptosporangiaceae > Planobispora > Planobispora takensis. Next base: position 58,657 of record NZ_BOOK01000027.1, on the reverse strand, counting down.
TGGCGCGGCTGGAGGAACGCGGCTGGGTACGGCGCGTGCCGTGCGAGAGCGACAGGCGGGTGAGCTGGGCGGTGCTCACCGACGAAGGGCTCGCGGTCCTGGTCGCGGCCGCGCCCGGTCATGTCGAGGCCGTACGGCGGACCCTGTTCGACCGGCTCGGCCCCGAACAGGTCGGGCAGCTCGCCGAGATCTGCATGGAGATCCTGCACGACGCGGTGCTGCAGGACCCGGCCTCCTGAGGGCCCGCTCCGCCGCGGCGCCCGGCCCCCCGGGCGCCCGCTTCACCGCGGGGCGGGAACCGCGCGGGCCGCGGCCAGGTGGAGCCCCGGGTCGGCGATGACCCGGTGGATGACCTGCCCGGCCGCCCCGAGGGTGGCCGCGTCGGCGCCGAGCCGGGAGACGGCGATCTCGGGTACGGCGTGGCGCATCGCGGTCAGCCGCCCGGTCATCGTGTCGCGGACCGGGCCGGAGATCCAGGGGAACAGCGGCGCGAAGACGCCGCCCAGCACGATGGTGCCGGGGTCGAGCAGGTGGGTGGCCGAGGTGAGCGCGATGCCCAGGGCCCGCCCGGCGCGGGCGCAGGCCTCCAGCGCGGGACCGTCGCCGTCCCGCAGGCGGCCGACCAGCTCCGCCACGCCGCCCGGGGCCGCGGGGGTGCCCGAGGTCGCGACGGCGTCGTCCGGGGAGGTCGCCTCCGGGGCGGTCCTGGGGGCCGGGGCGGGGAGGCCGGCGGCGCGCAGCAGGGCCTCCTGCCCGGCGTACTGCTCCAGGCATCCCCGGCCGCCGCAGCGGCAGGCGGGCCCGTCGGGGGAGACGACCACGTGTCCCAGCTCGCCCGCCAGGCCCCGGGCGCCGCGGAAGAGCGCGCCGCCGACCACCAGGCCGGCGCCGATGCCGATCTCCCCGGACACGTGCAGGAAGTCGCCGTGGCCGGTGCCGAACCAGAGCTCGCCCAGCGCGGCGAGGTTGGCCTCGTTCTCCACCTCCACGCCCGGCGGTTCGCCGCCGGTCTCCAGCAGGTCGCCGACGCGGACGTCGTGCCAGCCGAGGTTGGGGGCGCTGTGCAGCAGGCCGCCGTTGACGGGGCCGGGGACCGCGAGAGTGGAACCGGCGATGACGAGCCCGGCCGCCCGGGCTTCGTCCACAGCCCTGTGGATAAGTTTTTGCAGGCGGGCGAGGGTTTCCACAGGTGACGCGGCCCTGTTGTCCACAGCCTGTGTATAACGGAGCCGTACGGTCAGGGCGAGGTCCACGACGCACGCGGAGAGGTAGTCGACGTTGATCTCCAGACCGAGCGCCGCCACCCGCCCGCCGCTCAGGCTGACCGCCGTGCCGGGTCGGCCGCGCTCGCCGTCGCGGAGCGTGCCGGTCTCGGTGACCATCCCGGCGTCGAGCAGGTCGCCGACCATCTTGGACACGGTCGTCTTGGTCAGGCCGGTGATCTCCGCCAGCGCGGCGCGGGTGACCGGGCCGCTCCTGCGGACCTCGCCGAGGACCAGGCCCAGATTGCGGGCGCGCATCGAGTCGTGGCGCACGGCCTGTGTCATGGAACACCCACCCCTTGACGATCCCACTCTCCGCACTCATATTAAGTCCATAACGTGGATTAAATCGGAGGACCGCCTCATGAACGCCTACACGCCCACCCCGCAGGACCGCTTCACCTTCGGCCTGTGGACGGTCGGATGGCAGGCCCGCGACCCGTTCGGCGACGCCACCCGCGCCGCGCTCGACCCGGTGGAGTCGGTCCACAGGCTCGCCGAGCTCGGCGCGTACGGCGTGACCTTCCACGACGACGACCTGCTGGCCGTCGAGCCCGACCGGGACAAGGCGATCGAGCGGTTCAAGGGGGCGCTGGCCGAGACCGGGCTCAAGGTCCCGATGGCCACCACCAACCTGTTCACCCACCCGGTCTTCAAGGACGGCGCGTTCACCAGCAACGACCGCGACGTCCGGCGCTACGCGCTGCGCAAGGTCATCCGCAACATCGACCTGGCCGCCGAGCTGGGCGCGACCACCTACGTCTGCTGGGGCGGCCGGGAGGGCGCCGAGTCCGACGCCGCCAAGGACGTCAAGGCCGCGCTCGACCGTTACAAGGAGGGGCTCGACCTGCTGACCTCCTATGTGATCGACAAGGGCTACGACATCCGGTTCGCCCTGGAGCCCAAGCCGAACGAGCCGCGCGGCGACATCCTGCTGCCGACCGTCGGCCACGCGCTGGCCTTCATCAACGAGCTGGAGCACCCCGAGCGGGTCGGCCTCAACCCCGAGGTGGGCCATGAGCAGATGGCCGGGCTCAACTTCGTGCACGGCATCGCCCAGGCCCTGTGGCACGGCAAGCTCTTCCACATCGACCTCAACGGCCAGCACGGTCCCAAGTACGACCAGGACCTGATCTTCGGCCACGGCGACGTCAAGAGCGCGTTCTTCCTGGTCGACCTGCTGGAGAACGGCGGCTACGACGGCCCCCGGCACTTCGACTACAAGCCGCTGCGCACCGACGACGCCGCCGACGTGTGGGAGTCGGCCGCCGCCAACATGCGCACCTACCTGATCCTGAAGGAGAAGTCGAAGGCCTTCCGCGCCGACCCCGAGGTCCGGGAGGCGCTGGCCGCCAGCCGGGTCGACGAGCTGGCCCAGCCCACGCTGGCCCCCGGCGAGACCGTCGAGGACCTGGCCCGCGACGACTTCGACCTCGACGCCGCCGCCGAGCGCGGTTTCCACTTCACGCGCCTGAACCAGCTCGCCCTGGAGCACCTGCTCGGAGTGCGCGGATGACGCTCGTGGCCGGGGTGGACTCCTCCACCCAGAGCTGCAAGGTCGTGATCAGGGACGCCGGGACCGGCGCCCTGGTCCGCCAGGGCCGGGCGGCCCATCCGGACGGCACCGAGGTCGATCCGGAGGCCTGGTGGACGGCGCTGTCGGAGGCGATCGAGCAGGCCGGCGGGCTGGACGACGTCGCGGCGGTGAGCGTGGCGGCGCAGCAGCACGGCATGGTCTGCCTCGACGAGTCCGGAAAAGTCGTGAGAAAGGCGTTGCTCTGGAACGACACCCGGTCGGCGCGCGCCGCCGTGGACCTGGTGGAGGAACTGGGCGGGCCGGCGAAGTGGGCCGAGGCGGTCGGCAGCGTGCCGGTCGCGTCGTTCACGGTGAGCAAGCTGCGCTGGCTGGCCGAGCACGAGCCGGACAGCGCCCGCCGTACCGCCTCGGTGTGCCTGCCGCACGACTGGCTGACGTGGCGGCTGGGCGGCGCGGCCGGGGAGCTCGTCACCGACCGCGGTGACGCGTCCGGAACCGGTTACTGGTCCCCCGCGACCGGGGAGTACCGGACCGACCTGCTCCGGGCCGCCTTCGGTTCCGTCCCGCAGCTCCCCAGGGTGCTGGACCCCCGGGACGGCGCGGGCGAGGTCCGCCTCGCCCGCGACCCCGGTCCGGGCGCACGGCTCGCGCCCGGCACCGGGGACAACATGGCCGCGGCCCTCGGGGTGGGGGCGCTGCCCGGGGACGTGGTGGTCTCGATCGGGACCTCCGGTACGGCGTTCGCGGTCGCGCGGACCCCGAGCGCGGACCCCACCGGGATCGTGGCCGGGTTCGCCGACGCGACCGGGCGGTTCCTGCCGCTGGTGTGCACGCTCAACGCGGCCCGGGTGCTCGACGCCGCCGCGCGGATGCTCGGCGTCGGCCTCGACCGGCTGGACGAGCTGGCCCTGTCCGCGCCCTCGGGGGCGGGCGGCCTGGTCTGCGTGCCCTACCTGGAGGGGGAGCGGACCCCGAACCTGCCCGACGCGACCGGGTCGCTGCACGGCCTGACCCTGGGCACCTCGACCCCGGCCCATCTGGCCAGGGCGGCGGTCGAGGGCATGCTCTGCCATCTGGCGGACGCCTTCGACGCGCTGGGGATCGACCCGGCCAGGGTGCTGCTGATCGGCGGCGGGGCCAGGTCGAAGGCCGTACGGCGGATCGCCCCGGCCGTCTTCGGCCGGCCGGTGGTCGTGCCCACGCCCGGGGAGTACGTCGCCGACGGGGCGGCGCGCCAGGCGGCCTGGCTGCTGGCCGGGAGCGAGGAGCCGCCCACCTGGCCGGCGGGCGGGACCGAGGTCTACGAGGCCGACCCCGCCCCTTCCGTGAGGGCCCGCTACGCCGAGGTCCGCGGCCTGAGCTGATCCTCCGATGCCGTGCCGGATCCCGCGCCCGCCGTACCGGCGTGAGGGGGAGTGCGGGGTCCGGCCGCTCCCCGCCGGCCGGGGTCTCGCGGGTGGGATCTCAGGGACGGGTCAGGGTCGGGCCAGGGGCCGTTCCCGATGTTCGTGGGGGTGCTCCGGGGACAGTGTGGGGACATGCTCCGGTTGAAGATGTTCTACCCCCTGATCGCCTGCGTGGGCATCCTGATGGCGGCCGTCGCGGCGGTGGTGGGGCAGATCGACCCCGACCCCTATCTGGACCCGCTGAACCTGACGATCAGCGAGTACGCCGTGCTGGACCGCGGCGGCGCGACCGAGTTCTCCATGCTGTCGCTGGGGATCGCCTCGTTCGCGCTGGTCGCGGGCCTGCGCACGGCGAAGGCGCCGGTGGGGGCGCTCGCGGAGCGGCTGATGCTGGTGTGGAGCGGGGCGCTGGTGCTCATCGCGCTCGTGCCGACCACCGCGCCGGGGCTGGCGCTGGACACGGGCGCGCAGGTGCACCGTTACGTGTCGATCATGGCGTTCGTCGCGATGCCCGTGGCGGGGGCGCTGATGGTGGGGCGCTTCGCCGAGGACGAGCGGTGGCGGGCGGTGGCCCGGCCGGTGGAGTGGCTCTCGCTGGCCGGCGGGTTCGGGGTGCTGGCGATCACCTATGTGGCGCTGCCCGGGGACCGGGTGCTGATCGGTCTGGTCGAGCGGGTGCTGCTGGGCGCCGAGGTCGCGCTCGTCGGCCTGCTGGCCGTACGGCTCCTCCAGCTGACCTGGGTCCGCAGCACGCGTGCCGCTCAGGTCACTCTGGGATGACTTGTCACCTTACATGACTGTTTCCTGACTTATCACAAATAGGACAAAGTAACAGGACAGGTCAGTGCTATCCTCGTCGGCGATCTAGCGATCGCCCGGAGGGGTCCCCTCCTCTGGCGCTCCCAGACCGAGCCGTCGAGGTGACATGGCATCGAGCAGGTCCATCCGGTTCAAGGTCTCGGCGCTCCTGGTCGTCCCCCTCACCTCCCTGGTGGCGCTGTGGGGCTTCGCGGCCACCACGACGGTGGGCGACGCGGTCGGCATGCTCAACGTCAGCGCGCTCCACGACGGCGTCATCAAACCCGGTGACGCGCTCCTCATCGCCCTGCAGCGCGAACACCTCATGTCGGCCGAGTATCTGGCCAGCCGCTCGGACGCCGACCGCGCGACGCTCGCCAGCCAGCGCACGACGACCGACCAGGCCCGGGAGAGGCTCCGCGAGGACTCGGCGGAGGAGTCCACGCAGTCGGCTCTGACCCCGGAGATGAAGGTCCTCTTCGACGCGCTGGTGACCCGCGTCGGTCAGCTCGACGCGACCCGGGCCAAGATCGACGAGGGCCGCATCGAGATCGCCGACCTCCCCCGGGAGTTCGCGCCGGTGCCCGACGTGTTCCGGCGGCTCGTCTCCATCATGGCGATCGACAACGATCCCGAGACGCAGGCCGTGATCGACATCGGCTACTCCAAGGACTTCCTGACCCGCCAGCGCGCGATCGCCGCCGGGGCGACGGCCCAGGAGCGGCCGCTGTCCCCCCGCGAGCTGCAGCTGTTCAGGGAGTTCTCCACCACCCGGAACTTCCTGCTGAACCAGGCCATGGCCGACATGCAGGCGGAGCTGGGCGACCCCTTCACCGAGGTGGTGGGCTCGCCGGTGTACACCCGCTTCACCGCCATGGAGGAGCGCCTGCTGGCCGGTGAGGCCGTACGGCACGCGGCCTGGCGGAGCGTCGCCGACGACCTGGAGGCCGCCATCCAGGTGAACATCAGCAAGGCGACCGTGATCCTGACCGACCGGGCGGTGCCCCCGGCCGTCACCATCTTCGTCAGGGCCGGAGCCGCAGGCGCCCTGGGCCTGGTGGCGGTGATCGTGTCGCTGGCCGTCTCCTACCGGATGGGCCGCGGGCTCACCCGCGAGCTGGCCGGGGTGCGGCAGGCGGCCGTGGAGATGGCCGAGACGCGCCTGCCCCGGATCATGGAGCGGCTGCGGCGCGGCCAGGACGTGGACGTGGCGGCGGAGGTGCCCGGGATCGAGCGGCTGGGCAGCACCGCAGAGGTGCACGCCGTGGCCGCCGCCTTCGACAGCGTCGGGCGCCGCGCGGTGGACGCGGCCGTGGAGCAGGCCCGGCTCCGCGACGGCGTCGCCCACGCCTTCCGCAACCTCGCCCGGCGCAAGCAGGGCCTGCTGCAACGCCAGCTCAAGCTGCTGGACGGCATGCAGAAGCAGACCGAGGACCCGCAGGCGCTGGAGAACCTGTTCGTCCTGGACCACCTCACGACCCGCATGCGCCGCCACGCCGAGGGCCTGGTGATCCTGTCCGGCGGCGCGGTCGGCCGCCGGTGGCGTTCGGCGGTCCCGATGGAGGACGTGCTGCGCGGCGCGGCCGCCCAGGTCGAGGACTACGCCCGGGTGCGGATCTACCCGATGCCCGACGGCACGCTGGTCGGCGGCGCGGTGGCCGACATGATGCACCTGTTCGCCGAGATCATCGAGAACGCGACGGTCTTCTCCCCGCCCGGCGCCGAGGTGTCGGTCCGCGGCGAGCGCGTGGGCCGGGGCTTCGCGGTCGAGATCGAGGACCGGGGCCTGGGCCTGCCGCAGGACAAGCGCGACGCGATCAACGCGAGGCTGGCCAGCCCGCCGGAGTTCGACCCGGCGGAGACCGATCGACTGGGCTTCTCGGTGGTCGGCCTGCTGGCCGCCAGGCACGGGGTCAAGGTCGTGCTGCGCCCCTCGCCGTACGGCGGGACCGGGGTGGTCATCCTGATCCCCGAGCCCCTGCTGGGCGTGCCGGAGCCGGTGCTGACGGGAGCGGGCGAGCCGCACTTCGGGCACTTCGGATCGGGCGCGGCCGCCGAGCCCGTCCGGAGCGTCGCCCCCGACGACCTGTCCGGGCTGCCCGGACTGGCCGCGCAGATCCCGGCGGCCCGGGCGCACTCCGAGCTGGACGAGCGCAGGACGCCGCAGCGGCGCAACGGCGGGCTGCCCCGCCGGGTGCGCCAGGCGAACCTCGCGCCGAGCCTGCGCCAGGAGCCCGGACGGGTCCCGGCCGACGAGACCACGCACGAGAGCCCGCAGAAGGCGGAGAGGTCGCCGGAAGAGGCGAGGGCGTTGCTGAGCTCGCTGCAGTCGGGATGGCGGCGTGGGCGGTCGGAAAGCGAACACACTGGTGGGGAAGGGGCTTGACCACGTGCCGGGTGAGCTGTATTGGCTTTTGGATGACTTCGTCACGAGCGTGGCGGACGTCTCGCACGCGCTGATCCTGTCCAACGACGGGCTGATGATGGCGTCGTCGCGCGGGCTCAGCAAGGAGGACGCCGACCATCTGTCGGCCGTGGCCTCGGGCTTCCAGAGCCTGGCCAAGGGCACGAGCCTGCAGTTCGGCGGCGGCAGCGTACGGCAGACGATGGTGGAGATGGACTCCGCCTTCCTGTTCGTCACCTCGGCCGGTCAGGGCAGCTGCCTGTGCGTCATGACGAGCGGGGCCGCCGACGTCGGCCTGATCGCATATGAGATGGCCCGCCTGGTCAGCCGGGTCGGGCAGCACCTGGCCACCGGACCACGGACGGCGGGACAATGAGCGACGAAATCGAGTGGATAGACGAGGAGGCGGGCCCGGTGGTCCGCCCCTACGCCATGACCGGCGGCCGGACCAGGCCGTCCTCGACGGCCTTCGACCTGCTGTCGATGGTGGTGGCCACCGGCGCCACCATCTCGCCCCGGGCGAACCTGGGCTCGCAGCACCGCCGGCTGCTCGGCGTGGTCGGGCGGGCCCGCCCGATCGTGGAGATCGCCTCCGAGGTCGAGCTGCCGGTCGGCGTGATCAGAGTGCTGCTGGGCGACCTGCTGGACCAGGGCCTGATCCTGGTCAGGCAGCCGGTGACGGCCGCCTCCTCGCCCGCGCAGAGCCTCCTGCAGGAGGTCATCAACGGCCTGCGCGCCCTGTAGGGCGCGGCGGGCGGCTCCCGTCCGGGGGATCGGAAGCCGCCGCCCACTTGCCTCAGGAGCGCGTCAGGAGGAGGACTGGCTCGCGGTCAGCACCTTGAGCGAGTGCTCCACGAGCGTGATCAGCACGGTCTTGGCCGAGGCGCGGCGCCGTACGTCGCACAACAGCACCGGTACGTCCGGGTCGAGGTCGAGAGCCGAGCGCACGTCCTCGGCGTCGTAACGGTCCGCGCCGTCGAAGCAGTTGACCGCCACGATGAACGGCGTGCCCCGCTGCTCGAAATAGTCGATCGAGGGGAAGCAGTCGGTCAGCCGCCGGGTGTCGGCCAGCACGACCGCGCCCAGCGCGCCGTACGACAGCTCGTCCCACATGAACCAGAACCGCTCCTGGCCGGGCGTGCCGAACAGGTAGACGACCAGGCCCTCCCGGATGGTGATGCGGCCGAAGTCCATCGCCACCGTGGTCGTCGTCTTGCCCTCCACGCCCTCGACGTCGTCGATGCCGATGCCGCGGTCGGACAGCACCTCCTCGGTGCGCAGGGGGCGGATCTCGCTGATCGCACCGACGAGCGTGGTCTTGCCCACACCGAAGCCGCCCGCGATGAGAATCTTGAGCGCGACGGGCTCGTCAGAGGGCTCGAAGTCCATTGATCACTTCCTTGAGAATGCGCTCACTCGCCGAGGCGCGTCCGATGGAGATGAGGCCGTGGTCCTGCAGGTCGCCGAGGAGGACGCGGACCACGCCCAGCGGCAGGTCCAGCTCCGAGGCGACGTCGGCGACCGAGGTCGCCCCGGTGACCAGGGTGAGGATCCGTTCCTGCTCCGGCCCGGGGACGAAGCCGCCGGACGGCGCGGCCCCGGTCGCGGTGACCAGGGCTACCAGGTCCAGGGCGTCACCGGAGGACCGGGTCCGGCCTCCGATGAGCGCGTAGGGCCGGACGACCGGTCCGGCCTCCTCATCCATCCAGCGGGTCATGACGAGCCTTGGCGTGGATTGGTCGAGAGGTGCTGCCCGACCCGCTTGACCAGCATCGCCATCTCGTAGGCGATGTGGCCGACGTCGGCGTCGGAACTGCTCAGCACGGCCAGGCAGGTTCCCTGCCCGGCGGCCGTGACGAACAGGAAGGCCGATTCCATCTCCACGATGGTCTGGCGGACGTCGCCGCCGCCGAAGTGGCGTCCCGCGCCGCGCGCCAGGCTCTGGAAGCCCGCGGCGACGGCGGACAGGTGCTCGGCGTCCTCGCGGCTGAGGCCCTTGGAGAATCCCATGGCGAGCCCGTCGGTGGACAGGATCACCGCCTGCCGTACCGCGCCCACCCGGCTGATCAGGTCGTCGAGGAGCCAGTTGAGTTCGCCGGTGTTGCTCACTTTTCCGGCCATGTGACCTCCTCTGTAGGACTCATGACCATGATGCCGTTTTCGACGCCCTCGCTGCGCCCGGTCACATGTCCTCCTTTTCGCCTGTCTGATGGGGTGCGAAGTCGTTCGGGTGCTCCGCGCGTCCGCGGCGCGTGCCCTCCTGGAAAGCGGAGAACAGCGCGCGGGCCTGCTCGGGACGGTGGTCGGCCGCCGTCCCGGGATCCCGTTCCGGTCCGGAGGTCTCCTCCGGCTCCCGCTCCGGCCCGGCGGTCTGCTCCTCCGGTCCGGTGGTCTTCTCCGGCTCCGCCGGGGGATCCTGGCGCAGCTGGGGGGCCAGGTTCGCCTGCCGCACGCGACGGGGCAGGGCACGGGGGCGGGTGCTCTCGCCGGCCGGGGACTCCGCCGCCTCCGCGGTCCCGTTCGAGGTCCCGTTCGGAGTCGTCACCTCGGGCACCACGGTGAGGGTCGGCGCGGCCTGGGGCTCCGGGACGTCGCTCCCGGGCGTGTCCGAGGTGCGGGGGACCTTCCTCGTACGGCGCGGCAGGCCGGCTCCCGGCGAGGCCGGGGAACCGTTGCCCGCGGAGTTCCGGGCACGGGTGCCCGCCGGGGCGGCGGAGGGCGCCGGCGCGAGCGCGGCCACCGGGGCCGGCTCCAGCCGGAGCTCCGCGGGCCGCTCGTCGAGGCGCTCGGCGGTGATGGACAGCGGCGAGGGGGTCTCGGCGATCACGCTGCGCGGGATGAGCACGATGGCCGTGGTGCCGCCGAACGGCGAGGAGCGCAGGACCACCCTGATCCCGTGCCGGGCGGCGAGCTGGCCCACCACGAACAGGCCCAGCCGGTCGCTGTCGGCCAGGTCGAACTCGGGCGGGTCGGCCAGCCGCGCGTTGATCTCCGCGTAGTCCACGGTGCCCAGGCCCAGGCCCCGGTCCTCGATCTCGACGGCGAACCCGTTGGCCACCACGTCACCGCGCACCGTCACCATGGTCTGCGGGGGTGAGTAGATCGTGGCGTTCTCGATGAGCTCGGCGACCAGGTGCGTGATGTCGGCGACGGCCTCTCCGTCGAGCAGGACGTCCGACAGCGGCGCCACGTTGACCCGCTTGTAGTCCTCGACCTCGGCGATCGCGGCCCGTACGACGTCGACCACCGGCACGGGCCTGCTCCAGGCGCGGCCGGGCGCGGCGCCGGACAGGATGATGAGTCCTTCCGCGTGGCGGCGCATGCGCGTGGTCAGGTGGTCGAGCTGGAACAGGTCGTCGAGGCTGTCGGGGTCGGTGGCCCGCCGCTGCATGCTGTCGAGCAGAGTGAGCTGGCGGTGGAGCAGACCCTGCTTGCGGCGGGCCAGGTTGACGAAGACCTGGCTGACGCCGCGGCGCAGGTCGGCCTGGCCGACGGCCGCCTCGACCGCGGTGCGCTGCACCGAGCCGAACGCCTGGGCCACGTCGCGGACCTCGGCCGAGCCCTTCACCTCGATGAGCGGGGCGTCGGCGTCGGCGTCCACCTCCTCACCGCGCCGCAGCCGCGTCACCAGGCGCGGCAGCCGTACGTCCGCCAGTTCGAGCGCGGTGGAGCGCAGGCCGGCCAGCTCGTCCGCCAGGCGGCGGCCGAAGCGGACCGAGATCACGATGGACGCGGCCACCGCGATCAGGCCGATGCCCCCGGCCACGGCGATCCGGATCACGATCCCGGTGGACAGGGACCCGGACTGCTCGGCCAGGGCGGTCCCGGAGGCGGCGCCGAGCTGGTCGAGGCGGGTCGTCAGCGGGGTCGCGACCTCCTTCCAGCGCTCGGCCTCGGCGGGCAGGCGGTCGCCCTCGCCCGCGACGACGGCCCGCTCCAGCGCGGTGAACCTGTCGAAGGCGGTGGAGCCGAGGGTCTCGCGGTAGGGCCTGCCGAGCGTGACGTCCAGCGTGGACAGGCCGCGCGTGTGCAGGAAGTCGCGGGCGGCGGCGTACTCGGCGAAGGCGGCGCGCTCCTCGGCGGTCAGGCGCAGGTCGATCAGCGCGCCGCTGATCAGCGCGTTCTCCCTGGCCATCATCTCCCGGGCGTGGCCCATCGACTGCATCGCCGTGGCCTGCTGGAAGATCGTCAGGTCGGGGACGGCGACGAGCTGGTCGTACAGGAGGAACACCGCGTCGAGGATCTGGTTGTAGCGCGTCAGCACGGCCAGCCGGGGGCTCTGCCCGTCGTCGATCCCGGCCCGGACCTGCCCGAGGGTGTCGAGCCGGCTGAGCGTCCACTTCAGGGAGGCGTCGAGTTCCCGGCTCGCCGGCTCGTATCCGGCGACGGCGTCGCGGAAGCGCTCGACCGCCCGGTCGGTGCGCCCGCGCTGCTCGCCGAAGCCGCTGGTGCGGACCCGCGAGGTGATCACCACCGACGACTGGGCGCGCTCGGCCTGCAACTGCGTCCCCAGCTCGGTGGAGGTGACGCCGATCGTGGCGTAGAGCCGGTCGGATCGCAGCAGGGCCGCGCCTTCGCCGACGGTGAGGTTGAGGACGAAGCCCCACAGCGCGCTCAGGGTGAGCAGGGGCAGGAGCAGCAGCAAGAAGATCTTGAACCGAATCGAGCGGTTTCCAGAGCCCATGCCCACTCGTCCCAACCTCTGAGTGTGTGGAGGCTTGCGGCGTTAGGGGATGGAATATGCCTCCGGAAGATCGGACAGAGACTAGCATTGATGGGCTTCCGGCGCAGTGAAGCCCTCACATCTCCTCCGTTCCGTAACTGAACAGACGACTCACCGTTTGTCCTGACACATCATGTGTCGATGAGTTTTCCGGGCTTTCATCCTGTGTTGGCCGGAGGGCCGCGCCGCCATCGTTAGGGTCCGGGGGCTGTGAGCGTCGCCAGCCCCGTCCGGCCGCCCTCCCCCGGGGAGACCGCCCGCGACCCGTTCTTCGACAACGCCAAGTTCCTGGCGATCGCCCTCGTGGTCTCCGGCCACCTGATCGAGGACCTGCGGGACGTGGCGGTCGCCCATGCCGCGTACTTCTACGTCTACGTGTTCCACATGCCGCTGTTCATCGTGCTCAGTGGCTATCTGTCGCGCAACTTCACCTTCTCCTCGGGCAAGGCGCGCAAGCTGATCAGCACGCTGGCCGTGCCGTACGTCATCTTCGAGCTGGCCTACTCCCTCCCCCGGCTGATCATGTACGGCAGGCTCGACGTCAGCCTCCTCGACCCGTACTACCTGACCTGGTTCCTGATGTCGCTGTTCCTGTGGCGGCTGTCCACCCCGGTCTGGCAGCAGCTCAGGTGGCCGCTGGTGGTCGCGGTGGGACTGTCGCTGCTGTCGGGGACGAGCGCCCTGCCGGACGAGCTGTCGATGAACCGCACGCTCGGGCTGCTCCCCTTCTACGTGCTCGGCCTGATGCTGCGGCCCGAGCACTTCGCCCGGCTCAGGCGGCGGGCGGTGCGGGTCGCGGGGGCGGTCACGCTGGCGGCCGGGGCGGTGCTCGCCCTGGCCGTGCACACCGAGGTGCCGACCGAGTGGATCCGCTGGCGGCACGCCAACCAGGCGATCGGGGTGGACGACCTCACCGGCAGCCTGATCCGGCTGGCGATGCTGGCCGCGGGCGCGCTCCTGGTCGCCGCGTTCCTCGCGGCCGTCCCCTCCCGCCGGACGTGGTACTCCGGGCTGGGTGCGGCGACCATGTACGCCTACCTGCTCCACGGCTTCGTGGTGAAGGTCGCCGAGCGCTTCCACGGCGACTGGGCCGAGACCCCCTGGGGAGTGGCCGCGATCGCGGCCGCCGGCGCCGGCCTGGCCGCGGCGCTGTGCACGCCGCCGGTGCGCCGGGTGACCCGCTGGGCGGTCGAGCCCCGGATGAACTGGGCCTTCACCCGCCTGAGGCGTCCGGGCCAGGGGGCCTGACCGTCCCGACGGCGGCTCCGTCCCCCGATCCGGCCCCCGATCGGCGGGCCCTCGCCCCGGCTGCGGCACCGGGGACATCCCCGGCTCGTCTCCCGAGGTGCCGCAGGCGTCCTCCTCCCTAGCGTCGAGCGGGTGGGAAAGCCCGAGTGCGCTCTTTTCGGGCGCGACAGGAGGACAAGGATCATGGCAAGGAAAAGCATCATCGGCGCCCTGCTGTCGGTGGCGGCTTTGACGCTGGCCGGTACGCAGGCTCTGCCCGCCTCCGCCGCCACCGCGTTCGCCGACGCCGGTACCTGCACCTTCAACGCCGGCTCCGGTGAGCTCCGCTACACGGCGGCCGACGGCGTCGACAACGAGGTGGTCATCGAGCTGGAGAACAACAGCATCTTCATCCGGGACGGGGCCGGTGACGTCGTGGTGGGCGCCGGCTGCCTGGCCTCCGGCAACGACGCGCGCCGCCTGGCGGCGACCGTCACCCGCATCCACGTGGCCGCCGGTGACGGCGACGACAGCGTGCGGGTCACCGCTCCCAGGCGGGCGGTCCTGCGGGGCGGCGACGGCGAGGATGACCTCCGCGGCGCCGGTGTGGCCGACGACATCCGCGGCGGCGCTGACAACGACGACCTCCGCGGCGGCGGCGGGAACGACGTCATGTTCGGCAACGGCGGTGACGACGAGATGTTCGGCAACGCCGGGAACGACGAGCTCAACGGCGGAGCCGGGAACGACGACATGAGCGGCGGCGCCGGGAACGACGAGCTCAACGGCAACGGAGGCGCCGATGAGCTCAACGGCAACGCCGGAACCGACGACCTCAACGGCGGCGCGGGTCCCGACACCCTGAACGGCGGCGCCGGAACCGACTCCTGCAACGGCGGAGCCGGCACCGACACCGAGACCAACTGCGAGTAAACCCCGAACGACCCGAGGCTCGCGGCCCCCGAGACGGGGACCGCGAGCCTCGGCACGAGAACCCTTACCGGCCACCGGCCGCCGGAACGACGAGGGCGGTGGCCCGATTTCCTGCTCCCTCTTGACGAGAGGCTAATGACGTACGAGTCTCCTAATTATGTTAGGAGAACCGATTAGGGATAGGAAAGCCGAACGTCACGAGGGTACGAAGGCGGAGATCCTCGAAGCGGCGTGGGAGATCGCCCGTGCCGCGGGTCTCGCGGGGCTGACGTTGCGTGATGTGGCCCACAGAGTGGGGATGCGCCCGCCCTCGCTGTACTCCTACTTCGCCTCCAAGGAGGCCGTCTACGACGCGATGTTCGCCCAGGGGTGCCGCGAGTTCCTGAAGGAGCAGGAGGAGGTCGGGTCCACGGGGGACACGCTGGCGGACCTGAAGGTGATCGCCCGGTCCTTCGTCGGCTTCTGCACCGAGGATCCGACGCGCTACCAGTTGCTGTTCCAGAGGACCATCCCGGGATTCGAACCGTCCGCCGAGGCCTTCGCCATCTCGGTGAAGGGACTGGAGGAGCTCCGGCGGATGCTGGCCGGGATCGGCATCACCGGCCAGGAGTCCCTGGACCTGCTGACCGCGGTCGTGACCGGGCTGACCGACCAGCAGATCTCCAACGACCCCGGAGGAGACCGGTGGATCCGGCTGCTCGATGAGGCCATGGAGATGTACTTCGCCCACATCTCGAAACGTATGAAAGCAGGTGACGGACCATGACCATCACACAGATCCCGCGGATCGAGCACCGTCAGGCGGCGGCCCTGAGCGCCGCCGAGAACGACCGCTTCGTCGATCTCGTCCGTTCGCTGGAGCCCGGGGACTGGTCCGAACCGACCGACTGCCCCGCCTGGGACGTCCGCGCGCTGGTCGGCCACGTGCTCGGGATGATGGAGCTCACCTGCTCGGTCCGGGAGTTCTCCCACGTCGGCCGCGCGGGGAGCAAGGCCGCGGCCGGCCGGCCCGTCATCGACGGCATGACCGAGGTCCAGGTCGCCGAGCGCGCCCACCTGACCCACGGCGAACTGGTCGACCGGCTCACCGCCGCGGCCCCCCGAGCCTCCCGCGCCCGCCGCAGGCTGCCCGCGCCGCTGCGGCGGATCGCGATGTCGCAGGAGTTCGACGGGGCCAGGGAGAAGTGGCGGCTGGGCTATCTGTTCGATGTGATCCTCACCCGCGACACCTGGATGCACCGCGTCGACGTCTCCCGCGCGACCGGGCGCGAGATGGTCCTCACCGCCGAGCACGACGGCCGCATCGTGGCCGACGTCGTCGAGGAATGGGCGCGTCGTCACGGCCGGCCGTACGTCCTGACGCTGCACGGCCCGGCGGGAGGCGACTTCAGCGGCGGTGACGGCGGCGAGGAGATCTCCCTCGACGCGGTGGAGTTCTGCCGGATCCTGTCCGGCCGCGGCACCGGCACCGGGCTGCTGGGCCGGCAGGTTCCCTTCTAGAGAGACCGGTCATCCGGTCGGCGTCGCGGGAAGCCGGCGCGATGTGCGAGATCGCCCGCCGGGCGGTCCCGGGACAGGCCGGTCACCGTACGGCCCGCGCCCGCGCTTCAGCCGCCCACCGCACTCCGGCCGCCGTACTCAGATCATCACGTGGGCCTCGGGGTGGCCGACGAAGGAGAACTGGGCGCCTCGGGTCAGCTTGTGGTCGTCGGGCTGCCAGGTGTGCATCGCCGGGTCGCCGCTGCGCCAGTAGACGAAGTTGAACCGGTCGGCGGAGTAGATCTTGACGCGGTCTTCCTTCAGGCGCTTGACCAGGCGGGTGTCCTCGCCGCGGGTGACGTCCTCGAAGCCGTAGTGGCGGAACATGTCGGCCTTGCCGAGGAACGTGCCGCCCTGGACCAGCCAGGCGTAGCGGTGCTCCAGGCCCGGCATGCGCAGCATCGTGGTGTTGCGGCTCTCGAAGTAGGCGTAGTGCGCGCCCTTGCCCACCAGCTCGGCCTCGGAGTAGTCGAAGGCGCGGACCAGGTCGGACAGGTAGTGCGCGCCGTAGAGGTTGTCGTCGTCCATCTTGGCGATCAGCTCGCCCTCGGCCGCCGCGATGCCCGTGTTCATGCACGCGCCGAGCGACATCGACGGGTCGGCGGGGAGCACCACCACGTCGGAGATCCCGGCCATGCGGGCCTTGTCGGCCACGACCACCGGGTCGATGTCCAGGCCGTGCAGGACCATCACCAGCTGCAGCGGCCGGTGGATCTGCCGGGCCACCGAGGAGATGGCGTGCTCGATCTGGGAGGCGCGGTTGGTCGGCAGCACCACCGAGACCGACCGGGTCCGCGGCGTGACGGGCTTGCCGAGGAGCTGGAGGATCTGGTCCACGCGGTGGGAGAACAGGTGCTTGTCGAAGACCTCGCGCATGGCGAGGTGGCCCTGGCGGGCGCGGAGCTCGGGGCTGTTGATCAGGTGCAGGACCTGGTTGTAGGACTCCAGCTCGTCGTGGGCGATCGGGATCAGGTCCCCGAAGGTCTCCTCGATGGCGCGGGACCAGCCGGAGACCACCGAGGTCGAGCAGGCCGACAGCTCGAAGACGCGGCGGGCGCACATGGTCGGCGAGTCGAGCACCGAGTTCACGTTGAGGAAGACCTTGTACATCTTGTACGCGGCCAGCATCCGGTCGTAGGGCAGCTCGCCCACGATGTGCGGGACGTACTTCTCCGGCCAGGCGTACTTGGCGTCCACGGTCCCGTTGCGGGCGAAGATGTGCAGGCCGAGCTCGCGGATCGGGTTGAGGACGGTCTCCATCTGCTCGCGGCGCTCGGGGTGCTTGTCCCGGAAGTACATGCCCGCGAAGACGACGTCGTGCAGGCGCCCCTGCCTGTCCTGGATCGGGTTGTGCACCCGGGGCTGGGCCGCGAACTGCAGGACGTCGACCCGATCGTGTCCCAATATTTCGCGATATTTCGGCACCATGTCGCCGTCGCACGTGAACACGTAGTCGAACAGCTTGGCCGTGTCGATGAAGAAGTCGAAGTTGGGCGGGTCCTCCTTGTTCCAGAAGACCGTCGGGATGCCCTCCTCCCGGCACCAGTCGATCAGCGCGCGCAGCTCGGGCTTGGGCGCGTTGGTCCCGGTCATCTGATAGCGCCAGCGGCCCTGGTTGCCGTGCCAGGCCGACTCCACGAACAGCAGCTCCGGCCGGCGCTCGGCGAAGATCTCCGGCCAGTCGCGCAGCCCGAACTCGATCTGGTCCCACTCGTACTTGAACGCCATCCGCGAGAAGTCGTCCAGGATGACCGCGACCTTCATGTCCGGCCGCACGATCGGCCCGGACGGCCACTTCACCTGGGGCACGTCCGCGACCGGGCCGCGGTCGTCCAGCTCCGCGACGACCTCCGCCACCGGCCGCGGCGCCTTGGGCCCCTTGCGGGGCTTCATCGCGGCCTTGAGCTTGCCGGGCAGCTGCACCATCCCCGGACCCCGGGAGCCGGTCAGCGCCTCGGCCACCCGGTAGGGCCGCTGGGCCTTGGTCGACTCCAGCTTCCACTGGGCGTAGTCCGCACGCGCCTCGGCGATGGCCAGACGGCGCTCCAGGTCCCGCACGCGCTCCTCGAAGCGCTCGATGACCTTGCGCTCCTCGGGCAGCCAGTTGACCGGCCCGAGCCGTCGGAACGCCGGCTCTTCAGGGGTCTCTTCGCTCGCGGGGGAAGTCATGGGAATCGCCTTCGTCCGGGGTCGTGCCAGGGTACGGCCTGCGCCGCACTGAAAAGGTGCTTTTACAGGGATTTGGGCGGTACGGCCTGCGACGCCGGAGAGAGGTTCTCCCCGGCGAGCCAGGACGCGATCACCCGGGCGATCCGGGGACCGGCCTTGCCGTCCCAGAGCGGGGGCAGCTCGCCCGAGGGCGTGGTCGCGCCGTCGGCCAGGGCCTTGTCCGCGGCGGCCGGCAGCAGCGCCGGGGTCACCAGGCGGTTGGTGCCGTGGGTGACCGTGATCGGCCGCTCGGTGTTGGGGCGGACGGTCAGGCAGGGCACGCCCAGCATGGTCGTCTCCTCCTGCACGCCGCCGGAGTCGGTGACGACCAGGGTCGCGCCCCGCACCAGCGACAGGAAGTCGACGTAGCCCAGCGGGTCGACGATCAGCAGGTTCCCGCCGGTGACCAGCCCGGCCGCGGCCAGGCGCTCGCGGCCGCGCGGGTGGATCGGGACCACGATCGGCAGGCGCTCGCTCACCTGCAGGACGGCGTCGACCAGTTCCCCGGCGGCGGCGGGGTCGTCGACGTTGGCCGGGCGGTGCAGGGTCGCCACGCCGTACCGTCCGGGCAGCCCGAGGCGCTCGCGCACCGGGGCCGGGTCGAGGCGGTCGAGCGCGGAGAACAGGCTGTCGATCATCGGGTTGCCGACGAGGTGGACGCGCGCGGGGTCCACGCCCTCGTTCGCCAGGTGGGACAGGGCGTCCGGGGAGGTGGCGAACAGGATGTCGGACAGGGCGTCGGTGACGACCCGGTTGACCTCCTCGGGCATGCCCCGGTCGAACGAGCGCAGGCCCGCCTCGACGTGCGCCGTCGGGATCCGGAGCTTGGCGCAGACCAGGATCGCGGCCAGCGTCGAGTTCACGTCGCCGTAGACGACGACCAGCGCGGGATCGTGCTCCAGCACGACGCTTTCCAGGCCGGTGAGCAGCGCCGCCGTCTGCGCGGCGTGCGAGCCGGAGCCCACGCCCAGGTTGGCGATCGGCTCGGGGAGGCCGAGATCGGCGAAGAACACGTCCGACATCAGCGCGTCGTAGTGCTGACCGGTGTGGACGATGCCCTGCCGCACTCCCAGGTCGGCGAGACCGCGCATCACGGGGGCCGCCTTCACGAAGTTCG
The DNA here is from genome assembly GCF_016863195.1 of Paraplanobispora takensis. Classification (GTDB taxonomy): domain Bacteria; phylum Actinomycetota; class Actinomycetes; order Streptosporangiales; family Streptosporangiaceae; genus Planobispora; species Planobispora takensis. The sequence continues at coordinate 39,503 of NZ_BOOK01000027.1, read as the reverse complement.
GGCGGGCGCCCAGCACGTGCAGGACGAGGGGATCGTCGGGGGCCGGCGTCGCCTGCGAAGGGGCGGAGTCCCTCATTGACCTCGCCTTTCATGTGGGAGTGGGGCAAACGTTGCCTATGGTACGGTCACGACCGTGGTACCTGACGCCAGTCCGCCGGAGTCCCCCAAGGTTTCCGCGAAGTCGGCGCGTGCCGGTCTGCGCGGACTTCTCAAGGGGTTCGCCCAGCATCCGATCATCGTTTCCCGAGTCGTCGCGGCCAAGGTCAAGACCGACCCCATGCGCGTCGCGCACGCGGCCGCCGACGCCCTTCCGCCGCGCATGCGCCCCGTCGTGGGCCGGGTCGCCTGGCCCGTCGCGCGCCGGGCCAAGCTCGTCGTGCGCAAGCTCGGCATGCGCATGGTCAAGGGGCCGTGGAACGAGGCGAAGGAGCACTTCGACGCCGGCCGGATGACCGAGGCCGCCGAGGTGCTCAAGGCGCACGGCAAGTACCCGTTCATCAAGCGCAGGGCCGCCTACTACGCCGGTGAGCTGGCCGCCATCCAGCCGAACCCGATCCCGCCCAAGTCCAAGGTGATCGTGGGCGAGCGGGTGCCCGGCCGGATCCTGCACTGCGTCACCAACGCCCTGCCGTACACGCAGGCCGGCTACACCGTGCGCACCCACCGGATCGTCACGGCCCAGAAGGCCCTGGGCCTGGACCCGCACGTCGTCACCAGCTGGGGCTGGCCGATGATGCAGGGCCACGCCGACGCCACGCCGTACGAGGAACTGGAGGGGATCCCCTACCACCGGCTGCTGCCCAGCGGCGAGGTGCCCTTCGAGAGCCGGGGACGGATGATCCGGGGCGCCGGCGAGGTGACCGAGCTGGTCCGGACGCTGCGGCCGCAGGTCCTGCACGCCGCGACCGACCACCGCAACGGCTCGGTGGCGCTGGCCGTGCGCGAGCGGACCGGCACCCCGGTGGTCTACGAGGTCCGCGGCTTCCTGGAGGAGACCTGGGCCTCCCGCGACCCCAAGCGGATCGGCAGCCAGCGGCACGTGCTCCAGCGCGACCGCGAGGCGTTCATCATGCGCTCGGCCGACGCGGTGGTCACGCTCGCCGAGACCATGGCCGCCGAGATCGTCGAGCGCGGCGTGCCCCGCGAAAAGATTTACCTGGCCCCCAACGCGGTGGACGACTCGCTGCTGACCGCCTCCTACGACGGCGCGGCCTTCCGCTCCGCCTACGGCATCGGGGCCGAGGAGATCGTCATGGGCTCGGTGTCCAGCATCGTGGCCTACGAGGGCTTCGCCACCATGATCAGCGCCGCCGCGCTCCTGCGCGACCAGGGCGCCCCGGTCAGGGTGCTGCTCGTCGGGGACGGCGCGGAGCGCCCCGCCCTGCTGGAGCAGGTCGAGGAGCTGGGCCTGGGCGACGTCGCGATCCTGCCCGGCCGGGTGGGTCCCGAGGAGGCCCTGCAGGCCCAGTCGGCGATCGACATCTTCGTCTGCCCCCGCGAGGACCTGCGGGTTTGCCGACTTGTTACGCCATTGAAACCTGTCGAGGCGATGGCGCTCGGCAAGGCCGTGGTGCTCAGCGATCTGCCCGCTCTGGCGGAGCTCGTCGGCTCCGACGGGGCCGGTCTGCTGGTCCCGCCGGGGGACCCCGAGGCGCTCGCCAAGGCGGTCGCCGGACTGCGCGACGACCCGGAACGCCGGGCCCTCATGGGCGAGGCGGGCCGGGCGGAGGTCGCGGCCAAGCGGACCTGGAGCCGGGTGGCGGAGATGTACCGCGGCCTCTATCAGTCGATCGCCGATTGACCGCCAGTGACAATCACGGACAACCTTCACGTTTGCCATGCGTTTGGTTGCATCAGACGTGGCTTGTGTCGAGTTGAGATAACCTTTGCGACCATGAAGTGTTGTTTCCGGCTCCTCAGGGTCTCCCAGTGACCGGCTACGACCTGGCCGTAATCGGTCTCGGGTACGTCGGCATGCCGCTGGCCAAAGAGGCCACCGCGGCGGGTCTGCGCGTCGTCGGGTTCGAGGTCGACCCCCGCAAGGTGGACGCCCTCAACGCCGGCCGCTCCTACATCGACGACCTGACCGACGCCGACCTCGAGCACATGCTGGCCCACGGGTTCAGCGCCACGCTGGACGAGACGGTGCTGTCCCGCAGCCGTACCGTCGTCATCTGCGTCCCGACCCCGCTGGACGAGGACCACCGTCCCGACCTGTCGGCCGTCGAGGGCGCGACCGCCACAGTGGCGCGCAACCTGGCCCCGGGCACGCTGGTGGTCCTGGAGTCCACCACCTGGCCCGGCACCACCGACGAGGTGGCCCGTCCCCTGCTGGAGTCCTCCGGGCTCGCGGCGGGCAAGGACTTCCACCTCGCCTTCTCGCCCGAGCGCATCGACCCGGGCAACCCCAAGTTCGGCCTGCGCAACACGCCGAAGGTGGTCGGCGGCTACACCGCGGCCTGCCGCGACGTGGCCACCGCCTTCTACGCGCAGTTCATCGAGCAGGTCGTGCCGGTCAGCGGCACCCGCGAGGCCGAGATGGCCAAGCTCCTGGAGAACACCTACCGGCACGTCAACATCGCCCTCGTCAACGAGATGGCGATCTTCTGCGACGAGCTCGGCATCAACCTCTGGGAGTCCATCGAGGCGGCGGCCACCAAGCCGTTCGGATTCCAGAAGTTCCTGCCCGGACCGGGCGTCGGCGGCCACTGCATCCCGGTGGACCCCTCCTACCTGTCCTACACGGTGCGCAAGCTGGGCTACCCGTTCCGGTTCGTGGAGCTGGCCCAGGAGATCAACGAGCGGATGCCGTCCTACGTGGTGGCCCGCGCGCAGCGGTTGCTCAACCGGCACAAGAAGGCCGTCAACGGCTCCCGGGTGCTGCTGCTCGGCGTCACCTACAAGCCCGACATCGCCGACGAGCGGGAGACCCCGGCGCTGCCGGTCGCGCGGGCGCTGATGGAGCTCGGCGCCGACCTGGTCTTCGCCGACCCGTACGTCAGAGAGTGGACGGTCGACGGGGTCTCGGTACCGCGTGAGGAGAACCTCGCCAAGGCGGTCGCCGAAGCGGACATCACGCTGCTGCTGCAGCAGCACGCCGCCTTCGACCTGACGACCGTCGAGGACCACGGCACGCTCGTGCTCGACACCCGCGGCGTGCTCGCCGAGGGTGAACGCGTCGAGCGGCTCTAGCGACGGAGGGCTGCGCGCAGTGCACGTGCTCGTCATGACGGTGGTTCATCACCCCGAGGATGCCCGGATCCTGCACCGGCAGATCCGGGCGCTCGTGGACGCCGGTCATGAGGTCACGTATGCCGCGCCCTACACCGCGCGCGGCGTCATGGCACGGTCCTGGGTCAACGGCATCGACCTGCCCCGCGCCGCGGAGCGCAAGCGGCTGGCGGCGGTGCGCGCCGCGCGCAAGGTGTTCAAGCGCATGCGCGACCAGGTCGACCTGGTGGTCATCCACGACCCCGAGCTGCTGCTCGCCGTGGCGGGCGTGCGCAAGCGCCCGCCGGTCGTCTGGGACGTCCACGAGGACACCCCGGCGACCCTGTCGCTCAAGCCCTGGCTCCCGGCCCTCCTGCGCCCGCCGGTGCGGTTCCTGGCCCGCATGCTGGAGGGCACGGCCGAGCGCCACCTCCACCTGCTGCTGGCCGAGACCGCCTACGCGGGCCGGTTCCGCCAGGCCCACCTGGTGGTGCCCAACGAGACGTGGGTGCCCGACGCCGTGACCGCGCCGGGCGACGACCGCATCGTCTATCTCGGCTGGCTGTCGGAGGCCCGGGGCGTGCACGAGGCCATCGAGGTGGCCCGTCTGCTCCAGCCGTACCGGGTGGCGGTCGAGCTGATCGGTTACGCCGACCCGCAGTCACGGCCGCTGCTCAACGAGGCGGTCACCGAGGGCCTGCTGGAGTGGCGCGACTTCATGCCGAACGACGAGGCGCTCAAGCGGCTCGACGGGGCGCTGGCGGGCCTGTCGCTCCTGCACGACGAGCCCAACTACCGCCACTCCATGCCCACCAAGATCGTGGAGTACATGGCCCACGGCATCCCGGTGATCACGACTCCCTCGCCCCGCGCGGTGGAGCTGGTCGAGCGCTACAGCAGCGGCATGGTGGTCCCCTGGCAGGACCCCAAGGCCGTGGCGCAGGCCGTGCTGACGCTGCGCGACGACGTCAAGGAGCGGCATGCTCAGGGCGCTCGCGGGTATGCGGCGGCCCGTGCGAACCATCACTGGCCGAACTCGGCCCGCCGCTTCGTCGCCCAGCTGGAGGCCTGGGCCGGGGTCAAGAACTGAGCCGGGGCCGAAGACTGATCCGCCGCCCGGCCGCAGGCGCGGGCCGCGGCCCGCGACCGGTCCCCGTCACGGGAAAGCTCCTTACGTCAGCCTGATCGCAAGAACGGTAGTGTCCTGAACGTGCGCTGGTTCACGGCTCTTCTCGGAGTGGCGATCCTCGCCGCGGTCGCGACCGTCGTGCTGGTCCTGCGGCCGGACGGCCCGGCGGGCGGCTCGGAGGGCTCGGTCAGGGCGGGCGACAGCTCGCCGATCGCCTCCTCCCCGGCTGCGAGCACTCCCGCCTCCACCTCCCCGGCCAGTACGTTCACCGACCCGTGTGGAACGTTCGACACGGGCGTGAAGGCCCCGTACGCGGTGACCGGTTACTGGCTCGTCCCGACCACCGACCACTGCACCTGGCGCAGCCAGTTCCGCGCCATCCACGAGGTCGGCGGCGACACCGTGATCCGGATCGGCTGGGGCCTGCAGGCCCGCCGGGTCGACGACGAGGGCCGGATCCTGAGCGGCGACGACGAGGTCGACCCCCGCTACGAGCCGTGCGAGGAGGACGGCCTGTCCTGCGTGGCGGCGGCCGAGCGCGACCTCAAGGCGCTGAACCCGGGCAACCGCATCAACTGGACCTTCGTCTACCGGACCGACGAGGCGTTCGGCCCCGGCATCTTCCGCTGCCCCTCCGTGGAGAAGAAGATCGACACGGGCCGGACGGTCTTCTACCGGATCGTCGCCCCCGCCGACGGCTCCGACGACGCCACCTGCGACAACCTCACCTCCGGGGGCCGGGGCTACCACGTGATCCTGATCGCCGCGGCCAAGGAGGACAGCCTCACCGAGCTGCTGGACCTGGGCGACCGGTTCGGGATGCGGGTCTTCCCCGCGCTGCCCCTGGCCCCGCGCGACCCCGGCCAGTCCACCCGGGCCTCCAAGGAGGGTGTCGACACGCTCACCACGCTCACCCGGCGCATCCTGCAGGACTACGGCGCCCGCTTCCAGAACAGGGCCTCGCTGGGCGGCTTCTACCAGCCGTTCGAGCTGCAGATGCGCGACATGGTCTACACCGGGTCGGACGACCCCGGGGAGGCGGCGAAGGACAACCCGACGCTGCGCGTCTACGCCTCCCAGCACGAGATCGTGGAGCAGGTGATGCCGGGCAAGCCCATCCTGGTCAGCCCCTACCTGGAGGCGCGCAAGAAGAAGGCGTTCAGCGCCACGCCCAAGGAGGTGGCCAAGGGCTTCGAGGCCCTGGCCAGGACCGGGGTCGGGATCATCGCGCCGCAGGACAGCCGGGGCACCGGGAAGGTCGGGCTGTTCTGGCCGGACGAGCGGGACGAACCGGTGGACGACCGGCTCGTCCCGGTGGTCGGCGAGGGGCTGAGCAACGGCGAGGCCTACCACGGCTCCACCCGCGACTACTACCGGGCGATGGCCGAGGCCCGCGCCAAGATGGTCGAGCAGGGCTACGACGTGCAGCTGTGGGCCAACGTGGAGGCGTTCGAGCCGTCGTCGGCCCAGCCCTGCGGGCCCCGCACCGGGACCCGGGGGGCCACCGACAAGGACCGGCTCGACCGGGCCGTCACGCAGGTCGGCCGGTACGTCTCCAAGGTCGTCTCCTACATGTGGAGCGACTTCTTCACCTGCGGCTCTCCGTCCCTGGCCGAGGAGGTCATGCGCGACCACGACCGGCCGATCCCGGTCGACGCCGTACGGCTGGGCCGCGACATCCAGGACGGCATCGAGATCCGCGGGTACAACATCCCCGTGGGCGCGAAGGCGACGATCACCTGGGAGGGGCAGGAGACGCCCAGGACGGTCGACGTCGCCGGGGTGAACCTCGCGCCGCCGCCGGAGGGCACGCCCACCGGGATGGCGACGGCGTGGCTGCCGTTCGACTGGACCCGGGTGCCGGCCGACGCCTGGGTGCGCATCGAGGTCGCCGCCCCCGACGGACGCGAGGCGGCGGAGCCGTTGCACGTCCGCATCGTCGCGTGATCGGTGTAACGTGCCTGCCGTGACTCCTCCGGTTCCGCGGATTCCCGTCAGCGTGGACCTGGTCGTCCTCACGGTGCGCGGCCACGAGCTGAGCGCGCTGGTCTGGCGGCGGGACAACCCGCCCTACGAGGGACACTGGGCCCTGTCCGGCGGCTTCATCCACCTCGACGAGGACCTGCCCGCCGCCGCGGGCCGGATCCTGGCCGAGCGGGCCGGCCTGCCCGGCGCCCCGGTGCACCTGGAGCAGCTGCAGACCTACGGCTATCCCGACCGCGACCCCCGCCAGCGCGTGCTGAGCGTGGCCTACCTCGGCCTGGCCCCCGACCTGCCGGCCTCCACCGAGGCGCACATGAGCTGGCAGCCGGTCGGGGAGCTGACGTCCATGGCCTTCGACCACCGGCGCATCATGGTCGACGGCGTCGAGCGGGCCCGGGCCAAGCTGGAGTACAGCTCGCTGGGCGCGGCCTTCTGCCCGGCCGAGTTCACGGTGGCCGACCTGCGCCGCGTCTACGAGATCGTGTGGGGCCGCCCGCTGGACCCGCGCAACTTCCACCGCAAGGTCACCAACGCCGAGGGCTTCCTCGTCCCCACCGGCCGGACCACCACCCGCGACGGAGGGCGGCCCGCCAAGCTCTACAGCCGCGGCCCGGCCGAGCTGCTGCACCCCCCGATGCTGCGCTCGCTCAAGGACTGACCCGCCGAGGACTGACCCGCCGAGGACTGACCGGCCGGGGTCTCCACCGGGCCGGGGGGTGGTGCCCCATCCGCCCGCTCCTCATAAGGTAAGGCCATGCCTCGTTTCCGCGCGATCCTGGACACAATGCCTGCCTACAAGCCGGGCAGGGCCGTGGTGTCCGCCGACGGCCGGTCCTACAAGCTGTCGTCCAACGAATCCCCCTACGACCCGCTGCCCTCGGTCGTCGAGGCGATCGCCAAGGCGGCGACGGAGATCCACCGCTATCCCGACCCGGCGGCGACCGCGCTCACCGCCGCCCTCGCCGAGCGGTACGGCGTGCCGGCCGAGCACATCGCGCTGGGCGCGGGCTCGGTGACCGTGGCCCAGCAGCTGTTCGAGACCGTCAGCGAGCCGGGCGCCGAGGTGGTCTACGCCTGGCGGTCCTTCGAGGCATACCCGCTCCTGGCCGACCTGGCCGGGGCGACCTCGGTCCGGGTCCCGCTGGTGGAGGAGACCCACCACCTGGACGCCATGGCCGAGGCGATCACCCCGCAGACCCGGATGGTCTTCGTCTGCAACCCGAACAACCCCACCGGCACGGTCGTGCGCGCGGCCGAGCTGGAGGCGTTCCTGAACCGGGTCCCGGAGAACGTGCTCGTCGTGCTCGACGAGGCCTACCGGGAGTACGTCCGGGACGCCGACGTCACCGACGGCCTGACGATCTACCGGGACCGGCCGAACGTGGCGGTGCTGCGGACCTTCTCCAAGGCGTACGGCCTGGCCGGGCTCCGGGTCGGCTATCTGATCGCCAATGAGCCGGTGGCCTCCGCCGTGCGCAAGACGATGGTGCCCTTCGCGGTCAACCACCTCGCCCAGGTCGCCGCGGTCGCCTCCCTCGCGGCCGAGGAGGAGCTGCTGGAGCGGGTCGAGACCGTGGTCAAGGAGCGCACCCGGGTCCGGGAGACGCTGATCGCCCAGGGCTGGACGGTGCCCTCCACCGAGGCCAACTTCGTCTGGCTGCGCCTGGGCGACGACACGACGGCCTTCGCCGAGGCGTGCGCGGCCGAGGGCGTCGCCGTACGGCCCTTCGCGGGTGAGGGCGCCCGGGTCTCCATCGGCGGCCCGGAGGCCAACGACGCCTTCCTGGCGGCGGCGGCCGGCTTCAGGGAGGCCTGACGCCCCTCCGGGCCGGTCGCGGAGGGCCCGTCCGGCCCTCCGCAGGCCTCGGCGGCCTCCAGGAGGCCCCAGGAGGCCGTGACCGCCCTCAGGCCGGGTCAGGCCGGGGTCGTGGCCTCCACGGCCTCGGACTCCCTCTCCTGCGTCACGGCGGGCCTGCGTCGCTCGGTGGAGACCACCAGGGCGACGCCCAGGACGATCACCAGACCGGCCGCGATCATGGAGCCGGTCACCGGCTCGCTCAGGACCAGCGCGCCGAGGAGCACCGCCACGACCGGGTTGACGTAGGCGTAGGTGGACACCAGCGAGATCGGCGCCTTGCCCAGCAGCCACACGTAGGAGGTGAAGGCGACCAGCGAGCCCATCACGATCAGGTAGGCCAGCGCCGCCCAGGACCGTCCGGAGACGGCGGCCGGGTCCAGCCGCTCGCCCGAGGTGATGGCGATCACCGCCAGCCCCGCGCCGCCGGCCAGCATCTCCACCGCGCTCGCGGTGAAGGGGTTGGCGGGCATCGGGATCCGGGAGGACAGGAACGAGCCGACCGACCACGACAGCGACGCGAGCAGGATGATCGTGATGCCGGTGGCACTGCCGGCGCCGTCGCCGCCGGTCAGGGAGAGCACCGCGACCCCGGCGAAACCGATGAGCACCCCGGCCAGCGTGAGCACCTGCGGCCGGTCGCGCGTGACGATCCGCAGGACCACCAGCCACAGCGGCACCGAGGCCACCAGCAGCGCGGCCAGCCCGCTGGAGATGTGCTGCTCGGCGACGGAGACCATGCCGTTGCCCGCGGTCAGCAGCAGGAGTCCGACCAGCGCCGCCCCGCCGAACTGCCGGGCGGTCATCCGGAAGGCCCCCGGCCCGCGCAGCAGCAGGATCGCGGCGGCCAGGACCAGCGCGGCCACGGAGAACCGCATGGCCCCGCTGAGCAGCGGCGGGATCGTCTCGATCGCGATCATGATGCCGAGGTAGGTGGAGCCCCACACCACGTAGACGATCGCCAGGGCTCCCCAGACGAGCAGTGATGTGCGATTGTCAGCAGTGTTCGGACTCATGACACATGACGATACCGGTCGCCTGTGACATTCCGCTCGCGGGTTCCGGCCGCCGCACCCCGCCCGGGATCACCGGCGGTTCCCGGGGACGACCAGGCCGGACTCGTAGGCCTGCACGACCAGCTGGGCCCGGTCGCGGGCGCCCAGCTTGCCCAGGATCCGGCTGACGTGGGTCTTGGCGGTGGCGTGGCTGATGGTCAGGCGCGAGGCGATCTCCTCGTTGGACATCCCCGTCGCGACCAGGGCCAGCACCTCGCGCTCACGGCCGGTCAGCCGCTCCAGGCCGGGTCCGGGCACCGGCCGGGGCGGGGTGGCGACGTACTCCTCGATCAGCCGGCGGGTCACCGAGGGCGACAGCAGCGCCTCCCCGCCCGCGGCGACCCGCACCGACTGCAGCAGGTCGGCCGGTTCGATGTCCTTGACGAGGAAGCCGCTCGCCCCGGCGCGCAGCGCGGCGAAGACGTACTCGTCGAGCGCGTAGTTGGTCAGGATCACCACGCGCACCCCGTCCAGCCCGGGGTCGGCGCCGATCCTCCGGGTGGCCTGGATCCCGTCGACCGACGGCATCCTGACGTCCAGCAGCGCCACGTCCGGCCGCAGCGCGCGGCACAGCTCGACGGCCCCGCCCCCGTCACCGGCCTCGCCGACGACGGCGATGTCGCCGGCCATCTCCAGCAGCACCCGGAAACCGGCGCGGATCAGCGGCTGGTCGTCGGCCAGCACCACCCGGATCACAGCGTCACCCCGGCCGACGGCCGCCGGGTCACGGCCCCACCCGGACCGGCGCCCACCCCGGTCACCCGCTCCCCGCCGGCGACTCGGCCCGTACGGCCGCCGGCGGGTCGCCCCGCACCGCCGCCCGAGGCCCGCCCCGTACGGCCGCCGGCAGTTCGGCCCGTACGGCGAAGCCCCCTCCCGGCCGCGGCCCGGCGCTGAACGACCCGCCGACGGCGACCGCGCGCTCGCGCATCCCGATCAGCCCCATCCCGTTCCCGGTCTCCCCGGCACGGGACTCCCCGTCGTCCTCGACGCCCAGCACGATCATGCCGGGACGATACTCGGTCGTCAGCGTGATCGACGCGGCCCCGGCGTGCCGCAGCACGTTGGTGAACGCCTCCTGCACGATGCGGTAGGCGGCCCGGTCGACCTCCGGGGGGAGCTCCCGCCGCGTGCCGACGACGACCGTGTCCACCGGCAGCCCCGCGGACTCGGCCCGGGCCACCAGCCGGGGCAGCCGGGCCAGGCCCGCCTCCGGGCCGTCCGGCTCGGCCTGCCGGAGCACGCCCAGGGTGGAGCGCAGCTCGTCCATGGCCTCGCGCCCGGACTCCCTGATGGCGGCCAGCGCCTCGCGGGCCAGCTCGGGCCGCTGGTCGAAGGTCTGCAGGGCGACCGACGCCTGGACGTTGACGACCGAGATGGCGTGGGTGAGCGAGTCGTGCAGCTCCTGGGCGATCCAGAGGCGCTCCTCCCCGGCCCGGCGCAGCGCCTCCTCCTCCCGGGTGCGCTCGGCCTCGGCCGCCCGCCGCTCGACCTCGCGGACGTAGGCGCGGCGGTTGCGGCTCAGCTCACCGGCCACGACCGCCGCCGCCAGCCAGCCGCTGAGCAGGGTCAGGCCGCCTGGCTCCGGATCGCTCTCGGCGAGCGCGACCGGGACGGAGATCCCCGCGGCGAGCACGGCGGCCAGCGCGATCGCCAGGCGGCGCCGCCCGAGGACCGCCGCCGTGTAGATGGCGACCAGCGCGGGCACGACGGCGAAGACACCCGGATACCGGGCGGCGTAGTAGGCGACGGCGCAGCCCACCGCGACGGCCCCGACCGGCACGGGGGCCTCGCGCCGCAGCGCCAGCGCGAGCGAGGACACCACGATCAGCACCAGGCCCGGCGTCTCCAGGGGCCGCTCCGCCAGCCCCGAGTCGGACAGCCGCCCGTAGGTGCCCACGACGCCCAGCGTCAGCACGACCACGGCGTTCAGCACGTCGACCTTCCAGGTCTTCACGCTCTCCGGGGCCCGCCAGATCCTCACGGTCTCCGCGGTCCTCCAGGCCCCGACGGCCCCCGAGATCCTCGCGCCCGAGCCCCGCACGCCTGAGATCCTCATCCCTGAAACGGTAGGTCACCGCGGCGGCCGTGCCCACCGGCCGGTGGATGACATCGCGTCTGCGCCCCCGGTGGTATCCGGGGCCCCGTACGGCCGCGCCGTACATCCCGGGATGTACGGCGAAGTGACGCCGCCGGTCGGACGACCGCGCGACGCCGTCACGCCACCATGGCGATCATGAAGAGCTCACCCGCCGCGGCACAGCCCGGCCTCCCGCCCGCCGCGGCGCGGGCCCGCCGTACCCGCGCACCCGGATGGATCGTCTGGTCGCTGCGCGTCACCGCCGCCCTGCACCTGCTCGGCGTGCTCGGTCAGGCGGCGCTGGCGGGACTGTTCGTCACCGGCGATGTGGACATGCTCCTGCTGCACCGCGACAACGCCGGGTTCACCACCGTCATGCTGCTGGGCCAGCTGGTGGCCGCGATCCTGCTGTGGCGCCCGGGCCGGGGACCGGCCTGGCCCCTCCGGATGAGCGGCGGGCTCATGGTGGCCGAGACGCTCCAGGTCTTCATGGGACAGGAGCGCATCCTCATCGGGCACTTCCCGCTCGGCGTGGCCATCTTCGGAGTCTCCGCCGTACTGACCGTACGGGTCTGGTCCGGCCTGCGGACGGAGGAGTCGTGATCTCCCGCCGGGGCTTCCTCGGGCTGCTGGGCGGCACCGGGCTCGTGGTCGCCGGGTGCGGCGCGGGGGGCGGGCTGACGGCGGAGGTCTCCGGGGAGGTCCTGACGAGCGCGCTCCCGCTGCCCAGGCCGTTCACCGTGCCGCTGCCCGTCCCCGCGACGGCGCGTCCGGTGCGGCCGGGCCGCTACGAGGTGGTCCAGCGCGCCGCCAAGGTGGAGATTGTCCCGGGCACCGCGACCGAGGTGTGGGGATACGACGGCACCTTCCCCGGGCCTACCTTCGACCTGCGCCGCGGGAACCGTACCGTCGTCCGGGTCCGCAACGAGCTGCCCGTGCCCACCTCGACGCACCTGCACGGCGGGGTCAACCCGCCGGACTCCGACGGCTATCCCACCGACCTGGTGGTGGCGCGGGGGCGGGGGTTCCGCCCGCCGCCCGGGGCGCACTCGCACTCCGGAGCCGGGGACATGTCGCAGTGGACCATCCATCCCGGGGCCAAGGACTACGTCTATCCGCTGGACCAGCCGGCCGCCACGCTCTGGTACCACGACCACCGGATGGACTTCACCGCGCCGCAGGTGTGGCGCGGGCTGGCCGGGTTCCTCCTGGTCCGCGACGACGAGGACGACGCCCTGCCGCTGCCGAAGGGCGAGCGGGACATCCCGCTGATGATCTGCGACCGCGCCTTCGAGGAGGACGGCTCCTTCCGCTATCCGTCGCTGGACCCCAGCCTGCTGGTGAAGCCCGGAGTCCGGGAGGCCTACATGGAGGGCGTGGAGGGCGATGTGATCCTGGTCAACGGGGCGCCCTGGCCGGTGCTGGAGGTGGACGCCGCCCGCTATCGGCTGCGCCTGCTCAACGCCTCCAACGCCCGCCGCTATCGGCTGGCGCTGACCCCCGGCGGCCGGTTCGTCCAGGTCGGCGGGGACCAGGGGCTGCTCGCCGCGCCGGTGGGGCACGACGCGATCACCGTGGCGCCCGGCGAGCGGTTCGACGTGGTCGTGGACTTCTCCGCCCATCCCGTGGGCACCGAGGTGACCCTGGTCAACACCCTGGGGACCGGCCCGGCCCGCAACGTCATGCGCTTCCGGGTCGCCCGCCGGGTCCGTGACGACAGCGCGGTCCCGGACCGGCTGGGCCGGGTCGACCCCCTCGACCGGTCGGCGGCCGTCGCGACCCGGGTCTTCGACTTCCGCCGGACCGGGCAGGGCGGCGGCGGGTCCTGGACGATCAACGGCAGGCCGTACCGTCCGGGAGTCCCGCTGGCCAGGCCGCGCCTGGGCACCGTCGAGCTGTGGCGGTTCACCGGCGACTTCCACCACCCCGTCCACGTGCACCTGGCCCGTTTCCAGGTGCTCTCGCGCAACGGCCGCCCGCCCGCGCCGACCGACGCGGGCTGGAAGGACACCGTGGACGTGCGGCCCTACGAGGTCGTGGACACGCTGGTCCGCTTCGAGGGCTATCGAGGCCGGTACATGATGCACTGCCACACCCTCGAACACGAGGACATGGCGATGATGGCCGACTTCGACGTGGTCTGACCGGCCGCCCTACCGGCTGCCGAGCTTCTCCACGATCAGGCGGTAGAGCTGCCGCGGACGGCCCGGCTGGGGGGTGCGGTTCGGCGGGAGCGGCCACGCGAGTCCCTCGTCCACCAGCGTGCGCAGCAACCGCCGTGCCGTGCGGGAGGTCACGCCGAGCATCTTGCCCGCGCTCTCCGCGTCCACCACCGTGTCGCCGCTCTCCAGCTTGGCGGCCAGGCGGGCCAGCACCTCGACACCCTTGGGCTTGATCGCCCCCGTGCCGTGCGGAGGCATCCGGGGCGCGGGGATCAGCGCCCGGCCCTCGCGGTCGACCGCGAAGCCCTGCGCCTGCTTGCCCGCCTGGGTGCGGGCCAGGGCGGCCCTGGCGTGCGCCTCGGCGTCGTGGGTCGTCCGGCCCATGCCGACGCCCACCTCCACGGCCAGGCCCAGCTCGTCGCGCACCCGGGCGGCGAAGGGCAGCACCCGGAAACCCTCGGTGGCCGAGGCCACCGAGCCGCGGGTGGCGGTGACCATGTAGCTGTGGTCGTCGATCGCGGTCACCGTCGCGTTGATCCGGTTGGCCTCCTGGACCAGCAGCCGGTGCAGCGACAGCCGCAGCTCGTCGCGCCAGTGGCGGGGCGCGGCCCGGCGGACCGGCTCGCGGAGCGTGGGCACCTCCACCAGGACCACGGTCAGCTGCGACTCCTCCAGGCGGTGGTGGGCGCCGAGCAGCGCCGCGGTGTGCAGCGCCGTGCGGACGGCCGCGGAGGTCGGGCGGATCCTGACCGCCGGGATGTCGGCCGCCCGCAGGCGGTCGGCGACCGCCGGCAGGCAGGTCAGGGCCCCGGTGGTGCTGCCCTGGCGCACCAGGCGCTCGTGGAAGGCCGCGATCGTGCCCGTGGCACCCGGCTCGTCGCGGCTGTGCACGTTCTCGACCGGCAGGCCCAGATCGGCGTAGGCCTCCTCGACGTCCGCCCGGCTCAGCACGTCCACACTGACCCGGCGGGGGTCGATCCGCTCGTCCATCACCGCCTTCGCCAGCGCGGCGATCAGCGCGGCCCCGCCGAGCTGGACGTACGTCGCCGGCATCGTCAGCACCCCCGACCGCCGGGCCAGGTCGTAGGGGACGGGGCTGGCGAACAGACACGCGTCCACCCCCGCCCCCAGGCGGGTCACCTTGTCCGCGGCCTCCTGTTCGTCGCGGTAGGCGGCGGCCACGAGGCGACAGGGAAGGGGCGCCGCCGCATGACCCATCAGCATCACTCGCTCGACGAGGTCATGGGGGCCCACCACACCGATAGTGAGATCCGGTGTCATGGCGCCCGGGCGTGACACTCGTGGAGCTTCTTCGGCCCGCTCGACCAATTTCGTTCCCATCCTGCCGTCCGTTGATTTCGGCTCTCTTTTGGAACGATCGCTCGCGGGGACCATAATGTCACGCCCGATTTGATGTCAATCCGCGGCCAACCTTGGGCGGTAAATCCTAACTCTCACTGTTTACACAGGTCACGACCGATATCGTCTGGGCGAAACCGGTTGATTATGGCTATGAAATCTCCTGCGTCACATCCGCGCCCAGCGCCTGCATGCGCTCGGCGAGATATGAGTGACCGCGGTCGATGAGATAACCGGACTCGATCACCGTTTCGCCTTCGGCGGCGAGACCTGCGAGAACGAGCGCGATTCCGGAACGGAGGTCATGCGCGGTCACCTGGGTGCCACGCAGCGGAGTCGCGCCGCGCACGACCGCGCTGTTCTCCTTGACCTCGATGTCGGCGCCCATCTTGTTGAGTTCGGTGGCCAGCGCGAAACGGCCGTCGAAAATGCGTTCGTGAATGTAGCTGGCGCCGTCGGCCAGGCAGGCCACCGCCATGATCGGCGACTGGAGGTCGGTGGCGAAGCCGGGGTAGGTGTCGGTGATCACGTTGATCGGGCGGAGCGGGCGGTCCCGGCGCACGTGCAGGACCGCGCCGTGGTCGGCGAACTCCACGCCCATCTGCTCCAGCTTGTAGCGCACCACGCCGAGGTGGTCGAGGTCGGCCCCGACCAGGTTGACCTCGCCCCCGGTCATGGCCGCCGCCATGGCGAACACGCCGGCGTCGAGCCGGTCGGGCATCACGGTGTGCTCGACGGCGTGCAGCTCGTCCACGCCCTCCACGGTGATGAACCCGGTGCCCCCGCCGCTGATCTTCGCGCCCATCCGGGTCAGCATGTCGATGACGTCGAGGACCTCGGGCTCCAGCGCCGCGTTCTCGATCACGGTGGTGCCGCGCGCCAGGGCGGCCGCCATGATGAGGTTCTCGGTGCCGGTGTGCGAGGGCGTGTCCAGATACAGGGTCGCCCCGGTGAATCCGGCGGCCTTGACGTGGATGACGGCGTCGCCCTCGTTGACCACGGCGCCCAGGCGCTTGTAGCCCAGGTAGTGGAAGTCGAGGTTGCGGCTGCCGAGGTTGCAGCCGCCGACGCCCTCGATGATCGCCTCGCCCAGGCGGTGCAGCAGGGCCGGGACGAACAGCACCGAGCCGCGGAAGCGGCGGGCGATCTCCGCGGGCAGCACCGGGCTGTCCAGCCCGGAGGCGTCGATCACCAGAGTGCGCTCCTTCTCGTGGAGCTCGACCCTGGCGCCGATGGCCTCGGCCAGCTCCACCGCGCGACGGACGTCCTCGATGATGGGGACGTTGCGCAGTACCGTGCGGCCCCTGGCCGCCAGCAGCGCCGCGCCGATCATGGGCAGGACGGCGTTCTTCGCACCTTGGATGAAGGCGGTTCCGCGAAGTGCGTTGCCACCGCGCACGCGGTAACGGACCATACGTCAGGCTCCTTGAGGATGGAGAAATGTGACTCGTACGACGGCGACGGCGACGTGAGCGTCGGCCCAAACCCGAATGGGGCCAACAGTAGCCGTTACGCATCCCCGAACTTGGTACTTCGGGGACCAACTACCCCGCGAAGGACTGACCAGTCAGTTTCTCATATGCCTCTACGTATCGGTCCCTGGTGCGCTCGACGATCTCGTCGGGGAGCGGCGGCGGGGCCTCGCCGGAGGCGCGGTCCCACCCGGAGGCGGGGGAGGTGAGCCAGTCGCGGACGTACTGCTTGTCGAAGGAGGGCTGCTGGCGGCCGGGCTCCCACTGGTCCAGCGGCCAGAAGCGGGAGGAGTCGGGGGTCAGCACCTCGTCGCCCAGGGTCAGCACGCCGTCGGCGTCCCAGCCCAGCTCGATCTTCGTGTCGGCCAGGATGATGCCCCGCTCCAGAGCGATCTCCGCGCCGCGCCGGTAGACCGCCAGCGTGATGCGGCGCAGCTCCTCGGCCGCCTCGGCGCCGACCTCCTGCACGACCCGCTCGAAGCTGATCGGCTCGTCGTGCTCGCCGACGGGAGCCTTGGTGGAGGGGGTGAAGATCGGCTCGGCGAGCCGGGACCCGTCCACCAGGCCGGGCTCCAGCCGTACCCCGGAGACCTCGCCGTCGCGGCGGTAGTCGGTCAGCCCCGAGCCGGTCAGATAGCCCCGCGCCACGCACTCCACCGGGACCATGCGCAGCGGCCTGCACAGCACGCTGCGCCCGTCGGGGCCCGCACTCACCACGTGGTGGGGCACGATGTCGGCCAGCTGCTCGAACCACCACAGCGACAGCTTGGTGAGGATCGTGCCCTTGTCCGGGATGCCGGGGGTCAGGATGTGGTCGAAGGCCGAGATGCGGTCCGAGGCGACCATCAGCAGCAGGCCGTCGTCGGTCTGGTAGAGGTCCCGGACCTTGCCGGAGTGCACGTGCTTCACGGGCCAAGTGTGACAGGAGCGCCGCAGCCCCCCGGCGGACGGGGGCCCGCCGGAGTGGCGCGGCGGGCCCGGTCGTGTCCTACAGGGCCTGGAAGGCGATGTCGGTGCGGTGGTGGGAGCCGCGCAGCCGGATGCGGCCGACGGCCGCGTAGGCGGCGGCGCGGGCCGCGGCCACGTCGGGGCCGGTGCCGACCACGCTGAGGACCCGGCCGCCGCTGGAGACCACCCGGTCGCCGTCGGCGGCGGTGCCCGCGTGCAGCACGTAGGCGCCCTCGACCTCGTCGGCCTCCGCCAGGCCCTCGATCACGTCGCCCTTGACCGGGTCGGCCGGGTAGTGCTCGGCGGCGACCACCACGGTCACCGCCGCGCCGTCGCGGTAGGAGATCGGCCCGAACGCGCCGAGCGTCCCGGTGGCGCAGGCCAGCAGGAGCCCGGCGAGCGGGGTCCGCAGGCGGTCCAGCACGACCTGGGTCTCGGGGTCGCCGAAGCGGGCGTTGAACTCGATGACCTTCGGGCCCTTGGAGGTGAGGGCCAGGCCCACGTAGAGCACCCCGGTGTACGGCGTGCCGCGCCGGGCCAGCTCGGTCACCGTCGGGATGACGGTCTCGGCCATGACCTGCTCGGTCAGGCCGTCGGGGGCCCAGGGCAGCGGCGTGTAGGCGCCCATGCCCCCGGTGTTGGGACCCTGGTCGCCGTCGTAGGCGCGCTTGTGGTCCTGGGCGGGCTGGAGCGGCACGGCCGTGGTCCCGTCGCAGAGCGCGAACAGCGACACCTCGGGGCCGTCGAGGAACTCCTCGATGACGACCCGCTCGCAGGCCGCGGCGTGCCGCAGCGCCTCGTCGCGGTCGTCGGTGACCACCACGCCCTTGCCGGCCGCCAGGCCGTCGTCTTTGACGACGTACGGCGCGCCGAACTCCTCCAGCGCGGCGGCGGCCTCCGCGGGGGTGGTGCAGGTGCGCGAGCGCGCGGTCGGCACGCCCGCGGCGACCATGACGTCCTTGGCGAACGCCTTGGAGCCCTCGACCTGCGCGGCCTGCGCCGACGGCCCGAAGCAGGGCACGCCGGCCTGCCTGACCGCGTCGGCGACCCCGGCCACCAGCGGCGCCTCGGGGCCGACCACGACGAGGTCCGCCCCCAGTTCCCGGGCCAGATCGGCGACCGCCGCCGGGTCGGTCGCGGTCACCGGGTGCAGGGTCGCCACCCGCGCGATCCCGGCGTTTCCGGGAGCACAGTGGACTTCGGTGACCTGGGGGTCCGCCGCCAGAGACCGGCACAGGGCATGCTCACGCCCGCCGGATCCAATCACAAGAACGCGCACGCGGAGAGCCTATCGGCCCCGGCCGGGCCGGGCCGTCCACAGCCTGTGGACAAAACCCCGCGAACCACCCGATGTTCATCCGTGCCCGGGACACCCGGCCGGCGGGATGCCCGATTGTGTGAGATCTCCTCCGGAGCCCGGAGTACTCTGAAGAGAGTCCCCCGGATTTCTGTGACCGAGCTATGTGGTAGATTCGGACGGCTTTGCGTGCCTACTGCTGATTGGAGGTGGTTTGGGATGTCCTCTGGCGATCCCAGCAGTACGTGCTCGCGCACGCTGCCTGTGCGCACTCTCAACCACTTCTCCATATCGGTGCCCGAGCGGCCCCGCGCGCATTCATGTTCGAACTGAGGTGACATCACGTCGTGCGCGGGAAATGCCGGATCGGGCGGGAAGGCATGACATGCGCTCCTCGCTCCTGTTTCCCCGTATCAAGCACGCACGTGCTGTCCGCGTCCCGCACGGCCCCGGGGTCCCGGTCCGTGACCGGCTGAACGGCACCTGCGTGCCGCCGAGCGACTCCCTCGTCGAGTACGCCGCCTACGTCGGCGGCAAGAAGATCGACGCCCTGGGCATCCCCGACGCCCTGGAGCTCGTCCGCGCCCACAACGCCGCCAAGGAGAAGGCCGACGGTTTCGTCTGGGTCGGCCTGCACGAGCCCGACGCCCCCGAGGTCGAGTGGCTGGCGGAGGTCTTCGACCTGCATCCGCTCGCCGTCGAGGACGCCGTCAAGGCTCACCAGCGCCCCAAGGTCGAGCGTTACGACGACTCGCTCTTCGTGGTCCTGAAGACCATCGCCTACCTGGAGCACCAGGAGCTGACCGCGACCAGCGAGATCATCGGCACGGGCGAGATCATGGCGTTCGTCGGCCCCGACTTCGTCGTGACCGTGCGGCACGGGCGCTACTGCCCGCTGTCGGAGGTGCGCGAGCGCCTGGAGGACAAGCCCAAGCTCCTCAACCGCGGCCCGACCGGCGTGCTGCACGCCATCGCCGACCACGTCGTCGACCGCTACCTGCACGTGGCCGACGAGATGCAGGCCGAGCTGGAGGAGGTGGAGGCCATGGTCTTCGCCGACGTCAGCGCCCGCGACATCAGCCGCATCTACAACCTCAAGCGCGAGATGATCGAGATGAAGCGGGCCGTGACCCCGCTGCAGTCGCCGCTGTCCTCGCTGAGCCAGCGCCGGATGATCCCCTCCGACATGCGCGAGTACTTCCGCGACGTCGTCGACCACCTCGCCCGCGTCTGCGAGCAGGTCGAGTCGTCCAACGAACTGTGCAACTCCGTGCTGCAGGCGGCGCTCGCCCGCTCCAACGCCCTCGCCAACGAGGACATGCGGAAGATCTCCTCCTGGGTGGCCATAATGGCCGTCCCCACGATGATCGCCGGGATCTACGGCATGAACTTCGAGCACATGCCGGAGCTGGACTCCGTCTACGGCTATCCGGTCGTGCTCGCCGTCATGGTGCTCGTCTGCTCGCTGCTCTACCGGGGCTTCCGCCGCAACGGCTGGCTGTAGGGGGAGCCGGGGCGTGGCCGTCCGCGGGCCGGCCCGAGCGCGTCCGGAGGTCGGTCGGACTTCGTCCGGGGGGTCAGCCGGAGGCGCCGTCCCCGGTGTCGCCGCTCCCGGTCTCTCCGCTCCCCCCGGTCTGGGCGCGCACCATCCGCGCGTACAACCCGTCGCGGTCGCGGAGCAGGTCCGCGCGGGCGCCCTGCTCCACCACCCGCCCCCGCTCCAGGGCGACGACGGTGTCGAACGACTCGGTCACGCCGAACCTGTGAGTGATCATCACGGTCGTCCGGCCCTTCCGCTCGGCCAGCACCGCCTCGACGACCTCCCGTTCGGTCAGCGGGTCGAGCGCCGAGGTGGCCTCGTCGAGCACGAGCACGGGGGTGCCGGCCAGGAGCGCGCGGGCGAGGGCGACGCGCTGCCGCTCGCCGCCGGACAGCAGCGCGCCGCGCTCGCCCACCGGTGCGCCGTAGCCGCCGGGAAGCTCCATGATCCGATCGTGGATCCGGGCGATCCCGCACACGCGCGCGAGCTCGTCGTCCGGGGCCTCCGGGGCGGCGTATCTGAGGTTGTCGGCGACCGAGGCCTGGAAGAGGAAGGGCTCCTGGGCGACGATGCAGACGCGCCCGGGAAGCGGCCCGCGGACCTCCGTACCGTCGAGTTCGATCGAGCCCCCGGCCGGCGGGTGCAGCCCGGCGAGGAGATGGCCGAGCGTCGTCTTGCCGGACCCGCTCGGGCCGACGATCAGCGTGGCGGAGGCGGCCGGGACGTCGAAGCTCACCTCCCGCAGTGCCGGGCGTTCCCGCCGATCCGTGCCCGGATGGCGGAAACCGGCCCCGCGGACGGTGAGCGCGCCGGACCCCGGGGCGGCGAGCGCGGCCGGGCCGAGGCTCGGCGGCGGCTCGGGTGCGGGCCGCAGGTCGAGGTAGTCGAAGACCCGCGCGAAGGCGCCCAGAGCGGAACGGATCTCGGTGGAGACGTTCAGGACCTGCCACAGCGGCTGATGGATCCTGGCCTGCAGCACGGCGAAGGCGGCGAGCGTGCCGGGGGTCACGCCGTCCGTCAGTCCCGCGACCAGGAACACCAGGTACGGCGTCAGCACGAAGAAGACGTGCCCGGCGCTCATCACCACCTGGGCCACCACCCCCGAGCGCACTCCCAGCCGCGTCAGGCGTTCGCTCTCGGCGGCGAACCCGGCGATCTCGTCCTCGCGCCTGCCGTGCACCCTGGCCAGGACGACACCGCCCAGCGCCAGGCGCTCGGCGGCGATGGAGGACAGCTCGGCCCGGACGCGCTGGGCGGCGGCCGACAGCCGCTCCAGGGCCCGCCCCGACCGGGAGGCCACCAGCAGGACGACCGGTGACAGCACCAGGGCGACGCCCGCGAGCTCCGGCGACAGCACCACCATCGCGCCCGCCGCGGCCACGAAGCCGAAGACGCCGGAGAGCAGGCCGGGCAGGGTGTCCTTGATCGCGTACTCGATCTGCGCGGTGTCACCGGCCAGCCGCGACTGGACCTCGCCGCCCCGTTCGGCGGCGAAGAAGGTCAGCGGCATGCGCTGGAGGCGGCCGAACATCTCCACCCGCAGGGTGTGCACCACCCGCTGCGCGACCCGGGACGACACCCACGTCTGCCCGAGGTCGACGGCGCCCACCGCGCAGGCCAGGGCCGCGGCCAGTCCGGCGGCCAGGGCGAGCAGCGGCAGGTCCGGGCCGCCCGGTCCGAAGAGCGCCCGGTCGAAGACCACCTGCGTCAGCAGCGGGACGGCGGCGTTCAGCGCGGAGTAGATCATGATGAGCACGGCGATGACGCACACGGCCGCTCTGTACGGGACGAAGAGCCGCGCGACCCTGCTCCGGATCCCGGGAGCGGGGGACGCCTCCTGCTCGGAGAGAGGACGATCGTGCACGACCGGGCCCGTCCTTGTCTGTGCGTCTGTGCGTCTGTGCGTCTGTGCGGGGAGGAGGGTGCCTGCGCGGAGAGAGGGCCCCGCCCCTGCCGGGCGGGGCCCTCACATCAGTTGTCGGTGCAGAACAGGTGCTTGAAGCAGTTGGTCAGGCGCAGGGCCTCGGTGCCCGAGGGCTCGGTCTCCTGGAGCGCCTGCAGGTCCTCAACGTCGAAGGACATGGTCGTTCACCTCCTTGCGGATCGCCGGGGCCGCCCGGTGCGGTCCCGTGTCTTCACCGTCCCGGGACGGGAGCGGCGAGCCTGGGGCGTCGTCCGGCATCCACAGGCGGGGAAGCCGGTGACGCAGCCGGAGGAGGAAGGCGACGGTGCCTGCCGTACCTCCGAGGAAGGTCGGGGAGAAGCGGTCGTCGAGGCCGGGCACCAGGAGCCGGCCGGAGTGGTGCGCCGCCCGGGAGACCAGGCAGCCGGCCAGGTCCAGGGCCTGGCGGTGGTGGCGGTCGTCTCCGGTGAAGGCGGCCATGTCGAGCAGGAACTCGCCGTCGCCGGCCAGGCCGTGGCAGGGCACCGTCCCCGACTGCCGGCGGGTGCGGTGGACGGCGGTCGCCGCCCGGCGGGCCAGATCCAGGGCGAGCGGGTCGCCGGTGGCCTTCCAGTAGCGCACCAGGAAGGAGCCGACCCCGGAGGATCCGCTGCACCAGTGCGGCCGGCGGGGACGCGCGGTCTCCGGAGCGCCCCGCAGCGTCGGCCACCAGGCGGTGTCGCCGTCCACTTCCGCGTACGCGTACAGGGCGCGGGCGATCCCGTCCACGGTCACCGCCCAGTCCCGGCGGTTCAGGACCCGGCTCGCCTGCAGCAGCGCGGTGCCGATCCCGGCGATCCCGTGCGCGAAGCCGACGTGGTCGGCCCCGGCCAGGCCGGAGTCGAAGTCCTCGGGCGTCGGCCACCGCGGGTGCCCGTCCAGGTGGGACCGCGCGTCGTGCAGGTTGCGGAACACGGCCGTGGCGTGCTCGCGCAGGGCCGGATCGTGTGAGCCCAGCGCGACGCGCAGGACCGCCATGCCGCACCCGGCCAGCCCGTGGGTGAGGTCGGGGCCGGGGTGCTCCGCGGGCAGCCGGTGCGCCGCCCGCACCGCGAAGCGCGCCAGCCCGGGGTCGCCGATCGCCTCGGCCGCGTCGTGCAGCGCCCACACCGCGCCCGAGCGCCCGAAGTACAGGCCGGGAGGCCAGGCGTCCTCCGCCTCCAGGCGCCGCCGCAGCCAGCCGGACAGAGCGGCGACCGCTCCGGCCGTCTGCGCCACGGCGGTGGCCTGCGTCAGGACTGCCAGGAGTCCCGGGGCGCCGCCGTTGACCGAGCAGGGGTCCGTCTCGATCCCGTCGGCGGCGTCGGACCACGGCGAGAGACCGCGGTCACGCCCGTCCACCGCGGACACCAGGTGCCCGATCCCGTCGCCGATGAGCCGGTCGATCAGGTCATCGGTCCGGCGCGGAGCCGCACCGTCGGACAGGGCCGGGCCGGGGACGGCCGTCGTGTCGGGAAGCGTCGGGCCGGGGACAGTCGCGGCGTCGGGCAGGGCGGGATCGGGAACGAGTCCGGAGAGGAAGCGCTCGCACCGCCCAAGGGACCAGCGTCGCTCCGGCCCGATCGCGGTCAGGCCCTCGACGAGGGGCAGCAGCAGGGCGAGCGTCGGGTTGTCCGCCGCCACCGCCGCGGTCCAGGACGGATCCTGCGGCGCCTGCGAGGCCGGTGCGACCTGCGCGGCCGGAGGGTCCGGGTGGGCGGCGACCGACAGGAAGTACAGCAGCGCGCCGAGACCGTAGAGATCGGCGCTCGGATCCGGCGCGGGCCGGAAAGCGCCCACGTACCCGGCCAGCTCCGGTGCCAGGTAACCCTTGGTGCCGCCCACCATGACGGTGGCACCCGGCACGCTCGCGTGCTCCAGGTCGACGAGCCGGAGCTCGCCGCCGGGCAGCAGCATCACGTTGCCGGGGGACAGGTCGCCGAAAGTGTGCCCCCGGCCGTGGACGGCCTTCAGCAGCCCGACCAGCCGCCGGGCGATCGGCAGGACCGCCGCGGCGGCGTTGCCGAACCCGTTCTCGCCCAGGGGCCCGGCGTTCCCGTCGGACCAGCGTTGCAGCGTCAGACCCGGGAGGAACTCCTCTGCGAGGAAGACGTGCCCGCCCTGCTCGAAGAAGTCCACCACGGCCGGGACGGCCGCGGTCTCCGCGAGCCGCTCCAGATTGGAGCGTTCCAAGGCGATCCTGTCGCGCGCGTCCCGGCCGCCGAGGTCGGCGCACGCGTGCGGGCGGCCCTCCTTGATCACCACCTGCCGGCCGGTCGCGGTGTCCTCGGCCAGGTACACCCCGCCGCGGTTGGCGTGCCGTACGGCCTCGCGGACGACGAACCGCCCGTTGAGCGTGACCGCGGCCGGGGACGGCCGCCCGGCCGCTTTCGCCGGAGTCTCGAAGGGGCAGGTCGCGAAGGCCGGAGGGGAGAAGCGCGGGCGCCGCTCGTCGAGGACGAACCGGCCCTCGGGCGAGCGCAGCCGGATCTCGTAGCACCCGTCGTTGCCGAGCACCTTGTATCCGCCGAAGGCGCCGTAGCGGTAATGCACGATCCCGCCCGCCCGGTAGGGGCGGTCGGAGAGGATCACGGGTCCGGGCAGGCCCAGGGTCGCCTCGTCCAGGAGGGCGGCCAGGCGGACCGCCTCGGCGTCGTCACGCGGGTAGACAGTGACGAATTTGCCGGCCTGGGCGCGGCTGCAGTGCGGTTCGAGGAGCGCCCAGTAGTCGTCCAGCCGGGCCGGGAACTTGAAGGCGGATCCGGCGGCCGCCAGAACCCGGCAGACGCGGGAGAGCACCACCGGCGCCGAGAGCATGGTCGCCGAGACGTGCAGCTTCCAGCCCTGCGCGGGCATCGGGTAGGCCCGCGGCGTGACCGTGCACCAGGGGTGGGCCTCGATGACCGACCAGTCCCGCGCGTCCGCCCGGCCGAGTTCGGCCGTCACGATGTCACGGAGAACGGCACGGTCGTGCGGGCACGATTTCACGCGGGAACTCCCTCTCGGTTGTCGCGGTTCTGCCGCATGGGGCACAAGAGCGGACGACTCCCGCCGCGGGGTGCCCGGCGTCGTCGAACCAGGGCAGACACTCATCGGGCGTCCTTGCAGGACGCTTATACGCCGCTTGAACCGCAGATGAATGCGATGGGTCTACCTGAAATCGGCATTTATTTCGGCATATAACATGCCACTTACGCCACAACTTAAATGAGGGTGATGAAACGGACGAAAAACTCTTCGCCGGAAATACAGGGTGATTGCTCGGCGGAGATCAGACCCCGGCGGTGCGCCGGGCGGTGACCGGGGCGGGCGGCACGAGGCCGCGCTCGGTCCACAGGGTGCGCATCCGGTCGGGATAGTCGGTGACGATCCCGGCCACGCCCAGGTCGGCCAGCTCCGCGGCCCTGCCGGTCCCGTTGACCGTCCAGGGCACCACCGGGAGCCCGGCGGCCGCGGCCTGCCGCATGAAGGACTCGTCCACCATCACGTGCTCGGGCGAGACCGTGGTGCCCCCGGCCGCCGCCGCGGCGGCCGGGACGTCGCCGCCGAAGTCCGCCAGGTCCAGACCGTCCAGCCAGACGCTGTCGAGGGTGTCCAGCTCGATCAGCGCGTAGCGCTGCGTGCCGGGGACCAGCTCCCGCGCGATCCGCAGGATGCGCCAGTCGAAGCTGAGGATCGCCGCGCCGCCGAGCCGGTGGTGCCGGTCGAGCTCGGCGACCACCATCTCGGTGAGCTCACGCGGGTCGGCGGACAGGTCGGGCCGCGTCGGGTCGGACTTCAGCTCCACGTGCAGCCGCACGCCGTCGGCGCCGTAGGCGTCCACCAGGCCGAGCACGGCGCCCAGCGTGGGCATCCGGGTGTCGGGGACCGGGACCTGGGTGGCGGCGAAGCGGTCGTCGGGGTGCTGCGGCAGCCGTACGCCGCAGTCGAGGGTGCGCAGCTGCGCCAGGGTGAGCGAGCCGACCGGGCGGCCCACGTAGGGGAACAGCGGGTCGCCGCGGAAGGCCGGGCGGACGTCGGCGCTGGTCACCGCGGACACGGTGAGGTCGTGGGTGAGCACCAGGCGCCGGTCGGCCGTCATGGCGACGTCGAACTCCAGCGCGTCGACGCCCACTTCGAGAGCGTGGGCCAGACCGGGCAGCGTGTTCTCCGGCCGGAGCCCGCGGGCTCCCCGGTGACCGTGAATCTCGACATGCACACAGGGACTTTACCGACCCTGCGCGCGAATCCCCCGGTACGGCTCGCGCCTGATCGATCCGGATGCGAGCCGTACCGGGATGGATCTCAGATCAGCGGGCGCAGCTGGAGGGTCTCGGTGCGGCCGGGACCGACGCCGATGGCGGAGATCGGGGCGCCGCTCATCTCCTCCAGGGCCTTGACGTAGGCCCGTGCGTTGGCGGGCAGGTCCTCGAAGGACTTGGCGCCGGAGATGTCCTCCTGCCAGCCGGGGAACTCCTCGTAGATCGGCGTGGCGTGGTGGAAGTCCGTCTGGGTCATCGGGATCTCGTCGTGGCGCACGCCGTCGACCTCGTAGGCGACGCAGACCGGGATCCTCTCCAGGCCGGACAGCACGTCCAGCTTGGTGAGGAAGAAGTCGGTGACGCCGTTGATCCGGGTGGCGTAGCGGGCGATGACCGCGTCGAACCAGCCGCAGCGGCGGTTGCGGCCGGTGGTCACGCCGTACTCGCCGCCGGTGGTGCGCAGCCACTCGCCCATCTCGTCGTCGAGCTCGGTCGGGAACGGGCCGGAGCCGACGCGCGTGGTGTAGGCCTTGAGGATGCCGATCACCCGGGTCAGCCGGGTCGGCGGGATGCCGGCGCCGGAGCAGGCGCCGCCCGAGGTGGGCGAGGAGGAGGTGACGAACGGGTAGGTGCCGTGGTCGATGTCGAGCAGGTTGCCCTGCCCGCCCTCCAGCAGCACGACCTTGCCCTCGTCCAGCGCCCGGCTCAGGATCAGCGAGGTGTCGGCGATGTGCGGCTTGAGGCGCTCGGCGTAGCCGAGGTACTCCTCCAGCACCTGGGCCGGGTCGAGCCCGCGCCGGTTGTAGATCTTGGTGAGGATCTGGTTCTTCTCGTTGAGGGCGATCTCGATCTTCTTCTGCAGGATGCCCGGGTCGAGCAGGTCCTGGACCCGGATGCCCATCCGGTAGATCTTGTCGCCGTAGGCCGGGCCGATGCCCCGGCCGGTCGTGCCGATCTTGGCCTTGCCGAGGTAACGCTCGCTGACCTTGTCGATGGCCTTGTGGTGGGGCATGATCAGGTGCGCGTTGGCCGAGATCAGCAGCCGCTCCGAGGAGACCCCGCGGGCCTCCAGTCCCTCGATCTCGCTCAGCAGCACGCCGGGGTCGACGACGACGCCGTTGCCGATGACCGGGATGACGTTCGGTGACAGCACTCCCGTCGGCAGCAGGTGCAGGGCGTACTTCTGGTCGCCGATGACGACCGTGTGGCCCGCGTTGTTCCCGCCCTGGTATCTGACGACATAGTCAACCTGGTCGCCGAGCAGGTCGGTGGCCTTACCCTTGCCCTCGTCGCCCCACTGGGCGCCGAAGAGAACGACAGCCGGCATCGTTGTTCTCCCACTGAAAACCGAAAACCCCTGGCGCAATCGCGACAGGGGCTCTTGCGAGGAGAGAATACCCGACCGGGTCGGAAATGGGGATCTCCCACCTCACGGAGGGAGATCCCGCGCGTCAGCGGCCGCTCAGCTCGTCGTACGCCTCGGGGCTGGAGTCCTTCAGGAACTGCGTGCAGCGCTCGGCCTCGTCCTTCTCGCCGATGGCCTGGGCGGCGCGCGCCAGCGCGTTCAGGCAGCGCAGGAACCCGCGGTTGGGCTCGTGCTCCCAGGGGATCGGGCCGTGGCCCTTCCACCCGGCGCGGCGCAGCTGGTCCAGGCCCCGGTGATAGCCGGTGCGGGCGAACGCGTACGAGGTCACCGCGTGGCCCGCGGCGAAGTACTCGTCGGCGAGTGCGCCCCACGCGGCGGAGTAGGAGGGAAAGCGCGCGGCGACGTCGGAGGCCTGGGCGCCGCTCTCCATGGCCTCCCTGGCCTCGACCATGTCCGGCAGGTGGGTGGGCGGAGGCCCGGCGAGGAGGTTCTCGTGCGATTCCATACTCATGTCCTATCTGGTGCACCCGGATCGGCCAAGACCGGCCCCCGGAGAGTGCTCCGGGGGCCGGCGCGTCGCGCGCGGACGCGACGCAGGCTCAGGCTCAGGCGAGCTTGGTGCCCGCGGACTTCAGGTGCTGGCACGCCTCCACGATACGGGCGGCCATGGACGCCTCGGCGGCCTTGCCGTACGAGCGCGGGTCGTAGGCCTTCTTGTTGCCCACCTCCCCGTCCACCTTGAGCACGCCGTCGTAGTTGCTGAACATGTGCGCGGCGATCGGGCGGGTGAAGGCGTACTGGGTGTCGGTGTCGATGTTCATCTTGACCACGCCGTAGGAGATCGCCTCGTGGATCTCCTCCAGCAGCGAGCCGGAGCCGCCGTGGAAGACCAGGTCGAACGGCTTCTCCTTGCCGTACTTGGCGCCGACGGCGTCCTGGATCTCCTTGAGCACGCTCGGGCGGAGCTTGACGTGGCCGGGCTTGTAGACGCCGTGCACGTTGCCGAAGGTCGCGGCGAGCATGTAACGGCCCTTGTCGCCGACGCCCACGGCCTCGGCGGTCGCCAGGGCGTCCTCGGCGGTGGTGTAGAGCTTCTCGTTGATCTCGCCGACGACGCCGTCCTCCTCGCCGCCGACGACGCCGATCTCCATCTCCATGACGATCCTCGCACGGGCGCACTTCTCGATGAGCTCCTGCGCGATTTCGAGGTTCTCCTCCAGCGGTACGGCGGAGCCGTCCCACATGTGCGACTGGAACAGCGGGTCCTGCCCCCTGGCCACCCGCTCCAGGGAGATGTCGATCAGCGGGCGCATGAAGCCGTCCAGCTTGTCCTTGGGACAGTGGTCGGTGTGCAACGCGACCGTCACGGGGTACTTCGCCGCGACGACACGGGCGTACTCCGCCAGCGCCGTCGCACCGGTCACCATGTCCTTCACCGTGCTGCCCGACAGGAACTCGGCGCCGCCGGTGGAAACCTGGATGATGCCGTCGCTCTCCGCCTCGGCGAAACCTCGCAGGGCGGCGTTCAAGGTCTGGGACGAGGTCACGTTGATCGCCGGATAGGCGAAACCGCCGGCCTTGGCACGGTCGAGCATCTCAGCGTAGATCTCTGGGGTAGCGATAGGCATCGGGTTCATCTCCCTGGAGACGGCGGGCTCTGATCGGAGGGCCTGGCCGGGGGCCCGGCCCTCCCGGGTCAGTATTCCTGTTTCCCCTTCCCGCGGGTAGGTTCGCCGCAGCTTCGCGCCAAGCGAACGCCCGCTCCGCCGCCCGCCCCCGTCCGGCCCTCGTCCGGCCGTGCGGAACCGGTCGTCGCTCCTGCCACATATGGCGGGTCAGTCGTGAGATTCCTTCACTTACCGCTAACCTCCACTGTGTGGGACGCCACAGGTCTGACCCGATGGGCATCGCCCGCCTGGCACTGGCCGTGTCAGGGGTGCTGGCGCTGCTGTCCATGATCGTGGTTGGAATCCTCTCCCTGGCCGGCGCGCTCGACGCGGACTCCGCACCGGCCTCCTCCACGCCCACCCCCATGGCCGCCTCCTCCTCCGTCCCGTCCGGGCGGGCGCCCACGGTGCTCGTCGAGTGCCTGCAGGAGCGCTGTCCCACGGTCTTCCTGAAGGTCGCGGGCGGAGACGTGCTGCTCAACAGGGAGATGGCCCGCGGCGAGCAGATCCAGTCCTTCGACGAGAAGGTGGACGTCGTGCTGACCGACTCGTCGTCCGTCCGCGTCCAGGTGAACGGCCGGGCCCGCATCCCCGGGGAGGCCGGGGAACGCCAGGAGTTCACCGCCACCAGGCAATAGGGGACGAGTGCCCGGGACCGAAGCGGTCCCGGGCGTGTCGCGGCGGCCGGAGACGGGGGTTCGAGGCCGGGACCGGGGGCCTCAGGCCAGGCCCAGATCCCGCAGGTCGTAGGCGGTCCGGTACGGCAGGCCGGCCTCGGCGACGGCCGCGGCGGCCCCCCGGTCCACGATCGTGGCCACCGCCACGACCTCGGCGCCCGCCTCGCGCAGCGCCTGCACCGCGGTCAGCGGGGACCCGCCGGTGGTGGAGGTGTCCTCGACCGCCAGCACCCGGCGTCCGGCGACGTCGGGCCCCTCGATGCGGCGCTGCATGCCGTGCGCCTTCTGCGACTTGCGGACCACGAAGGCGTCCAGCGCGCGGCCCCGGGCCGCCGCGGCGTGCAGCATGGCCGTGGCCACCGGGTCGGCCCCCAGGGTCAGGCCGCCCACGGCGTCGTAGTCGAGGTCCTCGGTGAGATCCAGCATGACCCGGCCCACCAGCGGCGCCGCCGTCCCGTCAAGGGTGATCCGGCGCAGGTCGATGTAGAAGTCCGCCTCCTTGCCGGAGGACAGGACGACCTTCCCGTGCACCACGCCCTTGCTCTTGATCTCGGCCAGCAGGTTCTCACGATCACTCATGGCACCAAGCGTAGGGCCGCCCCGCCCGTCGTCCCCGCCCGCCGTCCGCCCACCGCCCCCGCCCACCGCCCCCGGCCGCCGGCCCCGGCCGCCGGGGGAGCCGCGGGCGGGTAAAGCGCGGCACCCGGTTTAGCAACGGAGGGAACTGCGGAATGAACCGGTGCGGCAACGCTGAGTAATCGTGAGGTCACAATGAGTATGGATGCGTCCCAAAGCGACGCCGAGCTGCTCGCCGCCATCCGGAGCGGGAACGCGGCGGCCTACGTCGGCCTCTACGAGAGGCACGCGGCGGCGGCGCGGACGCTGGCCCGTCAGCTCGTTCTGAGCCCGGTCGAGGCGGAGGACGTGGTGGCGGAGACGTTCACCAGGATCCTCGACCTGATCAGGCGGGGCGGCGGCCCCGAGGAGGCCTTCCGCCCCTACCTGCTGACCGCGCTGCGCCGTACGGTCTACGAACGCGGCCGGAGTGACACCGGGCGCGGCGGCGCGGAGATCGAGCTGTTCGACCCCGGGGTGCCCTTCGTGGACCCCGCGCTGACCGGTCTGGAACGCTCGCTGGTGGCCAGGGCCTTCCTGTCGCTGCCCGAGCGCTGGCAGCTCGTCCTGTGGCACACCGAGGTCGAACGGGCCAGGGCCGCCGACGCCGCCCTACTGCTCGGCCTGCCGGCCGACAGCGTGGAGGCCCTGGCCTACCAGGCGCTCGAAGGGATGCGCCAGGCGTGCCTGCGCACCCACATGGCCGAGACGCCCCGGCAGGGCTGCCGCTCGGTGGTGGCCAAGATGGGCGCCTACGTGCGCGGCGGCCTGACCAAGCGGGAGAGCCGGACGGTCGACCGGCACGTGGAGGGGTGCGCCGACTGCCGCGTGATCTTCATGGAGCTGTCCGACGTCAGCCAGGGCCTGCGCGTCATCGTCGGCCCCCTCATCGCCGGCCCGGTCATGGGCTCCTACCTGGCGGCGCTGGGCAAGACCGACCACACGGGCGGCTTCCTCGGCGGAGTGATCGGCTGGGGACGGGAGCCCGGCAGGGGCCGGCAGGCCGCCGCGGTCTGCGGCGCCGTCGTCGCGCTCGCCATGGCGATCGTACTCGTGCTGATCACGGTGGCCGATCCGGCGGTCTTCACCCGCTCCCGGTCCTCCACCCCGATACCGGCCCCGATCGTGGCGCAGCCCGAATCCGGCCCCGGCGACCCGCCCGCCCCGCCACGGGAGACCGGGGCGCAGGAGACGGAATCGGCGGAGGCGGTGCCGTCGGGGACGGCGCCCTCTGAGACAGCGCCGTCGGGGGCAGAGCCGTCGGGGGCGACGCCGCAGCCGAGCGGGTCGGCGACCGCGTCCCCGCCGATCCGGTGGCGGTCCGGAGTCGGCCTCCCGCCGCTGCCGCCCTCCTCGCCCGCGCCGCTCCTGCCCGCCCCGCCCGCGCCGCTCCTGCTGGCCAGCGTCGACCCGCTCGGCGCGCTGGTCAGGTCCGAGTCCGGCATGCTGGCCGTACGGCTGCGCAACGCGGGCACGGCGGGCAGCGCGCCGCTCGTGGCGTGGGTCGGCCTGCCGTCCGGGGTGACGATGGCCCCGGCCGCCCGCCGCGCGCACGCCACCGTCTCCGGCGGGGCCGTCGGCACGGTCGACGGCTGGTCGTGCCGGGCCGTGCGGACGGGCGCGCGCTGCGCCCGCGGCCCGCTGGGTCCCGGCCACTCCACCACGGTCTTCCTGCGGGTGCTGGTCTCCTCACGGGCCAGGGAGGGCGCCGTCCCCTCGGCGCGGATCACCGGCGCGGGCAGGGTGATCACGGCGACCTCGGCGAGCGGGGTGCGCGCCGCCGGGGCCCCCGCGCGCTTCGCCGCCGACGGCCGGGTGACCACCGCCGCGATCGGCAACACCCTGGTGGCGCCCGGACCCGCCCCCGCGACCCGGGTCCGGGCGCGGGCGACCGCCGACCAGGGCTGCGGGGACGTACCGGGGAAGGGCGGCGCCGAGGCTCCGGAGCCCGCCGCGGGACCGCGGCCCCTCGACCGGGACGGGGATCCCGCGACGAGGAGTTCGAGCGCGGCGCGGCTGGCGCTGCCCCGGCGCAGCAGGGTCGTCTGGGCGGGCCTGTACTGGTCGTCGGGCGTGCCCGCCGGGCCGGTCAAGTTCAAGGTCCCCGGGGCGGAGGAGTACACGCGGATCAGGGCCGCCCGGACGATGGAGCAGGAGCTGCCGGAGGGCCGGGCCTACCAGTCCTTCGCCGACGTGACCCGGCTGGTGCGCGGGCTGCGCGGGCGCTACTGGGTGGCCGACGTCCCGGCGGGCTCCGGCGCCGTCCGGCACGCGGGCTGGAGCCTGGTGGTCATCGCGGCCGACCCGCGCCGGCCGTACGGCCGGGCCGTGGTGGTCGACACCTTCACCGCGGTCGGCCGGGGCAGGCCCGCGCGGATCCCGCTCGACGGGCTCATCGCCTCCGCCGCGCCCGCGCGGGTGGACCTGGTGGCGTGGGGCGGCGAGGCCGGGGTGCGGGGAGACCGGGTGAGGGTGGGCCGCGGCGCCCCGCTCCGCCCCGAGAGCGGCGGCCGGGAGCCGGGTGACGTCTTCGACGGCTCCGCCACCGGGGCGCTCGGGACGGTCCTGACCTCGGGTGTGGACGTCGACGGTTTCCGGGTGGCGCTGGGCCGCAAACCGGTGCTCAGGGTGAGCGGCGGACGCGACGCGGTCCTGTTCGGAGTGGCCGTCGTCAACGTGCAGGCCCGTTCGTAATGAACGGCCTCAGGAACGGGACAAACTGGTACGGTCTGCGTAAACGCTCTGGCAGATGGTCGGGCGAGGGGCGAATCGTCGGGATTCACCTTCGGACGATCAGTTGCTTGATTACCCTGAGAAAGGGCCGCCTGTCCGGTCTCTCGGGGCGCTTTCAGGCTTGTCTGAGACGTACGGTCGGGCCACGTAGGAAGGGCGGTGTCGCGTGGATCGCTGCGCGCTGTTCGTGGACGCTGGCTACCTTCTGGCCGACGGCGCGATGGCTGCACACGGAACCCGCCACCGTGAGGCGGTCTCCTGGGACTATCCGGGCCTGATCCAGCTGCTCACCGACCTGTCCAGGGAGCGCACCGGCCTGCCGCTGCTGCGCTGCTACTGGTACGAGGCGACCGTCGAGGGCCGGCACACCGCCGAGCACGACACGCTGGCCGACATCCCGGGCCTCAAGCTCCGCCTGTCGCGCATCCGCCCGGGCCGCAGGGAGGGTGTGGACGCACAGGTCCACCGCGACCTGATGACGCTGGCCCGCAACAACGCGATCTGCGACGCGGTCGTGGTCAGCGGCGACGAGGACCTGGCCCAGGTCGTCTGCGACGCCCAGGACCTCGGCATCCGGATCACCGTGGTGCACATCGGCGCCGACGGCGGCTGGGCCGTCTCCCGCTCGCTCCGCCAGGAGTGCGACGACCTCATCGAGATCGGCGGCGGCCATCTGCGTCCGTACGTCACCCTGCGCACCGGCGTCGCCGAGCTCCCCGCCCTGTCCAACGGCACCTCCTCCAGCAACGGCCACCAGTCCACCGGCGTCACCCCCTCCCTCAACAGCGGCCCGTCGTCCCTCAACGGCCCCGCCCCGCTGGGCAACGGCCCCTCCCTCAGCGGCCCGGCCCCGCTCGGCGGCTCCTCCCTCGGAGCGAGCCGCGGCTCCACCGGCCCCACCCCTCTCGGCACCGGCACCGGCCTGCCGTCGGGCAACGGCGTCCCCGGCAGCGCCTCCGCCCCGCCGGACCAGCCCTCCCGCCCGTCCCAGCCCGCGCTGCCCGTCTACCCGAGCTACCCGCCGGAGTCCCCGACCACCTCGCCCTCGCCCGCGGTCTCCGCGTCCTCTCCTCCTCCCGCGGCCCCCACGGGCCCGCAGTACGCCTCGGGCAACACCGGCAACATGCCTGCCTACCAGCCCGTCGGCCCCTACACCGGCCCCCAGGCGGCCCCCGTCCCGATCCAGAGCGCCTCGACGAGCAGCACGACCACCCTGGCGGAGGCGGTGAAGGCCGCCCACACGGAAGGCCACGACTTCGGCGAGTCCGTCGCCAAGGACGCCCCCGCCCTGTGGCTGGAAGCCGTCCTGGCCCGCAAACCCCGCATGCCCTCCGACCTCGAAGCCCGCCTCCTCCAGGGCTCCTCCCTCCCGATCGACTTCCTCCTCCACGACGAAGTCCGCCACGCCCTGCGCCGCGGCTTCTGGGACGCCCTGGAACAAGCCCGCCGCTGAGGCATGCCCGGTGAATCATGAGAGCCGGTCCACGGTGACGACCAGCAGGATCCGGCTGCGGTAGACGGCCGCGCGCCTGGCGTACCCGGCAGGCCGGCGCGTGTCACGGGCACTGCGGGCCTTGTCGGCGATCACCCGAAAGCACCGGCAGCGGGCGTCCACCGCTCCGTCCAGACCCGCTTCCTCGGCCTGCCCGGCCGGCCGGGAACAGGACGTCTTGGCAGGCCCGCGAACCTGACGGCTCCGTCGCCCGACTGTACTGGCGGGCGACGGGAGGACGAGATGACCGACGAACTGCTGGTACTGCGATGCCAGCTCGGTGAGCCTGAAGCGCTCACCGAGCTGGTACGCGACTGGCACATACCGGTGTGGAACTACGTGCGCGGCATGCTGGGCGCCGACCGGGCCGACGACGTGACCCAGGAGATCTGGCTGGCGGTGATCCGCGGGCTGCCCCGGCTGAGGACGCCCGGTCGGTTCGCGCCCTGGCTTTTCACGATCGCCAGACGGGCTGTGACCGATCGGCTGCGCCAGGAGTACAGCGTGACCGAGGTGTGCGCGCAAGAGGAGCCGGTCACCGAGGACGCGGCCGGGGCCCTGGTGGACCGTGCCGGACTCGTCGCCGCCCTGTCGGGCCTGCCGGTCCGCGAACGTGAGGTCCTCGTACTGTTCTACCTGGAGGACCTCACGTTGGAGGACTGCGCCGAGATCTGTGCCGTACCGGTCGGCACGGTCAAGTCACGGCTCAACCGCGCCCGCCGCATGCTGCGCGACCATCTGACGGAGGAAGGGTCGAAGCGATGAATGACGAGCCGAACCTGTCGGCCGAGGAAATGATCGAGCGGCTGGCGCCGATGCTGTCTCCCCGGCAACGCCTGCGCGGGATCGTGGCCCTGGTGAGCGGGTCGGCCGGGACGATCTGCCTGGCATCGCTGTGGGTGACAGAGCCCACTGCGCTGCCTGGCCATACCCGCTTTGCCTTCGCCGCTTTCATCCTGCTCTGCCTGGCATGGGCCGGATACGGTGGCTGGGTGGTCGCCCGGCAGACACCTCTGTTCGCCCTGGACCGGGTGATCGCGGCGTGGATCACCCTGACCGCCTCGATCACGACAAGCGCGATCATCATCGCGGTCGCCGCCGATCGGGGCTCCGGCCTCATCCCGGCTCTGCCGGCCGGAGCCGTTCTCATCGCCGCATCGGCCGCGCTCGTCCTACGGGCACATATCCGGCGTGCCATGCTGCTGCGCCGCAAGCGGGAGCTGACCGGAAGGGATACGCCGTGAACGCCCGGCCAGATCCGTCCGGTCCGGCCACCGGCATGACGGCGAGGCGCTGGGCCGCTCCCGGGGCAGGCCGAGGAGGCGGGTCTGGACGAAGCGGTGGATGCCTGCTGCCGGCGGTGATCCTCACGCCCGGCCAGGCCTGAGACGGCCGGCCGGAACGCCCGCCCGCACAGCACGACCATGCCTCCCACCCCGACAGCCCGACCTCGCCCACCGAAGCCGCCCGCCGTACAGACGGCGCCGAGCACCGCCGTTCCAGCGCCTCGCCGTACCGGCGCCGGTGCCTTGCTCAGCATCCGCGCCGTACCGGCGCCCGGTGGGGTCAGGTCAGGGCGTCGAAGCCGGAGCGGAGGTGGCTGACGCGGTCGGTGAGGTCGGACAGGGGGCCGGTGAGGGCGGGATCGTTGGTTTTGGCGGCCACCTCGCGGACGCGGGTGAGTTCGGTTTCGACGGCGCTGAGGCGGCGGGAGAGTTCGGGGAGCACGGCGGCCTGGTCGGCGGCCTTGCCGGGAGGGAGTTCGGTGGTGAGGCGTTCGCGGAGCATGGAGGCCTGTTCGGCCAGGCGGCGGTTCATGTTGTAGAGCTCGACGAACACCGAGACCTTGGCCCGCAGGACCCAGGGGTCGAACGGCTTGGTCAGGTAGTCGACGGCGCCGGCGGCGTAGCTGCGGAAGGCGTAGTCGGGGGCGCTGTCGACCACGGTCAGGAAGATGATCGGGATGTTGCGCGTGCGTTCACGGCGTTTGATGTGGGACGCGGTCTCGAACCCGTCCATGCCGGGCATGCGCACGTCGAGCAGGATCAGCGCGAACTCGTTGCTGAGCAAGGCCTTGAGCGCCTCCTCCCCCGACCGGGCGCGGACCGGCGCCAGATCGAGAGAGCTGAGAATGGCCTCAAGGGCGATCAGGTTCTCCTCCCGGTCGTCGACCAGGAGAATCTTGGCTCTGTCGGGCATCGATCACGCCCCTTCGTGCGAGTCGCTGGTGGCCCGGCCGCGAGCGAGCCATCCGCGCAGCCGTTCAAGCAGGCGGTCGACGTCGACGGGCTTGGGCACGTAGTCCGAAGCACCGGAAGCGATGCTTTTCTCCCGGTCTCCCTGCATGACCTTAGCGGTAAGCGCGATGATCGGCAGGTCGGCGAACTGCGGCATCTGACGGATCGCGGACGTGGTGGCCCAGCCGTCCATCTCCGGCATCATGATGTCCATCAGGACCAGCGCGACGTCCTCGTTGCGTTCGAGCTGCTCGATGCCCTCGCGCCCGTTCTCGGCGAAGACCACCGTGGCGCCGTGCCGCTCCAGCACGCTGGTCAGCGCGAAGACGTTGCGGATGTCGTCGTCGACGATCAGGATCTTGGCCCCGCCGAGCGGGTCGTCGCCGGTCCAGCCCTGACTGCCGTTCTCCGGCAGGTGCGGGAGCGGCAGGGCGGCCAGCTCGGTCTCCGGCATCGGGATCTCCGGCAGGTCGGTCACGGCCTCCGGACCGCTGAGGATGATCTGGTCGGGGGACCCGCCGATGCTCGGTGTGGCGGCTCCGCCGTCGCGGGCGGCCAGCGGGCCTCCGTAGGACGGCGGGAGATACAAGGTGAAGGTGCTGCCCCCGCCCACCTCGCTGATCACGTGGATCTCACCGCCGAGCAGGCGGGCGATCTCGCGGCAGATGGACAGGCCCAGGCCGGTCCCGCCGTACTTGCGGCTGGTCGTGCCGTCGGCCTGCCGGAACGCCTCGAAGATGACCTCCAGCTTGTCGGCCGCGATGCCGATGCCGGTGTCCACCACCTCGAAGGCCAGGATGCCGCCGGCGTCGCGCAGGGTCTCGTCCACGAACGCCACGTCGGGCTGGGCGTGGATCACGCGGAGCCGTACCTCGCCGTTGGGAGTGAACTTGATCGCGTTGGAGAGCAGGTTGCGCAGCACCTGCTGCAGGCGCTGCTCGTCGGTGCGCAGTTCCTGCGGGACCGACGGGTCCACCTGGACCGCGAACGACAGGCCCTTGTCCTGGGCCAGCGGGGCGAAGGTGGACTCCAGGTAGTCGACGAGCTTGGGCAGGGAGATCTGCTGGGGGTGGATGTCCATCCGCCCGGCCTCGACCTTGGACAGGTCGAGGATGTCGTTGATGAGCTGGAGCAGCGCGGAACCGGCGCCGTGGATGGTCCTGGCGAACTCGACCTGCTGGGCGGTGAGGTTGCCCTCGGTGTTCTCGGTCAGCAGTTTGGCCAGCACCAGCAGGCTGTTGAGCGGGGTGCGCAGCTCGTGCGACATGTTGGCGAGGAACTCGGACTTGTAGCGCGAGGAGATGGCGAGCTGCTCCGCGCGCTCCTCCAGGGTCCGGCGGGCCTGCTCGATCTGGAAGTTCTGGATCTCGATGGCCCGGTTCTGCTTGGCCAGCAGCGCGGCCTTGTCCTCCAGCTCGGCGTTGGAGCGGCGCAGCTCCTCCTGCTGGCGCTGGAGCTCGTCGGAGCGTTCCCGCAGCTCGGTGGTCAGGCGCTGCGACTCGGTGAGCAGGTCCTCGGTCCGGGAGTTGGCGATGATCGTGTTCATCGTGACGCCGATGGTCTCGACGAGCTGGGTCAGCAGGTCGTGGTGGATCTCGCTGAACTCCTCGAAGGAGGCCAGCTCCAGAACGCCGAGCACCTGGGACTCGAACAGGATCGGCATGACGACGATCTGCGCGGGCACCGAGCTGCTCAGGCCGCTGTCCACGGTGAGATAGCGGGCCGGGACGTTGCCCAGGAGGATCCGCTTGCCCTCCATGGCGGCCTGGCCGACGATGCCCTCGCCGGTGGCGAAGCGCTGGCGGGGGCCGACGCCGGGGCGGGTGCCGTACCCGGCGATGAGGTGGAGGTCGTGGTCGCCGGTGGGCTCGGCGAGGTAGAAGGCGCCGTAGTTCGCCGAGACCAGCGGGGTCAGCTCGCTCATGATGAGCTTGGCGACCTCCATCAGGTCGCGGTGGCCCTGCATGAGCCGGGAGATCCGGGCCAGGTTGGACTTCAGCCAGTCCTGCTCCTGGTTGGCCGTGGTGGTGGCGCGCAGTACGGACACCATCGTGTTGATGTTGTCCTTGAGCTCGCCGATCTCCCCCTCGGCGTCGACGCTGATCGAGCGGGTCAGGTCGCCCTGGGCGACGGCGGTGGTGACCTCGGCGATCGCGCGCACCTGGGTGGTGAGGCGGCCGGCGAGCTCGTTCACGCTCTCGGTGAGGCGCTTCCAGATGCCCTCGGCGCCCTCCACCCGGGCCTGGCCGCCGAGCTTGCCCTCGGAGCCCACCTCGCGGGCCACCCGGGTGACCTCCGCGGCGAAGCTGGACAGCTGGTCGACCATGGTGTTGATGGTGGTCTTCAGCTCCAGGATCTCGCCCTGCGCGTTCACGTCGATCTTGCGGGTGAGGTTTCCGCGCGCGACGGCGGTGGTGACCTCGGCGATGTTGCGGACCTGGGTGGTCAGGTTGTTGGCCATGAC
>NZ_BOOK01000026.1 GCF_016863195.1 Paraplanobispora takensis | reverse complement strand
GCCCGCCATGACGTTGACGTTGTCGGTGAGGTCCTTCCAGACGCCCGACACGCCCCGGACCTGCGCCTGGCCGCCCAGCTGGCCCTCGGTGCCCACCTCGCGGGCCACCCGGGTGACCTCCTCGGCGAAGGCCGACAGCTGGTCCACCATCGTGTTCACGGTGTTCTTCAGCTCGAACATCTCGCCGACGGCGTCGACGGTGACCTTGCGGCTCAGGTCGCCCTTGGCGACCGCGGTGGTGACCGCCGCGATGTCGCGCACCTGGGCCGAGACGCGGCTCGACATGGTGTTGACGGCCTCGGTGAGGTCGCGCCAGCTGCCCGACATGCCCCGGACGTTCGCCCGCCCGCCCAGGCGCCCCTCGGTGCCGACCTCGCGGGCCACCCGGGTCACCTCGGAGGTGAACAGGGAGAGCTGGTCGACCATGCCGTTGATCGCCTTGCCCAGGCGGCGCACCTCGCCCCGCGAGCCGCGGTCGAGGTCGATGCGGCGCGACAGGTCGCCCTTGGCCACGGCGTCGATCACGTCCGCCGCGCCGGTGACCGGCCCGACCAGGGCGTCGATCAACGCGTTGACCGAGTCGACGCTCTCGGTCCAGGAGCCCACGCCCGGACCGGGGGTGAGGCGCTCGCCGAAGCGGCCCTCCCTGACGACCTCGCGGCGGACCCGGTGGAGCTCGTTGGCCAGGTGCTCGCGGCGGTCGGCGACCTCGTTGAGCAGCAGGCGGATCTCGCTCAGGATTCCAGGTGGCGCGTGCGGCACCCGGCGGCGGAAGTCTCCGTCCCGCCACGTGATGAGCGTCTGCAGGATCGGCTGTAGATCTGATTCGCTGTAACGCCGTTCCTCGACGTCGGGCATCGCGTCGGCCGTGGTCATTAGACCTCCTTGACTCCCGAGGGGGGCTACCGCGGGCAGCACCAGTCTGTCACGGTGCGCAACTTCGAGTCCCACCTTCGATTTACCCCATGTCAGCGGGAAGTGTGGTAGTCACGGAACAATGACCAGTGTTCCCCGCGCTGTCCTGGCCGCGACCTTCGCTCCGGGAGATACCGCAGTACCCGCCACGAAGAGGTTCACTCGTGAAGTGATGACCGCATGGGCCGCGTTGTCCGTCCTGGACTCCGCGGAACAACTGGCGGGTGAGCTGGCCGCCCATGCCGTGGAGGGCCCTTTCGAGGTGGTCTGGAACC
Source organism: Paraplanobispora takensis (assembly GCF_016863195.1). GTDB lineage: Bacteria > Actinomycetota > Actinomycetes > Streptosporangiales > Streptosporangiaceae > Planobispora > Planobispora takensis. The sequence continues at coordinate 43,113 of NZ_BOOK01000026.1, read as the reverse complement.
ACATGGGTGACGGCGTCCAGGTGGAGGTGCGGCAGAAGGGCGCGGCGGAGGCCGGTTCCGTCGGCCCCGTCAGCCCGGGGGTGCCGGTGGAGGAGTGGGGGGTCAGTTTCGCGGGCCAGCACCGCACCCACTGGGCCCGTCTCGCCCTGCCCGGCTCCAGCGGCCATGTGGCCACCGAGTGGGCCGAGGAGGAGACCGGCAGGGGGCCGATCGGCTGGCTGCGGTTCCTGGCCGACGCCAGCGACCTGCTGGCCGGCACGCTCAACCCGGACATGGTGCCCGCGATCATCGCGCAGATCGCGGTGCCCCGGCTGGCCGCCTGGTGCGCCGTCTACACCTGGCCCGACAGCAGCGGATCGCACCGCCCGGCCTACCTGTGGCACACCGACGAGAGCCGCATCGACGACCTCCGCCAGGACCTCGCGGGCCTGAACATCCCGGATACCGGCGGCTCGATGCAGCTGGGCGACTCGCACGTGCTGGTCGTCCCCCTGCTGGCGCGGGGCCGGGCGCTGGGCGCGATGTGCCTGGGCCGGTCCGACCGGTTCGCCGAGGACGTCATCCAGTACGCCGGGGACATCGGCCGCCGCGCCGCGCTCGCCCTGGACAACGCCCTTCTCTACGCCCAGCAGGCGGAGGCCAACCAGGCGCTGCAGCGGAGCCTGCTGCCGCCCAACGACCCCGGGGAGATCCCCGGCCTCGACTCCGCCGTGGTCTACGAGCCGGCGGGTGAGACCAACGAGGTCGGCGGCGACTTCTACGACCTGTTCGCGGCCGGGGACGGGAGCTGGCGGTTCGCGGTCGGCGACGTCTGCGGGACCGGTCCCGTCGCCGCCGCGGTCACCGGGCTGGCCCGCCACACGCTGCGCCTGCTGTCCAGGGAGGGGTACGGCGTCGCCGCGGTCCTGGGCCGGCTCAACCAGGCGATCCTGGAAGAGGGGGAACGGGCCCGGTTCCTCACCCTGCTCCACGGGGAGATCACCCCCGTGCCCACCGGGCTGGAGCTGCGCCTGGTCTCGGCCGGTCACCCGGAGGCCCTGCGGCTGAAGCCCAACGGGGTCGTGGAGCCGGTGGTGACCTCCCAGTCGCTGCTGGGCGTCTTCCCCGAGGCGGCCTTCGAGGCGGACCTGGTCCACCTCGACCACGGCGACGTGCTCCTCGCGGTGACCGACGGGGTCACCGAGCGGCGCCAGGGCAGCAGACTGCTCGACGACGACGGAGGGCTGGCCAAGCTGCTCGCCGAGTGCGTGGGCCTGTCGGCGGGCGCCGTCGCCACGCGGATCCGCCGGGCCGTACAGGAGTTCGCCCCCGAGCCGAGCGCCGACGACATGGCGATCGTGGTCCTGCGGGCCCGCTAGGCGGTCACCGCCGGTCCCGGGGCGGGGTCAGTCGTGGTGGAGGTGGGCGGCGCCGCCCGCGCCGTCGGGCTTGATGTGCCTGCGGACGAAGTCGAGCTGGGCGGCCATCTGGGCGATGCGCTCGGAGACGACCAGCGAGCCGTGGCCCGCGTCGTACCGGTAGACCTCGTGCGTGTGCCCCCGCCCGGCGAGCCGGGACACGTAGCCCTCGATCTGGCGGATCGGGCAGCGGGGGTCGTTCTCCCCGGCCAGGATCAGTACGGGCGCCTCGACGCCGTCGACGTAGGTGATCGGCGAACAGTTGGCGTAGCGCTCCGGCTGCTCGGCGGGCGAGCCGCCCAGCAGCGCGCGGTGGTAGGCCCGCAGCGACTCGGGCTCGTCCTCGTAGGTCGCCAGATGGTCGGCGATCGGCACGGTGGCCAGGCCCGCGGACCACACCGTGGGCTGGGTGCCCAGGCCGAGCAGCGTGAGATAGCCGCCCCAGGAACTGCCGGCCAGCACCAGCCGCTCGGGGTCGGCCAGACCGCGTGCGATCATCGCCTCGCGGACGGCGGTCACGTCGGCCAGCTCGATGTGGCCGACCTCGCCGGCGAGGGCGTCGCGCCAGGCGGAGCCGTACCCGGTGGAGCCGCGGTAGTTGACCCGCACGACCGCGAAGCCGTGGTCGACCCACGCGGCCACCTGCGGCACGAAGGAGTCGTCGTCCTGCGAGGTGGGCCCGCCGTGCAGGAGGAAGACGGTCGGGTACGGCCCGGCGCCGCGCTCGGGCCGCGAGACCAGGGCGTGGATGCGCCCGCCGGGCCCGTCCACGTCCACGTCCTCGACCGGGACGGAGGGCGGCGAGGAGGGCCCGCCGTGGCCCAGCACCACCTGGCCGTTGGTCGACCGGATGACCGGCGGGTGGGACCCGCTGGACCAGGAGTACTCCACCGAGCCGTCGGGGCGGGGCGCGGCGGCCTCGATCACGCCGTGCTTGGTCTCGATGGCGGTGAGCACGCCCCCGGGCAGGTCGTAGCGGTGCAGGTGGGTACGGGCGCGGTTGGCCCGCACGACCAGCAGGGAACGGCCGTCGTCGTACCAGTCGGCGGTGATCTCGCCGGGGTCGGGCAGCCAGATCTCCCGCTGGTCGTCGCTCACCGGGTCCCAGACCAGCGGTTCGCGGCGGCCCCGGCGCTCGTGCAGGGCCAGCAGCCGCCGGTCGCCGGCGACGGGGGAGAAGCCCAGGCCGACGATGCCCTTGCCGGGACCGTCGTGCAGCTCGCCGACGACCTGACCGCACTGCCGGATCACCCGCAGCGCGGGGTGCCGGGAGTCGCCGTGCTCGCTGTGGTTGATCGCGACCAGCGAACCGTCCAGGGACATGGAGCACACCGAGGCGGCCTCGGCGTGCTCGTAGATCACTTTCGCCGGGGAGCCCGGCCGTACCACGGAGACGGTGAAGCCCTTGCCCGGCCGGGCCATGCCGATCACCGCGTCGCCCGTCGCGGACAGCGCGATGCCGGCCGGGTGACCGGGTTCGAGGTCGATCGGCTCGTCCGGGCCGCCGCCGAACGGCTGGCGCATCCAGCCGCCCCACTCGTCGCCGTCGGTGTCGGCGAACCACCAGATCCACTGCCCGGTGGGATCGATCGTGCCGTGGGCGGTGCCCTTGGGGCGTGAGGTCACCTGGCGGACGGAACCGTCGGAGCGGTCCCAGGCGTAGATCTCCCAGGCCCCGGAGGCGTTGCTGCGGTACACCGAGCGAGCGGGAGCCTGCCTGGCCCACACCGGCAACGTCACCCGCGGCGCCCGGAACCTGGCCTGCCAGCGTTCCTCCGCCTTCATATGGCGCGTCCCTCCGTCAAGGCATCGGCTTCACGCGGACGAGCGCGGGCTCGCCGGATCGCCGTCCAGTATGTCGCGTCCACCCCTGGTCTGCTTTGAAATAGCGGAATTTCGGACTAAATGTCACTTCAGTAACATGTGTTATGAAGGTGGCTGTCAAGTCACCTTCCTTGCCTACACCCGCACGGCGAAGGTAGACATGCGGAAAGAGGCGATCACCTCGCTGTTCTCCGGCAGCCGCGCGACTCTCTCCCGCATGACCTCGGGATCGGTGTGCCGGGCGCTCGGCCCCATGCCCACCACGGCCTCGACGGCGGCACGCCCCAGTTCCATCGCGAACTCGTGGACGTCCTGCCCGGTCTCCACGAAGTGGCCGCCGAGGCTCTCGGTCACGCGGCGCTCCTTCGACTCGTCCACCGACAGCAGGCCCAGCCGGTCCACCAGCGGTTCGAGGTGCCGTGAGGTGGGCGTCACGACGACGAGCACGCCCCCGGGCCTCAGCACGCGCGCGAACTCCGCCCCGTTGCGCGGGGCGAAGACGTTGAGCAGGACGTCGGCGGAGCGGTCGCGGACGGGCAGCGGGCGCCACACGTCGGCCACCACCGCCCCCAGCCGGGCGTGCGCCCGCGCGGCCCGCCTGACCGCGTGCTTGGAGACGTCCAGGGCGATCCCGGCGGCGTACGGCAGGCGGTCGAGCACCCGGGCCAGGTAGTAGCCGGTCCCGGCCCCGGCGTCCACGATCACCGGCCCCTCGTCCTCCGCTCGCGGGGCCGTACGGCAGGCCTCGGCGACCGTGTCCGCCAGCGGGCCGAAGTGCCCCGCCCCGAGGAAGTCGTCCCTGGCGGCCACCATGGCCGGGCTGTCGGCCGTCCCGGGGGTCTGGGAGCCGGTCAGGAGGCTGACGTAGCCCTGCCGGGCGACGTCGAAGGCGTGCCCCAGAGGGCAGCGCAGCACCCGCTCGCCGAGGGCCAGCCCGTCTCCGCAGACCGGGCAGATGAGGTGTTCGACGACGTCAGCCAGCATGACCCCATCATCCCGCCTCACGGCGACGTGATCGTACTGTCATCCCCCGTCCCTACGATGACCGCCGTCCTGCCCGAGGTGCCCGCGGACGGAAGGAGCCCGCCGTGTCCGGAGATCCGCCGGCAACCCCCGCCGCGAAGGCGGTGCGGTTCCGGCCCCGCAGAGCGGCGTGGTTCCAGTGGGCCGCGGCCTTCGCCCTGGCGCTGGCCGAGGTCGTCTACTGGCGGTTCATCGGCCCGGATTCCTACAGCTACGGCTATGCCCTCCTCGGCGACCCGGCAAGGTGCCTGGGAAACGAGTTCATGGACGACCACGGCTACGAGATCCTCGCAGTCGTCTTCGCGATCCCCCTCTTCTGGCTGGGGATTCTGCCGTTCGTGGTGGTGTCCTTCGCGGCGTGGCTGGCCGGCAACCGGTGGGGCCGGCCGCGGATCGGCCGGATCGTCACCCGCGTCGCCGTCGCCGTGATCGGGCTGGTCGCCTTCCTTCCCCTTCTGCCGACCGGGCTGGACGCCGCACTGGATGTCATGCTGGGCACCAATTGTCTGGATGTGTGGGGCGGGCCCGCCATCCTGTCCATTTCCCTCGGGCAAGCCCTGGTCACCCTCGTGTGCCTGGTCCTCATGCTGCGTGCCGTACGGCCGTCGCGTGCTCGCCGCTCCGCCGTGGCCCGGGTGGCGCTGAGCCTCCTCCTGGTGCCGCCGCTGCTCTTCCTCCCCGTCTCGGATGCCGTCCCGGGCCGGATCTCCGGCTCTGAGATCTGCCATGACGACGAAGGTCTCGAGATCGAGGACCTGACGGGGGAGGCGAAGTTCCTCTGCCAGGTCCGGGGCGGTCCCTGGGCGGAGTACGGCGGGCTCTCCGAGTTCGAGGGCATGCCGGACGAGCAGGTGCTCGTATACGGCCGCCACCTCTGCGCCGCGGTGGTGCGGGCCGGCCGCGACACCTACAACGCCGAGGTGTACGACGACGTGGGGTTCTCGTACAGCGTGAACCTGGCCGACGCGCTGGAGTCGATCTGCCCGCAGGCGGTCGCGTTCCGGAAGGAGCGGGAGGAACGGCAACGTCTGGCCGACGAGCGGGAGCAGGCGGCGCTGGACGCCAAGTGCGCGGCCTACCCCCGGCACCGCCCGCTGATCAGGCCGGTGCGGCGGGCGGTGGGCGCCGTGGACACCGACTACAACGCACTCGTCGCCCTTGAGGACGAGATCGAGATGATCGAGTCCAGCCCGCTGTGGGTGGAGGGCCTGGCCGGGGCCGAGCCCGGGATCCTGCAGGTGACGGTCGGCGACGAGTTCGTCCCCGTGTGTGTGACGGCCGAGGTCTACGACCGCCGACCTCCGCTGGAGCGGCGCGGCTGGGACGAGGTGGAGGAGATCTCCTACCGGAGCACCCGCGGGCGGTTGAGGTTCGTCGACTTCTACGGCGGGCCACGGCTGGTCGACCTCACCGCCGCGGGCAAGGGCGCCTATCGGGTCCGCGTCCACGTGCGCGGCAGCGGGGAGGCCTGGAAGAAGGAGCCCATGGAGCAGTTCCTGATCATGGTATATCCCGCCAAGCGGCGATAAGCGGGACGCAAGTGCTTTTCAAGTGACCTCCGGTACAAATGGTGCCCATGAGGAAGAGAACTGTCATCGGTGGTGGATTGCTGGCTCTCGTGCTCGCGGGGAGCCTGACCGGAACGGCCCAGGCCGCCGCGGGGGACCGCGTGCACCACTGGGGCCCGGTCCAGTCCAAGAGCGGCCACGGCGGCCACGCCAAGGCCGACGTGTGGCTGAGCAGCTTCGACTCCGAGCGGTTCGTGGTCTCCGGCAAGCTGTACGACCGCGACTATCACTCCGGTCACTGCGCCTACGTCCGTGCCAAGTTCCACTACGCGAGCGGCGGCACCGGCTGGTCGCAGGTCCGCTACACCTGCTCCTCCAAGGGCGCGAACTTCAAGCTGTCCTCGGACGGCGAGGTCACCCGGGCCGACGTGCGGGTCTGCCTGGTCAGCTACAAGACCAACGCCATCTTCAGGTGCCACACCGACGCCATCAAGGCCTCGACCGTCGCCAACTGGCCGCAGTAATCCCGTTGGAGTCGGATCCCGGTGGGCTCCCGCCGGGATGTGACCGGATTGTCGTCTTATATCCCTAGAGTTGCTCGCCGTGACTCGGCGATCTCGGCTGCTCTGGAGTGCCGCCCTGCTGTGGGCGGTGGCTCCGGCCGTCCACTCGTGGATCCTGGAACTCCACTCGTGGATCCGGGACCTGCTGACCCCGCCGGAGGAGTACGGGGAGTACGGCGAGTCGGGCGTCATCTACGGGATGGTCCAGCTCTTTTCCGGCGGCCGCATCTTGAAGATCGCCGCATTGCTGGAGGACATCCACGACATTCCGATCTTCGCCCTCGGCGTCGCGCCGTACGTCCTGCTCAGCCTCGGGGCGTGCCTGCTCGCCGCCCGGCGGGGCAGGCCGGGCCCGGGCCGGGTGGTGACCCGGTTCCTCCCCGCCGTCCTGGTCCTGGTGTACTGCGCCCGCCCCCTGTTCTTCCTGACGGAGGCCGCCAAGGGGTCCACGTATGTATGGGAACCGCAGAGGCGACTTTTCTCCGCCACCGTCTGGGACCTCTGCCAGCTCGTCGCGATATTTCTGATGGTGCTCGCGCTCCGATATGCCGGGGCGGGCAAGGAGACGGTCGTCCACCGGACGGGCTGAGGGCTCCGGGGTCAGGTGGTCTGGCGGACCTGCTGGAGGAAGGCGGCGTTGGAGGGGGTCTCGCCGAGGCGGTCGAGGAGGACCTCCAGGGCCTGCTGCCTTTCCAGGCCGCCGAGGGTGCGGCGCAGGCGCCAGGAGAGCTGCCGCTCGGCGGGGTCGAGGAGGATCTCCTCACGCCGGGTGCCGGAGGCGTCCAGGTCCACGGCGGGGTAGATCCGCTTGTCGGCCAGGTCGCGGCGCAGGCGCAGTTCCATGTTGCCGGTGCCCTTGAACTCCTCGAAGAGGTTGTCGTCCATCCGGGAGCCGGTCTCGACGAGGGCGGTGGCGAGGATGGTCAGCGAGCCGCCGTCGCGCAGGTTGCGGGCGGCGCCGAAGAAGCGGCGCGGCGGCAGGAGGGCGGCGGCGTCGATGCCTCCGGCGAGGGTGCGGCCGCCGCCGGGGGCGAGGTTGTTGTAGGCGCGGCCCAGGCGGGTCAGCGAGTCCAGCAGCACGACGACGTCGTGGCCGGTCTCGGCCAGGCGCTTGGCGCGCTCGATGGCCAGTTCGGCGACCGCCGTGTGGTCGCGGTCGGGGCGGTCGAAGGTGGAGGCGGCGACCTCTCCCCGGATGGACTCGCGCATCTCGGTGACCTCCTCGGGCCGCTCCCCGACGAGCACGACCATGAGGTGGACGTCCGGGTGGTTGCGGGAGATCGCCGCGGCCAGCTCCCGCAGGACGAGGGTCTTGCCCGCCTTGGGCGGGGCCACGATCAGGCCGCGCTGCCCCTTGCCGATCGGGGCGAACAGGTCGACGACCCGGGTGGTGAGCGAGTCGGTCTCCAGCCGGAGCCGCTCGTCCGGGTGGACCGGGGTCATGTCCGCGAAGTGCGGCCGGGCGGCGGGGACCGGGCGGGCGGCGCCGGTCTCGACGCCGTTGACGGCCAGTACCCCGGCCAGCTTCTCGTACGGCCTGTGCGCGGTGGCGACGACGTGGTCGCCGGGGCGCAGGCCGTACTGCCTGACCTGGGCCGGCGGGACCTTCACATCGGCGCGGCCGGGGAGGTAGCCGCCGGTCCTGAGGTAGGCGACCTTGTCGCGGACGTCGAGGAGGCCGGACACGGTCTCGGCGGGAGACCGAGGGGGAGCGGGGGCCTGGGCGGGAACGGAGACTGCGGGCGCGCCGCTCTCGAAGTCCTCGGAGACGGGGGACGCGGGCGCGCCGTTCCCGGAGACGGGCGAGGCGGCGCTCTTACGGCGGCGCGGAGGCTTCTTGACGATGGTTTCTACGGTCATGGGTGACCTTTCACGATGGAACGGACGTACGGAAACGTCCAGAGAGCCCCACGCGGACGCGTGGGCGAAGAACCGGGTGCGCGCGGTGCGCGCCGGAGGAGAACCGCATGCCACGAGGGATGCGGTATGAGAAAAAGGGCGGATCGGTCGCATGCGGCCTGGCCGACTGTGCGTCACGCCCGATATGACAGTAGCACCGCTGATTCATCTCCAGAAGGAGGAAAGGTGCTCCACCAGTCCATAACGGTGGCAGGTGTCGAGGTGTTCCCGCTGTGCGACGCGGTGGGGCCGATGGGAGAGGCCATCCGGCGCCCGCTGCCGGAGATGTTCCCCGGGGGCTGTCACGAGGACGGCGAGTGGACCCTGCACTTCCACTGCTACCTGCTGCGCGACGCGGCGGGCCGGACCGTGCTGGTGGACACCGGGATCGGGCCGGCGGACTCACCGGCGGCGGGCTGGGCCCCCGTGCCGGGAGCGCTCACCTCCGAACTCGCGCGGGTGGGGGTCGCGCCGCAGGAGGTGGACGCGGTGGTCATCACCCACCTGCACAGCGACCACGCGAGCGGGGCGGTGGCAGGCGGCGTGCCGGTCTTCCCCAACGCCCGGCACCTGCTGCAGCGGACCGAGGTCGAGGCGGCCGCCGAGGGGGTCCTCGACCATGTCGTGCGGCCGCTGGGCGAGCGGGTCCAGATCGTCGACGGGCGGGCGGACGCGCTGCCCGGCATCCGGGTGCTGCTCGCCCCCGGCCACACCCCGGGACACCAGGTCGTCCAGGTGGGCGAGCTGACCCTCACCGGCGACCTGGTCCTGCATCCCGTGCAGCTCGCCGACCCGAAGGTGCCCTATCTCTACGACGGAGATCCGGACCTCGCCGCCAGGACCCGGACCGAGGTGCTGGAGCGGATCAGGGCGGAGGGCGGCATGATCGGCACGGCCCACTTCGCGGAGCCGTTCACCAGGCTCACCTGACGGAGCCCGGCGGTGAAGGGCGGCGGATCCGCCAGGAAGGCGTCCGCCGTCGCCTCTCTCACGGCCGGCCGTACGCGGGGCGCGCCGTACGGGTCTCTCCCCTTCACACCCTGACCGTGTGGAGGGGAGAGGCCCTGCTGCGCCGAGCCGCCGTGCCTCCATGAAACTTTCATGACCCGGGACACCGGCGGGATGAATTTCGATCATGGCCTTGGCCAGGGGGAACGCGGTCCGCGGCGGGGTTTTCCCGGACGGCCGGGCGACCGTGATTTCAGCTTCCTCCATGGCCTATACATCGCAAACTGCTAAAAATCGCTCAGGTCTTGCGGTGTGCGGGCGGAAGCGGCCCGCCACCCCACCGACCCGTGAAGCGCAGAGCGCCCGAAAGGCCGTCCGCGGTCTCCCGCGACGGCCGACCTCGAACGCGAAAGGCCACTGTTGTGAAATTCCCCATGCGCCCACGCCGAGCCCGCGGTCTCCTGACGATCGGCGCCACCGCCGGGCTCGTCATCGGGACGCTGGCGGCCATGCCGGCCGCGGGCGCCACGGCCGCCACCGGTTGTGCGGTCACCTACACCACCAACAGCTGGCAGGGCGGGTTCACCGCCAATATCAGCATCAAGAACCTCGGGGACCCCATCAAGGGCTGGACCCTCGGTTTCACCTTCCCGAACTCCGGTCAGAAGGTCGTGCAGGGCTGGTCGGCGACCTACGGCCAGACCGGCTCCGCCGTCACCGCCAAGAGCCTGGACTACAACGGGTCGCTGGGCACCGGGGCCTCGGCGGGCATCGGGTTCAACGGCAGCTGGAGCGGGAGCAACCCGGTGCCGACGTCCTTCACCCTCAACGGCGTCACGTGCACCGGTTCGACCGGCCCCACGGCCACCCCGACCGCCACTCCGACCGTGAAGCCCACGGCGACGCCCACCGCGACCCCGACCGCCACGCCCACCGTCACCCCGACGTCGGGCGGCGGTACCCCGCTCGGGATCAACGGCAGGTTGCACGTGTGCGGCGTCAAGCTGTGCAACCAGTACAACCGCCCGATCCAGCTGCGCGGCATGAGCACCCACGGCATCCAGTGGTTCTCCAGGTGCTACAACGACAGCTCGCTGAACGCCCTGGCGAACGACTGGAAGGCCGACCTGTTCCGGATCTCGATGTACGTGCAGGAGCAGGGGTACGAGACCAACCCGTCGGGCTTCACCGACCTGGTCAACAGGTACGTCGACATGGCCGAGTCCCGCGGCCTGTACTCGATCATCGACTTCCACACCCTGACGCCGGGTGACCCCAACTACAACCTGGCCCGCGCCAAGACCTTCTTCGCCTCGGTCGCCGCGCGCAACGCCGCCAAGAAGGGCGTCATCTACGAGATCGCCAACGAGCCCAACGGGGTGAGCTGGGCGTCGATCAAGAGCTACGCCGAGCAGGTCATCCCGGTGATCCGGGCGGCGGACCCGGACGCGGTGATCATCGTCGGCACCCGCGGCTGGTCGTCGCTGGGCGTCTCGGACGGCTCCAGCGAGTCCGAGATCGTCAGCAACCCGGTCAACGCCACGAACATCATGTACGCCTTCCACTTCTACGCCGCCTCGCACAAGGACAACTACCGGTCCACGCTGAGCCGGGCGGCGGCGAGGCTCCCGATGTTCGTCAGCGAGTTCGGCACGGTGAGCGCCAGCGGTGACGGCGCGGTGGACGTCACCAGCACCAACGCCTGGCTGGACCTGCTGGACAGCCTGAAGATCGGCTACGCCAACTGGACCTACTCGGACGCCGGCGAGGGCAGCGCGGCCTTCAGGCCGGGCACCTGCTCGGGCGGGACCTACACCGGCACCGGCGTGCTCACCCAGTCGGGCGCCCTCATCCGGGACCGGATCCGCACCGCGGACAACTTCCCCACCGGCTGACCCGATCGCCCCGGATCCCCGCATCCGGACGCCCTCGATCAGGAGGCCCGCCCGTTTCCCGGGCGGGCCTTCCCTCGTTCCCGGCGGGTCAGGAGTCCCCGGCGGGTCAGGAGTTCTGGGCGGCGAGCAGCAGGCGGCGGGTGATCGTCCGGTAGCGGAGCACCTGGACCGCCCCGAGCAGCCAGAACGGATACTGCACGGCGAACGCCCAGCGGTAGGCGTCCGGGCCGCTCCCGCCGTACAGGTCGAGGGCGATGCCGATCAGGGCGATCACCGACATGGACGCCACGAAGCCGCCGCCGTTGACGATCCCGGTCGCCGCGCCGATCCGGGTGGCCGGGTTGAAGGTCCTGGCGTAGTCGAAGCCGATCATCGAGCCGGGGCCGTTGGCCGCCAGGACCACCACGAGCAGGACGAGCAGCCAGAGCGGGGCCCGGCCGGGCCAGGCCAGTACGGCGGTCCACGCCCCCGCGGTGGTGCCGATCACGATGAGGACCATCCGGGAGCGGTGGAACGGGAAGCGTCCGGCCAGATAGCCGAGCAGCGGTCCGCAGGCCATGCCGCACAGCGTCAGCGTGGACAGCAGCACGCCCGCCGTCGACGGGTCCAGGCCCTGTCCCTGAACCAGGAACGGGTACCCCCACAGGAGCAGGAAGGCGGCGGCCGAGCACTGGGTGGCGGCGTGGGTCCACATGCCCAGCCGGGTGCCGGGCTCGGCCCACGCGGCCTTCAGCCCCGGCGGCTCGTCCCCGGCCGGCTCCGGGCGGGAGTCGCGCAGGAACGTCAGGAGCAGCAGCACGGCCACCGCCCCGAGGGCCGCGGCGCCCAGGAAGGTCGGCGTCCAGCCGTACGAGCGCAGGGAGTGGATCAGCGGGACCGTGGAGGCGAGCGCGCCGAGCTGCCCGACCAGGCCGGTGATCTGGACCAGCAGGGGGTTGACGCGCGCGGGGAAGTGCAGGCTCACCAGCCGGATCACGCTGATGAACGTCATCGCGTCCCCGCACCCGATCAGCGCCCGGCCCGCGACGCCGGGCAGGAGCCCGGAGGAGAAGGCGAAGACGAGCTCACCGGCGGACATCACCGTGGCCCCGATGAGCAGCATGCGCTTGGAGCCGAGCCGGTCGACCAGGACGCCGACGGGCACCTGCATGCCGGCGTAGACCAGGAGCTGGATCATCGCCAGCAGGGAGAGCCCGGCCGCGCCCACGCCGAGCCGTGCGGCGGCCTCGATGCTCGCGACGCCGAGGGACTGGCGGTGGAAGACGGCGATGACGTAGGCCAGGACCCCCGTGGCCCAGAAGATCAGAGCTTTGGACCGTGGCGTCATGTACCAAATATTACTTTTGCGCAATTTGTGGTTGAGGACGGGGTGGCGGATTGTCGGTGCGGGTGGGTACCTTCGAAGAAGGCGCCGTCCCGCGCCCGACCTCCTTCACCGGTGCTCACGCCACCGGCTCGCGGAGGTAGAGGGGGCCCTGGAGTTCTCGGGACGCCGGTTGTGCATGCCCCAGATCCGGCGGGGCGGCGGGAGCGTGGGTCCCGGCGCGACGCCGTGTCCAGGAGCATGAGATGACCGGCAACAAGTCCTTCAAGAACCGCGTCCGCACCCGCATGGCCAAGACCGGCGAGAGCTACACCGCCGCCCGCCGCCGGCTCCTCCCCGCCGCCGGCGAGCAGGAGCCCGCCGCCGAGGAGCGGCCGCCCGCCGTGCCCGCCGCAGAGCAGGAGCCCGCCGCTCCGGCCGCCGACCGGGGGGTGCCCGCTCCCGACGCGGACGCCCCGGCCTCCGCGGTCCGCGACACGATCGTCTCCGACGACGCGATGACCGTGCGGACCGGCCGGTCCCACGAGGAGTGGTTCGCGCTGCTGGACGCCTGGGGCGCCACCGGCCGGACGCACGGGGAGATCGCCCGCCGGCTGGTCGAGGAGCACGGCGTCGAGGGCTGGTGGGCGCAGAGCATCACCGTCGCCTACGAACGGGCACGCGGCCTGCGGGCCCCGGGCCAGTCCCGCACCGGTGACTTCTCCATCAGCGCCGGCAAAATCATCAACGTCCCGGCCGAGCGCGTCATCGAGGCCTTCACCGACGACGACCTGCGCGCCCGGTGGCTGTCCGGCGCCCCCTTCGAGATCCGCACCTCGCGCCCCGGCAAGTCCGTCACCGCCAACTGGGAGGGCCGCGCCGCCCTCACGATCGGAGTCATCGCCAAGGGCGGGAAGAAGACCCAGCTCGGCCTCCAGCACGGCAAACTCCCCGACGCCGCCACGGCCGCCGAGATGAAGACCTACTGGCGCGAGCGCGTCACCGCCCTGAAGCGGCTCCTCGAGGGCTGACCTCCCCCGGCTCCCGGACCGGCCCGTCCGGGAGCCCGTTCCGCAGCCGGGGATAGCGGATCAGGAGGCTGGCGTGGACGTCCTGGTCGCCGAGGGTGGCGTAGGTGTGGGGGACGTCCGACCGCCAGGTGACGTAGTCGCCGGGGCCGGCCAGGAGGGGGGTGTCGGCGGGGCCGGCGCGCAGGAGGCCGGCGAAGACGGTGAGGTGCTCGGTGACGCCCTGGTGGTGGGCGGGGGAGAGCTGCGACGATCCGGCGGGGAAGACGAGGCGGTAGAGCTCGTAGGTGGCCCCCTCCTCCTCGAAGGCCTGCAGGAGTACGCCCTGCACGGCGGTGCCGTGCACCACGGGGCCGGTGCCGACGACGGAGGCCAGGCCCACGCCGAGCTGGGCGGTCACCGCCCACAGGGTCTCCAGCGTCGGGTTGCGGGTGCCGTTCTCCAGGCCGGAGAGCGTGGCCTTGCCCACCCCCGCCCGCCGGGCCAGCTCTGACAGTGAGATGCCGCGTTCCTCCCGAAGGCTGCGGATTCGCCGGCCTACGTGGGATGTGCCGGCGTCCGCGGTCGGATAAGGGTTTTGTGCGCCGGAGGTCATAAAGCTATCCTGCAACATGACGATCGTTCCGTTTACGGAACGACACGACGGCCCCGGACCGGGACGGCCCGGGAAGTGTGAGAAGGACGACGGATGAACCGCCTGTTGCAGCCCGTGCTGGCCGGTGTGGTGACCGCGCTGGTCGGCTTCGCCAGTTCCTTCGCCGTCGTGCTGGCCGGGCTGCGGGCGGTGGGGGCGGACCCGGAGCAGGCGGCGTCCGGTCTGCTCGCGCTCTGCCTGGCCGTGGGCGGCACGGCGATCTGGCTGAGCCTGCGGCTGCGGATACCCGTGGCCATCGCCTGGTCCACGCCCGGTGCGGCGCTGCTCGTCTCCACCGGCGTCCCCGAGGGGGGATTCCCCGCCGCCGTCGGCGCGTTCGTCGTCTGCGGGCTGCTCATCGTGGTCGCCGGGCTGTTCCCGGTGCTCGGCCGCTGGATCGCGGCCATCCCGGGGCCGATCGCGGGCGCGATGCTCGCGGGGGTCCTGCTCGACCTGTGCGTGGCCCCGGTCAGGGCACTGGTGGAGATTCCGCACATGGCCGTGCCCATCGTGCTGACCTGGGCCGTGCTGAGCCGGGTGGCCCGCACGTGGGCGGTGCCGGGGGCCCTGCTCGTCGCGGTCGCGGCCATCGCGCTGACCGGGCCGGGGCTCGGTGCGGTGGACGTGCGCCCGGTGGCTGAGGTGACCGCGCCGTCCTGGAGCCTTCCGGCGATGGTCAGCATCGCGCTCCCGCTGTTCCTGGTCACCATGGCCGCGCAGAACGTGCCGGGCATGGCGGTCCTGGCGGGGTACGGCTACCGCCCGCCGCTGAGGGGGGTCCTGACCGCCACCGGCCTGGCGAGCGCCGCCGCCGCGCCCCTGGGCGGGCACGCGGTGAACCTGGCCGCCATCACCGCGGCCCTGGCCGCCGGCCCCGACGCCGACCCCGATCCCGGCCGCCGGTGGATCGCCTCGGCCACCGCCGGGGTCTCGATGATCGTGCTGGGCGTCGGGGCGGGACTGGCGACGGCCCTGGTCCTGCTGTCCCCGCCGGTGCTCATCGAGGCCGTCGCCGGGCTCGCCCTCGTCGGCGCGCTGGCCTCGGCGATCACCGCGGCCGTCGCCGAGCCGGAGGGCCGGGAGGCCGCGGTGGTCACCTTCGTGGTCACCGCCTCGGGGATGACCCTGCTGGGCGTGGGGGCCGCCTTCTGGGGGCTGGTGGCGGGAGGGCTGATGACGCTCCTGCACCGGCGCAGGACCCCGCGCGCCGTACCTGAAGCGGTGTCGGACGAATCCCGGCCGGCGGGGTCGGACGCGGGCCGCCGGAGGTGAAAAAGTCCGGACTCGCGCCGTCCCCTTAGAAATCCCCATATTCTGGGACATGATCGAGTCGGGAGGCACACGTGTCCGAACCGCGTCCGCTGCGCCCGGACGAGCCGGCACTCCTGGGGGACTACCGCCTGCTCGGGCGGGTGGGGCAGGGCGGGCAGGGAGTCGTGTACCTCGGAGAGTCCTCTTCGGGGGCACGGGTGGCGGTCAAGATCCTGCACGGCCACGCCGCCGGCGATCCCAAGAACCGCAGGCGCTTCCTCCGCGAGGTGGAGGCGGCCCGGCAGGTGCCCCAGTTCTGCACCGCGCCCATCCTGGACGTCGGCCTGGCGGGCGACCAGCCGTACGTGGTGAGCGAGTTCATCGAGGGCGAGTCCCTGGAGCAGCGGGTCGCCTCGCGCGGGCCGCTCGACCCGCGTGACCTGGAGCGGCTGGCGGTCGGCACGGCCACCGCCCTGGCGGCCATCCACCGCGCCGGGATCGTCCACCGCGACTTCAAGCCCGCCAACGTGCTGCTCGGCCCGGACGGGCCGCGGGTGGTCGACTTCGGCATCGCCCGCAGCGTGAACATGACCGCCACGTCCGCCAGCGTGGTCGGCACCCCGCCGTACATGTCGCCGGAGCAGCTCTCCGGGGACGACGTGGGCCCGCCCTCGGACATGTTCAGCTGGGCCGGCACCATCCTGTTCGCCGGGACGGGGAGGACGCCGTTCGGCCGTGACATCGCCATCGCGGCCCTGGTGTACCGGATCCTCCACCAGGAGTGCGACCTCACCGGCCTGCCCGAGGGCCTGCGGGAGATCGCCGGCCGGTGCCTGGCCAAGGCGCCCGAGCGGCGTCCCACGGCCGAGGGGGTCCTGCTCGAGCTCATCACCGGCAAGGGCGCGGCGCGTCCCGGTGCGGCGATGCCCGTGAGCGACCTGCTCAGCACGGCCATGGGGATGGCGCAGCCGTCCGTCCCGGGCACGCCGTCGCGGGACGTCCCACCGGCCGGACCGCCGGTTTGGGAACGGTCCAACACGGGACCGTCCCCCACCGGCCCGTCCCCCACCGGCCCGTCCAGTGGATCCTTCCGGATGCCGCCACCGGCCGCCGACGTGTCCGCAGGCCCGTCCGGTACGGCCCCGCCCGCCCATCCGCCCGGCGGGCAGTTCCACGCGGCACCGCCCCACACCGATCCCTCCGGCGGGCAGTTCCACGCGGCACCGCCTCACACCGATCCCTCCGGCGGGCAGTTCCACGCGGCGCCGCTCCCCACGGGTCCTTCCTGGGGCGGGCCGCCCCACACGCACCCGTCCGGCGGGCAGTTCGCGCCGCCTCCCGGCGGGGGCGGGATCTCCCGCCGGAGCCTGCTGATCGGCGGGGCCGCGCTGGCCACCGGGGCGGTGGCGGCGGCCGCGGTGCTGGTCCCCCGCTACCTGGACGACCGCAACGGCACGGTCGGGAGCTCGCCCGGCCGGAGCACGGGGACCGGGAACACGGGAACCGGGAGCACCTCCCCGGCCACGCCGGAGACGGCGGGCCCGTCGGCCTCCCCGTCCCCGACGTCGCCCACGGCCACCCCGAGCGCGTCCGCGCTGATCTCCACCGGCGCGGGCCGGCCGCTGGTGCTCGGCAACGGTGAGCTGGTGCAGGGCCTGGCGGTCTCGGCCGACGGCCGTACGGTGGCCGCCGGATGCTGGGACGGCAGGATCCGGCTGTGGGAGGTGCCCTCCGGCAAGATGATCGGAGAGCTCAAGGACAGGAAGTTCTACGTCGAGGGCCTGGCGCTGAGCCCGGACGACCGGACGCTGATCAGCGTCGGCGGGGTGAGCGACACCGAGACGCACGTGTGGGACCTCGACTCCAGGCGCCGCGTGTCGAAGTCCGTGATCGGCTCGGTCTTCGTGAGGTTCAGCCCCGACGGCAGGCGGTTCGTCACCGGCAGCGGGTTCGAGTGGGTCCGGCTGTGGAGGACCTCCGACCGCAAGCAGGCGGGCGCCTCCATGCGTCACGACGAACTGGTCAAGAACGCGGACTTCAGCCCCGACGGACGCCTGCTGGCCACCGCGGGGTGGGACCGCACGGTCCGGTTCTGGCGCACCTCCGACGGCACGGCGGTCGGCGGCCCGCTGAAGGGGCACACCGAGGAGGTCAACGCCGTCGTGTTCCTCGACGACGGGGAGACCCTGGCGAGCGCGGGATACGACAAGGTCGTGCGACTGTGGGACGTGTCCTCCCGCAAGGCGAAGAAGGAGACCTTCAAGGGGGCGAAGTCGACGATCAACGCCATGGCCGTCAGCCCCGACGGGACCCTCCTCGCCGCCGCGACCGACAAGGAGGGAGTCCGGCTGTGGGACGTCGCCACCCGGCGCGAGTTCCGCCAGCCGCTGGACCGGGGGCAGATCCAGAACGTGGCCTTCAGCGGCAACGGGCTCGTCCTGGCGGTGGCCATGGGAAACGACGTGCTGCTGTACGACGTCGGCGGCCTGCGCACCGCCTGACCCGTCGTCCGCGCGGTCAGGCGGTGCGGCGGCCGGTTCAGCCGACGGTGACCGTCGTCCGCCCGGCGGGTACGGCGTCGGGGTCGTCCGGGCCGCCCGGGGCGTCGTCCTCGCCGGAGCCGTGCTCCAGCGTCGGCAGCCAGCCCAGCCAGCGCGGCAGGTACCAGTTGGCCTCGCCGAGCAGCCGCATGGTCGCGGGCAGCAGGACCGCCCTGACGATCGTGGCGTCGATCAGGATGGCCGCGGCCAGGCCGATGCCCATCTCCTTGAAGGAGAGCAGCGACATCGTGCCGAAGATCGCGAACACTCCGACCATGATGAACGCCGCGCTGCTCACCACCCCGGCGGTCGTCCTGATCCCGTGGGTCACCGCCTGCTCGGTGGGCATGCCCCGGTCGAAGGCCTCACGGATCCGGCTCAGGATGAACACGTGATAGTCCATCGAGAGCCCGAAGAGGATCACGAACAGGAACAGCGGCAGCCAGCTCACGATCGAGCCGGTCGACTCGAAGTTCAGCAGGTTCTCGCCCCAGCCGTACTGGAAGACCATGACCAGCACGCCGTACGCCGCGGCCACCGACAGCAGGTTCAGCACGATCGCCGTCACCGCCACCACCAGTGACCGGAACGACGCCAGCAGCAGCACGAAGGCCAGCAGCAGGACGAAGGTGAAGACCAGCGGCACGGACCTGCCGAGCTGGGTGTTGAAGTCCATCACCCCGGCCACGCTGCCGTAGACGTAGGTCTCGGCGACCAGTCCGACGGTCGGCGGGACCACCCGTTCCCGCAGGGTGCGCACGGCGTGCTCGGAGACCTCGTCGGAGGGGCCCGCGCCCTTCAGGCCGAGGCGGATGATCCCCACGGTCCTGTCCGGGTTCGCGCTGACGCCGAAGAAGGCGGGGTCGATCTCGCCGGTGCCGATCGCCATCTCCCGCAGGCGCCGGACCTCCTTGAGGACGTACGGCGCGGTCACGTCGTCGGCCTTCAGCACGATGGTGGCCGGGGCCTTGTTGCCGGGGAAGGCGCCCTTGATCCGGCGGGAGGTCTCCACGATCGGGTGGTCGCCCTGCACGTCGGAGGTGCCGGGCTCGCCGGTGCGCAGGTCGAAGGCGGGGATCGCCAGGCCGACCAGCAGGCCCCCGGCCAGCAGGACCGAGACGACCGGGCGGCGCAGCACCGCGGTGAGGACGGCGTTCCACACGCGCCCGCCGCCTTCGCGTCCGCCGAGGATCCGCCGCCAGGTGCGCCCGGTGAGCCTGCGGACGCCGCCGTGCACGACCCGGGCGTCGATCTTGTCGCCGATCAGGGACAGGATGGCGGGCAGCACGGTCATCGAGCCGATCATCGCGACCAGCACCACCAGGATCGTGCCCTGGGCGAAGCCGATGAAGATGCCGTTGCCGGTCAGGAACATGCCCGCCATGGCGACGATCACGGTGACGCCGGAGATCAGCACCGCCCGCCCGGAGGTCGCCGCCGCGATCTCCAGGGCCCGCTCCCTGCCCCTGCCCTTGGCCCGCTCCTCGCGCTCGCGGCGGATGTAGAACAGGGAGTAGTCGACGCCGACGGCCAGGCCGATCAGCAGCATGAGGTTGGTGGTGGCCGAGTCGACGTGCAGGAGCTGGCTGGTCAGCGCGAGCAGGCCGATCGAGCCGAGATAGGCGGTGAAGGCCACCACCAGCGGGACCACGGCGGCCAGCAGCGCGCCGAAGGCGGCCAGCAGGATGCCGAACGTCAACGGGATGGACAGCAGCTCGGCCCGGATCAGGTCGTCGTCGAGCACCTCGCCGACCGTCAGGCCGCTGCTCGCCCTGCCCGCCTGGCCGACCCACAGGGAGGGATGCGCCCGCTGGACGCCGGCCACGGCGTCGATCACGGGCTGGACCCGCTCCTTGGCGGTCTTCCCCTCGCCCTTCATGTCGAAGGTCACCAGGGCCGAACGCCGGTCCCGGCTGATCGGGGAGGGCTCCTGCGCGTCGTACGGCGTGCGCACCTTCTCCACCAGGCCGGTGGCGAGCACCGCCTCCTTGACCTCCTCCGCCACCGCCCGGAAGTCGGCGGGAGCGGTGGAGCCCCGGGCCTGGATCAGCACCGTCTCCCCGGCGACGTCGGGGAACCCGGCCGCGTCCAGGACCATCGCGGCCTTGCGCGACTCCCCGTTGTCGTCCTCCCAGGGCTCCATCCCCCTGGTGCCGACCGCGTTGCCCGCCAGGGTCGCGGCCACGACGAACCCCACCCAGATCAGCAGCGCGGACCAGCGATGGCGCGCGCTCCAGCCGCCCACCGCGGCGGCGATATTCCTCCGGCGTGCCATTCCCGCTCCCTGCTCATTTTTATTCATGAAGGTAGAGGCCGGAAGGACGGAGGACATCGTCCCCGGTGACCGGTCGCGGCCCCCTCCGTGAGGGTAGGGAAGGTCATCCTTGAGACGTAGGGGTTTTCCGGGGGACGTTCCGGAGGACGGCCCGGATCCGGCGGTGGTGGACGGTCAGCGCCGCGGCGGCGACCACGCACAGCACCGCCACCGCGACCATCACGGAGGTGTAGCCGGCGGTCTGCTCCAGTCCCGCCCCGCCCAGCGGGCCGAGCGCGGTCATCAGCGCGATCGGCAGGGTGGCGGCGCCCGCGATCGCCCCGTAGCCGGCGACGCCGAAGTGCTCGGCGAACAGCACCGGGCGGGCGATCGTGCCCACGCCGTACCCGATCCCGAACAGCAGGACGCAGGCGACCGCCCCGGCCGCCGTTCCGCCCAGCACCGGGAGCAGGGCGGCGCCCGAGGCCTGCACGGTGAACATGACGGCCGCGACCGTCGCGGCCGGCCAGCGCCGTTGCAGGCCGGTGGTGGCCAGGCGGCCGGTCACGGAGAGTACACCGACCAGGCCGGTCACCAGGGAGGCGAAGGGACCGGGATGGCCGAGCGAGGTCAGATAGGAGACCAGGTGCAGGGCGAGGGTGTAGACCGCGCCGCTCTGCGCCACGAACGCCCCGGTCAGCAGCCAGAACGCGGGGTCGCGCAGGGCGTCGCCGACCGCCCCGGTCTTCGGCGGGTGCGCGCTGTCCGGGCCGCGCCTGACGACGAGCAGGTGCAGCGGTACGGTGACCGTCCCGAGGACGACGGCCAGCACGACCAGGGCCTGGCGCCAGCCGTACCACTCGTTGAGCAGTCCGGCCAGCGGCGAGAAGATCGTCGTGGCGAACCCGGCCACCACGGTCACCGCGAGCAGCGCCGTGGCCCGGCTCCTGCCGTCGAACCAGCTCACCACGACGGCGAAGGCCGGTTCGTACAGGGTCAGCGCCATGGCCACCCCCATGCACGCGAACACCGCGTACAGGGCGGGCAGGCTCTCCACCCGGGACCACGCCAGGACGGTGAGCGTGCCGAGGACCGAACCGCCCGTCATGAGCCAGCGCCCGCCGTACCGGTCGAGCAGTCTGCCGACGAGCGGCGCGGCGGCGGCGTTGACCACGATGGCGAGGGTGAGCGCGGCGGTGACCTGCGCGGAACCCGCGCCGAGGTCGCGGGCCACGGGGGTGAGGAAGATCGCGAAGGCGTAGAACATCACGCCGTAGCCGACCGTGGAGGTGACGGCCAGGGCGGCGACGAGGTCCCAGGGTCGTGATCCGGTACGGCGGAGCACGGCTATCGGCCGTTCGATCGGATCATGATTCTGGAGTTTATAGAAGGTGATTTTTCAGGTTATTTAGGGGTCGCAGGAAAAGATTCCGCCGGCACGGATGCGGCCGTGCCGGCGGAGATCAGAGATTCTTGTTCGGTTGTCCGCGCTCATCGATGTCCGCGTCTACCTGCTGTCCACCGTGCGCTGGTGGCGGCCGGCCACGAGCTGGTCGTTGGACTGACGGGGAACGTCGACCCGCGGGTGCGGGCCGGTCGGCTCGTCACGGTCGTCGACGCCGTTCCGGTTGCGGTCCACGGCCGGAGCCGGGGCCGGGGCCGGAGCCGGGGTCGCAGGGGCGGACTCGAGCTTGCGCTCCAGCTCGCGCTTCTCCTCCTCCAGCTGGGCGACGCGGTCACGCGCCTCCGTCCGGGTGGCCCGCAGCTGCCTGCGGTGCGCCGCGGAACGGCGCATGCCGGCGAACAGCAGGGCGATGCCGAGCAGGAGGACCGCTCCGGTGGCGACACCGGCGAAGAAGAACTCCAGCTGCGTGAACTGGACCGTGCGGTCGAAGACCGTGAACGACGCGGTGGCGGTGGATGCGGCGGTCTCGTCCCAGGAGACCGCGATCGCGGCCGCGCCGGCGAGCACGATCAAGAGAAGTCCCAGCACTATCATCGTGACCTCACCTCGGGTGTTTGTGTCGTGGGGGTCCGCTGCCCCCGGAGCGCCGGATTATTCGCGAGCCCGTCCGTGTTCGACGGGATGTGACGGACATCGACGTGGTGGTGATCGGGGCCGGACAGGCCGGACTGTCCACATCCCACTTCCTGACCAGGGACGGGATCGACCACGTGGTGCTCGACCGGTCCCCGCGCCCGGGCGGCGCCTGGCAGTTCCGCTGGCCGTCCCTGACCCTGGGCGCCGCGCACCGCGTGCACGACCTGCCCGGCCTGCCGCTGGGCGTCGCCGACACCGGCCGCCCGTCGTCGGAGGTCGTCTCCGAGTACTTCGCCGCCTACGAGCGGGCCTTCGGCCTGCCGGTGCGCCGGCCGGTCGAGGTGCGACAGGTGCGCGAGGGCCGTGACGGCCGGTTGCTGGTGGCGTCCTCAGGCGGCGAGTGGTCCGCGCGCGCCCTGGTCAACGCCACCGGCACCTGGGAGCGGCCCTTCTGGCCGCGCTATCCGGGCCAGGAGACGTTCCGCGGGCGGCAGCTGCACACCGTCGGCTACACCCGCGAGGAGGACTTCGCCGGCGAACGGGTCGTGGTCGTCGGCGCCGGGGCCTCGGCGGTCCAGCTCCTGATGGAGATCGCCCGGGTGGCCCGGTCCACCACGTGGGTCACCCGCCGGCCCCCGGTCTTCCGGGACGGGCCGTTCGACGAGGAGGCGGGCCGTACGGCCGTCGCCCGGGTGGACGCCCGCGTGCGCGCCGGGCTCCCGCCGGGCAGCGTGGTCGGGGCGACGGGCTATCCGCTGACCCCCGAGGTCGGAGCGGCCATGGCGGCCGGCGTCCTGGACCGGCTGCCGATGTTCGACCGGATCGTCCCCGAGGGGGTCGTCTGGGACGGCGACGGTTCCGGTCGCTTGGGCGAGGGCCGCCTGGTCGAGGCCGACACGATCCTGTGGGCCACCGGGTTCCGGCCCGTCATCGGCCACCTGGCGCCCCTGCGGCTGCGCGAGCCCGGCGGCGGCATCCGGGTCGAGGACACCGTGGCCGTCCGGGACCCCCGGGTGCACCTGGTCGGATACGGGCCCTCCGCCAGCACCGTCGGCGCCAACCGGGCCGGCCGTACCGCGGCCCGGCACATCCGCCGCCTGCTGGCCGGCCCCCTGGCCGCCTGACGGGCGTCCGGAGGACGGCTTACGCCGACGGCGCACGAGGCCTAAGCTGACCGGATGGATCGCACGCGCCTGTACCGGGACGGCGTCCTGGTCAAGGAGAACTTCCCGATCGACGACATCTCCGAGTGCGTCGGCGATCCGGGGGCCGTCGTCTGGTTCGACCTCTGCGAGCCGGCGGGCGGGGACCTGGCCAAGATCAGCGAAGAGCTCGGTCTGCACGAGCTGGCCGTCGAGGACGCGCTCCACGATCGCCAGCGTCCCAAGGTGGACGCCTACGACGGCCACCTGTTCATCACGGTCTACGCCGCCGGACTGGTGGACGGGGAGATCGACTTCGTCGAGCTGTCGCTGTTCGTGACGAGGAACGCCCTCGTCACGGTGCGGTCGAGCGCGGACTTCGACATCGACGCGGTGCTCAGACGCTGGGACGCCGACCCCGAGATGGCCAGGTACGGCGTGGCGTACCTGCTGCACGGCCTGCTCGACCACATCGTGGACGGCTACTTCGAGGTGCTGCAGCCGCTGGACGACCGGGTCGAGGCGCTGGAGGACGAGCTCTTCGACGGGGGGGTGACGGACCTGCGCGGCCGGCACCGCGAGACCTTCACCCTGCGCAAGAACCTGCTCAGGTTCCGGCGGATGGCGTTGCCGGTGCGCGAGGTCGTCGGCGGGCTGATCCGCCGCGGCGCCGAGGTGATCGACCCCGCGCTGATGCCGTACTACCAGGACGTCTACGACCACACCCTGCGCGCCTCCGAGTGGACCGACTCGCTGCGGGAGCTGGTGGGCAACATCCGCGAGGCCTACCAGAACCAGCAGGGCTTCAAGCTCAACGAGATCATGAAGAAGGTCACCAGCTGGGCGGCCATCATCGCGGTCCCCACTCTGATCACCGGTTTCTACGGGCAGAACGTGCCCTATCCCGGCTCGGGCGAGCCGATCGGGTTCTGGTCCTCGACGATTCTGATCATCGTGGGCGGCGTTCTGCTCTACCGTGCCTTCAAGAAGCGCGACTGGCTGTAGGCACCCGGCCCGGGGCCCGGTGTCAACCAAGCCGATCGCGGGAATGAGTCAAATCTGGGCCTTGTGACCCTGTGGAGGCGCCGGTGAGCGTGCGGGGGGTTGCCTTCGCTCTGCTGGGAGCTCTGGTGATGTTCTCGCTGACGACCCGGGAGGACGTCGGGACCGTCGAGGCCAGGGCGGCGCCGCTGGACAACCCCGAGGGGATCAGGCCGGGGCTGGCGCCGGTCACCACAGGGGACAGGAGCGAGGCCAGGCGGCTGATCGGCAGGCTGCGGGTGGCCCGGATGGGCTCGAAGGCCGGCTACAGCCGCACCCGGTTCGGCAAGAACTGGGCGGACACCGCCGCCGGCGTGCCGTACGCCCGCAACGGCTGCCGCACCCGCGACGACCTGCTCGCCAGAGATGGGGAGAACATCAGATACCGCGGCGGATCCGAGTGCGTCGTGGTCGCGATGGACCTGCGCGACCCCTACACCGGCAGGACCCTGCGGTGGAGCAAGCGGCGGGCGGACGAGGTCCAGGTCGACCACGTCGTCCCGCTGTCCTACGAGTGGAGGATGGGCGCCTCCCGGTGGACCCCGGCCAAACGGGCGCGGATCGCCAACGACCCGCTCAACCTCCTGCCCGTCGACGGCGACGTCAACGAGGACAAGGGCGGCTCGGGCCCGGCCGGGTGGCTGCCGCCGTGGCGGAAGGTCCGCTGCGCCTACGTCGTGCGCTTCGCCCAGGTCGCGCTGAAGTACGACCTGCCGGTGACCCGGGCCGACAAGGCCGTCATGCTGTCCCAGTGCCGCTAGGGAGCGCCTGGATCTCCGGGCCGCCGGGGCGCGAGGCCGTCCAGGAGAAGGGCGAACAGGTGCTCGCGCCGCTCCTCCAGGGACGGGGCCTGGTCGGTGATCCAGCTCAGGGCGTTGGCGAGGGCGAACAGGTCGGTGCGGTCGACGTCCGCGCGGACGCGGCCCGCGGCCTGGGCGCGTTCCAGCAGGCGGCGGGCGTCGGCGCGGGGTGCGCGGTCGGCGGTCCGGAGGTCCTGACCTACGAGGAGATCGCCCGCCCCGAGCCGGGTCCGGCGAGGCGCTGATCCGCGTCCACGCCGCCGCGGCCGGCACGCGGGGGAGTCGGTGGTGACGCCCGTCAGAAGCGCCGCAGGATCGCCTGCTTGGCCAGGGCGAACTCCTCCTCGGTGAGCACGCCCTCCCGGTGCAGGTCGCCCAGTTCGCGCAGGCGCCGCAGGAGCGCGTCGTGGTCGGTCGTCTCCGCGGCGGGAGGGGCGGGCTCCGGGGTGACCTCGGCGGCCCTCTCGACGGCCTGTTCCGGAGAGGGGGCGGCGGGGACCTCCGCGGGATCGGGGGCCGAGGGATGCGGCAGCCGGGCGAGGACGGCCGCCAGGAACAGGGCGGTGGTGCGGGTCTCCTTCTCCAGGCCCCACAGCACCAGGCAGTGCGGGTCGTGCTTGGGGGCCAGCTTGGGAGCGAGCTTGTGCGCCGAGCCCCTGACGTGGAAACGGACATGGCCGTTCTCCAGGCCGGCGGCCGGGATCCACTCCACGCCCGTCAGGTCCTTCAGCGTGAACTGCTGCGGACCGGCCTCCTTCTTCGAGCCCTCCACCGCCCAGTTCCACTGGATGCGGATCGTCTCGCCGTCGAACGTGGCCGTCCCGTCGCCGGCCGCCACCGTCCGCGGCACGTCCGGGCCCGGCATCAGATAGCGGTCGGCGGGACCGGACGGCACCTGCTCGATGATCAGGGCGTTGCGGACCTCGTCCACGAGGTACTCGGCGGCGCCGCCCCGGCCGGGGTCGACGGTCATCTGGTAGGGATCGGCCGCCTCGGAGATCCGGCCGCCCGCGGCCTGGGTGAAGGGGTCGGCGCCCTCCCTCAGGCGCAGCCGGAGCCGCCCGCCCTTCTTGCCGGGCTCGTAGGAGATCCCGGCCACCGCGGCCAGCGGGACGGTCACCTCTCCCATCAGCTGCCGCAGCTTGTTGACCCCCCGATCGCGGCCGGGCACGATCCGTACGATCTCCCCGTCGAACGTCCACGCCCCGTCGCGTCCCATGACCTCAGCCATGACCTGATCTTATGCGGCCCCGGAGTCCGGATCTGTCCGGACTCCGGGCCCGGCGCCGAGGGGCGGGTCCGGCGGCGTCCGGGCGGGTCTTCTATCCTTCGGAGGCGAACCCCCGATCCCGCGGCGAAGGAACACCCGTGACCTCTTCGGCCTCTGCCATCTCCCCGGCCCTGAGCGGCGACGAGCTGGCCGTTCTGCGCGACCGTGCTCTCCGCGACTACGACGAGCTGGTACGGCGCGGCCTGTCCCTCGACCTCACCCGGGGCAAGCCGTCCCCGGCCCAGCTCGACCTGTCCGCCGAGCTGCTGACGCTGCCGGTGAAGGGCCACCACGCGGCCGACGGGACCGACACCCGCAACTACGGCGGGCTGCAGGGCCTCGCCGAGCTCCGCGAGATCTTCAGCGGCCCGCTCCAGGTCCCGGCGGCGCAGCTGGTCGCCGGAGGGAACTCCAGCCTCACGTTCATGCACGACAGCGTCGTCCACGCGCTGCTCAGCCCGCTGCCGGGGGCCGCCCGCCGCTGGGCGGACGAGCCCCGGATCGCCTTCCTGTGCCCGGTCCCCGGCTACGACCGGCACTTCGCCCTGTGCGAGCGCTTCGGCATCGAGCTCATCCCGGTGCCGATGACCGCCGAGGGGCCGGACATGGACGTCGTGGAGCGCCTGGTCGCCGGGGACGCCCAGATCAAGGGCATCTGGTGCGTGCCCAAGTACAGCAACCCGGACGGCGTCTGCTACGGCGACGAGACCGTGCGCCGCCTGGCGGCCATGGAGACCGCCGCCCCGGACTTCCGGATCTTCTGGGACAACGCCTACGCCGTCCACCACCTGACCGACACCCACGCCGAGATCGCCGACGTGCTGGCGCTGTGCGCCGAGAACGGCAACCCCGACCGGCCCTTCGTCTTCGGCTCCACCTCGAAGATCACCTTCGCCGGCGCCGGGGTGTCCTTCTTCGGCTCGTCCCCGGCCAACGTGGCCTGGTTCCTCGGTCACCTGGGCAAGGGCACCATCGGTCCCGACAAGATCAACCAGCTCCGCCACGTGGAGTTCCTCCGCGACGAGGCCGGGGTGCTGGAGCACATGCGCCGCCACCGCGAGCTGCTGCGGCCGAAGTTCGACGCGGTCGAGGCGATCCTGTCCAAGGAGCTGGGCGGGACCGGCCTGGCCTCCTGGTCCACCCCGGCGGGCGGCTACTTCGTCAGCCTCGACGTGCTGGAGGGCTGCGCCCGCGAGGTGGTGCGCCGCGCCGCCGAGGCCGGCATCGCCCTGACCCCCGCCGGCGCCACCCACCCCTACGGCGACGACCCCCGCGACGGCAACATCCGCATCGCACCCAGCTATCCGAGCCTGGAGGAGCTGGAGGCGGCCATCACCGGCCTGACCGTCTGCGTGCGCCTCGTGGCGACGGAGAAGCTGCTGGCGGACGCCCGGTAACCACCTCTCCGCACGCGGTCTCCGATCCCGGTCGGAACCGGATGTCACACAACGCGGGGCTGCCTCGTCCTCATGGCGTGAACGATGAAGATCTCGGCCGTCACGTGGGCGACGAGGAACCGCGCATGGGCGACGAGGGGTTGCGCGTGGGCGACGAGGAGCTCGCCGCGGAGTTCACCGCCATCCGGCCCCGGCTGGTGGGGGTGGCCTACGGCCTTCTCGGCAGCGTGGACGAGGCCGACGACGTGGTGCAGGACGCCTGGCTGCGCCTGGTCCACGCCGACCGGGCGCAGATCCACGACATCACCGGGTGGCTGGTGGTCACGGTCTCCCGGCTCGCTCTGGACGTGCTGCGCTCGGCCCGTGTGCGCCGGGAGGAGTACGTGGGGCCGTGGCTGCCCGAGCCCGTCGTGCAGGGCGGGGACCCGGCGGATCGCGTGACGCTGGACGAGTCGATGAGCATGGCCATGCTGGTCGTGCTGGAGTCGCTCAGTCCGGCCGAGCGCACCGCGTTCGTCCTGCACGACGTGTTCGGCCTGCCGTTCACCGAGGTGGGCCGGGCCGTGGGGCGCACCCCCGCGGCCTGCCGTCAGCTCGCGGCCCGGGCCAGGAAGCACGTCTCGGCGCGCGCCCCCCGGTTCGACGTGGACACGGCCGAGCACCGCAAGGTGGTGGACGCCTTCGTCGAGGCGACCGGCGGCCGGAACATGGACGCCCTGCTCGCGCTGCTCGATCCGGACGTGGTGCTGGTCAGCGACGGCGGCGGAGTCGTGAGCGCGGCCCGGCGGCCGATCCTCGGCGCGGCGAAGGTCGCCCGTTTCGTCCTCGGTACGGCCGAGCGCTTCGGCGCCGGTCAACGGCTGCGCCCCTCGACGGTCAACGGCTCGCCGGGGCTGCTCCGGTTCCACGGGGAGGAGCTCGTCGGCGTGCTGAGCCTGACCGTCTCCGGCGGGCGGATCACCGAGATCGACATCGTGATGAATCCGAACAAGCTGAGGAGACTCAAGTGAAGCCACGGATGAACGTCGCGGAACTCGCCCCGGAGGCGTACAACGCGATGCTGGGCCTGGAGCGGTTCCTGCGCACGAGCAGCCTGCCGCACAGCACGCTGGAGCTGGTGAAGCTGCGCGCCAGCCAGATCAACGGCTGCGGCTTCTGCGTGGACATGCACTCCCACGACATGAAGCAGGCCGGGGAGAGCGACGAGCGGATCTTCGCGGTCGCCGCCTGGCGGGAGGCGCCGTACTTCACCGACGCCGAGCGCGCCGCGTTCGCCCTGACCGAGGAGGCCACCCGGCTGGCCGACCGCGGCGAGGCCGTACCCGACGCGGTGTGGGACGAGGCGGCGCGGCACTACGACGAGGAGACGCTGGCCGCGCTGGTGGTGGCGATCGCCACGATCAACGCGTGGAACCGGATCGGCGTGACCACCCGCCTGGTCGCCGGCTCCCACCGCCACGCCTGAACCCGGCCCGGGCCCGGACTGCCGGGCCCGGGAGTCCGGGTCCCTCCCGGGGTCCTCATCTCGTTCCCGGGACCCCGGTCCGGCTCAGGACGAGGTCGTCACGGCTCTCGGAGATGCTCCGCGATCCGGCTGCGGGACCCGACGGACTTGGCCCGGGTCTGCAGGCCGTGCTCGCCGTCGCCGAGATCCTCCCCCTCCGCGGGATCACGCGGGATCGAGCGCAGGATCTCGTCGATGCTGTCGTAGGTCCCCAGCGGCAGCGCGGACAGCGCCTTGATGGCCTCATCCCGCGCTCCGGCGCCGATCGCGTGCCGTACCACCGTCTGCTTGTCGGCCGGATAGTCCAGGCTCATCAGAGCGCTGCGGACGAGATCGGGGTCGGTTTTCAGCGTCATGTCACTCCCCCTCCCCGCCCCGGGTCGGCCGTTCGGCCTTGGGACCGTCGGCACGGTCGCCGCCGACCTTGCGCGGACGCTTGGCCGGATCCGAGTGCATGGTCTTGTCGACGCGGTTCTTGAGCTCCTTCTCGCTCATCCCCCGATCGTGCTCCAGATTCTTGCGGAGCCGGGCGCGTTCGGTGTCATATGAGTGACTGCCAGGACGAGGCATGAAATATCACTCCTTTCCCCCATACCTCGGTCCGTTACCCCGCTCACCTGCGGTCACACCTCCATCACGGAGCGCCTCATCCCGGGAGCGCGAGAACCCCGGCGGCCGGTGGCTCAGTGCTCGAGTTCGCCGAGCAGGAGGCGGTTGCAGAAGTAGCACTTGTAGAAGATCGTCCCGACCTCGCGCCATCTGCGGTCGAGGAGGAGGATCCGCAGGACGGTGTGCGGGACGCCCGCGCCGGCCTCCTCCATGAACGCCTCCCACTCCCGCCGGCCCGGCAGGAACACCCGGGAGCGGGCGATCCTGCGCAGTCTGTCGGGGTCGGCGTCGGCTCCGAGCGCCTGCAGGGCGTCGGCGAGGTCCTCGATCGCGTCGTCGCACTCGGCGTGGAGGGACCTGATCGGCGGCATGCGCGAGGAGAGACCGGAGAAGTAGAGCCTGGCGAGGTCGGCGGCCGTCCGGAAGGGGTTGTCGTCGTCGATGCGGTCGAGGTCGGGCAGGAGTTCGACGAGGCGCTCGGCCAGCTCGTCGAACCGGTCGCCCCAGTCCTGGACCGGGTCGTCCGCGTCGCCGGAGGGGCCGCGCCGGCGGCGGTCCCGATCCGTGCGCCGGGGGAGCGGGCGCAGGTCCCGCTCGGTGAGGGGCTCAGACCGCAGATACATGACGAGCACGCCGACGATCACGGCCACGGTGATGATCGTGACGGCGGCGAGGAGCCACAGCACGATCGTCACGACGGCCCCGACGATCGCCCCGGCCGCCTCGCCGGCCGAGGGATAGTTGATCGCCACCCAGACGAAGACCCCGACGGCGCCGCAGAACAGCAGCATCTTGATCAGCCGCCAGCCCGCCCGGCTGCCGAGGAAGGCCAGGAGTACGGCCAGCAGGACGGCGAAGAGCGGATCCTTGAGCACGGTGAGCGCGCCGTCCCACACGTCGGTGCCTGCCAGGTCCATGGCTGCGCCTCCTCCGGCGTCCTGCGGCGGCCTCGGTCAGGACAGCAGGATGGGCGAGGAGGGTTGCAGCCCGGTGGAAGAACGCTTATCCGGTGATCTCGGGGCGGTGCCAGGGCAGCACGATCGGCTCCTGCGGCGGGCCGGAGAGCAGCCGGTCCAGCAGGTCCGCGAGATCGACGGGGATGGTGAACTCGCCGCCGGTCCGGAGCTCGGGCAGGGTCCACCAGCGGAAGGTGTCGAGCAGGGAGTGCTCGAGATCCTCCATGCCGGAGACGTCCACGATCGGCTCGGACAGGCGCAGCAGGAAGTAGGAGTCCTCGGCGAAAAACAGCCTGCCGTCGCGGTGGCGCCAGTAGCCGGAGCTGACCGCCACCACCGGGCCGAAGTTCTCTGGGGAGACGGTGTTGCCGGTCTCCTCGCGCAGCTCCCGGGCGGCCGCCGCGGTGAGGGTCTCCCCCGGGTCCACACCGCCGCCCGGTGTGAACCAGGCGTACTCGGGGCTCTCGGTCGGGCCGCGACCGCGCCACAACAGGATCCGGTCGTCGTCGTCGAGCAGGAGGACGCGGGCGGTGGGACGGTAGATCGCTTCAGGCACGAAGGTGAGCATAGACACGGCCGCCCGGAGGCGACCATCGCTTTCTCCGCCCGGCCGCCCGGGTCGTACGGCGCCGCCGAGGCCGGTTGCGCGGGCCGTACGGCGTCACCCGGGTCGTACGGCGTGGCCGGGCTACGCCCCGCGTGGTTTAGCGCGGACGTGCACGCGCTCGCCCTGGGGCCCGAACAGGCTGAGGACCTCCACCGGCGCCTCCCCGGTGCTGCCGAACCAGTGCGGCAGCCGGGTGTCGAACTCCGCGGCCTCGCCCGACTTGAGCACGATGTCGTGCTCGGCGAGCACCAGCCGCAGCCTCCCGCTGAGCACGTACAGCCACTCGTACCCCTCGTGCGTGCGCGGCTCGGGGTCGCACCGGGTGACGTCGATGACCATCTTGAACGCCTGCAACCCGCCGGGGTGCTGGGTCAGCGGCACGATCGTCGAGTCGTCCCTCTTGAACGGCTTGAGCCGTACCCGCGGGTCGCCCACCGGCGGCGCGCCGACGAGCTCGTCGAGCGGCACCTGGTAGGCGCGCGCGAGCGGCAGCAGCAGCTCCAGGTTGGGCTTGCGCTCGCCGGATTCGAGACGGGACAGGGTGCTGACCGAGATGCCGGTGGCCTCCGCGAGCCGGGTCAGGGTCATGCCGCGCCTGGCGCGCAGCTCGCGCAGCCGCGGGCCCACGGAGGCCAGGACCGCGGCGTCGTCGTTTGCCATATCGGCAACTTTACTTTGCTGTCTTCATCGGTGGAGGGCACCGTGGGCACGGCCCGCACCACGTCCGGTACGGCCGAGCCCACGGAACGGAGTCCACGGTGAAGTCACCTGTCGCGGGAGGAAACGAGGCGCCCACCGGACCCGCGGAACGGGCGCCCTCGGTCCGGTGGGCGCTCGCCGGCCTCTCGCTGTCCATGCTGCTGTCCTCACTCGGCATCAGCGTCGCCAACGTCGCCCTGCCGACGCTGGCGCAGGCTTTCACCGCCTCCTTCCAGGCGGTCCAGTGGATCGTCCTCGCCTATCTCCTGGCCATCACCACCATGGTCGTCAGCGTCGGGCGGCTGGGTGACATCGTCGGCCGCCGGCGGCTGCTGCTGGCGGGGATCCTGCTGTTCACGGCGGCCTCGGTGCTGTGCGGCGTCGCTCCGTCGCTCTGGACGCTGATCGCCGCCAGGGCGGTGCAGGGGCTCGGGGCGGCCGTCATGATGGCCCTCACCATGGCGTTCGTCGGCGAGACGGTCCCCAAGGACAGGACCGGCAGCGCCATGGGGCTGCTCGGGACGATGTCCGCGATCGGCACCGCCCTCGGCCCGTCGCTCGGCGGCCTTCTGATCTCCGGGCTCGGCTGGCGGGCGATCTTCCTGGTCAACGTGCCGCTGGGCGTCCTGGCCCTCGTCCTCGCGCGCCGCCACCTGCCCGCCGGCGGCCGGGGGCCGGAGACCGGCCGGGTCCGCTTCGACCGGGTGGGCACGCTGCTGCTCGCCCTGGCGCTCGGGGCCTACGCGCTGGCGATGACGACCGGGAACGGCGCCTTCGGCCCGCTCAACACGGTCCTGCTGCTGGCCGCCGTCGCCGGAGCCGGGCTTTTCGTCCTCGTCGAGACGAGGACGGCCTCGCCCCTGATCCGGCCGGCGATGTTCCGCGATCCGGCGCTGAGCGCGAGCCTCGCCATGAACGCGCTCGTCTCGACGGTGATGATGGCGACGCTGGTGGTCGGGCCGTTCTATCTGTCCCGCGCGCTCGGTCTCGGCGCGGCCGCCGTCGGGCTCGTCATGTCGGCCGGCCCGCTCGTCTCCGCGCTGACCGGTGTGCCCGCCGGCCGGGTCGTGGACCGTCTCGGCACGCGCCGTATGACCGTCGCCGGGCTCACCGGCACGGCGGCCGGCTGCCTCGGCCTGTCCGCGGCGCCGTCCGCGTTCGGCGTTTTCGGCTACGTCGTCCCCATCGCCGTCACCACCGCCGGCTACGCCCTGTTCCAGGCGGCCAACAACACCGCCGTCATGGCGGACGTCGGCCCCGACCGGCGGGGTGTCGTGTCGGGCATGCTCACCCTGTCGCGCAACCTCGGGCTCGTCACCGGCGCGTCCGTCATGGGCGCCGTGTTCGCGCTCGCGTCGGCGACGACCGACATCACGACGGCGGGCCCCGAGGCCGTGGCCACCGGCATGCGCACCACCTTCGCGGTCGCGGCCGTCGTGATCGTCGTCGCCCTCGTGATCTCGACCCTCAGCCGGTCACCGTCAGCGCGTCCTTCCCTCCAGGCAGGCCCAGCTCCCCGGTAGGGACGCGGTAGGTCTCCCGGGCGGTGGCGACGGCCACGGCGCTGATCGTGCACAGGATGCCGGTGAAGATCGCGACACCGACCCAGCCCTGCAGGCCCAGCCAGCCCTCCGGGGTGACGATCCCGGCGGCGGTGGCCACCGCGAAGCCGGCGATGGCGAAGCCGATCTGGGTGCCGATCGCCATGCCGGACAGCCGGACGCGGGTGGTGAACATCTCGCCGTACAGCGAGGGCCAGATGCCGTTGGAGGCGCTGTAGACGACGCCGAGGGTGAGGATCCCCACAAGGAAGATCAGGGGGTAGCTCTTGGAGTTGATGGCCGCCAGGTAGAAGAAGATCATGATCGGGCTGCCGACGGCGCCGATGAGGAAGACGGGCTTGCGGCCGATGCGGTCCGACAGGGTCGCCCAGAGCGGCAGCGCCAGGAGGGCGACGGCGTTGGCGGCGGTGCTGACCCAGAGCATGGTGGCCTTGTCCAGGCCGACGGCGTCGCCGGTGGCGTAGTTGAGCGCCCAGACGGTGAAGATGGTGCTGACCGTGGCGATCAGGGCGGCGCACACCACCCGGAGCACGCTGCGCCAGTGGTCGCGGAAGAGGTCGGCCAGCGGGAGCTTCGGCACGGTGCCCTGGGCGACCTCCTGCTCGAAGGCGGGGGTCTCGTCGAGCTTGCGCCGGATGACCCAGCCCACCACGGCGACGGCGACGCTGAGCCAGAACGGCACCCGCCAGCCCCAGCTCAGCAGCTGCTCCTCGGGGAGGGCGGCGACGGGGATGAAGACGAGGGTGGCCAGGATCTGGCCGAACTGCGTGCCGTTCAGGGTGAAGCTGGTGTAGTAGCCGCGGCGGTTCTGCGGGGCGTGCTCCAGGGTCATGGAGTTGGCGCTGGCCTGCTCGCCGGCGGCCGACAGTCCCTGCATGACGCGCAGGATCACCAGCAGCACGGGGGCGAGGCCGCCGACCTGCTCGCGGGTGGGCAGGCAGCCGATGAGGAAGGTGGACACGCCCATCAGGATCAGCGTGAACACCATGATCTTCTTGCGGCCGAACCGGTCGCCGTAGTGGCCGAGGAAGAACGCGCCGACCGGCCGGGCGGCGTAGGCGACCCCGAAGGTGGCCAGCGACTGGAGCGTCGCGGTGGCCGGGTCGGAGGCGTCGAAGAAGACCTTGGAGAAGATCAGGGCGGCGGCGCTGCCGTAGATGAAGAAGTCGTAGTACTCCAGCGCGCTGCCGATCCAGGCGGCGACGGCCGCCTTGCGAGGTGTGCCCCGATGAACGGCGTGTGGAGAGTCGGTCACGATGGCTCCTTGGTGTCTGTCGCCGTGTCGGTAACCGGCACCCCCCACCGCCGGACCATGTTACGAACTAGATAGTTAATTAATGTGGCTGCAATGGTGCGGTGGCCTGCCCGGCGTGTCAAGAGGGCTTCACGTACGGGGTTGCGTGGCCTATAACTAACTCACTGGTTCGTACATTAGGGAGTGCCGCCCGGCTCACCCGCTGGAGGAGAGGAACCGATGAAGTCGTATCTGATCGGGCTGATCGGTTCCGGCATAACGACGTCGCTGAGCCCGGCCCTGCACGAGGACGAGGCCGTCCACCACGGGCTGCACTACGTCTACCGGGTGCTCGACACCGACGTGCTGGGCGGGGACGTGGGCGAGCTGGTCCGTACGGCCCGCCGCATGGGCTACGACGGGCTGAACATCACCCACCCGTGCAAACAGGCCGTCATCCCGCACCTGGACGAGCTGTCGGCCGACGCGGCCACGCTCGGCGCGGTCAACACCGTGGTCTTCGACGGCGACCGGGCCGTCGGCCACAACACCGACTGGACGGGCTTCGCGGAGTCCTTCGCGCGCGGCCTGCCGGACGCGCCGGCGCGCCGGGTCGTCCAGCTCGGCGCCGGGGGCGCGGGCGCGGCCGTCGCCCACGCGCTCCTGACCCTGGGCGCCGACCGGCTCACCGTGGTCGACGCCGAACCGGAGCGCGCGGCCCGGCTCGCCACCGGGCTGGCGGGCCGGTTCGGGGCCGGGCGGGCGCGCTGCGCGGCCCGGGACGACCTGCCCCGGCTGCTCGCCGACGCCGACGGCCTGGCCCATGCCACGCCCGTCGGGATGGAGCGCCATCCGGGCCTGCCGTTCCCGGCCGAGCTGCTCCGCCCCGGCCTGTGGGTGGCCGACATCGTCTACCGGCCGCTGGAGACCGAGCTGCTCAGGCAGGCCCGCGCGGCCGGCTGCCGGACGCTGGACGGCGGCGGCATGGTCGTCTTCCAGGCCGCGCACGCCTTCCGGCTGTTCACCGGCCGCGCGCCCGACGCCGAGCGGATGCTCGCCCATCTGGTCGACCTGGTCGCCGCCTGAGGGAGGGAACGTGCGCAAGTCCATCGCCACCGTGTCGGTGAGCGGCACTCTGGCCGGGAAGCTGGAGGCGGTCGCCGCCGCCGGGTTCGACGGTGTGGAGATCTTCGAGAACGACCTGCTGACCTGTCCCCTGCCGCCGGAGGAGATCCGGTCGCGCGCCGCGGACCTCGGCCTGACGATCGAGATGTACCAGCCGTTCCGCGACTTCGAGGCCATGCCGGAGCTGGACCTGCGCCGGGCGGAGCGCAAGTTCCAGATCATGGAGCGGCTCGGCGCACGCCTGCTGCTGGTCTGCTCCAACGTCTCCCCCCGCGCCGTCGACGACGACGATCTCGCCGCGGAGCAGCTGCGGCTGCTGGCCGAGCGGGCGGCCGGGCACGGCATCCGCGTCGCCTACGAGGCGCTGGCCTGGGGCCGGCACGTGAACGAGTATCTGCACTCCTGGCGGATCGTGCGCATGGCCGACCACCCGAACCTCGGGGTCTGCCTGGACAGCTTCCACATCCTGTCGCGCGGCTCCGACCCGATCGGCATCGAGGCGATCCCGGGCGAGAAGATCTTCTTCCTCCAGCTGGCCGACGCGCCGCTCCTGGCCATGGACGTGCTGCAGTGGAGCCGCCACTACCGCTGCTTCCCCGGCCAGGGGGGCTTCGACGTGGCCGGGCTCCTCACCCACGTGCGGAACGCCGGTTACACCGGGCCGCTGTCCCTGGAGGTCTTCAACGACCACTTCCGCCAGGCCGACGCGCACCGGACCGCCGTGGACGCGATGCGCTCGCTGGTCGCCCTGGAGGGCTCCGCCCACCCCGCCGATCCGCCCACCGGCTTCGCCTTCGCCGAGCTGGCCGTCCCGCGGGACCCGGCCGGGCTGCGCGACCTGCTCACCGCCCTGGGGTTCGCCCGATCGGGCACGCACGGCAGCAAACCCGTGGAGCTGTGGGAGCGGGGCCGGGCGCGGCTGCTGCTGAACCGCACGGGCGGGGAGGCCGCGCTGTCCGCGATCGGGCTGGAGAGCCCCGAGCCCGCCGACGCCGTCAAGCGCGCCGAGTCGCTGCTGGCGCCGGTGCTGCCGCGGGAGCGCGCACCGCGCGAGGCGCCGCTGGAGGCGATCGCCGCCCCCGACGCCACGCAGATCTTCCTGTGCCGCACGGCGCAGCCGTACGGCTGGCGCGAGGACTTCACGCGGGACGGGCCGGCGGCGGGGTCCGCCATGAGCGGGCAGGAGGGGGAGATCACCCATCTGGACCACGTCGCGCTCGCCCAGCCCTGGCACTACTTCGACGAGGCCGAGCTGTTCTACCGCAGCGTGCTGGGCCTCACCCCGCAGGAGAGCCTCGAATTCCCCGACCCGTACGGCCTGCTGCGCAGCAAGGCGATGACCGGCCCGGGGGGCGGGCCGCGCATGGTGCTCAACGTCGCCCAGGTGGGCGCCGGGCAGGCACCCTCCCAGCACATCGCCCTGGCCTGCGACGACATCCTGGCGATCGCCCGCAGGCTCCGGGCCGGGCGCCCGGACCTGCTGCTGCCCATCCCCGGCAACTACTACGACGACCTGGAGGCCCGCCACGACGTCGACCCCGCGCTGCGCGAGCTGGGCGTGCTGTACGACAGGGACGAGGACGGCGAGTTCCTGCACCTCTACACGGTCACCGTGGGGCGGGTCTTCTTCGAGATCGTCCAGAGGGTGGGCGGCTACCACGGGTACGGCGCCGTCAACGCGCCCGTCAGGCTCGCCGTACAGCACGCACCTGCTCACTAAGATGGACGGATGACCTCTCAGCCCGCCTCAGCGGAACGGCAGCGCGACGCCGACCGTACCCGGGCGGAGATCCTCGAGGTCGCCCAGCGGGAGTTCGCACGGCGCGGATACGCCGGGGCGCGGGTGGATGAGATCGCCGATCTCATCCGCACCACCAAGCGCATGATCTACTACTACTTCGGCAGCAAGGAACAGCTCTACATCGCGGTCCTGGAGAAGGCCTACACCGAGGTCCGGGAGGCCGAGCGGCTGGTCGACGTGGAGCACCTGGCCCCCGTCGAGGCCATCCGCACGCTGGCCGAGCTCACCTTCGACCACCACGACGCGCACCGCGAGTTCATCAAGCTCGTCGCGATCGAGAACATCCACCGGGCCGAGCACATCCGCAAGTCCGAGGTGCTGGCCAACCTCGGCACCCCGGTGCTCGACCTCATCGGCCGCATCCTCCAGGCCGGTACGGCGAGCGGCGACTTCGTCACCGAGGCCGACGCCGTCGACGTGCACATGATGATCAGCTCGTTCTGCTTCTTCCGGGTGGCCAACCAGCACACCTTCGGCGCCCTCTTCGGCCGCGACATGGCCGCCCGGGAGCACCGCGACAGACTGCGCCGGATGGTGGGCGAGATGGTGGTGGCCTATCTCCGCGGGGCCGGTTCCCCGGAGGACCCCCGGTAAGACCCCAGGTCGGACGCGTCGCCGCCGGCGCCCCATCCTCCGAACGGAGGATGCCGGCCGTCGTCCGTCCGCCGCGGACATGCGCCCTGTCGCGCGATTCGGTGACCGGGCCCTTCCTCGCACACTCGGTGGGAACCCATCGAACCGAGGAGGAAAGATGGTCACCACCCTGGGACTGCGGCCGGTCCGGCAAAGCGAACGGCAGCTCGCCCCCGATCTCGCCAGGGGGGTCATGCTGGCGCTGATCGCCGTGGCCAACTCCGCGATCTACCTGTACGGCCGGCCGTACGGCATCCGGCAGCACGTCATCGAGCACGACCTGCTGAACCGGGTGACGGCGACGCTGAGCATGACATTCGTGGACGGGCGGGCCTACCCGATGTTCGCGGCGCTGTTCGGCTACGGCATGGTGCAGATCTGGAACCGGCGGCGCGACGACGCCGAGGGACGGCGGGTCCTGAAGCGGCGGAGCCTGTGGCTGCTCGCGTTCGGGGCGGCCCACGCCGTGCTGCTGTTCTCCGGGGACGTGCTCGGAGTGTACGGACTGCTCGGGCTCCTGATAGTCCGGCTGCTGCGCGTGCGTGACCGGACCCTGCTGATCCTGGCCGGAGTCTGGCTCGTCCCCGTCGCCCTGCTGTCCGCCCTGGCCTACAACACGCCCCAGGCCACGGGGCAGCGGACCATCTTCTGGTCCCTCGCGATCGAGGACCCGCTGACGGCGCTGGCGTTGCGGCCGATCGAGTGGGTGATGACCCCGGTCGGGATGACGGGCGTGTTCACCGCCGGGCTCGTGGGCCTCTGGGCGGGGCGGCGGGAGCTGCTGGCCGTACCGGACGGGCTGGTACGGCGGGCCGCGGTGTGGGGACCGGTCATCGGGGTGCTCGGCGGGCTGCCCGTGGGCCTGACCGCGACCGGTTTCCTCGCCGCGGGCGATCCCGTCACGGTGATGGCGCTCAACGCCGTCCACGTGGTGTCGGGCATCGCCGCAGGTCTGGGCTACGCGGCACTGATCGCCCTGCTCGCGCGGCGGATCGGGACGCGGCGCGGCCGGTTGGTGACCGCGCTGTCGGCCTGCGGCCAGCGCTCGATGACGAGTTATCTTCTCCAGTCGGTGCTCTTCGTGGCGCTTCTGCCCCCTTATACGATCGGGCTCGGCGGGCGGCTGGGCTCCGCCGCCACGGTCGCGCTGGCGATCGGCGTGTGGGCCGCGACGGTGGCCGTGGCCGAGTTCATGCGCAGGACCGGAGCGCGCGGGCCCGCCGAGACGCTGCTGCGGCGCCTGACCTATCCGCGCGGCTGAGAGCGAGGGTGGCATGCTGCGCATCGACGTCTGGGACAGGGCATGGCGCATCCTGCCGCTGGTCCTCCTGGGAGTGGCGGCCCTGATCGCGGTGACCGACCCGTCGGTGCCGCCGCGGGACCGGGCCGTCACGGCCGCGCTGTCCGCCGCCGTGGCGGTGTGGCACTGGTGGATGGTGCTGGCGCACCCCCACTGGCCGGAGCGGACGCTGGCGCCGATGGCGCTCTACTTCGCCGGGTTCATCGTGCTGACGTGGGCGCTGTTCTCGCGTCATCCGGTGTACGGGCTCCTGGTGCTCGCCTGCTTCCCCACGGCCTTCGCGACGCTTCCCGGCCGGTACGCCTATCTCGGGGTGGCCGCCACGGCGATCGTCATCGTGGGCGGCCCGCTCGCCCTTCTGGACGCCGGTGATCCCTGGCCGATCGTGCTGGCGCTCAGCGGAGCGGCGCTGGCGGCGTTCATCGGCTGGAGCATCAGGGCCCTGGAAACCGAGGTCAAACGCCGGAACGCGGCCAACCGGGCACTGGAGAGCGCCAACCGGGCACTGGAGAGCGCGAATCTCCGTCTCGCCCAGCTCGGCGAGGAGAACGCCGAGCTGCAGGGAAAGCTGCTGGCCGCGGCCCGCCAGACCGGCGTCGCCGGCGAGCGCGGCCGGCTGGCGAGGGAGATCCACGACACCGTCGCCCAGGGCCTGGCGGGCATCGTCACCCAGCTCGAAGCGGCCGAGGAGGCCGCGAACGACGCCGAGACGGTACGGCGGCGCCTGGCCGTCGCGCGGGACCTGGCCAGGGAGAGCCTGACCGAGGTCCGCCGTTCCCTGGACGACCTGCGCCCCGGGCCGCTGGCGGAGACCAGGCTGCCCGAGGCGCTGTCGGCGCTGGTCTCCGGCTGGGGCGCCGCCAACGAGCTGCCCGCCACGCTCACCGTCACCGGCACCGCCCGGCTGCTGCACCCCGAGGTCGAGGTGGCCCTGTACCGGGCCGTGCAGGAGGCCCTGGCCAACGTGACCCGGCACGCCGGGGCAGGCAAGATCGGTGTCACCCTGTCGTACATGGAGGATGTGGTGGTGGCCGACGTCCGGGACGACGGGGTGGGGTTCACCCCGTCCGAGGCGGGCGGCTCCGAATCGGGCGGCGGGGGTTTCGGGCTCACCGCCATGCGGCAGCGGGTCGTCAGGCTCGCCGGGAACGTCGAGGTGGAGTCGGCGCCGGGTCAGGGCACCGCGATCAGTGTGACGGTCCCCGCGATCCCCGCCGCCGCCGAGCGGGAGGCGACATGAGCGTACGGCTGGTGATCGTGGACGACCACCCCGTCGTGCGCGACGGCCTGCGCGGAATGTTCGTCGAGCAGGCCGACCTGGAGGTCGTGGGCGAGGCGGAGGACGGCGAGCGCGGGCTCGCCGTGGCCGAACGGGAGCGCCCCGACGTCGTGCTGACCGACCTGCGCATGCCCGGCCTCGGGGGAGCGGATTTCATCCGGCTGCTGGCGGAGCGGGTGCCGTCGGCCCGCGTACTGGTCCTGACCACCTACGACGGCGACGACGACGTGCTGCCCGCGCTGACCGCGGGCGCGATCGGCTATCTGCTCAAGGACTCTCCGCGGGAGGAGGTCTTCCGCGCCGTGCGCGCGGCGGCGGCGGGAGAGACGGTGCTGTCCCCGTCCGTGGCCGCCCGCGTGCTCAACCGGGTCCGCACGCCGGCTCCCGCCGAGCTGAGCGAGCGTGAACGGGCCGTGCTCGGCCTGGTCGCGCGGGGCTGCACCAACAAGGAGACGGCCGCGGAGCTGTTCATCAGCGAGACGACGGTCAAGACCCACCTGGCGCACATCTACACGAAGCTGGGCGTCTCCGATCGGGCCTCGGCCGTGGCGACCGCCTACAGCCGCGGCCTGCTGCCGTGACACACCGGGCCGGCCGGGTGGTGGCCGCAATGTGGCGGTCTC
The DNA here is from genome assembly GCF_016863195.1 of Paraplanobispora takensis. Taxonomy (GTDB): domain Bacteria; phylum Actinomycetota; class Actinomycetes; order Streptosporangiales; family Streptosporangiaceae; genus Planobispora; species Planobispora takensis. Next base: position 1,423 of record NZ_BOOK01000026.1, on the reverse strand, counting down.
GGCATCGTGGAAGTACAGATGCGGGAATACGCTGTGCGTCGTATCACCCAGGGAATTTTCGTGCCGGCGACGAAGAGGCGCCGGCCGGGAGAACCAGGGGGGTCCGATGTCGATCCTTCCCGCTTTCGCGACGATGTCGCGGGTGCCGCGAAGGAACGGATCCCGGCGAAGGCGTGGATCCCGGTGCCGGAGGACGACCGGCATGGCCGCGGCCACGTGCGTGGTGCTCTCCGCCGCACCGCCCGCCCCGGGTGGGCCGGTCCCGCCGGAGCCGGCACCCGGCCGGCCCGGCGACGTGCGGGCCGCCGCCTGCACCCTGACGCCGACCGGCGGCACCGTCGTCAGGAACGTCGGCGGCACGGGCCGGCCGTACCGGGTCCATGTTCCCGCCGGGCTGACCGGGCGGGCACCGCTGCTGCTCAGCCTGCACGGCGGCGGCCAGGAGCCGGTGGCGCACGAGAACGCGAGCGGATGGAACGGCTTCGCCGCCGAGAGGAAGTTCATCGTCGCCTACCCGCGGGGCGGCTCTCCGCTGAACGCCCCCTCCTGGTTGCTCAGCCCGGCCTCCGGGGACGTCGCCTATCTCCGCGACGTCGTCGGCGACATCGCACGGCAGTGGTGCGTCGACCCCCGGCGGGTGCACGCGGCGGGCTTCTCCAACGGCGGGCAGATGGCCGGCCGGCTGGCCTGCGACGAGTCGGACCTGATCGCCTCCGCGGCGACGCACGCCGGTCCTCTGCTGACCCTCCGGTGCGCGATGCGGCGTCCGATCGGGTTCGGGATATCCGTTTACCAGGGCGACATCCTGTGGCAGCTCATGCAGGGCCATCGCGACGCGTGGATCGCCGACGACCGGTGCGCCCGCCCTCCCCATCAGGAGTCCGGGGCGGGGGTCCTCGTGGGAGAGCGGTACGACTGCGCCGGCGGCACCGGGATCTACTGGCGGGTGTACGGCGACGGCGCGCACCGGTGGCCGACCGGCGAGCAGGGCGCCGACCTCCGTGAACGGATGTGGGCGCTTTTCCAGGCCCATCCCCTTCCCTGACGCGAATAGTGATCGAAGCAGAATTAACGGCTTTGTCGCGTGCGGGCTGGGGCACAATGTCAGCGCTGAGGTTTTCTCCCGACCGGGAGGTCCAGAGATGCTGGACGAACAGGAAAACGGAGCGGTCGCGGCGCTGCTGGAGGCGCTGGCCGGTCGGATGGGGGAGGACCCGCTGGGCGCCGACGTCCGGCGGGTGGCCACGGTGTTGCGCACGCGCCGTGACGGAGTCCGCGGGAGCGGGCCCGGAGTGCCCCAGCGCGGCCGGGTGCGGAATCGGACAGCAGAGCAGCGTGACCAGGCGGCCGATCAGCGTGACCAGGCGGCCGATCAGCGTGACCAGGCGGCCGATCAGCGTGACCAGGCGGCCGATCAGCGTGA
>NZ_BOOK01000025.1 GCF_016863195.1 Paraplanobispora takensis | reverse complement strand
GACCAGGCGGCCGATCAGCGTGACCAGGCGGCCGATCAGCGTGACCAGGCGGCCGATCAGCGTGACCAGGCGGCCGATCAGCGTGACCGCGACAGGCGTGCGGCCGAGGCAGAGGCCGGTGCCGCCGATGCCGCCCTTCACGTCCTGCTGCAGGCGGCCGAGCGGCGCGATCGGGCGGCCGAGCGGCGCGATCAGATGGCCGACGCGGATGACGGGGGCAGGCCGCAGCGGTGGGCGGCGGAGCTGGAACTGCGCGCCACCGACCGTGAACGCGCAGCCTGGGATCGTGCCCAGTTGCGCAGCATGTGGGTGCTGACGGGCAAGGAGCGAGCGGCGGCGCAGGCCGATGAGGCCGCCGCGCGGCAGGATCGCCTGCAGGCACGTCATGACCGTCAGGCCGACGCGCGGGATCGAGTCGCCGCGCGGGCCGATCGCGAACAGGCCGCCTTCGAGCGTGAGCCGTACGGCCGTTCATGGCAGGCCGAGGCGGCGCATGCTGCCCTCACCGGCGACGTGAGCGGCCGGACCGGCCGACTCGTGGCGGACGTACGCCTCTTACGGCAGCGCAGCCAAGAGCTCGTCCGGCAGTGCGAACAGATCCACCGCAGGGCGGTGACGATTCAGCGCCGGACCGGGCAGACGCTTCAGCGCCTGCTGGAGATCCGGCGTCGGCAGCGGGTGGCCGTCCTGCGCGCACGGGATGCGTCGCGGTCGAGCGGGGGTTCCCCGCCCGGCGCGTGAAGAGGCGGGAGACGTGGTGGAGGGGCGGAGACACGCCGATCACCGGTTGTCTCCACGGTGGAAACGCTTGTCTCCGCTGTGGAGAACCGAGAGGACCGTAGAAAACCGAGAGGCCGCTTCCGATCTTCGGAAGCGGCCTTCTGGCTGCCTTGCTGGGTCGGGGTGGCGGGATTTGAACCCACGGCCTCTTCGTCCCGAACGAAGCGCGCTGCCAAGCTGCGCTACACCCCGGTGCACGCCGTCTTGCTCGTGCTTGGGAAAGTCTAGCGGACTTCGTGGGTGCTTGTGTCACTCCGGGCGTCAGGTCCGGCGGCGGGGAACCAGGGTCAGGAGGGAGGCCTCGGGGTAGCAGGCGAAACGGACCGGGGCGTAGGGGCTGGTGCCCAGGCCGGCGGAGACGTGGAGGTAGGCGGAGTCGTGGCGGCTCAGGCCCTTGACCCGGGCGCGGTCGATGCCGCAGTTGGTGACCAGGGCGCCGTAGAACGGGATGCACAGCTGGCCGCCGTGGGTGTGACCGGCCAGCAGGAGCTGGTAGCCGTCGGCGGCGAAGCGGGTCATGTTGCGGGGCTCGGGGGAGTGCATCACGCCCAGGCGCAGGTCGGCGTCCGCGGGAGCGGGACCGGCGATCACGTCGTAACGGTCGCGGTCGATGTGGGAGTCGTGGATGCCGCCCACGGCCACGTCGAGGTCGCCGACCTTGATGCGGGCGGTGGTGTTGTTCATGTCGAGCCAGCCGGCGGCCGACATGCCGGCGCCGAGCTCCTGCCAGGGCAGGCTGGGCGTGTGCTGGCGCTTGTCGCCCTTGGAGGTCCGCCACAGATAGCGGGCGGGGTTCTTGGGCACGGGGGCGTACAGGTCGTTGGAGCCGTACACGAACAGGCCCGGTCGGGACAGCAGCGGTTCGAGCGCGTGCAGCAGCGGGGGGACCGCCTCGGGGTGGGCGATCGAGTCGCCGGTGTTGACCACGAGATCGGGCTTGAGGTCGCCCAGGGAGCGGACCCAGTTGATGAGCAGCCGCCTGCCGGGGGTGAGGTGCAGGTCGGAGAGCTGGAGGATGCGCACGGGGCGCTGACCGGGCTCCAGCACGGGCACGTCGAAGCGCCGCAGGCGGAACGCGTTGCGCTCGATGACCGAGGCGTAGGCCAGACCGGCCAGACCGGCACCGAGCAGGGACAGGGGCACCGCTACTGCTTTCCTCACCTTCCCATCATGCCCGAGTCCGGCTCCGCATCCCGCCCGAAGGGAAACCCGGGATACAACCGGGCTGGTGAGAGGGCAAGATGGACCGCATGACCGCATTGAAGGACAAGCTGAAGGCCGATCTGACGGCCTCGATGAAGAGCAGGGACGAGATCCGCACCCGCACGATCCGTATGGCCCTGGCCGCCGTCAACGTCGAGGAGGTCTCGGGCAAGACCTCGCGCGAGCTGACCGACGACGAGATCGTCAAGGTGCTCACGAAGGAGGCCAAGAAGCGCCGGGAGGCGGCCGAGGCCTTCGGCGGCGCCGGCCGTACCGAGCAGGCGGAGGCGGAGCTGGCCGAGCAGGCCGTGCTGGAGGAGTACCTCCCGGCCCAGCTGTCCGACGAGGAGCTCGCCGCGCTCGTGGACGAGGCCGTCGCCGAGAGCGGGGCCTCAGGGCCGCAGGCGATGGGCCAGGTCATGAAGGTCCTCAACCCCAAGGTGGCCGGGCGCGCCGAGGGCGGCCGGGTGGCCCAGGCCGTACGGGCCCGCCTGACGGCCTGAGGTCCGCCTGACGACCTGAGACCCGCCTACGGCCTGAGACCCGCCTGACGGTCCGGGACTCGCCCGAGACCGTCGGAACCGTCAGAGCCCTCCCCGGTATGCCGGAGAGGGCTCTGACGTCGTCGAGGTGACGTGCCCGCGTCAGGGGACGATGGGCGTGCCGCCGTTGGGGTCCTCGCCCCAGCCCGGCGGAGGCTCGTCGCCACCGCCACCGCCACCGCCGCGGTCGTTGTCACGGCCGCCGCCGTCACCGCCCCTGTCGGGCTTCTTGATCGGCTTGGGCGGCGCACACCGGCCGGCGGAGCAGCCGCCGAAGCGCTCCATGTTCACCGGGGTGAACGAGGTCGGCTCGACGCCCTTCAGCGCGCCGAGCATGGAGTCCTTCCAGATGCGGCCGGAGATCGTCGCGCCGTACACGTAGCCGTAGTAACGCCCGCCGATGGTCACGCCGACCAGGTCGTGCTCGAAGGCGCCGCGCGGGTCGCCGAGGCTGACCGCCGAGGCCAGGTCGGGGGTGTAACCGGCGAACCAGGCCGCGGTGTAGGCGTCGGTCGTGCCGGTCTTGCCCGCGGCCGGCCTGTTGATGCCGCCGACCTCGGTCATCGTGCCCTTGGTGAACACGTTGGACATGATGTGCGAGGCCGCGTCGGCGACCTCCTCGTCCAGGACCTGCTTGCACTTGGGCTTGTAGGTGGTGGCCTTGCCGTTGCGGTCGCGGATCTCGGTGATGGCCATCGGCTTGCAGTAGGCGCCGCGGGCGCCGATCGTCGCGTAGGCGGCGGCGACCGTCACCGGGTCCATCTCGTTGATGCCGAGGGTGAAGGTCTCGAACTCCTTCAGCGGGGCCCCGTCGGCGCGCTTGATGCCCAGGTTCTTGGCCATCTTGACGACGTTGCAGAGCCCGACCTCCTGCTCCAGGCGCATGAAGAAGGTGTTCACCGAGCCGAGGGTGCCGGTGGTGAGGGTCTTGAACCCGCCGCCGCTCTCACTGGAGTTGTTCACCTCGTGGGAGGGCTCGCCCACCCGGTTGCCCTTGCAGTCGCGGAAGGCGCTCTCGCTCGGGGCCCGGTAGCCGGCGCCGGTGCCGAAGCCGTCGTTGAGCTTCATGCCCTGGTCGAGCGCGGTGAGCAGGGTGAACGGCTTGAACGTCGATCCGGCCTGGAACCCCGCGCCGCCGCCGTGCAGCACGTCGCCCGCGAGGTTGTAGCCCATCTGGTTCTTCTTCTTGTTCTGCCCGAACTTCCGGCTGGCGGCCATCGCCTTGATGGCGCCGGTGCCGGGGACGATCATCGCCTGCGAGGCGACCGGCTTGTCGGTCGTCCGCACGTACTTGGCGATGGCCTTCTCGGAGGCCAGCTGGGCCTTCCGGTCGAGCGTCGTCTTGATCGTCAGACCGCCGCGCTGGAGGAACTTCTTGCGGGCCTCGGCGGTCTTCCCGAAGTCCTCGTTGTTGAGGATCTCGTACTGGGCGTAGAGGCAGAAGTAGGGGAAGTCGCTCTCGTCGCAGCCGCCGGGGACCGGGTTGTCCTTGAACCCGAGCTTCTTGGCCTTGGCCTCCGCGGCCTCCTGCGGGGTGATCTTGCCGAGCTCCTGCATCCGGTTCAGCACGATGTTGCGCCGCTCCAGGAGCCGCTGGCGGGCCGCCTTGCCCGCGTTGGGGTCGGTCCGGCTGGGGTTCTGTACGGCTCCCGCCAGCGTGGCGGCCTCCGACAGGGTCAGCTCGGAGGCCGGCTTCTTGAAGAACCGCTTGGACGCGGCCTGGATGCCGTGGGCCCCGGCCCCGAAGTAGGAGATGTTGAGGTAGCGCTCAAGGATTTCCGACTTGGTGTACTTCTCCTCGATGGCCAGCGCGTAGCGCAGCTCGTTGAGCTTGCGGGAGAAGGTGGGCGCGATGGCGGCCTCCTGCTCCTCCTTGGTCTCGGCGCTGCTGAACAGCACGAGCTTGACGTACTGCTGCGTGATCGAGGAACCGCCCTGGACGACGCCGCCGCCGGAGAAGTTCTTGACGGCCGCGCGGAAGGTGCCCTCCAGGTCGAGGGCGCCGTGCTCGTAGAACCGGAAGTCCTCGATCGCGACGATCGCCGTCTTCATGACGTCGGAAATCTGGTCAAGACTGACGGATTCGCGGTTCTCATAGTAGAACTGGGCGAACTGCTTGCCGTCGGAGTCGAGCAGGACGGTCTTCTCGGGCAGCGGAGGCTCTTTGAGGTCCTCGGGCTGCAGATGCAGCTCCTCCGTCGCGGACTTGACGGTCACGCCCGCGCCGCCCACTGCCGGAAGCGCGATGGCAGCGACCAGCACCCCCGCGGCGGCGCCTGCGGCCACGAGCCGCAGCACGCTCCCCACTGCTGATCTCTGATCTTTGCCTTGAGCTTGCACGAGTCCAAGAGTACGTCGGGCGGATGGTTCAAACGGTAACGGAAGCATGTTTCTGCTTGACTGGTTCCTGCCCGTGGAAGAGGTGACTAGTCATTCCCGGCCACATGGCCCTGGAGAACCATGCGGGAAATTGGTCCCGCCGGGGGCTGTCCGCCCGAACGTCTGATTGCGTACGGTCTCTTTCTGCGGCAACTGAATACGGAGGCTCGACGACCGCGCCCGTCGGCCCCCCAAGTCACGACTGACCACCTAAGGGGAGTGGGGTCGAATGTGGATCACGGATTGGACCTCCAGTGCGGCTTGTAAGGGTGCGGATCCCGACGCGCTGTTCGTTCAGGGCGCTGCCCAGAACCGAGCGAAGCTGATCTGTCGAGGATGCCCGGTCCGGACCGAGTGCCTCGCCGATGCGCTGGACAATCGCATCGAGTTCGGGGTGTGGGGCGGGATGACCGAGCGCGAACGCCGGGCGCTGCTGCGCCGGCGACCCGACGTCGACTCCTGGCGGGACCTGCTGGAACTCGCCAAAGAGGAGTACGAGCGGACGAACGAGCTGATCGCAGGCTGATCTCCGCCCTGTGAGACCGGCTGCGCGAAGGCGCGCGGCCGGCCTCACCATGCTCACGGCCCGCCGTACGGCAGAGCGCCTCACCGCCGTACGGCCGGCCGTCTCAGCGCTGTACGGCCGGCCGTCTACTGCCTGGACGTCTGATGCTGGGCGGCCAGCAGCTCTCCCACCTCGCGCAGGCCGTCCAGGTCGTGCACGTCCGCGGGCATCGCGGGGACCTGAGCCACCGGCACCGTGGGGTGGGCGGAGACGAAGTGGTCGCGCTGGCGGCTCTCTCGCGCGGCCAGCTGCATCCGGCCGGCGTGCAGCCGCAGCACCGCGGCGGTGAGCTCGTGCTCGCCCCGCGACTCCAGGTCCTCGGCCGCGGCGGCGCTCCGGGCGGCCGACAGCACGGCCGCGGGCGAGAGGTGGACCCGGTTGATCACCAGTCCGGCCAGGGGCATGCGCTCCTCGGCCAGCCGCTCCACGAAGTACGACGCCTCACGCATGGCGTCCCGCTCGGGTGCGGCGACGACCACGAACGCGGTCCCGGGGGCCTGCAGCAGCTTGTAGGTCTGCTCGGCGCGCGCCCTGAACCCGCCGAAGACGGCGTCCAGGGCGGAGACGAAGGTCTGCAGGTCCTTGAGGACCTGCGCGCCCAGCAGCTTGGTCATCGCCCCGGCGACGAGGCCGAACCCGGCGTTGAGCAGCTTGAAGGCGCTGCGCCCGCCCGCCTTGGCGGGTGCGGTGAGCATGCGGATGAAGCGGCCGTCCAGGAAGCGGCCCAGCCGTTCCGGCGCGTCCAGGAAGTCCAGCGCGGAGCGGGAGGGCGGGGTGTCCACGATGATCAGATCCCAGTCGCCCGATCGGCGGAGCTGGCCGAGCTTCTCCATCGCCATGTACTCCTGCGTGCCGGAGAAGCTGGACGAAAGAGACTGATAAAAGGGATTTGTCAGGATCTGGCGGGCTCGATCGGGGTCGGCGTGCGCCTCGATGATCTCATCGAAGGTCCGCTTCATGTCGAGCATCATGGCGTGCAGCGTGCCCTCGCCCTTGGTCCCGGCGACACGCCGGGGCGTGTTGTCGAGCTCGGTCAGGCCCATCGACTGGGCCAGCCGCCGCGCGGGGTCCACGGTCAGCACGACGGCGCTGCGCCCGCGCTCGGCGGCGCGCAGCCCCAGGGCGGCCGCCGTGGTGGTCTTGCCGACGCCGCCGGAACCGCAGCACACGACGATCCGGGTGTTCGGGTCGTCGATGATCGCGTCGAGATCGAGAAGCGGGACGTCCTTCACCTTGCTCCCTGAAGCTCCCTGCACCTTCACGCCACTCCCTGAACCTTCACCACACCGCGAACCCTCACGCCGCGAACCCTCACGCCGCCCCCTGGGTGCGGATCGCCTCGGCCAGCTCGTAGAGCCCGGCCAGGTCCACCCCGTCCGCCAGCAGCGGCAGCTCGTAGCGGGGACGGCCCGCGGCGTCGAGCGAGGCGCGCTCCTGGTGTTCGAGCTCGGTCCGGCGGGCGTGCTCCTCGACCTCCCGGGCGAGGGCGTCGGCCAGGGCGGTGGCCTTCGACCCGCCGTCGGTCAGGCCGGCCGCCTTCAGCCCCAGCGCCAGGTCCGCCGGGTCGAACCGGCCCGCGGAGGCGGCGTCGAGGGTCGCCTGGGGCAGCAGCGCGCCGCGGACCATGTTGATGAAGACGCCGCCGACCGGCAGGCCCACCCGGCGCAGCTCGGTGATCCCGTCGAGGGTCTCCTGGACCGGCATCTCCTCCAGGAGCGTGACGAAGTGCACGGCCGTCTCGGGTGAGGAGACGACGCCGTTGACGAGGTCGGCGTGGTTCTTGATCGGCCCGACCCTGGCCAGACCGGCGACCTCGTTGGTGACGTTCAGGAACCGCGCCACCCGCCCGGTCGGCGGCGCGTCCAGCACCACCGCGTCGTAGATCCGCTTGCCGTTCTTGCCCTTGCGGCGGACGGCCTCGGTGGTCTTGCCCGTGACGAGGACGTCGCGGAAGCCCGGGGCGATGGTGGTGGCGAAGTCGACGATGCCCATCTTGCTCAGCGCCCGGCCCGCCCGGCGCATGCCGTAGAACATCTCCAGGTATTCGAGCATGGCCTCTTCGGGATCGATGGCCAGGGCGTGGACGTCCCCGCCGCCGGGCGCGACGGCGATGCGCCGCTCCTCGTACGGCAGCGGCGGCAGATCGAAGATCTGCGCTATCCCCTGTCGCCCCTCGACCTCGACCAGGAGCACCTTGCGGCCGTCCGCGGCGAGAGCAAGGGCGAGTGCGGCGGCCACCGTGGTCTTGCCGGTGCCGCCCTTGCCGGTGACGACGTGAAGCCGTACACCATCCCAGTCGGTATCGCGCGAACTCACGTTTCGAAGGCTACCCAACGGTTACTTGCCGATTCGCGTGGGCCGCCGTTTGGGACGCGGCTCACACCCGATATCACCCCGGAGCATCACCCCGGCGCGAAGGCGTGACCCGCGCGGCCCGCACCGTCACGGTCCCGCCCGGGCCGGATCGCTACGCTGTCTCGCATGACGAAATGGGAGTACTCGACGGTGCCGCTGCTGGTTCACGCGACCAAGCAGATTCTCGACAACTGGGGCCAGGACGGCTGGGAGCTCGTGCAGGTCGTGCCGGGGCCGAACCCCGAGCAGCTGGTCGCCTACCTGAAGCGCCCGAAGGAGTAGGCACGGTGTCGCCTGAGGAGAAACTGGCCGAGCTCGGCCTGACCCTGCCCGAGGTCGTGACGCCGCTGGCGTCCTACGTCCCGGCCGTGCGCACGGGCGACCACGTCTACACCTCGGGCCAGATCCCGATGGTGGACGGCAAGCTCGTGGCCACCGGCAAGGTCGGCGCCGAGGTGAGCGCCGAGGAGGCCCGCGAGCTCGCCCGCATCTGCGCGCTCAACGCCCTGGCGGCGGTGGCCTCGGTGGCCGGCGGCCTGTCGAACATCGTCCGGATCGTCAAGGTCGTCGGCTTCGTGGCGAGCGACCCCGGGTTCACCGCTCACCCGCAGGTCGTCAACGGCGCCAGCGACCTGCTCGGCGAGGTGCTGGGCGAGGCGGGCAAGCACGCCCGCAGCGCGGTGGGCGTCGCCGCGCTGCCGCTCGACGCGCCGGTCGAGGTCGAGCTGATCGCCGAGGTCCGCTGACCGTTGTCCGCGGTGGGAGCCGTGCCACATGATGAACCCTGAAAACCGAGTGATGTTCTGATATTCGGCGGAAAGGTTCAGATATGGGTGGGATTCCGCTCCCCGGAGAGCTCGGCGAGCGTGCCCGGGAGATCCTGGCCGGGCGGGTGGAACCCGTCCCGGCCAGGGATGCCGCGACCGTGGTCATCCTGCGCGAAGGACGCGAGGGGATCGAGACCTACCTGCTCCGGCGCAAGGCGAGCATGGCCTTCGCGGCGGGCGCCTACGTCTTCCCCGGCGGCTCGGCGGACCCGCGTGACACCGATCACGCGGTCGCCTGGGCCGGGCCCTCGCCCGCCGAGTGGGGCGCGGTCTTCGGGGCCGACGACAAGACCGCGCGCGGCCTGGTCTGCGCGGCCGTACGGGAGACCTTCGAGGAGTCGGGGGTACTGCTCGCCGGGCCGTCGGCCGGCTCCGTCGTGGCCGACACCACCGGTGACGACTGGGAGGCCGACCGGCTCGCGCTCATCGAGCGGAGCCTGTCCTTCGCCGACCTCCTCGACCGGCGCGGCCTGGTCCTGCGCTCCGACCTGCTGCGTCCCTGGGCGCACTGGATCACCCCCGAGGTCGAGCACCGGCGGTTCGACACCCGGTTCTTCGTCGCGGCGCTCCCTCCCGGCCAGCGCACCCGCGACGTCGGCGGCGAGGCCGACCAGGTCACCTGGGCACGGCCCGCCGACGCGATCACGCGGGCCCGGGCCGGTGAGATCTTCCTGATGCCGCCCACGTACCGGACCCTGAACGAGCTGTCCGCCTACGAGAAGGTCGGCGACGTGCTCGGGACCGAGCGGGAGATCGTCACCCTCATGCCGAGGATCGCCGAGGTGGACGGCGAGATGCACATCGTCCTGGACGACGACTACCGATTCGGCGTCGCATGAGCGAGCGGAGCGAGCGAGTCGATGAGCGCAGGGTGCCCGCGGATGCGGACTCCGAGCCGCCGGGCGAGGAGATCGTATGAGCGGTCTCCGGATTCCTCTGGAGGGGCCGGACGGATCGGGTACGGCGCACGCGCTCAACCTGCTGGCCCCCAACCCCTCCCCGATGACCCTCGACGGCACCAACACCTGGGTGATCGGCCGGGGGGAGGACGTGCTGGTCGTCGATCCCGGACCGGACGACCCCCGGCACCTCGCCCGGGTCGCCGAGCACCTGCGCGGCCGCAGGGTCGTCACGATCCTGCTCACCCACGGCCACCACGACCACAGCGGCGGCGCGCGGGCGTTCGCCGAGCTGACCGGGGCCCCGGTGCGGGCGCTGGACCCCCGGCACCGGCTGGGCGAGGAGGGACTGGACGACGGCGACGTGGTCGTCGCAGGCGATCTCGAAATCCACGTGGTGGGCACGCCCGGCCACTCGTTCGACTCGCTCTGCTTCTGGCTGCCGCGGGACCGGGCGATGCTCACCGGGGACACCGTGCTCGGCCGGGGCACCACGGTCATCGCCCCGGACGGCGACCTGGCCGACTATCTCCGCTCCCTGGACCGGCTGCGCGCCGCCGCCGAGCGGGTCGGGGCCGAGGCGCTGCTGCCCGGCCACGGCCCGGTGCTGCCGGACCCGATCGCGGCGCTGGACGGCTACGTCGCGCACCGCAGGCGGCGCCTGGACCAGATCAGGCAGGCGCGCGAGCGGGGCGCCGCGACGCCCCGGGAGATCGTCGAGATCGTCTACGCGGGTGTGGACCGCTCGCTCTGGCCGGCGGCGGAGATGTCGGTCCGGGCCCAGCTGGACTATCTCGACGGGGCGTGAGGGAGGGGGCCCCGGAGGGCTCAGCGCGAACGGTTGTGCAGGCGCTCCAGGTCCATGATGACCACGGCCTTGGCCTCGATGCGCAGCCAGCCGCGCTGGGCGAAGTCGGCCAGGGCCTTGTTCACGGTCTCGCGTGAGGCGCCGACCAGCTGGGCCAGCTCCTCCTGGGTGAGGTCGTGGTGGACGCGGACGCCGTCGTCGATCTTCTGGCCGAAGCGGTCGGCGAGGTCCAGCAGGGCCTTGGCGACCCGGCCGGGGACGTCGGTGAAGACCAGGTCGGCCAGCACGTCGTTGGTACGGCGCAGCCGCTGGGCCAGGGCGCGCAGCAGGTGCAGGGCGACCTCGGGGCGGCCGGTCAGCCAGGGGCGCAGGTCGTCGTGGCCGAGACCGGCCAGGCGGACGTCGGTCAGCGCGATGGCGGAGGCCGTACGGGGGCGGGGATCGAAAAGCGACAGCTCGCCGAACATCTCACTGGGGCCGAGCACGCTGAGCAGGTTCTCCCGGCCGTCGGGGGCGGTCCTGGAGAGCTTGATCTTGCCTTCGAGGACGACGTAGAGCCGGTCGCCGGTCTCGTTCTCGCTGAAGAGGGTCTGTCCCTTGGAAAGGCGGACCTCCGAGATGCTCGTGCGCAGGGCGGCGGCGCTCTCACGGTCGAGCGCGGCGAAGAGAGGGGCCTTGCCCAGCACGTCTTCGGTGTTCACAATGCCTCCTTGTTCACGGATCACCCATCGTCGGCCCGTTCGCCGCACTCGCTATGGTGCTGTCGCGAACGCCGCGTCCTCATCTTCGGTATCCGCAACAGCCATTGTGACCTATCCCACCGCCGGGCTTGGAAGGGCCCCGGGAGCATAAGCTGTCGGGATGCTCCGAGAAGGCAGCCCGGCAGGCGAGTCCAGGCTCGCGCTGGTCCGTCGCGCCCGGCGGATGGATCGGATCCTGGCGGAAACCTACCCCGACGCCCACTGCGAGCTCGACTTCCGCTCCCCCCTAGAGCTCCTGGTCGCCACGATCCTGTCCGCACAGTGCACGGACAAACGGGTCAACATGGTGACCCCCACGCTTTTTGCCAAATACCGCACGGCTGAGGACTATGCCGGGGCCGACCGCGCGGAACTCGAGGAGATCATCCGGTCCACCGGTTTCTTCCGCGCCAAGGCCGGCAGCATCATCGGCATGGCCCAGGTCGTGTGCGAGCGCTACGGCGGCGACGTCCCGGCCAGGCTGAAGGACCTGGTGACGCTGCCCGGGGTCGGGCGCAAGACCGCCAACGTGGTGCTCGGCAACGCCTTCGGGGTGCCGGGGATCACCGTGGACACCCACTTCCAGCGGCTCACCCGCCGCTTCGGCTGGACCGCCGAGACGGACCCGGTCAAGATCGAGCAGGTCGTCGCCGAGCTGATCCCCCGGCGCGACTGGACGATGATGTCCCACCGCCTGATCTGGCACGGCCGCCGCATCTGCCACGCGCGCAAGCCCGCCTGCGGCGCCTGCCCGCTGGCCGCCCTGTGCCCGTCGTACGGCACCGGCCCCACGGATCCCGCCGAGGCCGCGAAGCTGGTACGGCCCGGTCCGTTCTCCTGAGCCGGTCCCTTCTCCTCGCGCTCCCGCCGAACGGGTCCGCGGCCGGGAAGCGCCGGAGGGGTCGCCGCGTTGGAGAAGATCGGAGGTGTGCCCGTGCGAGTTCCTGGGTGGTTGGAGACGCTGGCGGAGCGGGCGGCGGGAGCGCCGGTGCATCCGGCGATGCGCCCGCCGGAGTCCGGCGGACGCCCGGCCGCGGTGCTGCTGCTGTTCGGTGAGGGGCCCTGCGGTCCCGACGTGCTGCTGATCCAGCGCAGCTCGCGCGGCAGGCGGCACGCGGGGCAGCCCGCCTTCCCCGGCGGGGGAGTCGACCCCACCGACGACGGCCCGATCGCCGCGGCGCTGCGCGAGGCGCAGGAGGAGACCGGCCTCGACCCGGCCGGCGTCCACGTGGTCGGCACCATGCCGGAGCTGTACATCTGGCGCAGCGACAACCGGGTGACCCCGGTCATCGGCTGGTGGCACACGCCCTGCGCCGTGCACGCGGCCTCGCCGGACGAGGTGGAGTCGGTGGAGCGCGTCCCGATCGCCGAGCTGGCCGACCCGGCCAACCGGCTCACGCTGCGCCACCCCAGCGGCTATTCCGGGCCCGCGTTCCGGGTGCGGGGCCTGCTGGTGTGGGGCTTCACCGCGGGCGTGCTCGACGGGGTGCTCGACGACTCGGGCTTCGCGCTGCCCTGGGACGGCTCACGGGTCGAGGATCTGCCCCCGGACGTCCTGAACCTCGCCTCCCGCGGCTAGGGACCCCGCCGCGCCGCTCACCAGCGCCACCCCCAGGCAGGCCCAGTCGGCCACGTCGTCGTCGGGGTCGGCGGCCAGGCGGCGCAGCGCGGCCATGCCCGCGGGGTCGGGCCGGTCGCCCATGATGTTCGGCAGCGCGTAGGCCGCGCCGTACCGCACGCCGGCGTCGGGGTGCTCCGACAGCGAGATCGCCGAGGGCAGCGCGCGGCGGTCGCGCAGGTGGCCGAAGGCGATCAGCACCGAGTGCAGGACCGTCGGGTCGTCCTCGCTCGCGGCCATGAAGCGCAGGATCGGCAGGCTCCGGTCGACGAAGCCGAGTTGCCCGAGGATGTCGACCCCGAGCATGCGCTCGGCGGTCGTGGGACCGCCGCACAGGCGCCGCGCGGCGGTGAAGGTCTCCAGGTCCCCGCGTTCGTGCAGGGCCGCGATGGCCTGCCAGCGCGCCGTACCGTCCTGGTCCGGGTCTCGCAGTGCCGTCTCGACCAGCGATTCCACCGGCACCGGTCCCCCGATCGTCGCCATGCGGCCACGATAACCGCACAGAGGCGCCGCAACGGGTGCACGCGCGGGGGATGAGCTGGATACCTTTGAAGGGTGAGCGGTGATCTCCTCGACCTTATCCTGATCGCCCTGATGGTGGCCTTCGCGGTGTCGGGATACCGGCAGGGGTTCATCATCGGAGCCCTGAGCTTCATCGGCTTCGTCGGCGGCGTGCTGCTGGGCGTCTTCATCGCGCCCCCGATCGCCGACGCCGTCATCGACGGTGAAACCGAGCGCGCGCTGCTCGCCATCGTGATCGTCTTCCTGACCGCGATCGTCGGGCAGTTCGCCTCCTCGACGGTCGGCGCGGTGATCCGCAGCCATGTCACCTGGGAACCGGCGAAGGTCGTCGACGCCGTCGGCGGCACGTTCGCCAGCGCGCTGGCGGTGCTGATCGTCGCGTGGTTCATCGGCTCGCTGCTCGCCGTCTCCCCGTTCACGATGATCAGCGAGCAGGTCAACAGGTCGCTGCTGCTCAGGGCCCTCGACCAGACGATCCCGCAGGCGGCCAGGGACATCCAGGAGCCGATCAGGGACCTGCTCGACACCTCCGGCTTCCCCCAGGTCTTCGACGACATCGGGGGCGGCCGGTTCGTCGACGTGGCGCCGCCCGACAAGAGCGTGGCCAAGGGCGCTCAGCTGGAGCGGGCCCGCAAGGGCATCGTCAAGGTCCAGGGTGTGGCGTCGAGCTGCCGCAAGCACATCGAGGGCACCGGGTTCGTCTACGCCCAGAACAAGATCATGACGAACGCCCACGTGGTCGCGGGGGTCGACCAGGAGCTCGAGGTCGTCGACTATCTCAACAACGTCCGTCCCGCCAGGGTGGTGCTCTACAACCCCGACAGGGACATCGCGATCCTGCACGTCTCGGGGCTGGACCTGCCGATCCTGCGCTTCGACGGCACCGCGGGGGAGAGCGACGACGCGATCGTCGCGGGCTTCCCGCACGGGGAGGGCTACACCCTCAACGAGGCCCGCATCCGGGTCCGCCAGCAGGCCAAGGGCCCCGACATCTACGAGAGCAAGACCGTCATCCGCGACGTCTACGCCATCCGCGGCCTGGTCCGCCCCGGCAACTCCGGCGGGCCGCTGCTGACGCCCGACGGCCGGGTCTACGGCGTGGTCTTCGCCGCCGCCCTCGACCAGCAGGAGACCGGCTACGTCCTGACCGCCGCCGAGGTGGCCCCGGACGCCGAGGACGGCTCCAAGCTGTTCAACCGGGTGGACACCCAGGAGTGCGATCACTGATTCCGGACGGTGGGGATGGCCCCGAGTCGTTCGACGGGGTGGCGGCTTGGGAGTGCGGTCGCCGGCCCCGGTCGCCGAGGGCGGCTCTGAGCCGTTCGACGGGGTGGCGGCTTGGGAGTGCGGTCGCCGGCCCCGGTCGCTGGGGTGGGCCGTTCAATCGGGTGGAGGCCCGGGAGTGCGGCCGCTGACCCCGGCCGGCGGGGAGGCGGTCTCCAGCAGGGCCGCGATCCCGGCGATGGCGGCGGAGGGGTCCGGGCCGTCCTGTTCGTCCAGCTCGCGGGCCGCCGCGGCGATCGCCCCGTACGGCGGGCCGTAGGAGGCGATCCTGTCGGCGCCGCGGGTGAGGAGCGCCGAGGCCCCGCGCCGGTTGCCCCGCTGCAGATGGGTGAGTCCGACGCAGACCTGCGCGAGCCCCTGCCACAGCTCGCGCTCCCCGGCCGGGCCGGTCTTCCAGCGGGCCTCCAGCACCTCGTGGGCGTGGAAGGGGCGTTCCTGCCCGAGCAGGCGGCACGCCTCGGCGAGGGCCTCGGCGGCGCCGGGGGCGTAGTCGTCGGGAACGCGCTCCACACCCTCGGCGCCGCGCGGCAGGGGACGGCCGAACGCGTCGCGGGGCCGCCGGTTGCGGGCCCGGCCGTCGGGGTCGCGGTCCCTGGGGATCATCGGTCTGGCTCCGTATCGCAGTCTCTGAGGATCACCGGCCTGGCTCCGGGTCGCGGTCTCCGAAGGTCACCGGTCTGGCTCCGGGTCGCGGTCTCCGAAGGTCACCGGTCTGGCTCCGGGAATCACCGGTCTGGCTCCGGGTCGGCCAGCCAGCCGATCAGCTCGGCGTCGAAGGCCTCGGGGCGCTCCTCGTGGGGGAAGTGGCCCGCGCCCTCGATCAGCCGCCAGCGGTAGGGGGCGACGACATAGCGGCCCGAGCCCTGGGCGGTGCGCGGCAGGAAGCGGCTGTCGAGCGCGCCGTGCACGTGCAGTGTGGGCCTGTCGATCTCCGCGCGCATCCGCCTGGCGTAGCGCATGCCGTCCGGGCGAACCTGGGAGCGGGCGAACCAGCGGTGGTACTCCAGCGCGCAGTGGGAGACGTTGGGGATGCGGAACGCCTCGCGATAGGTCCGTACGGCCTCCTCGCCCAGCCCCTCGGGCCCGGCCCACCCCCGCAGCAGCCGGCCCACCCGGGCGGAGCCGTCGGCGGTCAGGCGGCGCTCGGGCAGGAGCGGCAGCTGGAAGCCCAGCGCGTGGCTGCTCGCCCTGAGCTGCCCGAACGGATCGGCCACCATGGCCGAGCGGAGCCGGAGAGGATGCGGGGCCGAGACCGGGACCAGCCGCCGGACCACCTTGGGGTCCAGCACGGCCATCGTCCAGGCGAGCAGGCCGCCCCAGTCGTGGCCGACGACGACGGCGCCGGTCTCGCCCAGGGCGCGGATCAGCCCGGCGGCGTCGGCGGCCAGGGCGGGCAGGTCGTAACCGCGCGGCGGCTTGTCGCTCGCGCCGTAGCCGCGCAGGTCGACGGCGACGGCGCGGTAGCCCGCCGCGGGCAGGGAGACGAGCTGGTGACGCCAGCTCCACCAGAACTGCGGGAAACCGTGCAACAGCAGCACGAGCGGGCCCTCACCGGCCTCCACGACGTGGAAGCGGGTGCCGCGGGCGTGCACGGAGCGGTGGGTCCACGGGCCCTCGACCCGGACCACGGACTCGTCGGAGGTGATCATCGGTCCGGTCTCACTGACTCTCGGTGGGTGCCGAGCCGACCGGCGGTGGGCGGCTCGTGGAAGACGACGGGACCCATCTCGCTCTCGCCGGTCTTCAGGTACTTGAGCGAGCGGATCGTCCGCTTCATTCCGGTCAGGCCCTTGAAGCGCCGGATGCCGAAGGTGACCATCACGGCGGCGACGATCAGGTAGAAGGTCGTGACGACGCCGAAGGCCAGGACCTCGGGCCAGTCGAACAGGGCCACCAGCCCGTAGGCGATGACGAACGAGATGAGGATCAGGCACAGGTGGGCGATGAAGGCGGCGGCGGCGAACAGCCCCACCGCCACGCCGACCCGCTTGGCGTCGAACCTGAACTCGGCCTTGGCCAGCTCGACCTCGGAGCGGATCAGGGTGGAGATGTGGCCGCTGGCGGCGGCCACCAGCGAGCCCAGCGACTCCTCCTGCGGCTCGGCGGCCGGATTCTGCGTCATAACGATCTCCTATCGAGCGCGGGTGTCAACATCATCCTGCGTGCTGAGGTGTTTGCGCACGCGCACCCTGAGCAGGATCGCCGCCGGAAGCGAGGCGACGGGCTCGCCACGAGCACGCCGGTGGTCACCGCGGCCGCCCTCCCAGGATCATCGCCGAAGGCGAGGCCGCCGGGGGGCAGTGACACGGTGAATCCGACTCCGGCCAGTATCGGCACCGCGGCGGCATCCCGCCAGTGCGGTCCCCCGGCCTGTGGACAGCCGCGGGCAGAGGTCATCCGGCTGTGGACAACGATCGGTGCGCTGCGGGCCGCTCCGTTGTGCCCCGCTCGGTCCTGGCCCGCTCTGCTGTGCCCCGCTCTATCGTGGCCCGCTCTGCCGCGGCGGCGGGCCGTTCGCCGGCGGGCACGGGCCGCCCGGCTGCGGAGGCGGACCGTTCGCCCGCTGATGAGGATCATGAGCCCGGCGCTACCCCGGCGTGGGCCCGGCGAACACCGCCGATCCCGATGTCGCGGTGCGGCGGCGCGATCCCCGCCGGGAGAAAACCGGGTGCACTCGGACACGGGGGCGATCTAATCTCGGTCCCATGGCTACGCCCCGTACTTCCTAGCTGGACGACCAGGACTCGCACCACCCCTGTGTCTTCCACTGATTACGGAGCGTAACAAAAATGATCACTGCTGTTGACCTCGACGTGCGCGCCGGCGCCCGGCTGCTGCTGTCCGGCGCCGCCTTCCGCGTCGCCCCCGGCGACAAGATCGGCCTCGTCGGCCGCAACGGCGCGGGCAAGACCACCCTGACGAAGATCCTCGCCGGTCTGGCGCAGCCCGCCGCCGGCACCGTCACCCGCGTGGGCTCGGTCGGCCACCTCCCGCAGGACCCTCGCACCGGAGACCTCGGCATCACCGCCGGCGACCGGATCCTGTCGGCCAGGGGCCTCGACCGGATCGTCCGCGAGCTGCGCGCCGCCGAGGTGGCGATGGCCGCCGACGACGGGGCGATGCGGGCCTACGTCCGCGCCGAGGCCGAGTTCCAGGCACGCGGCGGCTATCCGGCCGAGGCCGAGGCGGCGCGGGTGGCCGCCGGGCTGGGCCTGCCCGACCGGGTGCTGGCCCAGCCGCTGGGCACGTTGTCCGGCGGGCAGCGGCGCCGGGTCGAGCTGGCCCGCATCGTGTTCGCCGGGCACGACACGCTGCTGCTCGACGAGCCCACCAACCACCTCGACGCCGACTCGATCGGATGGCTGCGGGCCTTCCTGGCCTCCTACCGGGGCGGGCTGGTCCTGATCAGCCACGACACCGGCCTGCTGGAGGCCACCGTCAACCGGGTCTTCCACCTGGACGCCGACCGGGCGGCCGTCGACGTCTACAACGTCGGCTGGCGGGCCTACCTGGCCCAGCGGGAGACCGACGACCGGCGGCGCAGGCGCGAGCGCGTCAACGCCGAGCGCAAGGCGGGCGCCCTGCTCGCCCAGGCCGGAAGGATGCGGGCCAACGTCAACACCGCGGTCGCCGCCAGGAACATGGCCCGCCGGGCGGAGCGGATGCTCGCCGTCACCGAGCCCGAACGGCGCACGGAGAAGGTCGCCAGGATCCGGTTGCCCGAGCCGGCCCCGTGCGGCAGGACGCCGCTCACCGCGATGGGCCTGACCAAGTCGTACGGCTCGCTGGAGGTGTTCACCGGCGTCGACCTGGCCGTCGACCGGGGCAGCCGGGTCGTGATCCTCGGGCTCAACGGCGCGGGCAAGACGACCCTGTTGCGGATCCTGGCCGGCCGTGAGAGGCCGGAGGCGGGCCTGGTCGTCCCCGGGCACGGGCTCAGGCTGGGTTACTACGCCCAGGAGCACGAGACGCTCGACGCGGAGCGCACGGTCAGGGAGAACCTGGCCGAGGCCGCGCCGCAGCTGACCGACGGCGAGGCCCGGCGGATCCTGGGGTCGTTCCTGTTCTCCGGCGACGACGCCGACAAGCCCGCCGGGGTGCTCTCCGGAGGGGAGAAGACCCGGCTCGCCCTGGCGACCCTGGTCTGCTCCGGGGCCAACACCCTGCTGCTCGACGAGCCGACCAACAACCTCGACCCCGCCTCCCGGCACGAGATCCTGGAGGCGATCCGCGCCTACCGGGGCGCGATCGTCCTGGTCACCCACGACGAGGGCGCGGTCGAGGCCCTGCGGCCCGACCGGGTGCTCCTGCTGCCCGAGGGCGCCGAGGACCTGTGGAGCCCCGGCTACACGGATCTGGTGTCCCTCGCCTGACCCGGTGGCGCCCGGCGGCGCCCGGGCAGGTCGTGCTCCGAACGGGAAGGGCGCGAGCCATCCGGCCCGCGCCCTTCCACCCCGGCGCCCGTGCGCGCTCACCGTGCGCGCCGTACGACGCCTGTGCTCACCTGCGCGCCGTACGACGCCGGCACGCAGAGCGACCCGGGGTCACCTCGCCGATCGTCAGTCCTCGCTCTTGGCGCTGGGCAGCTTCTCGGAGATGAGGTTCATCACCGTGCTGTCGGCCAGGGTGGTGACGTCGCCGATGCTGCGGTTCTCCGCCACGTCGCGGAGCAGACGCCGCATGATCTTGCCGGAGCGCGTCTTCGGCAGCTCGGGCACCACCAGGATCTGGCGGGGCTTGGCGATCGGGCCGAGCGTCTTGGCCACGTGGTTGCGCAGTTCGGCGGCGATGTCCGCGCTCTCCTCGGCGCCGCCGCGCAGGATCACGAACGACACGATGGCCTGGCCGGTCAGCGGGTCGGTCGCGCCGACCACGGCGGCCTCGGCGACCTTCGGGTGGGAGACGAGGGCCGACTCCACCTCGGTGGTGGAGATGTTGTGGCCGGAGACGAGCATGACGTCGTCGACGCGGCCCAGCAGCCAGATGTCGCCGTCCTCGTCGCGCTTGGCGCCGTCGCCGGCGAAGTACATCCCCTCGAAGCGGGACCAGTAGGTGTCGATGAAGCGCTGGTCGTCGCCCCAGATCGTGCGGAGCATCGACGGCCACGGGTCGCGGATCGCCAGGAAGCCGCCGCCCCCGTTGGGGACGCTCTGGCCCTGGTCGTCGACCACGTCGGCGGTGATGCCGGGCAGCGGCCGCATGGCCGCGCCGGGCTTGCCGCTGGTCACACCCGGCAGCGGGCTGATCATGATGGCTCCGGTCTCGGTCTGCCACCAGGTGTCCACGACCGGCGTCCGGTCGCCGCCGATGTGCTCGCGGTACCAGACGTAGGCCTCGGGGTTGATCGGCTCGCCGACGCTGCCCAGGATCCGCAGGGACGACATGTCGTACTTGGCGGGGATGTCATCTCCCCACTTCATGAAGGTGCGGATCGCCGTCGGCGCGGTGTAGAGGATCGTGACCTCGTACTTCTGCACGATCTCCCAGAACCGGCCGCGGTGCGGGGTGTCCGGGGTGCCCTCGTAGATGACGCTGGTGGCGCCGTTGGCGAGCGGGCCGTACACGATGTAGGAGTGACCGGTCACCCAGCCGATGTCGGCGGTGCACCAGTAGATGTCGGTCTCGGGCTTGAGGTCGAAGACCGCGTGGTGGGTGTAGGCGGTCTGGGTCAGATAGCCGCCGGTGGTGTGCAGGATGCCCTTGGGCTTCCCGGTGGTGCCGCTGGTGTAGAGGATGTAGAGCGGGTGCTCGGAGTCGTGCGGGACCGGGGTGTGCTCCTCGCTCTGGCGCTCCACCAGGTCGTGCCACCACACGTCCTTGTCGCCCCATCCGACGTCCTGTCCGGTCCGGCGGACCACGAGCACGTGCTCGATGCCCGGGCACTCCTTGACGGCCTCGTCCACGGTCGGCTTGAGCGCGCTCGGCGCGCCGCGGCGGTAGCCGCCGTCGGCGGTGACCACGACCTTGGCGTCGGCGTCCTGGATCCGGCCGCTGAGCGCGCTGGCGGAGAAGCCGCCGAAGACCACCGAGTGGACGGCGCCGATGCGGGCGCAGGCGAGCATCGTGATCGGCAGCTCGGGGATCATCGGCATGTAGATCGCGACCCGGTCGCCCTTGCCGACGCCCAGCTCGGTCAGCGCGTTCGCCGCCTTGGCGACCTCGCGCCGCAGGTCGGCGTAGGTGATCGTACGGGCGTCGCCCTCGGGCTCGCCCTCCCAGTGGTAGGCGACCTTGTCACCGCGGCCCGCCTCGACGTGGCGGTCGACGCAGTTGTAGGCGATGTTCAGCTCTCCGCCGACGAACCACTTGGCGAAGGGGGGATTCCAGTCGAGGGTGGTGTCCCAGCGCTTGGACCAGTCCAGCCGCCCGGCCTGCTTCTCCCAGAAGGCCAGACGGTCGGCCTCGGCCTCGGCGTAGGCCTGCTCGGTTACATTGGCGGCGGCGGCGAGCTCGGCAGGAGGAGCGAACCGCCGGGTCTCGTGCAGCAGGTTCGACAGCGTCTCCTGGGCCTCACGCGGTTCGGAACCAGGGGTCTCCGGGGCCACTACGCACTCCTTCTCGTACTGCTCGTCAGCTTCGGACGTGTCCCACTTCACCAGGCCACAGGTGCCCGCCACAAGAGGTCTAGACAGGTCTGTACCAAGCAGTGATAAGAGACATACAGGTCGACAACATCGCTGACGGTAAGTAGCGAGCACGCCAGAAACGTTGCGATTCCGACACCCTAGAAATGTCGCAGGCGTTATTCCAGGGGATCTGGTACGGCGGTGCGCCGGATGGCGCGATGCGTTCGGTGAACGGTTCAGCGGTCATTTCCGCCGCGGATTCCACGGCGGCGTCGGAAGCTTCCCGACCGGCCGGTAGGGTCGGACTCCGTGAACGACCCATTGGCTGTCATCGCCGAACTGCCCGGAGTGCCGGAAGCGGTTGCCGGCGTGCGCGAGGCCGTGGACCGCCTCTACCGGCACCGCGTACTGCGGCGCAAGAGCCCCGAGGTGTCGGCCCGCTCCGCCCTGCACGGTGCCCGCGCGTCCGCCGCGCTCGACGGCGTGGACGTCCCGCTGGAGGCCATCCCGGAGGTCACCGACCCCGTCGTCCAGGGCGCCCTGCGCGTCTCGGCCGAGCTGGGACGGCTCGGCTCGGTGTGGCGTACGGCGCCGCGGCAGGCGCTGGCCAGGCTGCACACGCTGGCCGCCGTGGGGCTGACCGAGGACCTCGGCCGCCCCCGGGCCCGCGCCGAGGCGTCCGACCCGCTCGGCCTGGGCGCCGCGCCGGGGCCCGGGGAGACGGTGACCCGGGTGGACGGGCTGGTCGGCCTGGTGACGAGCGGATCGAAGGCGCCCGCGCTGGTGCTGGCCGCGATCGTGCACGCCGAGCTGGCGGTGCTGCGGCCGTTCGGCACGGCGGACGGGATCGTCGCAAGAGCGGCGGAGCGGCTGACGCTGGTGGAGTTCGGCCTGGACCCCAAGTCGCTGGCCGCGGTCGAGCTGGGTCACCTGGAGCTGGGAGAGGCCTACGGCGAGAGCCTGCGGGCCTATCTGACCGGCACCGCCGAGGGGGTGGCGCAGTGGGTGCGCCACTGCGCGGAGGCGACCACGCTGGGCGTGCGGGAGGCCACGGCGATCTGCGAGGCCATGCAGCGCGGCTGAGCGGCTGAGCGGCGGCGGAAGCCGTACGGCGGGAGAGCTCATGCGGCGGGGAGTTCGTACGGCGGGGAGTTCGTACGGCGGGGAGTTCGTACGGCGGGGAGTTCGTACGGCGGGAGAGCTCGTACGGCGGGAGAGCTCGTACGGCGCGGCCGGAGATCCGGACGGGGAATTACGGACATCCCCGGAGAACAAAGCAGACGGCGCCCCTGGAAGGGGCGCCGTCGCCAGCACGCCTCATCGGGTTACCAAGCGTGCACCTGTAATCGTCGGAGCGGGTCAAGCCCGTCTCGACGCGCCTCCCGCGGCTGGTCGCGCGTGGGTGCCCGATGGCCGTGCCCGGACACTATGTCCGTGCAACCTTTGTACGACGAATCCGGGCTGATGGGAACCCCTGGGACCAAGACCTTTACGGAGAGGGGAAGGTTCGCCGGCCAACTGTCGCGGACGTCTGCTGAACCCCTCGGGGCCGGGAGGCGCTTGGGCGAAGGTCACCTCGGCGTTCCGGGAAGTGATCACCCTCTGTGATCGGCCGGGAGTCGGCTCCGGAGGATTCTCGATTGCGGAAGTCGCGGTGACCAGATCGTTATTTGAAAAAAACCGGAGAAAACCAGAGATTGCTCCTCGACGAAACTCAAGCGATGAGGCAGCATACGGTTGTATCGCCATGGGCCGGGGTATTGCGCATGGTCGGGTTCACCGATCTCTTGCCACCTCCGGCCTTCTGCTGAAAGCTTTCTTCTGAAACGGGACCGGCTCTACCCCCCCGGAGCCGGACCGGTCGGCGACCCCCGCTATCCCCCCCAGCGGGGGTCGCCACTCATTTCCACGGCCGGGCCCCGGTCCGTGACCGGACTCTGAACCGCAGCCGGGCTCCGGGTTTTCCACAGGCGGGCTCCGCGCCGTCCGGCCGTCCACAGAACGCCGCTCGGAGCCTCGGCCGAAGCGGCCTCTCCCCGAAGGTGGGCTTCCCACGCTTCTGGGAGGCACCCTTGGACCGCCCTCTGGTCATCACCGAAGACCCCGACCTGCTCGACGACCTTCTCCGCGTCGCCGCCGCGGCGGGAGCGGAGCTCGACGTGGCCCACGCGCCCGCGCACGCCCGGCCCTACTGGGCCCGCGCCCCCATGGTCGTCGTCGGCGGCGACGCGGCCGACGCACTGGCCGCGACCCGGCCCCCGCCGCGCCACCGGGTCGTCCTGGTGACCCACGGCCCCGAAGACCCCGACACCTGGCGCAAGTGCGTCGCGGTGGGGGCCCAGGCCGTCCTGGAGCTGCCCTCCGCGGAGCGGCGGCTGGTCGACGAGTTCGCCGACGCCGTGGAGCCCGCCGCGCGGGCCGGTCTCGTCGTCTGCGTCGCGGGCGGCCGTGGTGGGGCCGGGGCCAGCGTCCTGGCCGCCTCGCTTGCGCTGGTGGCCTCCCGCGGGGGCCTGCGCACCCTCCTCGTCGACGCCGACCCGCTCGGCGGGGGCCTGGACCTCCTGCTCGGCCAGGAGGAGACCGAGGGGGCCCGCTGGTCCGACCTCGTCGCCCGCGAGGGCAGGGTCAGCTTCACCGCGCTTCGGGCGGCCCTTCCGAGCGTCTCGGGGCTGACCTTCCTGTCCTTCCACAGGGGCGAGGCCGGCGCCATTCCGGCCGAGGCCATGCGCTCGGTGCTCGACGCGGGGCAACGCGGGTTCGACCTCGTGGTCGTCGACCTGCCCCGCCGGCCCGATCCCGCCGCCGCGGAGGCTCTGGGCCGCGCCGCCACCACCCTCCTGGTCGTCACCGCCGACGTGCGGGGCGTCCTGGCCGCGGCCCAGACGCTCACCGTCCTGCGGGAGCACACCGGAGAGATCCGGGCCGCCGTCCGCACCGGCATCCTGGAGGATGAGGTGGTCACCGCCTCGCTCGGCGTCCCGTGCGCAGGGAGCCTGCCGGACCAGCCCCGCCTCACCGCGGTCCTGAACCGCGGCACCGTCCCCCGGCTCGGCAGCCGGACCCCGCTCGGCCGGTTCTGTGAGGCGTTCCTGCGGTCCGCGGTCGCCTCCGGCCCGTTCCCGCCCGAGGCCGCGAGATGAGCAGGTCCGCACCCGCCCGCGCGGTCTCACCCGACCTGATCGAAGCCGTCCGAGTACGGCTGGCGCGGACCGGCGTCGAACCCAGCGCCGCGCACGTCGCCGTCGCGCTGAGGGCGGAGCGGGCGGTCCTGGGCGACGCCGAGATCCTGGCGGTGGCCCGCGCCCTGCGCGCCGACCTGATCGGCGCGGGCCCGCTGGAACCGCTGCTGGCGGAGGCCGAGATCACCGACGTGCTGGTGAACGGCCCCCGGGAGGTGTGGATCGACGACGGCCACGGCCTGCGCCGCACCTCGGTCACCTTCCCCGACGAGGAGGCGGTGCGGCGGCTCGCCCAGCGCCTGGCCGCGGCGGCGGGGCGGCGCCTCGACGACGCCTGCCCCTACGTCGACGCCAGACTCGCCGGCGGCGTCCGGCTGCACGCCGTCCTGCCCCCCGTGTCCCCCGGGGGCACCTGCCTGTCGCTGAGGCTCCCGCCGCGCCACACGTTCGGCCTGGCCGAGCTGGTCGAGGCGGGCACGATCGGGGCCGACGCCGTCCCCGTCCTCACCGCGGTGATCGAGTCGAGGCTCGCCTTCCTCATCTCGGGCGGCACCGGCACGGGCAAGACCACGCTCCTGTCGGCCCTGCTCTCCCTCGCCGATCACGGCGAGCGCCTCCTCCTCGTGGAGGACTCCGCCGAGCTGAGGCCGCTGCACCCCCACGTGGTGCGGCTGGAGTCCCGTCCGGCCAACCTCGAAGGCGCCGGCGGCGTGGGACTGCGCGACCTGGTCCGCCAGGCGCTGCGCATGCGCCCCG
The DNA here is from genome assembly GCF_016863195.1 of Paraplanobispora takensis. GTDB lineage: Bacteria > Actinomycetota > Actinomycetes > Streptosporangiales > Streptosporangiaceae > Planobispora > Planobispora takensis. Next base: position 3,285 of record NZ_BOOK01000025.1, on the reverse strand, counting down.
ACCGGCTCGTCGTCGGAGAGGTCCGCGGCGCGGAGGTCGTCGACCTGCTCGCGGCGCTCAACACCGGTCACGAGGGCGGCTGCGGCACTCTCCACGCCAACAGGGCGGCCGACGTGCCCGCCCGCCTCGAAGCCCTCGCCTGCGCCGCCGGTCTCACCCGGGAGGCGGTCCACAGCCAGATCACCGCGGCTCTCGACGTCGTCATCCACCTCACCCGCGATCACACCGACGGCCGCCGACGGATCACCGAGATCTGCATGATGACCCGCCGCCCCTCCGGCCTGGTCGAGGCGGAACCCGCCCTCACCTTCTCCCCGACCGGTCAGGCCATCCCCGGCCCGGCCTTTCCCGCCCTCACCACCCGGGCCCCCATCACCGAAACCCTCCTTCTTACCCCTGAAAGACCCACCCGCCTCACCACCACTCCCGGCACCCGTGCCATTGGAGTCCTACCTCCTTCCACGAGGGGGTCCGGTGCTCTTCCCCCGCGGGCCCCCACCCCCGAGAGCGCGCTCGTCTCTGTCGGAGAGTCCGGCGTCCATGCCGCCGGAGCCTCCGCTGTCCCCGCCAGGGGATCCGGCGCTCCTGCCACCTGGGTCCCGACCGTCAGGGGGCCGGCCGTTCCCGCCAGGGAGACCACCCCTGTCCGATCCTCCGCCGCCTCCGCCAGGTGGCCCGGCGGTCCTGCCCGACCATGACCGGGGCCGTGATCCTCGCCGCGTTGGCGGCCTGGTTGTGGACGGGACCCGATTCGGGAACCGCGCGGTTGGAGCGTCTGCGCCTGCGACGGCATGGCCCGGATGGGCCCCGAGATCTCCTGCGGTGGATCACCCGGTTCACCCGGCCGTCCCGCCAGGCCGAGGCGTGGAGGGCGTCGTCCGTCGAGCTCTGTCAGGTCCTCGCTGCCGAGTTGGCCGCGGGACGCACCGCAGGCGAGGCGCTGTCCCGTGCCGTGTCGTCGATGGAGTTCCCCGATCCGATGGTGATGAGGCCCGTGATCGCGGTGGCGCGAGACGGGGGTGACGTGTCCGAGGCCCTGCTGGCTGCGGCCCCGGAGCGGGGAGGCGAAGGACTACAGCGCCTGGCGGCGTGCTGGCGGGCCGCTGCGACCGTCGGCGGTGGCTTCTCGGCTCTCGTTGACCGGGTGGCCGCCTCCCTCCGGGAGGCCGAAGCCCACCGGCGAGACGTCGCCGCCCAGCTCGCCGGCCCTCGGGCGACCGCCCGCCTGCTCGCCGGCCTCCCCGCGCTGGGCTTGCTCATGGCGACAGGCCTGGGCATGCGCCCCCTCGACTTCCTCCTCGGCGGCCCCGCCGGGGCGGCATGCCTGATCGTCGGAGTCGCCCTCGACGGCTGCGGCCTGTGGTGGACCCGCTTTCTGGTCACCAGAGCCGAGCAGACCTGAGACCCGTGTCGCGTGCGGTGGCGGCCCGCCCGCCGGCCCAAGCCGAAGAGACCGAGATCTCTGTTGTTTGCAGCAGGGAGCCGCGTGGTCGCCCGGCTCGAGGGTTGTGGCGCCTACGGCTGCCGGGCGTCTACCCGGTCTGTGGCGATGGGTTTCCTGCTCACCTGATGTGATCGTGATCGGAGAGAAGCGATGAACGCTGCGACCGCCGGTGTCCTGGCCATGGTGCTCGCCGGAGCCGCCGCGTGGCTGTGGACGTCCCCCGGCGACCCCGCTCGTCGGCTTCACCGGGCAGACCGGCGGATCCCGGCCGCAGGGGGCACGAGCGGCGACGGAAGGGGAGACCGGACGGGATTCCGGGATCGGCCACGACCGGCCGGGTCGATCGGATCGGCCTCGGATGGGCCGGGATCGCCCGGAGGGTGGGCCGGAACATTCTCGGGAGCGCCGGGGCGGAGCAGCGGCGGAACGGCTCCCACCGGAACCGGAGGCGGAGCCGGGATGATCGATCACGGAGTGAGAGTGATCGGGAATGTGAGTGCGCCGACGGCCGGAGAGTCTTCCTCGGCGGGAACCGTCGCAGGGCCGGGCGGGCACCACGGGTCCGGAGGCAGGGGGCGCTTCGACAGGCGGGAGATCCTCGTCGCGGTCATCACAGGGGCGATGCTCTTTCTCGCGGTGGGAGGTCTGGCCGGGATCGTCGCAGGAGCCATCGGTTCCGTCGCCGTACCTCTGCTTCTCAGAAGGCGGGAGCCTCCGGCGGTGCGCCGGGAGCGTGACCGGATCACCGCCGACCTGCCGTTGGCGGCCGACCTCATGGTGGCCTGCCTGCGTGCGGGACAACCGGTCACCGGGGCGCTGGACATCACCGTCCAGGCGATCGGCGGGCCGCTCGGTGACCGGCTGGCGTGGGTGAACGGGCAGCTGAGGCTGGGGGCGACCCCGGAAAGCGCATGGTCCGCCTTCGGCTCCGAGCAGACGCTCGCCCCCTTCGCCCGCACCATGAGCCGGGCGGCACTCAGCGGCGCCCCTGTGGCCAGCATGCTGACTCGAGTGGCCGACGACTCCCGCCATGCCGCCCGGGCGATGTCGGCGGCCGCCGCCCGGCGGGCCGGAGTTCAGGCCGTCATGCCCCTGGGCCTCTGTTTCCTGCCCGCTTTCGTTCTTCTGGGCATCGTTCCCGTCGTAGCCGGTCTCGCGAGCAAGGTCCTACTTCCGTAAGTTATCCACAGGTCCTGTGCATTTGCGAGAACTTATCCACAGAAAAAAGCGGAGCGCTGTGGATAAGTGACGCGGAGTTCACCGGCTCCTCGCGACGAGGCCGTCAGTGGTCCGCGCCGCCCTGTGTTCGCGCTGATGACTCTTCTTCCGCGACCCCCTTGTCTCGGGCGCTTTCCATCCCCCTGTGACCTGTGCGGCTGGGCCTTATGGAGGGCGGGTTCTCTCTGCGGGCTCTCTGTGGGAGGGCGCGCGCCTCTGCGGCTGAAGACACCCCACCTGGGGATAAACCGGATGCCGCAGTGGGCGGAACGGCGATGTGCGTGCGGGAACGGCGATGCGAGAACCGGTCGCTCCTGCTCGGTGCTCTGATCATCTTCCCCGGCCCTCAGATGCGGCATCCCGCCGTGTGCGACATCCGTCGTGCACTCCGGCGCCTTCCATGCAGCCCAGCGCCTTCCATGCAGCCCAGCACCTTCCGTTGGGCACACGCCCTCAACGCGGTCTGGTGTCTTCCATGCGGTTCAGCGCCTTCCGCTGGGCGCGGCATCCTCAACGCGGACTGGCGCCTTACATGCTCTGGAACCTTCCGTACGGCGCGGCGCCCTCCGTGGGCACGGCGTCTCCGGTGCGGCACGGCACCTGCTGTCGGTGGAACGCGAATA
>NZ_BOOK01000024.1 GCF_016863195.1 Paraplanobispora takensis | reverse complement strand
AGGGTGGACAAGCTCATCGCGGGGATGTGACGGGCCACGCTGTCCGCCGCACCCGGGACCGCGGCGTGCACGGGCGTGCCGGAGGCGGGCCGCGGCGGGTTCGGCCGTTGCTTACTCCGCCCGTATGGCCGGTCGGATAGTGTGGCGCGAACCTGACGTCTGCTTGAGGGATAACTGATGCGTCGCCGCAGCCTGGCCGTACTGGCCGCCGTTCCCCTGTTGTTCGCCGCCGCCTGCGGCACTCAGCAGGCAGACACCGAGGCCTCCGCCGGCAGTGGTGTGAAGGTCACCGGTGAGATCGGCAAGAAGCCGACGGTGACCTTCCCCTCGGGGGCGCCCGCCAAGAAGTCCTCCGAGGAGACGATCAAGGACGGCTCCGGCACGGAGTTCAAGATGGGCGACAAGGTCCAGGTCAACCTCACCGGTTACACCTGGAACGGCAAGGACAACGCCTCGGTCGGCTCGACCTACGACACCGGCACCCCGCAGACCATCGAGATCGGCGAGCAGCTTCCGAAGGTGCTCAAGGACGTCTTCGTCGGCGCCAAGCCCGGCGGGCGCCACCTGGCCGTCATGGCCGAGGACAGCCTGTCCAAGGAGCAGATCGAGCAGGCCAAGCAGCAGGGGCAGACCGACCTGACCCAGGTGTTCGTGCTGGACATGATCGGCCTGGCGCCCACGCCGCCCAAGCCGGTGACCGTCGAGGGCAAGGCCGTCGACCCCGGCGTCAAGGGCGTCACGGTGAAGAACCCCGAGACCGGCAAGGCCCCGACCCTCACGACGAAGACCGGTGAGAAGGCTCCCAAGGAGCTGACCAGCAAGGTCGTCATCAAGGGCACGGGCCCGGTCGTGAAGTCCGGCCAGAACCTGATGGCCCACTACATCGGCAAGATCTGGGGCACCGACAAGAAGTTCGACAGCAGCTGGGACCGGGGCGAGCCGGCCACCTTCCCGATCGGCAACGGCAGCGTCATCAAGGGCTGGGACCAGACGCTGGTCGGCCTGCCCGTCGGCACCCGCGTGCTGCTGACGATCCCGCCGGACCTCGGTTACGGCGCCCAGGGCCGCGCTCCGGACATCAAGGGCACCGACACCCTGGTCTTCCTGGTGGACATCGTCGGCGCCTACTGAGCCGCCGCCTGCGGAACCCACCGGGACGAGCCCGGTCGCGCCCTCGGCGCGGCCGGGCTCGTCCGCGCTACTGACATCTCTCCCAATAGGGCGTTAAGGTGATCGCACCGCCGAGCCAGGGGAGTCGGATGCGTATACGGACCTTGTTCACCGCGCCCCCCGCCGCGATCGTCGCCGTGCCCGCCGCGCTCCTGCTCGCGGCGGCCGGCGGCTGCACCTCGGGCGAGGGAGAGGCGGCCCGGAGCGTGCGGGCCGAGAGCTCCTTCGGGGCCAAGCCGAAGATCACCTTCCCGGAGGGGGAGCCCCCGGCGGACCTGCAGGTCGGCGAGCAGATGACCGGCACCGGGAACGTGGTCGCGGCCGAGGACCTGGTCATCGCCCACTACACCGCGCACGTGTGGGACGGCCGGGACAACCGCCTGCTGGCCTCCAGCTTCAACCAGGGCGTCCCCGCCTCCTTCCAGCCGGGCCAGTCGATCACCGGCCTGAGCAGGGCGCTGAGCGGGCACCGGGTCGGCAGCCGCGTCGTGGCCGCCATCCCGCCCTCGGAGGGCTACGGTCCCAACCCGCCCGGCGGGATGACCGCCGACGACGCGCTGTTCTACGTGATCGACGTGCTCGGCGCCTTCCCGCCGGGCTCGGTCGCGACGGGCGCCGGAGGCCCCGGCGAGCTGGCCGGGGTCAAGGTCGCCGGCGGCCCGGGGGAGCGCCCGGCCCTCGCCCTCCCGGACGGCAAGCCCCCCTCGGGCCTGCAGAGCGAGGTCCTGGTCCGGGGCGCGGGCGCCGCGGTCAAGGCCGGCCAGCTCCTGGTCACCCAGTACGAGGGCTGGATCTGGGGGGCAGACGGGCCCTTCGAGTCCACCTGGGCGGCCGCGCGACCCAAGGCCCTGCGGCTCGGCGGCGGCGGTGTCATCAAGGGCTGGGACAAGGCGCTGACCGGCGTCCCGGTGGGCAGCCGCGTCGTCATGGTCGTCCCGCCGGACCTCGGCTACCCCAGGGGCCTGCCGCCCCTGATCAAGCCCTCCGACACCCTCGTCTTCGTCGTCGACGTCCTGGCCGCCTACTGAAGGCGCCTGCCGGGCGGTGGCCGGGCCTAGAATCCCGGCTGTGAGCAGCGATGACCTCGGCGCGGTGGCGGCACTCAACGATCCCGTACGGCGGGCGGTCTACGAATACGTGATCTCCCAGGGCCGCGAGGTCGGGCGCAACGAGGCGGCCGAGGCGGTGGGGGTGCAGCGCACGCTGGCCGCCTTCCACCTCGACAAGCTGGTCGAGGCCGGACTGCTGGAGCCGGACTTCAAGCGGCTGGGAGAGCGCACGGGACCGGGCAGCGGGCGGCCGGCGAAGGTCTACCGCCGGGCGCCGGGCGAGTGGCAGGTGAGCGTCCCGCCCCGCGACTACCGCACGCTCGCGCTGGTGCTGGCCGAGGTGGTGGACCTGCTCGGCGGCGACGAGCGGGCCGAGCAGGCCGCGCGCCGTACCGGCGCCAGGCTCGCCGCGCCGGGCGGGGAGCTCGGCGAGACCCTGCGGCGGCGCGGCTACGAGCCCTATCCGGAAGGTGGGGACCTGCGGCTGCGCAACTGCCCGTTCCACGTGCTGGCCGAGGAGCATCCGCTGCTGGTCTGCTCGATGAACCTGGCGCTGTGCCAGGGCCTGCTGGAGGGCATGGGCCGTGATCCGGACGCCGCCCGGCTGGATCCGCGCCCGGGGGAGTGCTGCGTCGCCTTCTCTAAAAATAATGAGAATTGACATAGAAGGCCCGGGGATGGTCTGCTGATGCCATGCATCTGGCACAGCTGAACGTCGCGCGCCTGCTCGCGCCCCTGGACTCGCCCGAGATCGCCGACTTCGTCAACCTGCTCGAACCCGTCAACAAGGTCTCCGACGCCGCTCCCGGCTTCGTGTGGCGGCTCAAGGGAGGGGAGGACCCCCGGGACACGGTCAAGCACGACTACGGCGACGACCTGGTGATCAACTTCTCGGTCTGGGAGTCGCGCGAGACGCTGTGGAACTTCGTCTACCGCAGCGCGCACCTGCCGGTGCTGCGGCGGCGCAAGGAATGGTTCCACCACATCGCGCAGCCGTACTCCGTGATGTGGTGGATCCCCGAGGGACACATCCCCTCGCTGGCCGAGGGGATGGAACGGCTGGAACTGCTGCGCGAGCACGGGCCCGGCCCGCGGGCCTTCACCTTCAAGGACTTCTACGAGCCCGGGGCCTCCTCGGGCACGGACCTCTACGAGACGGCGGCCTCCTCCTAGCGGCCTCCTCTGGCGGTCTCCTCTAGGAGAGCGCGGCCCCCTGCGGCAGCAGTCCGGCGGCCAGCCTGCCCGCGGCGGCCGAGGCCAGGAAATAGGCCAGGTCCTCCTCCAGCCCCCGGCCCATCGTCGACAGCCGCACCGGCGAGTTCTTCAGCGCCTCGTGCAGCCCGTCCACGGGCACGGGGACCAGCTCGTGCCGCTCGCCCAGCGGCCCGACCTGCTCGATCACCCGCCGGCCGAAGTCGCCCGGCAGCTCGGGCACCGCGACCCGGGCCGGGGCCAGGGCGACCCGGCCGTAGGCGGTCAGCGAGTGGTGGGAGACCCCGACGTGCCGCTCACGCCGGTCACCCTCGCTGACCCGCAGCGCCGCGACCGGCCGGCCGGAGAGCACCGCGGCGGCGTTGACCGCCTCGCCGGCCGAGACCCCGGAGAACCCCCACCGGGTGCCGCCGCCCAGGTTGCCCGGCCCCTGGGTGACGACCGCGACATCGGCCTCCAGGACGTGGCGGGCCGCCAGCAGCCCGGTGTGCGTCGTCACCGTCTCCACGTCGCCGCCGAACGCCTGGCCCGCCGTCACCACCCCGCACAGCCAGCCGGCCTCCCGCAACCGCGCGCACGACATGGAGAACCAGGCGGGCAGCGCCCCGCCGTCGAGCATCACGTAGGCGACGCGGGCGCCGGGGCGCGAGCCGTACAGGCCGCACAGGATCGCCGGGAGCGCCGAGTGCAGGTCGGCGACGACCACCGGCATGCCGTCGAGGGAGTCGGCCTCCGCCAGGATGTCGTGGTGGGGCGAGTCCTGCTCGTCGGCGCCGAACACGGTGGCCTGCAAGGGGGTGTAGCGTGCCTTCACCAGATGTCCGGGCCCTTGAGGATCTTCTGGCAATCGTTCGGGAATCGCCACCACCATGGCGTAACCTCCCGTACCGAGACCCATCGCGAGCGCGGTCGTGTTCAGCAGGACCGTGTCGCCGGGTTCCGGGCGTCCCACCAGGGCGGGATAGGCGAGCGCGCGCGCCTGACCCTCCTGGGTGACGACGTCGAGCTCCACCGCCCCCGGCCACTCGCGCCGGATCCGCACGACCTCGCCCCTGCGCCATCTGATCACGCGGGGAAGAGTAGCGTCATTTGAACAGGGAGGGAGGCCGGATGTCACGCCGGAAGACCGAGCGGTTGCTGAACCTCGTGATCTGCCTGCTCGCCACGCGGCGGCCGCTGAGCGCCGAGCACATCCGCCAGGCCGTTCCCGGCTACGACTCGGCCAACGACGAGGCCTTCCAGCGGATGTTCGAGCGCGACAAGAACGAGCTGCGGGAGATCGGCATCCCGATCGAGGTCCAGAAGGACCCGTGGGAGGACGACCCCGGCTACCGGATCGTCCGCCAGGCCTACGAGCTGCCGGAGATCACCCTGGAGGCCGACGAGGCGGCCGTGGTGGGCCTGGCCGCGCGGGTGTGGCAGCGGGCCAGCCTGGCCGAGGCGGCCAGCGGGGCGCTGCTGAAGCTGCGCGCCGGGGGAGTGGAGACCGACGAGACCGGCGGCATGCTCGGCGGCGCGCTGGAGCTGCGGGTCGACACCCAGGACCCGGCCTTCCCCGCGCTGTGGGAGGCGGTGCGCGACCGGCGCCCGGTCCGCTTCCCCTACCGCGTCGCGGCCGGTGAGAGCGTGCTGACCCGGACGGTCGAGCCGTGGGGCGTGGTCAGCCGCCGCGGCCGGTGGTACGTCGTGGGCCACGACCGCGACCGCGACGCGCCCCGGGCCTTCCGGCTCAGCCGCATCAGCGGGCCGGTCACCCCGGCCGGCCGCCCCGGCACCGTGGTCGTCCCCGAGGGCGTGAACGTCAAGGAGATGGTCGGCTATCCCGACGAGCGGCCCCTGAACAAGCGGGCGGCCGTGATCCGGGTCCGCGAGGGCACCTGCCAGGGGCTGCGCCAGGTGGCCAAGGCCGTACGGCCCGCGGACGAGGGCTGGGACGAGCTCGAGGTCGACTTCACCGACCCCGAGCGGCTGGCCGGCTGGGTCGCCGGGTTCGCCGCCGACGCCCTGGTGGTCGGGCCGCCGGACGCCCGCGACGCGGTGATCAGCCGCCTGAAGGGGGCCCTGGCGTGAGCGTGCCTGCGAGGGCCGTCCCGGCGGGCCGCGGGCCCGCGCACAGCGAACGAGGAGCGGTGAGATGAGCACGGCCGACCGGTTGCCCAGGCTCCTGGCCCTGGTGCCGTATCTGATGTCCCACCCCGGGGCGCAGGTGCCGGAGGTCGCCAAGATCTTCGGGCTGAGCGAGAAGCAGCTCATCGACGACCTGCAGCTGGTGTGGATGTGCGGGCTGCCCGGGCACACGCCCGGCGACCTCATCGACGTCTCCTGGGACGGCGGCGAGATCGTCATCGACAACGCCGACACGATCGCCAGGCCGCTGCGCCTGGGCGTGGACGAGGCCAGCGCGTTGCTGGTGGCGCTGCGGATGCTCGCGGAGATGCCGGAGTTCGGCGAGCGCGACGCGCTGTCGCGGGTCATCGCCAAGTTCGAGCAGGCCGCCGGGGAGGGCGCCGCCACGGTCAGCAGCCAGGTCGCGGTCGAGGTGGACGCCACCCCCGACGCGCTGCCGGTGGTCAACGAGGGGCTGCGGCGCGGCAGGCGGCTGTCGCTGCGCTACTACGTGCCGGGCCGTGACGAGATCACCCCGCGCGAGGTCGACCCGATGCGGCTGGTGGTGGTGGACGGGCGTTCCTATCTGTCGGGCTGGTGCTACCGGGCCGAGGCGGTGCGGCTGTTCCGGCTGGACCGGATGCTCTCGGTGGAGGTGCTCGACGTGCCCGCGGCGCCGCCGGAGGACGCGGTGCCCGACGAGGTGACGCCCGGGGTGTTCCGCCCCTCGCCGACCGACGAGCTGGTGGAGCTGGAGCTGACCCCGGCGGGCCGCTGGGTGGCCGAGTACTACCCGTGCGAGAGCGTCGAGGAACTCGGCGAGGGCCGCCTGCGGGTGGCGCTGCGCGCCCGCGACCAGGGCTGGCTGCTGCGGCTGGCGCTGCGCCTGGGCGACACCGGCCGGGTCGTCTCGCCCGCCTCTCTGGCCGGGACCGTGCGCGAGGCCGCCGCGGCGGCGCTGAACCGCTACGAGTCGGTGTCCTGAGAGGGGGCGTCCTGGGACGGGGCGGCCCGGGACGACGGGGCCGGGTACGGCGGCGCGGGCCGGTGGTCCCCGGCCTGTACGGCGACGACCTGTAGGCGACGACCCGTACGGCGATGCCGCCGGACGGCCGGAGGTCGATCCCGTGACGTCCCGATGCACGCTCGATGAACGGACGCGGACCAATCCGCTCTCGCGGGCGCAGGCCGGCGGGGGGGAGGGCCGGGCGGCGCCGCCGGATGCGGGACGATCCGATGCCGGAAGGGATGAGTCTGCGTCCCGGGCAGCGTACGATCGGCACTGAGACTGCACCTCGTCTGGTTAAGGATGTGTCATGGCTGGCCTGGGTACCACTGAGCTGATCATCATCGGGGTCATCCTGGTGCTGCTGTTCGGCGCGAAGAAGCTGCCGGAGGCCGCCCGCGGGATCGGCCGGTCGCTGCGCATCTTCAAGGCGGAGACCTCCAAGCTCCGCGACGACGACGAGGCGCCCGCCGCGACCACCACGGTCGTGCAGCCGCAGCCGCAGCAGACGCCCGTGCCCCCGCAGCAGATCGCCGCGCCCGCCCCGGCGCCGGTCGCCGACCCCTCGGCCGAGGAGCAGGCCCGCGCGCTCGAGGAGCAGGCCGCCAGGCTGCGCGCCCAGGCGAGTGCGAACAAGCAGCAGTAGGCTGTCCCCGCACCCCCTGATCACTTCACCCCTCGGACCGGGATTCACGAATGGCACTGCTGAAATGGCCCAAGCCGGGCCGTAACGGGTCCGTTTCGCCCGAGGACGCGGCCGAGGGGCGCATGCCGCTCATGGAGCACCTCCGTGAGCTGCGCAACCGGATCGTCATCGCCCTGCTGGGACTGGTGGCCGGCATCATCGTCGGCTTCGTCTTCTTCGATCCGATCTGGAACTTCATCACCGCGCCCTACTGCAGCCTGGACGCCTCCAAGGTCCTGCGGCCGGGCGAGTGCACCTTCGCCATCCGCGGCGTCTTCGAGGCCTTCCTGGTCAACCTGAAGGTCGCGGCGATGTTCGCCCTGGTGGTCTCCTCGCCGCTGTGGCTCTACCAGGTCTGGGCCTTCGTGACGCCCGGTCTCTACCGCAACGAGAAGCGCTACTCGATCGTCTTCCTCGCCATGGCGATCCCGCTGTTCCTGGCGGGCGCGGCGCTGGCCTACTTCATCATGGACAAGGGGCTGGCGATCCTGCTCGGCTTCGCGCCGGGCAACGCCGTACCGCTGCTGGAGATGGACGACTATCTCAGCTACGCGCTGGTCATGCTCGTCATCTTCGGCATCTCCTTCGAGATGCCCCTGCTGATGGTGTTCCTCAACGTCATCGGCGTCCTGCCGCACGCCACGGTGGCCAGGCACCGCCGCATGGTGATCTTCATCATGTTCCTGTTCGCGGCGATCGCCACGCCGAGCACCGACCCGTTCTCGATGCTGGCGCTCGCCCTGCCGATGGTGGTCCTGTTCGCCCTCGCCGAGGCGGTCATGTACCTCAGGGAGCGCAGGCGTCCCGCGGAGGACTTCTCCCACCTTTCCGATGACGAGGCGTCAGAACTCCCCGATGACGAATCTCCTCTCGATTTGAATACGACCGATCCAGATTCGGCCCGATAGGCGATAAGTTCCGGTTTGTGCCCGGAGAGATCGCCGTACTCGTCAATCCCGCCGCCCGGGGCGGCCGCTCGCGCGGTCTGCTCGCCCCCGTCCTGAACCGGCTCCGGCGGGAGGGGGCGGAGGTCTCGGTGATCCTCGGGGAATCCCCCCAGGACGCCTTGGAACGTGCCTGCATCGCCGTGGCCGAGAGGCCCGACGCGCTGGTGGCCTTCGGCGGGGACGGCATGGTCCACCTGGCCGTGCAGGCCACGGCCGGGACCGACGTGCCGCTGGGCATCATCCCCGTCGGGACGGGCAACGACATCGCCGACGCCCTCGGCCTGCCCCGCAAGGACACCCTCGCCGCCGCCGACGTCGTGCTCAGGCGGCGGATCCGCGAGGTCGACGCGGCCAGGGTTGGCGAGGACGAGTGGTTCGCCAGCGTGCTGTGCTGCGGTTTCGACTCCCGGGTCAACGAGCGGGCCAACCGGCTGTCGTGGCCCCCGGGCATGGCCAAGTACCTGGTCGCGATGGTGCAGGAGCTGCGCAGCTTCGCGCCGATCCCCTTCCGGATCGGCCTCGACGATGAGGTCGTCGAGTGCGAGGCGATGCTGGTCGCGGTCGGCAACACCCGCTCCTACGGCGCCGGGATGCGGGTCTGCCCGGGCGCCCTGCCGGACGACGGCCTGCTGGACGTGACGATCCTGGGCGCCTCGCCCAAGGCGCAGTTCCTGCGCGCCTTCCCCAGCGTCTACAAGGGCACCCACGTCGGCCATCCCGCCGTCACCCTCAGGCGGGCCCGCCGGGTGACGCTGGAGGCCCCCGAGGTGATCGCCTACGCCGACGGCGAGCGGATCGGCCCCACCCCCCTGGTCTGCGAGGTCGTCCCCGGTGCGCTGAAGGTGCTGAACTGAGGCCCGGCCCCGCCCGGACGGACCGGAATTGCGATATCGGTAGGCTGAAGGCATGACGACGCCTGCGGAACGCTACGCTGCCTTCCGTCAGAGCCAGGCCGAAAGCGGGCCGGCGCTGACCTCGTTCCGGGCTCTGTACGACTTCGAGCTGGACGAGTTCCAGCTCGACGCCTGCCGGGCGCTGGAGGCGGGCGACGCGGTCCTGGTGGCGGCCCCCACCGGGTCCGGCAAGACCGTCGTGGGAGAGTTCGCGGTCCACCTGGCGCTGGAGCAGGGCCGCAAGTGCTTCTACACCACCCCGATCAAGGCGCTGTCCAACCAGAAGTACAACGACCTCGTCAAGCGGTACGGCGCCGCCAAGGTCGGCCTGCTCACCGGCGACAACAGCGTCAACGGCGAGGCCCCGGTCGTCATCATGACGACCGAGGTGCTGCGCAACATGCTCTACGCCGGGTCGAACACCCTGGCCGGGCTCGGGTTCGTGGTCATGGACGAGGTGCACTACCTGGCCGACCGCTTCCGCGGCGCGGTCTGGGAAGAGGTGATCATCCACCTTCCCGAGTCGGTGCGCCTGGTGGCACTGTCGGCCACGGTCAGCAACGCCGAGGAGTTCGGCGAGTGGCTCGGCACGGTCCGCGGCGACACCTCGGTCATCGTCGACGAGCACCGCCCCGTCCCGCTCTGGCAGCACATGCTCGTCGGCCACCGGATCTACGACCTGTTCGTCACCGACGAGAACGGCGAGCGGCCGCTGGTCAACCCGAACCTGATGCGGCTGGCCCGCGACGAGGAGCGCCAGGCCTACGGCAGGGGCCGGCGCGGCTACTCCCGGCCGCGCAGGCCCGGCCCGCCCAACCGGGCCGAGGCCATCGAGCGGCTCGACGCCGACGGCCTGCTGCCCGCGATCACCTTCATCTTCTCCCGGGCCGGTTGCGACGCCGCCGTCATGCAGTGCCTGTACGCCGGCATCCGCCTCACCACCGACGCCGAGCGCCACGAGATCCGGCAGATCGTCGACGAGCGCACCGCGCACCTGCCCGACGAGGACCTGGCCGTGCTCGGCTACCTGGAGTGGCGCGACTGCCTGGAACGGGGACTGGCCGCCCACCACGCGGGCATGCTGCCCACCTTCAAGGAGGTCGTCGAGGAGCTGTTCACCCGCGGCCTGGTCAAGGCGGTCTTCGCCACCGAGACCCTCGCGCTGGGCATCAACATGCCCGCCCGCTCCGTGGTGATCGAGAAGCTCGACAAGTGGAACGGCGAGACCCACGCCGACCTCACCCCGGGGGAGTACACCCAGCTCACCGGCCGGGCCGGGCGGCGCGGCATCGACGTCGAGGGCCACGCGGTGGTGGTCTGGCAGCCGGGCATGGACCCGCTGCACGTCGCCGGTCTGGCCAGCACCCGCACCTACCCGCTGCGCTCCAGCTTCCGCCCCTCCTACAACATGGCCGTCAACCTCGTCGGCCAGGTCGGCCGCGAGCGGGCCAGGTCGCTGCTGGAGTCCTCCTTCGCGCAGTTCCAGGCCGACCGGGCCGTGGTCGGCATCGCCAAGCAGCTGCGCCGCCACGAGGAGGCGCTGGAGGGCTACCGCGAGGCGATGACCTGCCATCTGGGCGACTTCCCGGAGTACGCCGCGCTGCGCAGGGCGCTGTCGGACCGCGAGGCCGAGCTGTCGCGCCAGCGCGGCGCGGCGCGCAGGACCCAGGCGCTGCGCTCGCTGGAGGCGCTGCGGCCGGGCGACATCATCCGCGTGCCCGGCGGGCGCCGCGCCGGGCTGGCGATCGTGCTGGACCCGGGCCTGAACTCGCGCGGCGAGGGCCCCTCCCCGCTGGTGCTCACCATCGGCAAGCAGGTCAAGAAGCTGTCGGCGGCCGACTTCCCGGTCCCGGTGGAGCCGGTGGAGCGCCTGCGCATCCCGAAGAACTTCAACTCCCGCTCCCCGAAGGAACGGGCCAACCTCGTCTCCTCCATGCACGCCAAGATCGGCGACCGCGACTTCGGCAAGCCCGTGCGCGCCCGCGACCACGCCGTCGAGGACGAGGAGATCCTGCGCCTGCGCAGGGACATCCGCCAGCATCCCTGCCACGGCTGCGACGAGCGGGAGGACCACGCCCGCTGGGCCGAGCGCTACTACAAGCTGCTGCGCGAGACCGAGGGCCTGCGCCGCCGGGTCGCCGGCCGCTCGCACGTCATCGCCCGCACCTTCGACAAGGTCTGCGGGGTGCTCGACCAGCTGGGCTACCTCGAGGGCGAGACCGTCACCGCCGAGGGCCGCCGCCTGGCCCAGCTCTACACCGAGCTGGACCTGCTCACCGCCGAGTGCCTGCGCGCCGGGCTCTGGGACGGCCTCGACCCGGCCGAGCTGGCCGCGTGCGTGTCCGCGCTGGTCTTCGAGTCCCGCCAGGCCGACGAGGCCCGCCAGCCGCGCATCCCGGCGGGCGGCGCCCAGCAGGCGCTGGCGGCCATGGTCCGTCTGTGGGGCGATCTGGAGGCGATCGAGAGCGACCACGGCCTGTCGTTCATCAGGGAGCCCGACTTCGGCTTCGCCTGGGCCGCCTTCCGCTGGGCCAAGGGCCACAGCCTGGACGCCGTGCTCGGTGACGGGATCAACGGCTCGGAGCTGGCCGCGGGCGACTTCGTGCGCTGGATCAAGCAGCTGCTCGACCTGCTCGGCCAGATCTCCGACGCGGCCCCCCGCGACAGCGCGATCAGGCGGAACGCGGGCAAGGCGATGGACGCGCTGCGGCGCGGCGTGGTGGCCTACTCCTCCGTCGGCTGACCGGACCGGCCGGCCCGCCGCAGGTGTCCGGCCGGTCAATCATGTGTGACCGAGAGTGTGCGTAACGTAACCGTGAGGTCTGTTTCCCGGCGGGCCCGGCTGGAAATGCCATGTCACGACTGTTGACCGGTTACCGGCAAGATCGTCCCGCGGGGCCCACCCCTATCCTCCCCGCGAGGTCACCCGCCGGATACGTCCGTGAAAGGAGCGCACTCGTCGACGAGCCCTACTCCCGCAAGACGGGGCCGCTCCGGAGGCGTCCGGTCGCGGCCCCGCTCGCGTGAGGGGCCGGGCGTCTCCTCGCGCCGCCCGCGGCCGCCCGCGCCTCAGGCCAGGCTGAAGCGCACCTCCCGGGTGGCGGGGTCGGCGCGCGTCAGCCGTACCCGCACCGTGGCGCCCAGGGGAAGGCTCTCGCCGTCGCAGCGGGCCACCACCGGCGGGTCGGCGATCTGCACCTGGCCCCCCGGCCGGTCCTCGTCCACGTCGATCACCACCGCGTCGAACGTCTGGCCCACCCGCTCGCGCAGCACGGACGCCTCGATCAGGTCCACGCACGCCCGCTCGGCCGCGGCCGAGCGCCGTCCGGTGGCCGCCATGACGCCGGGCAGCTCGCCCATGATCCGCTGGATCTCGTCGGGGACCGGCTCTCCCGCCGCGATCGCCAGGCAGATCTCGGTGGCGTAGCGGTCGATCAGGCGGCGCAGCGGGGCGGTCACGTGCGCGTACGGCGCCGCCACCGCGGCGTGGAAGGCGTCGGAGGGCGGCGCGCCGTTGAACGCCACGTACTCGGCGCCCCGCAGCAGCACCGTCGACTCCTGCAGGAACGCGGCCTGCTCGGGGATCTTCGGGTCGAGGTCGTGCACGACGTCGCCGTAGGAGGCCTCCTCGGCCCACGGGACCCCCAGAGCCGAGGCGATCCGGCGGACCCGGGCCACCTCCTCGGCCGGGGCCGGCGGCAGCACCCGCAGCAGGCCGATCTCGGCGTCCAGCATCATCGAGGCGGCGGCCATGCCGGTCAGCAGCGAGATCTGCGCGTTCCACGCCTCGGCCTCCAGCGGCACGCGCACCACCACCTGGTAGCCGTCGCCGTCGGGCACCACCTCCCGCTCGGGGGTGGGCAGCGTGACGCCGTCCCTTCCCCGCTCCAGCGCCAGCCGCAGCCTGCCGATCTCGGCCAGCAGCCGCAGCGTGCCGTCGGCCGTGCCGGTGTCCACCGCCGCCTGCACGTAGTCGTAGTCGAGCCGCTCGCGGCTGCGCACCAGCGCCCGCATCACGTCGGCCCCCACCGTCCGGCCGTCGGCGTCCAGGTCCACGCACCACAGCGCGGCCGGCCGTACGGCGCCCGGCAGCAGGCTGGCCGCGCCCTCCGACAGGACCGGCGGGTGCAGCGGGATCCGCCCGTCGGGCAGGTAGACGGTCTCGCCCCGGGTGCGCGCCTCGCGGTCGATCGCGCTGTCGGGCCTGACGAACGCTCCGACGTCGGCGATGGCGTACCAGACGCGGTAGCCGCCGGGACGCTCCTCCAGGTGCAGCGCCTGGTCGAGGTCCATGGAACCGGGCGGGTCGATGGTGACGAAGGGCAGGTCGGTCCGGTCGATCTCGGGCAGCCGGGGCACCTCGGCGACCCACTCGGCCTCGTCGACGACGGCGCGGGGGAACTCGGCGGGCAGCTTCAGCTCCCGGCGGATCCGCTCCAGGCCCTCGTCGAGTCGCGGACGTGACTCCCCGGGCACCCTGATGCTCTCGTACGGCACGGCGCTCAACCTACCCGTCCCTCGTCATGCCGGTCTCATCGGACACTCCGGGCGTCCGCCGGCCAGCAGGCGGACGCCCGGACAATCACGCCTTCCCCGGCACGACGCGGTGAATCGCCGCGGCCCCCACCCGCCGCGGCGGTCACGCCAGCCGCAGACCGAGCTGCATCCGCGAACTGATGCCGAGCTTGGCGTAGATGTGCCCCAGGTGGTACTCGACGGTCTTGACGCTCAGCACCAGCTCACGCGCCACCTGACGGTTGGTGAGACCGCCGGCGGCCAGGCGGGCGACCGCGTACTCCTGCGGGGTGAGCCCCAGCGGCTCGGCCGGCGGCTCGCCCGGGACGCTCGCGCCGCAGGCGGCCAGCTCCTGCCGGCACCGGGCCAGGTACGGCGCGGCCCGCAGGTGCTCGAAGAGACCGCGCGCCGTCTGCAGGTGCTCGGCCGCCTGCCTGCGGGCGCCGCCGCGCCGGAGGAAGGCTCCGTACTGCAGGTGCAGCAGGGCCTCCTCCAGCGGCTGGTCGATCCGCTTGATCCGGATCACGCCCAGCTCGAAGGCGGCCTCGGCCTCCTCCCTCCTGCCCTCCTCGGCCGCCAGCAGCCCGCGCAGCCGGGCGGCCGAGGCCAGGGCGGAGGCGCGGTCCCGCCGTTCGGCCAGCTCCTCGTGCTCGTCCAGTACGGCGCCCGCCCCCGCGAGATCGCCGGTCCTGACGAGCCCCTCCACCAGGAGCTCGCGCCACCCCATCACCCCGGGCTCGTCCACGCCGTCGCGCCGCTCCGCCCCCCGCAGCGGCGCCAGGGCCCGCACCACTGCGGCGCAGTCCCCGCGCGCGTGCCGTACCACCGCCCGGGCCAGCGCCGCGTACGCCGTGTTGCTCGCGTCGCACAGATAGCGCGACCACGTCGCGGACGCCTCGGCGTGGGCCTCGGCCGCCTCCCAGTCGCCGCGCCCGGCCAGCGGGAGGACCGCCAGCGCGTGGGCCAGGCAGCGCATCCACCGCTGACCGGAGTCGGTCGCCAGCGAGACCGCCTGCTCCGAGTGGGCGATGGCGTCGTCCCAGCGCCCGCCGCGGTACTCGGCCTCGGCCAGGTAGGCGGTGGCCATCGGCCCCAGGTGCAGAAGGCCTGAGCGAGCCGAGGCGGCGCGGGTGAGATCGTGCCGCGCCCCGTCCAGGTCGTCGGTCCACAGGCGCAGGACCCCCCGGGCGACCAGGCCGTCCAGCAGTTCGGGGCGGGTGTGGGAGGCCTCCTCCTCCACCGCCGCCACCAGGGCCAGGCCCTCCTCGAAGCGACCGCAGATCCCGTGGGCCAGGGCCAGCGCGTCCCGCAGCCCCGCCGGGTCGCCCCGCGGGCTCAGCGCGATGGACCGCCGCGCCCAGCCGGCCGCCTCGGCGCCCCTGGCCCGCGCCAGGCACGACCACGCCAGCTGCTCGGCGGCCCGGCGCGCCAGCCGGCGGTCGCCCTCCCGCCAGACCTGCGTGAGCAGCCGGTCGGCCCGCTCCCGGCGGCCGGAGGCCAGAGCGATCCGGCCGAGGACGTACTGCCGCTGCGGGGTCGCCGTCATCGTCTCCAGCGTCTCGGTCATGCCCTCCGCCTGCGCGATGTCGCCTCCCAGCAGCTGGTACTCCGCCGCCCGCAGGATGCGCCGCTCGCCGGTCCGCCCGGCGGGGGTCAGCCGCCCCGCCTGGATGAGGTGGTCGGCGGCGGTGTTCCAGCGCCCGGCCCCGGCCTCGTCGGCGGCCAGGAGGGCCAGCTGCCTGGCCACCCGCTCGTCCGGCCCGACCGCCGCCGCGGCCCGGTGCCGCAGCGACTGGACGCGGTCGGATTCGAGGGCGGCGGCGCCGGCGTGCAGCCGGGAGCGCCGCGCGGCGCCCAGGCGCTGGTACACCGCGGCGCGCACCAGCGGGTGGCTGAACACGACCGTGTGCGCCGAGCCGTTGCCGTGCTCCTGGAGCAGCCCCATGCCGACGGCCTGCTCCAGCGCCGCCAGCGGCGAGTCGATCCCGGCCAGCGCCGCCGCGGTCGTCAGGGAGCCGGACACGCCCAGCACGCTGGCGGCCCGGACGAGGTCGCGGGTCGCCTCCGCGCACCGCTCCAGCGTCTCCTCCACGAGCAGGGCGTAGGAACGCGGCGCGGGAAGCGGGCGGTGCACGTCCTGCAGGTTCTGCGCGGCGACCTGCTCCAGCAACGCGAGGATGTGCAGCGGGTTGCCCTGGGCGTGCGCGCGCAGCCGCTCGGCGGCCGCCGCGGTGAGCGGCAGGCCCCCGTGCCGGTCGGCCAGGTCACGCACCTCGGCCGCGCTCAGCCCGCGCAGCCGCAGGCGCAGCGTCGTCTCGTCGCACAGCAGCCTGCGCAGCCCCTCCGGCAGCCGCAGGTCCCCGGCGTCCTGGACGACGACCACGGCCAGCACGCGGTCGGCGCGCAGGCGGCGCAGCGCGAAGGTGAGCGCGCCCAGGGACATGACGTCGGCCCAGTGGGCGTCGTCGACGACGACGACGACCGGCGGCCCGTCCTGCAGCAGGCCGATCCGGTCGAGCAGGGCCGACCCGGCGACCAGCGGTCCGGCGGTGCCGTACGGCTCTCCCTGGCCCTGTGCCATGAGCTGGTCGAGCACCCCGTACTCCAGGGGGACCTCCGCGGCCTCGCCGCTCGCGCGCAGCAGGCAGGTCTCCCCGGCCTCCGCCAGGAAGCGCCGGACGAACGACGTCTTACCGATCCCGGCGGGCCCGTCGACCAGGACGATCCGGGGACGGCCCTCACGGGCGTGGTCGAGCGCGGAACGAAGCTGAACGAGTTCCTGCCGGCGACCGACGAATGATGACATGGAACCTCTCCTCCCGATCCCCTGTCATTTAGGAGCGGGAAGAGAGGATCCTGATACACACCGGGTTCAGATGGTGATCCACTCGGTGGCCACCACGAGCGAGGGCAGCCGGCAGCGGAGGCTGAAGGCCCCGGTGGGCAGGTGCTCACCGCTGAAACGGCCCAGCGGGTCGGCGGTGAGGACCATCGGCCGGCGCCCGTGGATCTCGATGCGCGCCGGCTGGGGCGGGAGCAGCCGCCCGATGATGTGGCCGGTCCCGCCGGAGACGGAGATCTCCAGCTCGATGGTGACCGGGGGGCTGCGGAAGGTCAGCAGCCGCGCCCGGCCCGGCCCGCGCACCCCGGCCGTCCGTTCCAGCGAGTCGAAGGCCAGCTCCGCCAGCTCGGCCTCCAGGGTGTGCAGCGCGTAGGCGTCGATCGCGGACTGCAGGGCCCCGGCGGGGAGCGGGTCGAAGATCTCCGCGGCCCGCCGCAGCCGGTCCTCCAGCTCCCGGTTCTCCCACTCCTCGTCCTTCACCGCACACCCCGTTCGGCCAGCAGGACGCGCAGCTGCCGCAGGCAGCGCTGCCGGATGGGACCGATGCTCCCCACAGCCAGGCCGAGCGCCGCCGCCACCTCCAGATAGTTGGGCGCCGGCGAGGCCATCAGCAGGCGCAGCAGGCGCTGGCACCGCTCCCCGAGCTCGTGGAAGGCCTGCCAGAGCCGGTGCAGGCGCTCCCGGTCCAGGGCCGCCTCCTCCGACCCGATCACCGCCTCCTCGGGGGTCGGCTCATCGCTGAACCGGTCGAATACCTGGGGGTGGTCGCTCAGCGGGAGCGGGCGGGCCGCTTTGAGCACCTTGAGGCACTCGTGCCGGGTGGTGCTGGCCAGCCACGCGGCGACCTTGTCCGGCTCGCGGATGCGCCGCAGGTGCTGCGCCAGCCGGAACCAGGCCGTCTGGTACACCTCGATCCCGTCGGCCTCGTTGAGCCGGTGCGCCCGCACCACCGACCAGACCAGCGGGCTGAGCCCCTCCACCAGCGCCTTCCACGCCGCGGCGTCCCCCGCCACCGCGGCCCGGAAGAGAGCCCCCGCCGTCGCATGATCCACAGTTGATCCCCTTCGCACTCGGGAGCGGAGCGTCGCTTCCGCCGCACGCCGTCAGGGTGACGGGGTCTGCACCGGTGAACCCACCCAGCCCGGGGGCAGCAGCGCCGGGACGGAGCGGCCCCTGACCGAGGTCCGCCGGCTCTCGGGAAGGCTCTCCATGTCCGCTCTGGCCTTCTCGAGAAGCGCCTTGGCCGCCTCGCGCGGCGGCAGGGCGTCGTCCTCCCTCATCCGGTTGGCGATCATCGCCGCCACCAGCGGGGTGGCGAAGGAGGTTCCGCTCCACTCCGCCAGGCCCTCGGTGAACTCCACCCGGTTCTGGTTCCCGGCGGCGAAGGTCGTCTTCTCCGTCAGCTCGCCGACGTGCTCGGGGTACTGGCAGGTGCACAGGTAGGCCGAGTGGTAACGGCAGCGCGGGTAGGTGGAGTGCTGGTAGTCGTAGATCTCGGGCGGCGCCCCCGGCGCGCTGAAGGTGCTGACCAGGCGCTCGCCGGGCGCGTAGACGTTCACCCACGGCCCGTGGTTGGTGAAGCAGGCCCCCTGCATGCCGTCGGTCCGCAACGCGCCCACCGACACCACGACGTCGCGGTAGTCCTCCTGCGACGCGTGGGCGGCCGGCCAGAACAGCTCCTCGCTGCCGTTGTTGCCCGCCGCGGCCACGAGCAGCGTGTCCTGCGTCTTCAGCATGTTCATGAAGCGTTCGAGCCCGAGGAGGGTCTCGGCGCACGAGGCCGGTGTCCCGGCGGACAGGCTGATGATGTCGGGCCAGTCCTGCTCCACCGCCGCCACGAGCCTGTCGCCGAGTTTCTCCTCCGGGACGCTGCCCGCGTCGGACAACGAGTTGAGCACCTCCACCCGGACGTGCGGCGCCACGGCGGCGATCAGCCCGGCGATGAAGGTCCCGTGCCCGACGTACTCCCTGAGGATCTTCGTCTTCCCGTCCAGTTCGAACTCGGGGGCGTTTTTCTGCCCGTCGACGTTCTGCAGCTGAGGGTAGTTCCGGAAGCCGTCGACCAGCCCGGTGTCGATCACCAGGATCCTGATCGGGTCCTCCACCTGCTGCGGCTGCGCGATCGGCTGCGGATTGAGCGGTCCGGGCGAGGGGACGGGCTCGTCGCCGGGGCAGCAGTTCACCGTGATGGTGACCAGGTGGTTGCGGGTGGCCATCCGCCGGCGGCGCTCGCGCTCCATCGGGCGCACCGCGCTCAGGGCGTCCGTCACGTTGGGGTCGTTCCACGGGTCGCCGATCGCCGGGTCTCCGACCTGGATACGGCTCACGCCGCTCCGCTCGCCCGTCGAGGACCTCCTGACCCCCTCCCCCCTGGTGGGACCGAAGGCCTCCCGGACCACCACCATGACGTCCTCGGCGTCCTCGTTGCGGGTCAGGATGTGACCCTTCTCGTAGAGGTACTGCGGGGCGCCGCCGGGTCCGGCGGCGAGGGGGAAGCCCGTCGCCCGCTGGATCACCTCGAACTGCTCCTCGAACCTGTCCGGTACGGCAGGCCCGCTCGGTCCCAGCGGTCTGTCTGGCTCCATGTCACACGACCCTCGGTGGGGGATGGTTGTCACCTAACATGAGCCGGTCGGAGGCCGGCTGATACACCAATGCGCTCGTCCGTCCACCCGTACGGCACGGCGTGGACGCCCCGTCCATCCACGTCTAACATCGATCCGTGGCGACGGGAAGGTCACGAAACCCGCGCTCTTCAGGCGATTCCCTCGATCTGCTCCCGCTGCTGTTCGCCAGCCCGAAGCGGGCGCTGGAGCGCGCGCGGGACCTGCTGTCGGCGGGTCCGTCCGCCCACGACGCCTCCGTCGCCCACCAGGTGATCGGCCTGTGGCACCGCGACTTCGGCGACATGGCGGTCGCGATCGGCCACCTGCGGCGCGCCCGCGCCCTGGCCGCCCGCGCCGGGTCCCCCGACCGGGAGGCGGACGCGCTGGGGGCCCTGGGCGTGGCCCTGGTCCACGCCGGCCGCACCCGGCAGGGATTGAGCGCCCTGGAGCGGGCCGTCGCGCTGGGCGAGGGCCTGACCGGTGCCCGGATCCTGTTCCGCCGCGCCTACGCCCGATGGGTCCTGGGCGACCACCACGAGGTGCTCGCCGACCTGCGCCGGGCCCTCCCCGTCCTGCGGCGCGAGGGCGACACGATCTGGACGGCCCGCGCGCTCACCCTGCGCGGGACCGTCCACCTGGCGGTGGGGGCGGTGGAGCGGGCCGAGGCCGACCTGCTGGCCGCCGAGCTGCTGTGGTCGGGCACCGGCCAGGAGCACGACAAGGCCGACGCCGTGGAGAACCGCGGGCTGGCGGCCTTCCGCTCCGGTGACCTGCCCGCCGCGCTGGACCATTTCGGCGAGGCCGCCCGGCGCTACGAGCGGCTCGGCACCCCCATGATCATGCTGACCATCCGGCGGTGCGCGGTCCTGCTGTCGGCCGGGCTGGCGGGGGAGGCGCTGGAGGAGGCCGACGCCGCCGCGGAGTCGCTGCGCCGCCGGGGCGGGCACGCCACCCGGCGCGCCGAGCTCCTGCTGGTCGCCGCCTCGGCGGCGGTCGCGGCGGGCGACCCCGAGGCGGCGATCGTCCGGGCCACCGCCGCCGCCCGCCAGTTCTCCCGCCAGCGCCGCGGCTGGTGGCACGCCCACGCCCGGCTGACGCTCCTGCACGCCCGCCTGGCCACCGGCAGGGTCCACGGGCGCTCGGTGCGCGACGCCGCCGAGACGGCGGCCCGGCTGGCGGAGCTGCGCTCACCGGACGCGGTGCGGGCGGCCCTGCTCGCGGGCCGTACGGCGCTGGCCCTCGGGCGGCGCCGCGAGGCCGAGCGCCACCTCGCCGCCGCCGCGCGGGGCCGCAGCCGCGGTCCCGCGCTCGCCCGCGTGGACGGGTGGGTGGCCCAGGCGCTGCGGGCCGCGGCCGCGGGCCGTACCAGAGCCGTGCTGGAGGCCTGCCGGCGCGGACTCGACCTGCTGGACGAGCACCGGATGACGCTGGGCGCCTCGGAGCTGCGCACCCGGGCGACCGCGCAGGGGGCCGAGCTGGCGCTGCTGGCCCAGCGGGTCGTGCTCGGCCGCGGCGACGCCCGGCGGCTGCTGGTGTGGAGCGAGCGCTGGCGGGCCACCGCGCTGGCCGTCCCGCCCGCGCGCCCGCCGGAGGATCCCCTGCTGCTGCGGGACGTGACGGCCTTCCGCGCGGTCAGCGGCCGGGTGGAGGAGGCCCGGGCGCAGGGGACGCCGATCCCGTCGCTGGAGCGCGAGCAGCTCCGGCTGGAGCGGGAGATCCGCGCGCGCACCCTGCGGATGCGCGGCGAGGCGGGCACGCGCCCTGGCCCGGCCTCGGGCGCGGGTCCCGGCCTGGGTTCGGGCTCGGGCCCTGGCCTGGGTTCGGACCGGGACTCGGGCTCGGGCGCGGGCTTCGGCTCGGCTGCGGGCGAGTGGCCCTTCCGGGTGCCGGAGCTGCTGGAACGGCTCGGCGAGACCCTGCTGGCCGAGATCGTCACGATCGACGGCGAGGTGCACGTGCTGCTGTGCGGGCACGGGCGGGTGCGCAGGTTCCGGGCCGGGTCGCTGGCCGAGGCCGCCGTCGAGGCGGCCCACGCGCGGGCCGATCTGCGCCGCCTGGCCTACCGCGAGCCCGGGGACCGCCTGGCCCTGCTGGAGGCCGGAGGGCGGCGCCTGGAGGAGCTCCTGCTCGGCCCCGCCGTACGCCACCTGGACGGCGAGCGGGTCGTCGTCGTGCCGCCGGGGCGCCTGCACGGCGTGCCGTGGGCGCTGCTGCCGTCCCTGCGCGAGCGCGTGCTGAGCGTCTCGCCGTCGGCGAACGCCTGGTTGCGCGCCCGCCGGATCGAGCCGCCGCCCGAGGGCGTGGTGCTGGTCCGCGGTCCCGGGCTGGTGACCGGGGGAGCCGAGGTGCCGGGTCTGGCCGCCCTCTACGGGTCGGCGCGGGTGCTGGAGAACGGCGGGGCGGCGGTGCCGAAGGTCCTGGCGGCCATGGACGGCAGCCGGCTGGCCCACGTCGCCGCGCACGGCACCTTCCGCGCCGACAGCCCGATGTTCTCCTGCCTGCTCATGGACGACGGCCCGCTCACCGTGCACGACTTCGAGCGCCTGCGCCGCGCGCCGTACCGGATGGTGCTGTCCAGCTGTGACTCCGGCCGCCTGGAGCCCGTCGGGGCCGAGGAACTGCTCGGCCTGGCCGCGGCCCTGCTCCCGCTCGGTACGGCGGGCATCGTGGCGGGCATCGTCCCGGTCGACGACGAGGCCGTCGTGCCGCTGATGCTCGGCCTGCACCGGCGGCTGCGCGAGGGCAGCGACCTGGCCGAGGCGTTGCGCGACGCCCGCCGCGCGCTCCCCGGCGACCCGCTCCACCAGGCGACGGGCTGGTCCTTCTCCGCGATCGGCGCGGTCTGAACCGGTGCGGGCGGGCGGCGCGGTCCGAGCGGCCCACGCCGCCCGCCCGCACCGTACGGTCCCGGCGGTCGGTCTCCCTCAGTCCTCCCCGGTGCTTCTCAGTCCTTCCAGGACAGAGCCTGGGCCAGGCGCTTGAGCGGCCCGTCCAGGCCGTACTGCTCGCCCAGGGCCCGCAGGGTCAGCGGGTCGCGCGGCTCGGCGGGGAGGGTGAGGTCGAGCCGGGGGAGCGGCACGTCGCAGGCCACCCGGACCACGGCGGGGGCGACGGCCAGATAGTCGGCGGCTGCGGTGAGCTTGGAGCGCTGGCCCGCGGTCAGGCCGTCGCCGGCCTCCGCCGCCTCCAGCAGCGCCGCCAGTGAGCCGAACCGGCTGATCAGCGTCGCGGCGGTCTTCTCGCCGACCCCCGGGACGCCGGGGAGGCCGTCGCTGGGGTCGCCGCGCAGGACGGCGAAGTCGGCGTAGGAACGGCCGGGGATGCCGTACTTCCCGGCGATGACGGCCTCGTCGACGGGCTGGATGTTCTTGATTCCCCTTACTGTGTAAAGGACGCGGACCGGTCGCGCGTCATCCACCAGCTGGAACAGGTCGCGGTCACCGGTGACGATGTCCGCCCTCCCGGACGAGCCCGCGGTGAGGGTGCCGATGACGTCGTCGGCCTCGTAGCCGGCGGCCTCGACGCGGACGATGCCCGCCGCGTCGAGGACCCGCTCGATGACCGGCACCTGGGGGGCCAGGGTGTCGGGGGTCTCCTCCCCGCCGTCGGCCGCGACCCGGTGAGCCTTGTAGGACGGGATGGCCTCGACCCGGAAGGCGGGCCGCCAGTCGGCGTCCATGCAGGCGGCCAGCCGGTCGGGGGAGTGCTCCCTGACCAGGGTGGCGATCATGTCGACCAGGCCGCGGACCGCGTTGACCGGCATCCCGTCGGGAGCGGTCACCGACTCCGGCACCCCGTAGAAGGCGCGGTAGTAGAGCGAGGGCGTGTCGAGAATCATCAGTCCGGACATGGCCCTCATTGAACCAACCCGGACCGACATCCGCCGCCCGGTCCGCGAGTGGCCCAGGAGCGGCCCGGGAGTGGCCCGCACCGACATCCGCCGCCGGACCGGTTGCGGCCGGTGCCGGGTACGGCCGTCCGCCGGGCCGTACCCGGCTGTGTCGTCACCCGCCGGGCCGGTCGGCCGCGGGCCGGCGGTCAGCCGAGCACGTCGACGGCGAGCAGGCAGGTGTCGTCCTCGGGGGCGCGCCCGCCGGCCGCCTCCACCAGGCGGTCAAGACCGCCCTCCAGGTCGTCGCGGCGGATCCGGGCCGCCGCCTCCACGGCCAGCGCGAGACCCTCGTCGATGTCGCGGGCGCGCCGCTCGACCAGGCCGTCGGTGAACAGCAGCAGCAGGTCGCCCGCGCACAGGTGCACCGTGGCCCGTTCGTAGGCCAGGCCGGAGGCGGCGCCGAGCAGTACCCCGGCGGGCGGGTCGAGCTGGACGGCGGTCCCGTCGCGGACCAGGATCGGCGCGGGATGCCCGGCCTGGCCCCAGGTGAACGTCCGGGTGGCCGGGTCGAGGTGACCGACGACCGCGGTCGCCGTCGCCTCGGCCATGCGGTGCAGGACCAGCTCGTTGAGCCACGTCAGGAGCTGGTCGGGCGGGCGGCCGGTGACCGCCAGGCCGACCAGGGCGTGGCGGAGCTGGGCCATCCTGGCGATCGCGGGCAGGCCGTGCCCGGACACGTCGCCGACCGCCAGGACCGTCCGGCCGTCGGGCAGGGGACTGGCGTCGTACCAGTCGCCGCCGAGGCCGGCCAGCGTCCCGGCGGGCACGTAGCGCACCGTGACGCGGGCGTGCGGCAGGTCGACGGCGGTGCCGGGGCCGGGGAGGATCGCATCGCGCAGGGCGGCGTTGACATGGCTCTGCCCGGCCGCCTGGTCGATGATGTCCTGCAGCCACCGGGGGGAGCCCGGCGCGGGGTGCTCGGCGCGTGTCTGCAACGCGGTGAGCTGGATATTCTCGACGGCCATGCGGCCGTCCGGTTCGTCACGCGGCCGCCGCAGGATCAGGGCGGCGGCCGGTGGGGCCGGATCGGTCACGAGGTCGTTTCGTGGGAGGAGGGGTGGCTGTGGGCCGCCCACTACGCCGACCATGGAGCTCGCTCTCAGGATTCGGGTTCGGGCTTTCGGCAGACGCCCGTTCGACGAAACGTGAGCGTCATTGCACGGAGTGTAGTGACGTCGTCGCTCCGACGACAACATTTCCCGCTCCCACCTCCCGCGCCGGGCCCGGCGCGCCGGTGATCCCCGCCGGATCGGAGGACTAGATTGGTGCCGTGACAAAGGAGTCCCCTGATCTCTATCCCGTCGCCCGCCTGGCCGCAGCCCAGGAGGCGACCGCCGCGGCCGGCCTCGACGCCCTGCTGCTGACCCCCGGCCCCGACCTGCGCTACGTGACCGGATACGAGGCGTTGCCGCTGGAGCGGCTCACCTGCCTCGTGCTGCCCGCCCGGGGCGAGGCCTTCCTGATGGTGCCGCGGCTGGAGCTGGCCGCGGCCGAGCACTCCCCGGCCTCGCGGCTCGGCATCGAGTTCGTCAGCTGGGAGGAGACGGACGATCCCTACGCGGCGGTCGCCGCCCGGCTGGGCGCGGTGGGCAAGGTCGGGCTGGCCGACCGGATGTGGGCGATGCAGTCGCTGCGCTTCCGCGACGCGCTGCCCGGTGCCGAGCAGGTGCTCGCCGGGACCGTCCTGCGCGGGCTGCGCATGCGCAAGAGCCCGGCCGAGGTCGCCGCGCTGCGTGAGGCGGGCGCCGCGATCGACGCCGTCCACGCGCAGGTGCCCGGCTTCCTGAAGGCGGGCCGGACCGAGCGCGAGGTCGGCAGGGACATCGCCGAGGCCATCCTCGCCGCGGGGCACGCGACCGTCGACTTCGTCATCGTCGGCTCCGGCCCCAACGGCGCCAGCCCGCACCACGAGCTGTCGGACCGGGTCATCCAGGCCGGTGAGCCGATCGTGGTCGACATCGGCGGCCAGATGCCCAGCGGCTACTGCTCCGACTCCACGCGGGTCTACTCGATCGGCGAGCCCCCGGCGGGCTTCACGAAGTACTACGAGGTGCTCCGGCGCGCCCAGGAGGCGGCCTGCGCCGCCGTACGGCCCGGCGTGCCGTGCGAGGAGATCGACGCCGCCGCCCGCGAGGTGATCGCGGCCGAGGGCTACGGCGACTACTTCATCCACCGCACCGGCCACGGCATCGGCCTGGAGACCCACGAGGAGCCCTACATCGTGGCGGGCAACACCGAGCCGATGGCCCCCGGCTTCGCCTTCTCCGTCGAGCCCGGCATCTACATGCCCGGCGCGCACGGCGCCCGCATCGAGGACATCCTCGTGTGCACCGAGGACGGCGGCGAGCGGGTCAACCACCGGCCACGCGATCTCGTCGTCGTTTAGGCGCCCGCGCCCGCGCCCGTCACGATCACGCCCGCCCCGGTCGGCGCCGACCGGTCCCGCGCGGATCGGGGAGCGGGTGCCGGATGCCACAATCGGGGTGGCCGGCGATCCCGGCCGCCCCGTTGTCCTTGTTCCACGCCCATGACCTGGAGTGTGCGGAGATGTCCGTCGAGCGTGTCCTTCCCACCCCCGAGGCCCACGACCTGCTGGACCTGGTCCGTGACCTGATCGGCAAGGAGGTCGCGCCCCGGGCCGCGGCCGACGAGTCCGCCGGGCGCTTCCCCCGCGAGGTGTTCACCACTCTCGGCGCGGCGGGCCTGCTGGGCCTGCCGTACCCCGAGGAGCACGGCGGGGCCGCGCAGCCGTACGAGGTCTACCTCCAGGTGATCGAGGAGCTCGCGGCGGGCTGGCTGGCGGTCGGGCTGGGACTGTCGGTGCACACCCTGTCGTGCTTCCCGGTCGCCGCCTACGGCACCGACGCCCAGCGCGGGGAACTGCTCCCGGCGATGCTCGGCGGCGAGCTGCTGGGCGCCTACTGCCTGTCGGAGCCCCACTCCGGCTCCGACGCCGCGGCCCTGACGACCAAGGCCGTCCGCGACGCCGACGGTTACGCCGTGGACGGCGTGAAGGCCTGGATCACCCACGGCGGCGCCGCCGACTTCTACACCCTCATGGCCCGCACTTCCCCCGACGGGGCGCGCGGCATCTCCTGCTTCCACGTGCCCGCCACCGTGCCGGGGCTGTCGTTCGGCGAGCCGGAGCGCAAGATGGGCATGAAGTCCTCGCCGACCGCCCAGGTCCGCTTCGACGGGGTACGGCTGGCGCCCGAGGCGCTGGTGGGCGCCGAGGGCGAGGGCTTCCGCATCGCGATGGCGGCCCTGGACGGCGGCCGGCTCGGCATCGCCGCCTGCGCCGTCGGCGTGGCGCAGGCCGCGTTCGAGGCGGCCTCCTCCTATGCCGGGGAGCGCAGCCAGTTCGGCTCGCGCATCGTCGACTTCCAGGGCGTGTCCTTCATGCTGGCCGACATGGCCACCCAGATCGCCGCGGCCCGTGCCCTCTACCTCGAGGCGGCCCGCGCCCGTGACGCGGGCCGGCCGTACGGCACGCAGGCGGCGATGGCCAAGCTTTTCGCCACCGACATGTGCATGAAGGTCACCACCGACGCCGTGCAGGTGCTCGGCGGCTACGGCTACGTGGAGGACTTCCCGGTCGAGCGCTACATGCGTGAGGCCAAGGTCCTGCAGATCGTCGAGGGCACCAACCAGGTCCAGCGCCTGGTCATCGGCCGCGCCATCGCCAAGAGCGGCCGCTGAGGTCCCGGCCCCGGCTTCCGCGGTGAGCCCGATCGGGGCCGCCGACGAACAGGCCGGGGCATTTCGGGCACTTCCGGTTACCCTGGTGGTGAGGTGTGACCGACATGTCCGTGACGCTCGTCTTCAACCACCGTCCGCGCATCGATCCCGTCCTGGAGGCCGAGACGGTCTGCTGGGTCTGCGGCGTGGCGGTCGACCCGGCGGACAGGTCCCTGCACCGGGGCGAGATCGCGCCCGCGCCGCCGGCCCCGGACGATCTGCCCCTGCTGGAGGACGTCACCCGGATCGTCCGCGCCGAGCTGGCCGAGACCCCGGTCTCGCTGACCGACGACCAGCTCGACCTGCTGGCCCGCCGCGCCGCCCGGGCCCTGTACCACCGCGGCGCCATCCGCGCCCGCAACCGCTGGCACCCCGCCTGACGGAGGTCTCCGGGACGGGCCACAGGATCGTCGGAGACGATCAGTAGCGTCCCGGCCGTGTCCGCTGAGACCCGCCCCTTTCCACCGGCAGGTGGCGCCGTGACCCTGCGGCGCTGTGCGCCCTGCGGCCCCGTGGCCGCGCCTGAGGGGGCGCGGCCACGGGTGCCTGTCAGGCGAGGATGAGCACGCTCACCAGGTTGTTGCCGAACGGTGATCCGTTGGACAGGACCCATACGCGCTTGTTGCCGAGCAGGGCCGCCTTGGCCAGTTCGAAGGCCCACTGCGGCCAGGTCGAGGAGTAACCGGTGTTGGCGTTCTCGTCGTTGAACTGGACGGAGTGGTTCCCGCTGGAGTTCTGGCCGGCGAAGGCGATCCGGCCGGTGAACGAGCTGATGCTCGCCTGGGTGACCACGTCCATGAGCTGCTGCGGCAGGCCGGGCCGGGAGACGTCCTGGATGACCAGCTCCGCCGACGCCTGTTCGAACTTGAGCGCCACGTCGGACTGTTGGCTCTGTTCCGGCATGTCGATCTCCTGACAGGTAAGAGTGGATATGTCTGACAGTGAATGCTGCAGCCATGTCCTGCCGGAGGGCTTCGGGGGTCGGCCCGGGGAATTCCCTAGTCTCGGCCGCCGGGACCGGGACGTCTTCCGGCGCGGGAAAGTCCTTCCTGGGAAAGTCCTGGGAGAGCCGGGGCGGACCTTCCACGGCGGGGGACGAGCGGAGAAGGTGACCGTATGAGAACACGAGCCGTCATCACCGTGTTGTCCACGCTGCTTCTCGTTCTCCTGGGCGTGCCCGCGACCGCGCAGGCCGGCGGCGCGGCTCCGTTCCCCGAGGTCCTCCCGCTGCCCGACGGGTTCCAGCCGGAGGGGATCGCCACGGGTCCCGGCCCGGTGGCCTACTTCGGGTCGCGTGCCACCGGCGACATCTACCGCGCCGACCTGCGGACCGGCAAGGGGAGGATCATCAGCAAGGGGCCGGGCACGCCGTCGCTCGGGCTCAAGACCGACGGGAGGGGGCGGCTGTTCGTCTCCGGCGGCACCGCCGGGAACGCGCGGGTGGTCGACATCCGCACCGGCGAGGTGATCAGGTCCTACACCCTGGCCACCGGCGCGTCCTTCGTCAACGACGTGGTCCTGACCGGCCGGGCGGCCTGGTTCACCGACTCGGCCAACCCCGTCCTGTACCGGCTGCCCCTCGGGCGCCACGGAAGCCTGCCCGACGAGGCGTTGCCCCTGCCGCTCACCGGCGACATCGTGTACGGCGCCGGCGTCAACGCCAACGGCATCGCCGAGACGCCCGACGGCAGGTCGCTGCTCATCGTGCAGTCCAACACCGGCACGCTGTTCCGCGTGAACCCCGCCACCGGCGTCACCACGCGCGTGGAACTGGGCGGGGAGACGCTGACCAACGGGGACGGGCTGCTGCTGATCGGCCGCACGCTGTACGTCGTGCAGAACCGCCTCAACACGGTGGCGGTGATCCACCTCAGCCGCGACGGATCCTCGGGCCGGGTCGTCGACCGGCTGACCGATCCGGACTTCGACGTGCCGACCACGGTGGGGGCGTTCGGCGACCGGCTCTACCTCCCCAACGCCCGGTTCACCACCACGCCCACCCCGGCGACCCCGTACACCGCGGTCTCCGTCCCCAGGCGGTGAGCGGTCCGGAAATCCCCTTCCGGTGATCGCCTTTTGCGGGGTGCGATCGGGCAATATTGGGCCATGACTGTGGACACTTGGCTCGTCGTCGGCCTGGACAACGGTGGAACCGCCAACAACGCCACCGTGCTCGACTCCTCGGGGCGCTTCCTGGTCGACACCTTGGTGGAGAACCCGAGTTTCGTGCGGCAGGGGCCCGAGGTCGCGATCCCGGCGCTGGAGCAGGCGTTCGACAACGTGCTCGGACGCGTCGGGGCGACGAGGACCCAGGTCCGGGCCGTGGGGCTGGACACCCCCGGCCCGGCCAGCGCGGACGGGGTCATCTCCTCCAAGGGGGGCACCAACTTCGGCCACCCCGACTGGCGCGGGTTCGACTTCCGCGCGGCGCTGGAGGCCCGGCTGGGGATCCCGGTCGTCTACAACAACGACGGCAACGCCGCGGCCCTGTACGCCCACCACCTGCACTTCGGGGCCGTCGCCGCCACCGGGCACTCCTCCGTCTCGGCGATCGTGGGCACCGGCCTGGGCGGCGGGGTGATCGAGTCCGGGGTGGTCGTCAAGGGGGCCGCGGGCATGGCCGGGGAACTCGGCCACGTCCACATCCCGTTGCACGGCCTCCTTGAGGACGATCAGCCGCTGCCCCGGTGCAACTGCGGCTTCATCGGCGACGCCGAGAGTGTGGCGTCCCTGACGGGCATCGAGCTCAACCTGCTGCCGTACTGGCTGACCCGCTTCCCCGGCCACGAGCTCGGCGCGGTCGAGCCCGCCGGCAAGGCGGCCAAGCTGCTGCGGGGCCACGCCGAGAACGGCGACGAGATGGCGCTGAAGATCTTCGAGCAGCAGGCGATGGCGCTGGGCCGGCTGTTCACGATCGCCGCCAACTTCACCGATCCCGACGCCTACTTCGTCGGGGGCGGCGTCGTGGAGGCCGCCCCGCACTTCCGCGAGTGGTTCCTGGACAAGGTCCGCGAGAACACCCTTCTGCGCACCGAGCAGAAGCGGGCGGCGACCATCTCGCTGGTCCGCGATCTGGACATGGCCGGCGCCCGGGGCGCGGCCCTGGCCGCGCTGGCGCAGGTGCCCGGCCGCTGAGCGCCCGCGGGGCAGGCGGCGGATCCGGATCGTGACCATGGGCGGGCCACGGGGTGGCCGGTATCACGCTACCTTGGGCGGGTGGAGGAGATCGACCGCCGGATCGTGACGTTGCTGGCCAAGGACGGCCGGATGAGCTTCACCGACCTGGCCCGGGAGACCGGGCTGTCGGTGTCGGCGGTGCACCAGCGGGTGCGCCGGTTGGAGAGGCGCGGGGTCGTGCGGGGTTACGCGGCCCTGGTGGACTACGACGCGGTCGGGCTCCCCCTCACCGCGTTCGTCTCCATCAAGCCCATCGACCCGGCCGCCGCCGACGACGCCCCCGTACGGCTGGCCCACCTGAGCGCCATCGAGGCCTGCCACAGCGTCGCGGGCGATGAGAGCTACATCCTCAAGGTGCGCGTGTCCTCGCCCCTCGCCCTTGAGGAACTGCTCAGCCAGATCCGCGTGGCGGCCAACGTCTCCACCCGCACCACGGTCGTCCTCAGCACGCCGTACGAACACCGCTCCCCGGACCTGACCGACGCCGGAGCCGAGCCGGAGCCGGAGAAGCACTGAGAGAGCGCGGCGGTCCGCCGCGGTTCAGCCGGAGCCGGACGGGGCTTCCCGGCCGGAGTCGGCCGGGGCTTCGATCGGGAACAGGATCGGGCTGAGCAGATACTGCGCGCGATCGGGTGCGGACTGGTTGGCCAGCCGGGGCAGGAGTGCGCCGCGCACCCGCCGCTCGTCGGCCACCTGTTCTTTCCCGGCGCGGGCCCCTCCACGCCCGCCGGATACGACCCTCCGCAACACGTCGACCCGGCTGTCGTCGCCGACATCGCCGGGTGGCCGGCTCCCGGGCGCCGGCCGTGGAGGATACGCCCGCACGCCTGAGACGCCCGCGCGCGTGTTTCCCTCACTCCCCGAATCCCCGCCCTCTCAGATGGGAGACCAGTTCGCGGATGGTCTCGTATCCGAGCCAGCCGGCGCCACCGGCACCGAGTTCCTCGAGACCGCCGAGGAGTGCCGTGGATCCGCCGGGACGTTCTCGCGCGAGCTGCGGATCCTCGAATATGAGCCCCTGAGGGGGTACGGACATCAGCCGGGCACCGGCGGGCAGAGGCGCGCCCAGGTCGACGACAGGCTGCTCACGGGCCGGTCGTTCCCGGGGGAAGGCGAGAACTCCGGTGCCGGCGGGCAGCGCCTTCTCGAAGTCCGCGACCGACTTGTCAGGCTTCCACTGATCGGCGGGTAGCGTCGGATCACTCAGCACCGCGCCCTGGGAAAGTTCGATGAAGACGAGCCCGCGGGCGATGGAAGAGCGCCCTTTGACGCCCTTGAGCGGTTCTGTCACGCGCATGCGCAATACGACGCGGTAGTCGAGCACGCCGGTGCCGCTGTCAAGGGTGGGACCCTGCTGCCAGCCGTCGATGACTCCGGCGGCCACGACGGGCCGGTCCTCGGCGAGCTCCTCCGGTGTCCGGTAGGCGGGGAAGTCGTAGTGCGATGTCCGGAGCACGGACACGTCGAGGGATCCCTTGGGCCCGGTGCGCACGTGACCCGTGGGACCACCGGCTTCCGCGCCGGCGCCGGCGCTGCACGCCGACAGGGCCGTGACCACCGCGAGAGCCAGACCGAAGACCGTACGCTTCCTCATCCGGAGCCCCACGTCCAAGGACGCATGACCGCTTCCATCGGTACCGCTCGCGACGTCAACGGGTGTGTCGCGACCGCCAACGGGCGGCTGGGGCACCTTGTCCTGCATTCGTCCTGGCATCGGGGGACCGGCTGGTCTGCGGTGAGGCGCAGCGCGGGTGGGCGACGCCCGGCCCACCGCGGACGCGCTTCACGGGTGGGCGACACCCTGGCCGTGGGTGCGGCCCGGGTGGGGGTCACCTCTTCGGGCGGGCGATGAGCGAGGTGATGATGACCATCAGGGCGATGATCACTGCGACGATGACGATCGCTGTCGGCCAATCCATGACAGCCTCCTTTCGCGGAGCGGTCGTGTCACCGCTCCGGGCGCCGCGGGGCCGGCCGTACCGGCGACGGGGGCCGCCGACGGCCTGCTCTCCGCGGGTACTCCCGATTCCAGCGTGGAGCGGGACGTCGCCGGGCGATACCGGCGAACGTCCCGCGGCGGCGGGCCGTAGGCCACATCGTGCGCGTCCCGGCAGACCGGTCATGGGCCGGTGCCGGGAGGCGCGGCGGAGCGGGGGGAGCCGAGGCTCCGGGACAGGGCGCGGGCCGTGGCGCGTACCGCGGGGGACAGGCCGCGCGGTTCGGCTCCGCCCGCCGGGACGACGACCGACAGCGCCGCGACGACGCTGTCGTCCCCGCCGCGCACCGGTGCGGCCACGGCGACCACCGGGCCCGGCTCCGAGCGTTCGACGACCGCCAGTCCCGTCCTGCGCACCTCCGCCAGGGTCCGCCGGAGGGCGGCGGGGGAGACGGGGACGCCCTCGGGCTCGTGGACCAGCGGCCGGGCCAGGATCTGGTCCTGGAAGCGGGCCTCGGCGTGCGCCAGCAGTACCAGGCCGACGCCGGTGGAGTGCAGGGGCAGCCGTCCGCCGACGCGGTAGAGCACGTTGACGGCGTCGCGGGCCGACAGCCGCTCGACGAGCAGCGCCTCGGCGCCGTCGCGCACCGCGAGCAGGACGTGCTGGTGGGTCGCCTCGTACAGGTCCTCCATGTACGGCAGCGCCACCTCGCGCAGCCCGTGCCCGCGCGGGGCGAGCGAGGCCAGCTCCCACAGCCGCAGGCCGATCACGTACCGGCCGTCGGCGCCGCGCTCCAGCGCGCCCAGCTGCAGCAGGCGCCGGGCCAGCCGCAGGGCCGTGCTCGGCGGCGTGCCGCTGGCCCGGCTCAGTTCGGCCAGGGTCATGGAGCGGCGGGCCGCGGTGAAGGCGGTGAGCAGGGCGAAGGCCCGGTCGATCACGGGTTCGCCGTGCGCCGGCCGGCGGCCCCGGGGCGCGGGGGAGGCACCGGAAGCGTTCGTCACCTGTGCAGTGTGCCCCACGACCGCAGTGTGCCCCACGACCGCGGCGTGCTCCGCGGTCGGGAGGACCCGCGGCCGCAGTACGCCCCGCGACGCGCCCGGAAGGGGACACCCCGAAAAGGACATCGAAAGGAGCGCCCGGGAATCTGCGGAGAGCGCCGCCGGGACATCGCACCGCGTGTGCCGTTCAATGAAATTCCGGCTGGTGCCGATGGTGACGTCGTCCTAGTTTTGCCGGTCAGCGGGCGTGATGCCCGTCACACGGAGAATCGATCCGATTGCGAGGAAGGCCGATGACCGCGCAGTTCGCGCAGCCCGGCGCCCGGGGCTTCTCCCTCCCGGGAGAGCCCGTGCCGTTCTTCCTGGAGGCGGGGGAGGGCGAGCGGGCGCACCTGTTCGACTCGCTGGTCACCGTCCTGCTCAGCAAGGACGAGACCCAGGGGCAGTTCGGCGTCTTCACGCTGGCGGCGCCCAAGGGCGAGGCCATCCCCACGCACGCGCACGCCGACGTCCACGAGATCTTCTTCGTGCTCGGCGGCCGGGCGCGGGTGTGGATCCAGGACGCGGCGGGCGAGCGGCTGGAGAGGCTGCTGAAGCCGGGCGACTTCGGATACGTCCCGGCCGGTCTGCCGCACACCTTCCGGGTGGAGGCCGACGACACCAGGATCCTCGGAGTCTGCACCGGCGGGTTCGAGCGGTTCTTCGCCGCCGCCGGGACCCGCACGGACTCCTTCGCACTGCCGGACCCGCCGTACGCGCCCTCCCCGGAGCGGCTCGCCGCGGCCGGGCGCGAGTTCCGCAACGAGTTCCGCTTCGACCTGCGGCTGGACGGCTGAGGTGACCGCACCGCCCGCCCGGCACCCGGACCGGTCTTCCGCCGGGTCCCGGGACCGGCCGGGCCCCCCGGAGCAGCCCGCCGCCCGGCTCCCGGCCCCGGAGACCTCCCCGGGCGGCTCCCGGCTGCTGCGCGGCGTCGAGTACGCCGCGCCGATCGGGTTCCGGCCGCTCCTGCTCGACCTCTACCTGCCCGCCGGAGCGAGCCGGCCCGCGCCCGTCGTGGTCTTCCTGCACGGCGGCGGGTGGCAGGGCGGGAGCCGCGGCCGCTTCGGACCCGCCTTCGACTCCTGGCCGCAGAGCCCGTTCGACCTGCTGGCCGGGGCCGGCTTCGCGGTCGCCTCGATCGACTACCGGCTCAGCGGGGAGGCGGTCTTCCCCGCCCAGCTGCACGACGGCAAGGCCGCGCTGCGCTGGCTGCGGGCGCACGGCGCCGGGCTCGGGCTCGACGCCGGCCGGGTCGTGCTGTGGGGCGAGTCGGCCGGCGGCCACCTCGCCGCCCTGCTCGGCCTGACGGCCGGCCGCCCCGAGTTCGAGGGCGGGGTGGGAGTCCCGGGGCCGTCGGTGACGGTCGCGGGGGTCGTCGACTGGTACGGCCCCGCCGACCTGCGCACCATGCAGAACCAGTCCCGCCCGGACGCGGTGACCGCCCCCGACGCCCCCGACTCCCGGGAGGCCCGGCTGATCGGCGCGCCGGTGCCGCAGGCGCCGGAGCTGGCCGAGGCGGCCAGCCCGGTCGCCCACGTCCCCGCCGATCCGCCGCCCTTCCTCCTGGCGCACGGTACGGCCGACCGGTTCGTCCCCTGCGCACAGAGCGAGCAGCTCGCGCAGGCGCTGCGTACCGCCGGAGGCCGGGTGAGCCTGCGGCTGATCGAGGGCGCCGACCACCTGTGGATCGGGCCGGCGGACGGCGAGGCCCTCTTCCGTGAGGCGCTGGAGTTCGCCCGCCGCCTCGTGCGGCGGGTCCCGGCCGGCACGTCCTGAGACCTTCCACCGCGAACCCCCGACGAGGAGCCATCACCCCATGAAACCGGCCACCACCGGATCCCCGCACGAGCGGCTCGACGCGCTGCCGGCCCAGGTGCTCGACTCCGTGGGAGGCGAGGACGAGCGGCTGCGCGAGCTGATCGCGGGCATCGTCACGCACCTGCACGCCTTCGTGCGCGAGACCAGGCCCACCGAGGCCGAATGGCTGCGGGCCGTGGACTTCCTGGTCCGCACCGGGCACGCCTGCACCGACAGGCGCAACGAGTTCATCCTGCTGTCCGACATGCTGGGCCTGACCTCGGCCGTCGACGAGGTCAACCACACCGGCCCGCCGACCATGACCCCCAGCTCGGTCGAGGGACCCTTCCACTCGCCGGCCCCGCCCCGCCCGATGGGCGCCTGGATCGCCGAGGGGCCCGAGCGCGACCGGGGCGAGGCCGCCGTCGTGCACGGCCGGGTCACCGACTGCGACGGGCGCCCGCTGCCCGGCGCCGTGCTCGACATCTGGCAGGCCGACGACGCCGGGCTGTACGACAGTCAGGACGCCGCGCAGCCGGAGGGCAACCTGCGGGCCCTGCTGACCACGGGCGAGGACGGCTCCTACTGGTTCCGTACGGTACGGCCGAGCAGCTACCCGGTGCCCACCGACGGCCCGGTCGGCGAGCTGCTGCGCGCGCTGGGCCGCCACCCCATGCGGCCGGCCCACGTCCACATCCGGGTCGAGGCGGCCGGGCACCGGCCGCTGACCACCCACATCTTCGTCGACGGCGACCCCTACCTCGGCTCGGACGCCGCCTTCGCGGTCAAGGACGCGCTCGTCGCGCCCTTCCGCCCGTGCGACGACCCGGCCGCGGCGGATCGCTTCGAGATGAAGGGCCCGTTCCTGGAGGCCGAGTTCGACATCCGGCTGGTCGCGCACGACGTCCGGCCGGTCGCGGAAGGAGAGGCGCGATGAGGCTCATCGGCATGGCCACCGGCGGGGACCGCGGCAGGCGGCAGGTCACCGTCGGCGTCCTGGCGGAGGGCGCCGTCACGCCCCTGGCGGAGGTCACCGACTTCTACGCGGACCTGCCGCACTGGCTGGAGGAGGCGCGCGCGGCCGGAGAGGGCACGGTGCCGCTGGCGGAGGTGGAGCTCGCGCCGCCCGTGCCGCCCTCGGCCCGGGTGCTGTGCATCGGGCTCAACTACCGGGCGCACGCCGCCGAGGGCGGGTTCCGGCCGCCGGAGCACCCGACGGTGTTCGGCCGGTGGACCGCCTCGCTGTCGGTGACCGGCACGCCGGTGCCGGTGCCCGCCAACGAGCCGGGACTGGACTGGGAGGGCGAGGTCGCCGCGATCGTCGGCGCCCGGCTGACCGACGCCGGCGAGGAGGAGGCCGAGGCCGGCGTCCTGGGCTACGCCGTCTTCAACGACCTCACCGCCCGCACCGCCCAGAAGCTCACCACGCAGTGGACGCTGGGCAAGAACGCCGATCTCAGCGGGCCGATGGGCCCCATCGTCACCGCCGACGAGGCCGGCAGCCCGGCCGACGGCCTTCGTCTGGTCACCCGGGTCAACGGCGAGGTCGTGCAGGACGGCGACACCCGGGACATGATCTTCACCGTGCCGGAGCTGCTCTCGCGGATCAGCGCCACGATGACGCTCCACCCCGGCGACGTCATCGCCACCGGCACCCCCGAGGGCGTCGGCTACGTCCGCACGCCGCCGCGGCTGCTGGCGCCCGGCGACGTGGTGGAGGTCGAGGTCGAACGGCTGGGCCTGCTGCGCACCCCCGTCACCGACGCCTCGGCGCGGAGCGGCGCATGACCCGGCCCGCGACGCAGGTGATGATCGCCGGCGGCGGTCCCGCCGGTCTCGCGGCGGCCGTCGAGCTCGGGCGGCGCGGGATCCGCACCTGCCTGGTCGAGCCGCGCATCACCCTGGACGAGGACCGCCCGCGGGCCAAGACCACCAGCATCCGCACCATGGAGCACCTGCGCCGCTGGGGCGTGGCCGACCGGCTGCGCGCCGCCGCGCCGCTGCCGGTCTCCTGGTCGCAGGACGTCGCCTTCTGCACCGCCCTGCTCGGCACGGAGCTCACCCGCTTCCGCAACGCCTTCGGACTGTACGAGGGCCGCGACGAGCGCTGGGCCGAGCCCGGCCAGCAGGTGCCGCAGCCGGTCGTCGAGCGGGTGCTGCGCAAGGTCGTCTCCGAGCTGTCGTGTGTCACGTTCCTGACCGGGCACACGGTCACCGCGATCGATCAGGACGAAGGCTCCGTGCGCGCCGCGGTCGCCGACGGCGACGGCTCCGCCCGCGTGATCGAGGCGGAGTACCTGCTGGGATGCGACGGCGCGGGCGGCGTCAGCCGTACGGCCGCCGGGGTGGCCTACACCGGCTCCTCCGGCGAGCGCCCCAACCTCAGCGTCGTCTTCCGGGCGCCGGGCCTGGGGCAGGAGGTGCCTCTGGATCCGGCCGTGCAGTACTGGGTGATCAGTCCGGAGGTCTCCGGCCTGATGGGCCGGATGGACCTGGACGACCGGTGGTGGGCGATCGTCCAGCGGGTCGACGTGCGCACCTCTGCCCCGGACCCGCAGGCGCTGGTGCGCTCCCTCATCGGGGCGGAGTACGGCGGGCCCGTGCACGTCCTGGGCACCGACCCCTGGGTCGCCCGGATGCTGCTGGCGGACCGCTACCGTTCGGGCCGGGTGTTCCTGGTCGGCGACGCCGCCCACCTCAACCCCCCGTGGGGCGGGCACGGCTTCAACACCTGCGTCGGCGACGCGGTGAACATCGGCTGGAAGCTCGCCGCCGTGCTCCAGGGCTGGGGCGGTACGGCGCTGCTGGACAGCTACGAGGCCGAGCGCCGCCCGGTCGCCGCGCAGACCATCGCCGACAGCTCCGCCCAGGAGAAACTGCTCGCCCCCTCCTTCGCCGGCCGCCCGCTCACAGGCCTGGGCCCCGAGGCGGAGCGCCTGCGCGCGGAGACGGCCGCCGCGCTGCGGGTCAAGGCCGGGGAGGTCTACAGCGAGGGACTCGTCCTGGGCTATCACTACGCCGGCTCCCCGGCGGTCGTCGACGACGGCTCGCCCGTGCCGTCCCACACCCCGCAGACCTACCACGGCTCGGCCCGGCCGGGCGCCCGCCTGCCGCACGCCTGGCTCCGTGACGGCCGCTCCCTGTTCGACGCCCTCGGACCGGGCCTGACCCTGCTGCGCCTGTCCGCCGACGCCGATCCCGCCGTGCTGGAGGCCCCGGCCCGGGCGCGCGGCGTGCCGTTCACGGTGGCCGACCTGACGGGCGAGGGCCTGTTCGACCGGTACGGCGCGCCGCTGCTGGTGGTCCGTCCCGACCAGCACGTCGCCTGGCGCGGGAGCGGCGACGCCGACGGCGGGCGGATCCTCGACACCGTCCTGGGCGCCGG
The DNA here is from genome assembly GCF_016863195.1 of Paraplanobispora takensis. Lineage (GTDB taxonomy): Bacteria > Actinomycetota > Actinomycetes > Streptosporangiales > Streptosporangiaceae > Planobispora > Planobispora takensis. Next base: position 162,987 of record NZ_BOOK01000024.1, on the reverse strand, counting down.
CTCCTGAGCGGCGACCCGCCCGTCCCCGCGGGGACGGGCGGGTCGCCGTCCCGGCCGTCTCACAGGTCGGTGGCGATGATCTTCTCGATGTTCCGCTCGGCCAGGGCCGTGATGGTGACGAACGGGTTGACGCTGGTGTTGCCGGGGATCAGCGCGCCGTCGATGACGTACAGGCCGGGATAGGCCGTCAGGCGGCCGTAGTTGTCGGTGGCCTTGTTCAGCACCGCGCCGCCGAGCGGGTGGTAGGTGAGGTGGTCGCCCCAGATCTTGTAGACGCCGAACAGGTCGGTCCGGTAGATCGTCCCCTCCTTGGAGTTGATCTTGTCGAAGATCGTCTTGGCCATGGTGATGGACGGCTGCTTCCAGGCGGCCTGCCAGTTCAGATCGACCCTGCCCGCCGCGGCGTTCCAGGAGAACTGGGCGCGGTTGGGGTTGTTGGTGATCGACAGATAGAACGAGGCGTAGGTCTCGATCCCGGTGGGCAGCGGCGCCACCTCGGCGAACGCGCCGCCGGCCGCCCAGTTGTCGATGCCGCAGCAGGGGATTGACGACTGGAGCGCGCCGGTCGGGTCCCACATGTGGTTGGCGCGCCCGCACATGACGTTGCCGTTGTCGCCCCACCCCCTGCCGACCTCGCCGTTCAGGCCGGGCAGCGCGCCGGTGGCCTTCAGCTTGACCAGCAGCTTGCTGGTGCCGACGCTGCCGGCGGCGAAGAAGACCCGGTCGGCGGTCACGGTCTTGGTGGCCGTGACGGCGCCGGTGGTGCTGAGCTGCTCGATGACGACCGTGTAGCGGCCGCCGGAGGCCGGGGCGACCGAGGTGACCTTGTGCAGCGGGGAGACGGCGACCCTGCCGGTGGCCCTGGCCCGGGCGAGGTAGGTCTGCTGCAGGGACTTCTTGCCGTGGTTGTTGCCGTAGAGGATCTCGCCGGCCAGCGCCGACTTGGGAACGGCTCCCGCCGCCTCCTGCTTCATGTAGTCCCAGTCGTACACGTCGGGCACGAAGACGAACGGGAAGCCGGAGCGCTGGGCGTGCTTGCGGCCGACCCGGGCGTACTGGTAGCAGGCGGTGGAGTCGAACCAGGCCGGGTCGATCACGCCGACCCCGAGCTCGGCGTTGGCGCGCGGGTAGTAGACGTTGTACATCTCGTCGGGGTTCACCGAGGGCAGGACGGCGCCGAAGTTCTCGCGCCGGGGCGTGACGGCCATGCCGCCGTTGACCAGCGAGCCGCCGCCGACGCCGCGGCCCTGGTAGACCGTGATGCCGCCGAATTCCTCGGCGTCCAGGATCCCGGTGTGGCGGGGGATGTCGCGATCGATCGGGAAGCCGAGGAAGTAGTTGAGCGGCGCCTTGGTCCTGGTGCGCAGCCAGTAGGACCGGTAGTCCGGCTCGCGCGTGTTGCAGAAGATCTTGCCGTCGGAGCCGGGGGTGTCCCAGGCCATGCCCATCTCGATCATGTGCACGTCGACGCCCGCCTGGGCCAGGCGCAGGGCGGCGACGGCGCCGCCGTACCCGGTGCCGATGACCAGGGCGGGGACGTGGGCTCCGGAGGGGATCGGGGCGACCGGGGCGCTCTGGGCCCAGGCCGCGGGGGTGCGGCCGGCCAGGGCGGCGACTCCCAGCAGGGAGCCGGTCCCGGCGATGAAGCCGCGGCGCGAGACTGTTCGGGGGACGGGGGATGCGGTGGTGTCACCCATGTGACGGTCCTCACTCTCGACGAAATGAGAAATGGTCGTGCTCGGGTTTCTCGCGCCTTGAGATATGGGGTCGTGCTCGTCTACACGGGTTCGTCCGGCAGGGGGTTCCCTCTGAGGAGGGTGTCTGTGAGGAGGTTCGTCTGCGGGGGTCGTCGCCGTCAGGGCGTGGGCGTCCGCTTCCCCGCGGGGGAGGAGCCGCCGGTCAGCACGCACACGGTGTCCAGGCCCAGCACGTGGTTGAGCCGGCCGAAGGCCAGCCAGGAGCCGATGCTCATGCTCAGCTCCACGATCTCGGTCTGGCTGTAGTGCGCGGTCATCCGGTTCCAGAACTCGTCGTCGAGGCCGTGATGGTCAAGGGCGTAGCGCTCGGCGTACTCGGCGGCCAGCCGGGTGCGGTCGTCGAAGGCGCCGGTGGTGCGCCAGTGGGTCACCGCCTCGGCGAAGTCCTCCTCGACCTTCTGCCCGTCGCGCTCGGTGCGCCAGTCCAGGCAGAAGGCGCACCCGTTGATCTGCGCGATCCGCAGCCGCGCGGCCTCGAACTCGCGCAGGCCCAGGGTCGTGTGGGCGTAGACCGCCAGCGAGAAGTTCGAGGCGGCCACCCCGATGCCGGGGACCATCTCGCCCCACACGTACCCGATGGGGTCCTTGCCCTCGGGGATGTCGATCCTCACGGCCGCCTCCTTGCGAGCCTGCCGGGCCGCAGCGGCACGTCGAGCGCGTCGTAGAGCCCGGGTTTGGCCTCCACGAGCCAGTCGACGGCGTTGACCAGCCGGCCGACCGCGGTCGCGTTCCCGCCGGCGGAGCGGTTGCCGCTCTCGTCGACGGCCTCGACCGTGACCTCGATGTGCGGACGTCCCTCGACGATCACCCGGTGCGCCCCGTCGCCGTCGGGCGGCGTCGGCCAGTCCGGCGCGCAGGAGGGGTGGATGCGGGTGACGTGCTCGATGACGATGCGGGGCTCGCCCCCGACTATCCCCTGCACCTCGAACCGGATCGCGCCCTGGGTGCCGGCCTCGAACTCGCCCATCGTCGCGGTGCCCACCGTGGATTCGAGCGGGCGCCGTTCCACGGTCTCGCGGATCTCGTCGAGCTCGACGTCCAGGGCCCGGGCCATCAGCCGTACCTGCCCGCCCCACACCATGGTCGGGACCGTCGGGGCGATCATCGGCGGCTCGTAGTCCATCGGCTGGCCCATGCCGACCAGGTAGCGGACCGCGTCGGGCTGGTCGTAGGTGGTGTAGTCGAAGATCTCCTGACAGCGGATCACGTCCACGTCGGCGGTCAGCCCGCTGATCAGCAGCGGCAGCACGTCGTTGCCCCAGCCGGGGTCGACGCCGGAGACGAACAGCGATCCGCCGCCCTCGGCGACGGCGGCCAGCACCGGCTCCCGCATCTCCGGCGGGGCGTTGCGCTGGTCGTAGAGCGCGTACAGCGAGGGGGTGACGACCACGGCCCCGGCCCGGACCGCCTTGACGACGTCGGCCAGGGCCTCGTCGGGGCGGATGTCGCCGGAGGCGGCGTACACCACGGCGCGGGGGCCGGTGGCCAGCGCCTCGCCGGCGTCGCCGGTCGCCGCGACCCCGAGGTCGCGGCCGAGGCCGGCCAGTTCGCCGGCGTCACGGCCGGCCTTGGCGGGATCGTGGACGATCACCGCGGTGAGCTCCAGCGCCGGATGGGCCTCGACGGCGCGGATGGCCGCGCGGCCGATGTTCCCGGTACCCCAGACGATCGTGGGTATCATGACCGGAGCGTAGCAAGCGCTTGGTTCAGTGCATAGACCTCCTCACAACGCCGGATCGGCCTTGTGCGGCCACCGGCCACGTCAAGATCGACTTTGTGTCAGTGGACAGGTCGGGGGCGACGGCGGCGTTCGACTACGTACGGACGTACCGGGTGAAGAAGTACGCCCGCAGGACGACACCGTGACGACCCGCCGCGAACGGTCGAGGATCTCGGGCAGGCTGCGGTGATCCGGCTGTCGTAGGAGGTCGAGAGCCGTGCCGGCGACGGCGCCGAGTATGACGCCGGGGAGCACTGACAGGCGTTGTGGCCCGGCCGGGTGATCGATCCGCGCCCGCGTGTGCTGGAGGGTGAAGGTGGGGTGGTGTCAAGACACCCGGAGGTGGGGGTGGTGCGGTCAGGATGCCCGGGAGGGGCGGTGGGCGGAGTAGGAGGGGCGGGGCGGGGTGTCGACGGCCTCGGCCAGGGTGTGGAGGAGGATGGCCAGGCGGTGGCGCAGGAGGGCGGGGGAGCGCCGCCGCCCGGGGCCTCGGCGGGCGAGCGCGCGGGAGTGCTCGGCCTCGGCGATGCGCTCGGCGTGCATGGCGATGGCGTGGTGCAGGATCATGTCGGTGTTCATCGCGTGCCTTCCGATCTGGTGATGGAGATGTCGCCGCTGACGGTGCGGATGCCGAGTTCGACCGTGTTCTCGTCCTCGGTGGGCTGATCGTCCTGGCCGAACGGGGTCAGCTCGGAGTTGATCTTCCCGGACAGTGAGCTGACGTCGAGCCACGTCGCGGTGCCGGAGGCGACCCCGACCGAGACGTCGCCGGAGGCGGTGTTCACCGAGACCTGCCCCCCGGCGATCCGGTGGACCCGGATCCGCCCGGAGGCCGACTTGGCGGTGACGTCGCCGCCCGCCTCTCCGATCTCGGCCTCGCCGGAGACGGTGGTCAGGCCGGCCGGGCCGGCGACCGCGCCCAGCCGTACCGCACCCGAGGTGGTCTTCACCGAGGCGGGGCCTTCCGTGACGTCACACCTGACGTCACCCGACGTCGTCCTGACGCGTAGTCCGGCCGCGTGCTCGAGGGTGACGTCACCTGAGGCGGTTGAGATCTCGACGTCGCACAGCGGCCCGGCCGCGCTCACGTCGGCCGAGACGGTGTCGGCGCGCACGTGTGACCCGGAGGGCAGGGCCACGACGACGTCGACGGCGGGGATGCGGCGGAGGCTCCGCAGGTCGGGCGCCTTGACGCTGACGGTGCCGGCGTCGTGCTCGACCCGGACGGACCGGGCGTGGTCGAGGTCGGAGGGATCGGCCGGCCGTATGTCGACCGTGGTGTCCTCGCGGTCGGAGGCCGTGATCCGGAGGCTGCCGCCCGCGAAGTGGGCGCTGAAGGTGATGGGACCCGGCGTGGGGAATGTGGGCATGGCGAAGCTCCCTCTCGATGGAGAAAGGTGAACGGCTCCCTCTCGGCGGAGAGGTGGGCGGCGGTGGGTGGTGTCCCGGACCGCCGGGCCGGTGGCAGCCTGGCCGGTCCGCGACGGGTGAGGCCCCGGACTCGCCGGATCGGGTCAGCGGCTCCAGCCGGTGAGGCGCCTGCCCGAGCCGTACGGGCCGGGACCGTGCGGACCGGGACCGTGCGGGCCCGGACCGGGGTCGGCCACGGCGGCGGTGAGGGCCCGGACGAGCCAGGCGTTCACCGAGACGCCGGAGCCGGCCGCGGCCTGCTCGACGCGGGCCTTCAGCGCTTCGGGGAGGCGCAGGGTCATCCGGGCGGTGCCCTGCTCGGTCTCGCCGGGAGGGGCGGGGGGCTCCGGCGGCACGGGTGCGTGGGGCGGCGAGGGGACGTGGGGAGGGCCGGGCGGACCGGGAGGACCCATGGGCGGCCGGCCCGTGGAGAACGGGAAGCCGGGCGGGAAGTGCCCCGGGAACGGGAAGCCGGGCGGGAAGTCGTGCGACCCGGCGGGCTCCTCCTGCGGCAGGCTCACCACGAACTGCGGTTCCCGGCCGCGGATGCGCACCTCGACCACGCCGGGATCGATCTCCCTGGTGACCTCGTCGGCCGCGTCGGAGAGCACGTCCATGAGCGTGAGCCGCACCGCCGGGTCGAGCGCGGAGGCGAGGCGCTCGGCGGCCTCGCGCACCTCGGGGCCCGCCACCTCGGCCGCGGCGGTCAGCTCCCGGCGCAGGCCGTCGATGTACGATGTCAACTCCATGACGTCATCATGGCATCATCGTGACGTCATTTCAAGTCCCTCTGACGTCGGACGGCGGCGAGGGTGGACACGGCCTCTTCCATCCTCCGATACTCGGCTGGACCGGTGCCCGGCACCCGCCACCGGTCCGCACGGCGTGGGTATGGCAGGAACGTGAGCGCGCAACGAGCGTGGGCCCGGACACGGACGAGGGCGGGGAGCGCGACGGGGAGAGGCGATGAGTGAGATCTTCGACGAGGCGGGCGTGCGCGACCTCTACCACCGGCTGCTGGACTCGTGGCGGCGCAACGACGCCAAGGAGTACGCCGCGCTGTTCGCCGAGGACGGCATGATGGTCGGGTTCGACGGCAGCCAGGTGGCGGCCGCCGAGATCCTGGGCCACCTGTCGGCGATCTTCGGTGATCACCGGGTCGCCACCTACGTCACCAAGGTGCGCCGGGTGCGGCCGCTCGGCGCCGACCACGCGATGGTGCAGGCGATCGCCGGCATGGTCCCGCCGGGCGCGGACGACCTCAGACCCGAGGTCAACGCCTTCCAGACGCTCGTCGCCGAGCGCCGCGGGGGGACATGGCAGATCGTGATGTTCCAGAACACCCCCGCCCAGTACCACGGCCGCCCCGACCTGGCCGAGCGGCACACCGCCGAGATCAGAGAGGTGTTGCGGGCGGGGGCGGACGCCGGGCCGGTCTGAGCCGGTCGTCCGGCATGACAGGGGCGGGCGGGGCGATCCGGGACCGTCTCTAGGAGAAGACCGGTTCCAGGGCGGACTGCGGGGCGGAGGCGATGCGCATGCGCAGCCGTACCGATGAGTGGCCCGGGTTCTGGGAGATGGTGAACTCGTCGCAGAGGCGGCCGATCAGCCACAGCCCGAACCCGCGTGAGGCGTCGGCGCCGGGCAGCCGGCGGCGGGCGTCGAGCGGGGACAGCCGGCCCATGGCGTCGGTGATCTCGACGTGCACGTCGGTCCCGTCGTGCGAGACGGACACGGTGCCCTGGCCTCCGCCGTGCTCCAGCACGTTGATCACGGCCTCGTTGGCGGCCAGCAGGAGGTCGTCCAGACGGCGGCCGCGCAGACCGGCCCGCTCGGCGGAGTCGGTGATCCGGTCGCGGAGGGTGGAGAGATCCGCAGTGATCGCCCACTGGCGGAGCTGAACGCTTCTCACTGATCTCCCCTGCGGTGTCGTGCCCGGTGCCGGCTCCTGCCCCGGGTCAGTAGATTAGCGGTCGCCCGCCGGAAGCATGCTGCCGGAGTACCCATTTCAGCCCGGATCATTGATGCTTTTCCCTTCCGGTCGGCAAAAATCCCGCCAAGTCCGGCGGACCGGGGTCACCGTGAGGAGGCGGCCAGCGCCTCGTGCGCCTCGGAGAGGGTGCCGTGCAGGGAGAAGGCGCGCGCCAGCCCGGTGAGGTTCAGGATCCGGTTCAGGCGGGCGTTGGCGCCGACGAGGGCGACGACGCCGCCCCCGGTGGTGATGGTCTGCCGGGCGTTCAGGAGCATGCGCAGGCCGGTGGAGTCGCAGAACGTCAACTGACTCACATCGACGATCAGGTTGTGGCAGCTGCCCAGGTCGTCGAGGGCGTCCTTCAGGTGGACCGAAGTGGTGTAGTCGAGTTCACCGGTCAGCCGAAGCACGCACGCCTTCGGTTCCTCGTGGTCGAGGGCCCAGGTCAACGAGCTGGTCGGGGCGCTCACTACGGCTCCTCACGCGATGGGCCGGCCGATGGGGGACGGCCGCGGACGATCAGCCTATGGTACGGACAGGGCCAAGATAGCGGTGTCGTCGGCCAGCCCGGCACCGAAGTCGGCCAGCAGCCCTCGCATGACCGTCACGACCTCCTTGGCCGTCCGGCCCGCGAGCGGGGCGAGCAGCCCGCGCAGCCGTTCCTCGCCGAACAGGTGGCCGTCGGGGGTGCGGGCCTCGGTCAGGCCGTCGCTGTGCAGCAGGAGCGCGTCCCCCGGGTGCAGACGCGTCCGCACGGTGGTGATCGTCGGGTCGGGGAAGACCCCCACCACGCATCCGTCGGCCGGGTGCAGGGCCTCCACCTGGCCGCCGGCGCGGACCACCTGGGCCGGAGGGTGTCCCCCCGCGGCCAGCACCAGGTCGAACCCGGCGCCGTCCGGGGTCAGGAGACCGAACTGGACGGTGCAGTACCGCGGGTCGCCGGGCTGCTGCTCCTGCAGCAGCACCGTGTTGAGATTGTGCAGCACCCCGACGGGGTCGGGATCGTAGGTGGCCGCGGCGCGCAGCGTGTAGCGCGCCAGCGAGGTCAGCGCCGCCGCCTCGGCCCCCTTGCCGGACACGTCCCCCAGGAACAGGCCCCAGCGCCCGTCGCCCAGGGCGAAGACGTCGTAGAAGTCGCCGCCGACCCGGTCGCTGGAGGCCACGTGGTAATAGGCGGCCAGCTCCAGTCCGGGCACGTCCGGCAGGATCGACGGCAGCAGCGTGCGCTGCAGCGTGCTGGACAGCAGTTCCAGGCGCTCCCGCTCCCGCTCCAGCTCGCGGCGCATCCGCCGCTCGCGCGCCACCGTGGCCATCGCCGCCAGCCGTACCTCCAGCTCGTCGGCCACCAGGGCGGCCAGGTCCTGCAGCGTCGCGAGCTGCGCGGCGTCGACGGTGCGGGGGCGGACGTCCAGCACGTTGACGGTTCCCAGCCGGTGGCCGTCCGAGGTGATGATGGGGGCCGCGGCGTAGAAGCGGATCCCCGCCGGGCCGTCCACCAGGGGGTTGTCCATGGCGCGCGGGTCGGTGCGGGCGTCGGTGACGACGTACGGCTCGCCGTACAGGATGGCCGAGGCGCACAGGCCGGGCTCGCGGCTGATCTGGCTCATCCCGGCGGGCAGCCCCCGCTGGGCCTTGAACCAGATGCGGTCCTCGTCGACGATGGTCACGGTGGCCATGGGAACGTCGAACGCGCGGGCGGCCAGCGCGGCGACCCGGTCGAAGGCGCCGTCGGGCGGGGTGTCCAGGATCTGATAGCGCCGTACCGCCGCCAGCCTCCGGGGCTCGTCCCCCGAGATCACCGACATGCCGTCCACGTGCGCCTTTACCACCTGTCCCCCTTCGCTCGCCGCAACCTTCCCGGAAGATGACTGGATCGGTACAACCCCGGTGAACGTCCCAATATCTTCCATCCAGTCCGTATCGGTGTGAGCGAGGGCCGCAGCGGGCGTCCAGCCGGATCCGGTGATCGTTTTCTCCCATCCGTGAAGGGTCCGCCACCATCGGAGATCGTCGGATGAGGGACCCCGGCGGCTTCTCATGGCAACCTAATGTATCTGGATGATTACACTATGTGTAGATTCAGGGTGTCTAGAGAATACCGGCAAAAATCGGGAAACTGCCCCATATCTCCTTCACAGCCCCGTGGCGGCGGGTGAGGGGCGCACGGTCTCGCCGCGGGGCGTTCCGGCCGGCCCCCGCGCTGCTCCGGCCGTTCGCGTCTAGGAGCCGGGCCTGTAGGTGCGGGGTGTGCGCTGGTCGGCTTCGGCGGCCAGCTGGCTCTCCACCATGGCGCACCAGCGGTGCCATTCCTCGAGCTCGCGGTGTTCGGTGACGTCGCCGGCGTTGGCCTGGGCCAGCAGGCGGTGCGCGTCGGCCGCGGAGGTGTGGGCGTTGGCCAGCGCGTGATGGCCGTGATTGGCTCGGGCTTCGGCCATGGCCAGGCCGACGGCCAGCTCTCCCAGTGCCCGGTGCCGCTTCTCCTCCGAGGGGTCGAGGTCGCCCGGGCCGACCTCTGGATCTTCTGCCCTGCCATCCATACCTGCCCGCATGCCCGCTATCTCCGGGATATAGCGCGTATCACGAAATATCAGCCCGGGCGATAGGGAAGTCCTGCTCGCCGTCCCGGCCAAATGTCCATCAGCGCAGGTGGTGGGCTCGGCATAGGCATGCCCGCCGACGGCGTGGCGTGACCGGCAGGAGCGGGCCGTCTGCCGATAGTGAATGACGTGTGGAACGTGGTCAGGCGTCGCCTCCGGCAGGTCCCCTGGGCGCAGGCCGCCCCGGCGGTGCTCGCCGTGGCGCTGGTGGCCGTCGTGGGCGTGGTGCTGTCGGGTCTGACGGGCGCCGTGCTGCAGCGTGCCCAGCAGCGCACCGTCGAGCAGGCGATGGACCGGCGCGCGGCGCTGGTGAACGGGGCGGTGACGGCGCAGGCCGGGCGGTACGTGGACGCGCTGCGCATGATGGCCGCCGCCATGGGGGCCTCCGAGCCGCTGACGAGGGCCGGGTTCGTCCAGCTCACCCGGCCGCTGCAGCAGATGCGGCTGGCCGGCGCGTCCTCGATCGTGTTCCTGGTGGCGGCCGGCGACGAGCAGGTCCCGCGGGTGCAGCGGGAGTGGCGCGACCGGGGGGCGGCGGGCCTGAAACTGGCCGCCGAGGGCACCGGGCGCGAGCACATCTTCTCGATCTTCAACGAGCCGTTGAACGGCAACCTGCGGCAGCCGGTCGGCATCGACGCCACCCAGGCGGCCGAGCCCGCCCAGGCGCTGACCGAGGCGCGCCGCAGCGGCCAGGTGACGGTCTCCGACACCTACTACCTGCTCGGAGAGCGGGGCCTGCCGCCGGAGCGCCGTCAGCTGTCGTTCGTGCTGACCGTCCCGGTCCACGCCGAGACCCCGGCGGACGGAGGACGGCGCAGGTTCGTCGGCTGGGCCCTGATGGCGCTGCACGGCCAGGACTTCATCGGCGAGGCCCTCCCGCCCGTCACCTCGCGGCTGGTCGGCGTACGGCTGCGCGCGCGCCACAGCGGCGGCGCCGTGACGACCGTCGCCACGCTGGCCATGATCGGCGACCGCTCTTCCCCCGACATGAGCCGTACCGGTGAGGTGCGCGTCGCCCAGCGGGCCTGGCAGCTCGACGTCACCGCCTCAAAGGAGTCGCTGTCCGGTGCGTCCGGGGCGCTGCCGGTCACCGTGACCGCCACCGGGACCGTGGTGAGCCTGCTGCTGGCCACGCTCGTCTTCGTCCTGGCCGGCAGCCGCGCGCGGGCGCGGGCGCAGGTGGTGGCCGCCACCGCCGAGCTGCGCGCCGCCGAGGCCGGGGCGCGCCGCCAGAGCGGGCTGCTGGCCGCGGTGCTGGACAGCGTGGGGGACGGGGTCGGGGTGATCGACGAGAAGGGACGGTTCCTGCTGTACAACCCGGCCGCCAGGGAGATCCTCGGCATCGACCATGATCCCTACGACATCGAGGAGTGGCAGCGCCGCTACGGGGCCTTCACCCCCGACGGCTCGGCCCCGATCCCGACCGGGGAACTGCCCGTGATGCGCGCGCTGACCGGCCGGAAGGTGGAACGGGCGTCGATGATGATCCGCCACCCCGGCCGCCCGGAAGGGGCGGTCATCTCGGTGTCGGCCCAGCCGCTGGACCCGGCGGCCGGGCAGGCGGGCGCGGTGGCGGTCTTCCATGACATCACGGACAGGACCCGGGCCGACGAGCGGCTGGCCGCCGCGGCCGCGGCGCTCCAGGAGGAGCTGGTCCGGCGCACCGCGAGCGAGGCCGAGCTGCGCGGCGCGCGTGACGAACTGGCGGTGCAGAAGGCCTATCTGACCCAGGTGCTGGACGCCATCGACGTCAACGTGATCACCTGTGACCTCGACGGCGTCATCGTGCACGCCAACCGGGTCGCCCGCAGCGCCCTGCCGCCCGCCGACCGGCCGCTGACCGTCGCCGAGACCACTCCGGTGGTGCACATGACCCACGGCGACGGCACGCCGATGACGATCGGGCAGACCCCCCTGATGCGGGCGCTGAGCGGGGAGGACGTCGACCTGGAGATGACGGTGACGCCGCCCGGCCGCGGCAGGCAGATCGTCATGATGCACGCGCGGCCGCTGCGGCACACCGACGGGAGTCTCATCGGCGCGGTGGCCTCCTCCTACAACATCACCGCGCTGCGCGAACGCGAGGCCGAGCTGCAGGCCTTCGCCGGTGTCGTGGCCCACGACCTCAAACGCCCGCTGAGCGCGGTGCGCGGGTTCGCCGAGCTGGTGTACGACGACCTGGCCGAGGAGCCGGAGTCCACCGGTCCCGGCGGGCCGCGTGAGACGACCGGCCGGAGCGGGGCGACCGGCCGGGGCGAGGGGCGGGCCGCGGTGCGCATGCGGCACCTGGACCGGGTGCTGTCGGCGACCGCGCGGATGAGCCGCCTGATCGACGACCTGCTCATCTACGCCGCCGCCCGCGACGCCGCCGTGAACCTGCAGACGGTCGACCTGGACGCGATGGTGCGCGAGATCGTGGCCGAGCACGTGGCCGCCGCCGGAGCCGACCGGGCCGGTCCCGCCCCGCAGGTGTACGTCGGCATTCTCCCCCGCGTGCGCGCCGATCCTCCGCTGGTCCGCCAGCTCGTCGAGAACCTGATCGGCAACGCGATCAAGTACACCCCGCCGGGGCAGGCCCCCCGCGTCGACGTCACCCCCCACCCCGCGCCGGAGGGCTGGGTCTGCGTCGAGATCGCCGACCGGGGCATCGGCATCCCTCCCGACCAGCACCAGGCGATCTTCGCGGGGTTCCACCGGGCCGCCACCACCTACAGCGGTACGGGCCTGGGGCTGGCCATCTGCCTGCGGGTCGTCGAACGCCACGGCGGCACCATCGTCGCCGAGGACAACCCCGGCGGCGGCGCCAGGTTCCGCTTCACACTGCCCGCGGCCCCGCCCTCCTGATCCGCCCCGCGCGGGCTCACTCCGGCCGGTGCCGCCGGTAGTAACGGGCGACGCGCGCCCGGTTGCCGCAGCGCGCGGCCGAGCACCAGCGCCGGCGCGGATGCGCGGGCAGGAACAGCATGACGCAGTCGTCGGCCTCGCACCCGCGCACCCGGGTGATCGCCGGATCGGTCAGCAGAGCGGCCACGGCCTCGGCGAGCAGGGCCGTCAGGCGGGCGCCGGGGGTGCCGGGACGGCGGGTGGCGGCCGTGACGGACGTGCCGTCCCAGGACAGCTCCCGGACGGCGGGCGCCGCGCCCTGCGCCCGGTTGAGCCCGCGCAGGGCGGCGCCGGGCGGGCGCTCGCCCCGCCGGGCGCGCTCGATCGCGGCGGCGGCGTGCCCGCGTACGGCGTGCACGGCCGACAGGTCGGACGGGGTCAGGGCGGAGATCTCGTCCTCGGTCAGGCCGGGCAGCCGGTCGCGCTGGAGGGTCAGCCACGAACGCAGCCCCTCGGGATCGGCCAGCAGGTCGACCGGCCCCTGCGGGGTGCGCGGCCGGGTGTTGACCAGGTCCAGGGCGAGGGGCTCGCCCGTCAGCGGCATGAGATCGCTCATGACCTAATGGTAAACGGACGAGTTGACCCGTTAGATGGAGATCGGTTACTACTAATGCATCTTCGCTTCGAGGAGGCATGTGAAATGACGTTCCCGGCCATCGCCCGCACGTTGCACCGCCACATCGACGTCGACGGCGTGCAGGTCTTCTACCGCGAGTCGGTCCCCTCCAGGGCCGACGCCCCCGTCATGCTGCTGTTGCACGGCTTCCCGTCGGCCTCGCACCAGTTCCGCAGGCTCATCGACGTGCTCGGCGACCGCTACCGGCTGATCGCCCCCGACTATCCCGGTTTCGGCCACACGGTGACCCCGGACGGATTCGCCTACCGTTTCGACACACTGGCCGACACCGTCGAGGGCTTCGTCGAACGACTCGGCCTGACCCGGTTCGTGATGTACGTCTTCGACTTCGGCGCGCCCGTCGGCTTCCGGCTGGCGGTCCGGCGGCCCGAGTGGATCGCCGGCCTGGTCGTGCAGAACGGCAACGCCTACGAGGAGGGCCTGTCGGACGCCGCCCGCGGCTTCATCGCGCTGCGCCCGCAGGACGAGGGGGCCGAGGAGACCGTGCGCGACCTGCTGACGCCGCCCGCCACGCGCGGCCAGTACGAGGGCGGCACCGCCGATCCGCGACTCGTCGCGCCCGACGGCTGGACGCTGGACCAGCACTTCCTCGACCTGCCGGGGCGCAAGGAGGCGCAGGTCGCGCTGGCCTTCGACTATCACACCAACCTCGGCCGGTATCCGGAGTGGCAGCGGTGGCTGCGCGAGCGGACCCCGCCCACGCTCATCGCCTGGGGCGGGAACGACCCCTTCTTCACCGAGCCGGGCGCCCGCGCCTACCTCCGCGACGTCCCCGGCGCCGAACTGCACCTGTTCGACACCGGGCACTTCGCCCTGGAGGACAGGCTCCCCGAGATCGCCCCGCTGGTCGCCGGATTCCTCGACCGCGTCCAGGCCGGCGGGAGGCCCTGAGCTTGTCCGTCGATCTCCGGGCGGACCGGACCCGAGGCCGTCTTGATCACCGGGCCAGGCCGGCGAGGAGTTCGTCGCGGCCGCTCACTCCGGTCTTGCGGTAGATCGATTTCAGGTGGTCGTGCACGGTGTGCTGGGACACGCCCAGCCGCTTGGCGATCTGCTTGCTCGGCAGCGCGTCGAGAAGGTGCCGCACGACCAGGTGCTCTTTCGGGGTGATGTCGTACCAGGCGGTGATGGCCGACAGCAGGGTCGTCCCGGACGCCGGCTGGACGGTGACCACCACCTCGGCCGCCTGCGGATCTCCGATGAGCTGGCCGCGCAGCTCGATCCAGCCGTCCATCTCGGGCAGCCGGGCGAGCGCCTCGCCGTTGTCGCGGCGGGCGGCGGAGACGATGTTCCGGATGTGGCCGTAGGGGTCGTCGGCGTGGCGCCCGCACTGCTGCGACCCGAGCCGCTGCAGCCAGTCGTGGGCGGTGGCCGAGGCCGCCCGCACGGTGTCGTGGCCGTCGACCACGATCAAGCCCGGAGCCAGGTCGCTGCGCACCGGCCGCAGCGGCCGTCCGGTCACATGCCGCTTGAGGGCGTGGGCCAAGGGGGCCGACAGCCGTTGGGCGCGCAGCGCGTCGTCGGGGGAGAAGGGGCGATGGAACGGCTCGCGCAGCAGGCCCAGCATGCCCCACACCCGGCCGCCGGTCTTGAGCAGCAGGCGCAGCTCGCTGCCGGACCCGGCCTCGGCCATGATCTCGTGCAGCCGCTCGTTGTGGCGTTCCCGCGGCAGGCCGGAGTCGCCCGGAACGCCGGCCGGAGCAGGGGCGGCCAGGGCCGCCGGCGAGTGCAGGTCCCGGCCGGCGGCCTCATCGATCTCCAGCCGGCGGTGCGCCATGCCGTTGTTGCCGTGGGCGGCGGTGACCAGGCAGCCCGTTCCGGCGAGCGGATCCAGTCCGGCCAGGAGATAGCCGTCGTGCGGCACGACCCGACCGACCATCTGCGAAAGCACGATCCCCAGTTCGGCAGGGGTGGCGGCCTCCGCAGCGGCCGGAGCCGCCATACGGCAGATCGACTGCAGCTGTTGACTCTTCATGCCCCGACTGTGCGGTGCCCGCCACCCCTAGATCTAGGGATTTCTACCGGTGACGCCCCTGTCTGACACTCGGTGAAGCGATGTCCCGGATGCCCCCGGCATCCGGCGAAAGAGACACGAGACAAAGGAGTTCACCATGTTCGCCACTCGCCGTACCCTCGCCGCCCTCGCGCTGGCCACCACCGCCCTGGCCACGTCCGCGGCGCTCGCCGCGCCCGCCCACGCCGCCGGAGCCACCGTCTCCAAGAGCGGTACCGCCGTGAAGATCGTGGGCACGACCGGCAACGACAGCGTCGACGTCACGGACTTCGCCAACGGCACCGTGAGGGTCTCCTCCATCCTGCACTCGGTCACCGCGGGCGCGGGCTGCACGCAGCTGGGGGCCGTGGTGCAGTGCACAGGCGCCACCAGGATCCAGGTCTCCATGTCGTCGGGTGACGACACCGCGCGCATCACCGGTCCCCTGCCGGCGACGATGAGCGGCTCCGCAGGCGTCGACCGGCTCTCGGGCGGCAGCGGCAACGACAGCCTCTCGGGCGGGTCGGGCAACGACTTCCTGTTCGGCAACGGTGGCGCCGACTTCGCGGACGGCAGCGCGGGGACCGACTCCTGCAGCTCCGAAACCGAGGTCAACTGCGAGTCCTGATCGCTCCCCGTGCCCCTGGTCGCGTGTGCGACCCGGGGCACGGGGGCTCACCTCGCCGCCGCCCCTCCCACGACGGGTCATCGATCGACGGAGAGGCTAAGCCCGCACCGCGGCGCGGAAGTGCGCCCGCAGGCGCTCCCCGGCCCTGCCGGCCGTGCCGAGCCGGTCCAGGCCTAGCAGGGCGGAGCCCACGATGGGCGGGACGTCGACGACGACCAGCTTGGCCTGCGGAGCCCGCTCGGCGAAGCTCTCCTCGAGCATGGCGCTCAGGAGCGGGTCGCGGGCGGTCAGCACGCCGCCGCCCAGGACCACCTCCACGGGGGAGCCGAGCAGGCCGAGCCGGCGCAGCGCGACCACCCCGAGGATCGTGATCTCCTCGGCCAGGCGCGCCACGACGGAGCGCGCCACCGCGTCGCCCGCCTCGGCGGCCGACATCAGCGGCGGCACCAGATCCTGCAGCCGGGCGTAGGGGAGGTCGCCGAAGTGCACGGCCAGGGACACCTCCTCCACGGTGCGGGTGCCGAAGCGCTCGCGCACCGCGCGCTCCAGCACGGTGGCCGGGCCGCGGCCGTCCTCGGCGCGCACGGCGTGCCAGAGCACCTCCTCGCCCAGGCCCAGCCCGCCGCCCCAGTCGCCGGTGAGCCTGCCGAGGGCGGGGAAGCGGGCGACCTGCCCGGTGGGGGAGACCCCGACCGCGTTGATGCCCGCCCCGCAGACCACCGCCACGCCCGACGGGCCCGAGGCCCCGGCCCGCAGCAGGGCGAAGGTGTCGTTGCCGACGACCGCCTCCCGGGCGTAGCCCCGGGCGAGGATCTCCTCGCGCAGGGCCCGCTCCTCGGCCGGCAGGTCCGCGCCCGCCACGTAGGCGGCCACGTGGTCGGCGTACGGCACGTCCGCGCCCGGGCCGAGCATCCGTCGCGCGATCTCGCCGATCACGTCGACGGCGGCGCCCACGCCCGCGCGCTGCGGCTCGAAGGCCGCGCCCCGGCCGGTGGCCAGGACGGAGCCGTCCTCGCCGACCAGCGCGACGTCGGTCTTGCTGTTGCCGCCGTCCACGGCCAGGACGGTCCTCACGCCTGCGCCCAGGGCAGGTGCCGCCGGTTGGCCTCGACCAGGCGCCGGGCCAGCTCCCCGGCCGGGGCGGCCTGGCCGACCAGCGGGTGGGCGAGCAGCGCGTCGGCGACCCGCTCGCGGCCGCCGTGCAGCGCGGCCTCCAGCGCCAGCGTCTCGTAGGCCGTGACGTGGGCGATGAGACCGGCGTAGAGGGGCTCGACGGCCGGTACGGCCAGCGGCACGGCACCGGAGGCGGTGATCGTGGCGGGCACCTCGACGACCGCGTCGTCGGCCAGGAACGGCAGCGTGCCGTCGTTGCGCAGGTTGACCACCTGGACGTCGCCGCGGTCGCCGAGCAGCGAGGCGATCAGCGCCACGGCGGCCTCGGAGTAGAACGCGCCCCCGCGCCGCTCCAGCAGCCCGGGCTTGGTGTCCACCGCCGGGTCGGCGTACATCTCCAGCAGCCGGCCCTCCATCGCCGCGACCTCGGCCGCCCGCGAGGGCTTGGCCCGCTGTTCCTCCACCACGAGGTCGTGGGCGTAGAAGTAGCGCAGATAGTAGGAGGGCACCACGCCGAGCCGGCGGATCAGGCCGACCGGCAGGCCGACGTCGTCGGCGATCTCCTCGCCGTGCTCCTCCAGCAGCTCGGGCAGCACGTCCCGCCCGTCGAGCAGGACCGCCCGCTCCCACGTCAGGTGGTTCAGGCCGACGTGACCCAGGGAGATCCGCCCGGGGTCGACGCCCAGCTTCGCGGCGAAGCGGCGCTGGAAGCCGATCGCCACGTTGCACAGGCCGATGGCCCGGTGGCCGGCCTCCAGCAGCGCCCGGGTGACGATGCCCACCGGGTTGGTGAAGTCGACGATCCAGGCGCCGGGCGCGTGCTCGCGGATCCGCGCGGCGATGTCCAGCACGACCGGCACCGTGCGCAGGGCCTTGGCCAGGCCGCCCGCCCCGGTGGTCTCCTGGCCGACGCACCCGCACTCCAGCGGGAGCGTCTCGTCGACCTCGCGCGCCGCCTGGCCGCCGACGCGCAGCTGCAGGAGCACGGCCACGGCCCCGGCGGCGCCCTCCTCGACCGAGGCGGTCGCGGTGACCTTCGCCGGGTGCCCGGCGCGCGCCAGCATCCGGCGGGCCATCCCGGCGACCAGGCCGAGCCGGCGGGTGTCCGGGTCGACCAGCGCGATCTCGGTGAGGGGCAGCTCCTCCCTCAGCCGTGCGAACCCGTCGATCAGCTCCGGCGTGTACGTCGAGCCGCCCCCGACAACGGCGAGTTTCACCCTTTAACTCCTGTCAAGGTGACGCCCTCGATGAAGACTCTCTGGGCGAGGAAGAACACGATGATCACAGGTGCCATGACGAGCAGCGTGGCCGCCATGGTGAGGTTCCACTGCACGCTGTGCAGGGCCTTGAAGGACGCCAGCCCGATCGACAGCGTCCAGTTGTCCAGGTTCGTGGAGGCGTACAGCAGCGGGCCGTAGTAGTCGTTCCAGCAGTAGAAGAACTGGAACAGCGCCACCGCGGCGATCGCGGGCCGGGCCATCGGCAGCACGACCCGCACCAGCGTGGTGAAGTCCGAGCAGCCGTCGACCCGGGCCGCGTCGGTGTAGTCCTTGGGGATCGTCAGCAGGAACTGGCGCAGCAGGAAGATGGAGAAGGCGTCGCCCAGCAGCATGGGCAGGATCAGCGGCCAGAGCGTGCCGGTCAGCTCGGCCCGGGCCCAGATCAGATAGACCGGGACCGCGACCACCTGCGGGGGCAGCATCATCATCGCGATGACCGCCAGGAAGGCGGCCCTGCGCCCGGGGAAGCGGAAGCGGGCCAGCGCGTAGGCCACGGGGATCGACGACAGCAGCATGAACACGGTGCCCAGGACCGCGTACAGCATCGTGTTGCCGATCCACAGCAGCAGCGGGGACCGCTCGAAGATCTCGGCGAAGTTGCCCCAGTTCCACGACCGGGGCCACAGCTGGCTGGTCAGCGCCTGCTGGTCGGTCATCAGGGCGGTCAGCGCGATGAAGACCAGCGGCCCGATGAACATGATCGCCAGCGCGACGGCGAGGGCGTGCGTGGCGATCCAGTACAGGATCCTGCGCCCCCGGACGCTCCGGGCGGTCCGGCCGCGCGGCCGGGAGGCCGGGGCCTGGGGGCGGGTGGCCAGGGCGGTGCTCACGAGACCTCCCGGTCGAAGGCGCGGAAGCGGCGCAGCAGGATCAGGGTGAAGGCCATCGAGGCGGCGAACAGCAGCAGCGCGAGCACGCAGGCGTAGCCCATGGAGAAGTCGCGGAAGCCCGCGTGGAAGAGCCACTGCGGCAGGGTCAGCGTGGACATCTCCGGATAGCCGGGTGTGAAGCTGCTGCCGGGGGAGTCGGTGGCGCCGGAGGCGACCCTGGCGGCGATCATCGCCTGGGTGAAGTACTGCAGGGCGTAGATGACGCCGGTGACCGCCGAGAACACCAGCACCGGCGAGATCGTCGGCAGCGTGATGCTCCGGAACTGCCGCCAGGCCCCCGCCCCGTCAAGGGCGGCCGCCTCGTACAGGTGCCGGGGCACGTCCAGCAGGGCGGCGAGGAAGATCACCATGGTGTTCCCGACCCCCCACATGCCCAGCAGGGTCAGGCTCGGCTTGGACCAGTCCCTGTCGCCGAACCAGTCGGGGCCGGTGACGCCGATCAGCTCCAGGAGCTGGTTGACCGGGCCGGTGGCCGGGTTGAGCAGGAACACGAACGCCACCGTGCCCGCCACCGTCGGGATCAGCGAGGGCAGGTAGAAGATCGTCCGGAACAGGCCCGCGCCCGCCTTCAGCCGGGTCACGAGCTGGGCCAGCCCCAGGGCGAACAGCACCTGGGCGGGCACCATGAAGACGACCAGCCACAGGGTGTTGCCGATGGAGACGAACGCCCGCTCGTCGGTCAGGAAGTAGCGGTAGTTGTCCAGCCCGACGAACTCCAGCGTGAACAGGTCGTAGCGGTGGAAGGAGAAGTAGACGGTCGCGGCCAGCGGGTAGAGGAAGAAGACGGCGAAGCCCACCAGCCACGGCGACAGCCACACGAGGGCCCGGAGGCCCTCGCGGCGCCGCCACGTGCGCGGCGCCGCAAGGACGGTGCTCACCGGCCGGTCACCCCCCGGAGAGCTTCAGCTTGTCGTTGATCTGCTTGTCGACCCCGGCCAGGCCCGCGTCGAGGTCCTTCACCGAGCCCTTCTCCCAGGCCTGGACGAAGGAGCTGAAGGCCTCCTGGTTGAAGACGCTGTTGACGTTCGCCGGAAGCGTGCTCGTCCTCGGGTGGGCGAAGACGTCGAGGAAGGTCTGGAACTGCGCGTCCTTCTTCAGGTCCGGCGACTCCATCGCGGCCTTGGTCGTCGGCACGTTGCGCAGCGCGTTGGACAGCGTGACCAGGCCCTTGGTGTCGGTGGTCAGATACTTCACCAGCTCCCAGGCGTGCTGGGGGTGCTTGGCGCCCTTGGGCACGCCGATCACGGTGCCCGCGGTGAAGCCGCTGCCGTACAGCTCGGGCCGGTCGTCGGCGACGGGCAGCGGGGCGGTGCCGTAGTCGAGGCCCTTCGCGTCATTGGCGATCATGGCGTTGCGCCACTCGCCGTCCAGGACCATGGCGACCTTGCCCTTGTGGAAGGGGTGCTCGGCGCTCCACTCGTCGCCCAGGCTCTTGCGGAACTTGTCGAGCTTGTCGTAGCCGTACCAGTCCACGAGCTCCTTCTGCCACTGCAGCAGCCGCTTCCACGCCGGATCGGAGCCGATGGCCGAGGTGCCGTCCGCGTTGTACCACTTGGCCCCGACCATCGGCCCGAGGTGGGCGGGGGAGTTCTCGTAGTACTGCACGCTGGGGATGAACCCGGCGACCTTGATGGTGCCGTCGGCGTCGCGCACGGTGAGCTTCTTGGCCAGCTCGGTCAGCTCGCTCAGCGTCTTGGGCGGCTCGTTGCCCTTCATCAGCGCCTTGTTGTAGTAGAGGCCGTAGGCGTCGGCGAGCATCGGCATCGTGCACCGCCTGCCCTCGAACTCGGTGTAGGCGCGCGCGGCCTCGGGAAGCACGCTCAGGTCGATGCCGTCCTGCTTGATGACGGGGTTCAGGTCCTGGAAGACCCCGCTCCTGCACCACTGGGCGACGTTGTCGGTGGTGAAGGAGGAGGCCACGTCGGGCGCCGTGCCGCCGCGGACGGCCTGGGTGATCTGGTCGTCCTGGACGCCCTTGGTGAGCTTGACGGTGATCTGCGGGAACTTCGTGCGGAATCCGGCGATGGCGTCCTCGAACGCCTTGACCTCGCTGTCGGCGCTGAAGCCGTGCCACAGTTCGATGGTCGCGGCCGGCAGGGCCGAGGCGGCCGAGCCGGAGGGCCGGGGCTGGGAGCCGAGCGCGGGCCCGCTCTCCTTGCCGGCGGTGCAGGCGGTCAGGGCCGCACCCGTCATCGTCACGATGACGGGTACGGCGAAGGTGATGAACCGTCGGTTCACGGCAGTCGCCTCCTCGCGTGGGGGGATACAGGAGGGCTCGGACGGGATCAGGAGGGAACTGTGGAGCTGAAGACCTCGTCGCGAGTGGTGGTGAGGGCGAGGTCGAGGGCGCCGGTCAGGACCGGGTTGCCCTCGACGGTGGACAGCAGCAGGGGCGGCCGGGGGACGGTGAGCGCGTGCAGCTCGTGCTCGACGAGCTCGCGGAGCGTCTCGCCCCCGGCCATGAAGGTGCCCCCGGTCAGGACGACGACCTCGGGGTCGACGACGGCGGTGATGGCGGCCAGGCCGACCGCCAGGCGGGCGGCGACGTCACGGAGTCCGGCGCGGGCGTCGTCGGCCCGCCTGCCCTCGCCCTGCGAGGCCCGTACGGCGTTGCGCACGGCCGCGGTGAAGCCGGCGCCGCGCACGCCGTACGATCTGAGGATCTTCAGGACGGTCGGGCCGCCGGTGAGGGCCTGGAAGCCGTGGTCGGCGTTGCGCCCGACCTCCCGGGCGGTGGGGGCGCCGAGCGCGGGCATGTAGCCGACCTCGCCCGCGCCGCCGGTGGCCCCGCGGTGCAGCCGCCCGCCGAGCACCAGCGCCGAGCCGAGGCCCTCGTCGGCCCAGAGCAGCACGAAGTCCTGGTGCCCCCGGGCCACGCCGCGGTTCTGCTCGCACAGGGCGACCAGGTTCACGTCGTTCTCGACGGCGACCTCGACGCCGAGGCCCTCGCGCAGGGTGGGCACCAGGTCGGGGATGTGCCAGCCGGGGATGTGGCCGCCGTAGCCGAGCCTGCCGGTGACCGGGTCCAGGGCGCCCTGGATGCCGACCACCACGCGGCGCAGGTCGCCGGGCGCTCCGGCGCCCTGGAGCGCGGCGCGCAGCCTGCCCACGATGTCCTTGCCGGAACGGCCCGGGGTGGGCAGGCGGTGCTCGCCGATCACGGTCCCGGTGATGTCGGCGACCCGGGCCTCGATGCGCGAGGGGGTCACGTCCACCGCGGCGACGTGGGCGGCGTCCGGGTTGAGGCGGTAGACCTCGGCCGTGCGGCCCGGCATGCCCTCGCGGATGCCGTCCAGGACCACCAGCCCCGCGGCCTGCAGGCGGGCCAGCAGCTGGGAGGCGGTGGGCTTGGACAGGCCGGTCAGGGCGCCGATCTCCGGTCGGGTCAGCGGGCCGCGTTCGAGGAGGGCCTGGAGCGCGGCGCGGTCGTTGATCGCGCGCAGCAGGCTCGGGGTGCCCGGTGTCGGCTGTGCCACAGCCCCTCCAGATCCGTCGGCTCGGTAGTTAGGAAAGTTTCCTAACTCGGAATGAATGTAGGGAGCCACGGGGGAGGCGTCAAGCATGGGAGGGCCGCCGCGATCAATATGTGACGGTGGTCAGCGCGCGGCGGTGAGGGCTCGCGGGCCGCGGGAGCGGCGTACGCGGGGAAGGGGCCGGCACGGCACGTGGAGCAAGTGGAATGCGGTGACCTCGACGGACCTGCTAGGGTGATGGTTTGTCACAACAACCAGCACAACAAGCTTAATTCAGCTCTATGGCCCGGAGTATCCCATTACTATCAACGATAATGGAGCGACGGCAACCCGTCAAATCGAGCTCGCCAAGGAGCAGGAGTACGTCTCCTCCCTCTACGAGCGGCTCGATCTGCTGCGCGAGCGCACCCAGCGGCAGCTCGACGGAGTGCTGGCCCAGGGTGGGGGCGGCACCCACCAGAACCGCTCGGAGCGCGACACCTTCGCCGGGATGTACGCCGAACGGCTGGCGCGGCTGTGGGCGGTGGAGAACAGTCTGTGCTTCGGGCGGCTCGACAACGCCGACCACACCTCCCTCTACATCGGCCGCATCGGCCTGGCCGACGACGACCAGCGGCGCCTGCTGATCGACTGGCGGGCCCCGGTGGCCCAGCCCTTCTACCGCGCCACCCCCGCCGCGCCGATGGGCGTCACCCGCCGCCGCCACCTGCAGACCAAGGGCCGCACGGTGATCGGCGTCGACGACGACCTGCTCGACCTCGACAACCTCACCGACGAGGACGTGGCCACGCTCAACGGCGAGGCCGCCCTGCTGGCCTCCATCGACGCCCGCCGTACCGGCAGGATGCGCGACATCGTGGCGACCATCCAGGCCGAGCAGGACCGCATCATCCGATCCGACCTGAACGGCGTGCTGGTCGTGCAGGGCGGTCCGGGCACCGGCAAGACCGTGGTGGCCCTGCACCGGGCGGCCTACCTGCTGTACACCCACCGCGAGAAGCTCGCCCGCCGGGGCGTGCTCATCCTCGGCCCCAACCCGACCTTCCTGCGCTACATCGAGCAGGTCCTGCCCTCCCTCGGCGAGACCGACGTGCTGCTGTCCACGGTGGGGGAGCTGTATCCGGGGGTCACCCCCGGGGTCGCCGAACGCCCCGAGGCCGCCGCGCTCAAGGGCGACGAGCGGATGGTGCAGGTCGTGGCGCGGGCCGTACGGGAAAGGCAGCGGGTGCCCCGCAAGCCGATCGACATCAAGCTGGACCGCTACACCCTCAGGCTGGACGGCCGCACGCTGGAGGCCGCGCGCAACCGGGCCTCCCGCTCGCGCAGGACCCACAACGAGGCCCGGGCGGTCTTCGTCCGCCACCTGCTCAACGCGCTCGCCCGGCAGGCCGCCAAGCAGCTCGGCAAGGGCATGATCGACGACGACGAACTGGCCGACCTCCGCGAGGACCTGCGCACCGAGCAGCCGGTGAAGGCGGCGCTGAACCGGCTGTGGCCCTACACCACGCCGCAGCAGCTGCTCATCGGGCTGTTCACCTCCCGTGAGCGGCTCGACTACGCCGCCGCGGACCTGAGCCCGGCCGAGCGCGGGCTGCTGCTGCGCGAACCCCCGCGCAAGGGCGAGAACTGGTGGACCGAGTCCGACGTGGCGCTGCTGGACGAGGCCGCCGACCTGCTCGGCGACATCGACCCCGCCGTGCTGCGGGCCGGGGCGTGGATGGCCGAGGAGGAGCAGGCCGCGGCCCGCGCGGCCGAGCAGGAGGAGGGCCGGGCCCAGCTCGCCTACGCCAAGGAGGTGCTTGAGCTGACCGGCCTGTCCGGCATCATGGACGCCGAGAAGTTCGCCGCCCGGCACCTGGACGACGAGTTCTACCTCACCACCGCCGAGCGCGCCGCGGGCGACCGCACCTGGGCCTTCGGTCACGTCATCGTGGACGAGGCGCAGGAGCTGTCGCCGATGGACTGGCGGATGGTCATGCGGCGGATCCCGACCCGGTCGATGACGATCGTCGGCGATCTGGCGCAGACCGCCTCCCCGGCGGGGGCGCGGTCCTGGGGACAGGTGCTCGACCCCTACGTGGCCGGGCGCTGGCGCGCGGAGAACCTCAGCGTCAACTACCGCACCCCCGCCGAGCTGATGGCCGTGGCCGCCGGCGTGCTCCCGCTGATCGGGCCGGGGCTCACCGCGCCCTCCTCGGTCAGGGAGACCGGAGAGCAGCCCTGGGCCGCCTCCCCGGTCGAGGCCCTCGTCCCGGCGGTGAAGGCGGAGATCGTCGAGGGCGGCCGCCTGGCCGTGATCGTCCCCGCCTCCCTCATGGACGAGCTGGGGCGGCAGGTCGCCGCCTCCGTCGAGGGCGCGGTCGCCGGGCCCGGTACGGCCGCGCTGGACGCCCCCGTGGCCGTCCTGACGGTCACCGACGCCAAGGGGCTGGAGTTCGACACGGTCATCGTGGTGGAGCCGGCCCTGATCCTGGAGGAGTCACCGCGTGGGGCGAGCGACCTCTACGTGGCGCTGACCCGCGCCACCCGCAGGCTCGGAGTGATCCACACCACTCCGTTGCCCGGAGCGCTCGACCGGCTTGAGCGGCGCCAGATCACGTGAGAGCATTGGTAGCTCTCGTCGATCATGTCCTAGCTGCGGAATCTGGCGTTTTCGCAGCTGGTGACGGGGTTGACATCTGGACCGAGGTCGGTAGTTTGCTGCCCGGTCCAGCACGGGACTGGCCGGTTGGCCGTCTCCGGCATCGCCGGTTCCTGCGTCCGCGGCGGAGTGCGACTCCGCCCGAACAGCCAGGTGCAGCAGTCGGCGGTCCGCCGGGTCGGGGCACCCCAACCGGGCGGGGGATTGGACCCAGGAAGGGTCTGGACGCCCAGTAGACAACGGCAATCCGCGCTCGCCGCCGACGGGACGGAACCGGTCCGAAGGGCGGTCCAGACCCTCTTCCCGCTCCCGTGCCGCCGCAAGCGCCGGGGTGGTCTCCAGGGCAGGAGACCACCCCGTTGCCGCATTCCGGCGGGTCCTCCGGGGCGCCGCGGGTTCTTCAGGACCGCCCGTGCAGCGCCGGGGTGGGAACGCCGTTGCGCGCCGGACCGCCCTCCTGCTGCTGCTCGGTCTTCTGCGGGGTCTTGTGCGGGGCGGACGCCGCCTCGGCCTCCTCGATCGTGTGCTGGCACTGGCAGTAACCGTGCTCGACGATGAGCCTCGCCCGTGCGGAGGTGAACTGCCGGCGGTCCGTGGCGGGCAGCACCCCCTTGCAGGCCTCGCACTGCGTCGTCGGCTCACTCATCGCCTTGCCCCTTTCGCTGTTCCACCCGGCAAGGAATGCCTTCCCTCGCGAGTCAGCGCCTCATACCCGCTACAGACTCCAGAATGCTCGCCGTTACTCATTTATGGGCGGGGCATGCCGGTTCTTTACCTTCCGGTGGGCGGGAGGCGACGCGCGGCCGGTGGGGGGCCGCAGGTGACGGGAGGGTTTGGGGCCCGTCGGCAAGGGCGGTAGCGTTCGGGCTAGCCGCCCGGACATCGCAGGCGACCGTCCGGACCGGCTCGCCCGACCATCGCAAGGAGCCCCACCCGTGGTGCAGGAGAAGACGGCCCCCCCGGCCGGGGAACGACCCGCGGCCTCCCGGCCGGTGACCTCCGGCGCCTCCGCGGGCCGGGGCGTCCTGGTCCGGGCCGCCGCCGCGGCGGCCGGCGGGCTGCTGCTGTACCTCGCCTTCCCGCCGATCGGCCTGTGGTTCCTCGCCCCGTTCGGCGCCATGCTGATCCTGCTGACGGTGTACGGCCGCCGCCCCCGCCGCGCCGCCTGGGCGGGCTCCGTCGCCGGGCTGGCCTTCTTGCTGCCCGCCCTGCACTGGGTCAGCCCGATCGGCGTGGACGCCTGGCTCGGCCTGGTCGCCATCGAGACCCTCTTCTACGCCGCCTGGGCCGTGGCGGCGGCCGCGGTGACCAGGCTGCCCCTGTGGCCGCTGTGGGCCGCGGCGCTCTGGGTGGCGATGGAGTGGGCCCGCGGGGCCTTCCCCTTCGGCGGGTTCCCCTGGGTGCGGATCGCCTTCAGCCAGGGCGGGTCGGCCTTCACCCCGTACGCCGCGCTCGGCGGGGCGCCGCTGGTGGGCTTCGCGGTCGTGCTCTGCGGCGGCCTGCTGGCCCTGGCCGCCACGCGCGCGATCCCGGCGCTGTCCGTCTCGCGTGCGACCGTGACGGCCCCCGCTCCTGCGCGGGTGCTGGTGAGGTCGCTCGCCCTGCCGCTGGCCGGGGCGCTGGCCCTCCCCGCCGGGGCAGCGGCCGTCCCGCGGCCCGGCGACGAGGGCAGGAGCGTGACCGTCGGCGTCATCCAGGGCAACGTGCCCGGCCGGGGCATGCACCCGCTGGGCGACGAGCCCGCCGTGGTCCTGCGCAACCACACGACCAAGCTGCACGAGATGGCGCGGGCCGTACGGGAGGGCCGGATGCCCAAGCCGGACATCGTCGTGCTGCCGGAGAACTCCACCGACATCGACCCCTACCGGAACGACTTCGCCCGCCAGGAGATCGACGCGGCGGTCAAGGACATCGGGGTGCCCGTCCTGGTCGGCGCCGTGGTCGCGATCGGCGACAGCAACCGCGCCACCCGCAGCCTCGTCTGGGACCCGGTCACCGGCCCCGGCCCCTACTACGACAAGCAGAAGCTGGTGCCGTTCGGGGAGTTCACCCCGATGGAGGATCTCGTGCTCGCGTTGTTCGAGCGGGCCAACCTGGTGGGCAGGCAGTCGGTGCCCGGCACCCGCGACGGCGACCTGCGGATGGGCCCGGTGACGGTCGGGGCGATCAACTGCTACGAGGTCGCCTTCGACGAGGTCGTCCGCGGCACCGCCAGGACCGGGGCCAGCCCGCTGGTGGTGCAGACCAACAACGCCACCTACGCGCTGACCAACCTGCCCCCCCAGCAGCTGGCCATGTCCCAGCTGCGCGCGGTGGAGCACAACCGGGCGGTGGTGACCGCGGCGATCACCGGCATCTCCGCCTCGGTGACCCCCGAGGGAGTGGTCACCTGGGAGACCGCCGAGCTGGTCCAGGACATGGCTGTGCTGGAGGTCCAGGTGCGCACCGCGACCACTGTGGCCACGAGGGTTGGCGCTCTGCCCGAGTGGGCCTTGATACTGGTGGGTACAGTCGCGTTGGGCGCGGTTTCGGTGGTCCGGAAGCGCGCTCTGGCGCACTCCGCGACGCAGGAGGGTGGTCAGCAGGTGGGAGACGCATGATGGAGCGGATGATCGGCCGGGTGCTCGTCATCGTCCCGACCTACAACGAGCGGCAGAACCTGCCGATGATCACCGAGCGGGTGCGCGCGGCGGTCCCCGAGGCGCACCTGCTGATCGCCGACGACAACAGCCCCGACGGCACCGGGCAGATCGCCGACGAGCTGGCGGCCCAGGACGACCACGTGCACGTCCTGCACCGGCCGGGCAAGCAGGGGCTGGGCGCCGCCTACATCGCGGGCTTCCGCTGGGGCCTGGCCGAGGGCTTCGACGTCCTGGTGGAGATGGACGCCGACGGCTCCCACCAGCCCGAGGAGCTGCCCAAGCTGCTCGACGCGCTGGCCGACGGCGCCGACCTGGCGATCGGCTCCCGCTGGGTGCCCGGCGGCAAGGTGGTCAACTGGCCCGGCTCGCGGGAGTTCCTCTCACGCGGGGCCAACGTCTACACCCGGGTCATGCTCGGCCTGCCGGTGCGCGACGCGACCGCCGGCTTCCGCGCCTACCGGGCCGCCACCCTGGAGAAGGTGGGCCTGGCCGACGTCGAGTCGCAGGGCTACTGCTTCCAGGTCGACCTCACCCTCCGTACGGCCAGGCACGGGCTGCGGGTCGTCGAGGTGCCGATCACGTTCGTCGAGCGGACGGCCGGCACCAGCAAGATGAGCAGAAAGATCATCTCTGAGGCGCTCCTGCGGGTCACCGTCTGGGGCGTCTCGGGCCTGCCGCAGCGGCTGCGCCGGCCACGCTGAGGGCGAACACCCGCCCGCCGCCCGGAGAACCCGGAACGCGGCGGCGCCCGCGGGCGTTGTCACAGTGGTACGGCTTCCGGCGAGCCGTACGGCTTCACGCGCCCCGAGTGAGGAAACGATGCGCCTTCTGCTGTTCCTGATCTTCCTGGTGGTCCCGGTCCTGGAGATCTGGGTGCTGATCCAGGTCGGCCAGGTCATCGGCGGCCCCTGGACGGTCGCGCTGCTGCTCGCCGACAGCCTCCTCGGCGCCTGGATCGTCCGCAGGGAGGGGCGCCGGGCCTGGAGGAGCCTGCAGGAGGCTCTGGGGCAGGGCCGGATGCCCGACCGGGAGCTCGCCGACGGCGCCATGATCGTGGCGGGCGGCACGCTGCTGCTCACCCCCGGCTTCCTCACCGACGTCGCCGGCTTCCTGCTCCTGTTGCCGTTCACCCGGCCGCTGATGCGCAGACTCGGCTCGTGGTTCTTCGCCCGCCGGATCCGCACGCTGGCCGCCCGGACGGCCGAGCCCGGTCTCCACATGGGCTTCGGCCCGGCGGGCTCCGCCTTCGACCCCTTCGGGGGCGCCGGCCAGGACGGGGGATCGCGCCGCTCCGGCCCGGTCATCCACGGCGAGGTCATCCACGACGACCGCACCGGACCGGTCACCCGGGACACCGGCCGGGACCTCCCGAACGCCTGAGAGGCGGCTGCGCGCCCGAGGCCCTCAGTCCCGGCGGGATCCGTCGGCCGGCGCGCCGGAGCCCATGTCCGCGCTGAGGGCCGCCAGGCGGCGCAGGGAGAGGCGGAAGAACGCCTTGCTCAGCGGCCACAGCAGCCTCCACCCGAGCCGGCCGGCCGCGCCGAGCGGCAGGTCGAGGTCCTCCTCCCAGACGATGGTGCTGCCGCCCTCGCGGGGCAGCACCCGGAAGGCCCCGGTGCCGCGCACCAGGCGCCCGGTGTGCCGGACCGCGACCGTCGACGGCGGGTCCCACTCGGTGATCTCCATGGTGTCCAGGAAGCCGACCGGCCCCACCCCGGTGAAGGCGGCGATCCCGCTCCCGGCACCGCGGCCGTCGCCGGCCGTGACGCGCGCGCGGGTCAGGAGCATCCACTCGTCGTGGCGGGGCCAGTCGGTCAGCACCGCGAAGACCCGCTCCGGGCTCGCCTGTGCGTCCGTCGAGACACTGATGCGGGTATGGCTCACCCCTCCATGATCCCCCGGCCGCCCGCGGGATCGGCGAGGGGGGCCGGGCGACCGTCCGGGGAAGGGGCGGCGGATGAGCCCGGCGGGAACCAGCCGATCTGACGTGTCTGTGGCAAATGCCGTTAAAGGTGGTGTTCTAGTTATTCGGCGCGTCCGGCGATAGGCTGCCACGGCCGAGATCGCAGGGACGGGCCACCGGTAGGGAGCGTTCGATGACGGATGGCGAGAACGGGATCCCGGGTGTCGCCGGGGCCGTGGAGCCGATGCTCCTGCCGCGCCGCGAAGACGCCCCCCGCTGCGCCCACCAGAGCGCCCGGCGCCGGTGCGTCCTGCCTCCCGGCCACACGCTGGAGCACGTCTACCCGCACCAGGCGGTGAACGGGGCCGTCAACGGGGTCAGGGCCGCAGCAGCGCGTCACTCATCCGCGCCGCAAGCCACTGCCTGAAGGAGTCCTCGGGCCAGCCGCACTGGATCACCAGCGCGTCGTAGTGGGCCGGGTCGTTGAGGACCCACAGCACGTCGGTCGCCCGCCGCAGGTCCAGCTCCGGGCGGAGCGGCCCGAGGTGGGCGAGGCGCTCGACCACCATCGCGGCGCCCTTGCGGCGGTTGTCCTGCAGGGTGGTCCAGACGTCGGTCACCTCACCCGCCGTGTCGGCGGCCCGGCGGACCGTCTCGAAGATCGGGGCCGCGCGGCCGCCGATCAGGGTGCACACCCGGGCGTAGGCGTCCAGGAGCCCGTCCTGGGTGGTGGCCTCCCACACGGGCCGGAACCACGGCCTGTCGGCCACGGGGACGGGGGCGTCGTCACCGGCCAGGGCCTCGTCGAGCACCTGGCGCAGCAGCGCGGGCTTGGAGCCGAAGGCGGCGAAGACCGTGGGGCGCGCGACCCCCGCGGCGACGGCCACGTCCGCCAGCGAGGTCGCGGCGTAGCCGCGCAGGAGGAACAGCTCGCCCGCCGCGGCGACGATCGCGCGGCGGGTCCGGCGGGCGCTCTCCTCGCGCAGCGGGGAGCGGTACCGCCGCCGCGACCGTCCGCCCTCGACCTCTTCCATATTCGTGAATACTAGTGGACTATTCGATAGACGCTGGTATATCGAAAGGAGGGTCATGCACCAGACGACACCGGTCCGCCCGTTCATGCGGCGCGCGGACGAGGGCGACGACTTCTGGTTCCTGGGCAGCCTGGCCACGGTCAAAGCCGCCGGTGCGGCGACCCGCGGACGGCTCACGGTCGTCGAGTTCCTCAACCCGCCCGGGTTCGCGCCGCCCCTGCACCGGCACCTGGAAGAGGACGAGCTGTTCTACGTGCTGTCCGGCACCGCGCGGTTCGACTGCGACGGCGAGAGCTTCGCGGCCGGGCCCGGCGATCTCGTGCTCCTGCCCGTCGGACTGGCGCACACTTTCCTGGTCGGCCCCGACGATCCGTTGCGGAGCCTGCAGATCACCACGCCGTCCGGCTTCGAGGCGTTCGCCGCGGACGTCGGAGAGCCCGCGCTCCAGCGGCGGCTGCCGGATCCCGCCCCGGTCGATCCCGCGGCCCTCGGCCATGCCGCGGCCCGGCACGCGATCGAGCTGACGGGCCCGCCGCCGCGCCACTGACGATCCGCAGGCTCAAGGGAGCCGGAGGGGGGTTCCCCTGAGAAGCCGGAGCCCCCGGCACCCGTGACGGGTGCCGGGGGCTCCGGTTCCTGTCCGTTCCCCGAACGGTCCAGACGGCCCTGCTCTCCCCGCGGTCAGGCGCTCTTGCGGCGCTGGGCGCGGAGGATCGCCAGGCGCTCGTTGAGCACCTCCTCGAGGTCCTCGATCGTACGGCGCTCCAGCAGCATGTCCCAGTGGGTCCGCGGCGGCTTGGCCTTCTTGGCCTCGGGCAGCTCGCCGTCGACCCGCAGCGCGGTCACGCCGCACATGCGGCACTCCCAGGTCGCCGGGATCTCCGCTTCAGCCGCAAGAGGGACGTCGAATCGATGGCCCTTCGGGCAAATGTAGGACACCTCCTGGCGCGGGGCCAGATCGGTGTTGCGGTCGTTCTCGTAGCTGGTCGCCCCGAGTCGGGTACCGCGCAGCGCACGCTCGCCCATGTCTCAATGCCTCCTGAGGGCCCCGTCGTGAGGGGTTCGTCTCCCACGGCGTACAACGCTTGATACCGTGTGTGGATTCCCACCCACGACGTGATCCAATCGCGCGTTTTCAACGTGGTCGTCTGGAGACTCTTTTCTGGAGGTTTCACAGAGGTTCCCCGGAGCTTCCCCAGAGCTTCCTCAGGGGTTCCCCGAGGGGTCTCCTCAGATGCGCTCGGGCACCGGATTGCCCGCCGCGCGGATGGCCTTGGGCAGGTTGATGGCGGCCAGTCCGGCCAGGCCGATTACGAAGAAGATCAGCAGGGTGAGGATGCCGAGCCGGTAGCTGTCGGTCAGCTGGAGCGCCAGGCCGAGGGTGAACGAGCCGAGGAACGTCGAGCCCTTGTCGCTGATCTCGTACAGGCTGTAGTACTCCGCCTCCTTCCCCTTGGGGATCACGTGGGAGAACAGCGAGCGCGACAGCGCCTGGGTGCCGCCCATCACGATCGCGATGGCGAAGCCGAGCGCGAAGAACGCCGCCGCCGACCCCTTGGGCAGGAAGTAGGCCACCCCCACCACGATGGTCCAGGCCACCAGCGCGACCATCACGACCTTCTTGGCCCCGAAGGAGGAGGCCAGCCGGCCCAGCAGCAGCGCGCCGCCGAAGGCCACGAACTGCACCATCAGGATGGCGGCGATCCGCACCGTCTGGCTCAGGCCGAGCTCCTTGTCGGCGTAGGTGGCCGAGAAGGAGATGACCGTCTGCACGCCGTCGTTGTAGATCAGATAGACGATCAGGAAGGCCAGCGTCAGCGGGTACTGCCGCAGACCGGCGATCGTACGGCCCAGCTGCCGGAAGCTGCCGGCCATGACCTGGCCGGCGTTCTCGGTACCGCGGGCGAGGGCCCGCCGGTTGCGCAGCCGCAGCATCGGGATGACCGTGAACCCGCCCCACCACAGGCCGGAGGAGGCCAGCGCGATGCGCACCGCGTCGCCCTCGGCGATCCCGAAGGACTCGTGGTAGAGGAACAGCGCCAGGTGGATCGCCAGCAGCAGGCCGCCGCCGAGATAGCCGAAGCCCCAGCCCTGTGCCGAGACCCCGTCGCGCTCGTCGGACGTGGCGATCTCCGGCAGGAACGAGTTGTAGACCACGAAGGCGGCGGCGAAGCTGACGCTGGCGATGATGAACAGCCAGCCGCCCAGCATGTAGCGGTCGCCGGACAGGAACCAGAAGCAGACCGTGGCCCCCGCGCCCAGATAGGCGAAGGTGCCCATGATCTCCTTCTTGCGGCCGGTGTGGTCGGCCAGCGCCCCCACCACGGGCATCAGGATGATCTGCAGGATGGCGGCCACGCCCACCACGAACGAGTAGTAGGCGCTGGGCCGTACGTCGAACCAGAGCACCGGGATGTACTCCGCCCCGGCGGCCTTGGCGGCGCTCTCGGCGATCGTGGTCAGGTACGGGCCGAGGAACACCGTCAGGACGGTGGTGGGGAAGGCCGAGTTGGCCCAGTCGTACCAGTACCAGCCGCGTTGCTCACGGCGGCGGGCCTGGGGGGTCTCTTCGACGGCCGGTGAGGCGGTCATGGGCGGTCCTCGGTTCGTTCGGGGGGAGGAGGCCCGGTACGGCGGTGCGCCGCGCCGGGGGCGTCGCGGCCGGGTGCGCCGCGGCTGGAGATCGTCGGGTCGGATGTCGCCGGATCGGAGGTCGCCGGGCCCGGACGGGCCGGACGGCCGGATGTCACGGGAGAACGGACGGGGCCCGTCCCGGACGGGCGGCGGGCGGTCAGGCGGCGAGCTCCCGCGGGTACCACTGGCCCCGCGACCGGAGCACGTCGCGCAGGCCGGAGATGTTGTCGGTCATCACCCCGTCCACGCCCATGTCGAGCAGGCGCTCCATCGCCCGGGTGTCGTTGACGGTCCACACGTGGATCTGCATGCCGAGGGCGTGCGCCGTACGGATCAGGGCGGGGGTGGTGACCCGCAGCCCCCGGAAGCCCACCGGCACCTGCGCGCACGGTACTCCGGCGCGGGCCAGCCGGGTGAGCAGGCGGCCGTAGGCCGAGGTCACCGCGGCGGCGCGCAGCGTGGCCACGCCCCGCGGGCCGAGGGCCGAGCACACCTCCCGCCCGATCGCGGCGCGGGCGCGGGCGAGCCGCTCGTCGGAGAAGGAGGTCAGGCAGACGCGGTCGTAGGCGTTGGTCCGCCTGATCACCTCGGCCAGCGGGGCGATGGTCTCCGACTCCTTGACGTCGATGTTGAAGCGCGCCTGCGGCCAGGAGCCCAGCAGGTCCTCCATGAGCGGGATCTCCTCGACGCCGCCGATCCGGGCCTCGCGCACCGCCCGGTACGGCAGGGCGGCGATCCGGCCGGTCCGGTCGGTCACCCGGTCCAGGGTGTGGTCGTGGAAGGCCAGCAGCACGCCGTCGGCGGTGGCGTGGGCGTCGGTCTCCAGGTAGGTGTAGCCGAGCTCCACCGCGCGGGCGAAAGTCGCATGGGTGTTCTCCCGGCCTTCCGACGCCCCGCCCCGGTGGGCGAAGGCGAGCGGTCCCGGATGGTCGAGGAAGGGGTAACGGCGCTGCACGGCAGGAGTATGCCCGGTATGGGAGCGGCTCGTCATCGCACCTGGGTGAACGTTTGGGTCACGGGCCTTCAAAACGTCCCTTCCACCCGGTGACGCCGCCGATCCGGGACCGCGACGGCGCGCGAGAGCGTGTGACACCGAAGTGACAGCGGACTGAAAGCAGCGGGCGCCACTGTGGGCTCCGCCGGTTGAGGAATGTCCGGACGTCCGATTGGAACGGAGCAAAATGAATACCCGCGTGCAGGAGTTCAGCGTGCAGGACCGCTACTGCGGTCCGAAGGGGATGGTCAACGGCGGGTGGATCTCGGGTCTGCTGGCCGGTTACCTGCCGCCCTCGGGCGCGATCGAGGTGACGCTGCGGGCACCGACCCCGGTGGGCACCGGGCTGCGGATCGAGCGCGCCGGGGCCCGGGCGGAACTCTTCCACGGGACCGAGCTGCTGGTGGAGGCCGGACCGGCGCAGGAGGACCCGCTGCCGCCGCCGTTCGTCTCCCTCGACCAGGCCAGGAGGGCCGAGCGGCACTTCGTCGGGGCCGGATCCCACCCCTTCCCGGACTGCTTCGTCTGCGGAGACCGCGAGCCTGAGAACGGGATGCGCATCCGCCCGGGGGCGGCCGGCGCGCCGGGCACCGTCGCCGCCTCGTGGTTCGCCCACCCGGCCCTGGCCGAGTGGTCGGCGTCCATGCCGCTGACCCACGTGTGGGGGGCGCTGGACTGCCCTTCGGGCTGGGCGCACCTCGAACCGGGCGGGGTGGCGCTGCTGGGCAGGCTCACGGCCCGGGTGCACCGGCAGGTCGTTCCCGGCAGGACATACGTGGTCGTCGCCCGCAGGCAGGGACGGGAGCGGCGCAAGCTCTTCGCGAGCTCGGCGGTGTACGAGACGGACGGAAGGCTGGTCGCGGCCGCGGAGGCCACGTGGATCGAGATGTGAGCGGGGTGCGGTGGGCTATATGGCCGCCTTCTGGCGGGACGCCGTCAGGGCGGCCGCGGTGCGCTCGTCGGGGCTGGTGCCGCCCCACACCCCGTGCATCTGACGGGTGCTGACGGCGTAGTCCAGGCACTGCGCCCGCACCGGGCAGCGGCGGCAGACGGCCTTGGCGTGCTCATGCTGCATCTGCCCGGGGCCCTGGGGTGAGATGGGAAAGAACAACTCCGGATCCTCGCTGAGGCAGGCGGCCTGACGGGACCAGTGAGTGATGAAGGAGATATCGGTGTGAGAAGACATAGTTAATCCAATGAGTCTGGGAGAAACCCGACTACCGTCGGCCCAACTGCTCATTCGGATGCCCTTGCCTGTCGGGTTCATACGATTTCGGGAGAGAAAAATCCGTAAAATTAGGACCGGGAAATCATGATCGCCGCAGAAGCGAGACGACCGCCCGTTCCACTCCGCTCCGCGTGGCGAGCTGCCCGAAACCTGCTTCGGCGCCCAGTTCGGTGAGCGCCCGGGCGATCGTCCGCCCTCCGTTGTAGGCCGCGACGACGCGGGGATCCACGTAGGAGGCCCGGGCCACCGCGGGCGTGTTGCCCAGATAGCCGGCCACCTCACTCATCACCCTGGCCACCGCCTTGTCCCTGCCGCGCTTGGAGCGCATCCGGGCGGAGACGGCCAGGCCCACCGCGGCCAGCACGGTCCCGTGCCAGGTCCGGAAGTCCTTGGCCGACACCTCGAACTCGAAGGTCTCGCGCAGATAGGCGTTGATGTCGTCGCTGCGCACGTCCGTCCAGCCGGGGCCGTTCTCGTAGCGCAGCAGTTCCCCCTCCTCCCCGGCCCGGTGCAGGGAAGTGATCACCTTGCACACGTCCGTGTCGATGATCTCCACCTCGCGGTGCTTGCCGCCCTTGGCCGGATAGGAGCAGGTGACCCGCCCCCTGGAGCAGGTGACGTGCTCCATCCTGAGCGTGGCGAGCCCGAACGACTCGTAGGACTCCCCGCCCACCCGGAAGAAACCGACGTCGAGCATCCTGGCCGCCGCGGCGAGCACCCGCTCGCGCGTCAGCCCCGGCTGCTCCAGGTGCTCGGCGACGCGCTCGCGGAACTTCGGCAGCCGCTCGGCCATCTCCAGCACCCGGTCGAACTTGACCCGGTCCTGCTCCTGGCGCCAGACGTCGTGATAGCGGTACTGCCGGCGCCCGGCCGAGTCGGTGCCGACCGCCTGGATGTGCCCGTCGCGAGTCCGGCAGATCCACACGTCGGTCCAGGCGGGCGGCAGGGCCAGCGCCTTGATCCGGTTGAGGGTACGGCGGTCGCGGACCTGCCGGCCGTCGGCGTAGTGGTAGCTGAAACCCCGTCCCCTGCGGCGGCGCAGGATGCCGGGCTCGGCGGGATCACTCTGGCGCAGTTCGGTCATGGGCTCCCCTCTACCCAGACTCCCTCAAGCGAGACGGGCGGACGGGTCCCGTAAATGAAGAACTGGAAAAGGGGAATGTGCGTGTCCGGAACGCGTGGCGGAGCCGGGCGGACCGGTGGCCGCGGTGTTCGATCGGCTCGTGCCCGCTCGTTCCGCGGCGCACCGTTGGCGCGCCGTTTTCGTGGCACGCCGTTTCGCATCGCACTGTTTCACCGGCACACCGCCGGGATCGGGGAGGTTTCGTGGACAAGCTGACCGAAGAGGCCAAGGAGCTGTTCCGGCAGCCGTGGCACGCCTGGGTGGCCACCGTACGGCCCGACGGCTCCTTGCAGAGCACCGTCGTCTGGGTGGACGTCGAGGGCGACGACGTCGTGTTCAACACCGCCGTCGGCCGGGCCAAGGAGCGCCACCTGCGCGCCAACCCCCAGGTGTCGGTGAGCGTGCTGGACCCGAAGGACCCCTTCCACCTGGTGAGCGTCTCCGGCACCGCCGAGCTGGAACTGGAGGGGGCGGACGAGGTCATCGACCGCCTGGCGAACAAGTATCTGGGCGTGGAGACCTACCCCTACCGCCAGCCGGGGGAGCAGCGCATCACGGTCCGGGTGACCCCCCAGCGGGTGATCCACAACTCCGGCGGCTGAGCCGCCGCCCCGCCGCCGGGAGCTCCCCTTCCGGCGGCGCCCGCCGGGGCCGGACGTCGCTGCCCGCGGAGGCCGTACCCGGCGCAGACGCGTCGCGCCCGGCGGAGATCAGGAGCCGGGATGACGGCTAGCATGTCGCCCTGAACCGTGACAAACGGAAGGGCTGGGTGTTGAAGGATCTCGGAGACGGGTTCCGCGCCTTCTGGCGTGAGCGTCATCTGTGCACGCTGACCACCATGCGGACCGACGGCTCCCCGCACGTCGTCCCGGTGGGGGTGACGCTGGACGTGGACACCGCCACGGCACGCGTGATCTCCTCGGGGGGCTCCCGCAAGGTCCGCAACGTCCTGGCCGCCGCCGAAGCCGGGCGGGACGCCCTGGTCGCCGTCTGCCAGGTGGACGGGCGGCGCTGGTCCACCCTGGAGGGGTACGCGGTCGTCCGCCGCGACCCGGGGCCGGTCGCCGAGGCCGAGCGCCGCTACGCCGAGCGCTACCGCAAGCCCCGCGAGAACCCCGCCCGCGTCGTCATCGAGATCCAGGTCACCCGGGTGATGGGCAATGTCTGAGGCCCTCACCGTCGTCGGCATCGGCGCCGACGGCTGGGCCGGGCTGTCGCAGGCCGCCCGCCGCGAGCTGCACGCCGCCGAGGTCCTCATGGGCAGCGCCCGTCAGCTCGCGCTGGTCCCCGAGCCCACCGCCGAGCGGGTGGTGTGGCCCTCGCCGCTGCTGCCCGCGCTGCCCTCGCTGCTGGCCGCCCACCGGGGCCGCCGCGTGTGCGTGCTGGCCAGCGGCGACCCCATGTTCCACGGCATCGGCACGACGCTGGTGCGCCTGCTGGGTCCCGGAGGGGTCCGGGTGCTGCCGCACCCGTCGTCGGTCTCGCTGGCCTGCGCCCGCCTGGGCTGGGCCGCCGACCGGGTCGAGGTGGTCAGCCTCGTGACGGGCCCCGTCGAGGCGCTGCGGGCGGTGGCCGGACCGGGTCGCCGCGTGCTGGTCCTGGGGGCCGACGGCCGCTCCGCCGGCCAGGTCGCGCAGCTGCTGAGCGCCGACGGGTACGGCGCCAGCCAGATGACCGTCCTGGAACGGCTCGGCGGTCCCGAGGAGCGTCTGGTCTCCGGGACGGCGGAAGGCTGGGCGCTGCCGGTGACCCAGGATCTGAACATCGTCGCCGTGGAGTTGCGGGCCGGTCCCGGAACGGTCCCGCTGCCCTGCGTCCCCGGCCTGCCCGACGCGGCGTTCGAGCACGACGGCCAGCTCACCAAGGCCGAGGTGCGCGCGGTGACGCTGTCCAGGCTCGCCCCCGTCCCCGGCGAGCTGCTGTGGGACGTCGGCGCCGGGGCGGGCAGCATCGCGATCGAATGGATGCGCGCCCACCGGGCCAACCGCGCGGTCGCGGTGGAACGCGACCCCGAGCGCGCGGCCAGGGCCGCGCGGAACGCGGCCGGGCTCGGCGTCCCCGGCCTGAACGTGGTGAACGGGCCCGCCCCCGACGCGCTCGCCGGGCTGGAGCAGCCCGACGCCGTCTTCGTCGGCGGCGGGGTGACCGTACCCGGGGTGGTGCAGGCCTGCTGGCGGGCGCTGCGGCCGGGGGGCCGCCTGGTGGCCAACGCGGTGACCGTCGAGTCCGAGGCGGTACTGGCCTCCTGGCACGGCGAGCTGGGCGGCGACCTGGTACGGCTGGCGGTCAGCAGGGCCGCCCCGGTGGGGGGCTTCACCGGGTGGAAGCCCCTGATGCCCGTGACGATCTGGACGGCGATCCGGCCGCAGGAGGAACGATGACGATCCGCTTCATCGGGGCGGGGCCCGGCGCCGCCGACCTGATCACCGTGCGCGGCCAGAGGGCGATCGCGGCCTCGCCGGTGTGCCTGTACGCCGGGTCGCTGGTGCCGGAGGAGCTCCTGCGGGACTGCCCGCCCGGCGCCCGGCTGGTGGACACCGCGAACATGACGCTGGAGGGGATCGTGGCGGAGATGCTCGCCGCCCACCAGGCCGGTCACGACGTGGCCCGGCTGCACTCCGGAGACCCCTCGGTGTTCAGCGCGATGGCCGAGCAGATGCGCCGGCTCGACGCCGCGGCGGTGCCGTACGAGGTGATCCCCGGGGTGCCGGCCTTCGCGGCGGCGGCGGCCTCGTTGAAGCGCGAGCTGACCGTCCCCGGAGTGGGGCAGACGATCACGCTGACCCGGACCTCGGCCAGGGCCACTCCCATGCCCGACGGGGAGGACCTGGACACGCTCGGCAGGAGCCGGGCGACGATGGTGCTGCACCTGGCCGTGCAGCGCGTCGAGGCGGTGGTGGAGGAACTGGTCCCCAACTACGGGGCCGACTGTCCGGTGGCGGTGGTGGCCAGGGCCAGCCGCGACGACGAGGTCGTCCTGCGCGGCACCCTCGCCGACATCGCCGGGCAGGTCCGGGCCGCCGGGATCCTGCGGACCGCCGTCATCGTCGTCGGCCGCGTCCTGACCGCCTCGGAGTTCCCGGACAGCCATCTGTACTCGGACGCCCGGTGCCGTCCCGTGTTGAGCCGGTCATCGAGTGATGAATAAGACTAATCATAATTTTTTAGTATTTTTCTAAGAAACCAATGCGGAGTCGTGACCTCTCCCGTAACAATGACCTCCGGCACGCGGACCCACCGAAGACGTCGTCGAGCCGGACATGATCCGGCGCGGAGGTCGGGATCATGGCTAGTGCACACTCCTCGGGCCGGGGCGTACGAGGCGCACAGAGAGCACGCCGCCGCAGGGTGCGATTAGGCGCCCGCGCCGCCCTCGTCTGCGCCCTGCTCGCGGCGGTCCCCGTCGTCGTGGTCGCGATCCGGGGCAGCGAGCCCCCGCCGGTGTCCGGGCGGACCGTCCTGGCCGCGGTGGAGGAGGATCGGGAGACCTCCCTGTGGCCGGACAGGGGCGAGATCGAGAACGCGGCGTCCTACTCCGGGCCCCCGGTCGAGCTGGGCACGCGGTTCACCGCCCGGCGCGACGGCTGGGTCGCGGGAGTGCGGTTCTACAAGATCGGTGCCGTCGGCGGCGACTACACCGGAAGCCTCTGGGACTCGCGGGGCCGCAGGCTCGCCCGGGTCGCCTTCGGCCCGACCGGCGCCGTCGGCTGGCAGGAGGCCCGCTTCGCCACACCCGTGGCGGTGAAGGCGAACCGGGTGTACACGGTCTCCTACCGCAGCCGGAGCGGCGCCTTCGTCGGCACCAGGTGGGCCAGGCCCGTCACCTCGGGCCCGCTGAGCACGCTCGCGTACCGGTCGGGCGTCTACACCTACGGCGGCGGTTTCCCCGACCGGTGGAACCGCAGGAACTACAACTACTGGGTGGACGTCATCTTCCGCTGGCGCAGCCCCGGCATGCCTCCCCCCACGGCCACGGCGACACCCGCGCCGTCCGCGCCGTCCGTGACGCCCACCGCGGCGTCGCCCACGGTGGTGTCGCCCACGCCCGTGGAGCCGACCTACAGCGCGACGGTGACAGTCGAGCCCGTACCGAGCCTCACGCCCAGCACCGGCCCTTCCGCGACGCCGACCGAGACGGCCACGCCGACCCCCGGCCCGACGGAGACCACGGCGACCCCTGCTCCGACGGTCACCGGGACGGCGACCCCTGCTCCGACCGCGACGGTGAGCACCGAGCCTCCGCCGCGCGGCGCCTGCCCGGACCATCCGACTCCGGCGTGCACGGGCGTGCCGCCCGGCACGAGGCTTAAGGAACTGCCGCTGAGCTTCTACGGCGACACCTACCGGGTCACCCAGGACAACACCGTCCTGGACGGCGTGCACATCCCCGGCGACCTGCTGATCACCGCCGACAACGTCGTCATCAGGAACAGCCGGATCGACGGCGGCGTACAGGACGAGTACGCCCGCAAGACCTACTCCTTCACCATCACCGACTCCGTCGTCGGCCCGGAGACCGGCTGCCTGACCGCCCCCGGCATCCAGACCGCCAACTTCACCGCCGAACGCGTGCACATCCGCGGCCACGGCGACGGCTTCAGCGTCTCCGGTGACAACGTGCGCATCGAGGACTCCTACGTGCTGCTGTGCTCCAACCCCGGCGACCACGGCGACGGCATCCAGACCATCGGCGCGGGCAAGGGACTGGTGGTCCACCACAACACCTTCGACCAGCGCCGGGCCAAGGACGTCACCTCGCCGATCTTCCTGGTCGACACCGGTACGGTGGACGTGGAGGTGACCGAGAACCTGGTGATGGGCGGCACCTACAGCATGCGCCTGCTGCACGCCAACGGAAAACAGATCATGAAGGGCAACAGCGTGGTGGACAAGTCCTGGGAGTACGGCCCGCTGGTGGTCGACTGCGCCCGGGTGGATTTCTCCGGCAACAAGCTCGTCAGGATCGATCAGAACTACCGCATCACCTCGGTCGTGTCCCCGCTGAACTGCACCTGACGGCACGCCGTACAGGACGGGTACCCGGACATATCGCCATTTTTCGTGGTCCGGTTTTCT
Source organism: Paraplanobispora takensis (assembly GCF_016863195.1). Taxonomy (GTDB): domain Bacteria; phylum Actinomycetota; class Actinomycetes; order Streptosporangiales; family Streptosporangiaceae; genus Planobispora; species Planobispora takensis. Next base: position 121,359 of record NZ_BOOK01000024.1, on the reverse strand, counting down.
TACTCCTGTAGGCGTTTGCCGGATATGGCGTCGAGGGCACGGCTATCGTGGCGGCACCCGTCGACGCCGTTCTGGGAGATCACCGTGTCCGAACAGCTTTGGCCTGCCCGCGTCCGCGCCGAATTCGCGCAGTGGGTGCTGGATCTGCGTGCCGAGTATCCGGGAGTCGGCGCGTCGCTGGACCAGCACGTCGCCGCGGTGCGGCACTCGCTGGCCGAGGTGGGGCAGCAGTTGAACGTCGCGGGGCTGCTGGGATATCTGATCGGTTTCTGGGACGGTGCGCACGACAAGGGCTGGCGGGCGCCGCAGCCGGGTCAGCCGCTGGACTTCGCGGCGCTGCGGCTCAGCGCGCTGTGCTTGATGCTGGAGGGGGAGCCCGCCGTCTGATCCGACCCGTCCCGGGAGGGGTGGGGCGTTTCCGCGAACCGGAGACGGGTCCCCGCGAACCGAGAGGTCTCCGGGAGCCGGGAGGGACGGCCCCGTAAACCGAGGGTGGGACGTCTCCGTTGACGTCCCACCCTCGGTTGCCCGGTCATGCCTCACCCGGGACTCCCGCCCGGGCGGACGGGAACCTCGGCCTCAGCTCTGCGGCGGTGCCTGGCCGGGGTAGGACTGCGGGCCGGGCATGGGGTGCACCGCACCCTCGACCGGCACCTGCGTCGGCGCCTGCGGGGCCGGCGCCTGGGTGGCGCTGCCGGCGCTGGCCGGACGGGCGGCCTCGGGCACCTCGACGGTGGCCATCGCGTCGGCGCGGCCGCGGTCGTAGGCGGCGGCCTGCTGACGGATGACACCGGTCTCGGCCTCGGCCCGGTTCAGCCAGTTCTCCCAGCGCTGGCGCATGGGGCCGATCAGCCCGCCGCCGACGCCGACGATGAGGATGCCGGCCACGGTGGCCAGGAAGGCGATCAGCACCGGCGTGGTGACGGTAGTGGCCACCTCGATCTGGTTGAGCGCGGCGATGACGCCCAGGCCGATGATGAACACCGAGGCGACGGTGGCCAGGGCGCGCCCGTAGGACAGCCCGCCCAGCGCACCGGAGATGATGTCCTTGACCGCGCGGGCGATCGCGGTGGCGATGACGATGATGATGATGGCCACCGCGGCCTTGGGCAGCCAGGCCACCACGCCCGCCAGCAGGTCGCTGATCGGGTTGGGACCGAAGACGGAGAAGCCGATCTGCAGGGTGATCAGCAGCACCGCGTAGTAGATGAGCTTGGCGATGAGGTCGGAGGCGTCATAGCGGCTGCGCTGCAGCGCGCGGCCGACACCGCCGCGCTCGACCCACCGGTCGAAGCCGACGCGTTCCAGGACGGCGTCGACGGCTTTGCGCAGAAGCTTGGCGATCAGCCAGCCCACCAGCAGGATCACCAGGAAGGCGAGGAACTTGGGGACGAAGGTGACGATCGACGACCAGGCGTCGGCGATGCCTCGCCCGAAATCGACGGGAGCGGCCATATGGGGGGCCTCCTGATACTTCGGGGGGTGCCCGCCGCAAGGCGGGCCGTTCGGTGGCCTCGGCTACCCCGTGATCGCCGCCTTATACCAGAACCGCATTCGATCTGTTACCCAGAGCATCAGCCGCCCTGGCCGCGGGCTTGAGAGCGGGTGTGGACGATCGGAGCGGTGCGGGGTTTTGTCCCAGCGGTCTGCGACGCTGACCCACGACGGAATCGATCGCCGCGATGGGAGTGGGACGTGGGCTTCGTGGGCGAGGTCTGGCGGGTGCTGCGCGGGGAGGAAACGGTCGGGGAGATCGCCGTCGCGGACACCGACTTCCCCTGGCTGATCGGGGAGTTCACCCCCGGTCCGGCGTTCGCCGCGACCAGGCACCTGTTCGATCGCGACCTCGAGTCGATGGACCGGGAGGACTGGGACGGCTGGGAGGAGACGTACCGGGAGATCCGCCGGGCGCTGACGCTGGTGTCCCCTTCCGGACCGGTCGCGGAGTTCATCCTGCACGTCGAGGAGGGCAAGGCCTGGTTCCGCTGGAGCGCCGAGCCGTTCGAGGAGTCGTAGCGGTTGGAGGGGGTGCGGCCGTTCGAGGGGCACGGGGAGCCGGGCGTCAGTCGTCCTCCTTCTCGTTCAGCGGGCGGACCTCGGCGACGGGCGTGCCGGACGGGCAGGTCACCTGGACGGCGGCGCTGCGGTCGTCCGACTCGAAGACGACCGAGACGGTGGCGGCGGGGCCGCGCTCGACCTCCTCGACGCCGTACCCCTGGGCGGGCGTCCACGACAGCAGGAGCGCCCGGCCGGCGTCGCAGGCGGCGGCCACCGATCCCTCGGCGTAGGCGAAGTTGCCGGTGGCCGCGTACGGTCCCGACGGGCTGGGGAAGGCGACGGCCGGGGGAGGGGAGGGGCTGGTCAGGGCCTGCTCGACCTCCCGCAGGGTCATGGACCGTACGGCCTGGCCGGTGATGTCGGTGCCGATCAGGGACACCGCCCAGATCCCGGTGAGAGTGGTGAGGGCGGCGGTCGCGAGCCAGCCGCCCGCGGCGAGCAGGGCGCGCCGGCCGTCCGTGGAGAACAGTCTGTGTCGGCCGTCCGCGGAGAAGAGACCGCGCCGGCCGGGCTCGGAGGTCGGATCCCTCCGGTCCTCCGGTGTCCCGTCCCGCGTGGTCAGTCGCATCAGTCGGTTCCCTTCGGTCCTGGGCTGTCCGTGGGAAGCTCTTTTCCACTCCGCCGCGTCATTATCCGGCCCGGGAGAGGGTAGTGCGCCGACGTGGCCCACCTGCTCCTTGTCGAGGACGACCCCCAGGTGAGATCCGCGCTGACCCGCGCCCTCGCCGACCACGGTCATGCCGTGACCTCGGCCGCGGCCGGCATGCCGGGGCTCACCCGGGCCCTGGAGGACCGGCCCGACCTGGTCGTGCTCGACCTGGGCCTGCCCGACGTCGACGGATGCGAGGTCCTGCGCATGCTGCGGGCCGTCGCCGACGTCCCGGTCATCGTGGCGACCGCGCGCGACGCCGAGCCGGAGATCGTCCGGGCGCTCGACGCCGGAGCCGACGACTACGTCGTCAAACCGTTCAGCGCCGCCCACCTGGACGCGCGGATCCGGGCCGTGCTGCGCCGGGGCCGCGACGCCGGAGCCGAGGCCGCGCCGGTACGGGTCGGCGGGCTGCTCATCGACCCGGCGGGCAGGGAGGCGTTCCTCGACGGGACCCGCCTCGAACTGACGCCCAAGGAGTTCGACCTGCTGCACTATCTCGCCGCCCGCCCCGGCCAGGTCGTCTCCAAGCGGGAGCTGCTGGCCGAGGTGTGGCGCATGGCCTACGGCGGTGGGGACAAGACCGTCGACGTCCACCTGTCGTGGGTGCGCCGCAAGCTCGGGGAGAGCGCCCACCGGCCCCGCTATCTGCAGACCGTCCACGGCGTCGGCGTGAAGCTCGTCGACCCGCAGGCCTGAGCGGCCGCCGGATGAGGCGACGCCTGGCCCTGCTCGCGGTGGCGACCGCCTCGCTGGTTCTGGTCGCCTTCCTCGTGCCGCTGGCCGTACTGGTGCGGACGCTGGCCGCCGAGCGGGCCACGGCCACCGCCACCACCTGGGCGCAGTCGGTGGCCACGGCGGCGGCGCTGGGCGACCAGGACACCCTCGACGCCACCGTACGGCAGGCCAACGGTTCCGGCGGCGGTATCCCGGTGACGGTCTTCCTGCCCGGCAACCGGTTCCTCGGCGCCCCGGCGGCCCGCGGGCCCGGCGTCGAGCTCGCCGCGCGCGGGCGCAGCATCACCGTCGACACCCCGGCGGGCCGGGAGATCCTGGTGGCCGTGCAGGGCGGGGCACGCGGCACCATGGTCGTGCGCGCCTTCGTCGGCCAGGAGCGGCTGCGGCAGGGCGTCGGGCGGGCCTGGCTCGTGCTCGGCCTGGTCGGGCTGGCGCTGCTCGGCGTGGGCATCGCCGTCGCCGACCGGCTCGCCCGCTCGCTGATCCGGCCGGTCGGCGAGGTTGCGGGCGTCTCCCGGCGGCTGGCCCGCGGTGACCTGGACGCGCGCGTGGAACCGGCGGGCCCGGCCGAGATCCGCGAGGTCGGCAGCGCGCTCAACCATCTGGCCGCCCGCATCCGCGAGCTGCTCGCCCGCGAGCGTGAGGCGGTCGCCGACCTGTCCCACCGGCTGCGCACGCCCGTCACGGCGCTGCGGCTGGAGGTCGACACCATGCGCGACAAGGACGAGGCGGCCCGGGTGGAGCAGGCCGTCGACAGCGTGCAGCGGATGGTCGACCAGGTCATCCGCGAGGCGCGCAGGTTCGACCGGGACGGGGTGCCGAGCTGCGACGCCGCCCAGGTCGTCGCCGAGCGCGTCGCCTTCTGGTCCGCGCTGGCCGACGACCAGGACCGGCCGCTGCGGGCGGACATCGCCGACGGGCCGATCACCGTGGGGGTGAGCGGCCCGGAACTGGCGGCCTGCGTCGACCTGCTGCTGGAGAACGTCTTCGCCCACACTCCCGACGGCACGCCGTTCTCCGTCGAGCTGGCGGCCCGGCCCGAGGGCGGGGCCCGGCTGGTGATCGCCGACCGGGGGCCGGGCTTCGCCCATCCGGCGCCGGTCGACCGCGGGGCGAGCGGGGGATCCTCCACCGGCCTCGGACTCGACATCGCGCGCCGTACCGCCGAGGACTCGGGCGGGCGGCTGCTGGCCCGCTCGCTCCCCTCCGGGGGCGCCGAAGTGACCGTCGAACTCGGCTCCGGCCCGGCTTAACGATTCTTTAGGAATCTTGCAGGACCTCGCTAGCAGCCCGGCAGGCAATCTCGGAGAGTCACCGCGAATCCTCAGGAATCGCGACATCACCGATAATGGAGCAGTCCTGATGCGTAAGCCAGTGATCGTTTTTACCGGACTCGCCCTCGCCGCGCTCGTGGCCGGAGGCGGGGTCGCCCTCGCCGAGATCGACTCCGACTCCGAGTCCCCCTCTCCCACGGCCACGGCCACCCCGGCCCCGGAGACCGACGACGCGGACGCCTCGGGGGAGGCCGAGGACGACGCGGACCTCACGAGCAAGCCCGCCGTACTGGCCGAGCAGGCCCAGCGGACCGCGCTCGAGCGGGTGAGCGGCGGCTGGGTCGTCTCCGCCGAGCTGGGCGCCGACAACGGCACCGCCTCGTGGGAGGTCGAGGTCGCCGACGGCGCCGGGGCCGCGAAGGAGATCGTGGTCGACGCCACCACGGGCAAGATCGTCTCCGAGGCGGCGGCCGGTGCCGACGACGCCCGGGAGAACGAGGCCCAGGAGGCTCAGGAGAACGAGCAGGACGACGACTGACGGCGATCAGCGACGTCGGACGGCGCCGGGCGGCGGGGTCCCGCCGCCCGGCGCCGAACGGGTATTAGTGCGTGGTCGCGGCGGCGCGCCGGGCGTGTACTGACACAGGCGCCGCCCGGAAGGGGACCCCGGGGGCGCCTCATATCCATGCGATGGGGGAACCTCCCGTGAAATCCGTCCTGGTGTGCATCGCCAAGTTCGCTCTGCCGGCCGCCGTCGCCGGCGCCGTCCTGGCCGGGCTGACCCCGGTCTCGGCCACGCCCGCCACACCGCCCGCCGTACCGCAGCCCACGCAGGCCCGGCCCGATCCCACCGCCACGGCTCTGGCCGAGCCCGCTCCCCTCGTGCCGTCGCCCACGCAGGCCCGGCCCGACCCCACCGCCACGGCCGTGGTCCAGCCCACGCAGCTCGACGCGAACGGCCCCGGGCGGTGACGACCGGCGCTTCGACGGTGCGGGACCGGTCCGCGCCCTGTTCCCGTCCGGCCGTGCGATCGTCTCCGCCGCCCGGTCCGGCAGGTCAACGGGCCGCGTGGCCCGCGCGGTGCCGGCGTACCGCGTCGCGGTTGGCGCACCGCTGGGAGCAGTAGCGCTGCCGCCCGGTACGGGAGGTGTCGGCGAAGATCGTGGTGCATCCGGTCACGGCGCACCGCCGGAGCCGGTGCATGCCGCGTCCCACCAGGTGCAGCGCGGTGCCCACCGCGATGAGCGCGGACAGCACCGAGCCGAGCGGCTGCCGGTCGTCGCGGTAGTGCAGGTGCCAGCCGCTGCCCGCGTGGTCGGTCAGCCGCGGGTGGGCGGCGGACTCCGCCAGCATGCGGTTGACCAGCTCGGCGCGCTCGTGCTCGCCGGTCGCGTCGACGACCCTCTCCCACGCCTCCAATACGGCGTGCGTACGCTCCAGGTCCTGCGGCGTGACGGGGTGCTCAAGCGCGAGCCCGGCGGCCCGGCAGCGGTCCGCGAGTTCCCCGGCGGTCGCCGGGCGCCGGTTGGCCAGGTCCGCGGCCAGGTTCACGGCATCCTCGCCGTAAGGGTTGAGATGCATAAGACCATTACATCAGTCTGATCCGCATGACGCATCACACCGATGTACGGCCGCCGTCGCAGGACGACGTCGCCGAACTCGTCCGCCCGCGGCATCGGCACCGTCGAGCAGTGGTTCCCCGGCCCCCACTCGCGCAACGGCCGGGTCGGGCACGTGATCGGCGTGGTCACCGACCCGGCGTACCGGCGGCGCGTCATCCGGAGCGGGGAGCCGGATGAGCGGCGGCGAGCCGGCGCACCGCACGTGGCGATACCGGTGGGTCGTCCTCGGGGTCGCCACCTTCACCCAGGCCGCCTCCGGGTTCTTCGTGCAGGGCATCGGGGCGATGGGCGTCCACCTGCAACGTGATCTGAGCCTGAGCACGGCCCAGCTGGGCCTGTTGCTCTCGGCCGCCCAGCTGGTCCCCCTGGCCGGCCTGCCGGTGGCCGGGAAACTGCTGGACCGCTACGACGAGCGCTGGGTCGTCGGAGCGGGCGCCTGCGTCGTCGCCGTGAGCCTGGGGGCGGGCAGCGCGGCGCAGGGATACGGGTCCCTGCTCCTCGTCCTGCTGATCGTGGGCGCGGGATACAGCACCGTTCAGCCCGGTGGCAGCAAGTCGGTGGCGTCGTGGTTCGACGCCTCCCGGCGGGGGCTGGCGATGGGGATCCGCCAGGCGGGCCTGCCGCTGGGCGGCCTGCTCGCCGCGGCCGTGCTCCCCGCCCTGGCCGCCGCGCTCGGCTGGCGTGTGACGCTCGTGGCCGGCGCGCTCGTCGCGCTGCTGGGAGCCGTCGCCTTCATGGGCCTCTACCGTCGGCCGCCCGCCCGAAGCCTCCGCCGGTACGGCACCCCTCATGGCGGCGGCGTCCCTCGCGATGACGGCGTCCCTCGCGATGACGGCGTCCCTCGTGACGACGGCGCTCTTCATGGCTCACAGCCGCGTGTCCCGCTCGCATCGCGGTTCGGCACCCGGCTGCGGCCGCTCCGCGACCCGGCCACGGTGAAGATCATCCTGTCCGGGACGAGCCTGGTCACGGTGCACAGCGGCATAGGCGTCCTGACCGTGCTGCATCTCCACGAGGTGACGGCTGTCGGGGCGGGTACGGCGGCCCTCGTCCTGGTGGCCGCCCAGGGGGCGGGCGCCGCCGGCCGCATCTGCCTGGCGGCCTGGAGCGACCGCAGCGGGTCCGGGCGCTACGCCTCCGTCCTGACCTGCATGGCCGCTGTGACCGCGGGGATGCTGGCGCTCATCACTCCCCTGGGGCGTTCGCCGGTGGCGGCCTGCCTGGTGTTCGTCTGGCTCGGATTCTTCGGGATCGGCTGGTACGGACCGTGGGTCGCCTACGTGGCCGAATCGGCACCACCGGGCAGGACGGGATCCACCCTCGGCTCGGCGATGGCCGTCAACCAGATCGCCGTCGTCGCGGCGCCGCCCGCGCTCGGCCTGCTCAGGGATCTGACCGGCGCTTTCACGCCGGTCTGGGTCCTGCTCTCCGTGATGACCGCCCTCGCCCTGACGGTCACGGCCCGCGCGGGACACACCGGACCGGGTCACGGCGGGGGACCGGCCGCGGGTTCGCCGGTGAAGGTCCGGAAGAGCCGTTCGTGATCGATTCCGACCGTGATGAACGTCCGGCTTCCGGGGGCCGGGAGCGCGCCCCACGCGCCGCTCGCGTCCTGGACCATCTCGACCCGCGCCCAGATGGCGGCGGTGTGGTCGATGGCGAGGCAGGCCGCGGTGGGGTCGTGGAGCAGTTTCCCGCCCGGCTTCTTGCGCAGGTAGCGCTCCATGCCCTCGAACAACAGGGACAGGCCGGCGGAGCGCTCGCGCAGGGGCCGTAGCCGCTCGTGGAACCGCCGGTCGTAGACGACGCCGTGGGTGACGTTCTTGGAGACCAGCTCCCGCCGCCCGAAGCGGTCGCCCGAGGACAGCGCGAGCCTGGCCGCCCGCGGATCGCCGTTGAAGTTGAACGTCGGGCACGTGAGACGGCCCTCGAACTTGGGCAGCCGGTGCTCGGGGGCCACGACGTTGTCCCCGGCGAACCCGCCCTGGGCCACCCAGCGGCTCAGCCGTATCCGCGGGTGCTCGTCGAGCAGCCGCCCGAGGTTGCGCAGCGGCCCGCCGGTCAGCAGGACGGCGTCGGGATGCTCGCGCACGGTCCGGGCGATCAGCTCGGCGGGCGCGGCGTCGGCGTCCGCCGGAGGAGGAGTGCCGAGCCAGCGGTGGTGGAAGGCCGACACGTGCTCCCTGCCGGTTGCGGGATCGTCGGCGCCGACCGGGACGTCGTCGCGTCCCAGCCGCCCGAGCACGTGTCTGACCAGTCCCACCTGCGCCGGGGAGCCGGGGGTGACCGTGACGGCGCGCAGCCGTACCTCCGGGTGCGTCGCGACCAGGCAGAGGGTCAGCACGTCGTCGGGGTCCTGGGTCTCCAGGTCGAAAAGCAGATCCAGTGTCACGCGGCGCCACCTCGTCTCCGGCCGTACGGTGCCCCCTAATCAGGGGGCACCCACGGTTCCAGAGACTCCCGCGTATGGCGTCACCACACAGGACGGGCCGTCGCCGGTGCCGGGTCACCATGCGGGCGCGTGCCGGTCAGTCTCCTGACGGAGCGGCCGTCATCCGCGTGAGGGACACCGTACGGCGCCGCCCTCCGGGCGGATGACGGCGGGGAGGCTCAGTGGTGGCCGGGCACCGTCACGGGTGCGCTGAACGGGAGCACGAAGAGCGGTCCCGTCACCACGGCGCGCTCGCTGCCCGGGCCGAAGGGGAGATCGGCGATCTGCCGGCAGGTGCCGCGATCCTCGATCCCGTAGACGGCGTTCCGGCCGTCGCGTCCGGAGTTGAAGCGGCCGATGAGCGAGATGCGGTCCCGCACCCTTCCCTTCTCGTCGACGAAGAAGCCGTGGATCGGCGCCGTGGCGGAGAAACCGTCGGCGGTCAGGACCTCCTGCACCAGGTCGGAGATCAGGAAGCGCAGCGTCCTGCCCTCGGCGTCGGTCACGGTCCCTTCGAGCACGCCGACGAACGGGGTGAAGATGCCGGGTGAGCCGGTGGCGAAGCCCTCGGTGTAGGGCAGCGGCCGCTTGGCGAACTGCGAGATCCGCCAGGTGCGTTCGAAGGTGCCGGTCCTGATGGTGTACGTGCCGTTCTTGCACTCGAAGGGGCGCAGCGTGCGCCCGGTGAGGTCGATCGTCTGCCGCTCGATCGGGTTGCCGCCGGCCGGGTCGCCGAACCTCTCCTCGTCGATGCGCACGTCGATGTCGCGCGGCGAGAGCTTCAGCACGAAACCGGGGCCGATCGCCGTGACCCGGAACCGGCTCTCCTTGATCTTCAACCCGGGGGCGCCGGGCTGTCCGGGGCCGCCGGGCCGCGCGTGAGCGGCGGTCGCGGGCAGGAGGCCGACGGCCAGTGCGGCGAGAACGGTGACGGCGCTTCGGATGACGGGGGCAGCGGGACTCATGGGCCCTCCCTCGCAGTCGCGATGATCAAGGCATCGTATAGCGGGCGCCGAGGGCATGTCGATCATGCGGGCCGGCCGGGGCCTCGCCGAGAGGCATCGTCGCTGGTCACTGCTATATTCACGCGACGCGGCACACCCTCGGGGGGTCCGCGATGTGCGGTTCCGGAACGGACGGAGAACGATGACCCCTGAGCGGCGCCCGGTCACGCGGGAGGAACTCGAGAAGGCGGCCCGGGGGCGGGCCAGGCTCGAAGACGTCGTCACCTCGGACCCCGGCCTCACCGGCGTCTGGCTGCCCCGCCTTGAGGCGGACTTCCTGGACGCCTCCGGGGCGGACCTGTCCGGAGCCAACCTCTCCAACGCCCACCTCATGGACTGCGACTTCGCCGGCGCCCGATGCGGCCGGGCGGGGTTCAGCGGAGCCACGCTCTTCCAGTGCCGGTTCGAGAACGCCACCGGCGACGGCGCCTCCTTCTTCGGCGTGCAGTCCACGATGAGCCAGTGGCGGCGGGCCGACCTTCCCCGAGCGTCCTTCCAGCAGGCGCTGCTGTCGCACGCGGACTTCCAGGAGGCGGGCCTGGAGGAGGCGGCGTTCGACCGGGCCGACGGTGAGGCGGTGACCTTCCGCGGCGCCCGGCTCGCCCGCGCGTCGTTCCGGGGTTGCGGGCTGCCGGGAGCGGACTTCCGCGGGGCCGACCTGCGGGAGGCGGACTTCAGCCTCGCCGATCTCACCGGCGCCGACTTCACCGGGGCTGTGCTCGACGGGGCGATGTTCGGCGGCGCCGTCGTCGATTCCGCGCGTTTCGACGGAGACGGGCCCGCCGTCGAGCCGCCTCCGCCCGCCGTCGACCGTGCCTCGGCCGTACGGGAGTACCTGCGCCGCGCCGACGGCCGGGGGGCCGTCGAGCTCTACCGCCGCCGCCCGGAGGCCTGGGTGTGGGACGCACTGGACGGGCGGGACCTGGACCGGGCCGCGACCGGGGAACTGCTCCGGCTGCTGCTCGCCGACGACGCGCTGCTCGTGCTGCACCGTGCCTGCCGGGCCACGGCGGACCTCGCCCGGCGGGAGGGCATGGCGCTCGACGTCGTGGAGGAGCTGTCGGCGCTGCTGGCCTGCGGCACCGCGGTGCACGCGCCCGAGCACGGGGGCCAGAGGCGCTTCACCATGGACCCCGGAGGGGAGGCCGCGTTCGCCCTGGGCCGGCTCATGCGCCACCCCGGCACCGGGCCGGCCGCCGAGGCGGCACTGCGCACGGGCCTGGAGGGCAAGGCGGCCGTGACGGAGCGCTGCGCCGCCGGTCTGGTGGTGCACCTCGCGGGGGAGGGCAGGTGGGCGGAGATCGGCGAGATGCTCTCATCCGACAGGCCGCGGGTCCGCAAGGGTGTCGTCCTCGGCCTCGAACGGCATCTCGCCGACGCGGGCCGGACCGCCAAGGACGCGGAGACGAAGAAGCCGCCGCCGCAGGACGTGCGCTCCGCCTTCGCACTGCTGGAGGAGCTGTGCGCGCACTCCGACCCCAAGATCGCCGGGCTCGCCCGGACGCGCAGACGGTCCGTTGACTGGATCCGCCGCTGCTTCACCGGTTTCGACGGTCCGTAACCGCAAGCGCCTCGGCGGTCCGCCGTAGGGAAACGGTGACATGCGGCGGACAACGCGCGCATATCCGGCGCCGATCGTGGTTCGTCATGAACGAGCCACGCATGATCCCAGCTCGGCCCCGTGATCGGCTCTACGCCGTGCTCACGCTGGTGCTCGCCGTGTTCCTGCTGCCCGCGGCGTTCCTGCGCCGTCCCGGCCGGGCCCGCGAACTGGCCTGCCGCTGGGCGCTGAGAATGCGATTTCCCGCCGAGGACCTCACCGGGCTCACCGACGGCGCCCTGGCCGCGTTCACCGCGGCGCGCACCCGGGCGCTGTGGCGTCACGGTCAGCTCATCGGCCTCACCTCGGGATACCGCGATCCCGCCGTCCAGCAGCGGATGTTCGACGAGGAGGTGCGCCGCTCCGGCTCCCCGGCGTCGGCGCGCATGCTCGTGCTGCCGCCGGCGCAGTCCGGCCACGTCAAGGGCGTCGCGCTGGACGTGCGTCCCCATGAAGGCGCGCGCTGGCTGGAGGAACACGGCGCCCGCTACGACCTGTACCGCATCTACGACAACGAGTGGTGGCACTTCGAGTACCGCCCGGACAGCGGCGGCAGGCCGCCGCGACGGCTGCCCCACCCCGGCGCGGGCCATGCCGGCGAGGCCGTGACACAACCATGACGTGGCGCTGACGAGGCGGGGACACGGTCGGCCGACAGTGGACGGGGCCGACCGGCTCCGGCCCCCGGCGGCGGGTCCGGCCGTCTCCGTACCACCGAGGAAGGCTGATCGATCGTGACCGAACGCGTACGCGTGGCCGTGCTGGCGGGTGGACCGTCCGCCGAGCACGAGGTGTCGCTGCAGTCGGCGCAGGCCGTGCTCGACGCTCTGCCGAGGGACCTGTACGAGCCCGTCGCCGTCGTCATCGACCGGCGGGGCGGGTGGCCGGTGGAGCTGCGGCGCGACCTGGCGGATGTGGTCTTCCCCGTGCTGCACGGGCCGTTCGGCGAGGACGGCGTCGTCCAGGGGCACCTGGAGTCGCTGGGCATCCCGTACGTGGGCTGCGGCGTCCTGGCCTCGGCCGTGGCCATGAACAAGGTCGCGATGCGGCGCGCGTTCCTGGCGGAGGACATTCCGGTCACCCCGCATGTGTGGTTCACCGGGCACGAATGGCGCACCACCACCGACCACTGGGGCCTGGTGAAGTCGCTCGACTGGCCGATGTACGTCAAACCGGCCGGGATGGGCTCCTCCATCGGCGTCTCCCGTGTCACCTCCATGGAGGAACTGCGCGCGGGCGTGGACCTGGCCCTGGCCTACGACCGGGTGGTCGTCGTCGAACAGGGCGTGACCGCGCGCGAGATCATCTGCGGTGTGCTCGGCGGCCATGACGCCCCGGACGCCTCGGTGCCCGGCGAGCTCATCGTGCCCGGCCACTGGCTCGACTACGAGGCCAAGTACCTCAGCCGGGCCGAGATCGCCACCATCCCCGCCGTGCTGCCGGAACGGGTGGCCGAGGACGTGCGCGAGCTGGCCCTGCGCGCCTTCCGGGCGATCGACGGCTACGGCCTGGCCCGTGTCGACTTCCTCTACGAGGAGGACACCGGCCGCCTGCACGTGCTGGAGATCAACACCATGCCCGGTTTCACCTCCCGTTCCGTCTACGCCAGGGCCTGGGCCGCCGGCGGCGTGCCGTACCCGGACCTGCTGCGCCGCCTCATCGACCTCGCGTTCGCCCGGAGCGGCTCGTGACCACCCCGTACAAGCCGGCGAAACGGAGTTCCATGCGCGCGATCGGTCTCATCGGCGGGCTGAGCTGGGAGTCGACGGTGATCTACTACCAGATCATCAACCAGCGGGTACGCGAGCGTCTCGGCGGCAGCCATTCGGCCGACAGCCTCATCTGGTCGGTCGACTACACGACCGTCGAGGATCTCATCTTCGCCGACCGCTGGGACGAGGTGAGTGCGCTGCTGGCCGATGCCGGCAGGAAACTGGAGGAGCTCGGCGCCGGGGTCCTGCTCGTCTGCAGCAACACCTTCAGCCGGGTGAGCGACGACGTGGCGCGGGCCGCGAGCGTGCCCGTGCTGCACATCGCCGACGCCGTGGGCGCGCAGGTCCGTGCCAGGGGGATGGGCAAGGTCGGCCTGCTGGGCACCCGCTTCACCATGGAGCAGCCCTTCTACCGGGATCGGCTGGCCGCCCACGGCTTCGAGGTGGTCCTCCCGCGACGCGGGCAGCGGGAACTGGTCCATTGCGTGATCTTCGACGAGCTGGTGCGCGGGGTGCTCCGGGAGTCGTCCAGGGACGCGTACGCCCAGATCATCGCCGATCTCGCGGCCGACGGGGCCGAAGGCGTCATCCTCGGCTGCACGGAGATCGAGCTCCTGATCACCGAGAAGGACACCGCCGTCCCGCTGCTGCCGAGCGCCCGGCTGCACGCGGAGGCGGCGGCCGGCTTCGCGCTGGACGGCTGACGCGCCCCCGGCCTGCAGGGCTCACCCGTCCAGTTCGCCGACCGGTTCGAGCACGAAGACCGGGATCTGACGGTCGGTCCTGCGCTGGTAGTCGGCGTAGTCCGGGTACGCCTCCACCGCCCGGCTCCACCACAGGGCCCTCTCCTCGCCGGACACCTCGCGTGCCCGGTAGGTCCGGGTCACCGTGCCGTCCTGGAGTTCGACGACCGGCTCGGCGACCAGGCCGGCGTACCACTGCGGGTTGACGGGCGCGCCGCCCATGGAGGCCACGGCCGCGTAGCGCCCCTCGTGCTCGACGCGCATCACCGGCGTCTTGCGGACCTTGCCGGTCTTGGCGCCCCGGTAGGTCATCAGCACGGTGGGCCGGTCCTTGATCGTGACGCCGTCGGTCGTGCCGGTGCGCAGGATCTGCTCGACCTGCTCGCGGACCCACCCCAGCGCGCTCGGCTCGTAGTCGTCTGTCGGCATCAGGCCATGGTCGGCAGTGCGCGGCGATTGCGCAACCGGGGCGGGCCGGCGGCCGGGTGAGGTGCGGGCGCGCCTGGTGTCCACGTTGCCGGTCAGGGCGTTGAGGATGCCGGGCAGCTCGGCCACCGTCTCGGCGGGCAGGCCGGTCACGGTCTCCTCCGCCAGTGCGCACCACAGCTGCTTGACCTGCTCGGCCAGCGCTCTGCCGCCGTCGGTGAGCTCGACGACGCTGGCGCGCCTGTCGGAGGGCGCGGGACTTCGGCGGATGTGGCCGGTGGCTTCGAGCTTGCGGGTCATGAGCGTGACGCTGGGCGGCTCGCAGCCGAGCGCCTCGCTGAGCTGGGCCTGGATCATCGGGCCGGTCCGGTCGAGTTCGAGCAGGAGCACTTCCTGGCCGGGGTGCAGGCCGAGCGGGGCCAGCAGCGTCGCGGCCCTGGCCCGGTGGCGCAGGCTCAGCAGGCGGATGGCCTGGTTGAGGGCGTCGGCGGTCTCGAAGTCCATGGCTCTCCTTGACAGATTAGTTATGCGAATAACATTATGCGCATAACGTTATTCGCATAACTAATCCTATACCGAGGGAGTCCGCATGCCCGTGAAGGTCGTAGTCGTCCGCGGCGCAGTGAGGCAGTCATGACAAGCGCCGGAACCGCGACCCGGCGGGCCGCGCCGCGCACCGGCCCGGCATGGGTGATCATGACGCTGGTGTGCGCCTGCCAGTTCATGGTGATCCTGGACGCCTCCATCATCAACGTCGCCCTTCCCGCGATCCGCCGGGATCTCGGCTTCACGCCCACCGGCCTGCCCTGGGTGGTGAACGGCTACCTGCTCACCTTCGCCGGGTTCATGCTGCTGGGCGGCCGCGCCGCCGACCTGTTCGGCCACCGCCGGATGCTGGTCGCCGGGCTGGCGCTGTTCTCCGTCTCAAGCCTGGCCGCCGGCCTGGCGACCACGCCGGAGATCCTGGTGGCGGCTCGTCTCGCGCAGGGCATGGGAGCCGCCATGCTGGCCCCGGCGACGCTGGCGGTGATCAACACCGGTTTCACCGAGGGGCGCGCGCGTGCCCGGGCGTTCGGCGCGTGGTCGGCCGCGGGCGGGGTGGGCGGGATGGCCGGAGCGGTCGCGGGCGGCGCCATCACGACCGGCCTGTCGTGGCGGTGGGTCTTCCTCATCAACGTGCCGATCGGCGCCGCGCTGATCGGCACGGCCGTGATGTCGCTGGCCGGTACGCGAAGCAGCCGGCGGGAACCGCTCGACCTCGCCGGCGCGGTCACGGGGACGGCGGGGCTGGCCGCGCTGATCTACGGGGTCATGCAGAGCGCCGATCACGGCTGGGCGTCCGTGCCGGTCGCCGCGCCGATCGTGGCGGGCCTGCTCCTGCTCGCCGCGTTCATCGTGGTGGAGGCGCGTTCCGCCCATCCGATGATGCCGCTGCGGCTGTTCGGGATCCGGGGGGTGGCCGTCGGCAACGGCATGCTGCTGCTGTTCGGCGGGATCGCCATGGCGATGTGGTACTTCACCTCGCTGTTCCTGCAGAACGTCCTCGGCTACGACGCGTTCAGGACCGGGCTCGGGCAGACGCCCGCCGCGGTGACGTTCGTGGTGGTCGCGCGCCTGACGGCCGCCCTGCTGCCGCGGACCGGGGTGCGCCCCGCGGTGCTGGCCGGCTGCGGCTGCTTCGTGGCCGGTTTCGGCTGGCTGGCCCAGGCCGGTGCCGGCAGCGGCTACGTCACCGGCGTGCTCGGGCCCACCCTGCTCGTCGCGGCCGGCATCGGGCTGACCTTCCCCACCCTCATGGCCGCGGCGACCGCCGGGGTTCCCGAGGCGGACGCGGGGACCGTCGGCGGCCTGGCCAGTACCGCCAACCAGGTGGGCGGGTCGGTGGGCCTGGCGGTGCTCGCGTCGGCCGCCGGCGCCAGAGCCGCGATGGAGGCCGACGGGAGCTCCCCGGCCGCCCTCGCCGCAGGCTACGACCTGGTCTTCCTCATGGCGGCCGGGCTCGGCCTGGCCGTCGCGGCGATCAGCCTGCTGCTGCCGCGGCAGCGGCGCGGCTGACCGCCGGCGCCGCAGCCCACTGCGATCCGCCGCCCCGCAGGACTTTCGGGGACACTGGGCGGAGCAACCCATCCGAACGGAGAACATGAACCCACATTCCGAGGCGGGCAGCCGCCTGACCGCGCTGGGCACGCAGTTGCTCGAAGTGCACATCTGGCTCCGGGAGATGCTGGAGGACCTCCAGGACGGCATCGACGACTACTTCGACGGCAAGGGGCTTCCGCCGCGCGACCTGCGTGCCCACTGCATCTCCTTCTGCACGGCGTTGACGCGCCACCACACCGGCGAGGACAGGGGCGCCTTCCCGCTGATCGCCGAGGAGTTCCCCGAACTGCGCAAGGTGCTCTCCGACCTGCGCGCGGACCACAGTCAGCTGGACTGGATCCTGGGGAACCTGCAGAAACTCCTCGACTCCCTCCCGGAGAAACCGGACCCGGCCACCGCCGCCAAGGTGCGCGAGGAGGTGGACGCGCTGTCGGCGATCATGCAGACGCACTTCATCTACGAGGAGAAGAAGCTGATCTCCGTCCTCAACTCGATGGACGTGCCCGAGTGGCGCGAGAACCGGCCCGACTTCCTGCTGATCGACGACGAGGACTGATCGACGGCGAGGACTGATCGAGGACGAGAGCCGATCGACGGTGCGGGCGGGACCTAGTGTTGTGACCAGAAAGGTTCACCGGGCTCGCCGTCTCCGCCTTCCACCTGGTGTCCCGCCTCCTTCAAGGCGATGACGGCCTGCCGCTCTCTGTGTTGGGGGACCAGAACCAGATCGGCGTGGGAGGTCGAGGCGACGAACACCGGGATCGCCGCTGCTGCCAGCGGGTTGACGATCGCCGCCAGCATGCCGGGGACGTCCAGGCCATGGGCTGTGGCACCGCCGTAGAAACCGATCCACCGTTCCTCCGCGTCCGCGGGCCGGGCCGCGCGGACAACGGTCAGCCCTTCGGGCCCGCGGACAAGCGCGACCCAGTCGTTCTCGGGCGAGGCTGCATGCGGAAGCTGCTCGACGACGAAGGCTGGGGAGACGATGCGCAGGTGTTGAGCCGTGGGGGAGATCATGAGTGCGTGTCTACCAGAGATCCCGCGGCTCCACGCCTGTTCGCCGGTAGCACCCGGCGAACATCTCCGGTCACGGCACTAGGCCCGGCCGACGACGGTGCCGGCGCGGTCGATGACCACCACGTCGACCGCGACCGGCGCCCCGCGGAGCACGGACTCGGCGGTACGGCGGGCCCCCTCGGCGATCAGGTCCCCCAGGGGCAGGCCCTCCTCCTGGCACAGGCGCAGCGCGTGCAGCGCCGTGTTGGCGGTCAGCACCCGCCCGGTCAGGGCCTCGTCGCCGCCCGCGGCGCGGGCGAGTCCGGCGAGCAGGGCCGGGTTGACCTGGGAGCGTCCCGAGTGCAGGTCGAGGTGCCCGTCGGCGAGCTTGGACAGCTTGCCCACGCCCCCGGCGATCGTCAGCCGCGGCACGGGGTGCCTGCGCAGGTACTTCAGCACCGCCCCCGCGAAGTCGCCCATGTCGAGCAGCGCGTCCTGCGGCAGGCCGTACAGCTCGGCGGCGACCTTCTCGGAGGTGCTCCCGGTGCACCCGGCGACGTGCGTGTACCCGGCCGCGCGGGCCACGTCGATCCCGCGCCGGATGCTGTCGATCCAGGCCGAGCAGGAGTACGGCACCACGATGCCGGTCGTGCCGAGGATCGACAGCCCGCCCAGGATGCCCAGCCTCGGGTTCCAGGTCCTGGCGGCCAGCTCCTCGCCGTGCTCCACGGAGATCTCCACGACCACGTCGCCCGTCCCGCCGTGCCGGGCGGCCACCTCGGCGACGTGCTCGCGCATCATCCGCCGGGGGACGGGGTTGATCGCGGGCTCGCCCACCTCCAGCGGCAGGCCCGGTTTGGTGACGGTGCCGACGCCGGGGCCCGCGACGAACACCACGCCGGTGCCGGGGGCGCCGTGCCGTACGGTCGAGGAGATCAGCGCGCCGTGCGTCACGTCGGGGTCGTCGCCCGCGTCCTTGACCACCGAGGCCGTCGCCGTACCGTCCGCGAGACCCTCCCGGGCCAGGGCGAACGCCGGGCGCTGCCCCCTCGGCAACGTGATCTCCACCGGGTCGGGGAAGTCGCCGGTCAGCAGCGCCGTGTAGGCGGCGGCGGTCGCCGCCGTCGCGCACGCGCCGGTGGTCCACCCGTGGCGCAGGGGCGCGCTCACGGCTCGCGCACCGGCCGGTACGGTGTCCCGGTGCCGCGGGACGTCCTGCGCCGGGGCGGCCAGGTGGCCGCCCCGGCACGGGGGGTCCCCGGCGCGACGGACGGCGGGGCCTGGGCGCCCCGCGGAGCGGGAGACGAAGGGATGACGGCGTGCTGAACGTGCTCGTGCTGGGCGGCACCGACGAGGCCAGGCGGCTGGCCGCCGCACTGGCCGGGCGGGAGGGGACGCACGTGGTGTCCTCGCTGGCCGGACGGGTGCGCGATCCGAAGCTGCCGGTGGGCGAGGTGCGCGAGGGCGGCTTCGGCGGCCCGGACGGGCTGGCCGCCTGGCTGGCGGAACGCGGGATCGACGTCGTGGTGGACGCGACGCACCCGTTCGCCGCCCGGATGACCGCCTCGGCGGTCGAGGCGGCCGGCCGGGCCGGGCTGCCGCTGCTGATCCTGCGGCGGCCGGGCTGGAGTCCGGGCCCCGGCGACGACTGGCGGCCGGTGCCGTCCCTGCACGCCGCGGCCGAGCTGCTGCCCGCCCTGGGGGAGCGGGTGTTCCTGACCACCGGCCGCCGCAGCCTGCCGGTCTTCGCGGGCCTGGCGGACCTGTGGTTCCTGGCCCGCTCGGTGGACCCGCCCGAGGGCCCGATGCCGCCCCGGGCGCGGGTGCTGCTCAGTCGCGGCCCGTTCACCGTCGAGGGCGAGCTGGCCCTGATGCGCGAGCACCGCATCGACGTGGTGGTCACCAAGGACAGCGGCGGCGAGATGACCACGGCCAAGCTCCGCGCCGCCCGCGAGCTCGGCCTGCCGGTCGTGGTCGTACGGCGCCCGCCCGCGCCGGAGGGCGTGCCCGCGGTCCGGAGCGTCCAGGAGGCCGTCGCCTGGCTGGAGACCGTCGCTCATGCCGGATAGCGCCGGGGGGTGAAGACCACCCGGCGGCCGTCACCCCGGTCGGCCACCCGGGTGGTCGACGACCCGATCAGCAGCAGGCAGCGCATGTCCACCGCGGCCGGGTCGAGCTCGGCGAGAGTGGTCACCGTCATGCTCTCCCCCGTCCCGCCGACGTCACGGCCGATGATCACCGGGGTCTGCGGTGCGCGGTGCTCCAGCAGCAGGTCACGGGCGGCGGCCACCTGCCAGGTCCGGCTCTTCGACGCCGGGTTGTAGATCGCCAGCACCAGATCGGCCCGGGCCGCCGCGCTGATCCGCCCGGCCACCACGTCCCACGGCTTGAGCAGGTCCGACAGCGACAGCACGCAGTAGTCGTGGCCGAGCGGGGCCCCGGCCCGGCTCGCCACCGCGTGCGCCGCGGTCAGTCCCGGCAGCACCCGTACCGGCACGCCCGAGAAACGGGGCTCGCAGGACACCTCCAGCACCGCGCTGGCCATCGCGAACACCCCCGGGTCGCCCGAGGAGACGACCGCCACCCGGGACCCGGCCATCGCCAGCTCCAGCGCGTGCGCGGCCCGCTCGGCCTCCACCCGGTTGTCGGTGGCGTGCCGGCGCTGGCGCGGGTTGGGCGGGACCCGGTCCAGGTAGGGGCCGTAGCCGACGAGTTCGTCGGCGGCGGCCAGCGCCTCCTGCGCCTCCGGGGTCAGCCACGGCCGTCCCGCCGGGCCCAGGCCGACCACCACGACCTCACCGATCCGGCCCGCCTGCCCGGCCGTGCCCGCCTCCGTGCGGTCTGCCGTCTTCATCCGCTCTGCCGTGCCCGTCCGGTTCCGGCCGTCCGGCCCGGCCTCCGCCGCCGGGGCCGTACCCGCACCCGCGAGGCCCGCCGGTGCGGGCAGGTCCGCGTTGACCGGGCTGGTGATCAGGGCCAGCGAGAAGTACGGCACGCTGTCCGGGTCGACCTCGGCGAGCGGGGCCAGACGCTGGCCGCCGGTGGTGGCCCGCTCCACGTACCAGGCCTCGTCGAGCCGGCCCGCCTTCTCCAGCGCGTCGCGGACCTTGGTGAACGTCCGGCCGAGCTTGAGGACCGCCGCCGAGTCGGTGGCGGCCAGCCGCTCGGCGAGCACCTCGGCGGGCAGGGTGCCGGGCAGGATCGTCAGCGTCTCGTCCCGCTCGACCAGCGGCCGCCCGAGGACCGCCGAGGCCCCGCTCACCGAGGTCACGCCGGGGACGACCTCGGTGACGTAGCGGTGCGCCAGGCGCTTGTGCATGTGCATGTAGGACCCGTAGAACAGCGGGTCGCCCTCGCACAGCACCACCACGTCGCGCCCGGCGTCCAGGTGGGCGGCCAGCCGCAGCGCGCACTCGGCGTAGAAGTCGTCGATCGCCCCCTGGTAGCCCCCGGGGTGGTCGGTGGTCTCCGTGGTGAGCGGGTAGATGAG
Source organism: Paraplanobispora takensis (assembly GCF_016863195.1). Lineage (GTDB taxonomy): Bacteria > Actinomycetota > Actinomycetes > Streptosporangiales > Streptosporangiaceae > Planobispora > Planobispora takensis. The sequence continues at coordinate 100,515 of NZ_BOOK01000024.1, read as the reverse complement.
GGCCTCCTCGATCTGGCCCTCCCGCAGGTACGGCGCCGCGACCGAGCGGGCGATGCTCCGGCCGTGCCGGGCGCTGTGGTAGGCGATCACGTCCGCCGCACCGAGCAGCCGGGCGGCCTTGACGGTCACCAGCTCCGGATCGCCGGGCCCGAGCCCCACGCCCCAGAGCCGTCCCGTCCGGCCGGGGGAGGGGGAGGCGTCCGGGGATGCGGCGTCGGCCGGGACGGGCCCCGTGGTCTCGTCGGTCATGCCGGTCACTCCTCCTCGCTGGCGATCGCGTTGACGGCGGCGGCGGTCATCGCGCTGCCGCCGCGGCGGCCGTGCACGACCAGGTACTCCAGGCCCGCCGGGTGCTCGGCCAGGGCCTGCTTGGACTCGGCGGCGCCGATGAACCCGACCGGGACGCCCAGGACGGCGGCCGGTCGCCCCGCGCCCTCCTCGACCATCTCCAGCAGCCGGAACAGCGCGGTCGGCGCGTTGCCGATCGCGACCACCGATCCCTCCAGCCGGTCCCGCCACAGCTCCAGGGCGGCGGCGCTGCGCGTGGTGCCCAGCTTGCCGGCGAGCTCCGGCACACGCGGGTCGCCGAGGGTGCAGACGACGTCGTTGCCCGCGGGGAGACGGCGGCGGGTCACTCCGGAGGCGACCATCATCGCGTCGCACAGCACCGGGGCCCCGGCGTCCAGCGCGGCCCGCGCCGCCGCCACGACACCGGGCGACCAGCCCAGGTCGGCGACCAGATCCACCATCCCGCAGGCGTGGATCATGCGGACCGCCACCCGGGCGACGTCCTCGGGCAGCCCGGCCAGGTCGGCCTCGGCGCGGATGGTGGCGAACGAACGGCGGTAGATCTCCGCGCCGTCGCGGACGTAGTCGATCACTTTTCCCCTCTGCCCGCCGCCACCGCGGCAGCGGTCTGTTCGATGTCCGCACAGGTCAGGCTCCGGCCGTCCAGGTCCACGCGGTAGCCGTCGCCGGTCGCGACCACCTCCACGACCCGCCCCCTGGGGCGACCGCAGCGCCGCTCGCAGCCCGCCCAGTGCACCGGGAGCGTACCGCCCCCGGCCGCGTCCCGCCCCTCACCCCCGGACCGCCCCCCGCTCCCGGCCGGGGGCCGCTGCCCGCTCTCGGACCGGGGCGACCAGCCGGGGCCGGAGCCGGAGGCGACGGTGGCCGCGGTGGCCGCGGTGGCGATGGCGGTGGCCGCGTCGGCCCGGACGTCGGTCAGGGACTTGGCGCAGCCGGGGAGGCCGGTGCATGCGCTCACCCCGTCCCACGGAGATCCTGGGCCGGTCACCAGCCCGGCGCCGCGGAGCCCGGCGATCGCCGTCTCGGTCTCGGGGCGGGTCAGGCCGGGCAGCACGGCGCCCCGCCACGGCGTGAGCCGTACCTCGCCCGAGGCCGCGACGCCGGCGAGCACCTCCGCCTGGGCCGAGGTCAGCCGTCCCAGCGGCACCGTCACCCCCAATGCGGCGCGGCCGTCCCGACCGGGGATCACTCCCACGGGCCCCCGTACGGCGGGCCGGAGCCGTACCGGCTCCCCGGAGCGCAGACCGAGGGCGGCGCGGACACGGGCCACCACCGGGGCGGGGCCTCCGGGCAGCTCCCCGATCCGCCAGACGGTGGTCCCCCGGGCGGCCAGGGGCGCCAGCTCCGCCAGGAACGCCTCGGCGACGGCGAGCAGGGCGGGCACCGCGGCGTCCAGGGGTACGCGCAGGCCGCTGTCGGCGCCCGCGACGATCAGCGCGGCCTCGCCCGTGCCGAACGGCAGCAGCCCGGCGTCGGCCCCGAGCCCGGCCACGTCGCCCCGCCCGTCGTCCAGGGCGAACAGGAACCGCCCGGGAAGGGCCGCCAGGGCGGGGCGGGCGCACAGCAGCCGGTCCAGCTCGGCGGCCGGCGGGCCGACGTCCACCACGCCCGACCCGTCGCAGCCGGTCAGCGGGGAGGCCAGGATGTTGCGGACCTTCTCGTGGGTGGGGGAGGGCAGCAGTCCCGCCCGCGCCATCCGGTCCGCGAAACCGGACCCGGCGCCGGTCTCGCTACGGAGGCCGCGCACCTGGACGTTGGCGCGGGAGGTCAGCTCGATGACGCCGGTGCCGTGCGCGGCGGCGGCGTGAGCGAGTTCGCGCAGCTGGGCGGCTGTCAGCCGGCCGCCGGGAACCCGGATCCGCGCCAGCCCGCCGTCGGCGGCGCTGTGCATCTGAAGGGCCCCGGGACACGCGTCGAGTCGCGATCGTCCGGAGAAGTCGGGAATGACCACGCAGAGGATGCTAACGCCAGTTTCCTGCGGAGATCAGACTGCCGTAGTCTCGTCGTCAGCGATGGCAGAGGGAGGAAGCCGGTGTGAATCCGGCGCGGTCCCGCCACTGTGACCGGGGAGCGAACCCCGCTCGTGCCACTGTCCGCAAGACGGATGGGAAGGCCGGGGGGAGCGGCGATCCGGGAGCCAGGAGACTCCGGCCGTCGTGTCCGACGACGACCCGGGGCGAGGACCCCGAGGGAGGAAGCCCCCGTGTGCCCTTCGCCATGCCCCCGCCGTCACCGCGAACTCCCAGGGACGTGACGCATGATCCTCCTGCTGTCGACCTCCGACACCGACCTGCTCAGCGCCCGCGCCGGCGGGGCCGGCTACCGGCTGGGCAACCCCGCCCGGCTCTCCGCCGACGATCTGCCGCCCCTGCTGGAGGGCGTCGAGCTGGTCGTGGTCCGGCTGCTGGGCGGCCGCCGGGCCTGGGAGGAAGGGCTGGACGCCCTGCTCGCCGGGCCGCGGCCGGTGGTCGTGCTCGGCGGAGAGCAGATGCCCGACGCCGAGCTGATGGAGCTGTCTACGGTGCCCGGCGGCGTCTGCTCCGAGGCGCACGCCTACCTCGCCCACGGCGGCCCGGCCAACCTCGGCGAGCTCCACCGGTTCCTGTCCGACACCGTGCTGCTGACCGGCCACGGCTTCGCCGCCCCCGCGCCCACCCCCTCGTGGGGCGTGCTGGAGCGCGAGGCGCGCCGTACGGAGGGACCGGTCGTCGGCGTCCTGTACTACCGCGCCCACCACGTCGCCGGGAACACCGCGTTCGTCGAGAGCCTGTGCTCGGCGATCGAGGACGCGGGCGGGCGCGCGCTGCCGGTCCACTGCGCCTCCCTGCGTACGGCCGAGCCGGAGCTGTTGGAGACCCTGCGGCAGGCGGACGCCCTGGTGGTGACGGTGCTCGCGGCCGGGGGCACGCGTCCGGCGACCGCGTCGGCGGGCGGTGACGACGAGGCGTGGGACGTCGGGGCGCTGGCCGGGCTGGACGTGCCGATCCTGCAAGGGCTCTGCCTGACGAGCAGCCGCGCCGTGTGGGAGGCCAACGACGACGGCCTGTCGCCGCTGGACGCCGCCACCCAGGTCGCGATCCCCGAGTTCGACGGCCGGATCATCACGGTGCCGTTCTCGTTCAAGGAGATCGACGCCGACGGGCTCACCGTCTACGCGGCCGACCCCGAGCGGGCCGCGCGGGTGGCCGGGATCGCGGTACGGCACGCCGCGCTGCGGCACGTCCCGGCGGCTGAGCGGCGGATCGCGCTGATGCTGTCGGCCTATCCCACCAAGCACTCGCGGGTCGGCAACGCCGTCGGCCTGGACACCCCCGCGAGCCTGGTGCGGCTGCTGGCCGCGATGCGCGAGCACGGTTACGACATCGGCGCCGACGGCGAGCTGCCGGGCGTGGCCGGGCAGGACGGCGATACGCTCATCCACGCGCTGATCGCCGCGGGCGGGCAGGACCAGGAGTGGCTCACCGAGGAGCAGCTCGCCGCCAACCCGGTGCGCATCGCGGCGCGCGACTACGCAGCCTGGTACGGCACGCTCCCGCAGGACCTGCGCGAGGGGATCGAGCGGCACTGGGGCCCGCCGCCCGGCGAGCTGTTCGTGGACCGCTCGCGCGATCCGGAGGGCGAGATCGTGCTGGCGGCGCTGCGGGCCGGCAACGTCGTGGTGATGGTCCAGCCGCCGCGGGGCTTCGGCGAGAACCCGATCGCCATCTACCACGACCCCGACCTGCCGCCCAGCCACCACTATCTGGCGGCCTACCGCTGGCTGGGCGACGGGTTCGGCGCGCACGCCGTGGTGCACGTCGGCAAGCACGGCAACCTGGAGTGGCTGCCCGGCAAGTCCGCCGGGATGTCCGCCTCCTGCGGCCCGGACGCCGCGCTCGGCGACCTGCCGCTGATCTATCCGTTCCTGGTCAACGACCCGGGCGAGGGCACCCAGGCCAAGCGCCGCGCCCACGCCACGCTGGTGGACCACCTGGTCCCGCCGATGGCCCGCGCCGACACCTACGGGGACATGGCCCGGCTGGAGCAGCTCCTCGACGAGCACGCCTCCATCGCCGCCATGGACCCCGCCAAGCTCCCCGCGATCCGCGCCCAGATCTGGACCCTGATCCAGGCGGCCAGGCTCGACCACGACCTCGGCGTCGAGGACCGTCCCCACGAGGCCGAGTTCGACGACTTCCTGCTGCACCTGGACGGCTGGCTCTGCGAGGTCAAGGACGTCCAGATCCGCGACGGCCTGCACGTCCTGGGTGCGGCCCCGGAGGGCGGGACCCGCGTCGACCTGGTCCTCGCCATGCTCCGAGCCCGCCAGATGTGGGCCGGCGCCCAGGCGCTCCCCGGCCTGCGCGAGGCCCTCGGCCTGGTCGAGGACGGTACGGCGGGCCGTACCGGAACCGACGAGGCCGAGACGCTGGCCCGCTCCCTCGTCGAGGCCATGGAAGCCCGCGCCTGGGACCCGGAGGCCGCCCCCGGGGTGACCGCGACCATCCTCGGCTCCGCCTCGGAGCAGGCGGAGCGGATCCTGCGGTTCGCCGCCACCGAGATCGTGCCGAGGCTGGCGCGGACCACCGATGAGATCGGGGCGATCCTGCACGCGCTCGACGGCGGGTACGTGCCCGCGGGGCCGAGCGGTTCTCCGCTGCGCGGGCTGATCAACGTGCTGCCGACCGGGCGGAACTTCTACTCGGTCGATCCCAAGGCCGTGCCGAGCAGGCTGGCCTGGGAGACCGGGCAGGCCATGGCGGACTCGCTCCTGGAGCGCTATCGGGCCGACACGGGGGAGTGGCCGCGTTCGGTCGGGCTGTCGGTCTGGGGGACCAGCGCCATGCGCACCGCGGGCGACGACGTGGCCGAGGTGCTGGCGCTGCTCGGGGTCAGGCCCGTCTGGGACGAGGCCTCGCGGCGGGTGACCGGCCTGGACCCGATCCCGCCCGACGAGCTCGGCCGTCCCCGCATCGACGTCACGGTCCGCATCAGCGGGTTCTTCCGGGACGCCTTCCCGCACGTGGTGGCCATGCTCGACGACGCCGTACGGCTGGCCGCGGGCCTGGAGGAGCCCGAGGAGGACAACTACGTCCGGGCCCACGTGCTGGCCGACGCGGACCGGGGCGACCGGGCGGCCTTCCGGATCTTCGGGTCCCGCCCCGGCGCCTACGGGGCCGGGCTGCTGCCGCTCATCGACAGCCGCAACTGGCGCGACGACGCCGATCTCGCCGAGGTCTACGCGGTCTGGGGCGGTTTCGCCTACGGCCGGGGCGTCGACGGCGTCGCGGCGCGCGAGGACATGGAGACGGCCTACCGGCGCATCGCGGTGGCGGCCAAGAACGTCGACACGCGAGAGCACGACATCGCCGACTCCGACGACTACTTCCAGTACCACGGCGGCATGGTCGCCACCGTGCGCGCCCTCACCGGCCGGGCCCCGGCCGCCTACATCGGTGACAGCACCCGCCCCGACGCCGTGCGCACCCGGAGCCTCTCGGAGGAGACCTCCCGGATCTTCCGCGCCCGCGTGGTGAACCCGCGCTGGCTGGCCGCCATGCGCCGGCACGGCTACAAGGGGGCCTTCGAGCTCGCCGCCACCGTCGACTACCTGTTCGGCTACGACGCCACCACCGGCGTCGTCGCCGGGTGGATGTACGACAAGCTCGCCGAGACCTACGTCCTGGACCCGGAGAACCAGGCCTTCCTGGCCGAGTCGAACCCGTGGGCGCTGCACGGCATCGCCGAGCGCCTGCTGGAGGCCGCCGACCGGGGGATGTGGGAGCACCCCGACCCGGAGATCCTCGCCGGTCTGCAGGAGGTCTACCTCAAGGCCGAGGGGGACCTGGAGGACGGTCGGGGATGACCCGCAGGCCGGGGACCGGGACGCCGGTCCCCGGCCCGGTGCGCTCTCAGTCCCTGTCCCGGTGGAACCCCGCCCGGGCGGCCGCCTGCTCCCTGCAGAACAGATGGGTGGCGTTCAGCGGGTCGACGGAGTAGCCCGGCTGTCCGGCCACGTTTGCGCCCGGGACCCCTCATGACCGGGACGTCACCGGCTCCGGCTCCCCGGCCGGGGCGGAGGGCTCCTCGTCGATGAGGGCGTTCTCGTCGAACGGGGCGTTGCCGGACAGGACCTCGGCCGCGCGGTCGCGGTCGAACTCGCCGGTCCACGTGCCGACCAGGATGGTGGCGACCGCGTTGCCGGCGAAGTTGGTCAGCGCCCGCGCCTCGGACATGAAGCGGTCGATGCCGACGATGAGGCCGACGCCGTCGACGAGATCGGGCCGGTGGGACTGCAGGCCGCCGGCGAGGGTCGCCAGGCCCGCCCCGGTGACCCCGGCCGCCCCCTTCGAGGCGATGATCATGAAGACGAGCAGGGAGATCTGCTCGGCCAGCGACAGCGGCGCGCCGGTGGCGCTGGCGATGAACAGGGTCGCCATCGTGAGGTAGATGGCGGTGCCGTCCAGGTTGAAGGAGTAGCCGGTCGGGACCGTGATGCCCACGACCGGGCGGCTGACCCCCAGGTGCTCCATCTTGGCGATCAGGCGCGGCAGGGCCGACTCCGAGGAGGAGGTGGACAGGATCAGCAGGAACTCGCGGCCCAGATAGCGCAGCAGGGACAGCAGGTTGACCCGGGCGACCAGCCAGAGCAGCGGGCCGAGCACGCCCAGCACGAACGCCAGGCAGGTGATGTAGAAGGCGAGCATGATCGTGCCGAGGCTCTTGAGCGCGTCCACTCCGGTGGCGCCGACCACGGCGGCGATGGCGCCGAAGGCGCCCACCGGGGCCGCCCACATGATCATGGCGAGGATGCGGAAGACGAGGCGCTCGATGTGGCGGACGCCGCGCAGGATCGGGGCGCCCTGCCCGCCCATGGCCTGCAGGGCGAACCCGGTGAGCAGGGCCACCAGGAGGGTCTGCAGCACCTGGCCCTCGGTGAAGGCCGACACCAGGGTGGTCGGGATGATCCCGAGCAGGAAGGTGACCGTGTCGCTCTCGCCGCCCTTGGCCGCCTCGGTCTTGGCCGCCTGGCGCAGTTCGTCGGTCAGGGCCAGGCCCTGACCGGGGTCGATCAGGTTGCCCACGACGAGGCCGATGGCCAGCGCGACCGTGGACATGGCGATGAAGTACCCGAGCGCCAGGCCGCCGACCCGGCCGACCTTCGCCGCCTGGGTGACCGAGCCGACGCCGAGCACGATGGTGCAGAAGATGATCGGGCTGATCATCATTTTGATGAGGTCGACGAAGGCCGTGCCGAGCGGTTTCAGTGCGACGCCCGCATCGGGGGCCACGAGACCGACGACGATCCCGGCGGCCACCGCGACGATCACCGCGATGTAGAGATATTTGGTCCTGTCCTGTCCGGTGGTGCTCATCAGGGCTCCCGCCTGGGTGATGGTCCGTTCGAGCGACTATCTGCCCAGGCTGTGACCGCCGTCACTATTGCGTGAGTTTCGTTCGTGAGCGAAAAGAGGCACCCGGTCGCGGGCGGTGCTCAGCCGAGCTCGGAGCGGCCCACCCGCCAGTAGCCCATGAACGCCACCGACCTGCGGTCGACCCCGGCCTCCTGCACCAGCAGGCGGCGCAGGAGCTTGACCATCCCGGCCTCGCCGGCCAGCCAGGCGTAGAAGCCGTCACCCGGGCGGGCGGCCGGCTCGGGCACCTCCCACAGGATCTCCGCGTCCACGTCGACGTCCTCCAGGGCGGCCGGTGCGCCGCCGGAGACGGCCAGCTCCCGCAGGGCCTCGCGTACGGCGGGCACCAGCAGGTCACCGTGGCGGGCGCCCTCGCCGGCTCCGTCGCGCGGCAGCCAGACGACCCGCACGCCCGGGGCGAGGCCGAGCGGGAGCGCGTCGCCCGCCTCGGGCACCTCCAGCAGGATCGTGGCCTGCGCGTCGGCGGGCAGGGCCTCGGCGATGGCGGCGATGGCGGGGACCGCGGTCTCGTCGCCGGCCAGCAGCAGGTGGGTCGTCCCGGCGGGGGGAGCCCACTCCTGCCCGCCGGTGGGCCCGTCGAAGGCCGCGTTGGGGCCGATCACCACGGCGCGGTGGCCGGGGGCGGCGTAGGTCGCCCACCGGGAGGCGGGGCTGCTGTCGCCGTGGAGCACGAAGTCGACGTCCAGCTCCCCGGCGGCCTGCCGTACGGCGCGCACGGTGTAGGTGCGGATCGGGTTGCGCAGCGCCTCCGGGAGCGTCCGCCAGCGCTGGTACCAGTCGGAGCCCTGGCCGATCGGGCTGAAGGTGCCGTCGGGCAGCGGGAGGATGACCTTGATGCGCTGGTCGTTGCCCTTGTCGGCGAACAGGGCGAGGTCGTCGCCGGTGAAGGTGATCCTGACGAAGCTGGGGCTGAGCCGCCGGACGCGCAGGACGCGGACGTCGAAGGGACGGTAGGCGGGGACGTCCTCCACCTGTTCCGCGGTCTGCTCGGTGGTCACGGTCATGGGCGCCGCTTTCGCTCGAAGGTACCTGCCAGGAGCAACTTAGCTTTGCCTAACCTAATTAATCAACTTCCGAGGGGATCGGGGCGGGCTCGGCGTCCTGCGGCGCGTGCGGGCGCCGCCCCCGTCTGCGGTGCCTGCCGCCGGCCGGCGGGCGCGGCTGCCACCGGGCGGCAAGGAAGGTCCAGCCCACGACCAGCGCCAGCAGCATCGCCAGCGGGGCGGGCTCCATCAGGGGGAACGTCCCGTCCGAGTCGTACAGGACCAGGGACACGGAGTTGGCGGCGGGGGTGGGGTCGACCTCGACCGGCTTGGGTCCGGAGGCGCTCGCGTCCTGCGGGGGGATCTGATCGAGGGTCTCCTTGACCTTCCGGGGCAGCCCGTAGCCGACGACCTTGTCCCCGTCGCGGGCCTTGCGCTTGAGCCAGACCCGGTCGACGTTGGCCTCGATTGTGTGGATCGTTCCACCCTCGACGCGCTCCACGATGCCCACGTGGTCGACGCCCTTGATGTCCTTGCCGCCGGACCAGTCGAAGAAGACCAGGGCCCCGGGCTCCGGCACGTCCGACCAGGCGCCGTTGGTCTCGAACCAGCGGGCGTGGGAGGGCGTCCAGGCGAACTGGCCGACGTACTCCTGCACCCCCGCCCGTTCCGCGGCCCAGGCGATGAACATGTCGCACCACGGGGCCGTGCGGTACTGGGGGTCGCCGACCTGGGCGGAGTACCAGTGGCCGAACTTGGTGTGCTGTCCAGGGCGCTCGCGGTAGCCGAGCTCCGCCACCATGACCTTCAGCAGATCGTCACCGATCGGATCCACGGCTGCCCGCCACTCCGTTCACTCGCCCCCGCCCTCAGGTGAAGGTCACCATCCGACAACGCCGAACTGTATTCGCGTAAACCCGGATAAGTCGGGCGAATGGCTGATGAATGCCGGATTCGATGGATGAAGCGAAATGAAACGGTCCATCGTCTACCATGCGCGGCAGCCGAGTCGTCTCCGGCCGTCCGCCGCGGTGGGGATCAGCCTCCCGTGGCGGCGGGCGGGACGGGGTGCAGGTGGCGTCCCGAGCCGAGCCGCCCGGCGCTGAGGGCCAGCTCGGCGGCCAGCTCGGGGAGCCGGTCGTCGCCCAGCCGTACGGCGGGGCCCTGGATGGCCAGGGCGGCCAGCACGTTGCCGTTCCCGTCGCGGACGGGGACGGCGAGGGCGCGGACGCCCGGCACGCGCTCCTCGTGGTTGACGGCGCAGCCGCGCGCCCGGATGCGTCCCAGCTCCGCCTCCATCGCGGACCGGGTGGTGATGGTCGCCTCGGTGTAGCGGGTGAAGGGCTCCTCCATGTTCACGCTCGGGTCCCCGAAGGCCAGCAGGGCCTTGCCCATCGCGCACACGTGGATCGGGTTGCGCTGCCCGGGCTCCTGCTCGTAGCGGAGCGGCTGGCGGGAGGGCACCTGGAGCAGCACCACCACCTCGTCGCCGATGCGCACCCCCAGATTGACCGCCTCGCCCGTCAGGTCGCGCAGCCGCTCCAGCTCGGGGAGCATCGTGCTGGTGCCGAGCCGCTCCAGGGCGAGCCGGCCCAGCGTCGCGGTGGTGATGCCGAGGTGATAGCGCTCGGTGGCGGGATCCTGGCCGAGCATCCCCGCGGCGTGCAGGGCGCGGACGATGCGGTGCGCGGTGCTGACCGAGAGCCGGAGCCGCTGCGCCACCTCGGTGGCCGACAGGCTCGGCGCGCGCTCGAACGTGCGCAGGACCGCGATGGCGCGCTCGATCGCCTGGGTTCCCTTGCGCGCGGGGTCGTCCGGTTTCGGGTTCGTCGGATCCACCCCGACAGCCTACGGCTCGCCGCACCGTCTCCGGCATATTTCCTACACTCTTGACGGGTATTTAGGGGATTACTACCATGTGGGAAGTCGATCTCGCGAGGGATCTGTGTGTTCATCTGAGAGGACCCCCGCCATGCCTGTCCGCCGACTGCTGTCGCCACTGGCGCTGCTAACTTCAGTCGTTCTCGCCCTTACCGCCTGTGGCGGCACGCAGTCGGCCGCCCCCGGTTCTCCCACCGGTGGGACGACTCTCAAGTGGGGGTGGACGCTTCCCACAACGTGGGATCCGGTCACCTCCAGCGCGGGCAACGACGTCAACGTTCTGTCGCTCGTCTACAGCGCCATCACCCGGCTGGACGACAAGGGCGAGGCCACGCCGGGCCTGGCCACCGGCTGGAAGTACGCCGAGGACGGCAAGAGCGTCGCCTTCACGCTGCGGCCGGGCCTGACCTTCTCCGACGGCTCCCCGCTCGACGCCACCGCCGTGCGCAAGAGCCTCCTGCGGGGCCGCGACCAGAAGGACTCCCTGATCGCCTCCCAGCTGCGCAACGTCGAGGACGTCGAGGTCGTCTCGCCGACCGAGTTCGAGGTGGTGCTGGAGCAGGCCGACTACCAGATCCCCGCGCTGCTGGCGGGCAAGACCGGCATGGTGGTCAACCCCAAGGCGTTCGAGGCCGACGCCAAGGGCGTCAGCACCAAGCCCGCCGGCTCGGGGCCGTTCACCCTCAACCGGCTGGTCCCCGGCTCGCACGCCAACCTGGTGCGCAACCCCTCCTACTACGACGCGGCGAACATCCACCTGGACGCCTTCGAGGTCAAGGCGGTCACCGAGCCCGCCACCGTCGTGGCCGGCCTGCAGTCGGGCCAGTACGACGTCGCCCAGCTGCCCCCCGAGCAGATCGAGGCGGCCAGGGCCGCGGGGCTCCAGATCGACCTCATCCCGTCGCTGACCGTGCGGGTCCTGGACGTCAACAACAAGATCGCGCCGTTCGACGACCCCAAGGTGACCGAGGCGCTGAAGTACGCCGTGGACCGCAAGGCCCTGCTGGAGACCAGCAACTTCGGCGTCGGCGAGGTCAACGTGCAGCCCTTCCCGAAGGGCCACCTCGGCTACAACCCCGAGCTGGAGAACCTCTATCCGCACGACCCCGCCAAGGCCAGGCGACTGCTCGCCGAGGCCGGCCACCCGAACGGCATCGACGTCCCGCTGACCACCGGGGCGCCCCAGGGACTGCCCGAGCAGGTGCAGGAGCAGCTCAAGGAGGCGGGCATCAGGACGACCATCAAGCTGATCGCCCCCGCACAGCACACCCAGCTCGTCTACGTCCAGCACAACGTGGCGCTGGCCCCCGACGGCTTCGTCGGCCGGGAGTCGCCGCTGCAGGCGCTGAGCGTGGTCTACGGACCCGAGGGCCTGATGAACCCCGGGCGCAACACGCCCGAGGCGCTGCTGGAGAAGTTCGAGGAGATCCGCACCACCCCGCTGGACGACCCGGGCTACGCCGGGGCGCTGCAGGAGGCGGTGGCCATCGGGGTCAAGGAACTGCCCAACGTGTGGCTGTTCTCCACCCCGCGGATCTTCGCCCGTAACCCGAAGGTCTCCCCGTTGCCCACCGGCCCCGCCGTACAGCGCTTCGACGGCGTCCGGATCACGAACCCGTGACCGCGCTGCAGAGGCGGGCCCCGGCCTTCGGCGCGATCCGCCGATGGGGGCCCGCCCGGGGGATCGGCCGGGGGATGCCCGTGCTGAACGCGGTGCTGGTGGTGCTGCTGTCCACCTTCGTCACCTTCGGCCTGGGCGCGCTCGGCGACGCCAACCCGGCCGCGGCCGTCCTCGGCGAGACCGCGACCCCCGAGGACATCGCCCGGATGAACCACGAGTTCGGGCTCGACCGGCCCTTCCTGGAGCAGTACGCCACCTGGCTGGGCAACGCGCTCACCGGCGACCTGGGCCGCTCCTGGTTCACCCAGATCCCGGTGGCCGAGAGCATCGCCCAGCGGATCACCGTCGACCTGTCCATCACCGGCCTGGCTGTGCTCATCGCGGTCCTGGCGGGCGGTACGGCGGGCATCGGGGCCGCGGTGCGGGCCGGGGGAGTGTTCGACCGGACGGTGACCGCGGTGTGCGCCGCGGCCTCCACCGTCCCGGCCTTCGTCGTCGGCATCGGGCTGATCGTGCTGTTCTCGGTGGCCGTCCCGATCTTCCCCTCGGGCGGGTACGTCCCCTTCGAGCAGGACCCCGTCCAGTGGCTGCGGCTGATCACCCTGCCCGCGATCGCCCTCAGCCTGGACGCCGCCGCCGACCTGGCCCGGCAGCTGCGCACCGGCCTGGTCGGCGCGCTGCGGGAGAACTACGTGACCGGCGCCGTGGTGCGCGGTCTGCCCGCCCGCCGGGTGCTGTTGCGGCACGCGCTGCGCAACGCGGCCGGGCCCGCGGTCACCGTGCTCGGCCTGCACATCCCCCGCCTCATCGGCGGGGCCGTGGTCACCGAGGCGGTGTTCTCCCTGCCGGGACTCGGCCAGCTCACCAGCGAGGCCGCGCTCAAGCACGACGTGCCCGTCATCCAGGGCGCCCTGCTCGTCACGATCGCCCTGGTGCTGGTCTCCAACCTCCTGGTGGACCTGGCCGTGGCCCGGCTGAGAGGAGCCCGGTGAAAGCCTCGCCCGAAGCCCCGTCGAGCGCCCCGGAGACTCCGGTGAAAGCCCCGAAGGCTCGGGGGGGAGCAGCGTCGGAGATCCCGGGGAAAGTCCGGTCGAAGACGCCGAAGACCTCGGGGAAGGTCCCGCCGAGCGGCCCGCCGGGTGCCTTCGCCCGCGCCTGGCGGCTGCCGTCGGTCAAGATCTCACTCGCCGTCCTGGCCGTCGTCGCGCTGGTCGCGGTCTTCGGCGACCTGCTGGCCCCGTACGACCCGATCGCGCAGAACCCCGGCGCCCGCCTCCGGGGGCCCTCCGCCGAACACCTCCTGGGCACCGACTACCTGGGCCGCGACGTGCTCAGTCGGCTGCTCGCCGGGACCGGCCTGTCGGTGGTCAGCGCGCTGGAGGCCGTCGGGATCGGCCTGGTCCTCGGCGCGGTGCCCGGCCTGGCCTCGGTCTTCCTCGGCAGGGGCTTCGAGTGGACGGCGACGCGGGTGACGGACGCGCTGCTCACCCTCCCCTTCATCATCTTCGCCATCGCCGTGGCCGGCGTCCTCGGCAACGGCCTGCACCAGGCGATGGCCGCGATCGGCCTGCTGCTGGCGCCCCCGTTCTTCCGGGTGACCCGCTCGGTCGCGCTCGGCTTCACCCGCGCGCAGTACGTGGAGGCGGCCGAGCTGCTGGGCGCCTCCCGCGTCCGGATCATGCGCACCCACGTGTTCGGCAAGATCCTGCCCACCGTCGCGGTGACCACGGCCGGGGCGTGCGCGGGCGCGCTGCTGGTGGTCTCCTCCCTGTCCTTCCTGGGCATCGGCGTGCAGCCGCCCGCCCCCACCTGGGGCGGCATGCTCGCCGGCGACCTGGGCTATCTGCACCAGCGCCCGCTGGCACCGTTCGCACCCGCCCTGGTGATCATGATCACCGTCGGGGCGCTGAACGCGCTCGCCGACGCCGTCCGCGACATCACCGGCTCCCACGTCGAGAGCGAGGAGATCCATGTCCGCTGAACCCCTGCTGAGCGTGCGCGACCTGCGGGTCACCGTCTCCGGCGGCCGGGCCGAGGCCGTACGCGGCGTCTCCTTCGACGTGGCGCGCGGCGAGTCCGTCGGACTGGTCGGCGAGTCCGGCAGCGGCAAGACGCTCACCTGCCGCGCCGTCCTCGGCGTCCTGGCGCCCGGCTGCGCCGTCAGCGGCGGGAGCGCCGAGTTCGACGGCCTCGACCTGGTCGGGCTGGACCGGCGCGGCCTGCTCGGCGTCCGGGGACGCCGGATCGGCGCGGTCTTCCAGGACCCGGCCTCCTACCTCAACCCGTCGCTGCCGGTCGGCGGCCAGCTCGCCGAGGTCCTGCGGGTCAAACTCGGCCTCGCCCGGCGCGAGGCCCGCGACCGCTCCGTCGAGCTGCTGGCCGCGATGGGCCTGCGCGACCCCGGCCGGGTCTACGGGCAGTACCCCCACGAGCTGTCCGGCGGCATGCTCCAGCGGGTCCTGATCGCCATCGCCGTCTCCTGCGATCCCGAGCTGCTCATCGCCGACGAGGCGACCACGGCGCTCGACGTGACGGTCCAGGCCGAGGTCCTGGAGCTGCTGGCCCGGCTGCGCGCCGAGCGCGGCCTGTCCATCCTGTTCGTCTCCCACGACCTGGCCGTCATCTCCCGCCTGTGCGACCGGATCGTGGTGTTCTACGGCGGCGAGATCGTCGAGTCCGGGCCCACCGGGCAGGTCCTCGCCCACCCGGCCCACCCCTACACCGAGGCGCTGCTGCGGGTCGCCTCCGAGGGCGACTGGACCCGCCGCTCCCTGGAGGTCATCCCCGGCCAGCCCCCGGCGGCCGGGGCGGAGATCGCCGGCTGCCGCTTCGCCGACCGCTGCGCCGTCGCCGTCGGCCGCTGCCACTCCGCGCGGGTGCCGCTGACCGCGACCGCCCCGGGCCGCGAGGTCCGCTGCGTGCGCGCCGAGGAGCCCGCCCTGGCGGTGGCGGGAGCCGCGCTATGAGCACCGGCGTGAAGGGCGGGACGGGCCGGGACCCGAACGGCGGGGTGGGCCCGGACCTGAACGGCGGGGACGCGCCGCTGCTGCGGGTGCGGGGGCTCGGGGTCCGCCTCGGCAGCCCCGCGGTGCCCGTCCTGGAGGAGGTCGACCTCACCGTCCGCGCCGGGGAGATCGTCGGGATCGTCGGGGAGACCGGGTCCGGCAAGACGACCCTGGCCAGGACCGTCATGGGCCTGCTCACCCCGGCCGCCGGATCGGTCGAGGTGGACGGGGTCGCCGTGTCCGGGCTGCGGGGGGCGGCGCTGCGCGCGCACCGCCGTACCGGGAAGGTCCGCTTCGTCTTCCAGGACCCGCTGCGCTCCCTGGACCCCGACCACACCGTGGGCGCGATCGTGGGGGAGGGGCTCGCGATCGCCGGCGTCCCGGCCGCCGAACGGGCCCGGCGGGTACGGCACGCGCTGGAGCTCGTCGGCCTCGACCCGGCCCTGGCGGCCAGGAGGCCCGCGCAGCTCTCCGGCGGGCAGCGCCAACGCGTCTCGATCGCCCGCGCGATCGTCTCCGAACCCGCCCTGTTGATCTGCGACGAGCCGGTCAGCGCGCTGGACGCCTCCAACCGCAACCACATCCTGCGCCTGCTGGACGAGCTGCGCGAGCGGCTCGGCACCGGCGTCGTCGTCATCTCCCACGACCTCGGCTCGCTGGCCGGGATCGCCGACCGGGTCGCCGTCCTGTACCGGGGCCGGATCGTCGAGGAGGGCCCGATCTCCGAGGTCTTCGACGACCCCCGCCACCCCTACACCGCGCTGCTGGTCGCCTCCGCCCCCCGCGTGCGCGGCACCCCCCGCCACGACCTCGCCCGCCTGCGGGCGCCGTCCACCGGCGGGACGGGCGGATGCGTGTTCGCCCACCGCTGCCCGTTCGCCACCGGCGCCTGCGCCGCCGTGCCCCCGCCCGTCACCCGGGGCGAGCGCACGGTCGCCTGCCACCACACCGGCACCTGGTCCGAGGCGGCCCGCGTCCCCGTCCCCGCCGAATGACGCCCCCCGCCCAGTAAGTCCCACCGAAATGAGAGGAGCCCGGCGATGGTCGAGTTCATCGGTCTTGTGAACACCCGGGAGAGCAGCGAGAGCATCACCGCGCACGGGCCGGTGATCCAGCCGGACTACGTCCGCCGCCTGGCCCGTGCCCACGAGGAGTCCGGCTTCGACCGCGTGCTCATCGCCCACTGGTCCAGCGCGCCCGACGGGTTCATCATCGCCGACCAGGTATTGGCCGCCACCGAGCGGCTCGGCGTGCTCCTGGCCCACCGGCCCGGGTTCGTCGCCCCGACCGTCGCGGCACGGAAGTTCGCCACGCTCGACGCCTTCCACCCCGGCCGGGTCGCGCTGCACGTCATCACCGGCGGCGACGACGCCGACCAGGCGCGCGACGGCGACTTCAGCGACAAGTCCACCCGCTACCGGCGCACCGACGAGTTCCTCGACGTGCTGCGCAGGGAGTGGGCCGAGGAGGCCCCGTTCGACTACGAGGGCGAGTTCTACCGGGTCGCCGGAGCCTCCTCCGGCGTCCGCCCCGACGGGCGCGTCCCGATCTACTTCGGCGGCGCCTCCGACGACGCCGTCCGGGTCGGCGCCAAGCACGCCGACGTCTACGCCTTCTGGGGCGAGCCGCTCGCCGGGATCGCCGAGCGCATCACGCAGGTGCGCGAGGCGGCCAAGCCGTACGGCAGGAGCCCGAAGTTCAGCGTGAGCCTGCGGCCGATCCCCGCCGACACCGAGGAGGCCGCCTGGAAGCGGGCCCGCGAGATCCTGGAGGCCACCGAGGAGCACCTCGCCGGGCTGCGCCGCGAGGTCCCCATCGACGGGCGCGCCCAGGAGGGCTCCCGCCGGCTGCTCGACTTCGCCGACAAGGGCGAGGTGCACGACAAGCGGCTGTGGACCGCGCTGGCCAAGGCCACCGGCGCGGGCGGCAACTCCACCGCACTGGTCGGCAGCTACGAGCAGGTCGCCGAGTCGCTGCTCGACTACGTCGCGCTCGGCGTCGACACCCTGCTGATCCGCGGCTACGAGCCGCTGGCCGACGCCGTCGACTACGGCAACCTCGTCCGGCTCGTCCGCGAGCAGGTCCCCGCGGAGACCTCCGCCGAGGTCTCCGCGGGGACCCCGGCGTGAGCCCGGCAGCGACCACCGCCCCCGTCCAGACCCGCTGAGCACCACGCCCGCCGAGCAGCACGGCTGAGTACCCCGGAAGGAAAGCGCATGCCCATCGAGATCCTCGGCATGGTCGGCACGAAGGACTTCTCCGAGACCCACGGATCCTTCGTCGACGGCCCGCCCATCGACCCGCCCTACCTGACCCGCTTCGCCCGCGCCCACGAGGAGGCCGGCTTCGACCGGGTGCTGATCGGCTACGGCTCCTCCTCGCCCGACGGGTTCGCCGTCGCGGCCTCGGTGCTGCACGCCACCGAGCGGCTGCGCGTGCTGATCGCGCACCGGCCCGGGTTCGTCGCCCCCACCGTGGTGGCCCGCAAGCTCGCCACCCTGGACCAGCTGACCGGCGGCGGCCGGGTCGCCATCCACCACATCACCGGCGGCGACGAGGCCGACCAGCGGCGCGACGGCGACTTCCTCGGCCACGACGCCCGCTACCGGCGCACCGGCGAGTTCATGCAAGTGCTGCGGCGCACCCTCACCTCGCCGGAGCCGTTCGACCACGCGGGCGAGTTCTACCGGTTCGAGGGCGCCTACAGCTCCGTCCGGGCGGACGTCCCCCTCTACTTCGGCGGCGCGTCCCCGGCCGCCGTCGAGACCGGCGCGCGGCACGCGGACGTCTACATGCTCTGGGGCGAGCCGCTCGCCCAGACCGCCGAGCGCATCGCGCGGGTCAGGAAGGAGGCGGCCAGGCACGGACGGGAGATCACCTTCAGCCTCTCCACCCGGCCGATCGTCGCGGCGACCGAGGCCGGGGCGTGGGAGCGGGCCGAGCGGATCAAGGCGGCGACCGCCGAGCGGGTCGGCGGCGGCGCGCTGCGCTGGAGCAGGGGCGCCCGCGAGTCCAGCGCCGTCGGCTCGGCCCGGCTCCAGGAGCAGGGCGCCGAGAAGGAGGTGCACGACGAGCGGCTCTGGTACGGCGTGACCAACCTGACCGGCCCCGGGGGCAACTCCACCGCGCTGGTGGGCACCGACGAGCAGGTCGCCGAGGCGCTGCTGAAGTACCACGACCTGGGCGTCACGACCTTCCTGATCCGGGGCTTCGACCCGGTGGACGACGTCGTGCAATGGGGCGGGGGACTGGTCCCGCTGCTTCGGGAGGGAGCGGCCCGGCGCGAACCCGCGGCCGTCGGCGCATGACCTCTTCCACCCCTGAGGCGCCCGTGAGGGGCGCCTCCACGACCTCTCACTGGGGCGCCTACCGTGCCGTCACCGGCCCGGACGGCGGTCTGGAAATCGTGCCCCACCCCGCCGACCCCGATCCCTCGCCCCTGCTCGGCAACGTCGCGAGTGCGCTGCGCCACCCCACCCGGGTGGCCCGCCCCGCCGTACGGCGGAGCTGGCTGGAGCGCGGCCCGGGACCGCGCGAGCGGCGGGCGGACGAGGAGTTCGTCGAGGTCGGCTGGGACGAGGCGCTGGATCTGGTCGCGGCCGAACTCGACCGGGTCCGGCGGGTTCACGGCAATCAGGCGATCTTCGGCGGTTCGTACGGCTGGGCCAGCGCGGGCCGTTTCCACCACGCCCCCGGTCAGCTCCGCCGCTTCCTCAACACCGTCGGCGGCTGCACCACCTCTCGCAACTCCTACAGCCTGGGGACCTCGCTGGTCCTGCTGCCGCACCTGGTCGGTGACGCCGAACAGGTGCTGCGCCGGGCATCGACCTGGCCGACGATCGCCGCCCACACCGAGTTGATCGTCGCCTTCGGCGGCCTGCCGGGCAAGAACGTGCACGTCACCCCCGGCGGGGTGACCAGGCACATCACCACCGGCCACCTGCGGGCGCTCACCGCCGACATCGCGCTCGTCAGCCCGATCCGGGACGAGGCGCCCGCCGGCGCCCGCTGGTATCCCCTCCGGCCCGGCACGGACACCGCCCTCATGCTGGCCCTGGCCCACACGCTGGTCTCCGAGGACCTGCACGACCGGGCGTTCCTCGACCGCTGCACGACGGGCTTCCCCGAGTTCGCGCGGTCGCTGGAGGGCCGGGACGCCGAGTGGGCCGCGCCGATCTGCGGCGTCCCGGCCGCCGACATCCGCGACCTGGCCCGGCGGATGGCCCGCTCGCGCACCCTCCTCACCGTCACCTGGTCGCTGCAGCGCACCGAGTACGGCGAGCAGCCCGTCTGGGCCGGGCTCGCCCTGGCGGCGCTGCTCGGCCAGATCGGCCTGCCCGGCGGCGGTTTCGGTCACGGGTACGGCTCGATGGGCGACGTGGGCGACCCCGGTCCTGCGGGCCCCGCCGTGCGTCTGCCCTACCTGCCGCAGGGCCGCAACCCGGTGGAGGCGTTCATCCCCGTCGCGCGGATCGCCGACATGCTCCTGCACCCCGGCGAGCGCTTCGACTACGACGGCGCCGTCCACACCTACCCCGACATCCGGCTGGTCCACTGGGCCGGCGGCAACCCCTTCCACCACCACCAGGACCTCAACCGGCTCCGCCGGGCCTTCGCCCGCCCGGACACGATCGTCGTGCACGAGCCGTACTGGACGGCGACCGCCCGCCACGCCGACGTCGTGCTGCCGGCCACCGTCACCCTGGAGCGCGAGGACCTCGGCTCCGGCCGCCGCGACACCCACGTGATCGCCATGCACCGGGCGGTGGAGCCGTACGGCGAGGCCCGCGACGACTACGCGATCCTCGCCGCCCTGGCCGCCCGGCTCGGCACGGAGGCACAGTTCACCGAGGGCCGTACGGCGCGGCAGTGGGTGGAGCACCTGTACGCCTCCTGGGGCGGCGGCCCGCCGTTCGAGGAGTTCTGGGCGGCCGGGGAGGTGGAGCTCGGCACGGGTCCCGGGACCCGAACCGGAACGGCCTCACCGACCCGAACCGGAACGGCCTCACCGACCGGGACCGAGACCGGCGGACCCGCCCCCGACGAGAGCGCGGACGACGACGGCACGCTGTTCGCGGCGTTCCGGCGGGACCCGGAGGCGAACCCGCTCCGCACGCCCAGCGGGCGGATCGAGCTGTACTCCGGGACGATCGCCTCCTTCGGCTACGACGACTGCCCGGGCCACCCGGTCTGGCGCGAGCCGTCCGAGTGGCGGCACGTCGGCCGCTACCCCCTCCACCTGATCGCCGACCAGCCCGCCACCCGCCTGCACAGCCAGCTCGACGTGGGAGCGGTCAGCCGCGCCGCGAAGGTCGCGGGTCGCGAGGCGATCCACCTCCACCCGCTGGACGCGGCCGAGCGGGGCATCGCGGCGGGCGACGTGGTGCGGGTCTTCAACGACCGCGGCACCTGCCTGGCCGGAGCCGTGCTGAACACGAACCTGCGCCGCGGCGTCGTCCGCCTCCCGACGGGGGCCTGGTACGACCCGCTCGGCGACACCTGCGTGCACGGCAACCCCAACGCGCTGACCGCCGACCGGCCTTCCTCGCGGCTCTCCCAAGGCTGCACCGGCCAGCACGCCCTCGTCCAGGTGGAGCGCCTGGACGGGGACCCGCCGCCGGTGACCGTACTCGAACCTCCGGTCCTGCGGAAGGCGGCCCGGTGAGCGGTTCGACGGACAACGCCCGGGGCCGTCGGCTGCTGCTGGCCGCCCTCCGGCCGCACCGGTGGGGCCTGCTGGCCGGCATCGCCGCCGGCCTGGTCTGGTGTGCCGGGAAGGTGGCCGTACCGCGCCTGGTCGGGATCGGGATCGACGACGGCCTCGCCACGGGCGACACGCGCACGCTGGTCGTGTGCGCCGTCGCCGTCGCGGCGATCGGCGTGGTGTCGGGAGCCGCGGCGGGCCTGCGGCGCTACTTCGGCCAGGTGGTCGCCTGGCGGGTGGAGGCCGACCTGCGCGTCAGGATCTTCGCCCACGTGCAGCGGCTCCACCCGGCCTTCCACGACCGCACCCCCGCCGGGCAGCTGATGGCGCGGGCCGCCACCGACCTGCAGCAGATCCAGCAGCCGGTGGTCAGCATCGCGATGATCGTCTCCAACGTCGTCACGGTGCTGGCCGTGACCGTGCTGCTCGCCATGATCGACGCGCCGCTCACCGTCGTGGCCCTCGGGTCGGTGCTGCTCATCGGCGCCGGGACGCGCCGTTTCTCGGCGCGCCTGCAGCCCCTGGCACGGCGGCTGCAGAACGAGCTGGCGGGCCTGGCGTCGGTGGCCGAGGAGACGGTCACCGGGATCCGGGCGGTCAAGGGGTTCGGCGCCGAGGAGGTCGAGGAGGAACGGCTGCGCGGCCGGACCGCCGCGATCCTGGACGCCGCGCTGGGCATGACCCGGCTCCGGGCCGCCTTCCTGCCGCTGATCGAGTTCTTCCCCGCGCTCGGCCTGGCCGCCGTGCTGTGGACGGGCGGCCGGGCCGTCGCCGCCGGTTCGCTCACCGTCGGGGAGCTCGTCCAGTTCAACTACTACGTCCTGATGCTCGTCGGCCCGCTCAGGATGACCGGCATGATCGTCGCCCAGTTCCAGCGGGGATTCGTCGCCGCGACCCTGGTCGACGGGCTGCTCCGGACCCGGCCGGAGATCGTGGACCCGCCCGCGCCGAGATCACTGCCCGCCCGCGACGCCGTACCCGGCGACCCGGCGGACACGGACCGGCGCCCTGCGGGCGGGAAGGGCCGAGCCGGATCTCCGGCACCGGCCGGCGCGGTGCGCTTCGAGAACGTGTGGTTCGGCTACGGCGACGGGCCCGACGTGCTGCGCGGAGTCGACCTGCGGATCGAGCCGGGGGAGACGGTCGCCGTCGTCGGCGCCACCGGCTCGGGCAAGTCCACGCTGCTCTCCCTGATCCCGCGCTTCTACGACGTGCGGCGGGGACGGATCACGCTCGACGGCCTCGACGTGCGCGAGCTGAGCCTGGCCGCGCTGCGCCGCGAGGTCGGAGTCGCCTTCGAGGACGCCTTCCTGTTCGGCGGCACGATCGAGGAGAACGTCGCCTTCGCCGACCCCGGGGCCTCCCCGGCGCACGTCCGGCGCGCGGCGCGCCTCGCCGGGGCCCACGAGTTCGTCTCGGCGCTGCCCGGCGGCTACGGGGCGCCGGTCGGCGAACGCGGGCTCTCGCTGTCCGGCGGGCAGCGCCAGCGCCTCGCGCTGGCCCGCGCCATCCTCGCCGACCCCCGCGTCCTCGTCCTCGACGACGTCACCAGCGCCGTCGACCCGGCCAAGGAGCACGAGATCCGGGACGCGATGGCCGAGGTCATGCGCGGCCGTACCACGATCCTGGTCAGCCACCGGGCCGCCACGATCGCCCTCGCCGACCGCGTCGTCCTGATCGACGGCGGCCGGGTGGCGGCCGAGGGCACCCACGCCGGGCTCGTGGCGGGCTCGGCCCGCTACCGCGAGGTCGTGGCCGCGCACTGGGCGGTGGTCTGATGGTGTGGTCCCTGACCCACGCGGTCTCCGACCGGGACCGGCTCGACCGGGCCGCCGCCGGGCGGGTGGTGCGCCGTACGCTCGGCATGATCCGCCCCTACCGGTGGACGGCCGCCGCGGCCGTGGCGGTCCTCGTCGCCGGCACCTCGGCCTCGCTGACCGGGCCGTGGATCCTGCGCGAGGCCGTCGACCGGGGCCTGGGCGAGCCCGGCGTCCTGGCCGGGGCCGTCCTGGCGTTCCTGGGCGCGGCGGCGGCCACGCTGCTGCTGTCGCGAGCCCAGATCCTCCTGGTCGGCCGGGTCGGCGAACGCTTCCTGCGCGACCTGCGCGAGCGGGTGTTCACGCACCTGCTGCGCATGCCCGCGGCGTTCTTCGACCGCAATCCCACCGGCGTGCTCGTCTCCCGGATGACCTCCGACATCGACGCGCTGCAGGACCTCGTCCAGCTCGGCCTGGCGCAGCTGGTGCAGAACCTGCTCACCCTGGGCCTGCTGGCCGTGGTGCTCACCCTGCTGTCGTGGAAGCTCGCCCTGGTCTGCCTGGTGCTGGCGCCTCTCGTGGCCTGGGCCACGATCCGCTTCAAGCGCCGCTCGGGGCGGGCCTACCTGGCCGTGCGCGACGAGACGGCCGCGACCATGTCCGCGTTGCAGGAGGGCGTCACCGGGGTGCGGATCACCCAGGCGTTCGGGCAGGGGGAACGGCGGCTGGCCGCCTTCCTCGACGGCAACCGGCGGCTGCTGCGGGCCAACGTGACCGCGGTGCGGGTGCAGGCGGAGTACCTGCCGGTTCTGGAGTTCGCCGGGGCCGCCGCCACGGCGCTCGTCCTGGGCGCCGGAGGGCTGATGGTGGCCGGAGGCGAGCTGAGCCTCGGCACGATGACGGCGTTCGTGCTGTACCTGCTCGGCGTCTTCGAGCCGGTGCAGCAGCTCAGCTATCTGTTCAACACCGCCCAGGCCTCAGCCGCCGCGCTCGGCAAGCTGTACGGCCTGCTCGACACCGAGCCGGAGCGCCGGTACGGCACGGCGGACCGGTCGACGCCGGACCGGCCGGCGGAGCTCCCGCCGGGCGGGGAACTCCGGCTCGACCGGGTCGCCTTCGGCTATCCGGGGGCGGCGGCACCGGTCCTGGACGGCGTGTCGCTGCGGGTTCCGCCGGGGGAGCGGCTCGCCCTGGTGGGCCCGACCGGCGCGGGCAAGTCCACGCTCGCCAAGCTGGCCGCGGGGCTGTACGACCCGGACGGCGGGACGGTGACCTACGCGGGCGCCGACCTGCGGGAGGTCTCCCGCGAGGCGCTGCGCCGCCGCGTCGTTTTGGTCCCGCAGGAGGGACATCTGTTCCAGGGCACCGTACTGGAGAACATCCGCTTCGCCCGGCCGGGAGCCTCCGAGAGCGAGGTACGGGCCGCGCTCGACCTGATCGGCGCGACCGGCCGCTTCGACCCGCACGCCGAGGTGGGCGAGCGCGGCGCGCTGCTGTCGGCCGGGGAGCGCCAGCTCGTCGCCCTCGCCAGGGCGGCGCTGGTGGACGCCGACGTGCTCATGCTCGACGAGGCCACCTCCAGCGTCGATCCCGGCACCGAGAGCCGGATCACCGAGGCGATGGACCGGCTGACGGAGGGGCGCACGGTCATCGTGATCGCGCACCGGCTCTCCACCGTCGAGCGGTCCGACCGGATCGCGGTCGTCGAGGACGGCGGCATCGCCGAGCTCGGCACCCACGACGAACTGATCACCAGGGGCGGGCGGTACGCCGCCCTCCACGCGGCATGGGAGGTGGCCAGGTGACGGCACCGCCGGAACCACGGACGCGAGCAGGATCGGAGACGCAGACCGGGACACGGCCGGAGACGCGGACGGGAGCAGGGCCGGAAGTGCGGGTGGGAGCAGGGCCGGGAGCAGGGCCGGAAGTGCGGGTGGGAGCGCGGACGGAGGCACCGCCGGGAACGGGGCCGCAGGCGCAGGCGCAGGCGGGTCCGCGGGCGCAGGCCGGACCGGAGGGGTGGACCGCCGGGCTCGGGGAGGCGCTCGCGGGCATCGCGGAGCGGGCGGCCGAGCACGACAGGCGGGCGAGCTTCCCGCACGAGGCGTTCGAGGCGCTGCACGCCGCCGGGGTCCTCACCCTGACCCTGCCCGGGCGGTACGGCGGGCGCGAGGCCGGCCTGGCGCAGACCGCCGTCGTCGTCGGGGCGGTCGCCGGGGCCGACCCCTCGGTGGCGCTGGTGACCGCGCAGCACCTGATGACGCACGCCGCGCTGCGCGCCCCGGACAACGCCTGGCCCGCCGAGGTCAGGGAGCGGGTGCAGCGCTCGGCGGCCGAGGGCCCCGCGCTGATCAACTCCCTGCGGGTGGAGCCCGACCTCGGCACCCCCGCCAGGGGCGGCCTGCCCGCCACCGTCGCTGCCCGGCAGGGCGAGCACTGGTCGCTGACCGGGCACAAGATCTACAGCACCGGTGTCCCCGGGCTGCGCTGGCTGTCGGTGTGGGCGCGCACCGACGACCCCGAACCGCTGGTCGGGGCCTTCCTCGTCGAGGCGGGCACGCCCGGCTACCGGGTCGAGGAGACCTGGGACCAGCTCGGCATGCGGGCCACCCGCAGCGACGACGTGATCTTCACCGGGGCGCGGATCCCCGCCGGGCACGCCGTGGACCTCAACCCGGCGGGCGCCCCGCCCGCCGGGCGCGGGACCGCCTTCCTGGGCTGGAACAACGTCGTCCTGGGCGCGCTCTACCACGGCGTCGCCCGCGCCGCCCGGAACTGGCTGGTGCGCTATCTGGGCGAGCGCACCCCGGCCAACCTCGGCCGCCCGCTGGCGACCCTGCCCCGCTTCCAGGCGGCCGTCGGGGAGATCGAGGCGTGGCTGCTTACCGGTGACCGGCTGCTGGAGGGCGCCGCCCACGCCGTCGACGCCGGGGACGAGGCGGCGGCCCGCTCCGGCCTGGTCAAGTACACCGTCACGGGCAACGCGATCCGGATCGTCGAACAGGGGCTCGCGCTGACCGGCAACCCCGGCCTGTCGCGGCGCAACCCGCTGGAGCGGCACTACCGGGACGTGCTGTGCGGGCGCGTCCACACCCCGCAGGACGACACCATCCTGACCGGCGCGGGAGCGCTGGCCTTCGGAGAACTCGGAGAAGGAGAAATCCGCAGATGAGCGTCCAGTCGATCGGCGGGCAGGGACCGCGCGAGGTCTTCCTGTCGGCCTTCCGCAGGCACGCCGCCGGCGTCGCCGTCGTCACCGCGCCCGGCCCGGCCGGTTTCACCGCCACCTCGGTGACGTCCATGTCGCTGGACCCGCCGCTGCTGTCGTTCGGCATCTCGGTCGGCTCGTCGAGCTGGCCGGCGATCCGGGAGTCCGAGGGGTTCGTCGTGCACATCCTGGCCGAGGACCAGCGCGACGTGGCCGAGCTGTTCGCCCGCAAGGGCGCGGACCGGTTCGCCGATCCCGGGCGCTGGGAGACACTCCCCACGGGGGAGCCGCTGCTGCGCGGCGCGGCGGCGTGGCTGCTCTGCCGTACCCAGGAGAGGTTCATCGCGGGCGACCACCGGCTGGTCGTCGGCCGCGTCGTCGGCGGGGACGCCGATCCCGCGCACCCGCCGCTGCTGTACCACAACGGAGACTTCGGGGCGCTCGCACCGCACCCCGCCGACCAGAGCAGGAGAGCCTGATGCCCATCGTCATCCCCGAGGACCCGTTCCACCGCAAGCTGCACCGCATCGCGCCCTCCGGGCTCACCTCGGAGACGGCCCAGACCGGCGGCATGCACCGGCGGGCGGCGATCAGCGGCGCCACCGTCGGCTCCGACCGGCTGTGGATGGGGCAGACCCACGTCGCGCCCGCGACGGCCTCGGCCAACCACCACCACGGCGAGTCCGAGACCGCGATCTACGTCGTCAGCGGCACCCCGTCGTTCGTCTTCGTCGACATCGAGGGCGAGGAGCCGGTCGAGGTGCGCATCGACACCCAGCCGGGCGACTACATCTTCGTGCCGCCCTTCGTCCCGCACCGGGAGGAGAACCCGGACCCCGACCTGGAGGCGATCGTGGTGATCGCGCGCAGCACGCAGGAGGCGATCGTGGTCAACCTCGACGAGCTGAGCTGGACCGGCCCGGTCCTGACGTCGCGGTGACGGCCCCCGTGGCGGACACCGTGGCGGACACCGCGGCGAGCAGTACGGCGGGCGCCGGGACGGCCGATGCCGGGGCCGCCGTGATCGAGGTGGTCGAGTACACCGACCCCGGATGCGTGTGGGCCTGGGGCAGCGAGCCGAAGCTGCGCCGCCTCCGCCTGGCCCTGGAGCGGGCCGGGCTGGAGCGGGCCGGGCTGGAGCGGGCCGGGCTGGAGCACGCCGGTGATCTGGAGCGGGCCGACGGGCCGGAGCGGAGTGGGCAGGAGCGGGGCGGGGGCGTGCGCTGGCGGCGCGTGTTCGGCGTCCAGCTCGACGGGCCCGCCGGAGGGCGGGGCGACGCGGCGGCCGTGCTCGCCGGCTGGCACGACGTCGCCCGGCACACCGGTGCCCCGGTCCCGGACGTCCTGGCCTACGCGCACACCACGACGCGTCCGGCCTGTACGGCGGCGGCCGCCGCGGAGCTCCAGGGCGACGACGTCGCCGGCCGGGTGCTGCGCAGGCTGCGCGAGTCCTTCTTCGTGCACGGCCGCCCGGCCGACGACCCGCGGGCCGTCGCCGACGCGCTGCGCGGGACGCCCGGCCTCGACCTCGACCGGCTCCTGGCCGACCTGGACTCCCCGCAGGTGCGGGCGCGTCTGGAGCGCGACTGGGAGGAGACGCGCGACCCGCTCCCCGAGGTCGTCGGCCTGATCGGTGAGGGACCCGCGCCCGGCGCGGCCCGTCCCGACGGCGACCGGCTGCGTTACGGCTTCCCCACCGTCGTCCTGCGCGGACCGGGCGGCCACGCCGTCGTCCCCGGATGGCGGCGGGCGGCGGAGTACCGCGCGGCCGTGGAACGGGTCCTGCCCGGCGGCTGGGCCGAGCCCGCGCCGCTCACCGGCGAGGACGCGGGTGTCGCGCAGGCCGCCGGAGCCGCCGGGGCGGCGTCGTGAGGTTCCACTGGTTCCTGCCGACGGCCGGTGACAGCCGGGGGCTCGTCGGCACGGGGCAGGGGTCGCAGCGGGGGCACGGTCTGGAGGCGGGGAACGGCCGCGCGGCCTTGCGGGCACCCGGCATCGACTATCTCGCGCAGATCGCCCGCGCCGCCGAGTCGCTCGGCTTCGAGGGCGTGCTGACCCCGACCGGCACCTGGTGCGAGGACGCCTGGCTGGTCACCGCGGCGCTCGCCCGGGAGACCGAGCGGCTGAAGTTCCTGGTGGCCTTCCGGCCCGGTCTGCTGTCGCCCACCCTCGCCGCGCAGATGGCCGCCGCCCACCAGCGGCTGTCGCGGGGCAGGCTGCTGTTGAACGTCGTGACGGGAGGGGACTCGGCCGAGCAGCGCCGCTTCGGCGACCACCTGCCGAAGGACGAGCGCTACGCCCGCACCGGGGAGTTCCTGTCGGTCGTGCGGGGTGCCTGGAGCGGCGAGCCGTACGACTTCGCCGGGGAGCACTACCGGGTGGAGGGCGCCACGGTCTCGGCCCCGCCCGACCCGCTGCCGGAGATCTACTTCGGCGGCTCCTCCGCGGCGGCCGGGCCGGTCGCCGCCGCGCACGCCGACGTCTACCTCACCTGGGGCGAACCGCCCGCCCAGGTGGCAGGGAAGATCGACTGGATGCGCGGGCTGGCCGCCGCGCGGGGGCGCGCGCTCCGCTTCGGCATCCGGCTCCACGTGATCGCCCGTGACACCGCGGGGGAGGCCTGGGCGGAGGCCGAACGCCTGCTGGACGGCCTCGACCCCGACGGCATCCGGCGCGCCCGCGAGGCGCTGGGCCGCAGCGAGTCGGTCGGGCAGCGGCGCATGCTGGAGCTGAACGCGGGCTTCGGTACCGGCGGTACGGCCCGCGACCTGGAGATATATCCCAACCTCTGGTCGGGGGTCGGGCTGGTCCGGGCGGGGGCGGGCACCGCGCTGGTCGGCAGCCACGGGGAGGTCGCCGACCGCATCGAGGAGTACGCCGCGCTCGGCGTCGAGGAATTCATCCTCTCCGGCTATCCGCACCTGGAGGAGGCGTACCGGTTCGGCGAGGGCGTCCTGCCCGAGCTGCGCCGCCGGGCCCGGGGCGGGACCGGCGTCCCGGCCGGAGCGGTCGCCGGCCGGGCGGCCTCCGGTGGAGGTCTATGAAGACAAGCGCTTGTTTGGTAAACAGTGAGGCATGGCCGAGAACGCGCCCGACGTCTTCGCCCCCGCGAGGCTCGGGCCGATCAACTTGCGCAACCGCCTGATCAAGGCCGCGACCTTCGAGGGCAGGACCCCGCAGGCGCTGGTCTCCGACGACCTGGTGGAGTTCCACCGGCGGATGGCCGCCGGTGGGGTCGGCATGACCACGGTGGCGTACTGCGCCGTCGCCCCGGAGGGCCGTACCCAGCGCAGGCAGATCTGGATGCGTCCCGAGGCCGTCGCGGGGCTGCGCCGCCTGGCGGAGGCCGCACACGCCGAGGGCGCGGCCGTCTCCGCGCAGATCGGGCACGCCGGGCCGGTGGCGAACCCGGCCTCCAACCGGCTCCCCGCGCTGGGCCCGTCCCGGCGGTTCAACCCGCTGGGGATGACCGCGACCCGCGCGGCGACCCCGGACGACATCGCCCGCATCGTGCGGGCCCACGCCGACGCGGCGCGGCTGGCCGCCGAGTCCGGCTTCGACGCCGTCGAGATCCACTTCGGGCACAACTATCTGGTCAGCGCGTTCCTCAGCCCCCGCCTCAACCGGCGCGACGACGGCTACGGCGGGAGTCTGGCCGGCCGGGCCCGGATGGCCCGCGAGATCGCCCGCGCCGTACGCGACGCCGTGGGCGGCCGGATCGCGATCCTCGCCAAGCTCAACATGGACGACGGGGTCCGCGGCGGCCTGGTGCCCGAGGAGAGCCTGCAGGTCGCGGCCTGGCTGGAGGAGGACGGCGGGCTCGACGCCATCGAGCTGACCGCCGGCAGCTCGCTGCTCAACCCGATGTACCTGTTCCGGGGTGAGGCGCCGGTCAAGGAGTTCGCCGCGGTCTTCCCGCAGCCCCAGCGGCTGGGCGTACGCCTGCTGGGCGGCCGGCTCCTGCGGGAGTACCCCTACCGGGAGGCCTATCTCCTCGACCAGGCCCGTGCCTTCCGCGCCGCCCTGCGCACGCCGCTGGTCCTGCTCGGCGGGATCACCGGGATCACCGGGATGGAACTGGCCATGCGCGAGGGCTTCGAGTTCGCCGCCATGGGCCGGGCGCTGCTCATGGACCCCGATCTGCCGAACCGCGTCCGCGAGGACCGGAGCGTCGTCTCCGGCTGCACCCACTGCAACCGCTGCATGCCGACGACCTACCGCCGCACCCACTGTGTCCTGGTCGAATAGTATTCACCGGATATCACGTGACGGGGGCGGGTTCTCGATGTTCGACGACAAGACGCAGGAGACTCTGCGCCGCCTGCTGGACCTCGCCGAGCACCCCTCCACCTCGCAGGAGGAGCGGACCCTCGCGATCGCCCGCGTCCGGGCTCTGATCATGGTCCCGGAGGACGACGCCCGCCGCGCGCCGGTGACCCCGGCGATGGAGGCGGGCCTGCTGCGCCGGATCACGCCGCTGGCCCGGCGGGTCGAGGAGGACCTGGTCGAGGAGGTCCACGGCGACCTGTACACCTTCAGCACCCGCTACCGGGTCATCGGCGAGGTCGCCGAGGAGATGGCCCACCTGCTGGAGCGCTGGAGCGCCGTCCCCGCCGCCAAGCGCCACCGCCACGAGGAGCCCGTCCGGGTCGCCGCCGCCAGACTCGCCTATCTCCTCCAGCGCCGCGACCTGTTCCGCTCCTCCCGCTGGAACGGCCGCCCTCGCTAGAGCCGGGAACGGGTTCCCGGGGGCGCTCGGCAGCGAAGGCCCCCGGGTACCGCGGGCTCAGTACCGGTAGTGCCCGATCACGGACTGCAGCTCACTGCCCATCCGGGCCAGTTCGGCCGTGGCGCGTTTGGCCTCGTCGATGCCGCCGGCCGCGTTCTGGGCGGCCTCGGCCACTCCGGCGATGTTGGAGGCGATGTCGCTCGTTCCGGTTGCGGCGTCGGTGACGCTGCGGTTGATCTCGTTGGTCGTGGCGGTCTGCTCCTCGACCGCGCTGGCGATGGTCGTCTGGTAATCGTTGATCTTGCTGATCACCTCGGTGATCTGTGCGATCGCCTCGACGGAACCCCGGCTGTCGCTTTGCAGGGCCGCGATCCGGCCGGCGATGTTCTCGGTGGCCTTGGCGGTCTCCTGGGCCAGGTCCTTGACCTCGGAGGCGACCACGGCGAAGCCCTTGCCGGCGTCGCCGGCGCGGGCGGCCTCGATGGTGGCGTTGAGGGCCAGCAGATTCGTCTGCTCGGCGATCGAGGTGATGACCTTGATGACCTCGCCGATCTCCTGCGACGACTCGCCCAGCTTGGTCATGGTCCGGTTGGTCTGCTCGGCGATCGCGACGGCGTCGCCGACGACCCGGGCGGCCTCGTTGGCGTTCTGTGAGATCTCCCGGATCGACATGCCCATCTGCTCGGCCGCCGCGGCCACGGTCTGCACGTTGTGCGCCACCTGCTCGGCCGTGCTGCTGACGACGGCGGCCCGGCCGCTCGCCCGGTCGGCGCTGTCGGCCACCAGCTCGCTGGTGGTCGACAGCTCCTGCGAGGAGGAGGCCAGCGTGTCGGCGCTGCCGGCGACCGTGCGGACCAGATCGAGTTTGCGCGCCAGCTCGTCGTTGAACGTCTCGGCCAGCGCGCACAGCTCCTGGGTGCCGGCGGGGGTGAGCTGGAAGGTCAGATCGT
This sequence comes from Paraplanobispora takensis, assembly GCF_016863195.1. Lineage (GTDB taxonomy): Bacteria > Actinomycetota > Actinomycetes > Streptosporangiales > Streptosporangiaceae > Planobispora > Planobispora takensis. Next base: position 68,953 of record NZ_BOOK01000024.1, on the reverse strand, counting down.
CGTGGTCACGCGTGCGCAGGGAAGCGGTGTAGGCGACGATGACGCCGCCGACCTTCGTCTGCAGCAGGAACAGCACCGCGCCCATCGCGACGGGCAGCAGCACGGCAAGCCCGATCAACAGCTGGATCGAGGTGTCGGTTGTGCCGTTGGCCTCTTCGACGGCCTGTGCCGAGCGGTCGTTCAGCAGCTTCTGGAATTCGTCCATCGGGCCGGTGATGACCGCCTTGTCGGCGGCGTACTGGGCGTCGAACATGATGGTGCGCGCGACCTCGAGCTTGCGCGCCGGGCTGAGCGCCTCGTCGGCCGCGTCGAGCTCGGTCTGCGCGATGGCCGGCGGCATGTCGGCCGCGGTCGCACCGGATGCCTCCAGGACCAGTCGCTGGGACCGGGACTCGGTCTTCACCAGCGCGTCGGAATTGGCCTTGGCCTGGTCGACGAGCGCGAGCTCCTCCTGGCTCGCGCCCAGCTGCTTGAGCCGGTCCAGGGCCTTGTCGCGGGTCTTGGTGACGGTGATCTCGTTCCAGTAGTCGTCCAGGTGCGCGCGGTCCGCGGTGACCGCGTACATGCGCGCCTCGTCGGTGAGATAGTCCGAGGCGGACTGGAGCTGCAGACCCAGGGCCCTGAACTGGGCCTGCCGGTCATAGGCGTCCTTCTCCGCCGTCACAGCGGAGCTCACGAGCGTCACCGCGAGCACCAGCAGGCCGGTGAGCAGCACGAGGGTTCCGACGGCGGCTTTATTGATGGTCGACTGCCGCAGTTTTCGGCCTTGACCAGCGAACATGATGGCGCTCCTTTCCCGTGGTCATTTCCACCCGGACTCGGATGTCTCCTTGGCTATCGGCCGGGAGCGGCGCAGTCGGAGGTATTCGGTGGCAGGAGGTGGCTGAGAGGCCGGTGCCCGCGCCGCTGTCCGATCGCCTGCGGTGTGCGTCACCGGCTCTGGTCTTCCAGACGGCGCAGGCCGCGGTCGGGGAGGCCGCGGAGTGGTCACCGGTGGCCCCGAACGCCCGCAATCGTCTCTTCGACGAGCCTGACAGCCTGGCCATCATGCGGACCCCGGAGTTCAGCGACGCCGTGGCCCTGCCGCAGGACCCCCGTCCGCGGTCCGGGGGACACGGAGGTCAGCCGGGCGGCTGCGCCAGCGGCTTCATCCGGGTCCAGCTGGCCCAGCCGCGCTCGCGCATCAGGTCCAGGAGCCGCTTGACCCGTGGGTCGGACTCGAGGGCGAGCGCGTCCAGAAGGTCGAACGGCAGATCGTCGTGCGCGATGTCGCCGGGGCCGGCCTCGCCGGAGGCGTATGCGTCGGCCAGGCCGGCGGCCATGACGTCGGCGACCTCCTCCAGACGCGGGTCGTCGTCGGCGTCGCTTTCCGCCAGCTCCGACAGGACCCGATAGAGCCAGACGACGCGCGGGTCATGGAGCTGCGCGAATTTTCCGGGCATGACCTCGCGGATGTGATCGGGCCAGCGGGCCGCGACCAGGATCCACCCGTCCCGCTCACCCGCCACCACCCGCTCCGACACCCCGATCTCCCGGAGCCGATCGAGATAGGCGACCACCTCCGGCGGGAGCGCCGGGCTGTCCCCGGCGGCGAGCTGCGCGATCTGCCTGCGGCTGGCCTCGAGCCGTTCGATCTCCTCGCGCAGGTGGTCGTCGATCCTCTCGATCGCTTCGGCGAAGGCCGACGCGTCGGCTTCGAGCATCCGGCCGATCCGGGACAGCGGCACACCGGCGCCGGCGAGGGTGCGGATCTTGATGAGGGACACCGCCGCCGTCGCGCCGTACCGCCGGTAACCCGAGGCGTCCCGCTCCGGCCCCGGTGCAGGATCGCGATCCGGTCGGCGAGCTGTTCGGCCTCGTCCAGATACTGCGTCGTGAGCAGCACCGTCGTGCCCTGCCCGGCCAGCTCCCTGACGGCCTGCCACACCTCGATGCGCCCCTGGGGGTCGAGCCCGGCCGTCGGCTCGTCGAGGAAGACGACCGGCGGATTCCCGGCGAGGCTCATCGCGAGGTCCAGGCGGCGGCGCATGCCTCCGGAATACGCCGCCACCCGCTGCCCCGCCGCCCCGCGCCACCTCGAAGTCCACGCCGCGCAGCACACGCAGCTCTCCGTACGATTTCTCCAGGCCCCGTACGCGGATCGCGGGATCCCGGGCCTGATCGGTTGTCGGCGGGATGCTCATGCCGGCCAGCATGGAGGGTTGACCCAGCGTCAGGGTCAAGCCCTCAGGCCGGATTCGTCGGAGGGTGGCCGACGGGTGAGGGCGGCGGTGACGGCGTCGGTCAGGTGGCGTCCGGCGTCGAGGGCGTCCCTGCCGCAGTCGAGCGTGAACTGCTCCCAGACCGGGATGGAGGTCATCGCCCAGGCGAGGTCGGCGGCGGTCTCGGGGGTCAGGCCGGGCCGGAGCAGGCCGGCGGCGTCGAGCCTGCGGGCGGCGGCCAGGAAACCCGTGCGGAGCTCGCCCATGCGGTCGTCCCAGGCCGCGGCGGTGTCGGGATCGTCGCGGCGGGAGGCCAGCAGCGCCGAGGCGATCGGGCGGATCCTGTCCGCGTAGGAGAGCCAGGCCGCCAGGAAGGCGTGCAGCGCCTCGACGGGGTCCTGTACGGCGAGGGCCCGCTCGCATCGCGGGCGGATGCCGTCGGCGTCGTCCATGTGCCGCACGAGGGCCAGCAACAGGCTCGCCCGGGAGGCGAAGTGGAGGTAGACCGCCTGGCGGGAGACGCCGGTCTCGCGGGCCACGTCGGCCATCGTGAACCCGGTGCCGTGGCCGGCGATGAGCCGTTCGGTGACCTCGAGGATGCGCAGTCGCGTACTTGACACGTGTCAAGCATAGCTCTAGCTTGACACGCGTCAAGCAAGCGACCCGGTGGAGGAAGACCGATGAACAGCACTCACCCGGCAGCCGTCGCCGCGCTCGCCGCGATGGAGGCGGTCGGCGCCGGTGACCGGGACGCCTGGCTGGCCCGTTACGCCCCCGACGCCGTGCTCCATGACCCGGTCGGCGGCTCACCGCTGGATCCGGCGGGCACCGGCCTGGCGGGACGGGCGGCCCTGGAACGGTTCTGGGAGCTCACCGTCGCTCCCAACGACGTCCGGTTCGACGTCGCCGCCGTGCATCCCGCGGGCGACGAGGCCGCGGTCGTGGCCTCCGTGGCGATCCGGTTCCCCCACGGCGCACAGATCTCCTACGACGGCGTCTTCGTCTACCGGGTCGGCGACGACCGGCGAATCGTCTCGGTGCGTGCGTACTGGGATCTGCGTCGGGTGCTGTCCGCGCTCGGTTGACCGCCGTCGCTTCGGGCCCACCCGAGGTCGCCGTCACGGCCGCCGCCTCGATCTTTCCGGGTGCGCGGTGCTCAGTTTCCGCGGCGCCGGCCGTCATATCGGTGTGAGGTCCGGCGATCGGCGCCGGCGGGAGATGCAGGTGACAGGGAGTGGTCGCATGATGTCAGGCAGCTCGGGCGGCGCGGAGGACCCGGTACCCGAGGCACACGTGCCGGGGGGCGGCGGGCCGTACGGCGTCACCGCCGACCGGTACCGCAGGCTTGCCGCCGCCTTCGCCGCGAAGCTGGAAGGCGTCGGTGCGGACGGGTGGGACGATCCGACGCCGTGCACCGACTGGTCGGTGGGCGAACTCGTGGGGCACGTGGTGGCGATGCACGAAGTCCACCTGTTCCAGGTGAACCGCCGGCCGCTCGCCCGACCGGACGTCGAGCGGGATCCGCTCGGCGCCTTCGCGGTGATCCGGGATCAGGTACAGGCCGACCTCGACGACCGGGGCCGGGCGCAGGAGATGTACACCGGCCGGTTCGGCCGGTGGACCTTCGCCGAGGGCATCGATCGAGCGATATGCACCGAGCTCGTCGTCCACGGATGGGACCTGGCCCGCGCCACCGGCCAGGACGACCGGATCGACCCGGTGGAGATCCGGAGGGTCCGGGCCGCGCTCATGAGCATCGGGCATGACGTCGTGCGGGGCATGATGGCGGGTCCCGAGGTGGAGGCCGGCCCGGACGCCGACGAGCAGACACGCCTGCTGGCCTACCTCGGGCGGCGGCGATGACCGGGTCCGAGGCGCCGGCCGCCGCGCCGCCGGCACCGGATCGCCCGCGCCGGGCCACCGTGCGGGAGTGGCTCGGCCTGGCCGTGCTGTGCCTGCCGACCACGCTCGCGGCGGTCGACGTCAACATAACGTTCCTGGCGCTGCCCCACCTGAGCGCGGACCTCGGCGCGAGCGGCACCGAGCAGCTCTGGATATCGGACCTCTACGGCTTCCTCATCGCCGGCCTGCTGATCACGGCGGGCAACCTCGGCGACCGGATCGGGCGGCGGACCGTGCTGCTCGGCGGTGCGGCGCTGTTCCTCGTCGCCTCGATCGCGGCGGCGTACGCTGTCTCGCCGGGCATGCTGATGGGTGCACGGGCGGTGCTCGGCATCGCGGGCGCCACCCTGATCCCGTCGGTCCTGGCGCTGCTGCGCGAGATGTTCGAGGACCCGAAGCAGATGGGCGCGGCCATGGGTGTGTGGGGCACCTCGCTGATGGCCGGCATGGTGCTCGGCCCGGTGCTCGGCGGCCTGCTGCTCAGGTCGTTCTGGTGGGGGTCGATCTTCCTCATGGCGGTGCCGGTCATGGCGCTGCTGCTGCTGACGGCGCCGTTCCTGGTGCCGGACTCCCGCGACCCGGCCGCGCGCAGGCTGGATCTCCCCAGCGTGGTGCTGTCGGTGGCGGCGGTGCTGCCGTTCGTCTACGGGCTCAAGACCTTGGCGCGCGACGGCTGGGAGACGGCGCCGGTGGTGGCGTCGGCCGCCGGTCTCCTGTTCGGGGTGATGTTCGTCCTGCGGCAGCGTCGCCTCACCAACCCGCTGCTGGACCTCGGCCTGTTCGGCACCCGGGCGCTGTCGGCCACGTTGGTGCTCGCGCTGCTCATCGCGTTCGTGATGGGCGGGGTCGGTTTGATGGGAACGCTGTACCTGCAACTGGTCGCAGGCCTCTCGCCGTTCGAGACCGGATTGTGGCTGCTGCTGCCGTCGGTGGTCATGATCGTCGTCGGGAACGCGGCGCCCGCGCTCGCGCGCAGGGTGCGTCCCGCCCACATCCTCATGACCGGGTCGATCATCGCCGCGGCCGGCATGGTCGTGCTCACCCGGGTGCCCGACACCTCCGGCCTGGCGGTACTGCTCACCGGGATCACGGTCGTGTACGTCGGCGGCGCGTCGGTCGGCCCGATGGCGCCGTTCCTGGTGATGTCGGCGGCGCCGGCGCGGAAGGCGGGAGCCGCCGGCTCGCTGGCCTCGACCGCCGGCGAGCTGGGTGTCGCGCTCGGCGTGGCGATCCTCGGCATCATCGGCACCGTCGCCTACCGGAGCCGGGTCGAGGTCCCCGACGGCGTGCCGCAGGAGGCCGCCGCCGCGGCCCGGGACAGCATCGCCGGTGCGGTCGCGGCCGTGCCGGCGCTGCCGGCCGATTCCGGTACCGCGTTGCTGGCCTCGGCACGTGCGGCGTTCACCGATGGAGTGCATATCATCGCGATCGTGTCGGTCGTCATCTTCCTGGCGCTCGCGGTGGTCGCGCGGATCGGCCTCGGGCACCTGCCGTCCCTCGGCGACATGCCGAGGCCGGGCATGCCGGCGGAGTCCGGCCAGAGGGTGGAGGAGCGCCGGTGAGCCCGGTACAGATGCTCGACGAGCCCGCGTTCAGCGCTCTGGTGCAGGCGCACCGGCACGAGTTGCGGGTGCACTGCTATCGGATGGTCGGGTCGTTCTCGGACTCCGAGGACCTGGTGCAGGAGGCCCTGCTGCGGGCCTGGCGCAAGCGGGACACCTTCCAGGGGCGGTCGACCGCGCGGGCCTGGCTCTACCGCATCACGACCAACGTGTGCCTCGATTTCCTCGACAGCGTCCAGCGCCGGCCCCGCGCCGAGGGCGCGGCCGGCGCGACGGCGGCCGGATCGGCGGCGCGGTCACCGGATCTGACGCCCTGGCTCGAGCCGTACCCGGACCTGCTGCTCGACCGGGCCGCGCCGCACGACGCCGAGCCCGACGCCGCGGTCATCGAGAAGGAGACGATCGAGCTGGCGTTCCTGATCGCCGTCCAGCATCTGCCGCCGAGGCAGCGGGCCGTGCTCATCGTGCGCGACATCCTGGGCTGGCCGGCCGCGGACACCGCGGACATGCTCGGCCTCAGCGTCGCTTCGGTGAACAGCGCGCTGCCCCGGGCCCGCGCCACCCTGCGCTCCCACCTCCCCCCACGGCGGCTGGAATGGGCGCCCGCCGCGGATCCGACGGAGGCCGAACGCACGCTCATACAGCGCTACATGGCGCTGCTGGAGCGCGCGGACACCGGCGCCATGGCCGAACTGCTCCACGAGGACATCCGCGTGACCATGCCGATGCCGCAGCCGTGCGAGTCCAGTACGCGGGAGAGGCTGTGGGCCGGGCGCGAGGCGTTCACCGCGGCGCTCGCCGAGATCCTGGACCCGGCCGCACCCGGCTATCTGGGACACTGGCGCCGGCTGCCGACCCGGGCCAACCGGCAGCCGGCGGTCGCGCACTATCTCCGCCGGCCGGGTGACACGCTGTACCGGGCCCAGGTGCTGGAGGTGCTGTGGGTGGCCGAGGGCCGGATCGCGGAGATCACCTCGTTCGCTCCCGACCTGCTGCCCGCGTTCGGCCTCCCCGCCACCTGCTGAACCAGCCCCCGGGGCCCCGGCGGAGTCGGTGGCCACGTCCGGCCACGTGGCTGTCCACATCGACCGGGAACACGTCGCGGACGGGTCGAGGGGGTCACGCCGTGGCCGTTCATCGGCAAGATGTTCCCGCAGGACAAGGTGTGCTCCAGATTCGCGCCCGCGCTCGCCATGCACGCGGGCAGGCTGTGCCGCATATTCTCCGACGAGAACCGGCAAGGCGGCCTGTACTGCTCGTGGAGTGAAGGCGTCGATGAGAAGGGCCAGCCGGCTCCCTGGAGCGAGCCGCAGTGGACGGTCTCGGCCGGGCTGCCCGGTCCGGAGCGAATCCGGACCGGGCCCGCGGCCGTACGGTCTGCCGGGCAGGTCAGTGACCCGCGGCGCTCTCCATGACCAGGCGCTCGTCGCCCGACAGCGTGTTGAGCGGCTTCTCCTTGATGAACAGCACCGCCACCAGCGCGAGCGCGGTCAGCGGCACGCCGATGAGGAACAGCTCGGCGGTGGCCGTGGCGTACACGTCCTGGATGACGCGGACCACGGGGGCCGGCAGCGCGGAGATGTCCGGGACGGACTGGCCCTCCCCGCCTCCGCCTCCGCCGCCGGCGGACGCCAGCGGGCCGAGCTTCTCGGTCATGAGCGTGGTGATCCGGTTGGCGAGCACCGCGCCCAGGGCGCTGACGCCGACCGCGCCGCCCATGCTGCGGAAGAAGGTCAGCACCGAGGTGGTGACGCCCAGGTCGTGGGCGGCCACGTCGTTCTGCGCGGCGAGGACCAGGTTCTGCATGAGCATGCCGACGCCGATGCCGAGCACCGCCATGTAGACCGACAGCAGCAGCGTGCTCGTCTGCCCGTCGATCGTGGACAGCAGGCCCATGCCGGCGAGCATGACGACGCCGCCGGCCACCAGGAAGCCCTTCCACCGGCCCCACTTGGTGATGAGCTGGCCCGCCACCGTCGAGGAGACCAGCAGGCCGAAGACCATCGGCAGGCTCATCAGGCCCGCGACGGTCGGGGACTTGCCGAGCGCCACCTGGAAGTACTGCGACAGGAACACCGTGCCGCCGAACATCGCCACACCGACCAGCACGCTGGCCACGGTGGCCAGGGTGACGGTGCGGTTGCTGAAGATGGCCAGCGGGATGATGGGCTCGGCGGCCCGCGACTCCACCCACAGGGCCAGCGCCAGGACGGCCAGGCCGCCGCCGACCAGGCCGGCGGTCCACCAGGAGGCCCACTCGAACTGGTTGCCCGCCAGCGACGACCAGACCAGCAGCGTGCAGACGCCCAGCGTGATCAGGAACGCGCCGAGATAGTCGACCTTGACCTCCTTGCGCACCACCGGCAGGTCCAGCGTGCGCTGCAGCAGCACGATGGCCAGGATCGTGAACGGCACGCCGATCAGGAAGCACCAGCGCCAGCCGAGCCAGGAGGTGTCGACCAGCACGCCGCCGATGAGCGGGCCGGCGACGGTGCCGACGCCGAAGACGGCGCCGAAGACGCCGGCGTAGCGGCCGAGCTCACGCGGCGGGATCATGGCCGCCATCACGACCATGGACAGCGCGGTCATGCCGCCGGCGCCGATGCCCTGCACGACGCGGCTGACGATGAGGATCTCCACGTTCGGGGTGAGGCCCGCGATCAGCGAGCCGACCACGAACAGCCCCAGCGAGAGCTGGATCAGGAGCTTCTTGCTGTACAGGTCGGCCATCTTGCCCCAGAGCGGCACCGTGGCCGTCATGGCCAGCAGCTCGGCGGTGACGATCCAGGTGTAGACGGTCTGCGAGCCCTGCAGGTCGGTGATGATGCGCGGCAGGGCGTTGGCCACGACGGTCGAGGCCAGGATGGACACGAACATGCCCACCATCAGTCCCGACAGCGCCTGCAGGACCTTGCGGCGGGAGGTCTGGGTGGGCGCGTCCACGAGAGCGGGCGGCTCACTGGTGCTGGTCATTCTTCCTCGGTTTCTCAGGGAGGGGAGCGGTCGAGCAGGGGTGGTCGCAGGGAGGGTGAGGGCTCACCGGGGGTCGGGCAGGCCGGCGGCCAGCCGGTCGAAGGCCTCATCCAGCAGACCGGCCAGCGGCGGGACGCCGTCCGCGGCACTCCAGCGGATCATCGCCACCCGGAAGGCGGTGGAGGCCACGGCGGTGACGAGCGCGGGATAGCCGTCGGCGGCGGGATCGACGCCGACCCGCTCGGCCACCGCGGCCGTCAGGCACCGTTCGGCCTCGGCGTTGCCGGCGATGAGCCGTGGCAGCAGCGAGGGGTTCTGCTCCAGCACCCGCAACCGCAGCAGCCACTGCTCGCGCTCTTGCTGCACGAGCTCGGCCACGGACCGCAGCACCAGGCGCAGCGCCTGCAACGCGGGCTCCGAGACGGGTACGGCGGCCAGCTTCCCGGCCAGCTCGGCCTCGTTCTCCGGACTGCGCCCGATGAGGGCGTCCTCCTTGGAGGGGAAGTAGTTGAAGAACGTGCGGGAGGAGACGTCCACAGCCCCGGCGATGTCCTCCACGGTCACCTGGGCGAGACCGCGCTCGGCGACCAGTGTCAGAGCGGCGCGTTCGAGCGCCGCCCGGGTCTCGAGCTTCTTGCGGTCCCTGCGGCCCAGCTCGTCACTGCTGTTCACGGTGGGCACAACGACGGGGGAGGGGAGAAAATTTCAGGATCTGAAAAATTTCACGATGTGAATTCCGATGGGCCCGGCCGCCGATGCCGCCGGGCGTGCTCGCCCACCAGACGCGCGACCAGATCGGGATGGGTCAGGGGGACCCAGTGCCGGGCCCGGACCCGGTGGACCTCCGCCACCGGCGCCCACCGCAGGGCGGTCTCGGCGGTCTCCGGTCTCACGTAGGCGTCCATGAGGGGCAGCACGAGCCGCACCGGCACCGGCGTGCGCCGCTCCCGCGGGTGGCGCAGCCGGGCGGGGATGTTCGCGCGGTAGAGCCCCAGGCCGGCCACCGCGTCGAGCCGGCCGGAGGGGCGGTGGCGCTCGGCCCGCGCCAGCAGCCGCCCGCCGAGCCCGGAGCGCCAGGCCAGCTCGGGCAGGACCGGCAGCCGGAAGAACCCGATGTACCACGACGACAGCGTCTGCCGCAGGGTGCGCAGCCGGCCGGCGGTCCGCACCCAGTGGCCTATGTGGTCGAGGCAGGGCCCGGAGATGGAGGTGTAGGAGGCGAAGAGCTCGGGCATGGTGCACACCGCCTCCCAGCCCTGGATGGACCCCCAGTCGTGCCCGGCCAGGTGGACCGGCTCACCGGGGCTCACCGCGTCGATCACGGCGCGCAGGTCGGCCATCAGGTGCGCGAAGCCGTACGGCTCCCGCCCGCGCGGCCGGTCCGAGGCCCCCGCGCCCCGGACGTCGTAGGTCACCACGTGGAAGCTCGCGGCCAGCCGCGCGGCGACCGGCTCCCAGACCGTGTGGTCGTCCGGATAGCCGTGCACGAGGACGAGGGTCGGGCCGGCCGGATCACCCTGCTCGTAGACGGCCAGGCCGACGCCGTCACCCTTGACCATCCGCACGGTGCGAGCCCTTCCGCCGAGCCTTATTGGATAATTAGTCAATAATGCGGCCGGGCCTCCCGCCGGTCAACGGGGCGGCCCCGTGCCATCCGGCCGGACGGGGCCGCGCCGTCCTCACCCCTCCGCCTTCTCCGCGGTTCCGGGCGCCGTCAGGTCGAGCCGGTCGAGGGGCTCGGTGGCCGGGCCCTGCAGGATCGACCCGTCCACGTCGAACCGTGAGCCGTGGCAGGGGCACTCCCAGGTGCGCTCGGCGTCGTTGAAGCCGACGACGCACCCCAGATGGGTGCAGACCGCCGAGACCGCGTGGAGCTGCCCGTTGTCGTCGCGGTAGACCGCGCAGCGCTGCCCGTCCACCTTCAGGACCGCCCCCTGACCAGGGGCCAGCTCCGTCACCTCGTCGGCCGATCCCGCACCGAACCGGTCGCCGACGAAGTGGGCGGCCACGGACGCCTGCATCTTCAGCGCGCTGCCCGCCTCCCGCAGCGGGTGCAGCCGCCGGGGGTCGTACAGCCGGTCCCAGGGGCGCTCGCGCCCGGCGATCTGCTCGGTGAGCAGCAGGCCCGACATGACGCCGTTGCTCATTCCCCAGCCGCCGAAACCGGTGGCGACGTAGGCGTGCCGGGCGCCGGCGTGCATCGGGCCGACGAAGGGCAGGCCGTCGGTGGTGTCGTTGTCCTGGGCCGCCCAGCGGTAGGCGATCTCCGTCGCGCCGAACCGCTCGGCGGTCCAGGCCGCCAGCCGGTCGAAGCGCTCGCCCACCGAGCCGGCACCGGGCTTGAAGTGCTCGCCGGTGACGATCAGCAGGCGCCGGCCCTGCCCGTACGGCGACGTGCGGACCGAGCGGGTGTTCTGCTCGGTGGTGATGAACATGCCGGCGGGGTCGCCGGCCTCCGGGATCACGGCGGCGACCACCAGCTCGCGGCGGGGCTCCATCCTGGCGAACAGCAGGGCCCGGTCGAAGACCGGATAGTGGGTCGCGACGATCACGTCCCGGGCGGTGACCGTCCTGCCGTCCGCGGTCCGCAGGCGGCACGGCTCGCCCTCGTCGAGGGCGACGACGCGGCTGCCCTCGAAGACGAGCGCGCCGCGCGAGATCATGGTCTCGGTGAGCCCGAGCAGGTACTTGCGGGGGTGGAACTGGACCTGGTCCTCGACCCTGACCGCCCCGGCGATCGGGAAGGGCAGCGTGGAGGAGGTCGTGAACGAGGCCGGAAGGCCCGCCTCCGCGGCCGCCTCCGCCTCGGCGCGGACGTCGTCCACGCCGTCCTGCGACTCGACGTAGGTGTAGGAGGGGACCCGTTCCAGGTCGCAGTCGATGCCCAGTTCCCCGGCGGTGGCGACGACGTGCTCGACGGCCTCCCGCTGGGACCGGGCGTACAGGGCGGCGGCCTCCGCGCCGGCGGACTTGGCCAGCTTCGCGTAGATCATGGTGTGCTGGGCCGAGAGCTTGGCCGTGGTGAAGCCGGTGACCCCCGCCGCCACCCGGTCGGCCTCCAGGACCGCGACCGACCGCCCCGCCTTCGTGAGCTCCCAGGCCGCGCTGAGCCCGGCGATGCCCGCGCCGACCACGGCCACGTCGACCTCTATGTCCTCGTTGAGCGCCGGATATGACCGGCCCATAGCCGATTCCATCCAGAAGGATTGCGTCATGGGCTGCCCCTTCCCGGGCGGCGCGACATCACTCCTCGATCCGCGTTCTCTCCAGCTGGTATAGACCAGCTGGGTGGCTCGGGGGTCAGCGTTGCGAAACCGATACAGGGCGGTATGGACCAGGTGGCTTCCGCCACCTAACGTTATCCGCACCGCGGAAGCCCCGGGAGGACGGCCGGTCGGAAGACCGCTGCCGGTCCACCCCCGCCGCTTCCGCTCGCCGAGGGTCCTCGGCACCCAGAACTGGTACGGACCAGTGTGGTCCGTGGATGACCAAGGTGGTAGTCACGTGAACAAGAGACTGGTCGGCGCGGTCACGCTCGGGCTGTCCGCCGCACTGGTAATGACCGCCTGCGGCTCGGAGAGCCCCGCCGGCGGCGAGAAGGCGGCCGACGGCTCGGTGACGCTGAAGCTCGTGGCCGCCGACTACGGCGACGGCCCCACCGCCGAGAACAGCGGTGAGAAGTTCTGGAAGGGCGTCGTCGACGAGTTCCAGGCGGCCAACCCCGGCATCAAGGTCGAGGTCCAGGTCATCAACTGGAACGACATCGACAAGCAGGTCGCCACCATGGTGCAGAACGGGCAGGTGCCCGACATCCTGCAGACCGGCGACTACTCCGGCTTCGTCAAGGACGGCCTGCTGTACAAGACCGACGAGGTCCTGTCCCCGGCGACCTCCTCCGACATGCTGGAGAAGTTCGCCGACTTCGGCAAGGTCGACGGCGTCGGCTACGGCATCCCGTTCGTCTCCTCGGCCCGCGCCCTGTTCTACAACAAGGACCTGTTCGACAAGGCCGGCATCACCGAGGCGCCCAAGACCTGGGACGAGCTCAAGGCCGCGGCCGAGAAGCTCAAGGCCGCCGGCGTCAGCCAGCCGTTCGGCCTGCCGCTGGGCAACGAGGAGGCCCAGGCCGAGTCGTTCCTGTGGTTCATGGGCAACGGCGGCGGCTACAAGGACACCTCCGGCAACTGGGCCGTCGACTCCGCGGCCAACGTCGAGACCTTCACCTACCTCAAGGGCCTGGTCTCGGCCGGTCTGACCACTCCCAACCCCGGCACCAAGAACCGCAAGGACGTCTGGGCGGACTTCGCCGCCGGCAAGGTCGGCATGGTCAACGGCGGCCCCATGTCGATCCCGATCTTCGAGAAGGGCGGCCTGAAGAACTTCGGCGTCGCCCCGATCGCGGGCAAGAGCGGCCCGCTCGACACCACCCTCGGCGTCGAGGACTGGATCATGGCCTTCAACAAGAACGGCCACAAGGAAGAGGTCAAGAAGTTCTTCGACTTCTTCTACGGCGGCACCGCGGCCCAGAAGATCAGCGACACCTACAAGCTGCTCCCGGTGACCAAGTCCGGCATCGAGAAGCTCTCCTCGGACGAGAAGCTCAAGCCGTTCCTGGCCGCGCTGCCCAACGCCACGTTCTACCCCTTCCAGGACCCCAAGTGGTCCGAGGTGAACACCCAGATCAAGCAGACCATCGGCGGCGCCATCGACGGTGACCCCAAGGAGGTCCTCGGGGCCATCCAGAAGGTCGCCACCGCGAACTAGCCCGGTTCGATCCCCGGTCCGATCACCGGCGAACGGATGCGGCGCGCGTCTTCTCCGGGCGCGCGCCGCATCCGGCGCCCACCGAAAGCAGGACTTATGCAGCAGACACTCACCCCGGTGCGGGTGATGCGCGCGCTGGGCCCGCTGGCCTGGATCGGCCCCGCCATCGTGCTGATCGGCGTGGTCGTCGTCTGGCCGGTCGTGGTGATGATCCAGTCGTCGTTCCTGAAGATCAGCCGGTTCGGCGTGGTCCAGGGGGCCAACGGGACCGACAACTACACCAAGCTCTTCGCCGAGCCCGACTTCGCCGGGGTCATGTTCAGGAGCCTGGTGTGGGTGGTCGCGGTGGTGAGCATCACGGTGGTGCTCTCCCTGGCGCTGGCGCAGCTGTTCAACCAGCGCTTCCCCGGCCGCCGCTTCGCCCGCTGGGCGCTGATCGCGCCGTGGGCGGCCTCGGTGCTGATGACGGCGATCATCTTCAAGTGGATGCTCGACCCCGAGGTCGGCCTGATCAACATGATCCTGCACAAGGTCGGCGTGCTGGACGCGCTCGGCGGCGCAGACGCCGACCCGCTGGGCAACGCCTCCACCGCGATGCCCTGGCTGGTGTTCGTGGCGGTGTTCGTGTCGCTGCCGTTCACCACCTACGCGCTGCTGGCCGGCCTGTCGGCGATCCCCGCCGACGTCTACGAGGCCGCCAAGATGGACGGCGCCTCGAAGCTGCGCACCTACTGGTCGATCACGCTCCCGCTGCTGCGGCCCGCCCTGACCGTGGCGGCGCTCATCAACGTGATGAACGTCTTCAACAGCTTCCCGATCATCTGGGCCATGACCCACGGCCAGCCCGGTTACTCCACCGCCACCTCGACCATCTTCATGTACATCCTCAAGGGCTCCGACATCGGCGAGTCGGCGGCCATGTCCGTGGTCAACTTCGGCATGGTCATCATCCTGACCGTCATCTTCCTGAGGGTCAGCAAGTGGCGGACGGAGGTCCGATGACCGAGCCGAGCCAGGCCGTCGGCGAGCACGGCACCCCGGTCACCGAGCACGGCACCCCGGTCACGAGGCCGGCGAAGGAGGTCTCATGACCCTCACCGAGAGCGCCCCCGCGGTCCGCCCGGCGGCCGTGCGGCCCCCCGCCCCGGCGCGGCGGCTCCCGTCGATCAAGACCGCGATCGTGGCGGCGAGCGCCTACCTGATCGCGTTCATCTTCCTGTTCCCCTATCTGGTGATGATCCTCACCGCGCTCCGCCCGCAGGAGGAGCTGCGCGAGGCGACCTTCTTCCCGGAGACGTTCGCCTGGTCCAACTTCGCGAACTTCTGGACCGGCGGGCTGGCCCAGAACCTGGGCGTCACCCTGCAGGTCGCGGCCGGATCGACGGTCCTGGTGCTGCTGGTGGCCCTGCCGGCCGCGTACTACACGGCGCGGCACGAGTTCCGGGGCCGTACGGCGTTCCTGATCCTGGTGCTGATCACCCAGATGTTCCAGCCCACCGCCATGCTGGTCGGCATCTACCGCGAGTTCTACCAGTTCGGCCTGGTCGACTCGATCTGGTCGCTGATCCTGGTCAACAGCGGCTTCAACCTCGCCTTCGCGGTGTGGATCCTGCACGCCTACTTCTCCTCGATCCCGCGGGAGCTGGAGGAGGCGGCCTTCATCGACGGCAACGGCCGCTTCGGGGCGCTGTTCCGGGTGACGCTCCCGCTGGCGATGCCCGGCGTGGTGACCGCGCTGATCTTCACCTTCATCGCGGCGTGGAACGAGTTCGTCGTGGCCCTCACCCTCACCACGACCCCGGCCAACCAGCCGCTGACCGTGGCGCTGAACTCCTTCATCGGCCAGTACCAGGTCGACTGGCAGAACCTGTTCGCGGGCTCGGTGATCGCCACCATCCCGGTCATCATCCTGTTCGCGCTCATCGAGAGGAAGGTCGTCGGCGGCCTGACCGCGGGGTCGATCAAGTGACCGGCCTCCCGGTAGGGTGCACTCCGATCTTGATCTAGCGGAGGCGGGCGGGATGCGGCGGTCGCGGTGGTTCGGGCTCCCGAGGTCCGCGGTGGCCGCGGGAGCCGTGGTGCTCCTCCTGTCCGCCGCCGTGGTGTTCCCGGCCGTGCGGGGAAGCGGATCGGTGGCCGTCTACGGCTACGAGGACGTCCCCGAGGGCGGTTACGGAGGCGCGGAGGCCGAGAGGATCGGGAAGTGCGCGCCCTGGGTCGTCTCCGGGCAGGGCTTCGGGGAGACCCGCTTCGCGGACCGGGAACGGGCCTTCCTCTGCCTGGCGACCGCGGAGCCGGGGGTGCCGCCGCTCTTCGGCGCGGTGCGGGAGAAGGAGGTCCTCGCCCACGGCAAGAGGCTCTGCGGGGTGATGCACCTGCGGACCGAGGACCCGCGCGTCAAGGCGGAGCTGGACAAGACCGGGGACGGCCCCTACTGGAGCACGGTGATGCTCGACGCGCTGGTCTACCTCTGCCCGGACCTGGTCGCCCGGCACGGCCCCGACCGGTTGCGGCCCGAGGCCGAGCTGCTGCGGGAGGAGAAGGAGCACGAGGACCGGGTCGCCGCGCGCTGCC
Organism: Paraplanobispora takensis; assembly: GCF_016863195.1. Taxonomy (GTDB): domain Bacteria; phylum Actinomycetota; class Actinomycetes; order Streptosporangiales; family Streptosporangiaceae; genus Planobispora; species Planobispora takensis. The sequence goes on along the minus strand of NZ_BOOK01000024.1, from coordinate 52,977 downwards.
CCGACCGGTGGCGGGGCCCGCGTCCCGGCAGCCGGGTCACCGTCGCGGCCTTCACCGGCGAGGGCGGCGAGTTCACGGTGGGCGACGTCGGCGGGGAGTGGGGGAGCGAACGGCCCGTCCTCGGCGGCCTGGTGGAGGTCTACGAGAAGGTGGTGCGGGTGCGCACCTACGATCTGAACGACTACGCCTGCGTGACGACGATGGACTTCGCCGAGGCGCCGCCGCTCCTGCCGCGGGGCTGGGAGCAGATCGTCGAGACCGGCCTGCGCAGCACCGGTGAGCGGATCGAGGTCGTCGGCTCCGAGGGCGGGACCGGGACGGCCAACCTCGGCGCGGCCGGGCCCGGGGAGTACCGGATCAGGATCTACGCCCGCGACCTCCCCGACGGCGGGCTGGAGGACCTGGAGAAGCCCGGAAGTGAATATCTGGTGGTCGCCTTCCCCGGGCGTTCGGGCGGAACCGTGGTCCACCGCCGCTGAGCTGCGGGTCGACGGCGTGTCCGAAACCTGACTGAATTCGGTCTTGCGCCGCCTATGGTTTCTGAACCGGTACAGGTCGAATGTGAAAGACGTCGCGGAGAGTGCGAAGATGCACGCCTGACCTGCTTTCAGCGACCGGTATCGGGAAAGCGGGGCAGCGCGGCGAGGGTTTCGGTCCGACCTGTCGATTCAACTGGAGGGGTGAGATTGACCACGGAGGACGCTACGGTTACCGCGGGAGACATCGCCAGGCTGGCCGGCGTCGGGCGCGCCGCGGTGAGCAACTGGCGCCGCCGGTTCGGTGACTTCCCCGCGCCGGTCGGCGGCACCGCCTCGAGCCCCCTGTTCTCCCTCTCCGAGGTCGAGACCTGGCTGCGCGCCCAGGGGAAGCTGCAGGAGCTTCCCGGCGACGAGCTGCTGTGGCAGCAGGTCCGCAACTCGGCCGACGACCTCCAGCTGCTCTCCCTCGTCAGCAGGCTGGCCGCGGCCATCGCGCACCGCAAGCTCGGAACGCTGCTCCAAGGGGAGGACGCCGAGATCGCCGGAGCCCTCCCCGAACTGGTGACGGACGAGAGCGACGTCCCGCTGATCCGCGCCACCGCGGAGCTGGCGGCGGAACGCGGGCCGCAGGAGGCGGTGGAGTTCCTCTACACGCGCTACACCCAGGCGCATTCGCGCCGGGTGCAGGTGATCTCCCCTGACATCGCCCGGCTCATGGCGGCGTTCGTCGAGCCCCGGGCCACCCAGGTCTTCGACCCCTCCTGCGGCCACGGCGGGCTCCTGATCGCCGCCGGAGGCGAGCCGGGGAAGGTCCGCACGGTGGGCCAGGAGCGCGACGCCGCCGCGGCACGCCTGGCCGGGGCCCGGCTGGCGGTGCGGGGCATCCCGGCCGACGTCCGGACCGGAGACGCCCTGACCCGCGACGCCTTCCCGCACTTGCAGGCCGACGCGGTGCTGTGCAGCCCGCCGTTCAGCGAGCGCGGCTGGGGCTACGAGGAACTGGCCAACGACCCGCGCTGGCAGTACGGCCTGCCGCCGCGCGGGGAGTCCGAGCTGGCCTGGGTCCAGCACTGCCTCGCCCACGCCAGGCCGGGCGGTCAGGTGGTCGTGCTGATGCCGCCCGCCGCGGCGAACCGGAGATCCGGCCGCCGGGTCCGCTCCCAGCTCATCCGGGCCGGCGCCCTGCGGGCGGTCGTGGCCCTGCCCTCCGGGGCGGCGCCCCAGTCGACCATGCCGCCCCACCTGTGGCTGCTGAGACGGCCGGTCGCCGGTGACCGGGCGCCCTCCCACGTGCTGATGATGGACGCCACCGGGTCGCCGGAGACCGTGATCCCGATGTGGTCCTCCTTCGAGGAGGACCCGCACCGCGAGACGGCGGGCGGCGGCCGTACCGTCCCGGTCATCGACCTGCTCGACGACGAGATCGACCTCACCCCGGCCCGCTATCTCACCCGGTCGGTCGTCAGCCCCGGCGGCGTCGGCAGGACCCGCGAGGAACTGCTGCGCGCGACCGCCGAGCTGACCCGGCTGCTGCCCTCGGCCGCCGAGTCCCCGCACGGCCCCTTCTCCATGACCTCCCTGGGGGAGCTGGCCCGCGCGGGGAGCCTGCAGATCCTGCAGACCCCGGTGCGGATGGAGACCGGGTCGGGGGAGCTGAGGCTGCTGACCGCGGCGGACGTGGTGCTGGGACAGGAGCCGACCGGCCGGGGGAAGGAGGAGCCCGGCCTGGTCATCGCCCGGCCCGGTGACATCGTCGTGCCCGTCGCGAGCCGCGTCCCGGCCGCCAGGGTGATCGACGAGGAGGTCGCGCTCGGCCCGAACCTGACCGTCGTCCGGCCCGACCCGGATTTCTTCGACCCCCACTTCGTCGCCGGCTTCCTCAAGGTCTCGGCCCGCCAGCCGTCCGCCTCGGCCTCGGGCGCCTCCCGGCTGGACGTGCGCCGCGCGCCGCTGCCCCGGCTCTCCCTGGCCGAGCAGCGGCGCTACGGCGAGGTGTTCCGGCAGCTGGAACGTTTCGAGGGCGCGCTGCGCCGGGCGAACGAGGCGGGCGAGCTGCTGGGGCGCATCGTCCTGGACGGGCTGACGAACGGTGACCTGCAGCCCGACCCCCGCCTGTGAGGGCCGTCCCCCGTCACCGCATGCCTGCGCGGAGAGGGCGTGCCCTCACTGCGCGCGTTCGAGGATGACGAGGGGGATGTCCCTGGAGGTCTTGGCCTGGTAGCCGTCATAGGTGGGGAAGACCTCGGCCATCACCGGCCAGAGCGCCCGCTTCTCCTCGGCGGTGGCGGTGCGGGCCCTGGCGGCGAACTTCTCCGGGCCGACCTGGACCTCGACGGCGGGGTCGGCGGTCAGGTTGAGATACCAGGCCGGGTGGCCGGGTGACCCTCCGTTGGAGGCGACGAGCAGGTGGCGGTCGCCGTCGCGGCCGTAGATGAGGGCGGTACGGCGCAGCTTGCCCGACCGGCGTCCCCGGGTGGTCAGCAGCAGGGTCGGCACTCCGTGGTAGAGGTGCCCCTTCGCGCCGTCCGACTCGACGTAGGTGCGCACGTGCGCCGCCACCCAGCCCGTGGGGCTGTCGAGGATCTCTTCCGTACGCCCGTCCATGGGCACCTCCCCGTTGCAATCGATCTTCCAACTGTAGAGGGCGCGCGGCCGTACGGCGCACCCCGGCGGACGGCCGCCCGCACGGGGCCCGCGGCGGCGCGGCCGGTCACCCGGGTCTGCGCGCCCGTACGGCCAGCACGAGCGGCGTCGGCCCGCGGCCCTCGGCGAACCGCTCCAGGATCAGGCCCGCCTCAAGGAAGGAGTGCATCAGCTCCGGCAGGGGCCGGTGCACGGCGCCGACCCTGGCCCGCACCCCCCGGTCCGTCCAGGAGTCCGACGCCCACCGGCCTCCAGCCCAGCGCGCGGACCCCGGCGGCGTGGAAGCCGGTGCCGCAGCCGATCTCCAGGCACGGGCCGCCGCCCGCACCGAGGAGGTCGCGCAGGACCGGACCGACGCCGAGGGGATCGCCGCCGGTCTCCTCATGGGCCCGCCACCCGCCGAGGAAGTCGTTCTCGTACCAGTCGGCGATCTCGTCGTAGGCCGCGGCCGGTGTCATCGGTCTCCTCCTTCGCGTGCGGGCCGGCCCGGGTCCGCCCGGGCCGGAAGGAGCATTCCGACCCTACGGCCGCTTACGGGAGATCCACGGCCTCCCGGCGTTCGCCCGCCGCTGAAGCCGCCGGAGCCACTCCCGCCGGAGTCGCCACCGCCACCGCCGGCGCCGGCGCCGGCGTCGAAGTCGTCGCCGAGGCCGCAGCCGGAACCGGCTCCGGACGCTCCAGCGCCGCGCGCAGCGCGCCCAGGAACTCGCCCGCCTCGCGGCCGTTGACGAACCTGTGGTCGTAGCACAGGCCGAGGGAGACGACCTTCCTGGTGGTGAAGCCGTCGGCCGTCTCGACGACCTCCGGGCGCGGGGCGGTGAGGGAGAGCGCGCAGACCTGGCCGGGGAAGACGATCGGGACGGCCATGGTGACGGCCTCCTCGGTGTGCAGGGTGAGCATGATGGACCCGCCCCGCAGGTCCTCCTCCCGCAGGCTCCCCTCCATCGCGGCCCGGCGCAGCCGCATCAGGTCGCGGGCGATCTCCGCCAGCGGACGCCCGCCCGCGTCCCGGACCACCGGCACGACCATCCCCCGGCCGACGTCCATGGTCACGCCCACGTCGGCGGTGACCGCGGGCCGGGCCCGGCGCTCGTCGACCGGGGCGGCGAAGAACAGCGGGAAGCGCCCGAGCAGCTCACCGGTCGCCTTGACCAGCACCTCGGGGACGCCGATGAGCGCGCGCAGCCGTTTGGTCTCCCGGCGGGCGAAGGCGAGCGTCTCGGTCACGTCGACCCGCATCACGGTGAACGCGGCCGGGATCTCCCGGTGCGAGCGGATCACCACCTCGGCGACCCGCCGCTGCCCCCGCGACAGCTCGATGAGCCCCTCGGCCCCGGACTCCGGGGCGGAATCGGTGGATTCCGTTACCGGGGCGGGCAGGAGGGACTCCAGCTCGGCGCGGCGGATCACCGTACGGCCGAGCGCTCTGACCTGCTCCATGGAGATGCCGTGCTCGTCCATGAAGCGCCGCGCGGGGGCCGTGACGACCGGGTCCTGCCCATCGGGGCCCTCGCCGTCCCGTTCCCCGCCGCCTTCCGCGTGGTCGGCACCCACCTGGCCGTCCGGCGCGTTCCCGGATCCCTCCCGGCCTTCCTGCGGGGCGGCGGCCAGGCCGTCTCCGCCGAGGCGGGCGATGACCTGGCCGGGCTCGCATTCGGCGCCGGCGGGCAGGAGGTGCCGCAGGACGCCGTCCTGCTCGGCGGTGAGCTCCTCGGCCGCCTTGGAGGTCTCCAGCACCGCGACGGGGTCTCCGGCCCGGACGGCCTGGCCGTCCGCGGCGGCCCACTCCACCAGCAGGTAGGCGGAGTCGTTGTTGTTGAGCTTGGGCACCCGGATCTCGGTCAAGAGAGGGCCTCCATGATCGCATGCCTGATGTGGCCGGGCTGGACGAGGACCTCGCGCTCCAGGTGCGGGGCCGCGGGGATGACGCTGGGTGCCGAGGCGACCAGGGTGATCGGCCGCCGCAGCGTGGACCACAGGCGGGGGTGGAGCACCCGGGCGACCTCCGCCCCCCAGCCCCCGCCCTCCGAGCCGTCCTCCACCACGCACACGTGCCCGGCGCGCTCCAGGCCGGGAAGGTCGGGCAGGGGGTACAGCTGCGAGGGGACGAGCAGTTCGCAGACCACGTCCTCCTCCAGGAGCAGGTCCCGCATGGCGGCCAGGGCCCGGTGGGCCATCCCGCCGTGGACGACCAGCGTGCAGTCGGGCTCGGCGGCGCCCTCCAGGAAGACCCGGGCGACCCCGCCGGTCACCTCGTAGCGGAACAGCTCGTCCACCACGCCGTCCTCGTACATCCTGCGCGTGTAGAGGACCTTGTCCTCGAACAGCAGGCAGGGCCGCCCGAGGGCGAGCATGGTCTCCAGCAGCCGGCCGGCGTCGTGGAAGGGGGACAGCTCGAACACGTGCAGGCCGGGGACGCCGAGGAAGTGCTTCTGCGGGCTCTGGCTGTGGGTCGGGCCGTAGCCGCGGTTGCCGCCGGAGGGGCAGCGTACGACCAGCGGGATCGGCACGGGCCTGCCGTACATCGAGGTGGAGGCGGCGGCGAAGTTCACCAGCTGGTCGAAGGCCAGGGTGGCGAAGTCGGCGAACATGATCTCGACGATCGCCTTACGCCCGGCCAGGGCCAGCCCGGCGCCGACCCCCACGACGGCGCCCTCGCTCAGCGGGGTGGAGCGCACGCGGTCGCCGAACCTGCCGGACAGGCCCCGGGTGACCTTGAAGGCCCCGCCGTACGGGTCGGTGATGTCCTCGCCGAGGAGGTGCACGCCCGGGTCTGCCGCCAGCAGATCGTGCAGGGCGCGGTTGAGGTGCTCGGAGACGCGGGTCACGGCCGCTCCCAAACCGACGGGGGCCGGGCGGAGACGTCGGCGGCGGCGCGCTCGACCAGCTCGCGCATCTCCCGGTCGAGGCGGCCGAAGGCCTCCGGGAACAGTCCCGCGTAGCGGGTGTACCAGTCGTGGTCGGCGGCCAGGGCGATCTCCTCGGGGGTTCTGGTGTCGTCGCCCTTGCTGTGCGGGCCGATCCGGTGGGTGGCGAACTCCACGACCAGCGGGACCGACGCGCTGCGCACCTCGGCGACGAGGAGGGCCAGCTCGGCGCGGATCTCGTCGATCTCGGTCGAGGCCGTGCGGTGGTGGGGGATGCCGAAGGCGGCGGCGCGGCCGGCCACGGTCCCGGCCATCTGCGCCGTCGTCGGGGTGGACTGGGCGATCCCGTTGTGCTCGACGACGACCAGCAGCGGCACCTCCCACAGCCGCGCCATGTTGAGCGCCTCGTAGACCGACCCCTCGCCCCAGGTGCCGTCGCCGATGTAGACGCACGTCAGGGCGCCGGTGTCCTTGAGCGTGAGCGCCGTGCCGACCGCGACCGGCAGGCTCTCACCCTGCACCCCGGTGGACAGGAAACGGCGGTGGTAGACGTGCTGGCTGCCGCCCACCCCCGAGCACAGCGCGCCCTCGCGGCCCATGATCTCCGCGAGCAGGCCGTGCGGGTCGGTGTGGCGGGCCAGGAAGTGCCCGTGGCCGCGGTGGTTGCTGAAGACGAAGTCGTCGCCTTCCAGCAGCGGTTTCAGGGCGACGGGAATGTACTCCTGGCCCAGGCAGGTGTGGGTGGTGCCGCTCAGCTGCCCCGCCTCGAACAGGCGCAGCAGCGTCAGCTCGAAGTGCCGGATGAGGAGGAGGAGCCGGAGGTCCTCCTCCGCCGGCGGCGGTGCGCTCCGCGGGCTCGCGAAGGGGGGAAAGGTGTCGATCACGTGTGCGCTCCTGGCATGGCGACCGCGGGCACGCCCGGTCGCCCCGGTACGGGGATCGGGGTGGGAGCGCTCCCAGCGGAGCGTAGGAGGAGTGGAGGGGGCTGTCAATCGATTCAGCGCAATCGTGAAACCCGGTAAATGCGGCAAATCGCCCGTAGCTGCGTAAACAAGTTAACTACTCCTTTACTCGGATTGTTCGGATCCGAAAACATGCGAGAAACCTTGACTCATTTGACGGAGCATCCTTAGCCTCCTCCGTGGGAACGCTCCCACAGATTCGTACTCCTGTGCGAGAACCTGCCACGCCCGGAGGATCTCGCTCATCCCTTCCAGGACTTCGGTCACCCGTGACCGATCTCCTGATCCGCCGACCACCAGGTCTCCCGATCCGCGGACCGTCATGTCCGCTGGCGGGCGGGCCGCCGGGTCTGCTGATCGACCACCTGGGTCATCCACCGCACGGAACGGCCGCCTCCCCCTCGGGACCGGGCCCGCCCGCCCGTGCGGACCTCCGGGACCGTCCACGAGGACGGTCCCGTCCTCCGCCGTCCCGGAACGCACGTGGTTCCCTCATCGCCCGTACGGAGGCGCCGTGACGCACACCGGCCTGTCGCCGGCCAAGAAGGCACTGCTCGCCCGGCGTCTGGGCGGCCAGGCCGTCGCGGAGACCGTCCCTCCGCGCCCGCCCGGCACGCCGCCGCCGCTGTCCCCGGCGCAGGAGCGGCTGTGGTTCCTGGAGCAGTACGCCCCGGGGACGGCCGCCTACACCGTCGCGTTCGCCGTCCGGCTGGAGGGGGAGATCGACCCCGAGGCCCTGGACCGCGCCCTGCACGAGGTGGCGGCCCGGCACGAGAGCCTGCGCATGCGGCTGGTCACCACGGCCGACGGCCGCCCCGAGGTCGTCGTCGACGAGGCCCCCTCGGTGGAGCTGCGGGTCACCGACGACCCCGCCGCGCTCGACGAGGAGCCGGCCCGGTCCTTCGACCTGGAGCGCGGCCCGCTGCTGCGGGCCCTGCTGGTCCGCCTGGCCCCCGGCGTCCACATCCTGCTGCTCACCATGCACCACGCCGTCACCGACGGCTGGTCCTGCGACATCGTCATGGAGGAGCTGCTCACCCTGCACGCCGCCCACCGCGAGGGGCGGCAGGCCGACCTCGCCCCGGTGCGGCTGGGCTACGGGGACTACGCGCACTGGCTGCGCGGGCGCGCCGAGGACGGCGCCCACGACGCCGACGTCCGCTACTGGAAGGAACGGCTGGAGGGGCTGGCGACGCTGGAGCTGCCCACCGACCTGCCGCGCCCGGCCGAGCAGCGCTGGGACGGCGCCACCTGCGGGATCGCTCTGGACCCCGAGCTCAGCGAGGCCGTGGCCGCGGTGGGCCGCGCCTGCGGCGCCACGCCGTACATGACGCTGCTGGCGGCCTTCGAGGTGCTGCTCGGGCGCTACGCGGGACAGCACGACTTCGCGGTGGGCAGTCCCGTCTCCGGACGCGACCTGCCCGAGCTGGAGCGGGTGGTCGGGGTCTTCGTGAACTCGCTGCCGATGCGCGCCGACCTGTCGGGCGACCCGACCTTCACCGAGCTGCTGGCCAGGGTCAGGGAGACGGCCCTGGACGCCTACGCCCACCAGGGGCTCCCCTTCGACCGGCTGGTCGGGGAGCTGGCCGTGGAGCGGGACGTCAGCCGCTCGCCGGTGTTCCAGGTCATGTTCGCGCTGCAGAACTACCGGTCCAAGCCGCTGGACACCCCCGGTCTGACCATGACGCCCTTCCCGGTGGAGATGGGGACCAGCCGGTTCGACCTGGCCCTGTACCTGTTCGAGACGCCCGAGGGGCTGCGCGGCAACCTCACCTACAGCACCGCCCTGTTCCGCCCGGACACGATCGAGCGGATGGCGGCCTGCCTGGAGACCCTGCTGCGGTCGATCGCGGCCGACCCCGGAGCGCGCGTCTCCGAACTGGAGCTGCTCCCGGCCGGGGAGCGCAGCCGGGTGCTGGCGTTCGGCTCCTGCGACCCGGCCCCGTCCTTCGAGGCCGGGCTGGTCCACGAGGTGATCTCCGCCCAGGCCGGGCGGACCCCGGACGCGGTCGCGGTGACGGCCGGCGGGCGGTCGCTGACCTACGCGGAGCTGGAACGGCGCGCCGGGCTGCTGGCCCGCCGGCTGCGGCGGCGGGGGGTGCGCACGGGGGACCGGGTCGCGATCTGCCTGGAGCAGTCGGCCGAGCTGGCCGTCGCCGTCCTGGGCGTGCTCAAGGCCGGGGCCGCCTATCTGCCGCTGGACCCCGACCACCCGCGCGACCGGCTGGCGTTCGTGCTGTCCGACGCCGGGGCGGTCGCCGTCGTGGCCGATCCCGGGCTGCGCGACCGGATCCCGGACGACGCGGTGATCGTGCCGCTCGGCGGGCCGGAGGAGGACGGGCCCGAGGACGCCGACGGGCCCGCGGACGGAGAGCTCCCGGACGGAGAGCCGGTCGGCGGCGGGGTCACCCCCGACGACCTGGCCTACGTCATCTACACCTCGGGCACCACCGGGCGGCCCAAGGGCGTGGCCGTACAGCACCGGCAGGTCATGGTCTACCTGGCGGGCGTGCGCGAGCGGCTGGAGATCGAGCCCGGCGGCGTCTACGGGCTCCTGCAGTCGCTGGCCTTCGACTTCGGCGTGACCGTCTTCTACCTGTGCCTGATGACGGGCGGCACGCTCCACCTCATCCCCTCCCGTACGGCGGGCCGCGAGCTGGCCGCCTACCTGCGCGAGCACGGCGTCGGCCACCTCAAGCTCACCCCGTCCCACCTGGCCGCGCTGCTGACCGACGCGCCCGCCGCCGAGCTCCTGCCGGACAAGCTGCTGATCCTCGGCGGCGAGGCGGCGCCCCAGGGCTGGGCCGCCGAGCTGGCCGCGGCCGGCCGGTGCCGGGTGGTCAACCACTACGGCCCGACCGAGGCCACGGTCGGCGTCACCACGTACGCGGTCCCGCCGGCGCCGCGCCCGGCGGCTCCGGGCGCCGCGGGTCAGGCGGGTGCGGGTACGGCCTTGCCGATCGGCAGGCCGCTGCCCGGCGCCCGCGTCCACGTGCTCGACGACGCGCTGCGCCCGGTGCCCGTCGGCGTCCCCGGTGAGATCTACCTCGGCGGCGACCGCCTGGCCCGCGGCTATCTGGGCCGTCCCGGGCTCACCGCCGACCGCTTCCTGCCCGACCCCGAGGGCGCGCCGGGGGCCAGGATGTACCGGACCGGCGACCTCGGCCGCTGGCTGCCGGGCGGCGACCTGGAGTTCCTCGGCCGCCGCGACCTGCAGGTGAAGATCCGCGGATACCGGGTGGAGCCGGGCGAGATAGAGACCGTGCTGGCCGAGCACCCCGGCGTGGCCCACGCGGTGGTGGAACCGCGGGGCGAGCGCCTGATCGCCTATCTCGTCGGCCACGACCGGCCGCAGACCGGCGAGCTGCGGGCGTGGCTGGCCGAGCGGCTCCCGGATTACATGATCCCGGCCCGCTACGTCTGGCTGGACGAGCTGCCGCTGAAGTCGCACGGCAAGGTCGACCGCTCGAAGCTGCCCGAGCCGGACGCCGGGGACGACGGTCAGGAGGCGGCCGAGTACGTGCCCCCGGCCGCCGGGACCGAGGAGATCGTCGCCCGGATCTGGGCCGAGGTCCTGGAGGTCGACCGGGTCGGCGCGCTGGACGACTTCTTCGACCGGGGCGGGCACTCGCTGCTGGCCATGCGGGTGATCGCCCGGCTGCGCCGGGAGATCCCCGAGCGGACGGTGACGGTGCTGGAGCTGTTCAAGCACCGCACGGTCAGAGACCTGGCCCGGCTGCTCGAAGGCGGCGACGACGGGCCCCGCGGGCTGCTGCACCGGCTCACCCCGGCCCGGACGACGACCTCCAGCCTGGTCTGCGTCCCCTACGGCGGCGGCAGCGCGGTCATCTACCAGCCGCTGGCCGAGGCGCTGCCCGAGGACTGGGCGCTGTACTCGGTGGCGGTCCCCGGCCACGAGCTGGGGGAGGAGTCCCGGCCGCTGGAGGAGGTCGCGCAGGGCTGCGCGGAGGAGATCCTCGCCGGCGTCGAGGGGCCGCTGGTCCTGTACGGGCACTGCGGGCTCGGCGTGATGCTGGTGACGGAGGTCGCCCGCAGGCTGGAGGCGGCCGGCCGCGAGATCGACGCGATCTACCTGGGCGGCATCTTCCCCTTCGCCCGTCCCGGGCGCGGCCTGGGCCGGATCGGCCACCTGATGGACCGGCTGACCAGCGACCAGGGGCGGATCAACGCCCTGGCCGCCGGCGGCCTCGACCTGGAGGACTTCGACCGCGACCAGCTCAAGCTGCTCATCCGCAACCGCCGGGAGGGCACGCGCGAGGCCGAGCGGTACTTCACCCGGCTGTTCGAGGAACGGACCGAACGGCTGCGCGCCCCGATCGTCGCGGTGGCGGGGGAGCGCGACCCGGCGATGGAGTTCTACCAGGAGCGCTATCTCGAGTGGCTGCGGCTGTCCGACACCGTGGCCTGCGTCGTCCTGGACGAGGCCGGGCACTTCTTCCTGAAGTACCGCGCCCGGGAGCTGGCCGCCATCGTGACCGGCACCCACGGGGCCGTCGCCGCGGGCCGTACCGCCGAGCTGGAGCGCACGCAGGACTCCACCTGGTGGCTGCAGGGCTCCGTCGGCCCGCGAACGCAGCCGGACGGGCCGCACACACAGCCGGACGGGCCGCCCGCACGGCCGGACGGGCCGCCCGCACGGCCGGACGGGCCGCCCGCACGACCGGACGGCCCGCGGCTCCAGGTGGTCGACGGGGCCGGCCGTCCGGCCGGGGCGGCGACCGCGGGAGCGCCGGAGCCCAGCATGCGGCGCTTCCTGCTGGTCGCCGCCGGGCAGCTGGTCTCGATCACCGGATCGGCGCTGACGGAGTTCGCGATCCCGATCTGGATCTATCTCACCACCGGCTCGCTGGCGCGCTTCGCGCTGTTCGCGGTGCTCGGGCTGGTGCCCGGCATGCTGGTGGCGCCGCTGGCCGGGGCGATCGTGGACCGCTACGACCGGCGCAAGGTGATGCTCTGCGGCGACGTCGCGGCGGGCGGCTCGCAGTTGATACTGGGCCTGCTGCTGTGGACCGGCAATCTGCAGATCTGGCACATCTATCCGCTGCTGGTGTGCCTGTCGATCGCCCTGACCTTCCAGCGCTTCGCCTACGGCTCGGCCATCCCGCAGCTGGTCCCCAAACGGTTCCTGGGCCACGCCAACGGCGTGGTGCAGATGGTCACCGGCACCGCCCAGCTCGTCGTGCCGCTGATCGCCACCGGGCTGATGGCCTCGATCGGGCTGGAGGGCATCCTGATCATCGACGTGGTGAGCTACGTGCTCGCCACGCTGATCCTGCTGACGGTCAAGTTCCCCGCCGCCATGCCGTGGCGGCGCCGCGAGGGCGTGGTGGCCGAGATGCTCGGCGGCATCCGCCACTCCTGGGGCAACCGCGGCTTCCGCGGGATGCTCGTGTTCTTCGCGGTGCTCAACGTCTTCCTCTCGCCGCTCTTCCTGATGATCTCCCCGCTGGTGCTGTCGTTCGCCACCCTCGACGACGTCGGCCGGGTCTCGTTCGCGGGCGGGCTCGGGGTCTTCCTCGGCGGGCTGGCGATGACCGTCTGGGGCGGGCCGCGCCGGCGCAGGCTCTGGGGCGTCCTGCTGTCCACGCTGGCCCTGGCCGTCTTCTGCCTGGCCATGGGGCTGCGGCAGGACCTGGTCCTGATCTCCGTGGGCGCGTTCGGGATGTCGTTCTGCCTGACCGTGCTCAACGGCGTCTACGCCACGATCATCCAGGTCAAGGTGCCGCAGCGCTTCCACGGCCGGGTGATCGCGCTCAACACCCTGGTGGCCTGGTCCACGCTGCCGATCGGTTTCGGCCTGGTCGCGCCGTACGGCTCGCAGGTGTTCGAGCCGCTGCTGGCGCCGGACGGCCCGCTCGCCGGCACCGTCGGAGCGGTGATCGGGGTCGGGGAGGGACGCGGCATCGCCTTCATGTACCTCTGCTTCGGCCTGGCCATCGCGGCCGTCGCGCTGGTCGCCATGCGGGTGCGGACGCTGGCGCGCTTCGACGAGGAGGTGCCCGACGCCGTCCCCGACGACCTGGTCGGGTTCGAGGTCCTGCAGGACCGCCTCCGCACGGCGCAGGCCGGAGAGGGCACCGCGCAGACCGCCGGCGGCACCGCGGCGGACACCGCACAGAACACCACGGAGAAGGAGGAGGTCCGGGCATGAGTTTCCTGGTGGTGCTCAACGAGGAGGAGCAGTACTCACTCTGGCCGGCGGGCCGGGAGCTGCCCGCGGGCTGGCGGGCCGAGGGCTTCGAGGGCGAGCGGGAGGACTGCCTCGCCCACATCGAGCAGGTCTGGACGGACATGCGCCCGCTCAGCGTGCGGCAGGCCCGCCGATGAGCGGCCCGCTGGCGGACAGGATCGCCGAACTGGTCCACGCCGCCTCCGACGGACGGCTGCCCGCGCAGGAGGTGCTGCGCTCGCAGGGCTCCCTGTCCGCGCTCGGCCTCACCTCACTGGGGCTGCTGCGGCTGATCGACGCGATCGAGGACGAGTTCGGCGTCGTGCTCGACCTCGGCTCCGGCGCCCACATCGACAGCTTCCCGCTGCTGGTCGGCCGCGTGGCGGAAAGCGTCCCGTGACCCCGCGCACGGTTCCCCAGATGCTGGCCCTGCGCGCCGAGCAGGAGCCCGGCGGGGTCGCGATCGTCGTCGAGGGCGAGGGGACGCTGACGTTCGGCGAGTGGGAGCGGCGCTCCCACGCCGTCGCGCACGGGCTCCTCGACCGCGGCGTGCGGCCCGGCGACCGGATCGGCCTGCTGTTCGGCGGCCGGGACTGGGCCGACTTCGCCGTCTCCTACTGCGCGGTCCAGCTGGCCGGGGCGGTCGCGGTGCCGCTGTCGGACCGGCTCGCCCCCGCAGAGGTGCGGCACATGCTCGATCACTGCGAGGCCTCGGCCGTCCTGTGCGGCCGGGACCTGGAGGCGCCGGACGGCGGGCGCTGGACGGCCGCCCCGGCCGAGCTGGAGGGCGGCACGGCCGGCCCGCCCGGCGTGCCCGTCGGGCCGCAGGACCTGGCCCAGATCCTCTACACCTCCGGCACGACCGGGCTGCCCAAGGGCGTGGGCGCCACCCACGCGAACCTCACCTTCGGGTGCGAGACGCGCCCGAAGCGCCGCAGGTTCGGGCACTCGCGGCACCTGCTGCACGCCTTCCCGATCGGGACCAACGCCGGGCAGACGATGCTGATGAACGCGCTGGACGCCCGCCCGGCCATGCTGACCCCGGCCCGGTTCACCCCGGCCCGGTTCACCCGGCTGATCGAGTCGTACGAGGTCGGCACCGTGTTCGTCGTGCCGGCCATGGCCATCGAACTGCTCAACGCCGGGCTGCACGAGCGGCACGACCTGTCGAGCGTCGTGCTGCTGGGCTCGGCGGCCTCGGCCCTTCCCCCCGCGGTGTCCGTACGGCTCGCCGCCGCCTTCCCCAACGCGACGGTGACGAACTACTACACCTCGACCGAGGCCGCCCCCGCCCAGACCATCATGATCTTCGATCCCGCCCGGCCTGACGCGCTCGGCCGCCCCGCGTTCGGCGGCGCGCTGCGGATCACCGGCCCGGACGGCGGGACGCTGCCGCCGGGGGAGGCCGGGGAGGTCTGGATGCGCTCGCCCGCCGTGTCGCGCTCCTACTACCGCGACGAACAGGCGAGCGCCGAGTCCTTCCGCGGCGGCTGGGTGCGCATGGGCGACATGGGCTACCTGGACGCCGAGGGCTACCTCCACCTCGTCGACCGGGAGAGCGACGTGGTGAAGTCGGGCGCGTTCAAGGTCTCCACCCTGCAGGTGGAGGCCGCGCTGTACGAGCATCCGCAGGTGGCGGAGGCCGCGGTGGTGGGCGTCCCGCACCCGGTGCTGGGCACCGTGCTCGCCGCCGCCGTCGTACCCCGCTCGGCCGGGATGTCCGAGACGGGCCTGCGGGCCTTCCTGATGGAGCGCCTGGCCGGGCACGAGCTTCCCGACCGGGTGCTCGTCGTCGACGCCCTGCCCCGCAACCAGTCAGGAAAAGTCATCAAAAGGGAGTTGCGGGGGCTCTTCGGCGCCGCCGTGACGGGTCAGACGGAAGGCACGTGAGATGTCGGTGTCCCTGGTAGAGGAGTGGGAGCGGGCCTCGCTCGCCCAGCACGGAATGTGGATCACCGAGCGGACGGGCGCGGGCGGCCCGGTCTACCGCATGCCGCTCGCGGTCCACCTCGACGGCCCGCTCGACGTGGAGGCGATGCTCGCCGCCTGCGCCGCCGTGGTCCGCCGTCACCCGATCCTCGCCTCGGCGCTGGCCGAGCGGGACGGGCAGGTGTGGAGCGTCCCCGCCGAGGTCGCCCCGCCGATCCTGTTCGAGGACGTCTCCGGCGACGGGCTCGGCCCGGAGGCCGGGGGCACGATCGCCGGGGCCTTCGCGGAGGTCACGGCGGGGGTGACGGCGGAGCTCGCGGCGGGCGTCCCCGGCTCGCCGGAGTGGGTCGCGGCCCGGGCCGCCGAGCCCCTCGACGTGCGGACGGGGCCGGTGTCGCGCTTCACCCTGTTCCGGCTGGGACCCGACCGGCACCTGCTGCTGGTCGTGGCCCACCACGCGGTTTTCGACGGCATGTCGAAGGACGTCCTGCTGCGCGACCTGGCCGCCGCCTACGGCGGTGCCGGCCTCGACCCCCTCGCGGTCCCGTACGGCGAGGCGGCCCGGGCCGAGCAGGACCGGGTGGAGGCCGACCTGGCGGCGGCGGCGGAGTTCTGGCGGTCCCGCTGGCACGACGACCGGGACGTCCTGCTGCCGGGGGCCGGCCGCTCCTCGCTGCGGGCCGCCCCCGGCGACGCGGTGGACCTCGCCCTCGGCGGGGAGGTGGCCGAGGCGGCCGGACGGCTGGGCGTCACCCGCTTCGAGCTGGTGCTGGCTGCCCTCCAGGTGCTCCTGCACGCCTACGGCAACGAGCCGGTCACCGTGGCCGTGGACCTGTCCACCCGGACCGAGGAGACGCGCGACCACGTCGGGCCCTTCGTCAACGAGCTGCCCGTGACCTGCGCGCCGTACGGCACGTTCGCCGAGTTCGCCGAGGCCGTCAGGCGGGAGCTGCGCGCCGTCTACCGCTACCGCCACGTTCCGCTGGCGCGGGCCCTGGGCGGGATCGGCCCGCGCACCGCGCTCACGCCGGTCTCGGTGAGCTACCGGGCGCGCTCCGGCGCTGACCCGCTCTTCCCCGGCCTCGACGCCCGCGTCGAGTGGGCGATGTTCAACGGGACCGTGCGCAACACGCTGCACCTGCAGGCCGTGGACGGGCCCGCGGGACTGTCGGCGCGGCTGCAGTTCAACCCCGCGGTCATCGACCGCGCCGGGTGCGAGGCCGTGGCCGGGCACCTGCGCGCCCTGCTGGCGGCCGTGGCCGCCCGCCCGGACGCCCCGATCGGCGAGCTGCCCCTGCCCCTGTCCGAGTCCCGGCCGGCGCAGACGCCGGTGAGCGGTACGGAGACCGCGCCCGCCGGGCAGCCGGTGACGGGCACCGGGACGGACGCCGCGCTCGTCGGGCAGGTCGCGGCGATCTGGCGTGACGTCCTTGGGCTGGAGGAGGTCCTGCCGGACGACGACCTGTTCGACCTCGGCGGGCACTCCCTGACGATCACCCAGATCATCGCGCAGGTGCGCGACCGGATGGGGGTCGAGCTGTCCTTCGAGGTGTTCATCGACGACCCGACCGTGACGGGGGTCGCCGACGAGATCGCCAGGTCCCGATGACGGCCCGGACCACGCCGGAGCCGGCGGTGACGCCGCAGACCGCGCCCGAGCGGACGGTGAGGCTGGAGTTCGCCGGTGAGCGGGGCGGCGAGTCCCCGCTCACCTGGGGCCAGCGGGCCTTCTGGCGGCTGATCACCTGGCTGGAGGAGGGCGACCCGTACTACAACCTGCCCTGGACCCTGCCGGTCCACGGCAGGCGCGACCTGGACACCGTGCTGAACGCCCTGCGCGGGCTGATCGAACGGCACGAGAGCCTGCGCACCACCTACCGGGAGACGCCCGCCGGGCCGGTCCAGCGCGTGGCGCGCGAGGGCAGGCTGACGGTCGGCGTCCTGGACGCCGGGGACGACAGACCTCTGGCCGTGGCCGGGCGGCAGGCCGCCGCGCTGGCCGCCGAGGGGTTCGACTACGCCGGGGGAGACGCCGGGGAGCCGCTCATCCGGTGCACCGTCGTCACCGGCGCCGGGCGGCCCCGGGCGGTCGCCTTCGCCCTGACCCACCTGGCGGTGGACGCCTGGGCGCTGGAGATCCTCGCCGCCGACTGGAAGGCGCTGCTGGCCGGGGAGGAACTGCCCGCCCCCGCCTGGCAGCCGCTGGACCAGGCGGCCTTCGAGCAGGGCGAGGGGGCCGTACGCGGGCAGCGGGCGCTGCGGCACTGGCGCGCCGCGCTGGAACGGGTCCCGCTGACCCTCTTCGACTTCCCGCAGCGCACCCCCGAGGAGCCGAGGTTCGTCCGGGTCGGCATGGAGTCCGCCGCCGCGGCCTCGGCCGCCCAGACGCTGGCGGAGCGGTGGTCGGTCAGCACGGCCAGCGTGCTGACCTCGGCCAGCGCGGTGCTCCTGGCGACGCTGACCGGTCACCGGGAGGTCGCCATGCAGCTCATCGTGGCCAACCGGCACGATCCGCGGACCGCCGTCATGGTCGGCACCGCCGTACAGGACGGGCTGTTCACGCTGGCCCTGACGGAGGGGACGTTCGCCGACGCCGCGCGCGCCGGGCACGGGCAGGCGCTCACCTCCTACCGGTACGCGCACTACGACCCGGCCGCGATGCGGGCCCTGCGCGCGGAGGTCGGGCGCGCCCGGGGCGGGGACGTCGACCTGTCGGGCTACTTCAACGACACCCGGGCGATCGGCCACTGGCCCAACCTGCCCGCCGGGGACCTGGCCTCCCTGGCCGGGCGGACCAGGACGTTCTCCGTCGGAGCCTGGCCGATGGTGGAGGCGACCGCCTTCTTCGCCACCGGTCCCGCCACCCACACCTGCCAGCTCTACCTGCTGGTCGACACCGCGTTCCTGTCCCGGTCGACGGCCTACACCCTGCTGCGGGGCATGGAGACCCTGCTGGTGCGCAGTGTCACCGGGGACGTGCCGCTCGGTGAGGTCGCCGCGCTGTGCGGCCTGACCCCGGTGACGCGGGACGGGCAGCCCGTACCGGAGACCGCCCGATGACCGGGCGGCATGCGAGCGGGCCGGACGCCGCGGACCTCCGGGCGGCGCTGCTCGCCCGGCTGGCCGAGCTGCCGCCGGAGCGCCGTGAGGCGCTGCGTGCCCTCACCCTGGGCGAGGCGGCACCGGCCGGAGGAGGCCCCGGCAAGAACGCGCCGGCCGGAGGAGGGCCGGGGGAGAACGGGACCGCAGGGGCGTCCCGTTCGTGGCCGCTCTCCCACGGGCAGGAGCGGCTGTGGTTCCTCAACCGCTTCGATCCGGCCGACACCTCCTACAACACCCCCTGGTGCGTACGGCTGCGCGGCGCGGCCGACCCCGGGGCGATCGCCGCCGCCCTCACCCGCGTCGCCGAGCGGCACCACGTGCTGCGGGCCCGGTTCCTGCCGTCCGGCGACGGGCCCGTGCAGACCGTCGAAGCCCCCGGGCCGGTGCTCCTGGAACTCGCCGAGGTCCCGGGCGACCCGGCGCCGGCCGTGGTGGAGTTCGTCAACCGGCCCTTCGACCTGCAGACCGGCCCGCCGCTGCGGGCGGCGCTGATGCGCCTGGACGACGGCGACGCCCTGCTGTGCATCGTGCTGCACCACATCGTGGTCGACGGCTGGTCGCTGGACGTCCTGATGCGGGAGCTGGCCGAGTGCTACGCGGCCGGGCGCGAGGGGCGCGAACCGGTGCTGGAGGAACTGCCCCTGCAGTACACCGGCTTCGCGGAACAGGACAGGGAGCACGAGCGCACGGCCCAGCTGGAGTACTGGACCCGCACGCTCACCGGGGTCCCCGTGCTGGACCTGCCGGCCGACCTGCCCCGCCCGGCGCGCTGGACGGGCCGGGGCGGGCAGGAGCCCCTGCTGGTGCCCCGGGAGGCGCTGATGCGGCTGGAGACGGCGGCCCGGCAGGGGCGCTGCACCCTGTTCATGGCGTTGCTCGCCGCCTACCAGGCCGCGCTCGGGCTGCTGGCCGGTCAGGACGACCTGTGCGTGGGGGTGCCCGTCGCGGGGCGGACCCGGACCGAGCTGGCCCCGCTGATCGGTTACTTCTCCACCACGCTCGCGCTGCGCGCCGACCTGTCGGGCGACCCGTCCTTCGGTGAGCTGCTGCGCCGTACCCGCGCCTCGCTGCTGCGCGGCATGCAGCACGCCGACGCGCCCTTCGAGCAGGTCCTGGGGTCGCTGCGGCTGCCCCGCGACCTGAGCCGCCCGCCGCTGTTCCAGGCCATGTTCAACCTGCACAACATGCCCAAGGACGACCTGCTGCGCCCGACCATGGGCGACCTGGCGGTGGAGGTCTACCCGATGCCGGCGACCGGCCGGACCAGGGCGGAGGTGTCGGTGGACGCCTGGCGCACCGACGAGGGGCTCGGCGGGGTCCTCGACTACGCCGCCGACCTGTTCACGGCCGCGACCGCGCGGCGCTTCGCCCGCGCCTTCACCACCGTGGTGGAGCGCGCCGGGGCGGACCCCGGTCTGCGCCTGTCCGAGCTGGGAGACCTCTGAGATGACGATCGGTGAGTTGAAAGGTGTGCCACGCGTGGTGACGACGCTGGAGCTGATACGGCGCTGGCGGGACCTGGCGCCCGGCGCGGTGGCGGTGAGCGGGCCGTCAGGCCCCCTCACCCACCGCGAGCTGCACGAACGGGTCGACCGCCTGACGGCGGTCCTGCGCGCCCGGGGCGTGGGCCCGGAGGTCCCCGTCGGCCTGTGCATGGAACGCGACGTGGCGATGGTCGTCGCGGTCCTCGCCGTCTGGGCCGCGGGCGGCGCGTACGTCCCGCTCGACCCCGCCTT
The DNA here is from genome assembly GCF_016863195.1 of Paraplanobispora takensis. Classification (GTDB taxonomy): domain Bacteria; phylum Actinomycetota; class Actinomycetes; order Streptosporangiales; family Streptosporangiaceae; genus Planobispora; species Planobispora takensis. Next base: position 33,069 of record NZ_BOOK01000024.1, on the reverse strand, counting down.
CCCCGAGGACCGGCTCCGCCTGATGCGCGAGGACGCCGGGGTCGGGCTGGTGCTGACCGGCCCCGGCGTGGACGGGCGGCTGCTCGACGGCGTGCCCCGCGTCCTCACACTCGCCCCGGACGGCACGGTGCCCGGCGGGAGTACGGACCCGGGCGTGCCGGTCCCCGACCTGCCGGTCCCCGGCGGGCCCTCGGGCGACCTGGCCTATCTGATCTACACCTCGGGGTCCACCGGGCGGCCCAAGGGGGTGGCGATCCCGCAGAGCGCCGTGGTCAACCTGATCAGGTCGTTCGGCTCCCTGCTGGCGGTGACCCCGCAGGACCGCTGGCTGGCCGTCACGACCCTGTCGTTCGACATCTCGGTCCTGGAGCTGCTGCTCCCGCTGGCCTGCGGCGCCCGCGTGGTCGTGGCCCCGGCGCGCACGGCGGCCGACGGCCCGGCGCTGCGCGCGCTGGCCGCCGCGGAGCAGGTCACGATCATGCAGGCCACCCCGGCGACCTGGCGCCTGCTGCTGGAGTCCGGCGGGGTGCCCGAGTCGATCACCACCCGGCTCTGCGGGGGCGAGGCCCTTCCCCGTGACCTCGCCGACGCGCTCGGCGGGGCGGGCACGCGCCTGTGGAACGTGTACGGCCCGACGGAGACGACCGTGTGGTCCACGGCCGGGCCCGTCGCGCCCGCGCCGGCCCCGGTCGACCTCGGCGAGGCCATCGCGGAGACGACCCTGTACCTGCTGGGCCCGGACGGGCGGCCCGTGCCGGAGGGGGAGGAGGGAGAGCTCCACATCGGCGGCGCGGGGGTGGCGCGCGGCTATCACGGCATGCCCGCCCTGACCGCGGCCCGCTTCGTGCCCGACCCGTTCGCCGAACGGCCGGGCGCCCGCATGTACGCCACCGGCGACCTGGTGCGGATCGGCCCCTCCGGACGCCTGGAGTATCTGGGCCGGGCCGACCAGCAGGTCAAGATCCGGGGTTTCCGGATCGAGCTCGGCGAGATCGAGACCGTCCTGCGGTCGGCCGGCGGGGTACGGCAGGCCGCCGTGGCGGTGCACGACGGGCCGGACGGCCTGCCCCGGCTGGTCGGCTATCTCGTCCCGGACACCGGCGGATCCGGTGATCTCGCCGGGTCCGAGGATCACGGCGGCCGGGGCGATCCCGGTGCCGGGGTCTCCGACGAGCCGGAGGGGCTGCGTGAGGAGGTGCGCGAGGAGGTGCGCGAGGAGGTGCGCGCCCTGCTGCGGTCGCGGCTGCCCGAGTACATGGTCCCCGCGCATCTCGTGATCCTGGAGCGGTTGCCGCTCACCCCCAACGGCAAGCTGGACCGCGCGGCGCTGCCGCCGCCCGCCGGGGCGCCGGTCTCCGGGGTGCCGTACCGCGCGCCGTCCACCCCGGTGGAGGAGGAGATGGCCGCCGTGTGGGCCGAGGTCCTGGGCCTGGACGGGCCGGTCGGCGTGGACGACGACTTCTTCGAGCTGGGCGGGCACTCGCTCACGGCGGCCCGGCTCGTGGCCAGGGTCCAGGCCCGCCTGGGCGTCGAGGTGCCGATCGCGGAGCTGTTCGAGCACCCCACCGTCGCCGGGCTGGCCCCGCGGCTCGGCGGGTTCGGCGACGGCTCGGACCTGGACGATCTGGCCGCGCTCCGCGGGCAGCTCGACGGCCTCACCCCCGAGGAGCTCGCGGCCCTGTTCGACGAACTGGCGCCGGGCGCATGAGGGCGCCCCTGTCCCCGACCCAGGAGCGGCTCTGGCTCCTGCAGCGCCTCGAACCGGACAACGCCTCCTACACCGTGTACCTCGTGCGCGCTCTGCGCGGGCCGCTCGACCGGGCGGCGCTCGCCGGGGCCTTCGACGACGTCCTGGCCCGCCAGGAGAGCCTGCGCACCCGCTTCACCGAGGAGGACGGCACGCCCTGGGCCGTGGTCGACCCCCCGGCCCCCGCCGTGATCGACTGGCCGGTGGCCCGGGACCGGCGGGAGGCCGAGCGGCTGGTGGCCGAGCGGGTCAACGCGCCGTTCGACCTGGCGCGGGGGGTGCCCCTGCGGATCGCGGTGATCCGCGTGGCCGGCGACGAGCGCGCTTCCGGCGGCCACGCTCCGGACGACGGGCACGGCCGGGACGACGAGCATCTCCTGTGCGTCACGATGCACCACATCATCTCCGACGGCTGGTCGCTCAACGTGATCCTCGACGACCTGGCCGCGTACTACACGGCCCGCGTCTCCGGCACCGAGCCGGACCTGCCGCCGCTGCCCGTCCGGGCCGTCCACCACGCCCTGTGGCAGCGCAGCCGGGCCGGGCGCGCGGTGCCGTACTGGCAGGGAAAGCTCGCCGACCCGCCCCCCGCCGAACTGCCCTTCCGCGGCGAGCGGGCGAGCGGGCACGGGGAGTTCCACGGGATCCGCCTGCCGCCCGCGACGGCCCGGCGGCTGGAGGAGCTGGCCCGGCAGCGGCGCACCACCCTGTTCGCCGTCCTCATGGCGGCCTACCAGGTGCTGCTGTCACGGCACACCGGCCTGACGGACGTCCTGGTGGGCAGCGTGGTGGCGGGCCGCGACCGGGCCGGGCTGGAGTCGATGGCCGGATACGTCTCGCAGCCGGTGGTCCTGAGGGGCGACCTGAGCGGGGACCCGTCCTTCGCCGAGCTGGTCACCCGTACCCGGGGCGACGTCCTGGGCGTGCTCGGCGCCTCCGCCGTGCCCTTCGAGCGGCTCGACACCCCGGCGGAGTCGCTGATGCCGTCGATGCTGATCCTGCACAGCCAGGACGGCGGGCCCCGGCGGGGATTCGGCGGCCTGGAGGTGACCGGGTTCGACGCCGGGTTCCGGCAGGCCAAGATCGACCTGCAGGTCGAGGCGTGGTCGGACGCCTCCGGGCTGGGGATCACCTTCTGCTACGACACCGGGCTGTTCGAGGACGAGGCGGTGCGCCGCCTGGCCGGACGCTTCACGCGGCTGCTGGAGTCCGCGGCGGCCGATCCGCACACCGCCGTCTCGGACCTGCCGATCTGGACCGCGCAGGACGAGGAGGAGATCCGCGCCCTGGCCGGACCACCGGACGGCTCCGGGAGCGCGGACGGCGGTCGGGACGTCACGGGAACGGCCGCGGATCCGGGTGCCGCGCCGACGGCCGGGGATCCGGGCGCCGGGTGGACGGCGGACGGCCCGGCCGTGCCGGAGATGATCGCCGAGGCCGTACGGCGGGCGCCCGGCGCGGTGGCCGTGATCTGCGGCGAGGACCGGGTCACCTACGGCGAGTTGGACGCACGGGCGGACGCGCTGGCCGGGGCGCTCGTGGAGGCCGGGGTGCGTCCCGGCGACGTGGTCGGCGTCTGCCTGCCGCGCTCGGCCGAGATGATCGCGGCACTGCTGGCCGTGTGGCGGGCCGGGGCCGCCTACCTCCCGCTCGACCCGGCCGACCCCGACGAGCGCCTGCTGTTCTCGTTGAAGGACGCCGCGGTCACCCACGTGATCACCCGGCGGGAGCTGCCCGCGGGGACCGCGATCGACCCCGGTGCCGCGGCGGCCCCCGCGGCTCCGGCGAACGGTCCCGGCCGGGGGACACGGCCGGTGGACGCCGCCTACGTGATCACCACCTCCGGCTCCACCGGGCTCCCCAAGGGCGTGCTGGTGGAGCACGGCGCCGTCGCCGCGCGGGTGCGGTGGATGCGCGCGGACTACGGCCTGGGGCCGGGCGACCACGTGGTCCAGTTCGCCTCGCTCAGCTTCGACGCCCACGTCGAGGAGATCTTCCCCACGCTGGCCGCCGGGGCCGCGCTGGTGCTGCTGCCCGACGGCGCGACGAGCCTGCCCGACGTGCTCGGTTCTGCGGCGGGCGGGCGGGTCACCGTACTGGACCTGCCGACCGCCTACTGGCACGCGCTGGTCGAGGAGCTGGAGGAGATCGCCTGGCCGCCGGGGCTGCGCCTGGTGATCCTGGGCGGTGAGCAGGTCAGCGGGGCGGCGGTCGGGCGCTGGCGGGAGCGGTTCGCCGGCCGGGTCCGGCTGGTCAACACCTACGGCCCGACCGAGGCCGCGGTGATCGCCACGGCCGAGGACCTGGACGCCGGGGCGAGCACCGGCCGCCCGCCGATCGGCCGGCCGATCGGCGCGACCTCGGTCCGCGTGCTGGACGGGCGGGGGCGGCCGCTCCCGCCGGGCGCGGCGGGTGAGCTGGTCATCGGCGGGGCCGGGGTGGCGCGCGGCTATCTCGGGCGGCCCGCCCTGACCGCCGCCTCGTTCGTCCCCGACCCGTACGGCCCGCCGGGGGCGCGCCGCTACCGGACCGGGGACCGGGCCCGGTGGCGCGCGGACGGGCGGCTGGAGTTCCTGGGACGGCTGGACGGCCAGCTCAAGGTGCGCGGGTTCCGGATCGAGCCCGGCGAGGTCGAGAGCCGTCTGCTGGCCCACCCCCAGGTCGGGCAGGCGTTCGTCACCGCGCGCGACGGTGAGCTGGTCGCCTACGTCACCGGCTCCGCCGACCCGGCCGACCTGCGCGAGCACCTGGAGCGCGTCCTGCCCCGCCAGCTGGTCCCGACCGCCTGGGTTCGGCTGGACGCCCTGCCCCTGACCGCGCGGGGCAAGATCGACCGCGCGGCGCTGCCGGAGCCCGCCGCGGCGCCCGCGCCGGAGCGCGTCCCGCCGCGCGACGACGCCGAGCGGCTGGTGGCGGGGATCTGGGAGGAACTGCTCGGCGTCACCGGTCTCGGCGTCTTCGACGACTTCTTCGCGCTGGGCGGCCACTCGCTGCTGGCGACGCGGGTGGCGGCGCGGATCCGCCGGGCGACCGGGGTGGAGGTCCCCATCCGGACCGTGTTCGCCCGCACCACCATCGCCGCCCTCGCCGCCGAGGTGGAGACGCTGCTGATCGAGGAGCTGGCCGGGATGACCGACGAGGAGGCGATGAACCTGCTGGGCGGCTGAGCACCCCGGCCCGGCGCGGGATCCGTCCCGCGCCGGGCCCGCGGCCGCCCGGCGATGAAGGAAAACTGCGAAGAAGGAAAGTTACAGAAGCCTCACGCATCGTGGAGATTATTGACGGCGGTTCGGCGCGCCCGTAGGGTCCGGTCAAAGTCCCGATCTTCCGGGCTCCAGCAGACCCCCCACGGAGCGGTTCATGAAGCGTCTAGCAGCGGTAGCGGCGTTGCTCAGCCTTGCCGCCGTCACGGCATGCAGCAGCGCCACCACGCCGGGCACATCGTCCGGCGGCGGCGGTGGCGGCGTCTACACCACGATCGACGGCCTGCGTGCGGGCATCGACGCCAACGCGCCGATCAACCCGTTCAACCCGAAGGGCAACGCGTTCCGCGGCTACAACTCGATGTGGCTCGGATGGACCAAGAACCATCTGACCGACCCCAACCAGTTCTATCCGGGCATCGCGGAGAGCTGGGAGATCGCCCCCGACCAGTCGTCGATCACCCTCAGGCTCCAGCCGGCCAACAAGTGGTCCGACGGCAGGCCGGTCACCGCCGAGGACGTGAAGGTCTCGATCGGCCTGGCCTACACCCAGGGCGGCACCGCCTACGCGCTCGACCCCGCCGTGTCCGGCACCGCCTCCGACGTCGAGGTGATCGACGAGAGGACGATCAAGATCACCCAGTCGGCGGAGAACCCGAGCGTCACCTTCGTGCGGGGCGTCATGGAGACGGTCATCGTCCCGGCCCACGTCTGGGGGAGCCTGCTGCCGGCCGACTTCTGGGACAAGCTGAAGACCGCGCGCGGCGACGGAGCCGAGGCCGAGGCGGCGCGGACCGAGATCACCGGGCTGGCCGAGAAGGTCATCGCCTTCGCCCCGGCCGAGGACGTCTCCGCCGGCCCGTTCACGCTGGAGCGGGTCAACCCGGGCGAGGCCCTGCTGGTCAAGAACAGGCACTTCCACAACGCCGCCAACGTCGCCCCCGACCAGGTGAAGCTGCTGCACTACGCCGGCAACGAGCAGATCTGGAACTACCTGATCGCCGGCCGGCTCGACAACGCCCCGTTCACCGCGGTCCCCGCCGAGGTGATGAAGCGCATCGTCCGGACGCCGGGCAACGGGGTCGTCAAGGGCTACTCGCCGGTCGGCAACGCGCTGGCGTTCAACCAGTCCAAAAAGCCCTACGACAACGTGCACGTCCGCCGGGCGCTGGCCTACCTGATCGACCGCGAGCAGGTCACCAAGGTCGCCTCGCCGGAGGGCGGCATCGCCTCGGTGACCACCTCCGGCATGCACCAGAAGGCCGCCGCCGAGTGGCTGGGCGACGCCTTCACCACGCTGGAGCCGTACAAGGCGGACCCCGCCAAGGCCGAGGAGGAGCTCAAGGCCGCCGGGATGAAGAAGGAGGGCGGCAAGTGGGCGATGCCCGACGGCTCGCCCTGGAAGATGAGCATCCACGTGCCCGCGCCGTTCTCCGACTGGCTGGCCGGGGCCAAGTCCGTCGCCAGCCAGCTGGGCGACGCCGGGATCGACGCCGAGGTCGTCACCACCGCCGACTATCCGCTCTATCTGGAGGAACTGGCCGCCGGCAAGTACGACACCGGGTTCTGGCTGGTCGCGCTCGGGCCGGCGCCGTACAACATCTACCAGCGCCTGTACGGCACGCCGAACGGCTGGCAGCTGTTCGGCGGCAAGCTCAAGCACGTCGCCCCCGGCAAGGAGGGCAACTGGATGGGCGGCCCGGAGACCGTCGAGGTGGACGGCGAGAAGGTCAACCCCGGTGAGCTGGCCGTCAAGCTCAACTCCGCCCCCGAGGCCGAGCAGAAGGAGATCATCGGGACCCTCGCCAAGGCCGCGAACCAGGACCTGCCGGTGATCCAGATGTGGGACTACGTCAACACGCAGTTCGTCAACACCTCGCGCTTCACCGGCTTCCCGCAGGCCGAGAGCGACGCGCTGCGCCTGACCTCCGGCGTCTGGATCCAGCTCGGCATGATCAAGAAGAAGTAGGCGATGGCGCTCATCGGGGTCCGGGCCCGTCCCGGAGCGATCGCCGTCGCCCGGCGGCTCGCGGGCCACCTGGCCCGCGGGCTGGCCATGATCCTGGTCGTCACGTCGGTCAACTTCGTGATCATCAGGAACATCCCGGGCGATCCCATCGCCGCCCGCTACGAGAAGCTCGTCGAGCAGGGCATGTCGCCCGACCAGGCCGAGCGCGCCACGGCGGTGCTGTACGGCTTCCTGCCCAAGGGCAGCCTGTGGGAGCAGTACGCCGACTACATGGGAGGACTGCTCACCCTGGATTTGGGCCAGTCGCTGAGCACGCCGGGGGCCGAGGTCACCGGCATGCTCGCCGCGGCGGCCACCTGGACCGTCATCCCGGTCCTGGCCGGGACCCTGCTGAGCTTCCTGCTCGGCGTGACCATGGGCGTCTACGCCGCCATCCGGCGCTCGGGCCGGCTGGGCGACGTCCTGGCCATCTCCGGCTCGCTCCTGCACGGGGTGCCGCAGTACGTGCTCGCGCTGCTGCTCGGCGCGATCTTCACCACCCTGTGGCCGATCCTGCCGGGCAGCGGGACGGCCGACATCATGATCGAGCCGGGTCTCAGCGTCGAGTACGCCGGCTCGCTGATCCAGCACGCCACGCTGCCGGTGCTGACCTACGCCCTGGCCTCCTACGGCGGCTGGATCCTGGCGATGAAGTCGAGCGTGGTGACCGTGCTCGGCGACGACTTCATCCTGGCCGCCGAGTTGCGCGGCCTCACCCGCGGGATCATCTTCCGCTACGTGGCGCGCAACGCGATCCTGCCGCTGTTCACGATCCTCGCGCTCTCGCTGGGCCTGCTCTTCGGCGGTGCGATCTTCATCGAGCGGATCTTCACCTACCCCGGGCTGGGGCTGCTGCTGCTCGACAGCATCACCGGCCGCGACTACGCGCTGATGGGCGGGGCCTTCCTGCTGATCACGGTGGCCATCGTCATCGCCAACATCGTGGCGGACATGCTCTACACCGTGATCGACCCGCGGGTCCGCTCCGGAGAGGAGTCCGCATGACGGCCCGGCGAGGCGGCCAGGCCGCCCGGAACGCGGGGGAGGAGGCGTGACGGCCCCGATCGTCGTCGCCGGCGGCTCCCGTGCCGCCCTGCGGCGCAACTTCCGGCGCGGCGTCTGGCGGGTGCTGCGGCGCAAGCCCAGCCGGATGCTGGGCGTGGTCATCCTCATCGGGTTCGCGTTCATGGGGGCGGTGGGGCCGCTGCTGTACCCCGAGCGCCTGCCCCGCGACGACGACGCGCTCTACGCCCCGCCGAGCTGGGAGCACCCCTTCGGCACCGACTTCGAGGGCACCGACGTGCTCGCGCTGGTCGTCACCGGTTCGCGGTACGTGCTGATGACCGCCCTGGTCACCGCGCTGATCACCGTGGTGCTCGGCACCGCGATCGGGCTGTTCGCCGGGTTCCGGCGCGGCCGGTGGGACAGCGTGCTCATGCGGATCACCGACATGAAGCTGACCATTCCCGCCCTGCCGCTGCTGCTGGTGCTGTCCACGGTGTGGAAGTTCGAGAGCGCCGTGGAGATGGGACTGGTGCTGGGCCTGCTCGGCTGGGGCGGCGTGGCGCGGGCGGTGCGGGCCCAGAGCCTGTCCCTGCGCGAGCGCGGCTTCGTCGAGGCGGCCAGGGGCCTGGGCCTGCCGACGACGCACATCATCGGCAGGGAGCTGCTGCCCAGCATGGCCCCGTTCATCGCGATGAACATGCTCATCGCCGTCACCGGCGCCGTGTACGCGCAGGTGGGCCTGTTCTTCCTGGGCGTGCTGCCGTTCGAGGCCAACAACTGGGGGGTCATGCTCAACCTCTCGGTGTTCGGCGGCGGCGCGCTGACCTCCACGGCGGCGCTGCCGTACATGATGGCGCCCCTGCTGGCGATCCTGCTGCTCACCCTGGGCATCGTGCTCGTGGTCGACGCCATGGACGAGATCTTCAACCCCCGGCTGCGTGAGGAGTGAGGGTGCCTTCGACCCCATCGGACACCCGTGAGGACAGTCCGCCGGACGCCCCCGGGCGCACGGCGCCCGGCGTCCGGATCGGCGGGCTGTCGGTCGTCTACCGGACCCCGGCCGGGGAACTGCCCGCCGTACGGGGGATCGACCTGGAGCTGCCGCCCGGGACGATCACCGGCGTGGTCGGCGAGTCCGGATCCGGCAAGTCCACCCTGGCGCTGTCGCTGCTCAACGCGGTCCAGCCGCCCGGCAGGATCAGCGCGGGAAGCGTGCAGATCGACGGTCTCGGCGACGTCGTGACGCTGCGCGGGGAGGAGCTGCGCCGGGCGCGCGGGCGGCACGTCGGCTACGTCTTCCAGGCCGCCCAGAACTCCCTCAACCCCCTCAAGCCGGTCGGCAGGCAACTGCTCGACCTGGGCCGCTCGCACGGTGTGGCGGACCTGCGCGCCCTGGTCCGCGAGGCCAGGGACCTGCTCGGCCGGATGGGCCTGGACGGCGCCCGCGTGCTGGACTCCCACCAGCACGAGCTGTCCGGCGGCATGCGCCAGCGCGTCGGCATCATGTTCGCCCTGGTCCTCAACGCCCACCTGGTCGTGCTGGACGAGCCCACGACCGCGCTCGACATGATCACCCAGGCGACGATCCTGCGGATCATCCGGGAGGTCCACGAGGAACGCGGGCTCACCACGCTGGTCATCACCCACGACCTCGGCGTGGTGGCGGAGGTCGCCGACCGGCTGGCCGTGATGTACGGCGGGCGCGTGGTCGAGCAGGGGCCCACCCGGCAGGTGCTGGGCGATCCCCTGCACCCCTACACCCGGGGACTCATCCGGGCGATCCCGCGCCTGGTCGGCGACATCGGCGAGGCCACGGCGCTGCCGGGCCGCCCGCCGACGCTGGCCACGATCCCCGCCGCGGGCTGCGTGTTCAGGGAGCGCTGCCCGCTGCGCATGGACCTCTGCGCCACGCAGGAGCCGCCCACGGTCGCCCACGGCGGGCGGCTGGTGGCGTGCCACGCTGTGGAGGGCGGCATCCGGGAGGAACGGGCCGGCGCGGGGAACCATGGCGGACAGGACGGTGCGGGAGGGCCGGACGGGCGGGACGGTGCGGAGGACCCGGACGGGCGGGCGGTCGCCGCCGGAGCGCGGGAGGAGCAGGCGTGATCACGGGACAGGGCATCACCAAGACCTTCAGGCAGCGGGGCGGCGTACTCGGCGCGCGGGAGGTGAGGGCGCTGCGCGGCGTCGACTTCGCCGTCGGCAGGGGAGGGGCGGTCTCCTTCATCGGCGAGTCCGGCTGCGGCAAGACGACGCTGGGCCGGATCATCGCCGGACTGGAGGGCCACGACTCCGGTGAGATCACCGTCGACGGCGTCGCCATGTCGTCCCTGCGCCCGCGGGCGCGCCGGCCGTACTTCCGCCGCATCCAGCTCATCCACCAGGACCCGTACTCCGCGCTCAACCCGACCCGCACGGTGTACCAGGCGCTGCTGGCCCCGCTGGCCCTGCGGGCCCGGCAGACCGGGCGGCCGGCGTCGTGGGTCGACGGGAGGGCCGGGGAGCTGCTGGACCTGGTCGGCCTCGACCCCGACTACGTGCTGCCGCGCTATCCCCACCAGCTGTCCGGCGGCATGCGCCAGCGGGTCGTCATCGCCCGCGCCCTGACCGTCGATCCGGAGATGCTCGTCGCCGACGAGGCCGTGTCCATGATCGACGTATCGCTGCGGCTGGGCATCCTCGCGCTGCTGAGGGACCTGCGCGAGCGGCTCGGGGTGAGCGTGCTGTTCATCACCCACGACGTGGCGACCGCCCGCTACATCGGCGACGACGGCGAGCTGTACGTCATCTACCGGGGACAGGTCGTCGAGCGCGGCCCCGTGGAGACGATCATCTCCGCCCCCGTGCACCCCTACACCCAGGCGCTGCTGTCGGCCATCCCGGTGCTGCACGGCCTGGAGCGGCCCGGGGCGCAGCCGGTGGCGCCGACCGGGACGCTGGAGGAGGACAAGCCCGACGCGGGATGCCTGTTCGCCCGGCGCTGCCCGTTCGCCACCGCGCGCTGCGCCGAGGAGGTCCCGGTGCTGGGCCGTACCGGTGACATCCCCCAGGAGCACGCCTGTTTCCATCCCGAGGCCCGCAGCGTCGTGGCCGTGCCCGCGGGCCGGGCATGAACCCGGTGGGAGGGGACGGCGAGCCCGCAGAGCGGACCGGCCGGACCGCCCGGAGGACGTCCCCGGAGGAGCCGGCCGTCCGCGAGGCGCACCCCGCGGAGCGGATCGTCCGGGAGGCGCACCCCGAGGATCTGGAGGCCCTCGGGGAGGTGGCCTCGGCGGCGCTCACCCTCGACCCGGGGGAGGGGCCGGCGCTGGTCGCCCGGCTCGCGGCGCCGCCGCCCGGACGCCGCTGGACCGTTCTGACGACGCCCGGGCGCGACGCGGTCGCCTTCGCCTCGATCTCCGGGCGCGATCCCGCCGTCGGGCACATCGACCTGCTCGCCGTACACCCCGCCGCACAGGGGCGGGGGCGAGGCCGGGCGCTGGTCGGCGCGGCCGAGGAGTGGCTGCGGGCCGAGGGGGCGGCCGAGGCCCGTTTCGCGGGCAATCCGCCCTGCTACGCCTGGCCGGGCATCGACGTGCGCTACACCCCGGCCGCCTGCCTGGCCGAGAGCCTCGGCTACGAGCGCTACCACTGCGCCTGGAACATGACGGTCGACCTCGGCGCCGCGGACCTGTCCGGCGGCACGGCGCGGCCGGCCGAGCGGGGCATCACCCTGCACGCGGCCGGTCCCGCGGACCGCGCGGCCGTGGCCGCCTTCGTCGGTGAGCACTGGAACGACGCGTGGGCCTGGGAGGCGGCGCAGGGCACGGGCTGCCACTACGCCGCCCGGGACGGGGAGATCATCGCCTTCGCCGCCTGGGGCGCCCGGCCGGCCTGGTTCGGGCCGATGGGCACCGCACCGGCCGCGCGCGGCCTCGGCGTCGGCCGGATGCTGCTGCACCGCTGCCTGGCCGAGATGCGGGCGGCGGGCCTGGAGAGCGCGCAGATCTCCTGGGTGGGCCCGCTGGGCTTCTACTCCCGCGCGGTCGGCGCGCGGGCCGAGCGGGTCTTCTGGCTCTACCGCCGTGACCTGCGGTGACGGCCGAGTGCCCGATATCGTGAGAAGACGATTTACATATGATGAGCCTTCGATGAAGATTAGCGACATGGGGCGTCATGATTGATCCGTTTGCCGGTCTGTCCACCGAGCAGAGCGATCCCCGCTACAGCCAGATCGACCGGCTCTCGACCGAGCAGGTGGCCCGGCTGATGAACGCCGCCGACGCCACGGTGCCCGCCGCGGTGGCCGAGGTGATCCCGGAGATCTCCACGGCGATCGAAGCGATCGTCGACCGGATGAGGAAGGACGGGCGCCTGATCTACGTGGGGGCCGGGACGTCGGGCCGGCTGGCCGTCCTGGACGCCTCGGAGTGCCCGCCCACCTTCGGCACCGATCCCGAACTGGTCCAAGGGGTCATCGCGGGCGGCGGGCCCGCCCTGACCAGGTCGGTCGAGGGGGCCGAGGACGACGAGGGCGCGGGTGCCGCCGCGATGGGGGAGCGGGAGGTGGGCCCGCTCGACTCGGTGGTGGGCGTCTCGGCCAGCGGGCGGGCGCCGTTCGTCCTCGGGGCGCTCCGGGAGGCCGCCCGCAGGGGGGCGCTGACCGTCGCCCTGTCCTGCAACGCCCGGACCCCGATCTCGGCCGCGGCCCGATATCCGATCGAGGTCATCGTCGGGGCGGAGGTCGTGACCGGCTCGACCCGCCTGAAGGCGGGCACCGCGCAGAAGCTGGTCCTCAACATGATCTCGACGATCACGATGATCGGGCTGGGCCGCACCTACGGCAACAACATGATCGAGGTGTCGGCGGCCAACTCCAAGCTCGCCGACCGGGCCGCCCGGATGGTCAGCGACATCACCGGCGCCGACCTCTCGGTGGCCCGCCCCGCCCTGGAGGCGGCGGACTGGAACGTGAAGGTGGCGATCCTGATGGTCCGGCAGGACCTGGACGCCGACGGTGCGCGGGCCCTGCTGTCGACGTACGGTGACAGCCTGGAGGCGGCGCTGGCCGCCGGAGGGGTGCGCGGTGCCTGAGCCACGGGACGGGCGCGGGGTTCCCGGGCCGTGGGGGAGGTGGGCGCTGCCCGCGCTGCCGGGGGAGTGGGCGCTGTCCGGGCCGCTGTGGTGCCCCGGCGACCTCGGGGCGCCGGGGCGGCTCGGTGCTCCCGGTGATGCCGCGGCCTGCGCGGCGCTGGAGCGGGTGCTCGCCGGTGCCGTGCCGCAGGTGTGCTCCGCGGCGGTGGCGGTGATCGCCGTGGGCGGGCGGGTGGTCGCGGCGGCGGCGACGGGCGAGGCCGTACGGTACGCCGGGGCGTCGGAGGAGCTCGTGCCGGGACCGCCCCCGGCCCGCGGTGACTCGATCTTCGATCTCGCGTCCGTCACCAAGCTGTTCACCACGGCCGTCGTCCTGTCGCTGGCGCAGGAGGGCCGCCTCGATCTCGACGAGCCCGTCGCCGCCCGGCTGCCCGCCTGCTACGCCGGCCACCCGCGCACCACGCTCCGCCACCTGCTCACCCACACCGCGGGCCTGCCGTCCGGCCGCCGGGTGGACCGGGAGATCCCCGGCACGGGTCCGGAGGTCCACGCCGCGCGGATGGAGCGGATCCTGTCCACGCCGCCCTCGCACGCGCTCGGCGAGCGCTATCTCTACTCCGACCTCGGGATGATCACCGTCGGCCGGGTGGCCGAGCTCGCCGGGGGAGCGCCCCTCGACGAGCTGCTCCGCGAGCGCGTCACCGGCCCGCTGGGCCTGGCCGACACCGGTTACCGGCCGCCCGCCTCGATCCTGCCCAGGACCGTCGCCACCGAGTACAAGGCCGAGCGGCCCCACCCGGGCTGCGTGCGCGGGGAGGTCCACGACGAGACCGCCTACGGCCTGGGCGGGGTGGCCGGGCACGCGGGCCTGTTCTCCACCGCCGGCGACCTGCTCCGCTTCGCCGAGACGCTGCGCACCGGGGGAGCCCCCATCCTGGGCGCGGACTGCGTCGCGGAGATGACCCGCGACCACGAGGTCGGGGACCCCGACTTCCGCCACGGCCTGGGCGTGCGGATCGGCGACCCGGCCATCGTCGGCCCGCTGCCCGACGCCTACGGCCACTCCGGTTTCACCGGCACCTCCCTGGTCGTCGACGCGGGCCGTGCCCTGAGCGTCGTCCTGCTGACCAACAACGTCCACCCGCTGCGCGGGCGCCCCGGCATCCGGGCCCTGCGCCACGCCGTCGCCGCCGAGGCGCTGCACCTGTCCGGGGACGAGGCCAGGGACAGGGACGGGGACGGGGACGGGATCGTTCCCGGGTCGTAGACCGCGGTCCCAGAGACCGGACCGGATCGGTCGGCCGGAGGACCGATCCGCCCGGCGGGCCCCCGATGGAAACCTGATCGGCGGGGGACGGCGCGCGGACCGGCGGCAGCCGGTCACGGCCGGACGCCGTCCCCGCGACCATCGGGCGGCACGCGGAGATCGGGCAGATGAGAAAGAAATCGGGGACCGGCGCGGAACAGGCCGGACGCAGGGGCCGGTTGCGGCGGGCGGCCCGGATCGCGGGCGGGGCGGCGGCCGTCCTGCTCGCCCTGGCCGGGATCGCCTACGGGGCCGAGACCGTCGCCGAGACCGGGGACGACACCCGGCATCCGGCGCCCGGCCGGCTCGTCGACGTCGGCGGGCACCGGCTCCACCTGCACTGCGAGGGGCCCCGTTCGGGCGGCCCGACCGTCCTGCTGGAGGCCGGGTGGGGTGAGTCCTCGGCCAACTGGTCGCAGGTGCGTTCCGCGCTCGCCGCCCGCTCGATCCGGGCCTGCGCCTACGACCGGGCCGGATACGCCTGGAGCGAGCCCGGTCCCGGTCCCCGGGACGCGGCCAGGGCCGCGGCGGAACTGGACACGCTGCTGGAACGCAGCGGTGAGACCGGGCCGTTCGTCCTGGCCGCCCACTCCTACGGCGGCAACGTCGTGCGCCTGCTGGCCGGCCGTCATCCCGGGCGGGTCGCGGGGATGGTCCTGGTGGACGTCACCGACGCGTCGGGGCGCTCGGACGCCGCGACCGGGAAGGCCGTCCCGCTGATGATCGGCCAGATGCGCCTGTACGGCCTGGCCGCCCGGCTCGGACTGGTCCGGCTGGCCGGGGACCGGCTGCTCCCGCGGAACACCCCCGCGCCCGGCCGCGAGCACGCGGCGGTGGTCTACGGTCCCGGCACGATGGCGGCGGCCGTACAGGAGGCGGAGGCGAGCATGAGCAGCCTCCGGCAGGTCCGCGCGGCCGAACGGCCGGGCGCCTGGGGGGACATGCCCGCGGTGGTGATCGCCGCCCGGACCGGAGGACCGCCCGGGGCCCACGAGGCCCTGGCCGGACTGTCCACCCGCGGCCGGCACGTCCGGGCCGGCACCGACGAGCACTACGTCCACCTCGCCCGGCCGGACCTGGTGACCGGGGCCATCGCCGAGGTGGTCGCCGCGGCCCGGCCCTGACCTCTCAGCTCTGCGGCTGCGCGGGCAGGGGCGGGGCCGGGACCGGCTCGTGGCGCGGGTCGGCCAGGTCGTGGGCGGAACGGGCCAGCCAGACCGTCATCAGGGCCTCGGAGGCCGCTATGGCACTGTCGTAGACGCCCCCCAGGTCCGCCAGCAGGCCCACCAGTATGAGACCGAGCGGCGCCAACAAGGAGGCCACGCCGTACCGGACGGTGGCCCGCCGCCAGCGGCCGTCGTGTCGCTGCAGCCACAGGACCAGCACCGTCCAGATCAGACCCGCCAGGCCGCAGATCAGAGGCAGCTCATCGGGTATGGGCCGGTCGAGGGGTTCATCCAGCACGGTGAGGACGGCTATGCCGCCGTAGCCCAGCACGCCCGCGCCCCGTACGTGATCGGCATACTTGAAGCCGCGGAGCAGCACAGGCTGGAGCCGCAGCACGACCGCCCACATCGCCGCGGCGTTGAGCACCGCCACCCACCAATGCCACTCCGGCAGGAGGAGGTACAGCAGCCAGGCGGCCGCCGCGCCGTACAGCGCCACCCGCAGCCGCCGCTCGTCCCGATCCAGTCCGGGCGCCGGCCCCGCCAGCGGTCCGCGCAGGCTCTGCCACAGCGCCCACGCCCAGGTCGCGCCGGCCAGGACGAGGATGAGCACGTTCGGCCCCGTCGCCGCGGCGCCTCCGTCGGCCTCGGTGAACAGTGTCAGCCGCCATAACGCGCCTAGATCGCCGGAGATCAGTGCGGCTACGGCGGCGACCGCCACTGCGATGACATACACGGTCGCGACAGACAAGGCGAAGATGCCGAAACGGTAACGGCGGAGCATGTGGCACTTCCTGCGCTAAGGGGGGCGAAAGCCCTCACCCTAGCGAGCTGCACCGTCAAGCCGATCAAGCCTCCCGGTGAAAAGCGACTGGCGGTGACGCCCGCTCGCCCGACATCATGGCCGGATGCTGATCAGGGAAGTCACCGCGGAGGACTGGTCCACCATCTGGCCCTTCTTCCAGAAGATCGTCATGGCGGGTGAGACCTTCACGTATCCGATCGATCTCGGCGAGGAGGAGGCCCGCGGCTGGTGGGTCGTGCCCTCTCCGAACCGTACGGTCGTCGCGGTCGACGAGGCCGGCACGGTCGTGGGGACGGCCAAGATGAACAACAACCAGTGGGGCAACGGATCGCACGTCGCCAGCGCCAGCTACATGGTCGATCCGGCGCACTCCGGGCGCGGTGTGGGCCGGAGACTGTGCGAGTACACGCTGGACTGGGCTCGGGCGGAGGGCTTCCGCGCGATGCAGTTCAACGCGGTCGTGGAGACGAACGTGCGCGCCGTGGCGCTGTACCGGTCGCTGGGCTTCGAGGTGCTGGGCACGGTTCCCGAGGGGTTCCGGCATCCGGTGGAGGGGTTCGTCGGGCTCCACGTCATGCACCGGGCTCTTTGAGGATCGGCTTGGGGATCGGCTTGAGGACCGACGCCGATGCCGCAAGGGCGTCGTGGCCGGCCCCGCCGGTCTCGTGGACCGCGACGGGCCGTCCGTGGGCGGGCACCACGGTCTCGAACCCGGAGCGCGGCGTCACCCGGGCCGCCTCCGGTTACGCTGTGGCCATGACCTGCTCCCTCGCGCGCGAGCGCCGATAGCATGCCGATCTCACCCTTCCTCGCCTCGCTGCGGGCTCGCGTCGGAAACGACCTCCTCGTCCTTCCCTCGGTGTCCGCCTGCGTGTTCGACGGCGACGGCCGCCTGCTCATGGCGCGGCACGAGGACGGCCGGTGGGCGCCGCCGGGCGGGCTGATCGAGCCCGACGAGGCACCCGCCGCCGCGCTGGTCCGCGAGGTCCGCGAGGAGGTCGCCCTGGAGGTGGAGATACGAGGGCTCATCGGGGTCTACGGGGGCCCCGAGTTCCGGGTGCGCTATCTCAACGGCGACCAGGCCTCCTACGTGATCACGGTGTACGGCTGCGCGGTGGTGAGCGGTGAGGTCGTCCCCGACCAGGAGGAGATCAGCGAGGCCCGTTTCATGCCGGAGCACGAGCTCGGCGGTCTGCGGCTGACCGGCTGGGCGCCCCTCGTGCTGCCCGAGGTGTTCGCCTGGTGGCGGGCCCGCCACCAGGCCCCCTGATCGGCCGGGGAGCCGGGCATAACAAAGTTGTCACCCGATTGAACCGGCACACCCGGTCCGTGCGTACACATGATGTCCACAGCCCGGCACCGGCCGGGCGGGAAACTGCAGCAGTCGTTCCCCGCACGGCGCCGAACTCGCGGAAGCGGTGACGACTGCCTGCCGTGGGGGATGCCGATGGGGAAGGCACACGGGCTGGACGCCGGTACGGCGCGGCAGGACGACGACGTCGCGCTCTCTCTCATGAGAGGGGAGCGCGCGCTGTTCGTCGAGGGTGATCTGCAGACCGGCCGGCGGTTGTTCGAGGCGGCCTACGGGGAGGCCGAACGCCGGGGGGACGGGTCCGGCATGGCGCGTGCGGCGCTGGGCATGGGCGGGCTGTGGGTGCACGAGCACCGCATGGCCGCCGACGCCGCGCGGGTGCGGATGCGCCAGCACCGCGCCCTGACGTCGGTCGACCCGCGGTCGTCGCTGGGGCTGCGGCTGCGGATCAGGCTGGCCGGGGAGGAGGACTACCGCACCGGCGGGCACGCCGGGATCCTCGCCATGGTCGCGGAGGCCAGACGGGCGGGCGACGCCGCGGCGCTGACGGAGGCGCTGAGCCTGGCGCACCACTGCCTGCTGGGGCCCGAGCACGGAGCGCTGCGGATGGAGCTGGCCCAGGAGCTGATCGGCGAGGCGTCCAGGACGGACCGCCGCAGCGACCTGCTGATGGGACTGCTGTGGCGCACCGTCGACCTGTTCCTGAGCGCCGACCCGCACGCCGAGCGCTGCCTCGGGGAGCTGCGCGGCCTGCTCGCGCAGGGCGACCACCTGGCGGTCGGGTTCGTCTCCGACGCGATCCAGGTGATGCGCAGCATCCGCGACGGCGGGTTCGAGCAGGCCGAGTCCCTGGCGGCGGCCTGTGCCGAGCGGGGGGCGGCGGCCGGTGACGCGGACGCGACGGTGTGGTACGGAGGACAGCTGGTGGCGATCCGCTGGTACCAGGGCCGCATCGCCGAGCTGGCCCCGATGGTGGCGGAACTGGTCGCCTCGCCGACGCTCAGCGTGATGGACAACTCCTATTCCGCGATCCTGGCGGTGGCGGCGGCCACGGCGGGAGACCTGCGGCCGGCGGCCGGCGCGCTGGCCCGGGTGCGCGGCCGGGACCTGGCGGACCTGCCCCGCTCCAGCACCTGGCTGGTGTCGATGTACGGCGTGGTGGAGGCGGCGCACCTGCTTCGGGACACCGGCTCCGCGGAGCGGGCCTACGCCCTCCTCAGCCCGTTCGCGCGGCTCCCGGTGATCGCCAGCCTGGGGGTGGCCTGCCTGGGGTCGGTCCAGCACTCCCTGGGCGTGGCCGCCCTGACCATGGGGAACGCGGACAGGGCCGTGGAGCATCTGCGTGCGGCCCTGCACGACGACCTCGCCCTGGGGCACTGGCCGGCGACCGTGCTCGCGCGCTCGCGCCTGGGCCAGGCGCTGGCACTGCGCGACGGGCCGCGCGACCCGGGCGCGCGGTGCGAGCTGGACCTGGCCGCGCGGGAGGCGGCGGCCCTGGGCATGGTGCTGCCCGCCGGGCTCCGGCCGGACCCGGGGGGCCCGGTGACCGGGGGCGGCGCGGGGGAGCGGGCGCCCGGGGTCGTGGCCCGCCGCCGCGGCCGGCAGTGGCGGGTCGAGCTGGGTCACCGGGCCGCGCTCGTCGGGCACAGCGTGGGGATGGGGCACCTGGCGACCCTGCTGGCCAACCCGGGTCGCGAAATCCCCGCCACCGAGCTGGCCGCGGGTTCCGCGCTCCGCGGTACGGCGGTCGGCGGGGCCGCGGAGTCCGCCCAGCCGATCCTGGACGACCTGGCCGTACACGACTACCGGCGGCGGCTGGCGCAGCTGCGGGCCGAGATCGACGAGCTCGACTCGGCGAACGAGCCCGAGCGGGCCGCCGCGGCCCGCGCCGAGCGCGACTGGCTGGTGGCCGAACTGGCCGCGGCCACCGGCATGGGCGGGCGCTCGCGCCGCTTCGCCGGCAACGAGGAGCGGGCCAGGATCGCCGTGGGCAAGGCCATCAGGCGCGCCCTGAACCGGATCGACCAGGCCGACCCGGTCATCGGCGGCGAGTTGCGCGCCACCGTGCAGACGGGGGTGCGCTGCTGCTACCGCCCCGGCTGACCGCCCGCCCCGCCGGAGGTGATCGCGTTGAGCGCTCTGAGCAGCGGGTCGCCCGCCGGGTCCGGCAGGCGGGAGGCGATCAGCCAGCAGGGCTCGCAGACGGAGGCGAACTCCCGGTCCGCCAGATCGGCGAGGCGGGGGTCGGCGGTCAGCGGGCCGGGCCCGGCGGTGGCGATCGCGGAGAACAGGGCGTGGTGCCGCAGCTCCGCCAGGGCCGCCCCCGTCTCCGCCGCGCCGCCGCAGGCCCGCCGGAACGCCGCGGGGCCCCGGCCCATGACGACGGCCTCGTTGCAGCAGGCGGACACGACGCCGTCGTAGCGGACGACGGGGGTGCGCGCGACCCTGCACGGGCCGAAATCCCCGCCCCGGATCCGGGGGCGGGACGCGCCGAACCCCGCCGCGCGGCCGTACGGCAGGAGCCCGACCCTATTGAGCTCGGCGGTCTCCGGCCACGAGGGCCCCAGCGCCCTGCCCAGCAGGTCCGTGGCCCGCTCCACCGCCGCCTCGTCGTCGAGCACCTGCACGACCAGCCCCGCTCCCTCCTCGGCGACGGCGCGCGCGGCGGCGGTGAACCGGTCGTCGGCCAGCCGGGCCCGGTGGAAGGCGTCGGTGCTGAGGACCACGCACGAGCAGGCCCGCACCACCCGCCGGACCCAGGCGGGCACCCCGGCGCCCCAGAAGCCGCTGGTGTAGACGACGAGCTGCTTGCCCGCGGAGGTGATCCGCTCGGCGGCGAGGGTGAGGGCGCGCCGCTCGACGAACGGCTCGCCGCCGGAGACGCCGACGAGACGGTGCCCGCCGGCGCACAGGGCCTCCAGGACGCCCTCGAACAGCGTGAAGTCGGTGATGCGGGGGCTGTCGGGACGCGAGTCGACCGAGCAGTGCCCGCAGCCGACCGGGCAGCGGTCGGTGATGAACAGGAGCACGGCCGCTGCGGGGGTGTCCCTGGCCCGCTCGATCTCGGCGAGCCGCAGGCGGGGCGGGACGGACGGGGTGCTCTGCGGCCCGGCGGGTGGAGTGGGCGGGGTGCTCTGCGGTTCGGCCGGCGGGGTGGGCGGGACGCTCATCGGCCCAGGCCGACCAGCTCGCCGTACCTGGCGGAGCCGAAGCGACGGGCGAAACCGGCCGGGCCCTCGGCGAGCTGGCGGTTCCTGGCCTCCCTCTCCAGCAGCGTGAACACCGGGCGGTCGGCGGTGGCCGCGGCGCGCGGGTCGTCCGCGAGCGACCGGCACGTCTCGCAGTAGTCGCCCGCCTGGTGCAGGCCGCTCAACGTGGCGACGGCGCGGGGGCCGACGGCGCGGACCGCCCGGAGCAGGGGACGGGTGACGGAGCGTCTCCTGATCTCCGGCCAGCCGTCCCGGTCGGCGTGCCCGAGCCGCAGGTGCGCGGGAACGCCGCCGCCCCGGTCGACCACGTCCTGGTTGCAGCAGGCCACCACGGTCCCGTCGAAGGTGACGACGGGCCAGGCGGCCATCGTGCACGGCGCGGGCACGGACGCCATCGGGCGGTGGGTGAGGATCCTGCGCCGCCCGTCCGCCCACTTCGCGGCCCGGCCCACCGGACCGACCAGGCCGACCAGGATGGGAACCTGGTCGCCCAGGGCGTCGCGGATGTCGCCGACGGCCTCCGCCAGATAGGGGTCGTCGTCGCTCAGCCCGGTGAGCTGGACGCTGATGTCCCGGTCCTCGGCCTGGAGCGCGCGCAGCACGGCCAGCACCGCCCGGCGCGGGACCTCCTCCTCGTGGAAGGCGTCCATGCTGGCCGCGAAATGGTCGACCGCCTCGATGGCCTTCCTGACCGGGGCCGGGATCCGGGCCTGCCGCGCGAAGAACATGCCGGACAGCAGGTAGGAGCCGGTGCCCGACTCGCGGGCCCGCGCCGCGATCCGCTCGACGAGGTGCGGCCGCAGCAGCGCCTCGCCGCCCGACATCAGCACGAGCCGGGGGTGGAGGCCGGAGGTGAAGGACGAGACGAGCCGGAGGAAGGGCAGCTCCGAATGCTCCTCGCTGCGGAGCGTCGAACTCGTGGAGCAGTGCCGGCACGACAGCGGGCAGCGGCGGGTCAGGCTCAGGAAGACCGCCGAGGCGGGGACGGGACGCAGGGAGAGGATGTCGAGCAGGTGCATGCGGATCTCCTGGTCGGTTCCGGGGTTCTCACGCGGGGCGCGCCTCACGCGGGGCGCGCCTCGCGCGGGCGGGGGGCCTGTTCGGCGGGCACCCCCCGCGCCGACAGGCGGGGCCAGCACGGGACGCGGTAGGAAGGCGCGGCCTCGCGCGCGCCGGCGACCGTCACGACCAGCGCGACGTCGATCAGCCGGTCGATGATCCGGGCCGTCTCCCGCACGGGCAGGCCGAGCAGTACGGCGATCCGGGTGAGGGTGAACGGCCCTGCACCCGCCGCGGCCATGTGCAGGAAGGCCGACCAGGCGGTCTGGTCGAGCTCGTGGCGGTAGACGGCGTCGCAGGTGCGCAGCGCCAGGTCGCCGCCGCCGTGCGTCAGCTCCTCCACGAGGACCCGCGCGTCGCCGAGCCATCCGGCGTACCAGCCCAGCGCCATGTGGCGCTGGGCGGCGAGCCGCGCGCCCGCGATCCTGACCGCCATGGGCAGCCCGCAGCAGGCGCGCGCGATCCGCTCCGCCGCCGCCGGGTCGTCGGCCACCCGCTCGGGCCCGGCGATCCCGGCCAGCAGCTCGACCGCCTCGGCCGCCGGCAGCTCGCCCAGCTCCACGTGCCGGGCGGACTCCAGCGCGCCGAGCCGCCGCCGGCTGGTGACGAGCACGCCGTTGGCGCCGGCGCCCGGCAGCAGGGGCCGTACGGCGTGCTCGCCGGGGGCGTCGTCCAGCACCAGCAGCATGCGCCGCTCGGCCAGGCCGGTCCGGTACAGCGCGGCCCTGTCCTCGGTGGTGCGCGGCAACCGCCCGCCGTGACCGGTGGCCCGCAGCAGCTCGGCCAGCACGTCGCGGACCGGCCGCGCCCGGTCGCCGGAGTCGCGCAGCCGCACGAAGATCTGCCCGTCCGGGAAACGCCCGCGCAGCCGGTGGGCGGCGTGCACCGCCAGCGCCGTCTTGCCGCAGCCGTGCAGCCCGGACACGACGGTGACGGGACCCGAGCCCGGCCGCGTGACCCGCAGCCCCGCCAGCACCTCGCGCAGCGGCCCGGCCCGCCCCGTGAAGTCGGGCAGGTCCCGGGGGAGCAGCGCCGGGGCCCCGCGGTCCGGGCGGCCCGGCGCCGCCGCCTCCGGCGGCTCTCCGGGCGGGCCGGTGAGGGCGACCGGTTCCGGGACGGCCGGAGCGGTCAGTGCCGGGTCACCGGCCAGGAGGTCCCGGTAGAGGCGCTCCAGCACGGGGCTGGGCTGCAGCCCCAGCTCCCTGGCCAGGGTCTGGCGCACCTCCTCGTAGACGGCCAGGGCCTCGGTCTGCCTGCCGCAGCGGTACAGCGTCAGCATCTGGGCGCTGCGCAGGCGCTCGCGCAGCGGGTGGCGTTCGACCTGCTCGCGGATCGGTGCCGGCAGGCCCGTGTGGTTGCCCAGCTCCAGCTCCAGCTCGGCCCAGTCCTCGAAGGCGCCGGCGCGGCGATCCTCCAGCGCGGCCACCTCGGCCGCGATCAGCGGCATCACGGTCAGATCGGGCAGCGGAGCGCCGCGCCACAGCTCCAGCGCCCCGCGCAGCGTGCGCGCGGCGGAGCGCGTCTCGCCCCGGCGCGCCATGGCCCGGCCCTCGTCCACCCGGTGGGCGAAGTCCAGCGCGTCGAGCTGGTCCGGCCGCATGCCGAGCAGGTACCCGGGCGGGCTGTGGGTCAGGTGGCCGCGCGTGGCGGGGCCCAATACCTCCTTGCGCAGCGTGGCGACGTAGACCTGCAGGCTCTTGTGCGCCGTACGCGGGGGATCGTCGTCCCACAACGCCTCGATCAGCGTGCCCGTGGAGACCACCCGGTTGGCCCTGCACAGCAGGGCGGCCAGCAGCGCCCGCTGCTTGAAGGGGCCGAGCGGCAGCGGGCCGCCCCCGCGCCGCGCCTGCAGCGGCCCCAGCACCGCGAAGGTCGTCTCGTCCGTGGTCCCGGTTCGCACGGGCCTGGTGGATACGCGCACGCTGAAACCCCTTTTCCGCCTTCCGCGCCTGTCCGGCTGCGGTGGACATCGACGGCCCGGCCGCCGATCGGGCGCGCCGCCGTCTCCCCGTCTCACCTATAGGCGTTCCAACCCGTGCCATCGCGTTCCGCGTCGCGCGCTCCCCGGCCGGGCGCGGCGCCCGCAAGGGCCCCGAACGTGCGCCTTTACCGAGGTCCAACCGGCGGCCAACCGCTTCCCAGCCGGGGCTGCCTAGCTTCATCGACCATGCAGTACTTCGGCTTCACCCTTGCCCATCCCGACTACTACGAGCCGCCGGAACTCGGTGAGCCCGGCGAGCCGTACACCCCCGCCGCGGCACCCGGGGGCTGGGACCGGCGCTCGCACGGCGTCTGGACGATGTGGACGCCTCCGCGGGCGGTCTCCGCCGACCAGGGCTGGAAGGTGCACGTCTGCAGTTCCCTGGAGAACGCGCAGGCCGTGCTGGACATCGTCGCCGGGGTCTGCGCCGAGCTCTCGATCCCCTTCAAGCACGTGAGCGGCAGCAGGTTCTTCCTGTGGCTCCATCACAAGCACGGTCCCCGCACGCAGAGCGGCAAGTTCTGCGCCCTGTACCCGCCGACCCGGCGGATCGCCCACGACCTGCTCGTCAAGCTGGAGGACCGGCTGGCCGGCTTCGCCGGGCCGTACATCCTCACCGACCGCCGCTTCGGCTCCTCCTCGTCCGTGGCCTACCGGTACGGCTCGTTCCGCGAGCGTCACCGGCTGCGGCCCGACGGCACCCGGCAGGCGACCATGCTCGACCCCGGGGGACGGGAGATCCCCGACGAGCGGCGGCCGACGTTCACGCTGCCGCCCGGGGTCGCCGACCCGTTCGCGCCGGAGCCGGCGGCCGGCGCGGGCGGGCCCGTCACCTTCGGCGGATACACCTTCGAGGCGGTGGTCCAGCACAGCAACGCCGGCGGCGCCTACCTCGCCCGGACCGCGGACGGCCGGCGGGTCTTCGTCAAGGAGGCGCGGGCGCACAACGGCTACTGGTGGGACGGGTGCGACGCCCAGACCCTGCTGGCGCAGGAGCACCGGACGCTGCGGGACCTGCACGAGCTGAGCCCGGGGATATGCCCGGAGCCGATCGGGGTCTTCGCGCACTGGGAGAACAGCTATCTGGTCTCGGAGCTGGTCCCGGGCAGGACCCTGGCGAAGTGGGCGGTGGCGAACCAGCCGAACATCCGGATCGGGCTGCCGCCCGAGGCGTTCGCCGGCTACTACCGGCGCTGCCTGGCGATCCTCGACCGGCTCAAGAAGATCGTCTCCACCCTGCACGAGCTGGGGTACGCGTTCGTCGACCTCAACCCGAGGAACGTCCTCATCGACGAGGACGAAGGGGTCAGACTGGTCGACTTCGAGGCCGCCTGCCGGATCGGCGCGGTGGCCAGACCGATGGGGGCGCCCGGGTTCATGCCTCCGGAGGCGCTCGACCGGCGGAGCCTGGCCGCCATGGACACGCGGCGGTTCGACGAGTTCGGGCTGTCGGCGGTGGCGCAGGCGCTGCTGTTCCCCTCGCACAACGTGCTGGACCGCAACGGAGAGGCGGCCGGTCACCTGTATCGCGACCTCACCGATCTCGCCCCGGTGCCGGACCGGCTCTGGAACCTCGCCACCCGGTTCCGCCGCCGCCCGGAGCGCCCGCTGATGCCCGCCCCCGAGGAGGTACGGCGCGACCCCCTCACCGCCCTGCGGTGGCTGCGGGACCGCACGGCCGACGCGATCGAGGCCGCGGCCCGGCCGGACGACCCGCACCGGATCTTCCCGACGACCCCGCAGGGGCTGACGACCAACACCCGCTGCGTGGCCCACGGCACGGCCGGGGTGCTGCACGCCCTGCGGGCCTCGGGCCGCCCGGTCGATCCGCGGATCGTCGCCCGGCTGCGCGAGGAGTCCCTGCGCGAGCGTGACGACACACCGCCGGGCCTGTTCTTCGGCAACGCCGGCATCGCCTGGGTCCTGGCGGACCTCGGGGAGGTCGAGGCCGCCGGGGAACTGCTCGCCGCGGCCGACCGGCATCCGCTGAGCCGTACCTGCGCCACACTCGGCGGAGGCGCGGCCGGAGTGGCCATGGCCCATCTGTTCCTGCACGGCCGTACCGGCGACGACCGGCACGTCGAGCGCGCGATGCGGACGCTGGCCGCGATCCCCGGGGACGCCGGGCTCGTCCCCTCGCTCGGCCCCGGCGACGCCTCCGGCCTGGTCGAGGGGCGTCCCGGCATCGCGCTGGCCCTGTACTACCTGAGCCGGTTCACCGGTGACCCCGACATGCTGGAGCGCGGCGCCCGGCTGCTGCGCGACGAACTGCAGCACGGCCGGCCGCTGGAGACCGACGCGCTCGGGTTCCGGGTGTCCGAGACGGACGGGCGCAACATGCCTTACCTGTTCGCGGGCAGCGCCGGATACGCCCACGTCGCGGCCCGCTATCTCACGACGGCCGACGACCCCGTGCTGGCCGACGCACTCCGGCGCAGCCTGCGCGCCTGCTCGGGGCGGTTCGCCGTGGCTCCCGCGCTGTTCGCCGGACAGGCGGGGCTGGGCCTCGCCCTGGGACAGGCCGCCGCGCTGCTGGACCGGCCCGACCTGGCGATCCGGGAGATCGAAGCCGGGACCGCGCTCTTCAAGCACGCGGTCCCCGGCCGGAACGGGGTGCGTTTCCTGTCCACCTCGCTCCTCATGCGGTTCAGCGCCGACCTGTGGCACGGCTCCGCCGGTGTGGTCCTCGCCCTGAGCAGGATCCTCACCGGACTCCCGGACCCGCTGTTCACCCTCGACGCGGCCCTCACCAGACCCCCCGTACACCCACATCACCGGGAGAGGAGGACACGATGATCGACGCCCTGAGGCTGCAGGTTCTGCGCGAGCCCGAGGAGAACGAGGAGGAGGCTCCCTGGAGCAGCCTGTCCATCTTCGTCGGCAACTGCGGAAGCGTGGAGTGATCCCGCTCCACCGGCGGATCCCCGTACGAAGCCGGCGGATCCCCGTACGAAGCCGGCGGATCCCCGTACGAAGCCGGCGGACCTCCGTACGAAGCCGGCCGATCCCCATGGAAACGAACCACCACCGGAGAAGGAGAACATCATGATCGACGCCCTGAGGCTGCAGGTTCTGCGCGAGCCCGAGGAGAACGAGGAGGAGGCTCCCTGGAGCAGCCTGTCCATCTTCGTCGGCAACTGCGGAAGCGTGGAATGACCCACCCCGCCGTCGGACCTCTCACGGAGACGGACCGGGAGGAGTGATGTCGCGGCGTCCCGGCACCGTCCGGTGACCGCGACACGACGTCCCGGCCGGGCGGCACCGGATCACGAACCGGTGCCGCCCTTCCCCGCGGTCACGGCGGCGGGATCCGTGCGACCCGTCCCAGGAGAAGCGACCCCCCCGAGGAGGAAGACCATGGACGAAGTGATGTCCCTCAACGATCTGCCCTACGAGCTCGACGACGGAGAGGTCCAGGCGCACATGGAGATGACGGGGAACCTCACCGGTCCCCTCAGCATGATGTCGCTGGTCTGCCCGAACGCCTTCCCGATCTGAGCGGCGGGCCGGACGACATGACGGGGACCGCATCCCTCATGACCCGGGCCTCCGATCTGCGCCTGTACCTGTGGGGGCAGACGGCTTCGGCCTTCGGCAGCACGCTGACCGCCACGGCCACCTCGGTGGTGGCCGTGACCGTCCTGGACGCCGGGCCGCGCGAGGTGTCCCTGATCGTCGCCGGCGCGACCCTGCCGGCCCTGCTGTTCGGCCCGGTGCTGGGGACCCTGGCCGACCGGGTGACCCGCCCGCGGCGCACGCTCGTCCTCGTCGACCTGATCTGCGCGGGCACGATGCTCCTGTGCGGAGCCCTGGCCCTCGGCGGCCTGCTGAGCGTCGCGATCCTGGCGGGGACCGCCTTCCTGCTGGGCCTGTCGCAGGTCGTCCTGAACGCCCTGTACTTCTCGCACCTGAGGAGTCTCGACGTCGGCGACCTCAGCCGGGCCAGGGGGAAACTGCAGACCTCCGAGCTGCTCTCCCGTTCGGTCGCGGCGACGGTCGCCGGGCCCCTGGTGGCCGCGGTGGGCGCGACCCTGCTGTTCGTCATGGACAGCCTCACCTACCTGTTCAGCGCCCTGTCCCTGCGCTCGCTGCGTTCGCAGGACCGCAGGCGGGAACCGGCCCACCCGCGCACCGGGCTGCTGCGCGAACTGCGCGCCGGAGGGGCGGCCATCCGGGCCAACCGCCTCCTGGTCGCGTTCGTCGTCTACGCCGTGCTGTCGAACGTCGCCCTCAGCGGCACCATCGCCCAGCGCGCGGTGTTCATGCTGGACACGCTGCAGCTTCCCGTCGCCCTCTACGGCCTGCCGTCGGTGGCGGCCACACTGCTGGCCGCGGTGGGCACGATGGCGGCGTCCCGGCTGCTCTCCCGCAGGCTGACCCATCGCGAGCTGCTGGTGATCTGCCTGCCCGCCGCCGGCCTGTCCGGTCTGGCGCTCCCGGCGGCGTACGGCCCGCTCTGGCTGGCCATGACGGCGGTCGTGATCGGGACCGCGCTGCCGGTGTTCTTCAGCGCCGGGGCGAACCTGGCGATCGTCGGCGTCCTGTCGGACGACGTCGGCGACGAGTTCTTCGGCCGGGTCAGCTCCCTGATGCTGTCGGTCGCGACGCTGGCCGGCACGGTCGGCGCCCTGGCGGGCGGCCTGGCCGGCGAGCGCTTCGGCGTGCGCGGCGGTCTGTGGCTGTGCCAGGCCCTCGCCGTCCTCGCGGCGCTGATCTTCCTGGTCTCGGTGCGCCGTGGCCGGCTGGATCGGCCCGCTCCGGCGCCCGGCGCGTCACCGAGCGTTCCGGAGCCCGGCCGTGAAGCCCGCTGAAGAGCCGTACCCCGGTCTTCCGCGCTATCCCGAGGCTCCCCGGGAACGGATCGTCGACGACTATCACGGACGTCCGGTCGCGGACCCGTACCGCTGGCTGGAGGAGGAAGGCTCACCGGCGGCCCGCCGCTGGATCGGCGACCAGCAGCTCCTCAGCACCGGATACCTGGAGCGGTTGCCCGGGCAGGAGGACTGGAAGCGGATGGTGCGCGAGCTGGCCGGCGGACCGGCCCCGGTCCCGGCCAAGATCGCCGGATCGCGGGAGTTCCGGCTGAGCCGGCCCGACGCCCTCTCCCCCTGGGAGGTGCTGGTCCGGGAGGGCGGGGACGCCCCCTGGCGGCCCCTGGGCGCCGCCTTCCCGCCGGAGGCCGCCGTCACCCGCTGGCAGCCGTCGCCGACGGGAGAGCACATCGCCCTCCAGGTCGTCCTGGCGGGCGACGAGCGGCAGACCCCGCTGTCGGTGGTGGAGGCGGCCACCGGGCGGATCGTGGAGGAGATCGCGCACACCCGCTACTCGCCGGTCGAGTGGCGGGCCGACGGCCGCAGCTTCTTCTACGTCCGCGGCCGCCCCGGCCGCCCGGGGACGGGCGTCTACCGGCACACGATCGGCGCCGACCCCGCCGGCGACGAGCTCGTGGCCGGGGACGAGGGGGATCTCACCCGCTACCACGTCAGGCTCTGCTGCGACCGGTGGCTCATCCTCACCCTCCGGGAGGGGACCTCGCCGCAGACCCACGTGTTCGTGGCGGACGTCGAGACGGACGGACGGTTGCGGCCGCTGTCGCTCGAGGCGGCCTCGGCCGGCGTCCTGGTCGACGCGGACGGCCGGCTGCTCGCCACCGTCTCCACGCCGGCGGGGTTCGGGCAGGTGCTCGTGGCCGATCCCGTCCCGGGCGGGTGGGGCCCCTGGCGGATCCTCCTGCCGGAGGATCCCGGCGCCGTCCTGTCCAGTGTGGCGCTGGCCCGCACCGCGCGGGGCGGACGGCTGGTCGCGCTGCGCGCCCGGGACGGCGTCAGCCGGATGACCGTCCACGACGCGGTGACGGGCGCGGCGCTCACCGAGGTGGCGCTGCCCGGCGCCGGCACGGTCCTCGGGATCAGGACCGGCCCCGGTCCCGGGGCGCTGACGCTCAGGTACACCGACTGGGCCATCCCCCCCTCGGCGTGGCACCTGGACGTCGAGTCGGGGCGGGTGAGCCCCCTGGACGCGGGCGGCGTCCCCCGGGCGGACATCAGGGTCCTGCACCGCACCTACCGCTCGGCCGACGGCACCGAGGTCCCGCTCACCATCCTGGCGCCCGCCGCCGGGCCGGACGGGGACCGGCCCCGGCCGACCGTGCTCAGCGCCTACGGCGGCTTCGGCCTGTCCTTCCGGCCCAGCTACGAGCCCGACATCCTGGCCTGGGTGCTGCGGGGAGGCGTGGGCGCCGTCGCGGGGGTACGGGGCGGCAGCGAGCGCGGCCGGCAGTGGCACAGGGACGGGGCCGGGACCAGGAAGCCGAACGCGCTGGCCGACCTGCACGCGGCCGCCGACTGGCTCGTCCGGCACGGGTGGACGCGGCCGGAGCAGCTCGCCCTGCTGGGCAGCAGCAACGGAGGGCTCCTGGCCGCCGGCGCCGTCGTCCAGCGGCCGCGGGCCTACGCCGCCGCCGTGAGCGTGGGGGCGCCGCTGGACATGATCCGTTACGAGCGCTGGGGCCTGGGCCGGGCGTGGCGCCGGGAGTACGGCTCGCCGGACGACCCGGCGGCCCTGGAGGCGCTGCTGAGCTACTCCCCGTACCACAATGTCAGCGCGCCGTTCGTGCACGCCGCCGTGCTCCTCGTGGCCGGGGACAACGACACGCGAGTCGACCCCGTGCACTCGCGCAAGATGGCCGCGCAGTTGCAGCACGCCGCCGGCGCCGCCGGGCCCGTACTGCACCACCTGGTGGAGAAGATGGGGCACACCGGCGCGCAGGGAGAGGACGGGGCCCGGCTGGCCGCGAGAATGCTGGCCTTCATGGCCGTGCACACCGGGCTGACCCCGATCACGGACGGGGGAGAGGTCCATGGCCGGTGAGAACCGGGGACGGGGGGAGGGCGCACCCTCCGTGAGCGGGGGCCATACCGGAAACCAACCGGATCCGTACCGGAAGCCAACCGCGCGCCGCGACCCTTGCGCCATGGCGGACACGACGAACGGCACGGTCCCCGGCGCACGCAGCCGGAGCCTCCATGCCAAGATCGAATTGCTCATGCCGGGGCTGCGGGCCGCCGCCGCCCGCCTGTGGGCCGCGCCCGGCCTGCGGCTGCGCTATCCGGCCTACCTGGGGGCCATGCACGCGGTGATCACCGCTTCGGTCCCGCTGATGGAGACCGCCCTGGCCGAGGCGGTACGGCGCGGAGAGCCGGCCCTGGCGGGCTATCTGCGCCGTCACATCGAGGAGGAGCGCGGGCACGACGACTGGCTCCGCGCGGACCTGGCCGTGCTCGGCCACGCCCCCGGCCGGCCCTCGGCCGCGGCGGCCGCCCTCGTCGGCGCGCAGTACTACTGGACGCTCCACCACCACCCCGCGGCCCTGCTCGGCTACATCGCCGCCATGGAGGGCTTCCCGCCGACCGACGCGCTGATGGCGCACCTGCGCGCGGTGACCGGCTTCCCGCCGGCGGCGTTCCGCACGCTGCGCCACCACGGCGAGCTCGACCTCGGGCACCGCGCCGAGCTGGACGCCGTCCTGGACGGGCTGCCGCTCACCCCGGAGCAGGAGCAGGCCGTCGGGCTCAGCGCCCTGCACACGGTGCACGCCGCGACCCGCCTGTTCACCGGCCTGCTCGGCCCGACCGCACAGAACTCCACTGCGGAGGACTTCAAGGAGGAACCGTGGAATTCGACCCCATCCGCGAACTGACCGAGGCGGGCATCGACCTGAGCCCCGGCGGTGAGGAGCAGCTTGAAGTCCTCGCCGGGCTCAGCGAGGAGGAGACGGCCCTGCTGATCTCCATCCAGCTCCAGATGATGGACGCGGCGCCCGAGGTCGAGGCGCACACCATCGGCGGTCTGCTGTTCTGATGGCCACCACCGGCGACGGCGTCGTCCGAAAGGTCGTCTCGGTGGTCTTCTGCGACCTCACCGAGTCCACCGAGCTCAGCGGCGAGCTCGACCCGGAGTCGCTGCGCTCGGTGCTGCTGCGGTATTTCGAGCTGATGCGGGACCGCGTGGAGTACCACGGCGGGATCGTGGAGAAGTTCATCGGCGACGCCGTGGTCGGGGTGTTCGGCGTGCCGGCGCTGCACGAGGACGACGCCCTGCGGGCGGTACGGGCCGCCCTGGAGATGCGGGCCGCGCTGGAGGAGCTCAACGAGGAGGCGGAGGCCGAGTTCGGCGTACGGCTGCGCGCCCGCATCGGCGTCAACACCGGCGAGGTGGTGGCCTCGGCCGAGAACGACACGGGTCAGGGACTGGTGTCGGGGCAGGTGGTCAACGTGGCGGCCCGCCTGCAGACCGCCGCGGCGCCCGGCGAGATCCTCATCGGGCACGACACCCGGCTGGCCGCGGGGCCCGCCGTGGTGGCCGCCGAGACCGGGCCGCTCAGCCTGCGCGGGGTCGACGCCGCGGTCAGGGCCTGGCGGGTGGAGGCGGTGCGGGCCGACGACCCCGCCCTGTCGCGCCGCTTCGACCTGTCCTTCGTCAACCGCCGTGACGACGTCCGCAGCCTGGACGCCCACCTGGCGGCGGTGACCGCCCGGAGAGAGTGCCGGACGGTGACGCTCTGCGGCGAGGCCGGCATCGGCAAGACCCGGCTGGTCCGTGCCTGGACCGAGAGCTCACCGGCCGCGCGCCGGGCCGCGATCGTCTCCGGCCGCTGCCGTACCTACGGGGAGGGCGGCTCACTGCTGAGCCTCGCCGAGGCGCTGCGCCCGCTGGCCGGAGAGGTCGCCGGGCAGATCACCGGAGAGGCCCGGGCCGGACGGGGGACAGATCGGGAGTCGGGGCGGGAGATCGAGCAGGGGACCGAGCGCGAGATCGTCTCCGCGCTCATCGCCGGGCTGCTGGCCGACGGCACCCCCGGCACCAGCCTGGAGGAGACCGTCTGGGCGGTGGGGCGCCTGCTGCGGGCCGCCTGCCGGGACCGTCCGGTCGTGCTGATCCTGGACGACATGCAGTGGGCCGCGCCGCCGCTGCTCGACGCCCTGACCCTGCTGGCGGCCCGAGCCCGCGACCTGCCGCTGCTGGTGCTGTGCCTGGGCCGTCCCGAGCTGCGCGAACGCTGGGAGACGAGCCTCCTGCACTCCCTGGACCGGCTCGGCGAGGACCACTCGCGCGCGCTCGCCCACGAACTGGCCGCCCACGAACTGGCCGCCCACGAACTGGCCGCCCACGAACTGGCCGCCCACGAACTGGCCG